>NZ_KB889965.1:3617763-4914499 GCF_000372865.1 Methylosarcina fibrata AML-C10 | reverse complement strand
ACACCAATTCACTGACACGAAGTCCGCAACCGTAACAGGTCGACAGTAACATGCGGTGTTTGAGGTTGCCGTGGGCCGCCAGGATGCGGCTGACTTCACTGCGCATCAGCAGTTCCGGAATGCGTTGTTCTTGTTTAGGCACCTGCAGCTTGACGCCAAAGCTGTCCTGGCCGAGGACGTGCAGATAGAAAAAACGGAGCGCATTCAGATACAAGCGGCAAGTGGCCGGCGAGAGGTGGCGTTCTTTGACCAGTGCGAGGAAGAACCCTTGCAGTTCTTCCCCCGACAGTTGAGCCGGCGAACGATGATAATACTTCGCCAACTCGGCGACAGCCATCAGATAACTGCGCTGGGTTCTCAGAGCCATGCCGCGTACCAGCATGGCATCGATCATTTTTTGACGTAACGGAGTCATCACATTTCTCCTCTAAAGACTGACCAACAGCGGTCAATCAGGAGTGTGCGACTTATTGTTACGAAAGGGAAATTTAGAGCTGTGCCAAGGCACCGCGCAGCGGTTTAGTTCAACAAATAATTATACAGTTTCTGTATATCTTCCTGACTCTACATCTTATTTGCAACAAATTTGTAACGTTAGTCAGTTGCTAACGGCATATCGTTCTAAATTGGAAGATATGCCGATCCAGATATTATTCTGAACCGGAATCATTGCCTTACTATCAGCGGCAAATAGTTGTATTCTGAAGGTAACCCAATATGTCCTTAAACAACAACCCCATCGAAATTACCCGCCTGACTCTGGCCGACCTTCGAGCCGACGAATCCGGCACGGCGATCGAACAACTGGCCGAACTGATCGTCGAAGCGTTTCGGGAGCCGCCGTGGCACGAGCATTTTTCGGCGTCGCGAATCCATTTCGGTCTGGGCGTCGAGCTGATGCGGCAGGGCGCGCTGCTGTACGCAGCCAAAGAGCAGGACGCCGGCCGGATCGTCGGCTATGTGCTGGGCAAGGAACTGGCCGCAGGCGAAGGCAACGGGCATCAGCAGACGTTAAAAGACATATCCGGCACGGCGGCGCTGGATTATCTCTGCGAGAACGGGCGGCGGGTATTTTACGTAAGCGGGCTGGCGGTCAGGTCCGGCTTCAGGCGCCGAGGCATCGCCGAGCGGCTTTCGCTGGCCTTGCTCGACGAGCTGCGCCGGCAGGGATTTTCTTACCGTCTGGGGCGCACCGACCGTTCGATGATCAGCATGCGCAATCTGTATCAAAAGCTGGGATTCAGGGAATTGCCGGTCACCGACGCCAACCACTCCGAGCGAAGCCCGGTAGGGTACGCACCGCGTACCTTTTTGATGTCTGACTCAACGGAACGTCTTGGAAAAGGTACGCAATGCGTACCCTACCGGCGGATTTTGAAATGAATTGCATTCTCGGAGCCTGTCTTGGCTGATTATCGCCGCTGTTACGTTCCGGGTGGATCGTTTTTCTTTACCGTAGTAACGGAACGGCGGGCGGGTATTCTGGCGAACGACCAGGCGAGGGATTGTTTGCGCGAGGCAATCCGGCATTGCCGTCAATATCTTCCTTTTCGTGTCGATGCGTTGGTGATGTTGCCCGATCATGTTCACGCCATCTGGACGATGCCGCAGGATGACGGCGATTACTCCAAACGCTGGGGCATCATTAAAAAACGCTTCACCCAAAACTGGCTTGCTTCAGGCGGGTCTGAACAACCGGTCACCGAATCGCAACTGCGTTACCGGCGGCGCGGCATCTGGCAAAGACGATTCTGGGAACATGCGCTACGGGACGAGCGCGACTATCAAAACCACTTCGACTATCTGCATTTCAATCCGGTCAAACACGGACTGGTGAACAACGTGTCGGATTGGCCCTATTCTTCATTTCATCATTGGGTCAAGCAAGGCGTTTATGCGATGCATTGGGGATCGGGAATTGAAGATCGCATTCATCTTGACGATATTCGGAATACCGGCGAATAAAGCCTGTAAAGGTACGCGGTGCGTACCCACCCCAAAGTGCCCTAACAAAAAAGCAATCCGCCAATTAAAAGACAGTGCCTTTGGGTTGCTTTAAGCTCCCTGTTATCCTATAGTCTCGAATCCAGTTTGCTCCGATACCTCGCAGCATAGGATCGGCTCCCGTAACCCGATACCGCGGACGGATTTAACCGCGGTTAATAAGAGTAGTATCTCATTGAAAACCAAATTTGATGGACGAGTTATTTTTACAGTGGCTTAAGGAATACGGTTACGTCATCCTGTTCGCATGGTCGATATTGGAAGGTGAAAGCGGCCTGATCATGGCCGGCGTGCTGTCCCATACCGGCGACATGAATTGCCTGCTGTCGATTTTTGTCGCAGGGCTCGGCGGTTTTACCGGAGACCAGATTTATTTTTATATCGGCCGCTTCAATAAAGCCTTTATTCAGCGCAAGCTGCACAGGCAGCGGCGTAAATTTGCGATCGCCCATTTGCTGCTCAAAAAGTACGGCTGGCCGATCATTTTCATACAGCGTTATCTGTACGGTCTGAGGACGGTCATTCCGATATCGATCGGACTCACCAAATATTCGGCCAAGCGGTTTGCCCTGATCAACCTTCTGAGCGCTTGGGTCTGGGCGGCACTCACGATCACGCCTGCGTATTTTTTCGGCGCGGAAATTCTGAGCCTCCTGGCCATCGCCAAAGCTCACTGGTATTTTGCGCTGCCGCTGGCAGCCACGGTTCTTTACGGAATCCATGCCTATTTCCATAAGCTGGAAGAGAGCCTTCTGCAAAAACGACGGAATCGGTTCCGGAAAAAATAAAGCCTGTAAGGTAATAAGCAGAAATACGGATTCATTTGCAATAACCATAAAAAAAATATTGTTTTATCGACTCAAATAAACCATAATGCGCCTGCGGTTTTTATAACAACAACGAGGAGGTCAATATGGCTTTAATTACCTGGACAGCAGAACAATTCGGCACCAACGTCGGTTTTGCCGATGAAGAGCACAAAATCCTATTCGGTAAATTGAACAAACTGTATGACTTGGCGACCGGCGGGGCCGAAAGATCGACCGTGGGCGCTCAGTTGGATGATCTGATTGCTTATGTGGTAGAGCATTTTGCGCATGAGGAAAAAGAAATGGCGGCGGCCGGCTATTCCGGGCTGGATGCGCATAAAAAAGAACATGACGCTTTAGTTACAGTCTGTGCGGATCTGCAAAAGAAATTTCATGCCGGCCAAGCCGAGGTGACCGACGAAGTCGGTCAGATGGTCAAAAACTGGCTGAACAATCATATTCCCAATGTGGACAAAAAATATGCATCCGCTTTAGGTTAAAACGGTCTATCTCCACTCAAGCCTGTGAAACCTGTTTCACAGGCTTTTTTATGCCCGCCCGAACGGCTAATGCACGCTCGGTTCAAGTGCACTGTCTGTATGTAGAGGCAAATCCATTCACCCTTACGGGATATGAAACTATTCCGATAGGTAACTCCCGGCGCTGCAGCAATGTGCCGACATTCTCCGGCGATTGCATCTTCGATTTTTTCCATCCTTGTCAAGCCCCACCATCCCTCCCCGGCATAACGGCCGGACGGAATCACATCCAACCCAACGGCATAATTCCGGCAGAATCATCGAACCGAAATCCGGTCGATTTCCGGTCTCTCTGAGTGAAATCGGCTTTGAATGCGGCCACGAACCGAAAATTAAAAATAACTTCATAAAAAATTAATGGTTCTATAATCAAAGTGAACCCCGTATAAATCGACCCGATCTTTAAGTACCCCGCTTACAATCTGGCCTTTTTCCCGGTTATAAAGTACCAATTAAGTGATTCCAATCGATAAAGTCGATGATTTTTAACAAACGATTGGGTTGAATAAACGCAAGTGACCGGTTACATGCAAGCCGGAGGGTGTTAAGATAACTGAATTTCTTCAGTATCCATTTTCATTCCAGACATCCCGATATGATTCAGCAGACTACCACTATCCGAACGCTTCTCCTGAGTAATGTATTTGCCCTTTCCGCCTTGATGGGCTGCGCCAGTACCACGCCGCCGGAAGCCATCGGGGAGACGGACTCCCTGGAAGACTGGAACCGCGGCACGTACGCTTTCAACGACAAACTGGACAAGAACGTGGTCAAACCGTTAGCCCAGGGCTATCAAAAAATAACGCCCAAGCCGGTGAATGAGAGCATAACAAATTTTTTCAGCAATATTAACGACATCGGCGTCACCGTAAACGACCTGTTGCAGTTAAAGCTGCTGCAGGGCGGCATGGATCTGAGCCGCTTTCTGGTCAATACCACCGTCGGCGTAGGCGGCTTTTTCGACGTAGCCAAGAAAATCAACTTGCCCAAACACAACGAGGATTTCGGGCAGACTCTGGGCTTCTGGGGGGTACCGTCCGGCACTTATCTGGTCCTGCCGTTCTTCGGGCCCAGTTCGCCTCGGGATACCGTCGGACTGGTGGGCGATGCCCTGCTGAATCCTCTGACCTATGTTTCGGTATTCGGCGGAGCCGCCGTCAATGCCGCCACCGCCGGATCCAAAGTTCTGGAAGTCACCGATACCCGCTCCGACGTTCTGTCTTCGGAAAAAGTACTCGACGAAGCTGCGGTCGACCGATACGAATTCATCAAAAACGCCTATATGCAACAGCGCCAATACCTAGTTTATGACGGCGATCCTCCGGAAGAGGACGTCGACGAGCTGTCCCTGGAAGAAGACGGCACCGGCGAATCTTCCGCCGCCGGGCCGCAAACCAGGGTAGTCGAGGGCGGCATCCCCGTCACGCAGGGCGGCTACGAGCTGGGCGACCAAAACCCCAATAACGCCCCTGCCCCCGTTATCAATAATTCGAGGCACCTTCTGGAACTGTCGGCCCCCGAATAAACCTAAGTCATTATGCAGTATAGAACCGACTACCCTGAAAACTGGAACGATATAGACACGGGGCTCTATAACCGCTCGGTAAAAGTGTTCGGTTCGGTACGCAAACTGCTGGGCGTCAAAATGAAGCTTCATGCCGACACCCAGGTGCAGCAAGGAGATATTTTTTTATTCAATCACTTTTCCCGCTTCGAAACTTTTATTCCTCAGTTTTTAATTTTTGAACAGAGCGGCGCCTACTGCTGCGCCATCGCCTCGGGCGAATTCTTCAAGGAAGACAACGTTCTTTCCAGCTTTTTAAGCAATGTCGGCGTATTTCCGCACAATCATCCCCGGCTTTTTTCCTTGCTTGCCCAGCAAGTGTTGCGCGGACGCAAAATCATCATCTTTCCCGAAGGCGGCATGGTCAAGGATCACCGCGTCATGGACAGCAAAGGCCATTACAGCATCTATTCGCGGCTCGCCGGCGAAAGGCGCAAGCATCATACCGGAGCTGCGGTCCTGGCTCAGGGGATCGAAATTTTCAAGGCGGTGATTCGTAGAGCCTATAACCAGAAAAACTACGATCAGCTGTTACGCTGGAAAGAAGAACTGCAACTCGACAGTCTCGATTACATTTTGACTTCGGCGCTGAAACCCACTTTGATCATCCCTTCGAATATTACCTTTTACCCGATCCGGTCCTCGGAAAATCTGCTGCTGACCGGGGTCGAACTGTTTTCCAACGGTCTAAGCAGGCGTCAGACCGAAGAACTTCTGGTCGAAGGCAATATCATCTTTAAAAACACCGACATGGATATCCGGATGGGAATGCCCATCGACCCCAGCAAGACCTGGAACTGGCAGACCCGCTACCTCATCCCCGAAGTGTTGCCCGAACTGAAAACGCTGGACGATGTTTTTTCTTTACAGATCGCTCCGAAAAACTGGAAGCAGAGACTGTTGAGGGCCAATCTGAAACAAAGCGCCAACGAAACGCGCAACCAGTACATGGAGCACATCTATACGAACGTGACGATCAATTTAAGCCATCTGGCTTCCACGCTGATCATGCACAGTATAGAAAACGGCCAGCCGCAAATCGTACGCCAGCGTTTTTATACCGTCCTGTATATAGCGGTAAAACATTTGCAGAACAATGCCAAAATCAATCTGCACCGAAGCCTGCTCAATCCCAACGAATACTCGGATTTAAGCGAAGGAACCAGCAAGCGCTTCGAACAATTTATCACGATGGCGAAAACCTCCGGCTTGATCAAGGAGGAAGGCGATTACTACTATTTTCTGCCGAAGCTGCTGCAGGAGCATGATTTTGACGAAATCCGGCTGGAGAACCTGATTGCCGTTTACGACAATGAAGCCGAACCGATCAAGCCTGTCCATGCAACCGTTGTTCAAGCGCTTCACGAGTATGAAAAACTCGACAAGCAAAAACTGGCCGCCTGGCATCTTGAAGACGAGCATCTCGATTTAAACTGGGAAATTCAGACTTTTACGCGATCGAAATTCGCCGATATCAATGAACATGAAACGGCTTCCGCCAATCCTTCGCCTTTTTTCCTGCAGCCCAAGGAGGACAGGGGAATCGGCGTTTTACTGATACACGGGCTTCTGGCCAGTCCGGCCGAGTTAAGAGGCTACGGTGAAAGTCTGGTCCAACAAGGGTACACCGTACTTGGGGTCCGGCTCAAAGGCCACGGCTCCTCACCCTACGCCCTGCGAGACCAATCGTGGGAAGACTGGTACTTGTCGGTAAAAAAAGGCTATAGAATACTCAAGGCGCATTGCAGCCGCATCATTTTGACCGGATTCTCTACCGGAGGAGCGCTGGCGCTCAAGCTGGCTTCGGAAAACTTTCCGGAAGTTATCGGCGTCAGCGCGGCGGCCGTTCCTTTAAAATTCATCAACTCCTCGTTCATGCTGGTCCCATTACTGCACGGCACCAACAAACTGGTGGATTGGGTTTCCTCTTTCGAGGGCATCAAGCCTTTCATGGCCAACGTTTCGGAACATCCGACCATCAATTACCGGCATGTCCCGGTCAGGGCCCTGTACGAATTAAGGCTGTTGATTCAGCATATGGACGAAGTTTTACCCAAAATCGCTATTCCGGTCCTGATCATACATGGAGATGAAGACCCGATCGTCTCCGTCAAAAGCGCCTCCGAGGTTATGAACAAACTGGGAACTCAAGAAAAAGAACTCAGGATAGTCCATTCCAGCCGGCACGGCATTTTAATGGAAAACATCGGCGGAACCTGGAGCATTAATGACGAATTTATCGCAAAATGCGTTCGCGAACCGGAGCTTATAACTTCCGACTCCTCCTGAATTATTGGTCTGCCGCAGGGGAACTCCTTTAGCTCAGGAATATCCAATTCAACAATAAAAATAATTTCAGCGAGTAGCCGTTAATATGACTATTGACAGGAGTAAGGCAGATGAAAAACGTAGTTATCGCAGGGTATTGCCGATCCCCCTTCACGCCCGCCGCGAAAGGCCGGTTGAATAAAGTCAGACCGGACGATCTGGCCGCTCAGGTTGTCAAAGGTCTGATCGGCAAAACAGGGGTCAATCCCATCGACATCGAAGATCTGATCCTGGGCTGCGGCTTTCCCGAAGGCGAACAAGGAATGAATATGGCCCGGCTGCTCGTTCCTTTGGCAGGGCTGCCCATTTCCGTTGCCGGCGTGACGGTTAACCGCTTGTGCGGCTCATCGATGCAAGCGATTCATATTGCGGCCGGCGCCATTCAAATGAATGCCGGCCATGTCTTCATTTGCGCCGGCGTTGAATCCATGTCGCGGATTCCCATGGGCGGCTTCAATTATATGCCCAATCCGGCGCTTTACGAAAGTTTTCCTCAAGCCTATATCGGCATGGGCGACACCGCGGAAAATCTGGCCAGACAATACCATATAGAGCGTCCCGAACAGGAGACCTTCGCGCTGGCAAGTCAGCGAAAGGCCTATGAAGCTCAACAGCAGGGACGCTTTTCCGATGAAATCATTCCGATTACCACGGCCTCAAACGAGACCGTTGATACGGACGGCTGCTTGCGCCCCGATTCCACAGCCGCCGACCTGGCCAAGCTGACGCCGGCTTTTCAGATAAGCGGGACGGTTACCGCTGGCACCTCATCGCCGTTAACCGACGGCGCCGCCGCCGTTCTGGTTTGCAGCGAAGAGTACGCCGATTCGCATCATCTCCCTAAGCTGGCACGCATCAAAGCCACGGCGGTATCGGGCTGCGCTCCGGAAATCATGGGCATAGGCCCTGTCGGTGCGACGCAGAAAGCGCTGCAGCGCGCCGGACTGGCGCTGGACGATATCGACATCGTCGAATTGAACGAAGCCTTCGCCGCACAGTCGCTCGCGGTGCTGAAAGCCATGCCGATTCCGTTGGGCAAGCTCAACCTGGACGGCGGCGCCATCGCTTTGGGCCATCCCCTGGGCGCAAGCGGCGCCCGCATTACCGGCAAGGCGGCGAGCCTCCTGCACAGGGAACATAAACGCTATGCTCTGGCTACCATGTGCATCGGCGGAGGCCAAGGCATTGCGACCATTCTGGAGGCCATCTGATGAACATCGAGAAAGTCGCCGTAATCGGCGCCGGTGTCATGGGGGCGAGCATCGCCGCTCATATCAGCAATGCCGGTATTCCGGTCGTTTTGCTGGATATCGTCCCCGAAAATGCCAGCGATCGCAGCATCATCGCCAAAACCGCCGTCGAGAAACTGCTCAAGGCCGACCCTCCGCCCCTGATGCATCCGGGCAACATCCGGCTGATCACGCCGGGCAACATCGAAGACGATCCGGGCTTACTGGCGGACGTCGATTGGGTCATCGAAGCCGTGGTCGAACAGCCTCAGGTAAAACAATCGCTGTATCGTAAACTGGAGACGGTCTGCACCAAAGACTGTCTGATTTCCTCCAATACTTCCACCCTGCCCTTGAGCCTGTTGACGCAGGACATGCCCGACAGCTTCCGGCAGCGTTTCATGATTACCCATTTTTTCAATCCGCCCCGCTACATGCGGCTCCTGGAACTGGTATCGGGACCGGAAACCCGGCCCGAGCTGACGGCAGCCGTTACCCGGTTTGCCGACGTCCGTCTCGGCAAGAATTGCATCGCCTGCAAGGACACGCCGGGATTCATCGGCAACCGCATCGGCATTTACTGGCTGCTGTGCGGCCTGCACGAAGCGATCGAGCTGAACGTCAGCGTTGAGGTCGCGGATGCGGCCATCTCGGCGCCTTTCGGCATCCCCAAAACCGGGATCTTCGGCCTGCTGGATCTGGTCGGGCTCGATCTTGTGCCGCACATTCTGAAAAGCATGGAGCAAGCGCTTCCGAAAACCGACGCGTTTCATCAAGTCGGCCGGCTTCCCGAAGTGGTCCGGAACATGATCGAAAGCGGTCACACCGGCAGAAAAGGCAAAGGCGGCTTTTACCGTCTGAATGAAGCCGGCGGCAAACGGGTCAAGGAAGCCGTTAATTTGGCGACCGGCGATTACCGGGTCAGCGAAAAACCCGATCTGAGTCTGCTTCAGGAAGCCCAAAAAAAAGGTGCTCAGTCCCTGTTGTCCTCTCCCGATCCGGCCGCCCTTTATGCCCGGCGGGTCATGGCGAAAACGCTGGCGTATGCCGCCGGCCTGGTGCCGGAAATCTCCGACGACATCACGGCCATCGACGCGGCGATGCGCGACGGTTTCAACTGGAAACTGGGGCCGTTCCAGTTG
The DNA here is from genome assembly GCF_000372865.1 of Methylosarcina fibrata AML-C10. Classification (NCBI taxonomy): domain Bacteria; kingdom Pseudomonadati; phylum Pseudomonadota; class Gammaproteobacteria; order Methylococcales; family Methylococcaceae; genus Methylosarcina; species Methylosarcina fibrata. Next base: position 4,904,884 of record NZ_KB889965.1, on the reverse strand, counting down.
ATCGATCAAATCGGTGTCGGCTGGTTTGCCGGGGCACTTCACGAAGACCATCTCCCGGTGCCGCCGCTGTTGGCGATGAAGCAGCCCTTATATAAAGCCGAATCCGGCCAACTGCATTATCTTGACCTGACCGGCGCGTACCGCTCCGTACCCAGCGTCGAAGGCAGGCTCCTTTTGGCTGACATCAAACGGCAGGGTCCCTCGCTTCTGGAAAACCGGTCTGCGAGCCTGTGGGACATCGGCGACGGCGTGGCCTGCCTGGAATTCCACAGCAAATTGAATACGCTCGACATGGAGTCGATGAAGCTGATCCGGCAAAGCGTCGATAAAGTTTCCGAGAGTTACAAAGCGCTGGTCATCCATAACGACGCCGAACATTTCTCGGCCGGCGCCAACCTGGGTTTGTTGATGGAAGCCATCCACCGCAGCGACTGGCATGCCGTCGAGCAGTTGATCCAGGAAGGTCAGCAAACCTACAAAGCCTTGAAATACGCGTCCTTCCCGGTCGTGGCCGCACCTTCCGGACTGGCCCTGGGAGGCGGCTGCGAAATTCTGCTGCATTGCGATGCAATCCAGGCGCACGCCGAGCTGTATACAGGCCTGGTCGAAGTCGGCGTCGGTCTGATCCCGGGCTGGGGCGGCTGCAAGGAATATCTTCGCCGCTGGCTGGCTTTTCCGAAACGGCCGGGAGGTCCCATTCCGCCCGTGGTCAAAGCGTTTCAGACCATCAGCATGGCGACGGTATCGAAATCGGCGGCGGATGCGAAAGAACTGCTCTTTTTAAGCAGGAACGACGGCATCACGATGAACAAGGACCGCCTCCTGTTCGATGCCAAGGCCAGGGCAATCTCATTGGCGGAAAATTATACGCCGCCCTCGCCTCCGGTCTTCCCGTTACCCGGCAAAACCGTCAAAATTCTGCTGTCGATGGGCGTCAAAGCGTATCGCCTGCTGGGCAAGGCGACCGAATACGACGTCGAAATCGGCGATAAACTGGCCACGGTGCTGAGCGGCGGCAACACCGACATCACGACACCGTTATCGGAAGACGACCTGCTGGCGCTGGAATGCGAGGCATTTGTCGCCCTGGTAAAACAACCGGGAACCCTGGCCAGACTCGAACACATGCTGAAAACCGGCAAGCCGTTGAGGAATTAACCTCGTCCGCGCCCAATAGCCGTTAAGTTTAGAAAAAATACACGGTAGGGTGGATAAGCAAAGCGCATCCACCGCACGACCGCCGGATGCGCTTCGCTTATCCGGCCTACGAAACTCAAAACCGGCAAGCCGTTGAGGAATTAATCCCGTTCGCGCCTAATGCCGTTAAGTTAAGAAAAAATGTACGGTAGGGTGGATAAGCAAAGCGCATCCACCGCACGGATTCGAGAACCGATCGCTTGCAATGCCGGTCTTGAGTGCAATTTAAAGCTTTACCCAACCTGGAGAACAATCATGCTGTGGATAGCCGCCCTACTGGTCCTGTTGACGGGTCTGTACTACTATCGAATTCCGCTGCTCTGGTCCACTGCCGTTTTGGCCTCGTTATTGACGGTTTATTTTCTCTTCACCGGTCCGACTCCGCTCGGCATCGGTCTGGCAACGGTTTTTTTGCTGATTTTTTTGCCTCTCAATCTTTCTTTCGTCCGGCAGCGTCTGATCACCGGACCGCTGTTTCAGATCATGAAAAAAGCCCTGCCGTCGATGTCGCAAACCGAGCGGGAAGCACTGGAAGCCGGCACGACCTGGTGGGATGCCGAGCTTTTCTCCGGTAACCCGGACTGGAAGAGGCTGATGGACTTGCCTACCGCCACGCTGTCCAGGGAAGAACAGGCGTTTATCGACGGTCCGGTGGAAACCTTGTGCGCGATGCTGAACGACTGGGACATCACCCACAACCGCATGGACCTACCGGAAGAAGTCTGGGATTACATTAAAAAGCAGAAATTCTGCGGCATCATCATCCCCAAACAATACGGCGGCCTGGAGTTTTCGGAAACGGCGCATTCGGAAATCGTCATGAAAATTTCCAGCCGCAGTTCCACCGCCGCCGTGACGGTGATGGTGCCCAATTCGCTGGGACCGGCCAAACTGCTGCTGGTCTACGGCACCGAACAGCAAAAAAACCATTATCTTCCGCGCCTGGCTTCGGGCGAGGAAATTCCGGCATTCGCGCTGACCGGCCCACTGGCGGGCAGCGATGCGGGCGCGATGCCGGACACCGGCGTCGTCTGCTACGGCACCTTCGACGGCAACGAGCAGGTGCTCGGCATCCGCCTCAACTGGGAAAAGCGCTATATTACGTTAGGCCCCATCGCCACGGTGCTGGGACTCGCCTTCAAGCTCTACGATCCGGAGCATTTACTCGGCGATAGAGACAACCTCGGCATTACCCTGGCCCTGATACCGACCGGAACGCCGGGCGTATCGATCGGACGGCGCCATTTTCCGTTGAATTCGGCCTTCCAGAACGGCCCAAACTGGGGCAAGGACGTGTTCATTCCGATGGACTGGATCATCGGCGGCATCGAGCAGATCGGCAACGGCTGGAAAATGCTGATGCAATGTTTGGCCACCGGACGGGCCATTTCGCTGCCGGCGCTCAGCGTCGGCGGCGCCAAACTGACCTGCCGCAATACCGGCGCCTATGCGCGGATACGCAAGCAGTTCAACGTGCCGATCGGTGAATTCGAGGGCATCGAAGAACCGCTGGCGCGCATGGCCGGCGAAACCTACATTCTCGACGCGGCGCGACTGGTCACCACCGCCGCCCTGGACAACGGTGAAAAGCCTTCGGTCATTTCCGCCATTCTCAAATACGAATTGACCGAAAGAATGCGCAAGATCATCAACGACGGCATGGACATCCAGGGCGGCTCGGGCATCTGCATGGGCCCCCGGAATTATCTCGGCCGCCTGTATCAGGTCGTCCCGGTCAGCATTACCGTGGAAGGCGCCAATATTCTGACCCGCTCGATGATGATCTTCGGTCAGGGCGCGATTCGCTGCCATCCTTATCTGCAGAAAGAAATGGCGGCGCTGAACCTGCCCAATCGGAAACAGGCCTTGATCATTTTCGACAGCCTCCTGCTCGAACACGTCGGCTTTTTCATGCACAACCTGGTGGCCGGTTTTCTGTTCGGTCTGACCGGCGCCCGTTTTATCCGGACGCCGGGCAACCGGCTGACCAAACGGTATTACCAACAGATTGCCCGCTTCAGCACGAGTTTCGCCCTTCTTGCCGACTTTGCCTTGATGACTCTGGGCGGTTCGTTAAAACGAAAGGAAAGAATCTCCGGGCAATTTGCCGACGCCTTGAGCAACCTCTATCTCTGCTCCTGCGTGCTCAAACATTACCAGAATCAGGGCGGTCGCAAGGAAGACATTCCGCTGCTGCATTGGGCCTGCCTGCAAACGCTCCATCAGGCTCAGCAAGCGCTCTCGGAGATTCTCCGGAAACTGCCGCTGCAGCCGGCCGCATGGCTTTTGCGGCTGGCGGTTTTTCCTTTCGGAAAACCGGTCTCGCCTCCAAACGACCGCCTGATTCATCAAACCGCCTCGCTGCTGCAACACGATTCGGAGGTTCGGGACCGCCTGACGCAGGGAATCTATGTCAGTTTCGATAAGGAGGACGCTACCGGCCGGATTGAAGCCGCCTTTAAAGCCGTGCTGGCGGCGGCTCCGGTCGAAGCCAAAATTCGCCAGGCGCAAAAAGATAAGCGGCTGGCCAAAGGCGATCCGTCGGCGATGGCCGAAGAAGCCGTGGCTCAAGGCCTCATCAGCGATCAGGAAGCGGGCCTGATGGCCCTGGCCGGACAAGCGCGGCGGGCCGCCATCGATGTGGACGATTTCAGCCCCGAAGAAATGCTGGGCAAACAGGCGGCTTCAAGGAGCGGCGAATCTCGAAAAAGTATTCCGGAGGTTTATACGGTATAATAAAGTCTTTGAAATCATGCCGTTTTACAGACTTTTCAATGCCGTTCGAACGCCCCGTTGTTCTTTCTTTTTCCGGTCACGACCCCAGCGGCGGCGCCGGCGTGCAGGCCGATATCGAAACCCTGGTCAGTCACCGTTGCCATGCCGCCAGCGTCGTCACCGCGTTAACGGAACAGGACAGCCGCAACGTCAGGAAACTGCTGCCGCAACACCCGGAAGACATTATCAGCCAGGCGAATACCCTCCTGGATGACCTGCCGGTGAAGGCTTTCAAGATCGGCTTGATCGGTCACCCCGAAACCGCCCATGCGATCGGTTCGATCCTTAGCCGGCATGCCGGCATTCCGGTGATTCTCGATCCCGTACTGGCCGCCGGCGGAGGCGCCGAACTGGCCGGCGAACCATTGATCGCCGCCATCCTCGAAGCGCTGCTGCCTCTGACTACCGTGTTGACGCCCAACAGCAACGAGGCCCGCCGGCTGACCGGCGAAAGCGGCCTCGATCGCTGCGGGCTGGCCTTGCTGAATTACGGCTGCCGCTACGTGCTGATCACCGGCACCCATGAAAACACCCCCGCCGTCAGCAATACGTTGTTTCACGACCGGCGCCTGTGGGAAACCTATACCTGGGACCGGCTGCCCGCCAATTATCACGGCTCCGGCTGCACCCTTGCCGCCGCCATTGCCGGGCTGATGGCGCATGGCCTGGCCGCGGAGCAAGCCGTTTTCGAAGCCCAGGAGTACACCTGGAACGCCTTGAGCAACGCCTATCGGCCGGGCAAAGGTCAACACAATCCCGACCGCTTTTTCTGGACGGAAACTGAAGAATGAAATTCCCGACCCGGGGGCTTTACGCCATTACCCAAACCGCCAACAAATCCGCCGATACCGTCGTCGAGGAAGTCGCCGCGGCCCTCCGGGGCGGCGCCGTGGTGGTCCAGTACCGCGACAAGCATCCCGACAACGCGCTCGATCTTGCCCGGCAACTGGTCCAGCTCTGCCATCGTCACCAGGTGCCGCTGCTGATCAACGACGATGTCGAGCTGGCGCTCCAGGCCGGAGCGGATGGCGTCCATCTCGGCCGGGAAGACTCGGCCATCGAGGAAGCGAGAGACCGGCTGGGCCCCGAAGCCATCATCGGCTGCTCCTGTTACAACTCGGTCGAGCTGGCGCTGGCAGCGGAGCGGCGGGGCGCCGATTACGTCGCCTTCGGCCGCTTTTTTCCGTCCTCGTCCAAGCCCTTGGCCCGGCCGGCCGACCCGGCAACGCTGCGCCGGGCGAAACAGGCCTTGACCGTGCCCAGGGTCGCGATCGGCGGCATCCTTCCGGAAAACGGCGCGCAACTGCTGGAGGCCGGCGCGGATCTGCTGGCGGTCATCGGCGGCCTCTTCGATTGCGAACCGGAGCAGTCCGCCCGAAATTATCAGGCCTTGTTCAGCCGCCCTTGCCGGTGATGAGAATACTCCCGATGTTGGCCGCAGCGCTCTTGTTCTCTTGCGCCTCCTCGTCGGAATTGTCCAGGCAAAGGCTTAACGAAGGCAAACGGATCGCGTTCGATCGCAACCAGGGTAACTGTCTGGCCTGTCACCGGATAGAAGACGGGAAAGATCCGGGCAATATCGGCCCGCCGCTGACGGGGCTTGCGTCCCGCTTCGAAAACAAACGGCAATTGCGCGAACAAATTTTCGACGCGACCCGCTTCAATCCCGAAACCAGCATGCCGCCTTTCGGTCGAAACCAAATCCTCAGCTCCGAGGACATCGACAAGATCGTCGATTATTTGTGGAATTTACCCTGACAGACCGTTTCTCCCCCGGATAACCATGCCCAACACTCGCAGAACATTCATCAAACGAACCCTGGCCTTCGGTGCCGGCGCCCTGGCTTCAGGTACAGGCTGGCTTGTCCCTAGCGAGGCCCGCGCCCGATGGACGGCCGATGATTTCCGTCCCGGTCCCATCCAGGCGTCGCTGACCCGGTTGTTCGGCCCAGGAAAAATTACCGAAACCGACCGGATCGGCCTCAAGCTTCCCCAGATCGCGGAAAACGGCGCGGTCGTGCCGATTACCGTCAGTACGACACTGGATCAGGTCACTGCCCTGTCGATCCTGGTGGAAAAAAATCCGGTGCCGCTGGCGGCCCGCTTTGAATTGTCTCCCGAACTGGAAGCCTTCGTTTCCGCTCGGTTCAAAATGGCGGAAACTTCCGACGTCTGGGTCGTCGCCGAAACCGGCCGGGGTCTTTACGGTGCCCGACAGCTCGTCAAAGTCACTATCGGCGGCTGCGGAGGCTAGCATGTCCAGCATCAAAATCCGAAGCAAACGCATGGACGGCAAGACCCAGATCCGAACCCTGATCACTCATCCGATGGAAACCGGCCGCAATCGCGATCCGGAGACGAACCGTCCGATCCCGGCCCATTACATTCAGGAACTCACGGTCAGCGTCAACGGCCGGACGGTCGTCAGCGGCGCCCTGGGCGCCAGCGTATCCAAAGATCCCTATTTCGCCTTCATGCTGAAAGGCGGCCAAGCCGGCGATAAAATTTCGATCGGCTGGCGCGACAATCTCGGCAACACCGATCATGAAGAGCACGTCGTCAAATAAGCCGGTGTTATTTAAGATATGACTAAAAATAACTTCCTGAAATGCAACCTGATCGTTCCCACGCTCTGCGCACCCTAAAGGGCATGAATGGGAACGCAGTTCGAACCGCTCTCCGGTTCGGAACGCAGAGCGTGGGAACCATGAAGGAAGTTCGATGCTCGTCTTTTTTCCGGGTATTGATTTTATCGCTTGCCCTGCCCTCTTTTGCCGATCCTGTGCAGGACCAGGTCCGGTTCAGGCAATACTACCGGCAATTATTTCCCGATTTAACGCTGCAAGACTATGCCCAGGGCGTCTATGCCATCGATCCGGTGGCGCGGGAGTCGTGGCTGGCCATTGAAGAGTTCCCGCCTTACGAAGCGGCCGTCGAACAGGGCGAGGCGCTGTTCAATACGCCTTTCAAACAAACCGGCAATCGCTACGCCGACTGCTTTCCCAACCGGGGAATCGCGATCGCCCAGAACTACCCCCTATGGGACCGCCGGCAGGGCGAAGTCGTCACGTTGGCCAGAGCCCTCAACGACTGCCGCCTGAAGAACCGGGAAGCTCCTTTAAACGACGAGCGGGGCGACTTGGCCTCCCTGCTGGCTTATATGAGTTATACCTCGCGCGGCCAGGCGATCAACATTATCGTGCCCGAGGACGACCCGCGCGCGCTGGCGGCCTATCGTCAGGGCAAAGACTTTTATTACCGGCGGCATGGTCGGCTGAATTTCGCCTGCGCCACCTGCCACGTGCAAAATGCGGGAAAACGGCTTCGCTCCGAACTACTCGGCCCTTCCCTGGGACATACCGCCGGCTGGCCCACCTACCGTTTGAAATGGGGTGAAACGGGCACTCTGCATCGGCGATTCCGGGAATGCCTGACTCAAATCAGGGCCGAACCGCCGCCTGCTCAAAGCGCCGTCCTGCGCAATCTCGAATATTTCTTAAGCTATATGGGCAACGGCATTCCTGTCACCGGACCCAGCACGCGCAAATGACCGCAGGGAAAACTCCCTGCTTAGACTCATCCCGGCCGAGCTCATAATGAAGATGATATATAATGGCCATTGCCGTTAAATCGAACGATCGGGCTATGAGGCGCTGCAAGGGGGACTTGGCCATACCAATATCCCCCGGCTCCGGCTTAACCCGGCGGCATGAATGTCACGGCTCAACCCGCTGTTGTTTATTTACCCATGAACTCCGTCATGAAACGAATCTCTTCGCTGCTCGTCGTTTGCCTCGGCATCGTTCATTATCCGCTGTCCGCTGCTTCCGGTGCGCCGCCGACAATCGACATTTCCGAAATGGAGCGGCAAATCCATCGGCTCATCAACCGGGAACGGCAAAACCACGGATTGACTCCGTTGGCCTGGGACGAACAGCTTACCCGGATCGCCCGCAGCCACAGCCAGGACATGGCGAGCCATCGGTATTTCAGCCATACGAATCGGCAAGGGGAAGATGCGGCGGTTCGCAGCAAAAATCTGGGATGGAACAAGAAAAAACAGATCGGACCCACGACCTGGCTCACCGGTCTCGCGGAAAACATCTTTCTGAATCACCTTTACGACAAGATGGTTAAAACGATACGGGACGGCGTTGTCGTCAACATGGAATACACCTGGAATCCCCCCGATCAAATCGCCCTTTCGACGGTGCAGGGATGGATGGACAGCCCTTCCCATCGAAAAAACATTCTGTCGCCGCTGTACGACCGGCAAGGCATCGGCGTGGCGATCCGGGAGAGCGAAGTATTGATAACGCAGGATCTGTTTTAGCTCCGGTATTTCGTCGAGAAACGCAACCGGTTTCGGAATCCGCTCGAAAATCAGTATGATAGGCAATTCTAGATGAGACTGTACCGATGTCGATTGCACAGTCGATAAAAAACCTCCTGGAGCATTCTCATATCGCCTCCAGAGGCGAATTCATTCGTCCTATCCAAGCCTGAATGCCGTTGAGGAAGTTAAAAGCCCCGTCCGTGGGAGGGCTTGGCCCCATGGGTATCCGCCGCGATCGAGGCCCCTGCCGCGGCTAAAGCCGCTCCCACGAAGACCCGAATTCGGGAAGTCATGGTAGCCAATCCTTGGCGGCTGGCTCGAAAAATGCCACCGTCTCGACCGGTGTTGTCCAATAAAAAACGTTAGTCATTCTTTCAACTCCGGTCAATTGTGTGATATGCCGCATATTTGCGTCATTTCCCATACAGGGCAAATCCATAAAACTCTATCTTGCTGAAATACCAAGGAATTGAACATGGCATAACAATTGCGGTATTACTGACGCGAATCCTACTCCAGGTAGTTATCATGAAAACCGCCATAGCTCTTCTCGAAACGACCTTTATTGAAAACCATGGCACTTTGTTGCAGTTACTGAAACGATACATAGGCTGTAGCGATACCGCCGAAGAATTGGTTCAGGAAGCTTATTTGCGAGTTATGCAGTTGGACACCGTGAACGAAATCACGAATCTTCCCGGTTATTTGTTCAGGGTGGCCATGAATCTGGCCAAGGATCACGTGCGTAGAAACTCGTTTATCGAATCAGACAGTTCCGGCTTGCTGGACGATCAATTGGCGTGTACTCAGCCGACGCCGGATACCGTCATGCAGGCGCAACAAGAACTGGTCATGTTGCAGCAACTGATTTCCGAACTCCCGCCACAATGTCAACGTATCTTTTTGTTGTGTAAAATCCAGCACCTTAGCCATGCCGAGATCGCCGAACAACTGAACATTTCTCCCCGTACGGTGGAAAAACAAATCGGCAAAGCGCTTAAAATTTTACGGGACCGCATGTTTTCTCAGTAATATCAATCGCTTTTGTGAGAGTCCTCTAAAATTCGTGTTGACAATCAGAATAAGCCCGGTAAATTAACGATCGGGGGGTGCTGCCGCACTCTTTCGCTGTAAAATCAATAAGAGTGATATGCACCCGAATCCAGTGGATACAAAGATCTCCGACGAAGCCATCGACTGGTTTTCCAGACTCGGTTCAGGGCGGGCTTCGTCCGAGGACCACCAAAGGTTTGAAGCCTGGCGCCGACAAAGCCCCATCCATGCGAAAGCTTACGCGGACGTCGAAAAGTTTTGGGCATCGTTGGACGGGCCTGCTCTCAGAGTTTATCAGCAAAAAAATCCTGCGGTTAGCTCGAAAACTACCGGCTCCGTAGCCGTTCGCCGCGTAACGCGGGAGCGTTGGCTATTCGGCGGACTGGCGTTGGCGGCGGCATGGCTCGCGGTATTTTATTTGCCGGGTATGCTTCGTTTCTGGTCTTCCGATTACAGCACACAATGGGGGGAAAAGCGGGAAATCGTGCTGGCGGATCATTCACTGATGATGCTCAATACTCATACGGCCGTTTCGATCGATTTCTCATCGGAACGGCGTAAAGTATCCTTGACGGAAGGAGAAGCGTATTTCGAAGTCGCCCGCGACCTAAGCCGTCCTTTTATCGTCGAAACGGCTTACGGCGTCGTCCAGGTAACCGGCACTATGTTCAATGTTTATGCGCAGGAAAAACGGATGACGGTTACCGTATCCGAAGGCCGGGTGCGTGTGTCTCCGACCGGCGGCGCGCAAGGCCATACGGTCGAACTGACGGCAGGACAGCAAGTGGCCGGCGACGGCAACGGCATCGGCCGCATTATCGAAACCGATGCCCGGCAATCGTCAGCCTGGCGCGAGGGCCTGTTGGTGTTTACGATGCGGCCTCTCGCCGAGGTGGTCGATGAATTGAATCGTTATTTTCCCGGCCGAATTATCATCGCCGATCCCAGAATCGGGCAGCGCATCGTCAGCGGCGCATTCGATTTGACTCGACCGCAAGAAGTCTTGGAAGCCATAGAAAAAACGCTGGACCTAACCTCGCTGACGCTTGCCGATAACTTAATACTGCTTTATTACCCTGCGCTTCAATTCGCCGCCCAATAGGTCGGGCATAAAAACGTGCCCGACCGACCAGGCTTATCTCTAATTAATACAATTAACCACTAGAATAGCGTACCGAGCCGTGATAAACTAAACTAAATAAACTAAGTTTAATCAGAGGGTCATCATGCGGACGTACAACATTCACGATGCCAAAACTCAGCTTTCCCGACTGGTGGAGCAAGCGGCCAACGGTGAGCCGTTTGTCATTGCCAAGGCCGGTAAGCCGATGGTCAAGGTGATTGCGCTGAATGCGCCGGAGCCTTCTCAAATCAAGCGCTTCGGTTTTATGGCGGGACAAATCCAGGTGCCGGATGATTTTGACCGGATAGGCGAACAAGAAATCGTGCAGTTATTTGAGGATGGCGCATGAAGCTGCTGCTGGACACCCATCTGCTGCTGTGGGCGGCAGAAGGTTTTGAATATTTGCCACCGGCTGCCCAGACGCTAATGAGCTCCCTTGAAAACGAACTGTTATTCAGCGTCGCCAGTCTTTGGGAAATCGTTATCAAATGCGGCTTAGGCCGTAAAGACTTCCAGGTCGATCCGCGCCTACTGCGGCGCGGCCTGCTGGACAATGGCTACGGTGAACTACCGATCCTGAGCGAGCATGCGGTAGCCATCGGCGCGTTGCCGCCAATCCATAAAGATCCCTTTGACCGCTTACTGATCGCCCAAGCCATTGCCGAAGGCATCACACTATTGACGTCCGACGCCTATTTGGCCGAATACCCAGGTCCTGTGCAACACGTCCAATGAATGACAGCAAAAAATAAGTCCAGTAGATCGGGCAACAGCGCCACCGTTGGACGGCGAAGAGGCCGTTCGGTGATCCGTAACCGTTACCTCCTATCGCCGCATCGAAAATGTCGGGCACAAAAAACGTGCCCGACCTACCAGACTAGATTATTGACCAACATTATCGATACCCCTCTGTTTACCGGGTTGAACTGGTTTTTCCGCATTCATTCGTGCCGACTTGCCACAGGCGGCGATTCCGTGGAAAGGTATCGAGAAGGTTTATCGAGCCGATTATCGGTAGCATGATAGTTGATGATTCCGCACTCCATAGCTAAAAATCCGACTATTTCAATGAATTCGGATTCACTCAGCGTTATCTGTTGCGCCAATAGGTTGTCGTAAACCTCGGACAGGCGGCGCTTACCGTCGATGGACGAAAACAGGGCGTCGGCGATGTGATAGTAAGTACCGCCGATGGGAAGCAGGTAATCCCTTATTCCAAGCTCCATGCGATTTTCGATTCTTACGCCGGTGAATGTCTTGCGCTGTATCAGGCTCAGCATCTGTTCGTCGGCCATTTTCGGAATGGCTTGCCAAAAAATACCCGGATCATTCGATTTATAGCTATTGGCGGTGATATCCAGTACAGTAGATTTCCGTGCCGCGAAAAAATGGATGTTTTTTTCGACGGTACCGCTTTCCCGGTTTATTGACTCGAAGTCGTGCATCCTGAAGCGATGAATTCTGGAATCGACCAGGGAAAACCCGCGCTTATGGATATAGCTCAGGGATTCCCCAAGGTTGCGTCCGCCCAACACGCCCGGATCACCCGGAAAAATGAAGCCCGGCGATAAGTTGATCCACAGACCGTCCGGAGCCAATATTCGATGAATCTCGCCCATCAGCCCTACTGTGTTGAATTCCGGCGCGTGTTGGGTCAGAACGACCGATGCGGTTGAGTTCTTGAGCGGAACATTCATCGCGTTGGCGACCAACAGCGTTAGGTTATACGGGGGCTTCGGCGGGGGCGATATGACGGCTTCATTCCACGCGGCTTTCTCGATATGGACGGTTAGAGGATTTCCTGCCATCAAATCCTTGGCCGTCAATAGTGTCGGCAGGGACAGGTCTATGCCTATGGCCTGGCCGAAGTGCCCGGAAATAGCGTGTAGCAAGCCGCATGCGCCCGCACCCAGCACGACCGCACTGGCTTTGTCCCGGCAATGTTCCAGGATCACCCGTTCGAATAACGATGTCGCCGAGACAAAATCCGCAGTCGGATGCCAGTCTTGATAAAAGTACCCCAGCATGTGGTTATAAGAATAAGCGGTTTGCACGGATGCCCAGGACAAGAAATCCTCCTGCCTGGAAAAACCGTTCAAGTAATTTTGAATAGGAGCGCACTGCTGCTTCAGCAAACGCAGATTACATTCCATGCCGCTCAGGGTTTTTCTAATCCTTGCCGATAACTCACTGGCCGGGTTTTGATCTAGGTATTCGCCAAGCTCGGCCTGGGTCTTTTCAAAAGCAAACTGGGCACTTTCTATTTCGTCCAGAAAACCGAACAGCGATGCCATGGGCTTGGGCAGAAATATTCCAATGCCATCGATAGATGGAAAGGTCATTCCGCACGATACGCACCGGTAATCGGAAGTGCCGTGGCTTGCTATTTCGGAACCGCAACCAATACACTGCATGTGCTTCGATTTCATAGGGTTTTCTTCTCCAGTTGGGTTTCGCGGTATAAAACCGGGACGAACTTGTTGCTGTGGCGGCGTTCCGCCCGCTTCTTCTGCCGCCAGCGAACGAATCCGGTGATGAACAACACCGGACAAGCCAAACCGGACAGAAAAACCAGAATACGGCCGCACCAGCCGAAGGCCTGGCCGGAATGCAGCGGCCATTGCCAGTCGAGGAAGGATTCGCCGGGGCTGCGGCGCACATCGGGTGCCCTCACTTGCAGAATTTTCCCCGAGTACTGATCCACAGTAACGGTGCGCTCCGACCAGAACCAACTCAGGTCCGGCACATCAATGCGCGTCAGGGCGTATACACCGTGCTTGCCGTCCGGGGGTTTCAGCAAATGCCAGCGCCCGCCCGGAAACGCGGCTTCGGCGATTGTCACGGCCCGCTCCAGGCCTATGGGAGCGATTCCCGGAATCATAGAGGATTGCGGCGGCGGCGTATCCCGGACCCGAGTTTCCGGCGAAGCCTGCTTCACCAGCCAGTCGAACTGCTGGGGCAGGTTGAAATAAACGCCGGACAGCAAGACCGTACCCAATACCGGCATCGAATAAATGCCGAAGGTTTTATGCAGGTCGAAATTGAGCCGTTCGACGCTCGCCCGGCGCTTGACAGTGAAAGCCTGTGCCCATTTCCCGGTCAAGGGCCACCACACGATCAGCCCGCTCAGCAGGGAAACCAGCGACAGCGCCGCTAGGATGCCGACCAAGGTAATTCCTGTATCCTTCAGCAGCAGCCCGTAATGCAGCTTGAAAATAAAACCGATGAAACGGTGTCGGAACGGGCTTTCCGATGAGTAGAAAACCCGGTCGCCCGTGACTTCCGCGGTATACGGATTGATGAATAGGGTGTGGGTCGCGTTTTGGTTCTGGCCGGGTAGCGCGTACCAGTAGACGAATACCCCGCGTTCGTGACGGGGATAATGGTAGCCATAGCCCGGTTTGGCGTCCTCCGGCAACGAGGATTTGACGGACGCTTCGATTTCCGAGAGAGGGCGGTAGGAGACCCGATCGTCTTTGGGTATTTCGACCCGCATCAAATCCCGGTTCAGCCATTCGTCGATTTCCTGCCAGAATACGAGGACGCTACCGGTGAGACTAATTATCACCAGCATCCCACCGACAAACAGACCCAACCATAGATGGACCTGCAACCACAGCTTGCGGCGGCTTTTCAATCGCTCCAGACGGTTCGATTTGGTCGCCAAATTGTTTGCTAAATAATTCATGGACTCACCTATTACAAAGGTTAGGGCCGACCTAATCCATCAAAAGATTCGTTGCATTAACGAAGACTTATGATGTAATACATACTGATGTAGCCTACTACCAACGCCTCTTGCGTAAATCAAACGACATACCGGCTTGTTTCATTGGGCATTAGGCTCAATATTCCAATCTCACCGATCCGATTACCGTTAACGGGTCGGCTGGTAATATCGATGCACTGTTTGAGCTGGATGCGAAATATCTTTTATCAAGCAGGTTATTGACGTTTAGCTGGGTTGTTAGCTTGGTACCCATCACATTCATCGAATAAGCAGCCATCGCATCAACTCGCACATAGCCCGGCAACTGGAAGGAGTTTGCAGTATCCCCTTCTCGTTCTGACGCCAGGTAAACGCCAGCTCCAAAACTCAACCCCTGCAATGGCGTGTTCACAAAATCATATTTGCCCCAAACGCTGCCGGAATGTTCGGGTACATTCAGCAAGCGGTTTCCCAGATTGTTGTCGTTGCTTTTAGTGATTCTTGCGTCTGTGTAGGCATACGTTCCAATCAGGCTGATTGAATCAGATACCTGTCCTTTCATGTCAAATTCGATGCCCTGGCTTCTCGCTTCGCCAAGCGCTACGCTGAATTGGGAATTTACGGGGTCGGGAGTCAGGACGTTTTGTTTTGTCAGGTAATAATAGGCAATGCTCGACGTAAGGCGACCATCGAACAATTCGGTTTTCACACCGGCTTCGTACTGGGTAGCGATTTGCGGGTTAAAAGGCTGTCCTGTTCGTGAACGTCCGCTATTATTACTACCCAAAGACTCGGTGAAGTTACCGTATAGAGATAACCATTGCCAAGGGCGATATAACAAACCGACACGAGGGCTAAAGTGCTCATTATTAGTGTTTGCGGGGTTAGCGAAGGAAACCGTTGAATAGCTTGAAGAGGCACTGGCCCAATCGTAACGCCCGCCGCCCAGGATATGGATTTTATCTCCCAAAAATTTAATTTGATCCTGAAAGTAAACGCCATACCATTCCTCATTATTGGTATAAAAGAAATTCGGTGCATTTTTTCGCATGGTGTCGAGACTGTTAAGGTTGGCCGTACCGTAAACGGGGTTAAAAATATCGATAGTTGATGAAGGATCGCTATCGACACCTTGTGCTTTATCAGCTTGCAGAGAAAAATAATCGCCGCCCAGCAACACCTTATGATGCAATCCGAAAGTGTCAAAGTCTCCGGTAAGGTTTGCATAAACGGTATGAGATTCCCTATCGGAATCGACTAACCAAGGAGATCGGTCAAGCGTTTGATTATTTGTCTGTAAAGAAGTGGAATAATGTTCCCGCCAGTTATAAGTCAGGTCATTCCAAACAAAACCATTTTGAAATTTCCAATGATCGTTGAATTTATGTGTCCAATTGAAGTCGATTAGTTTGGTTTCGACGTGATAATTTTCCCAAGGTTCTCCTAAAAATCGGCTTAAGGGAATGGAGGCAGGCCGGTTACCGATGGCGGGTATGCCAGAGTCATCGACGGTATCTTCATTTTTGTATTCGAAATTCAGATTGACTTCTGTCGCATCGCTAAGACGCCAAGTCAAACTTGGGGCAAGAAAAATGCGGTCGTCAAACACGATGTCCCGAAAAGAATTCGTGCCGAGATAAGCTAGATTGAACCGATAGAGCAAGGATTTATCGTTGGTTATGGGTCCGGTGGCATCCACTGTAGTCCTATAGAAATCATAGGAACCGAATTGTTGCTGCAAGGAATAATAAGCTTGATCCAGCGGTTTTTTAGTGACCAAATTGACCAGACCACCGGGTTCAACACGCCCGAACAACATAGCTGCAGGGCCCTTCAATATTTCAAGCTGGTTCAAATGAGCGGTTTCGCTGGATTGCGCGAACATCCGGACACCGTTTCGATAAAAGTTGGAGCCCGATGAAAACCCGCGGATTGTGAAAGATTCATAACCATTTCCGAAGGTAAAATTCCGTTGGACGCCACTTACATTTTTGGTTGCGTCTTGGAGCCGTATTGTCTGCTGGTCGTCCATTACGGCTCTAGGAACCACCTGAATATTGACTGGCGTTTCCATTATCGGCGTGTCGGTCTTGGTCGCCGTGCTGGAATTTTGAATGGTGTATTCGGTATTGTAGGGATCGTTCGGGTCGAACACGACGCCGGCCGTGACACGCATTGCCGGCAAGGTCTCGGCATTGGCACCGTCGGCATCGGTAGCGGATGCGGCTTTACGTGCCAAAGTCACCGTCCGTTCGTCGACAAAGTCGGCCCTAAGCTGCGTGCCGATCAATAATCTTCGCAGCGCTTCCTGCGGCCGGTAGCTACCTTTCAGCGGCGCACTGCGCAACCCTTGTGCGATCGCGCCTTCATACAGGATGTGCAGACGACTCTGCAAGGTAAATGCGCCCAGAGCTTGCGCCAGATCTTGCGCCGGTATGTCGAACTGGATCGTTGCCGCAGCCTGGGTCTCCGCGGCCACGGCTATTTTCACCGACGGCGGCGCAACACAAGCAGCAATAGCAGCCATCAAAGTAAGGCATTTATTGTTTAAAGCCGGACGTATTAAGGGACCAGTATTTTCGAAAAAAAACGAGGTGCCGTTGTTTAGCTGTAACGAAAGTTTTTTTTGTTGTTGATTATTATCGATCATTGTTTTTTCGGTAGTGTCGTAAAAAGCAGCCAGCGCCTATCATTCAATGGGTTACGTTTTAGCTTTTTCTAATTCATGGCTCTTCCTCCAGCAGCGCCTGGGCTTCCTCTTCCGAAAGCGCATCGATTTGTTCGATCAGACATTCTTCAACTGCCAGAGCGAGCTGCGCGATGGTCGGTGCTTCGAAGACGCGCCGCAGCGGAATGTCGACGCCGAATGCGGAGCGTATTCGGGACATCACCTGGACCGCCGTTAATGAATGCCCGCCCAGATCGAAAAAGTTGTCCTCGACACCGGCCCGCTCAACCGCCAGGACTTCCCGCCAAATGCCAGCGAGAATGACTTCCGCCTCATTTCTCGGCGGTAAATAGGTCCTTCCGCTCTGTTCGTCGAGATTGGGCGCCGGCAAGGCTTTGCGGTCGATTTTGCCGTTGGCGCCGAGCGGCATCGCCTTGAGCTGGATAAAAACGGACGGCACCATCGCGCTCGGCAGGCTGCCGCCTAAATACTCGCGCAGTTGGCCGGTCAATTCGGCATCGCTTAGCGCGCATCTTTCCTTACAAACGACATAAGCCGCCAAACGCTTACCGTGGATACCGTCGCCTTGAACCGTCACCAGGGCCTGCGCCACCAACGGGGAGGCCAGCAGTTGCGCTTCGATTTCGCCGGGCTCGACACGGACGCCGCGAATTTTGACTTGGTGATCGGTGCGTCCCAGAAATTCGAGGGTACCGCCCTCCCGGTAACGGCCGAGATCACCGGTTCGGTACAAACGCCCGCCGTCAGCGCCGAAAGGATCGGGAATGAACTTGTCCGCGGTCAGCCCCGGACGGTGCAAATAGCCGCGCCCGACCTGAATGCCGGCCACGCAGAGTTCGCCGGGCACACCCACCGGCACCGGCTCCAGCCAAGGATCGAGCAAATACAAGCGGGTATTGGCCACCGGCCGGCCGATCGGCACCAAGGTATCCGAGTCGCCGAGAATTTCGGTGATTTCGTGGTAAGTAACGTCGTCGGAACATTCGGCCGGCCCGTAAGCATTGAGTACTCGGACTTTCGGGAAATGCTGCATCCAGCGCCGGCACAGTTCCGGCGGAAACGCTTCGCCGCAGGCGATCAGCCAGCGCAAATCCGGCAGTTCGGTCGTTCCGGCCAGCTCAAGCAGAGCCTGAATCATCGAAGGGACCGCTTCCAGAACGGTGACTCGGCTTTCGGCCAGTTGCTGCAGAAGTCGGTTCGGATCGCGCACAATGTCATCCGGAACAATCTCTACCCGCGCGCCGCAGACCAGCGCGGTCAAATGCTGCCATACGGAAATGTCGAAGCAGGGTCCCGCCGTCTGCGCGATGATGTCGGCTTCGGACAAGCCTAACACCGAGACTTTGGTGATGAGGTTGTTGAACATGCCCCGGTGTTCGACCATGGCGCCCTTGGGCGTGCCGGTCGAACCGGAAGTAAAGATCGTAAACGCGAGCTGGCCGGGCATATGCCGACGCGGCGGATTGTGTTGGGTGTGCTTATAAAGATCGGATAATTCCTGCAACGACAGCACGACCAGAGTCATGGACGGCGCGGCGACGGTGTCTCCATGCGCCGTGCCGTCAACCGCGCCGGTAAACAAAGCGCGAGCACGCTCCAGATAAGGACTATCAGCCAGCAGCCATGCCACCCGGCCTTCGCTCAGCACCTGCTGCAAACGGGCGTCGGGATGGCCCGGATCCAGCGGCAGGTACGCCGCACCGGCTTTGAAGACCGCCAGCATCATGGTTGCAAAACCAATGCCGCGGTCGCTGAGCAGCGCAACCAGGCTATCGGACTCTATGCCGCGGGTGCGCAAAGCATGGGCGAGCGTATTGACCTTCACGTTCAACTCTCGATAACTCAGCCACTCGCCTTGACATGCCACGGCCACGGCCTCCGGCGTCCGTTCGACTTGCCGTTCGAAACGGGCGACCACATCGCAAGGCTGCGGAAAGGCGTAATCGCTTCGATTCCAGTGCACCAGCATGCGCTGCCGTTCGCGCTCGCTCAGCAGGGTCAACTCGCCGAGGCGCTGCTCCGGTTTCCTGACGATGGCGGTCAACAGATTGTAAAAATGCCCCAGCATGCGTTCGACCGCGGCCCGCCCGTAACGGTCGGTATGGTAGGTGATCTGTAAATGCAGCCGCTCGCCGGGAATCACCATGCCGTTCAGCGGATAATTGGTATGGGTGCGGGTCTTGACATCGACGATATTCAACAAACCCTCGCCGGAGCGCAAGCTCGGATCGATCGGGTAGTTTTCGAATACCAGCAAGCTTTCGAACAAGGCCGTGCCGCGCGGCAGATCGCTCCAGGCCTGGATTTGGAGCAAGGAAGCGTGCTCGAACTGGCGGATTTCGAGATTCTGTTCCAGTAAACCATCGAGAAAATCCCGCAACGCTTGTTCGGGACGCAACCGCACCCGCAACGGCAGGCTGTTGATGAATACCCCCAGCATGGTGTCGCTGCCGGGCAAATCGACCGGCCGTCCGGCGACAGTCACACCGAACAACACTTCACTGTTGCCGCTGTAACGACTGAGCAACAACGCCCAGGCCGCCTGGATCAAGGTGTTCGGAGTCAGCCGATAACGCTGCGCCAGGGCATTCAAATCCCGCGTTTCCGATGCCGTCATCAACATCATCGCATCGCCTACGGTCGAATTTTTATCGGCTTCGGCCTGAGCGGCTTTGCCGATGGCGATCGGCGTCGGCTCGTCGAATCCCCTCAAGTAATTCCGCCAGAACCTTTCGGTGGCCGCTTCGTCTTGCTGCTGCAACCAGGCAAGGTAGTCCCGGAATGAAGGCGCGGCCGCTTGACAGCCGGGCTGTCCCCTCATCAGCCGTTCGTAGTTTTGTTTGAGCTCCACCAGAATCAGTGACATGCACCAGGCATCGACCAAAATATGGTGGTAACTGCGAATGAAGCAGTAGCGGTCCTCCGTCAGCCGGAGCAAGCGGATGGCCATCAACGGAGGCTTGGCGAAATCGAAGCCGAGTTCGCGCTCCTCGCGCAACAATTGTTCCAGAAGCGCCTCCTGCCGAGCCGGCGGAATTTCCCGCCAGTCCAGATAATCGAACGGCAGTTCGACTCGGCGCAACACGATCTGCCGAGGGCTCGAAGCCGTTTCCCAATGAAAGGCTGTGCGCAGCACCGGTTGCCGATCCAAAACCTGCTGCCAGGCTTGCTTGAAGACCGCGGCATCGACGAATCCCTGAAGCTCGAAGCGATCCTGCATCAGATAAATGCCGGAACCCGGCGCCAACAAAGTGTCGAATAGCATGCCTTCCTGCATCGGCGACAAGGGGTAAACGTCTTCAATAAGACTGGCTGGGTAAGGCAAGGCGTTCAGCTCGGCTTCACTGAGGTTCGCCAGCGGAAAATCACCGGGCGTCAGACCGCCGGCTTCCGGTACACGGCAATGCTTGAGCAAATCCTGTAATATCGCCATGCAGCGCTCTGCGACTGCTTGCACGGTCGATTCGCGGTAACGCTCCAAGCCGTAGCGCCATTCGAACACCAGACAGCCTTGCTGCACCCCGGCGTTGATTTCCAACTCGTAAGCGCGCGGGCTTCCCGAATCGCGGCAAGCCTCGATCGGCTCGATCTCGGTGTCGAACAAAGCATCACTGCCGAACAGCCGGTCGAATCGGCCTAAATAATTGAACAACACCGCCGAGATCGCGCCTTCACAGCCAAGACCGGCATCGGCCAGGTAACGGTGCATGCCGAAACCGATTCCCTGTCTCGGAACCTGTTGCCGTTGTGTTTTCACCGCCAGAATGGCTTCCCGCGGCCCGGCATCCGGTGGCAGATCGAGCAGCAAAGGATATACGGCGGTGAACCAGCCGATGCTGCGCGACAAGTCCATATTTTCGAACAGATCTACCCGGCCGTGCCCTTCCACATCGATGCGCACCGCCTGTGCGTGGTTCCAGGCGTTCAAGGCCAATGCCAGCGCAGTCAGCAATAAATCGTTGACGTCCGTTCGATAGGGTACGGCCGCTTCGTGCAGCAGAAAATCGGTGTCTTCCGCGTTCAGCTCAACCCGAACCGAAGCCGCCTTCCCTTCCAGTACGGAGCCTTCGGGAAACTCGACCGGCACAGGCGGCACCCGGGCAACGACGATATCTTGCCAATAAGTTATCTCCGTGTCCTCGGCCTCGCTTCCAGCCAGCGCCTGCAAGCGGCCGCTCCACTGATCGAAGGAACTCGTTCGCGGCGGCAAGACGGCGGCTTCGCCCCGAACCAACTGCCGATAGACCGTTTGCAGGTCGTCCAGCAGAATGCGCCAGGATACACCGTCCACCACCAGGTGATGAATGACGATCAAAATCCGGATGCCGCCTTCACCCAGATCGAACCAGACGACTCTCGACAACGGGCCCGAGCCGATATGCAAACTGGCTTGCCAGTGACGGCGTTCCTGCTCGAAACGTTCGGCCATCCCCGCCTCCGGCACGTTGCTCAAATCCATGCGTTGGAATACCTCCACGATCATATCGGACGTGCCGTTTTGAATCCATCCGTCTGCTTCGCGGCGGAAGCGGTAGCCGAGCGCGTCATGGTGGTTCCATACTTGCCGCACGGCCTCAGCCATTAGGTCGGGATCGAGGCCGATGCGGGGACGCAATATCAGCGCTTGATTCCAATAATGAGGATTCGTCAGATCTAATTCGAAGAACCAATGCTGGATAGGCGACAGCACTCCTCGTCCGGGTATCGCTTCAGACTCGTTCCGGAGATCCGACATCGGCACGGCGGCCTCCGCCAGTTCCGCCACCGTTTGATATTGAAACAATTGCCGAGGCGTCAAACGCAGCCCCGCCTTACGCGCCCGGCTGACGACTTGAATCGCCAAAATGGAATCGCCGGCAAGGCCAAAGAAATTGTCGTGAATGCCGACGCGCTCGACCTGCAGCAATTGTGCCCAAATCCCGGCCAGAATCTTTTCGGCAGGCGTTCTCGGAGCGACATAGCGGTCGAAAAACCGTTCGCCGATAAACGGCACCGGCAGCGCTTTTTTATCCAGTTTGCCGTTTGCGCTCAACGGCAATTGTTCCATTTTCACGTAGGCTGCCGGAATCATATAGTCGGGCAGACTTCCTTCCAGAAATTCGTTCCAATACACTTCGTCGGCGGTAGCGTCGGGCGTTGTCACTAGATAGGCCACCAGGCGTTTGCTGCCTGGATGGTCCTCCCGGACGATGACCGCCGCCTGACGCACGGCGGCGTGTTCCGATAATTTGGCCTCGATTTCTCCCAACTCAATGCGAAAGCCTCGCAGTTTGACTTGATGGTCGCTGCGCCCTAAATAGTCAATATTGCCGTCTTCCCGGTAGCGAGCCAGGTCGCCGGTTTTGTACAACCGTCCGCCCGCCTTGTCGAACGGATCCGGCAGAAACCGTTCGGCGGTCAGATCGGGCCGGTTGAGATAGCCGCGCGCCAACTGGACGCCGGCGATGTAAAGCTCGCCCGCGACATTGGCCGGCACCGGATTGAGATGGTCGTCGAGCAAATAAATCCGGGTATTGGCGATCGGGCGCCCGATCGGCACCGTCTGCGGATTCCGATCGCGCCGGCAAGACCAGGCGGTGACATCGATCGAGGCCTCGGTCGGCCCGTAAAGATTATGCAATTCGGCTCCGCTCTGCGCGAAAAATCGCTGTTGCAGTTCCGCCGTTAAGGCTTCGCCGCTGCAAATCACCCGGCGTAAGGACCGGCATAGATGAAGGCTATCCGCTTCCAGAAAGGCACTCAACATGGAAGGCACGAAGTGGATCGTGGTAATCCCATGTTGCCGAATCGCGGCGGTCAGGCGCTCCGGCTCCTTATGTGCGCCGGGTTCGAGCATAACCAGGCGCGCACCGGCCAGCAGGGGCCAGAAAAATTCCCATACCGACACATCGAAGGTATAGGGCGTTTTTTGCAATACGGCATCGCCGCCATCGAGGCCGAAACGCTCCTGCATCCACAGCAGACGGTTGCGCACGCCGGCATGGGGGATGCCTACTCCTTTCGGGCGTCCGGTGGAGCCGGAAGTAAACAGCACATACGCGAGCGCAGCGCCGCCGACGGAAATGCCGGGGTTATCACCGGCAACGCCGGTTACCGGCAAACAATCCGGCTGGAGGGTGATGATGCCGGCTCTAAAATGCGCCGGCAAATGCGTTATGAATCGGGATTGAGCCAGAATCAAGGATGCTTGCGCATCTTCGAGCATGGCTGTCAGGCGCTCCTTCGGATAATCCGGATCGAGCGGCAGATAAGCGCCGCCCGCTTTCAACACAGCCAGCAGTCCGATCACCATGTCGGCCGAACGCTCGGAGCAAATTCCGACCGCCGTACCCGGACGAACGCCTTGGCCGATCAGAACATGCGCCAATCGATTGGCGCGCTGGTTCAATTCGAGATAGCTGAGCGTCAACTCTTCACTCACCAGCGCAACAGCATCCGGCGTCCGCAGCACTTGCTCCTCGAGCAAGCCATGCAGAGTATCCGCTCCAATATAGCCCTTCTCGGTCTTATTCCATGCCTTCGTCAGCTGATGCAGACGTTCCGGCGAAAGCATCGGCAGTTCGCTCAAGCACCCATCCGGGGTAAAAGCTACTCCCATTAGCAAGCGCCGAAATTGAGCTGCCCAGTCGGCGACCATCTCCGCCGTGAACAAATCGCAACGGTACTGGAAGGAAAACAGCAAACCATCTTTCGATTCGGCGGCCATCAGTTTGAGATCGAAATTCTCGACCCGTTGTTGTATCGCCAAAGGCTTGGCCTGCATATTCCCCCACACTGAAAATTCGCCGTCCTCCCCCAAAGCAAGTTGCGCCAAATCGGCATCGACACCGGCCTGAGCCTGCTGCAGCACAAACAAAGTCTGGTAAATCGGCCAATGCTCGGCAATACGCTCGGGTTGCAGGCGTTCCACCGTCAGGGAAAAAGGAAAGTCCTGGTGTTCCAGCGCGCTTAACAAGGCGGCGTTGACTTCCGCCAAGTAATCCGTAAAGGTTTTGTTGCCGGAAGGGTAACTGCGTAAAGGCAGCGGATTAACGAAATTTCCGACAATTGGGGCGAAACGCGATTGGCTGCGTCCGCTAGAGGGTACACCGACAATGACGTCTTTTTGATGGGTGTAACGATGCAGCAAGACCTTGTAAGCCGTTAGCAACAAGGCGAACAGCGTTACGCCTCGCTGTCCGGCCAGTTTTTTGAGTTGTTCCGTTTCGTCCCGGCGCAGCCCAAATGCCAGCGAAGCACCGCGATAGTCTGGAGCTGCCGGCCTGGGGCGATCCGTCGGCAGCGCAAGTAACGGCAGCTCGCCGGTCAATTGCCGTTGCCAGTAAGCCCAGGCTTTTTCGCTGGCCGGGCTTTTCAGATAATCGCTCTGCCAGGCAACAAAATCGGTATAGTCTGAAGGGAGCGCGTTTAATTGCACTTCCGCACCGGCGGACAATTCGGCATAGATTGTTTTCAGTTCGCTGACGAGAATGAGAACAGACCACAAATCGACGGCGATATGGTGGGCGCAGATTAAGAGGGTATAGCAAGTTTCAATGGGTAATGATTGACCATCGCTACATTCTGGAGAGCAAAAAGGATCATTTTGCAACCCCGGCTTTCCGTGGACATAACATGCGATACGAAGTAACGATCCGGTCGTCAAATCGAAAGGTTCGGCGGCCCGCCGGGCCATATCGCTCTGAAGTTGGGGTTCCGGCCACGCAGATGCATCGACGGCTGTAAAAAAATCCGGTAATTCCGCAACCGGCATCACCTGCTGAATGACCCCGCCATTGCCGTCGGTGCGGTATACCGTACGCAACATGGGATGACGCTCCGCCAAACAACGGAACGCTTGCCGCAGTCGTTCCCGCTCGAGTGCTCCGGCGATGCATAATGCCAGATGCAGGTTGTAGACGATGCTGTTCGGCTCTAAGTGCTGCATCGTCCACATGGAGAATTGCGTCGCGGACAGGTTTGAGTTGTAAAAAGCGCAGCGCTCACTCTGCTCAATGCTGTCTGAAACATGGGCATGTATGACATGTTCAACGGCCGCTTCGCTGATTCCGGACAGTTTTTCGGCTATTTTTTCCAGCGAGTCATCGGATAGAAACAACGACAAAGGCGCATTCGTACCCAGTAGATCGTCTGCCGCATGTTTGAGCTCGACCGCTTTCAAAGAGTCAAGTCCCAACGAGCGCAAAGGCGAATCGGTAGCGACGAGCGACTCTTCAACCTTCAACAATCGGGCCATCCTATGCTTAAGAAAACGGGTGATTAGCGGCGCGCGCTGCGCTTGGGGCACGGCCCATAGCGCCTGTTGCAGGAGTTGATATTCCGGACTGTTTTCTTCCAATGCTTTTAGCCCGCCCTGTTCGCCAACCGGAGCGCATTCGACAGGGGCATCCCCCGAACGAAACAAAACAGGCAGTGAATTTTCCAAATACATCTGTTTACAGGGTTGGCGGCGAATTTTACCGCTGGACGTTTTGGGAACCGCACCGGCTTGCACCAGAACCAATTCGGCGGCAGCCAGTTCGCAGACTTCGGCTAGGAGTTTTCGCATCGCGGCGGTAATCACCTCGTAGTCGCCAGAGCGCATCGCCGCGCGCGTGATCTCGGCCGCTACAATCAATTGCTCTTCGCTTTCACGGTTTATCGAAAACGCCACGCAACTATCGGGAACGAGCGCCGGGATTTCCCCGGTCAGCGCTTGCTCTATGTCTTGCGGGTAAAAATTTCGGCCGCGGATGATGATCAAATCTTTGATGCGGCCGGTTATGTAAAGTCGGCCGTTATCGAGATACCCCAAATCGCCGGTGCGGAGAAAAGATTGCGCGTTGGAGTCAATCATTGATCGATCCATGCCCGGCTTCTCGGCCAATCGAGCACGGAACGTTTGCTCCGATGCTTCCTGGCGATTCCAGTAACCTTGAGCGATACTGGGGCCTGCCACCCAGACTTCGCCGATGCAGACGTCCTGACAAGGGCTGCCCGTTTCGGGGTCGACAATACGGATTTCGTGATGATCGGACGTTGCGCCGCAGGATACCCGACGGACTTGCGGCTTTTCTTCGGGGCACTTAGCGTACCCGGCAGAGGGCAATTTTTCGCCCGATACATACAACGTGGCTTCGGCCAAACCGTAACAGGGGAAAAAACTTTCCCGGCGAAAGCCGCAACCGGCAAACTTTTCCGCAAAGCGCTCCAGAGTGACGGCGCGTACCGGCTCCGAACCGTTAAAGGCCAACGTCCAGGCGCTTAAATCCAACGCCTGCATCTGTTCCGCGGCCACCTTGCGACAGCAAAGATCGTAAGCGAAATTGGGTCCGCCGGAGGTGTTCGCCCGGTAGTTTGAAATCGCTTTAAGCCAGCGGACGGGCTTTTCCAGAAACGCCATCGGCGGCATCAACACGGCGGTGGCACCCAGATAAAGCGGTTGCAGTAAATTTCCGATCAACCCCATGTCGTGGTACAGCGGCAACCAGCCGACCACCGTCGTGTTTTCGGTATGCCCGAAACCTTGCTTGATGGCCGCCTGGTTGGCCATCAGGTTGCCGTGGCTGACCATCACGCCTTTCGGATCGCCCGTAGACCCGGAGGTATACTGGAGAAAAGCAAGGCTTTCGAGGCTGAGCTCCGGTTTGATCCAGCGTTCGGTCGATTCGGCTTCCGGTCGATCGGTGGCAAGCCACACCGGGTTCGGTATCGTGGGGGCGACGCCTACGTCGCGACTTGAGACTTTAGTCGCGACGTAGGCGTCGCTCCCACTAGCAAGTTCATCGCGGATTTTTGCTGCAATATCCGTTGTGGTCATCATAACGGCCGGTGCCGCGTCGTTAATCACCGCCAAAAGCCGGGGTTTCTGCCGACGTGTTGGAAGACTCGCAGGCACCGCGACCACGCCTGCGTACAAGCAACCGAAAAAGCCTTCGATATAGTCGAGACCGGGCGGATATAGCAGCAAAGCCCGTTTCCCGGCCATGCCCATGCGCTGCAAGCGAGCGGCGATAACGCGGGCGCGCCGGTTCAGCTCGGCAAAGGTTAAGCGTCCGCTTTCGTTTTCGCCGTCCTGCAAAAAAACGTAGGCCGTGCGGTCGGGCTTTTCATTCGCCCTGCTGCAAGCCAATTCCACTAGGTTGGCAGAGGTTGCTTGGCTATTCGCAGTCAGTCCGGATTCTTCGATGCAGCGCACAACGACCTCGCTATGAAACATAGTTCAAGTAGGAGCGGTACCAGGGCAGCACCCGTCCGGCCGGCTGGCCGGCGCATTGCCCGAAAGCGATGACCGCATTGTAATAAACGTTCTTAAGAGGCATACCCCGCCTCAGCGCCAACATGCCCTGAATTGCGCTGCCGCACGTATGCCAATCCACGTTGAACGACATCGAACAGTCGAGACTGCGGACGTGATGCAGCATTCCCGGCGGCATGTACAGCATATCGCCGGGTTCTACCGTACATTCGCGAACTTGCGCTTCCCGGTAAAGCGGATGGCGCCGCAAATCGGGATTCTCGGCATCCACCTCGCACCAGCGCCACCGATAGCGGTAACAGAACGGCAGTTGGTCGTGGTGCAGCAGGATGAAGCGTTTACGCCCTCTGACCTGAAAGAACAGATTGTGCGTAAGCAGGCAATCGAAATGTAACGGTGTTAAGCTATGGCTCGGCCCAAGAAAGAATTGGGCGAATTCAAGCCAATCGGCCCGATACCATTCAGGAAAATAGTCAGCCGGAAAGCCGTCGAGATCGTTTGCCGCATCGGGCAGAATGCTCAACAATGGCACGTCGTGTAAATAGGGCGGCCTGTCAGTGGCCCAACCTTCGTTTCGTTGCAGCCGGGTTTCAAAATCCGTCAATTGATCCAGATAATCGCCCAATCGTACGGCTATCGTCTTCAGACCGGCGACGCCTTCTTCGTTCAAACCTTGCTTGAGTTTAACGGTGCGTTGCCCGGAAACCTGCTGCAGTTTATCGAAGGTCCAGGAGGTCAGCGCCGGGCAGCGCTTCAAAGCGCCCGGTACGACGACGGGACGGCCTTGGGTCACATAGTCATGAAAAAAATCTTCCGGCGACAGGTTTGCTCGTCTGTCTATCGGCAGATGCAATTTTCCGGCTTCTGCACCCAATCCTTTGTCCACACCCGGATGCCAATTTATCGATGCCGCCATACGGTTTACCCCTGTTTACGACGAAAGATTGAGCCGATGTTTTTTTTACCCGGCGAGGGCCCGATTGCATGAGGCATGATTCCGGCCTGATCCGGCGCTCGGAGGCGGTGCGGCGCATTGTTCGCCGGTTCGCATGCTTCCGTGCTGTCGAACCATTGAAAAACCGTAATCCCGGCCGGAGTTCCTTCTACAGCCAACGCGGAAGCATATCCGGATATCAAATCGAGCGGACAGACGCTCCAACGGATGGCTGAATCGTCATGGTTCATGACCATGGCAGGCATGCGTTCCTTGAGCTGCGCCAACGGCACAGCGAAGGCGTCAAGAGGATACGACAAGCCTTCGCCGCGCCCTTTGACGTAAGCTTCTTTACGAACCCAGCCCCGCTGGAAAGCCCAGGGTTTTTC
This sequence comes from Methylosarcina fibrata AML-C10, assembly GCF_000372865.1. Lineage (NCBI taxonomy): Bacteria > Pseudomonadati > Pseudomonadota > Gammaproteobacteria > Methylococcales > Methylococcaceae > Methylosarcina > Methylosarcina fibrata. Next base: position 4,876,442 of record NZ_KB889965.1, on the reverse strand, counting down.
AGGCTGCGGGATCGCTTCGAATTCGGCCAGTTCGTTCCGGGAAAAGACCGAAGCAGCCATGTCGCGCCAGGGGCCGTCGTAGTGAAAGGGTTCGATGTCGATGCCGACTTCGCGGTCCAGGGCAAAAGCGTAGACAGCCCAATCCCCGGCATGAGACAGGTTGAAGTGCAGTTTTCCGGCAAAGGATCCTGCTAAAGCCGGTTTGCCGAAAGCGTTATAGCCAAATTGGATTGTGGCCCCATCCGTATTTAGATATCTGCCCAGCAGTAAGCGCAGCAGACCCCGCGCGGCGATGTAACGGATTCTGTCCCGTTCGAACACGTAGCCCCCGGCCCGGCTGCGTTCGTCGTCGGATAATAAGGAAAGATACGGCACCGGACAGTCGCTCAGCCCCTTTGAAAGAACGCCGGTAACATCGGAAATTAGCCGCGCATATCGCACCTGCACGACTCCGGGCGACAAACGAAAGCCGGTATCGTCCAGGCCAGGCATTTCAGGATGCTCCACGGGCGGCTTCTTCCATTTGCCGACGCAGGCTCATCGGACGCATGTCGGTCCAGACTTCTTTGATATATTCCAGACACTCCGGTTTGAGTCCTTTTTTTCCGGCGGCCCGCCAACCGTTAGGAATGTCTTTGTATTCCGGCCAGATTGAGTATTGTTCTTCGTGGTTAACGACTACATAATAAACAGTGGTATCTTCTTCATCCCATGCCATGGTGCTTCGCCTCGATTTTATGAAGTTGAGTCAAGATCGGTCATTACGCGAGCTTTTTTAACCTTTCAATAGTCAAGACATAAATCCGAAGCCGAACCCGTACAGCCATGTAAAAAAATTCGATTTCTCTTTTTCTTCGCCGAATTTATTCGAGTACCGGTTGAAACCGGCACGTGATTCTTTAACCTTACGTCAGGAGTCGTAGCGGTCGACAATAAGTCTCTCCCCATCTTTAACTCGCTACTGTGAAAATCGAAAGATGTCAGTGGAAGCGCCAAAACACGTGAGGATGGAAGGCTAAGCGGATAAGGATACGGCGAGTGTTCTGAATGATCCTGGCGCCGATTTTTGAGCCGTTTGACGCGGATTTATGTGGTAACCAATCTGGAATGCCCGGATGGACAAGCGTAGCGCATCCGACGGCAGTGCGGTGGGTCGGAGCAAAGGCTGCCGGTCTTCAATCCATAAAAAAAGCCGGGATTCGGCGTCCTGCCGAATCCCGGCTGTTCCGTCGGGGCTCACGACGATTCTGTCGGGCCCCTTTGCTTTAACCCTTCCCTGGGATGATTTCAGACCGGCTTACCCTGCTCCTCAAGTAGCCGGTCCGTTTTAATCCAGAACCGTGCAGGATACCGCGTGAGCGATTATCCAGATACCGTCACTGTTGGTGTCGGTTACAGAGAATGTCTTACTGAAGCTGGATACGGCGGGATCGAAGTCTTTTGTAAATCCAAACTGACCGGGAGCAATCGTATTCGGCATCTTATCGCCCACATAGATGTGCAACTCATTCATTACATCGCCGGTCAGGTTATAAGTCACTTTAACCAATGTGCCGTTCTTTTCAACCGTCAGCGTTCCGACCAGTTCGCCTTTAGTGGTATCGTTCAATCCGGCTCCTTTCCAGATATTGTAAACGGTTGTGCCATTATCCTTCACATTGATGGCCCAGCCCCAGCGATTCTTGGTCAGCTTCAGTGAAGGCAGATTTTCGGGATTGCTCTTCGAATCGGTTGTGAACACGTAGCCGCCCTTGGCAAAAGCGGTTTCGCACTCGCCGATTTGAGGAGGCTGATCGCAGCAGAGCGTATATTTTCCCTGAGCTCTGCCATTAGTAGTCACCTCGCCGCCGTCTGACACGACCGCGAACGCATCGATGGCGATTACCGGGCACGAAGTCGTCACATCAATGATGCCGAGACTAGACAATGGCAGTACGTAAGTGTAGGTGGTCCCTGTCAAACGTACCGGATTAGGGAACATGTATGGGACAGGCAGCTTGTTTTGCAAATCCGTACCTACCCACAGATTCACATAATTGAAATTAGAACCCGTGACCGTCAAATCGAATTTAACGTAAAGATTCGTGGCATCGTTGGCCACGGTAACCGTACCCAGTTTGTCGGCGGAGTTTTTCTCGTTGTTAAGATCGAAAACCGTCGTCCCACAAGCGCCGTCCGGTATCGTAGCCCAAGCGGACCCGGCCGTCATAAACAATGAAGCCAGCGCCATAGCGCGTATAAACTTGAGTAATATCATGACCTTATCCTCTTATATTCCGTGTGATGCGATCATAGGCGGCTAAAGCACGTCCGCAACATAGATCCAGTTTAAAATCAGTGTCGGATATCCACCATAAACACTGCCCTCAAGAGCAGTGTTTACGAAGGCATCTTCCTTTCCTTAATTTCCTTTGTGATAGCTAAAGGCGATGGGGCAAACCTCCTTTAGAACCACGGTGATAATTTATCTTAAACTTTGCTTAAGGCACCATTACCCGAATGGGTAACCCGAGTTGGCACAGAATAGGGAAAAACGCAGATTTGACTTTGGAAAATCAGCCGTATGCGAGGAATGGCTTGGAGTTAAAATGGAAGGATAAAAAGATGTATGGTTCAGGCCGCTTTGATTTTACCGGACACGGCGTCCGTCCGTTGTAAGAGACGCTCATTCGCCTGCAAGATGGCCAATTGACTGCGGCGATTGATTCCCAGCTTTTCAAAGATCTTTTGCAGGTGTTTTTTGATCGTCTCGGGACTGATGGTGCATCGCCTGGCGATTTCCTTGTTGGTCAGCCCTTGTGCCACCAATTCGGCCACGCGCCTTTCCTGGGGCGTCAGCAAGGCCACCTGCTCGGCGCTGCCTATGACCCGACAATCGGTCTTGACACGCCCGTTTCCCGGCCTGCTCAGCACTTCTTTGAAAACCTGCGCCAGAACCGAACGAGGCAGCCAAAACTCGCCGGCGCAGACGGCGCGAACCGCTTTCAGAATCAATTGCGGTGGGGAATCCATCGATACGCAGCCGGAAACGCCGAATTCGACGATAAGCTCCAGACAATCGGGTAAAGAACCGTCGTGCAGCATGACGATTTTCGTCGCTGCCGATTTTTCCCTGATCGTTCTCAACCGTTCGGAGAGAACCGTTTCAGGCACGCCGATATCCAGAAGTAGGACGTCCGGTGCAAGTTGCTCCAGCCAGGACGGGGCATGTTCCGGCACAACAGCGCCGGCTTTTACCGGAAGAATATGCTCGAAACAAGCGATATGCCGGCTTAATGCCATGGCCTTTTTCTCGCATTCCGAGACGATCAATACAGAGATGGCGTTATCTCCGGCAGAAGCGGGTCCGGGATCCAGCTCCGAATTGCGAAGAGCTGTAACCTGCTGCCCGGGATTTGTCAGAACGGCAGGAAGCGACGCAGAAAAATTCAGGCGTTTGCGTGGGTCGTATTCAACAAAACACGGCTCCGGATTTCCTGAAGTTTCCGTCTTGCGACGCTTAATTTTATGCAGAATTTCGGCGACCAAAGCTTCGATCTGACCGGAAGTCGCCGTCAATTCGTCCAGACAGGCCTGTTCGAACAAACCGGGCAGATCCCCACAGCGAGTAGCGGTCAGACAAATCACCGGAATCGAACCGCTTACGCGCAGATGATTCGCCGGATCATGGCCGTTGCCGTAGCAATCGATCAGTATGAGACTGGGACAGCCGGCGTCGAGACATTTGAGCTCCGAATCAGGAGAGACGATCATGATTCCGAACCCTATGCCGGCCAGATGCTTTGCCAATGCGTTCGTGATCGAGATTTTGTCCGATATGATCATCACCATGCCCGGACCGAGCGAACGGGCCGCCGAAAAGAACTTTTTCCGCAGGTGGCGATTTTTGTCGTCAATAACACCGGTTGCCATACGCTATCCCAATCAAGATCGGTTGGATACAAAAAAACATCGCGGTGAGTCAACTGCCGCTCAGTAATCCTAGTCGTAGGCGATTAATTTTTTTGTGATCGCGGTCTCGAATCTGGAAAATAACGGAATCATCGGCAGACCGCACGGATGGGAGGCGGTTATAATCCGGGTTTCGGCTAAAGCGGGCAAGAAGCGTTCATGGAAATGCTCATGCCTGGCCGGGTGAACCGGCCGCTCGGCAAGAAAGGCTTTCGGAGGTATGGAGAAATCCTGTAACAAGAAACAAGGAAGAAACGGCAAGAAAGTGCCGCTAAGTCTTACCCCAGATCCTGAGATTCAGATTCAGGTCCTCGACCAGACCGGTGACCAGGTCGAGATAGCGAAAATAATCCTTCAAATAACCGGATTTGACGCCTGAAGAAAATAAATTGGGTTCGAACAGATTTTTGTTCAACGCAATGGCCAGGTAAAGATTGGAACCGATAAAGGAAAGATGCAAACGGGTATTGGCCCTGCGCCTGAAACCGACCAGCCTTTCCATCATCGAAGGAGACAGGATGTAGCGGGCTTCCACCTGGTCGGTGCCGTACACGGTAAACAATTTTTCGAATTCGGGATTTTCCAGCTCGACCAATTCGCCTTTATCGAACCGCCATTTTTCAAACAGCTTGCCAATTCCCAGCAGACTCGTACCGGCATCGGGGACAATATAGGTCCGTCCGTGCAAATGCTTGTTGAAATCGGCCACGAAAAACAGGCCTTTAAAAACAGTCACCCAATGGGTTCGTCTCCTGCCTTTTGAATCGGTGCTTTCTCTTTTCTCCTGGTGATGGAGTTCGGAAAAGCGGCAGTAAGTGGCGCCCAACGTGCCTTCGACCAGATCGTCGCCGTGAAAACGGTCGATCGAAGCCCGGAAAATATCCGCTTGCCGATAGTCGGATTGAGCAATGTGCCGCTGCGGAAAATAGTGAAGGCCCGGATCGATCAACGCCACCATCTCCCGGATGACCTGTTCCTTGAATGCCTCGGCATAGGCGCTCTTCTTTCGGCTGTAGCGGTAAAGGGAGTAGATGCCGAAGACCAGAGGCGGCAGCGCAATCGCCAGACCGGCTGCTTTGCCGCTTCGAGAAAACAGCAGAAAACCGCCCGCAGCGATCAAGATAAAAAAAACGCTCGTCAACAGCGCAAAAAGAGCATCTTTTCTTGCCGGCTCCAGATTATACAAAGCCGGCAGCAGCCGCGATCGATACAGATTGAAAAATTCAGCGTAGGATTTCATGGAACAGCCGAAGTTTCACTGGAAGGTTATAGATCGTCTCAATTGCCGAACAGGTTCCTGGCGCTGATGTTCCCCCGCTCTTCTTCGGGAATTTCGATATAGGTCTTCAGTTGAAAACGCATCAGATTGGCCATGAGATTGGTCGGAAATTGTTCGCAGGCATTGTTGTAGCTGTTAACCGCGGCGTTGTAGGACCTCCTTGCAGCGGAGATCTGTTCTTCAATCTCGTTCCAGGCCCCCTGCAATTGCAAAAAATTCTGATTGGCTTTCAGCTCGGGATAATTTTCCACCTGCACCATAAGACTTTTCACCGCCGAATGGATTTGGTTATCGAGTTGAATTTTCTGATCGGCGGAAAGTTCGGGACTGACCGCCTTGCTGCGCAACTCGACCAGCCGGGTCAGGGTATCGCGCTCGTAATTCATGTACCGCTTGACCGTTTCCAACAGGTTAGGCAACAGGTCGTAGCGTTTTTTAAGCATGACGTCGATGGTTCCGTACGCATTGCCGAGCGCATTCTTTTTAGCGATCAGCGAGTTGTAAAGTAAAACAATAACGAGACATAGAAAAACCACAATTCCGGTCAATGCAATCATCATAATGTGAGTTCCTGCCAATAAGTGTTAAAGTGTGAACGGACTTCGCTTAATCAACCGGCACCGTCTTCTTGTCGGTTCGGCTAAAAACACGAAGAGTTTCCTGGGGGAAAGGGACGGTTGTCAAACGCCCTTTCGAAGCTTAGTTAAGAGTCCGTCCCAATGCAATCGCTGCACAGTGGGTTAGCGGTTGCTTTCACTGAAGATCAGAAATGGGCTTGAGGCAAACGATTCAACTTTTCTCGAGTTTTGATCGGCAGTACCAAGCAATTAAAAATCAACGAGTTTAACCCAGCCATACGGTGCGATTTTCGATAATCATGAAGCCCCCTGATAATTTTCAGGATTTCGCTTGACATTTATTCGGACTTATGACGAATATCTGCCCGGCACAGCATTAACTTGTGCTTTCATTCATACATTAATAACAATAAGAGAGGTATTGCGATGGATATAGTGACAACCAAACTGGGTCTGGAAATGCTGCTCAGATGGGGGCATTTTTTGGGCGGCATAACCTGGATCGGTATACTTTATTATTTCAATTTTGTCCAAACCGAGTATTTCAAAGAAGCCGAGGCGGGCGCCAAATCGGATGCGCTGCAAAAACTGGTGCCTCGTGCCTTGTGGTGGTTTCGCTGGGGCGCGGTGGTGACTCTGCTGACCGGCCTCGGGATTTTCGGAATCAGAGGCGCCGGGTGGTCTGTCGATATTTATGTCGGGGCGCTGCTTGCGACCTTCATGTTTTTGAATGTCTGGTTGATCATCTGGCCGAACCAGAAAATCGTCATTGCCTCGGCGAAACAGGTGGCCAAAGGCGGCAGCGCGCTGCCCGAAGCGGCCGGAGCGCTGGCCGCGGCGGGATTGGCGTCAAGAACCAATGCCTTGTTCTCGATTCCGATGTTGTTTTTCATGGGCGCCTCGTCTCATTACCCGCACGGATTTAAACTGCTGGCGCTCGTCGTCGCGGTCGTTATCATTCTATTACTGGAATACAACGGCGCTTATCTGGCCATTAAAGAAAACAAATTCATAAAGAAATTACCCGCCGCGGGAAAGATGGGTCCTTATACCAGCATCGGAGGACTGATCCATTCCGGCCTGGGCTTGACCGTTATCCTGTTTCTGATTGTGGATTATCTCTAACCCGAACCGATGTTTTTAAATAGCCGTCTTCACGGCGGCTATTTTCTCGCTTTTTTCCAATACGACGCCGGCCGAACCGGCAGAGTCCGGTTCAAAACGAACCCGGCGTTCTCCTCTGCCCGGCCGAAGAATGAGGATTAGTCTTCAGCGCCGATCGAAACGCTCCTTGATGGTTCCGGCAATGGCGTCCGGTGGCGTGTGCGAGGTATCGATGACCAGATCGTAATTGTCGTGCTGCCGGAAATGGACCCGGTAGAGCTTAAAAAACCTCTGATCTTCCGATTCCTGGCGTTTCAGATTGTTCTGCAAGGTCGCCTCCAGCGACGGATTGTTTTCATCGCTTCGGGAGGCATAGAATACCCGTTCGGCGCCGACGACGGCATCCACCGACAAATACACCTTGAAGGCGTCGGGAATAAAATGCCAGGCCAGCCGGGAGTCGATGATCAGATCGTTTGACGTTTTGCCTATGTTGATCACGTAATTGTCTATTTCATCGTCGATGCTTCGGTCGGTCTCCGAAAATTTGTTGAGCTCCAGCGTCGTAAGGCCCCGTCTTTCCGCAATCGCACGCTGAATCTTGCCGGTTCCGATGATTTCATAACCGGTCAGCTTTTGCAGTTCGGCCGCTACCGACGATTTGCCGCTGCCGATGTCGCCCGACAGTGTGATGATGTTTTTCATCGTTGTTTTACCTTTGCAGATACTTGTTCGACCAATTCAATAAAACCGGTTATGGTAACACCAAACGGGTTTCCGATCAGAAAGGTTTCACGACGGCAAGAATCACGATACCCAGCAGGAACAACACCGGCACCTCGTTCATCCAGCGGAAATAAACATGACTGTGGCTGTTGCGATCGTGCTTGAAGTCGCTCAGCCACTTGCCGCAAAGGCCGTGGTAACCGACCAGCAACGCCAGCAAGGTCAGCTTGGCATGCAGCCAACCGCTGCCGGAATACAGAGTCCAGGCATAAGAAACCAGCATCCAGACACCGAAAAACAAAGTCAGCACCATGCCCGGCGTCATGATGCCGTAATACAATTTCCGCTCCATGATTTTGAACCGCTCGTTACTGATGGAGTCGGTGCTCATCGCATGATATACGAACAAGCGCGGCAAATAGAACAGACCGGCAAACCAGGTCACCATGAAGATCAAATGAAACGCTTTCAACCAGAGCATGACTTATTTTTCCAATAATTTTTCGATGAGTGAAGTGAGGTGATCCGGGTCGACGGCGCCGATTATGCGTTCGACGATCCTGCCGGCCGGATCGATGACAAAGGTCGTGGGAATCAGCTCGACGTTGCCGAAAGCCCGCGCCTGTTCGCCGGCCAAATCGAGCGCGACGTCGTAAGGCAGGCGCCTGGCCTGGGCCATGCCGACGACATGGCTGGGCGGATCGTAGTACATCGAAACGGCGATGAGCTCAAGTCCTCGGTCGTGAAACTGACGGTACAAAGCCACCCAATAGGGTATCTCCTCGATACAGGCAGGACAGTCGGTGGCCCAGAAGGTCACGATGACCGGTTTGCCGCGCAGACCCTCAAGAGCGATTTTTTTCCCGGTAATCGTGATAAAGACCGCCCTGGGTGCCGGTTGAGCATTAAAATCATGAAATCGGCCGGCTCCCGCCCAAATCAGGCCCATTATGACCAATAAGACGACATATTTCATTTTCGGAAAAGTTTCGGCCGGGCCGGCCCTTTCCCCGATAAAATCGAACACTCCGCCATTTTCATCAATACCTTCCATATCGCGATACCGCGATTATATCAAAGCTGTTAAAATAAGCGTTTTTAGCGTGTAGCCACCGGTCGATCCTGAACATGAAAAAAATTCTTATTTCCGACAAATTATCCGAAGCGGGCATCAATTACCTTAACGAACAGTCCGGCATCCAGGTCCATATCGAGACAGGCCTTAAAGAAGAAGGCCTGTGCAACATCATCGGCGATTACGATGCACTGTTGATCCGCAGCGATACCCAGGTTACCCCGAAAGTCCTGCAAGCCGCCAAAAAACTGAAGCTGATCGGCCGGGCCGGCATCGGCGTCGACAACGTCGATATTCCGATGGCGACGGAACTGGGCATCATCGTCATGAACACGCCCGACGCCAACGCTACAACCACCGCCGAGCTGGCCATCGCTCACATGATGTCGCTCAGCCGCCACTTGCCGACCGCCGACCGTTCGGTCCGCGCCGGCAAATGGGAACGCTCCAAACTGATGGGTTCGGAAATCGCTCACAAGACGCTGGCCATCCTGGGATTCGGCACTATCGGCCGAATTGTCGCTCAAAGAGGACTGGGCTTAAAAATGAAAGTGATCGCCTACGATCCTTTCGTAGCGCCGGAAATCTTCCAGGATCTGGGAGTGGAATCCGTCGGTCTGGACGAACTGGTGTCCAGGGCCGACTATCTGACCCTGCACTGCCCGTTGATCGAAAAGACCCGCAACATCATCGGCAAGCCGCAGTTCGACATAATGAAGAAAGGCGCCATGCTGATCAACTGCGCGCGGGGCGGACTCATCAACGAAGAGGCTTTGTACGACGCCCTGAAGTCGGGAAAAATCGCCGGCGCCGCGCTGGACGTCTATGACAACGAGCCTCCCGCCGGGTCGCCTTTGCTGGAGCTCGACAACATCGTGTTTACGCCGCATCTGGGTGCTTCCACCGCCGAAGCCCAGGTCGCCGTCAGCGTGGAAATCGCCCGGCAGGCCGTGACGTTCCTCAAGACCGGCGAAGCCATCAACGCGCTGAATCTGCCTCGCCAGTCGGCGGAGGAAATCAAGAAATCTTTCGAATACGTCAATCTGGCGACCATCCTGGGCAAGGTTCTGGCAGGACTGGCTACCCAGCCGATCGAAAAACTGGAAGTCGCTTTATTCGGGCGTGCCGCCGAAGTGGACGTGCGCCCCGTCTCGGTCGGCGCCCTGGTCGGCATCCTGAGCGGCCAGTTCTCGACGCCCGTCAACCGGGTCAATGCGGAAAACATCGCCAAACGCCAGGGCATTTCCCTGATCGAGTCGAAGACCGAAGAACCGCAGGATTACATTTCCCTGATCAAATTGACCGGCCATGGCGGTCAGCACAGCATCAGCCTGTCCGGCGTGTTGTTGGGCGGACGCCATCCGCGCCTGGTTTGCATCAACCATTTCGACATCGAGGTCGTGCCCGAAGGCACGCTCGTGGTCACCCAGCACAACGACAAGCCGGGCGTCATTTCGGCGATCAGCGCCGTTCTCGGCAACGCCAACATCAACATCACCCGGATGCAGGTGGGCACCGCCGACGACCAGCAACAGGCCATGGCGGTGATCAGCGTCTCCGAGCCTTTGAGCGACGCATTATTACAGCAGCTTTGCGGAGTTCCGGCGGTGCAAAAGGCAACTCAAATCGTTTTATGAGTTTCGACGTCATCTGCTTCGACTGCGACAGCACCCTCAGCAAGATCGAGGGGATCGACGAACTGGCCGGCCGTGTCGGGCTCGGCGAGGAAATGTCCCGATTGACCGATGCCGCCATGAACGGCCTGGTGCCGCTCGAAGCCGTCTATGAAAAACGCTTGTCCCTGATCAGGCCCGATCGGGCCGGCATCGACTGGCTGGCCCGATTGTACATCAGTGAAATCGTGGAGGGCGCGGCCGAGGTTTTCTCGTCCTTGTCGGCCAGGAACAAGGAACTGCACATCATCAGCGGCGGCATCCGCCAGGCCATCCTGCCGCTGGCCGGTTTTCTGGGCTTGCCGGAAAGCCGCGTCCATGCCGTCGACGTCTATTTCAACGAAGACGGCTCTTATCGGGGATACGATCAGTCTTCGCCTCTGGCCAGAACCGGCGGCAAGGCCGAAATTTGCCGGCGCCTCGTCAAACCCGAAGTTCCTCTGCTGATGATCGGCGACGGCAAAACCGACATGGAAGCCAAACAGGAAGGCGTGAGCGTCATCGGCTTCGGCGGCGTCGTGGCCAGGCCGATCGTACGGGAACTGGCGGATTTTTATTTCGACCACCCTACCCTTTTGCCGATTTTATCTTATATTTTGTAAGATTATCGAATTACTTAGAATAGAATGTTAAAATATCGGATCAATAACCGATCGTATCCTATCATCCCCAATTCCTGATTTCCCGGCAAACGCAGACGTTTTAAGCGACGTGGACGCGCACCGTATTATCGGTGCCGGGAAAAAGTTTTTATGCGTGATTAAGTGCTGTTAAGCATGACAATCTTTAACGGTTCTTAGAGAGAAACAATGGCTGGACATAGTAAATGGGCTAACATCAAGCATCGCAAGGCGGGCCAGGACGCCAAACGCGGAAAAATTTTCACCAAACTGTTGAGGGAAATCACCGTAGCGGTCAAGGGAAGCGGCACCGATCCCTCCAGCAATCCGGCCTTGCGGACGGCAATCGATAAAGCGCTGGGCGCCAACATGCGGCGCGATACCATCGATAATGCCATCAAGAAAGCCTCCGGCGCCCAGGAAGGCGTCCATTACGAAGAAGTACGTTACGAAGGCTACGGACCGGGCGGCACGGCGGTCATGGTCGACTGCCTCACCGACAACCGGAACCGTACCGTCGGCGAAGTGCGCCATGCCTTTACCAAAGCCGGGGGCAATCTGGGTACGGACGGCTCGGTGGCCTACCTGTTCAGCAAGGTGGGAATCATCACCTACTCCGATTCGGTAGAAGAAGATGCCCTGATGGAAGCCGCGCTGGAAGCCGGCGCCGAAGACGTCGTCAGCAACGACGACGGATCGATCGACGTCATGACTACGCCGGAAAATTATCTGACGGTCAAGGAAGCGCTGGTCGCCGCCGGCTTCGAGCCGGAAAACGCCGAAATCACGATGCAGGCGTCGACCAATACCGTGCTCGATGCGGAGGACGCCGAAAAAATGATGCGTCTGATCGACCGGCTGGAAGATCTGGACGATGTTCAGAACGTCTATTCGAACGCCGACATCAGCGCCGACATCATGGCTCAACTGGAAACGTAACGACTGACTGCCGGGATGCCCATGACTCGAATTTTAGGGATCGATCCCGGCTCGCGATTGACCGGATTCGGAATCATAGAACAATTACCCAAAGGCTATCGCTACGTCACCAGCGGCAGCATCCGCATCAAAGCCGATTATTTTCCCGATCGGCTCAAGGAAATATTTAATTCCCTGCAGGAACTTATTGAACATTACCAACCTCAAGAAATGGCGATCGAACAGGTTTTCATGCACAAGAACGCCGATTCCGCGCTGAAGCTCGGCCAGGCGCGCGGAGCAGCCATCTGCGCGGTGCAGACGGCCGGCCTGCCGGTGTACGAGTACGCCGCCCGCCAGGTCAAACAGGCTTTGGTCGGCAAAGGCAGCGCCGAGAAACTTCAGGTGCAGCATATGGTTAAAATCCTGCTTGACCTACAGGGCGAACTGCAAATCGACGCCAGCGACGCGCTGGCTTTATGCCTGTGCCATTCGCACTACCGGCAGACCGCCCTGCGTTTGCGCCTGGCCATGGCGAAGCGGTGAACCGGCGATGAACCGTGCGCTCGCTGTCTCATTATTTTTTTGCAGAGAATCCGCCCACAGGCAGCCGCAATGATCGGATTTTTACAAGGCATTCTCGTTCATAAAGCTCCGCCCCTGCTGTTGCTGGACGTTCGGGGCGTCGGTTACGAACTCGAAGCGCCGATGACGACCTTTTACAATCTGCCGCCGATAGGCTCGAGCATCAAATTGCATACGCATCTGGTGATCCGGGAGGATGCTCATATTCTGTTCGGTTTTTCGACGGAGCAGGACCGCGCTCTGTTCCGGATGCTGATCAAAGTCAACGGCGTCGGCCCCAAGCTGGCCTTGACCATTTTATCCGGGCTCAGCGCGGAAGAGTTCCATCGCTGCATCGGCGACAACGATACACAATCGCTCGTGCGCCTGCCCGGCGTCGGCAAGAAAACCGCCGAGCGCTTGCTGATCGAAATGCGCGACCGCCTGCCGAACTGGGCTGAAGGTCTGGCCTCAGGCGACGGGCTTTCCGCGGCGCGGCAATCCGCTCCGGACAGCCCGAAGCAGGAAGCGATCAGCGCCTTATGCGCACTGGGCTACAAACCTCAAGACGCCGCTAAAATGGTGCAGCACATCGGCACCGACGGAAAAAGTTGTGAAGACATTATAAGACTGGCATTGCAAAGCACCGGCAGATGATAGAACGAGATCGATTGATCACCCCCCACAGCCGCCTGGACGAAGAAAGGCACGACCGCGCCATTCGGCCCAAGCGCCTGGCCGATTATATCGGACAGGAAGAATTGCGCAGCCAGATGGAGATTTTCATCAAGGCGGCGACGCTGCGGCAGGAAGCTCTGGACCACGTGCTGATTTTCGGGCCGCCGGGTTTGGGCAAAACCACTCTGGCCAACATCATTGCCGCGGAAATGTCGGTCAACATCCGGCAGACGTCGGGGCCGGTTCTGGAGAAAGCGGGCGATCTCGCGGCTCTGCTGACCAACCTGGAAGCCCACGATGTATTATTCATCGATGAAATTCATCGGTTGAGCCCGGCAGTCGAAGAAATTCTCTATCCGGCCATGGAAGACTACCAGATCGACATCATGATCGGGGAAGGACCGGCCGCACGATCCATCAAACTCGATCTGCCACCGTTCACCCTGGTCGGCGCCACGACGCGCGCCGGCCTGTTGACCTCGCCATTGCGCGACCGTTTCGGCATCGTCCAGCGACTGGAGTTTTACAGCACGGGCGAACTGGCCACCATCGTCACCCGTTCGGCGTCCATGCTGGGCATCGACATCGAGCCAGGCGGCGCCCACGAAATAGCCCGGCGCTCCCGCGGAACCCCCAGAATAGCCAATCGGCTGCTGCGCCGCGTCCGGGATTTCGCCGAGGTCAAAGGCAACGGCCGGGTCACGGAGAGCATTGCCGTGGAAGCGCTGGACATGTTGAAAGTGGATCATAACGGCTTCGATGCCCTGGACCGCAAACTGCTGCTGACGATGATCGAAAATTTCGCCGGCGGCCCGGTCGGACTCGATACGTTGTCCGCCGCCATCAGCGAAGAGCGCGGCACCATCGAAGACGTGCTGGAGCCGTATTTGCTTCAACAGGGTTTCATCATGCGTACGCCCAGAGGACGCGTCGTCACGCACAACGCCTATCTGCATTTCGGCCTGCAGCCGCCCAAAGCGTCCGGCCTGTCCGCCGATTTATTCGAATGACCGACGGCTGTGCTTCACCTATTGAATGCTATTCTTGAAATTCGCTCCGACTCCGCTCTTTTGACCGAATGACCCCGTTTATCTGGCCCATACGCGTTTATTACGAAGACACCGATGCCGGCGGGGTCGTCTTCTACGCCAATTATCTTAAATTTTTCGAGCGGGCAAGGACCGAAATGCTCAGATCCATGGGCTACGAACAAGACGAGCTGAAAATAGTCGAGAAAATCCTCTTCGTCGTGCGCTCGGTGCAGATCGATTATTTAAGTCCGGCCCGTTTTAACGACCTGATCCAGGTCAGTGCCAAAATCACCGAAGCCAAAAAAGCCAGTCTGATTTTTGCACAAACCGTTACCCGGGACGGCGACGTGTTGTGCAAAGGCACCGTGCGCATCGCCTGCCTGGATTCTGAAACCATGCGTCCCAAAGCAATTCCCGAACCTTTATTAGAGCAGTTAGCGAATGAATACTGATTTGTCGATTTTCCACTTAATTAAAGAAGCCAGCTTTGTCGTCCAGTTCGTCATGCTGCTGTTGTTAAGCGCCTCGGTGGCGTCCTGGACGTTCATCTTTTCCAAACGGAAGGAACTGAACCGGGCGGTCGAAATCACCGATGAGTTCGAAGCGGAGTTCTGGTCCGGGGTAGCGCTGGCCGAACTGTACCGGAAACTGACCGCGAAAGATTTTGAACCGGAAGGCATCGAAAAAATATTTCTGGCCGGCTATAAGGAATTTTCCAGAATGCGCCAGACCGGCACCGTCGAGCCGATGGTGCAGGTGGAAAGCGCGCAGCGGGCGATGCGCATCGAATTGTCCCGCGAACTCGAACGGCTCGACGAGCATTTGCCGTTTCTGGCCACGGTCGGCTCGACCAGTCCTTACGTCGGTCTGTTCGGCACGGTCTGGGGCATCATGAATTCATTCCGCTCGCTCAGCAACGTCAAGCAGGCCACTCTGGCGCAGGTTGCTCCGGGCATCGCCGAAGCGCTGATCGCGACCGCGATCGGCCTGTTCGCGGCGATTCCCGCGGTTATCGCCTATAACCGCTTTTCCACCCGGCTCGACCGGCTCACCGGCCGCTATGAACTGTTCGTCGAAGAATTCGTCGTATTACTGCAAAGACAGGCGCACCAAAAATGAGTAGAAAAAACCGCCGCAGAAAGCCGATGGGGGAAATCAACGTCGTCCCTTATATCGACGTCACGTTGGTATTGCTGATTATTTTCATGATCACGACGCCGCTGCTGCAAACCGGCGTGAAAGTCGACCTGCCCGAAGCCGAATCGGCCGTGGTCGAGCCGAAGAACGAGCCGCCGCTGGTTCTGACGATTCATAAAGGAGCGGAAGGAAATTACCAATATCTCATCATGTGCTGCGATAAAGAGCAGGAACCGATCGATCCCGAGGCAGTCGATGCCAAGGTATCGGCGATTCTGGCCGAAAAACCCGAGACGCAGGTGCTGATCGAAGCCGACAGAGACGTCGATTACGGCACCGTCGTCACGATGATGGCCGGTCTGAAGAACAGCGGCGTGCCGAACGTGGGCTTGCTGACCCGGCCTGAAGAAAAGTAAACGGGATGAACACAAAAAAATATTCATGGCCGTTCGTATTGGCCCTGACTCTGCATGTTTCGATCGTGCTGCTGATCATCCTCAGTACGCTGTTCAAAATGCCGGACGACTCGGGGCCGCCGACGCCCGAAATCATTCAGGCGACGATTGTCGAACAAGCGCCCGAACAGCCGACGCCGACAGCCAAGACCGAACCTGTAACGGAGCCGGTGGAGCCGGCACCGAAAGTCGACGAAGCCGCCGAAATGCAGAAAAAGGCCGCGGCCATAGCGGAAGCTCAGGCGGCAAAAGCCAAAGCCGCTGCGGAAAAGGCGGCCGCCGAAAAAGCCGCTCGAGAAAAAGCCGAACAAGCCGCGGCAGAAGCCAAAAAGCTGGCTACTGAAAAAGCCCAGGCGGAAGCCGAAGCCAGGGCTAAAAAACTGGCCGCCGAAAAAGCCGAAGCCGAGCAGCTCAAGGCGCAAGCCGAGGCCGAAAAAGCCGCTGAAATAAAAGCGCAAAAGCTCGCTGCCGAAAAAGCCGAAGCGGCTGCGAAAGCCAAAAAAGCCGCAGCGGAAAAGGCCGAGGCGGCGGCCAAAGCGAAAGCCGAGGCCGAGAAAGCGCAAAAGTTGGCTGCGGAAAAAGCCAAAACGGAAGCCGAAGCCAAAGCCAGAAGGGAAGCCGAGAAACTGGCCGACCTGAAAGCCAAAAGGCTGGCCGCCGAAAAAGCCGAACAAGAAAAGGCGGCGGCCGCAAAAGCCGAGGCTGCCAAAGCCGCTGCCGAGAAAGAAAAAAAATTGGCGGCTAAAAAAGCCGCCGAAGAAAAAGCCAAAAAACTGGCTGAAGAAAAAGCTGCTCGAGAAAAAGCGGAAGAGGCCCAAAAGGCAGCCGAGGCAAAAGCCAAAAAATTGGCCGCTGAAAAAGCAGCCAAGGCCGAAGCCGAGGCAAAAGCCAAAAAGCTGGCCGCAGAAAAAGCTAAAGCAGAGGCCGCAGCCAAAGCGAAAGCCGAAGCGGCCGCAAAAGCCAAAGCGGAAGCCGAGGCCAAAGCGAAAGCCGAAGCGGCCGCAAAAGCCAAAGCGGAAGCCGAGGCCAAAGCGAAAGCCGAAGCCGCCGCAAAAGCCCAGGCGGAAACCGAGGCCAAAGCGAAAGCCGAAGCGGCTGCAAAAGCCAAGGCGGAGGCCGAGGCCAAAGCGAAAGCGATGAATGACGAGTTCGAAAAAGCGAGAGCGGCCATTCAACTGAAAACCAATCGAAGCTGGATTCGTCCACCCACTTCCAGCTCGGGGTTAAAGTGTAAAATCAGGGTCCGGTTAATGTCCGACGGCACGGTAATTGAAGCCACGGTCATCTCGTCGAGCGGCGACGAAATTTTCGATCGCTCGGCCGAAAACGCGGTAAACAAAGCGTCGCCGTTGCCTGTGCCCAAAGACAAGGATCTGTTTGCGAAAAAATTCAGATCGTTTACGTTTACATTTGAACCGGACCGTTAATTTTCTGTTTTAATCGATAGCGCCCATGAATTGAATCGAAAGGAACAGGAAGATCAGGGTGTATTGTTAAGTGAAAGAGGTGAGCACGTGAGTGTTTTTAAAAGAATAGTGTGGCTGGTCTGGCTGGGCATGGCCCTGCCCTGCGCGCAAGCCGAAATGGACATAGAAATTACCGAGGGCATCGAAAGCGCTTTGCCGATTGCCGTGGTTCCTTTCGCCCTGCAGGGAGCGGCCGTGGCTCCGATCTCCATCAGCCAGGTGGTCAACTCCGATTTAGGGCGCAGCGGCTACTTCAGGACTCTGAACGAACAATCCATGCCCAGCCGTCCCAGTAGCGCGGAAGCGGTCCAGTTTGACCAATGGAAAGCCATCGGCCAGAATTATCTGGTCGTAGGCCAGGTGACGCCGACGGGAGGACAATACAATATCCAGTTCCAGTTGCTGGATGTCAATAACGGTTCTCAGTTGCTGGGCTATCGCATGAGTTCATCGGCGGCCGATCTGCGCCGGACGGCACATCACATCAGCGATCTCATTTTCGAAAAACTGATCGGCAAAAAAGGCGTCTTCAGCGGCCGCATCGCCTACATTACCAGCAGCGGCCAGGGAGCACATCGGACTCATATGCTGCAGGTGGCCGATGCCGATGGTTTCAATCCTCAGACGATCGCCACCTCCACCGAACCGCTGATGTCGCCTTCATGGTCGCCGGACGGACGAAAGATGGCGTACGTATCGTTCGAGCGAAAATCGGCGGCCATTTACATACAAACCCTGGCAACGGGCCAGAGAGAAAGGGTTGCGGAATTTCCGGGCATCAACGGCGCCCCGGCCTGGTCGCCCGACGGCACGCGACTGGCGTTGACCTTGTCGAAAGACGGCAGCCCCGACATTTACGTTCTGAATCTGATCACGCGCTCGTTAACCAAACTGACTCGAAGCTATGCGATCGATACCGAACCCACTTGGTCTCCGGACGGCGGCAGCATCGTTTTCACTTCGGACCGGGGCGGCAAGCCCCAGTTGTACATCACCGGCAGCCAGGGCGGATCGGAGAAAAGACTGACTTTTTCGGGCGATTATAACGCCAGAGCCAGTTTCTCGCCGGACGGCAAATACATCGCGATGGTGCACGGCAACGGCAATGATTACCGCATTGCCGTTATGGACATGGCCACCCGCTCCATCAACGTATTGACCAGCGGCCCCACCGACGAATCGCCGAGCTTTGCGCCCAACGGCAGCATGATTCTTTATGCTTCGCAGCGCGGCAGCGGCGGCTATCTGGCGGCAGTGTCCGTTGACGGCAAAATGCAGCAGAAACTGATTTTCGACAGCAATGCCGTGCGCGAACCCGCCTGGTCGCCCTAGTACAGGAATGGGCCGAGAGTTTCTTACCGTTTCGTTTCGACTGATTTAAACAAAGCGAGATTGAATCGCGGTCTTTCATTTAATCGAAGCGAACGGAAACAACTCAGTGCATTTCCGGCGGTTTTATCTTCCTGCCGGATTATTGGCAGAATTTGAATTATTTTGTAAAATTAGTAACTTATTTTTTAGGAATATGAAAATGCAATTAAACAAAACGTTGTTAGTATTGGCGATCAGTGCCGTATTTTTGTCGGCTTGCAGCGATGACGCAGCCGATACCAGTTTGACGGACGGCACTCAAACGAGCGCAAGCGGCATCAACGACGCTTCGACCAGCGGCCTGAACGGCGCCGGCGGCATGTCGGGTTCCCAATTCGGCGGCGCCGGCGGCGCCTACGGATCGGGCCAATACGGCGGCAAAGGGGGATTGGGGCCTGAATTCAGCGATCCGAACAACCCTCTGTCGAAGCAGACCATTTATTTCATGCTCGACAGCAGTCAGGTTCAACCCGATTTCATACCGGTGATCAATGCTCATTCCCAATACCTGGCCGCCAATCCCAACCAGCGCATCAGCGTGGAAGGTCATTGTGACGAGCGAGGTTCGCGCGAATACAACATTGCTCTCGGCGAACAACGCGCCAAGGCCGTCGCCAACATGATGAAATCCCAGGGTGTGTCCGACAGCCAGATCGACATCGTCAGCTACGGCGAAGAAAAACCCGCCGCTTTCGGCAGCGATGAAGCCTCGTGGGAACTCAATCGCCGCGCCGAATTGGTATACAAGTAAATGAAGCCCTACTCTCTTCTGCTAGTATTCGCGGCTGGCGGCTTTTCGATGCCGTCGCATGCATTGCCTCCGGTCGTCAATACGGCGGGAGGCTATCCCCAGCAGGCACCTGCGGCAGCCAATGCCCCAAAAACCGCTCCAAGCAATACGATGTATGAAATCCTGAACCGACTGGAGCAGTTGCAAAGTGAAGTGCAAACCCTGACCGGCAAGGTTGAAGAGCAGGCTTATCAAAACGCCGAGCTGAAAAAACGCCTGAGCACGATGTATTCCGATTTTGACGAACGCATGCAGAACGTCGAAAACAAACTGGAAGGCGCCCCTTCTGCCGACGCAGAAAATCCGGCGACATCGGAAAGCGCAGAGGACAATCCGCCGGCGTCGGAAAATAAGGACTCTCCGGAAGAAGCGCCGGCCGCCGAAGCGCAGCCGGCCGAATCCGGAGGGCAAGCGGCCGATAAAGCTCAGGCTCCGGCCGCTCCTGCACCGGCCCAGGCGCCGGCCGTCCCCGAGAATGAAAATCAGGAATATCGTGAGGCCTACGATGCGCTGCGCAACGGCCGAACCAAGCAATCGATCGAGGTCTTCAACGCCTTTTTAAACAACCATCCGTCGAGCCAACTGGCGGGCAATGCCCAATACTGGCTCGGAGAAGCCCATCGGGTCAATCAGGATGCCGATTCCGCGCGCAAGGCGTTCCACAAGGTGATCGAGAACTATCCCGACAGCGCCAAAGTCCCGGACGCCTTGCTCAAGCTCGGCTACGTCGAATTCGACTTGAACAACATGGCTAAGGCACGCGAGTATCTGACCCAGGTGACGGCGAATTATCCTAATACGGCTGCGGCTCGCCTGGCTTCCAAAAAGCTGCTGCTGGTCAAGGACGCCAAGCCCTGATCGTGAGCTCTCTTCGTATTACCGAAATTTTCCATTCGCTCCAGGGTGAATCGGATACGGTAGGACTTCCTACCGTATTTATCCGCCTGACCGGCTGCCCTTTGCGATGCGTTTATTGCGATACCGAGTACGCATTTACCGGCGGCAAGAAAATGCCGATCGCGGCGATTCTGGATGAAGTAAAACATTACGGCACTCCGTACGTCACCGTGACCGGCGGCGAGCCCCTGGCGCAGCCGTCCTGCATCGACTTGATGAACGAACTGCTGAAGGAAGGCTATCGCGTTTCTCTGGAAACCAGCGGTGCCATGGACGTCGCCAAGGTCGATCCGCGCGTGATCAAGGTCATGGATCTTAAAACGCCGAGTTCGGGCGAATTGAGCAGGAATTTATACCGGAACATCGACCATCTCACGCCCAGAGATCAGGTGAAATTCGTTATCGGCAACGATGAAGATTACGACTGGTCGAAAGCCACATTAACCGCATACCAACTGCCAGAGCGTTGCCAGATATTGTTCTCTCCGGTCATGGGGCAACAAAATCCAACCCGGCTTGCGGAAAAAATTCTTAAGGACCGCTTGCCCGTCCGCTTTCAAATACAACTGCACAAAATTCTCTGGAACGATGCCCGAGGCAGATAACCCACTACCGATGCCCAAAAAAGCCGTCATCCTTCTATCGGGAGGACTGGACTCCATCACCACGCTCGCGCTGGCCAAAAGTCAGGGCTATCTGTGCCATGCGCTCAGTTTCAATTACGGACAACGGCACAACGCCGAACTGATTGCCGCCCGGAAAATAGCGGCCGCTTATCAAGTGGCGGAACATAAAATCATCCATCTCGGCCTCGATTCGATCGGAGGATCGGCGCTGACCGACGAGACGATCGCGGTCCCCACCTCCCCCCAGGACGGCATTCCTGCCACCTATGTTCCGGCCAGAAATACGATTTTTCTGTCTTTTGCTCTGGGATGGGCGGAGGTTTTACAGGCTCGCGACATTTTTATCGGGGTGAATGCGGTCGATTATTCCGGCTATCCCGATTGCCGGCCCGAATTCATTCAGGCCTTTCAGCGGCTTGCCGATCTGGCGACCAAAGCCGGCGCCGAAGGTGAACACGTCACGATCCATACGCCGCTGATTACGTTGAGCAAGGCCGAAATAATCCGGAAAGGCGCCTCACTTGGCGTCGATTACAAAGAGACGGTATCCTGTTATTCGGCCGATGAAGAAGGCCGTGCCTGCGGCTTGTGCGATGCCTGCCGTTTGAGGAAAGCCGGTTTTGCCGCAGCCGGGATTGAAGACCCGACACGCTATCAAAATTGATTTGTTCGATGTTTCTCAAAATCCCTACGGCAACGGACAACTATACTTTTACTCTGTTTAGAGGGGTCCTGTATAATTTAATGAAACGAGAGACTTCGCTTTCCAAGCCAGCGGAATTCAACAACTTAAGTTTGTCTGAGAAGAGTCCGGCCCATCCATTCCGGCTTGAGCACATGATTTTGAGCGCCAGATCCGCAAGTCGAATCCATGGTTCACAGGCAAAGATTATCACAACAGTTGTTCGAGAAAAATGAGTAT
Organism: Methylosarcina fibrata AML-C10; assembly: GCF_000372865.1. Taxonomy (NCBI): domain Bacteria; kingdom Pseudomonadati; phylum Pseudomonadota; class Gammaproteobacteria; order Methylococcales; family Methylococcaceae; genus Methylosarcina; species Methylosarcina fibrata. Next base: position 4,854,581 of record NZ_KB889965.1, on the reverse strand, counting down.
ATGGAAGATTTTTCCGAGAAACGAAAGCCTGCTAATACTTTAGTACAATTCACAAACGCAAAAAAATGTGTAAACTAGCTCACACGAGGTTTGGTCACCTGACTTAAGATACCGACATGATAGACGTTTTTGTAATCGATAATGAAAATACCATAGCTCGCTTTATAAATCCGGACAAAGCCGCGGTAACCGTTTATGAAAATGAAATTCGCGCCTTGAATGCCGTCGAAAGTTTAAAGCCCTCCATTATCATCGTTAATTACAATATTCACAAATCGGCCACCATGGAGCTGGTTGCCTTACTGTTCAGAGCCAGTTTACAAAGCAAAATTGTTCTCATCGCGCCCAAACTCAGCGATGATGAAATTCTGAATTATTTGGCGGTCGGCACCAAAGGTTATCTTCAAACCGAAGAGGTGGAAAAATTCATCAATAAACTGATTAAAGTCATAACCGACGGAGAAGCCTGGATTTCGAGGCGCCTGGTCTCGAAATTGATAGCCCGGCTGCATCGTCAAAAAATGTTGATTACGGTTTGAGACCCGCCAGGGTGGTCGTAGCCGATCAGTTCAATCGTTCATCCGGAAGTACGAAAAGAGTTAACCTCCGGACATCTTAAAAAATTTCCCAAACCTGTTTTCAACCGGCTTGTTCATTCTTTTGAGAAGATGATGCCCGGTGATCAAGCACCCAATCGCGCAAGGTGAGATCGTCCAGAATAGCACAGGCCGACTGTTCCATCTTGACCAATAACTCCCTGACCTTGCCGGGAAATTGGATATTTCCCGTCATCTTCTCATGACTTCCCTTCGGCTCCCGCATCGCCTGATAAATTTCCTGAAGGCGAAGGGTCTCAAGAGCCCGCGCCGGGAGAAAAGACTCCGGCTCGGAATGCAGAGCCACCAATAGCCCGTTTTGTTCCAGTCTTGTCAGGGACTTCAGCACAATCTCCACAGGCAAAGCCAGGGCCTCTGCCAGAGCATTCACGCTCCAGGCCGTTTTGCCTTCGTAGTAAGCCTTCCCGATCAGGTACATCAGATAGAATCCCATGTATTCCTGTTGTTGATGGCTCAATTCCGGAGCTTGTCCGCCAAATCGAAGATAACCCGAGTGCTGGTGATAAAACGAGATAACGCCTCCTATCAGCAGAGTAAGCCAACTGACGTAGAGCCAGAACATAAAAAGTATGACGATGGCGAAGCCCGAATAAATCGCGTTGTAATTTTCGGATTCGGTCACAAAGGTGGCGAATACCCAACCTGCGATTTTCCAGCCCAGCCCCCCGAGTACGCCTCCGATCAAGGCCGAGGTGAACCGGACGTCCGTGCTGGGCATGAACATGTAGACAAAGGTAAATGCGAACACGATCAAGGCGTAGGGAATGAACACGCCGAGCAGGTAGTACAGCGTGCCTAGCGGCTTTACTGTGATGATTTGCTGAATCCATTCGTTGGTCTCCATGGAAGCCATAATGCCCAACGCCGAAAATACCAGAACCGGCCCGATCAAGAGAACGCTCAAATAATTGCTGACGCGGTGCAGCCACGTTCTGGTCTCTCTTGTTCTCCAAATCCGATTGAAACTGTCCTTGATGATTTCCAGCAAAGACACCGCCGAGTAGATCAAAAACACGATGCCTACCGAGCCCAGCACCCCGACCTGTACGTTTTCGACAAACCCGACAATTTTGTCGGTTAAATCCAGCCCTTTTTCTCCCAATGGAGCCAGAACTTCCACCAGGAAAGGTCTGAGCGCGTTGTGAAATCCGAAAGCCTTGGAGACCGAAAAACTGACGGCGAGAAGCGGCACCAGGGAAAGCAGCGTGGTATAAACCAGAGCCATTGCTCGAGTATTCAGTTCTCCTTCGGTCATTTCACGGACCAGAGTGCGCATCCAACCGAGAAAACGCGTCAGATAAGGATTCCCGTTCGAAAGAAAGCCGAAATACGGGGAGCCGGAGTCCGTAGCCGAAGTGCTTCCAGAATCTGTTTCTCTTAACATCGCAATCCCCTTCCCATAAAAATGGAGGCCCGGATGGCTTCTAAAATGTCTTTTTCACGGCATCGTCTGTGAAAATCCACGCTGACGGCAGCGTAGACTGCTGCCCATTCTTGAAAACAAGAGATTAATTTAAAAGATTGTTTTTTCAGTGTTAAAGTTCAGGAGTCACTATTATTGCACGCCATCGACCCATGCCTTTCTCCGAAACGGTGTTTGCGTTTCAGCCGTTTCCGTTGCCCGCTGATGGCCTCTAAAATAAAAGTGCTCAATATTAAAGGGAAGGCAGCCCCGGTTCATGCGCCTGTTGGCCGGGACGATACACGGCGTAGATATAGACAGGGATATCGAGCCCGCTTAAATGATTTTCCATGATGGGCAGCACGTCGTCCCAGTCCAGATCGCCTACCCCGGTAGCCAGTCTCGGCAAGGCAATCGAGGTGATTTTCTCCGTTGCGATGATTTTCAGGCAGGCGTTCAAGGCATGCTTCACATTGCTGAGCGTCGCCTTCCCGTGAGGATTCTCGACGCTGCCCATCCCTTCCTGGGTAATCAGATTCATGATATGCACGTGGTCAGGGCCGTTCCATAGCCAGGCCTCTCCGGGCTTGGTGTTATGCTGGTGACACCATCGGTGAAAATCCTTCGGCAAGGAGGGATATTTTTTTTGGAGTTCCAGCGACAAGCCTTTATCCATCGGATCGTTAATTCCTACTCCGTGCGCTATCGCATGGGCTTTGCTCAACAGAATATCGCCTTCGACTTTGTAAATCATAATGTCCTCGTAGTACTCCGGATTCAGATCATGCCGTCTTCATAGCCCGGCAAGTTGCTCCACCGTTGCTGCCGGAGACGGCTCTTCAATACTAATATAAAACGTTTATCGGTTTTTCCTCAATAGCCCTAACGAAATTATGGAAAATAATCCATCGATACAAAGATGATAAGATGCGCCTACCCAATTTCTTCTTTATTCATTATCATCCTCTATTCAACCCTATCTTGGCTTTTCTCACATCTTTAAAATATTATCAGAACTACCATCAAACGCCGGAAAATCTCCAGGCGTTTTATTTTTAAAGATCAAAGCAAGGAACTCTACAGGAGGACTCGGTCAAATTCGGCAATAATTCTTGTCTCTCCTAAAGTAAAGAAACATCGATTGGCCCGCATCTGAAACCGGTGTATATTTAAAATTCCATTATTTATGGTTAACGTCATGATTTTTAAAAAGTTGATATCGAAAATCAGTCAATTTACTCAAGAAAATCCGATTGATACCTTTTTCATTCTTTTTTTTGCACTGCTGGTGGTCATTTTATCCAGTTTATATCTCAGAGTGGACTTCGATGACGAGCATTGGGAAGAGTTCAAGGCCGAGCATCATTGCCAGTTGCGCACGACTAAAACCGGCACGCAGCGAGCAAGCTGGGTTTGCGACAACGGAAAAACCTATTTTCGCTGGAGGCAACAGCGTTAATAAAGCCTCATTATAATCAGCTCCGGTATTCTCTTCGCTAATTGTTCCACGCTCGAAATGATCGATTATAGGAAAGAAACTCGACCGTAATTTGTTCAAGCATCCAGGGCAAGCATTTAAAAAATTCTCATTCAAAAACAAAGGATCGGCTTCCGTCGGCTGTCGCTCGGTTCAATGAAGTCGAGTTAATTGATACGGCGGGATGAATTAGTCCGAACGTCGGCTAAAAAACAAGGAAACTCGGGAGATCGGCCGCTATTGTCTGAATCGAAAGAATCAACAATGAGACAAGGCCATTGAAGGCCTTTTTGAACACTGTTTTTATCTTACCTTGAAAGCCCGTTGGTTTACGGTTACGGAAGTCTTTTAACATCTTCCCCGCTACGCTTCAGGCCGAAGTAATGTAAAAAAAAGGCTGGCGGTATGCTCGCAATACACTGTCGAGGAGTTACTCGACAGTGCCTGCTAAGATACCGCCAGCCGTCACGAGAGGAATGACTAATTGGTTACACTAAATGAGCGGTCGGCCGATGCTTTGAGACCGCTCGAGGTATTGGTAATGGAGAACCCTCTCAAACCGGCAGGCGCGTTACTTGCGATATTGAGCGTCAGGGTAACGGTGCTCGCATTCACATACTGAGTCGATTTAATCGTGACGCCGGCGGGAGTAGGCAGCACGGCTGCGGTAAAGTTTTGCTCGAATCCGCTGCCGGTCAGAGTCACGGTCACGGTGGCGCCTTTTTTGCCGGAAGATGGAGAAACGCTGGTTATGGCAGGAGCCACGGGGGCTTCACAGACATCACCGACACCATTGCCGTCACTGTCGGCCTGATCGGGATTGGCTATCGACGGGCAGTTATCCGCCGAATCGAAAATGCCGTCCCCATCGCTGTCGGCTTCGGGCACCGGCACATCGACGGCCAGCACGGTCCAGGCGTTTTTAGCCGTAGGCAGCGTGGCTAACACACTCTCCGAAACGGTATCAGTGATCGACACAGTTCCATCGATAGGAATGGCAACGAAAGCACGAGTACCCGGAGTATTCAATACGGTCCAATAAGGTCCAGTGCCTATCGGTAGAGTCTTGGATACCGATTTAGTGGCGGCGTCGACAATGACCAATGAGTTACTGTTTGATGGAGCGATATAGGCTTTTTTGCTATCGGGAGACACCACAATTTCCCAAGGCGTCGGACCGACCGGAACAGTTGCCAGTACCGGATGGGCGGATGTGTTCGCATCGATGCTGGTTGTATCCACCATCGTCACGGTGCCGTCGTCGCGATTGACCACGTATACTGTATTGCCGTCAGGCGAGACGTTCAGGTTAACCGGGAAATTACCCGTGGGCGTCGTAGCGATTGTCTCCAGCTTGGCAACGTCGATCGTAGCCAGCGTGTTATTTCCCCGAACACAGACATAAACACGGCTGCCGTCAGGCGAATTGACCAGACCGGAAGGCTGGTCGCCGACCTCGATGGACTTTATCAGCGAATGGCTGGCGACTTCGATGACATCGACTGCCGTCGAATTCTTGGGAGAAGTCAAGACATATTTGCCGTCCTTGGTGACATTGACGAATCTCGGATAATTGGATACCGGAATGGTGGCCACAACCGTATTATTTGTGGTTTCAATCACCGAGACCGTGCTTTCATCATTATTTGTTACATACACTTCCGATCCGTCGGGTGTCACCGCGGAAAATTCAGGAGACAACCCGACAGGTACCGTAGCAATCAGCGAGTTTGATTGAGTATCGATGACGGAAACAAAGTTTCCATCCCTATTGTTGATATAGACTCTTTTGCCGTCCGGGCGTGCTGAAAGGCGAGTCGGATGCGCCCCTCCTAAAGATATGGTTTTCACTACCGAATTGTTAACGCCATCAACAACAGTGACACTACCCGGTACGGTATTATTCACTACATATGCATAAGTCTTACTGGCAGCCTCGGCGATGGAAATGCCGTCTACAATCAAAGCCATCAGCATAGCCGTTGTTATACGTGATATTTTCATGTTACGTTCCCTTATTCATCAATATAAATTGGTAATCATCCTAGAAGGGTTATGAATTTGATCCTATGCAGGTCAGCATGCTTCCTTCCGCGGCCATTCATTACTTCATTAGTTTTCGGTGAAGATTCCCGAAAATGTATCTTGTCAATCGGTTTCCGAACCGAACTCAAACGACGCAAGTACATTGGCGCGTAGTTTATTTGAACAGCCGTCTTTCTACATCTTATCAATATCACGATTTTTATGGTTATATCATCCCGGCCAAAAACGAATGAGGCGGGATATTTGTCCTGATTTCAAAACGGCACGGTACGGTGCCGTTATTGTAAGTGAATTGGATGGAGCGTTTTTCCCAGATACGAACCGACTGCATATCGGCTTCCGACGGCAGCGCACGCTCAGCAAGAAACAACCAACGCGATGCCGGCTGGGCTCCTTGAAGAATTTCGTCGGCGGTTTCCGCCAAGGCTTCGGCATCGGCATAAGCATGCGGCGTGGCATCACGCTGATTGCCTTCCAATTCGTTCATCAATAAGAGACAGTTACATAGTGGCTAATAAGCTTGTCTAGAGAAAAAGTTAAGCTTGCCTGATTATTAATGCTATTTGATAATGCACGGGTAAGAAATAAAGAGAGGAATTATTTTGATCGATCCGTTGACTCAATCACAACTTAAAGATGCCATAGCTGAGTGTATTGGTGCTGATCAAAGTATTCTGGACGCTCTGCGCAAGGAAATACGTCCTCTTAAGCATGCTACTCGACGTATCCAACCTCGCGCAACGACTTCTATTTCATTAGTTGGCACTGATGGCGGCAATAACCAACTTCAGTTTGATCCATTTCTGATTCAGATGATACGGGTAGTGGACAGCAGCAATAACGAATATTGCTTAGAAGCTGTCTCTCCTACTACTCCAGTTCAAAAACTTTATGACCGTCAATTCTGTCCTCCGGGCTCTCCAAGTACTGCACTCGGAGAGATGATGGCATTTCTGGACGTTGACAGTTTGCCCGCTCTCTCTCATATGATTCGACCAGGCGACAAGGGCAAACCTGTCTCCCCCACTTGGGTTCAGGTTTATAGAGAATTAGTTGAATGGGCTATTTTGTTTTCTATTCTGAAAAAGGATTTCGGCACTGATACATTGATTGTGTGTGATGGATTATTGCGAAGTAAAGTATTTGCTAAGGACCTGTTCCAACGCCTGCTTCAAGGGATGAATGATCGTATCGAAACACAGTGGAACCGAAGCCGCCGCAGAATATATCTTGCGGGAGTGGCAAAGCATAGCAAGGTACTCTCCCGTTACCGTCTGGCAATGGCATTAGAAGATGTACTTCAGACCGACTACCCATCGTATGTTGAAGTGCCACGCGATGTTGAGGAACGCGCATACGTTTGGTCAGAATTCGCGCGAGGGGATGATCGAACTGGGGAAGGAGGTGAGATCAACAAGTTCGTGGGTGGAAAAATGTTTTTGGTTAAGTTTGGTTCTCATCGTCGTGATCCGGTTTGGCCGATTGACATTTTTGTGCCACAAATCGGAGATTCGCAAATTATTCTAGGCTCTATGCTTGCCGATGCAATTAATGGTTTTCCCGTACCTCATTACCCACGATGCTTACAAAAGGCACATGAAAATGCAGCCTTGGTCGATTTTGATTTCGATATACTGCAAGATTTCATTTATGAAGGGGTAAGATCGAGTTTAGGTATAAACGCTAGCACCTTAGATGTTTTTCAGCTTCAGGATGCTGATCCTGCACAACAACGTTATCGATAATGGATAAAAAATGACAGAAATCCAACTTTTTCCCAAGGACCAAGTCGTTGGCATTTTTCGAGGATTCCAGCAGGGCGGAATGGAATTTCATGCCGACCTTGTATTGCCCTATCGGAACGAGTTTCAAAATATCCCGATGCATGGTCAATTTTTGCTTGTTCAACTGGAAACACCAGATGAAGCAGTCCTGGGACGGATCGCGTCGTTTTCTTCAGAAGGCAAGCTGTCATTTGGTTCTGGTGAGGAATTTAACATACGAGCAGTCCGTGAGGAACGACCAATTCCAGAAGACCTAAGAGAGCAGTATCTTAAATATCGGGTTAACATTCGAGTACTTGGAGTGCTACGAAAGAATGCCAAGGACTTGACCTTTGTCCCTTCGCACCGCCGTTTGCCGCATGTTGGCAGCAAAGTTGCGTTTCCAGCAAGCAATGTACTTCGTGAAATTGCTGGACATAATATTAATGGAGCAGAAATTGGACATTTGGCATTCGGTGAATATATTTATGCTGCGGGTAACAAAAAATTTGATGCGCTGGAGTGGATGCAACTCATTCAACCAGAAATTTTGGTAAGGTTTCCAATCGAATCCCTAGTATCACGTCGAAGCTTTGTATTTGCCCGAGCCGGATTTGGCAAATCAAATCTCAATAAATTGCTATTCAGCAAACTTTACGAAACCACGCCTCATGTTATTAAGCGTGGTAACAAATTGGTACCGGTGGGTACAGTTATTTTCGATCCTGATGGTGAATATTTTTGGCCGGATGATAAAGGGCGTCCAGGGCTGTGCGATGTCCCGAGCCTCGAAGACAAACTAGTCGTATTTACGGAGCGAAAAAACCCAAGCGCTTTTTATCAATCTTTCGTCGCCGGTGGTATCAGACTGGATATTAGACGTTTAAGGCCCGGTGATGTAATTGCCATTGCCTTGAGTCCGGATCGCCAAGAACAACAGAATGTTAGAAAGCTGCGCGGATTGTCGCAGGAACGTTGGGCATCTCTGGTCAACCTGATAGACATTAACGGAAACGCAGCACCGCTTGAGGATATATGCGAGCTTCTTGATCTCGATCCCTCACGCCAAGAAGCAGAAGCTTTAGCTGCAAGAAGTAATATGACATCAATTGTAAAAATGTTGCATGACCGGGGTAGCCAACTTATGGACATGCTCATACATTCGCTTTCTGAAGGGAAGCTCTGTGTTATCGATGTCTCCCAGATGAGAGGCGGTCAGTCTCTTGTCCTTTCGGGCCTGATCCTACGCCGTATTTTTGATCGAAATCAGCAGGAATTCACTGCCGCTGATCCTAAAACGATACCAACCATTGCAGTAGTTGAAGAAGCTCAATCAGTACTCAATGAGAACGCACCGGCAGCAGAGCCTTATATCGCTTGGGTGAAAGAGGGGCGTAAGTATGATCTTGGCGCACTGCTTATTACCCAGCAACCCGGCAGCATTCCCGTTGAGATTCTCAGTCAAGGTGATAATTGGTTTATCTTTCACCTTTTGTCGGCAGCCGATCTAACTTCATTAAAGCGAGCCAATGCGCATTTTAGTGATGACTTGTTAAGTTCGCTCCTCAACGAGCCCATTCCAGGGCAAGGCGTGTTTTGGAGCTCGGTGGGCGGGAAACCTTACCCGATAAGTCTACGCGCTCTGTCATTTGAGAAAATGTTTTCAATGCAAGACCATGATTACAATCAACCTGCAGGTAATACTTATGCGCAAACATTGCGCACCATTTTTAAAATTCAGGGGCAAACTGTTACATCGGTACATATACCTAACCTTGTCAGCCCTGATAATGTATTCCCCATTGAGGTAGATCAAGGTGAAAATATTGATGTAATGGCAACTCTCATGCAACAAGCGATCGACTCCCTGCGAGCGGATAGCAATATAATGGAGAAAATTGGATCACCGGATGGCGTTGCCTGGGGGGCCGTAAAGGCTTTTTTTGTTAAACACTTACCAGCACATCTTGATGATCGAGATCAATTTGCTTACGAGCTTGTTAAAAAAGCAATGGATCAAATTTACGGGCCTCAAAATCAACAGTGGGAGACATTCAGGAATTCAAGTGGCAAAACATATTTGCGTCGAAAGAGGTAGTCTTGGGCAAGCTAAATGAAAAACTGACACTCCTGAATGGTATTTGTCCTTACTTTACGATGTTTCCCCTAGATTTCCCGCTTAATATTCTCAAGCGACGAGCGAGGAAGACAGATCTAGTACTCGATCCTTTTTGCGGTCGAGGCACAACCAACTTTGCCGCACGTCTTGTCGGTCTGAATTCATTGGGAGTAGATTCAAGTCCAGTTGCAGCGGCAATTACTGCGTCAAAGCTAGTAACAGCAACTGTTGATGATATTCTTAGGGAAGCTCAACTGATTCTAACCGAATACAGAGCAAACCAAATTCCAACGAGTGAGTTTTGGCAATGGGCTTACCATCCAACTGTTTTGGATTCGCTATGTCGAATCCGAGAGGCACTTTTGGAAGATTGCTCCACGGCGCCCCGTATCGCACTTCGCGGTATAGTCATGGGTGCGTTGCATGGTCCAAAACAAAAAACCTTTCCAAGCTATTTTTCAAACCAATGTCCACGTACTTATGCCCCCAAACCTGCTTATGCTCTACGCTACTGGCTAGATAGAGAGCTTTTGCCTGAACCGATGGATGTTTTGGCCGTCATTGAACGGCGAGCCAAACGTTACTATGGTATGACGCCCGTCATTAATGGAAGTGTACGATTGGGTGACAGCCGTAATGAAATATCGCTTCAGCCAGATCATCCGGAAAATCGATTCAATTGGGTAATTACCTCGCCTCCATATTATGGTATGCGTACTTACATACCGGACCAATGGCTCCGTAACTGGTTTGTGGGAGGAAGTGATACCGTTAACTATACGAACCAAGGTCAGGTAGTACATGCAAGCCCTAAGGAGTTTTCCGATGACTTGCAGCAAGTGTGGCGCAATGCCGCACGAGTGTGCGCTGACGATGCCAAGATGGTCATTCGTTTTGGTGGAATTACGGATAGACTTGTAGATCCGCCAGTTTTAATTAAATCCTCGCTCAATGAAAGCGGTTGGCGAATCCATGCAATCCGAAATGCAGGAACAGCGTTGGAAGGAAAGCGTCAAGCAGATTCTTTTTTGCGTAAAAAGACAAAACCGATAATTGAGTATGATGTCTGGGCAACCAAGCAATAAACCCCATGCTAGGCCAGTTCAAAATCGTAATGGGGCCAGCCACTTTTTGACAATCAAGCAGCAATCATGATACGTCAACACTTTTCCGGACACACGGTTAAGCCGCTTTATGCAGCAATTCGTAGTCCACAGGCGACCTATAGCCATTGGCTGAATGGAGTCGCTCGCGGTTGTAAAAAACCTCAATATACTCAAATATCGTCTGTCTAGCCCCAGCTCGGGTTTGATAGGTCTGCGGATGCACCAGTTCGGTTTTCAAGGTATGGAAGAAGCTTTCTGAAACACTATTATCCCAGCAGTTGCCCTTACGGCTCATGCTTTGCCTTATGCCGTGCCGGGCTAACAGCGCCCGATGGCTTTCCGAGGCATATTGACTGCCGCGATCGGTATGCCACATCAGACCCTTCTCCGGTTTTCGCTTCCAAACGGCCATTAATAAGGCGTCATTCACCAGTTTAGCCCGCATAGGCTCGGCCATGGACCAGTCCACCACTTGCCGGGAATACAGATCAATCACTACGGCTAAATAGAGCCAGCCTTCCCGAGTAGGAAGATAGGTGGTATCGCCGACATAGACCTGATTGGGTCGACCCACGTTAAACTGTCGATCCAGATGGTTAGGTGCAATCGGCAGATCATGTTGGGAATTCGTCGTGACCTTGAATTTGCGCTGGGTTTTACAGGCTAATCCCGCTTCTCGCATGAGACGGCCTATTCGCCGGCGACTGACCGTCCGATCTCGGCCTGATAAGGCGACCTTGAGACGGCGAGTGCCGTAGGTGGTCCGACTTTTATTGAACTCACTTTGCAGGATCTTCGTAAGATCGGCATCGTCTTTTTCAGCCGTGGTGGGAACGCGATGCAGCCAATCATAATAGGCGCTTCGCGATACCTGCAAGAACCGGCACATCGAGCCTACCGCAAATTCCGTTGCATGCTGTTGGATCCAGGCGTACTTCACCGTTGCTCCTTGGCGAAGTACGCGGCCGCCTTTTTTAATAAATCGCGCTCCTCGGTCAGGCGAGCCATCTCTTTCTTGAGGCGTTTGAGTTCGTCGTAAAGAGGCTCGTCGGTTCGTGCCGTTTTATCGTTCTCCTTAGGGCGGCTGTATTTGCTGATCCAGGCGTTGAAGCAAGAGATCAGCTTCAAACAGGCCCGCTACTACGAACCGGTGCTGGACATGGTGCCGGGCGAACAATGTCAAGTCGACGGCGGCGAGTTGCGCGGCGTCATGATCGGAGGTACGGAAACCACGGTGTATTTTACGGTGTTCGTACTGTCTTATTCACGGCTGATGTCTGTGTCGGTCTCTGACCGTCCGATCGATACTGACCTGTTGATTCGCCAGCACGATGCCGCGTTCCGCTATTTCGGCGGCATGCCGCAGGAATGCGTGTACGATCAGACCAAGCTGGTAGTGATCAACGAAACGTTTCGGGAGTTAACCTTGAATCAGCGTTTCCATCAGTATGCGACGGCCGCCGGCTTTCACATCCGCTCCTGTGAAGGCTATGATCCGGAAAGCAAAGGCAAGGTCGAAGCCGGTGTCAAATATGTCAAGCACAACGGGCTGTACGGCGAGACCTTTGCCGATTGGCGTGACCTGGAGCAGCATGTGGCCGACTGGCAGGAGCGGATTGCCAATCAACGCCTCCACGGCAGTACCGGTCAGTCCCCGCGCGCCTTGTATGATCGTGAGGAAAAAGCCAAGATGTTGCCGTATCTGACCCCGTCCTGTCTCGATGCCACAGCGGCCGTCGTGGTGACGCGCAAAGCCGATAAGACCGGCCTGATCGCCTGGCAGTCGAATAAATACTCGGTACCGATGGCATATCAAAATGCGCGGGTTGGCGTTTGCGAACAAGACGGCCGGCTACGGATCAGCGACTTGAGCAGCGGCGAAGTGATCGCCGAACATGGCGTGTGTCTGGACAAAGGACAGATCATCAAGAACACCCATCATTACCGCGACAGGGAGCTGCGCGTCGAAACGCTGGAACAGGAACTGCAACAGTTGCTGGCTAAGCCAGACCTGGCGTTGGCGCTCTGCGCGGTGCTGAAAGCCACCTCGCCGAAAATCTACAAAGACCAGTTGGCGGGCGCCAAACAAGTGCTGGCCGAGCACATTCGGAGCCACGGCGCCTTGCCTGAAGCGCTGTGGCAACGACTCCTCGATACGCCACGCTTAACCGCCACCGGGCTTAAGGAACGGCTGGCCGCCTACCAGCGGCACCCTGAGCGGATCACGCCGGCCGAGGCGAAACCAACGGCCAGCCCGGCGTCAACCGTCCTGGCGCGTTATGGCGCCCTGCATGGCCACCCCACTGGCCAGGGAGTGAGCCATGGCGTCCATTAACAGCGTCGCCCAGAGGTACGGCAGTCTCTGCCTGGCCGGTATTGCCGACGCGCTGGAACAACTGTTGAGCCAGGCCGAAGCCCATGAAAGCTCCTATCTGCAGTTTGCCGAAAGCCTGGTCCTGCACGAACAGCAACAACGCAACGGCAAGCGCATCGAGCAAAACCGTAAACGCGCGGGCTTTCCGCTGCACAAAAGTCTGGAAGAGTTCGATTACCGGTTCCAGACCACGATCAGCAAACGCGACGACTGCATGGATGCAGGAGGTAGAGCAACGCAGGAGCAGTTGCCGAGGTCAACAGCCTGCTCGACTTCGGCTTTATCGACAACCGCGACAACGTCGTCTTCATCGGCCCGCCCGGCGTCGGCAAGACCCATCTGGCCATCGGCATCGGTCTGAAAGCCATCGACGCCGGTTACAAAGTCAGCTTCCACACCGCCCTCAGCCTGATGGAAACCCTGGAAGTGGCCGAACTCAAAGGCGAGTTGAAAAAGAAGATCAACCAGTTGCTCAAGTTCGATGTGTTGATCATCGATGAACTGGGGTATCTGCCGATGAACAAACAAGGACGGCATAACCTGTTTCAGCTCATCAACGCGCTGTATGAATACCGGTCGATCATCCTGACCACCAACAAGGACTTCACCCAATGGAGCGAGTTCTTCCACGATGATAACGTCGCCGTACCGATCATCGACCGCATTATCCATCATTCACACATTTTTATGCTCGGAGGAGAAAGTTACCGACTCAAAACAAAACTGAATCAGCCATCTTAATCCTGGAAAAGTGGCTCAATTTTAATGGCCAAAACTGGCTCAATTCTGTTGGCCATTGACACCTTTCCAGCCAGATGAATTCCTCTGCCAAACGTTCGGAAGATTCGGCGGCGGCGTTTTTTAGCCGCTCGTTGAGCGCCCGCAAGTTCCAGCCCAAATAGTATTCCCGTTCTTCGCCCACGACATGAATTCCATCTCTTTACATCCCAAACACGATCTTTTTTTGAAATTCGAGATTCTTCCCAACGCCTTAAATGATCAAATAACTGATCTTTCGTACAATCTAAATTAAAGTGATCGAAATCAAAACCATCATTTTTAACCTGATTTTCGAGCCATTGAATAAATTCAGTGAGACTTGCAAGCCGCTTGTCATTTTCTGATACCGAACCATTATTAGAAGAATACGCGCTGTCAATGCTTACAAAATCCAAATGGCATTCGTGTTCTATTGGCGCTGATTTGCGGAAATAATCGAAATAGTGTTTTCGCTGTATTTCGAAGTAAATCCGGTCAATATCAGCAGTTAATAATTTCCCATCATTAACTTTCTTTATGAAGGCGCTTTGAGGATGTGAACATGGGAGCAATATTTTTATTCGTTCTTTAAATTCATTCCAGTCAGTTTTCTGGTTAAATCCAGCTAGCCTAAAATCCTCTTCATCGTCATCGCTTAATCTAAATACGCCTCTTTCGAGCGGGCATGACATGTATTCTGCCCTCAAACAGCGCAAGCCATTGGTATCGTACACTTTGCCTCTGACATTTGGATCTCTGACAAAAATGCCTTGTAAATCCCTGTCATATTCATAATTTTTGTCTGGAAAAGTTTGTTGATTTTCATAAGAACTTTCATCGTCTTCCGGATCTGGATAGTCATCCGAATAGAGTCCATACCGCTTTGGCGGCTTCCATTCCAAAGGATCTTCAAATGGGTTTTTTGTTTTCCTGGCAATTGCGAGTTTTCTGGAGTCGCCATTACGAACTAACCATTCACCATGGGCTTTAAAATTAACTAGGATCATTTCCACTCCGTCCAAGTGAAAGCCGTCAAGAAAGGATTAACCGGAAACAGGCTGACGATACCCGCTTATCGCCCCGTCGGGCTACCCGGTTGGCTAGGATTGTATCAGTTATTTTTTGCCGCGAGAATGCAGTAAACGACGGAAACTGGATATTTGAGCAGGCTTTAGTCTCATCTACGAACCCGATGAGCAGGGATAAGAGGAGGCCGGAAACGAGTACGGAAATCGAAAGCCTGACTCGTTTATTACTCAGGACGAATAAGCTATCCGGCTGACTTAATCATATCAGATTCATACACATACGCAACCTTTTCGGAAATCGAGCATAATAAGGCGCCGTTTTCTGGAAAAACCCACCTATGCGAATCGACTGCCCGTACTGCCTTAAAAAAGCCCGGATCACTTCCCGCAATTATTTAAATGAAGAAAAAACCGTTTCCGAACTGTATTGCGAATGCACCGATCGGGATTGCCAGGCCCGATTCGTTTTCTCGTTGAGCTTAAAACACCACATCAATCCGCCGGCGCCTATAACTCAAGAGCTCATTCAAAATTTAATCAATCGGATGAGCCAGGAAGAACTGGGGGAATTGCAGAAGAAAATAGCCTCAAGCGCTTATAGTCGAGAAGCAATAAAAAAACCGCCGAAGCGGGTTTAGTTATTGGAAAATTAAGGGAATTATTTTTTATTCAGAATAAAAGCTTTAATTAAAGCTCCAGTGGGTATTGCCGCTATAGCTCCAGCTAGCCATTCGTGATCCTTTAACCCAAGATACGTTGCGGATGCTATGCAAATAAGGCAAATAATAAAGCCAAATATTTGTCCTATCGCATCGCTTCTAGAGACCGATCGGATCTGACGTTCGTCCAGAGCGATTTGTTTCTGTTGAGTTTCAATATTTGAGTTTAATGCTAAGGCTTCCAATCGACGGCGATGCAGTGATTCGTCTTCGGCTAATTTAATTAGCCGTTGGGCTGTCCCGGGAACAAGCTGATCAAATCCCCGTAAAATGTCAGGATGGGGAATAGGCCCTTGATAATTGGTGAGTTGAGCAGATACTACTTGTTGACGATGGCTATTTTTATTCGGAACTGTGGACTTCTTTGCCATGCTTTTCGATCACATTGTGAAAATCAGTGCCTATGGCTTGCCAGTCTTCAGCCAACGCATCGGCAACAGTTTTGGATGGTAAAGAGATTAGCTTTATTTCGCGTCTTTTGGGGTGTTCAACACGGCCAAATAATACGACAGGCGCAGACAAGCCTTTCCAAAATCCACGAATGAACGCCTGTTTGGATGTATCTGAAAAATCGATCAGTTTTATCTGATTCATATGCGCCTCCATTTTACTTACTTTGGGTAAGTAGACCCTTGTTTGTTCACATTGGTGCAACAAAAAACCCGAAGACAGAGCCTGTTTCCGGGTAAATTCATTATTATTTTTTATATAAATACTACCTTATAGGTTAACTTTGTCAATGACAAACAACCTAAGAAATTAGGTTAATTAATTAAGCTAATAGATATCAATGAATTTCAAAAGGCTTTCTTCGATGAGAATGGTTATCGCATGCCCTTTCTGCGAGTCATGCAGGAATTTTTCAATCTCGCGTCCTTGTCCTGCCGCGACCTAGACTATTACATCTTATTTATCGTTTTTATAAATCAGGATTACTACGGCGCCAGCCTTCAGATGATCCAAATAATCGGCCCATGCCTGCATCATTTTCCGCCTTTCGTCCAGGTATTGTGCCCGGTTATAAGCCGCTCTGACGGCATCCCTGGGCATGTGGCAGAGCTGGCGCTCGATCGCGCCCGGGCTCCAGCCTTGTTCGTTCAGAAGTGTGGATGCCGTGGTTCGGAAGCCGTGCGCGGTCATCACATCGCTTTCATACCCCAGCGTTTTAAGCGCGGTTCGGATGGTGTTGTCCGACATCGGACGGCCGTCGCCGCGGCTGGATGGAAAGACATAGCGGCCGGATCCGGTCAACGGCCTGATGGCTTGAAGTATCTCGATGGCCTGCCTCGATAATGGGACAATGTGCTGGACTTCGGTCTTGGTGACGAAATAGCGCCATTCTCTGGCGGCCAGGTCGACATCCTTCCATTCCATTTGCCGGATCTCTCCGGGACGTTGAAAAACCAAGGGCGAAAACCGGAAGGCGCATTGAACAACGAAGGTTCCTTGGTAGCTGTAGATATCCCGCAGCAGGCCGGCCACGTCTTTGGGTTCGGTCAGGGCCGCCCGGTGCTTTACTTTGAGGCGGCAATTGGGTGCCGACAGGTTGCGCCGGATCGTAGTCGGCGAAACCGTGAGCAATGGCATAGGCGAAAACGGCGCTGATTTCGCTGTGTGCGCGGTGCGCCGTTTCGAGTTCGTTCCGGGCTATAAGCGGCTTGAGTAGACCGTAGATTTCCGGAGATTTGATTTCTTTCATGTCTTTGTCTCCGATCGCCGGAAAGACGTGCCTTTCGAAACGCCTGATTTTCTTTTGGCGAGTCATGTCCCGGACGGTATGGGCGGTGGATGTCATCCAGGTGCGAGTGATTTCTTCGAAAGAGCCTTTAATCGGGATGCCCTTTGCTTTCCGTTGCTCCCGGTCTAAGGCTTCGGCTTTTTCGATCCGGGCTTGTTTGCGGGTCTCGCTGGGGTCGATGCCGCCGGCAATCATCGCTTGCAATGCCCGGTATTTTTCCCGGGCTTTGGCCAGGCTGACCGTGGGGTAAACGCCGATCGAAAGCATGTTCCTTTTGCCGTCGATTGCGTATTCCATCCGCCACCATTTCGAGCCGTCCGGATTCACCCGCAAATAAAACCCTCTGGCGTCCTTTATTCGGTAAGGTTTCTCTTTCGGCTTGGCGTTTTTAATCGCTACATCCGACGGAATCAGGTTATCTTTTCTTTTATATTCAGACACTTGAATCACCATAGAGCAATAAAATGCAATAACTTTTTTAGGCGATTATAGGTTATTGCAAAAGTTATTGCATTTTATGGTGATTGTTATTGCATTTCGTTGCACACTACCGAACAATAAAAAACCCGCCAAGCCAGGAAACTCGCGGGTTTTTGTACTTTGTCGGTTCTCTCTGAACCTTGTATTGGTGCGATGGTCGGATTTGAATATAAATATAAACTTTTGATTTATTTATTATTTTAAAATAGAATAATCAAAATACCGACAAAAATACCGTCAAGCTCTCATCGTTTGCAGGTCATTTTATAAACTCTCAGTTTTCCGCAATGATTGCCCCCAAGCGGTACTTGAACCAGTCCATGTAATCCTCCCCCCGTATAAAACGGAAAAAGTCGGGTCATAAAAAACGGGACGCCCGGCTTAATTGGTGTCGCTTAACTTCCCGCTCCACCGATCCTCGATCACGCGTCGGCTTGCCCTTATCCCTTGCCGCCATCGATCACGCTCCCGAAAAACCTATCGTTTCCACCATTCCCTCATGCAGTGGCCCGGCCGATTGTTTCCTATTCGGAACACAATCAATTCCCTAGCATGATTCCATGCCAACTCTCTGAAATCCGCGCCATTCGTGCATTACAGGCAGGCATGATATTTGCTTTGGGTGTTGTTTCCTAAAAGGAGCATATCACTGCATTGCCCCGATCCGATCAGCGCCAGCATGGGCATGGTGTCCGGGCAGGTTAAAACGCCAGGCACAAAAAAGCCGGGTTGCCCCGGCTGCTCGTATTGTCTCGATACTCTTTTTTATATCTCCGAAAAATTCCTACCATGCCCCGTTATCCCATTAGCTTCCAATACCTCCGTTCCGCCTCTTCGGGTATTATCGGTCTGTATGGCTTCGCTTTTTCTTGGGACAAAATCCGTTCATTGCTGAGCGCCGTTTACCTTCTGGGGTCTTGGGGCCCGTACTTTCGCCGCCATGCCATTTGCACCGGCCATTGGCGTAAATGGCTTTGAGCTTGCAAGGTGTCCCGGCTCTGGTTTTTGCGCCACATTGCAGGCCGATTAAATCGGGCGGCAACGGCTCACTCTTCGGCGGGGGATATTGATAACCTCGTTCCCGCCATTCCTCGAATGCGGCAGAGCTTCTTTTGTAATAGGCTTTAAGGCGTTTGCGTTGTTCCTGCGTACTCACTCTATTTTCTCGAATGTTGCTGTAATGTTGCCGTATACATGGGCTTTGCTACGTTTGGCGCTGAGCCGCCAGCTCTTGCTTGTATTGAACTCCAGCGCTCACGATGTCACACTCAATATCTCCCAGTGTGACAATTTCTGACTCAATCCTTGTCTTATCTAAGATCAGTTGTGACAATTCCTGTCTCAACAAATAACCGTCAGAGCACGGTTTGTAACGCTTTTATATCTCCTAAAGTCTGTCCTGTTGCTCACGATGAGCCGCCAGCCCTTGCTTGTACTGAGTTCCAGCGTTCACAATGCCACGATCAATATCTCCCAACTTGCATCGGTAACGCTGGCCTTTCTGATGGGGTATAGGCTCGACTTCGCCGGTTACACCGTCAATCTCTACGGGATATTGATTCGCCATTTTTACGCCCTCCTAAGCGGCTTTACGGTGGGTATTATAAACTCAGGGTTTATAATTTGCCCGGGGTGTTTCTTCGCACATTGGATGCAAACCCATCGCCCCGGCGCGTTGGCGACTTCCAAGGCTTTCGCCCGGCCTTTGCGTTTGCAGAATCCTTTCCGGCATACATAGCAGATTTTCAGGACTTGCAGATGGTTCGGCCCGCGGGAAAGGTGAAGGTCATATCCGGGGAGTGTATGCTTTTCAAAATGTGTCATGGTTGAATCCTTGAATCATTGAAGTCTTCACAGCGCCTCGGTAGGTCGTCCACCGGCCGGAACCGGTGCCGGATGCAGTAGCCTCGGCTGTTCAGGTTCCGGCACTCCCGGCAATGGTGGCGGTCATCCGGCGGCGGCACTTCTTCAGCCCGCTTCAGGTAATAGGCCAGGGCGTCCGGGTTGCCGGCGCAATAGTCGAGCACGTCGTCAATCATGGCTTGATCGGTTTCGCCGATGAAGTGCAGCCAGCGAAGGATGGCGGTTTTCTCATGGCGGGTAGGCGAATCGGGCGAATCGGGCGAAAGTTCAGTAATGACGCGGGTTTGCGCCGGGCGAATTGCGGGCGAATCGGGGCGAATTTCGCCCCGTTTGGGCGAATCGCCTAAGATGTCGTCAAGGAGGCCGTCAAGCATTGGGCACTGCCTCCCATTCGGCGGAAGCAATTCGGACATCTCCGTTCACCACGTCCACGGCTTTCTGAATCAGGCCGCACTCGCGCAGGATCGATAATGCCACATCGCGCTTATGCTTATTGCGTAAGTGCTTGGGTGTCGCCGTTTTCAAAATATCGGTTTCACTGGCGCGTTGATTTGGCCGCTTCAACATCCATGCGTACAGCTCCCGCGCCCATCGATCATGAGTCAGATCCTCCCGCTGCCCGAAGATGCCGCGCCAGGTGTCGAGCGAATACCCGGCCAGCGCAATTCCGTTTTTCATCCGCTCGGCGCTGATGGTGTTTTCATCTGCATAGGCGGCCAGGACGCCGGCATTTCGGCAGGCCAGCTCACACAATCGGACGGCAAACGGCTTAACGCAGTGCAGTGGGTTTGCCGGGTCGCGGGCCTGTTCCATCCGCTCGAAGGTTTCGACCAGAATCTGACGCGCCTCATCGCTCAGACGGATCGTGCGGAACTCGCCACATTCGCCGTCGTCGGTAATGACTTGTGCTCGAAGCATGGCCTTGCACCGGTCCCAGAAGGCTTTAACGTAGGGGTCATTCCAGAATTCGTAACGGCGATATTTCCTCGGCGGCAAGGGCTCCGGCCAGCTCACCATGAACCTCGGCCAGAGTCCGATACTGGATAAAGCCGGGTCAGTTAACGCTTCTTGTGCGACATCCGGTTGGATCATCCAGTGAGCGCAAAAACGGCGGTTATAAAGCTGAATTCGCCCGCTCATGCCGCGCTGAACCGACACCGCTTCCCCATCCCATAGCTTGTTCAGATTCGCCGATGTGTTGGCTCTCTGCTCGGCGGCCATGCCCCAGCCGCATAACATCGTTGCGCCCTCGGCGGTGAAGATGCCCTGGCTCGGCCAGCCGGTCAGGAAGCCCTTGATGATGCCTTGAACCGTTGCATCGGAAGCGAGTAGATAGGGTTCCCGCTCGATTGCTCGTTCCTTCACTGGCAGAGAGGCTTGCTCGGCTTTTCGGGCCTCTATCGCGCCGTGACGCTCTTTCTCGTACTGCTTAATACCGCACAAAACGATGCTTTCGACGGTTGACTTGCCGTCGCCGGATTCGGCAATCGACAGGGCGTAAATCGAAAGCGGCTTATGGCCTGACAGGGTCTCGACTTCACAGCTCCCTTGAGCGGCCAATGATGCCGCCGACAGGATGGACTGTCCTATGGTTGCCGGGTTGAGCTGGGCGTTCAGGGCAATCACTTTGCACAAATCGGCCAGAGGGCCCAGCGCGTCAACCGGGTATTCAGGCGATTGGTAGGCGAATTCGCCTAATTTTCGCCTCGATTCGCCCCCAATTCGCCCGCCTGAACCTACCGTCAGTACTGAGCTTTCGCCTCTTTCGCCCCTTTCGCCTGCCGGGGGCACATCAACGACGATATGCCCCGGACCAATAACCTCGTAATCGCTCATGCCGCTGCCCTCCGTGCATCGATCCGCGTAACCGGTCCGCGTTCCGGAGCATAGAGCACCAGCTCCGCCCCGGCCGCCAGCAATAGCCCGGCAAGTTTTGCTATTTCTGCAATTGGCTCGAGCTCACCGAAGCCGGTAATCATCACGTCATACCCGGCGGCCATGCTCCAGGCATAGGCCGCTGGATCATCGCCGGGCGGCAACACGACCTTGCAGCCGGGAAACCAAGTCGGAAACTTGGCACGCTCCCATGCGCCGCTGCCGGTGCAGACGATCAGACAGGCGCCGGCGAACAGATTCAATTGATTGGCGTATGGTGGTTTTTTTCGGGTAAAATGGCGTTGCTCTGAATTTTTGTAAGCCGCTGGGAGTTGCCCGACTCCGGCGGCTTTTTTGTGTGCGGTCATTCGATCAGGCCCCCGTGCCAATAGTCCGCGCGGCCTCCAGCTCGGCCACGAGTTTCTTTATTTCTTCGTCTGATTTTCCGGCAATACGGGCCTGATTGATGGCCGCCACTTCATGCGCCGGCCATCCGGCTTGACTTGCATTTCCGTTTTTGTCTCGGCCAATACAAACAGGCTTGGGGAAAAGGCCGCGTTCGATTTTGCGGTAGATTGTTGACCGGCTTTCGCCGGTCGCCGCTTCAACAGCGGGACGACGTAGCAGCGGCTTGATGTCGGGCATGACGGCTGCCGCTACAGTGTTACGGGTGGGTTGAATAGGTGTGATTGTAGCCATTGAACATCCTTAGAAAGGTTGTGCCGCTCCGGGATTGGTGCGGTATGGCTCTGTATATTAAACACGGTTTTAAGGAGTTTAGTGGAAAATAGTAAAAAAACCTTTTTTCCACTAAGTCCGATGGCTGTTTTACTCTTCGGTCGGCTTTTTTAGCCAGGGCGGTTCAATGCAAGAGATTAGAAGGGTCTCCCCGTCGCTGTCGGTTTCCAGCCTCCACATTCCGGACGCTATTAATTCTTCCTGAAGTTTCAACCTATCCTTCCTTATTCTTTCCACTCTCTTATAAGCGTTTTTCACGTCGTGCTCGCTGAGGTTAAACTCGTGCATGACTTTTGTTACATGGGCGGTGTACAGGCCTTTTTTCCCTTTAGCCTTGGCTTCCTCGGCCAAATCTACCAGCCTATCGTGGATGCGCATATCACGCGATAATTTAGAAGGTTTCTTACCGGGAGGACGCTTGAACTTTCCAGATAGAGCATCGGCTATAAAACTGCGCATGCCCCCTGATATTTCCCGATCAGAGCGCAACAGGTCTATAAGCGGTTTCACGTCGTACTTGATGAAATAGACTCCAACAATATGAAACTCCATCGGGAACAGCCCCTTATAATCGCCGCAATCCAGACGAACACTCACCGCTTAGCCTCCCGTATCGGAATAACCTTGGCACCCTCTCGTAATCCATCCAGATAATCGGCCCACCATTGCAGCATTTTGGCCCGCTCGGGCAAATATTGAGCCCTGTTGTAAGCCGCCCGTACGCTATCCCGCTCGCCATGGGCAAGCTGTCTTTCTATCGCATCGGGGTGGAATAAATGCGATTCGTTAAGCCGAGTGCTCGCCATCGATCGGAAGCCGTGAGCTGTCATTTCATCGCCGCTATAACCTAAGCGCCGCAGTGCGCCGGTAATGGTGTTTTCGCTCATCGGCCGGTCTGCGCTTCGGACACTCGGAAAAACGTAGCGCCCTCCTCCGGTCAACGGCCGTATCTCTTCCAGAATCTCAATGGCCTGACGTGAAAGCGGAATAATGTGCTCGTCCCGCATCTTCATTTTATGGCCGGGTATGCGCCACTCTTTGCGCTCAAGGTTGATATCGCACCATTCGGCCCGGCGCACTTCGCCAGGTCGCAACATAACGAAGAATGAGAGTTTAAAAGCGCACCGGGTTTCAAGGTTGCCTGTATATCCGTAGACAGCCCGCAATAATTCCCCAATTTTTCCGGGGTCGGTAATGGCCGCGTAATGCGTCACCGATACGGGCTTTAAGGCGCCCTGCAAGTCGGGGACCGGGTTTCTTACCGCTCTGCCCGTTGCAATGGCAAACCTGAATATTTGTCCGATTGTGCGCTTTGCCGTATGCGCCAGCTCGTTCGCGCCTCTCGCCTCGATACGCCTCAAAACGGTTAAGATTTCCGGCGCCTCGATCTCGGCTAACGGCCGCCCGCCAAGCCAGGGAAAAACGTCCTGCTCCAGACGGGTTAAAGTTCGCTTGGCATGGTCTTCGGTCTTGTCGCTCATGTGGATGTGATGCCATTCCCGGCCTATCACTTCAAAACTATTGGCGGCGCGTTCAGCCTTCGCCGCCTTTGCCGCTTTACGCTGTGCAGAGGGATCGCTGCCGGTTGCTATGAGCTTTCGGGCTTCGTCGCGTTTTCCACGTGCATCCGATAAGCTCACATCGGGATAAACGCCAAAGGAAAGCGTCTTTCTCTTCCCTTCATGGCGGTAATCAAAACGCCATAATCTACCGCCTTGTGGCGTAATGAAGAGGTACAATCCTTTTTCGTCGGCCAGCTTATAGGGCTTGTCTTGGGCTTTTGCTTTTCTTACTTGAATGTCGCTTAACATGCAGCCTCCGGGATTCTTTGACGGTATTAAAAATGCCTTTTGACGGTATGCGATATACAGTAAATGGCTGATACCGTAAGGAATACCGTCATGTTTTACGGTATTGGATAATACA
The DNA here is from genome assembly GCF_000372865.1 of Methylosarcina fibrata AML-C10. Lineage (NCBI taxonomy): Bacteria > Pseudomonadati > Pseudomonadota > Gammaproteobacteria > Methylococcales > Methylococcaceae > Methylosarcina > Methylosarcina fibrata. The sequence continues at coordinate 4,830,551 of NZ_KB889965.1, read as the reverse complement.
GCTTGAGATTCGTTGAGACAATAAAAAACCCGCTAAGCCTTGCGACTTGCGGGTTTTGAGACTGTTTGAGACCGTCTGAGTCTGTCAATTGGTGCCGATGGTCGGATTTGAACCGACACGACTTGCGTCACCACCCCCTCAAGATGGCGTGTCTACCAATTTCACCACATCGGCGTTTGTTCGGCCGCCAGCTCACTATTCATAAGCTGGCTTTATATTTTGAATTCGATCCTTGATTTTTTGTGACTCCGGAAATCTGCTCTGGATCATTCCGGAAGATTTTAATCTTATTTTTTTGGCGTCTCTTTCTTTTCTTTAGCCGGAGCGGTATCGGCCGCTTCAGTCTTTTTGGTTTCTTCCGCCTTCTTTTCTTCTACTTCGGGAACTGCGGCTGCTTCCGCCTTCGGCTCACCGGCTGCCACTTTTTCGGCGCTGACCGGTTTTGCCTCCGTAGCCGCTGCGGGAACTTCCTCAGACTTTACCGCCGGTTTATTTTCTTCTTTTTTCGGCTCTTCTACAACAGGCAGTGTCGAAGCCTCTTCTGAAGTGGCCGGTTCGCTCATCAAATCGTAAGCTACTCCTTTATGACTGTTTAATACAGCCAGGCCCAAACTGGTCAAAAAAAACAGGGTCGCCAGAATGGCAGTGGAACGTGATAAAAAGGATGCGGCGCCTTGCGCCCCAAAAACGGAACCCGACGCACCGCTTCCGAAAGCCGCGCCGGCATCCGCGCCCTTACCTTGCTGCATCAGCACCAATCCGATAATGCCCAAACCCAGCAGGACGTGAAATACAATGATAACTTGATACATATTAAAGTCGAAACTGCTTTAAATCGAATGATAAATCTTCAAAAAGGAGTCCGCATCCAGGGAAGCTCCGCCGATCAAACCGCCGTCAATATCCGGCATGGCAAACAGACCTTTTGCATTTTCCGGCTTGGCGCTTCCCCCGTACAGGATCCGGATTTTTTCCGCCACACTCCGGTCTTTGGCCGCAATATAGCCGCGAATATATTTGTGCACTTCCTGGGCCTGTTCATCGGTCGCAGTTTTTCCGGTGCCGATCGCCCAGACCGGCTCGTAAGCGATCACCGCAGTATTGAAAGCGGCGATTCCTGCCGCGGCAACGACCGCATCCATCTGTTCGTCGATGACCGCGAACGTTTCGTCCTTTTCGCGCTGATCCAGCGTTTCGCCTACGCACAGGATGGGAATGATGTTTTGGGCCTGCGCCTGGCAAAAACGCGCCGCGACCGATTCATTGGTGTCGCCGTAATAAGTGCGCCGTTCGGAATGCCCGACAATGGCGTATTTGCAACCGAACTCGTTCAACATGGCGGCCGAAACTTCACCGGTAAACGCGCCCGAACTTTTATCGGCGACGTTTTGCGCGCCTAATGCCAGTTTGCTGTTTTTTAATAATTGGCTTAATGCAGGGATGTGCACATACGGCGAGCATACCGCAATGTCGGCATGGTCTGAGCCTAATCCGGCCATGATGCCTTTCGCCAACGCTTCCGCACTGGCTAGTGTTCCGTTCATTTTCCAATTTCCGACTACTAGAGACCGACGCATCATTACTCCCACATAGAATCAAATCGGCTATGATATATATTAACTATCCCAATTTCAAGCCTTGATTGCATTCCTGACTTCGTCGGCCAATTGCCGGGCCAACTCATTCACGGCGTCCTCATGCTGTCCTTCCACCATGACGCGAATAAGCGGCTCTGTTCCGGAAGCCCTAAGCAACACGCGACCTTGTCTGCCGAGTTTTTTTTCAGCCGCTTTGACGGCTTGCTGAATGGATTCGTCGCGATCGGGATTGATTTTTTTATCGGTTCTGACATTCACCAGCACTTGCGGATATTTTTGCACGTCCGCTTTCAGTTCGTGCAAATTTCTGCCGCTGCCGTGTATTTCCGCCATGATCTGCAATGCGGCGATAATGCCGTCTCCGGTGGTCGTTCGGTCCAGACAGATAATATGCCCGGAGCCTTCGCCTCCCAATATGCCCTGGTTTTCCACCAGCATTTCCATGACGTAGCGGTCGCCCACCCTGGCTCTAAGCAGTTTCACGTCCAGTTTATCCAGGGCATGTTCGACGCCCAGATTCGTCATCAAGGTGCCGACCACCGGACCGTGGAGCCGGCCGGCCTGCAATCTCGATTTAGCGATGATGTAGATAAGCTCGTCACCATCGACGATTTCTCCCTGATGATCGACCATGATCAACCGGTCGCCATCGCCGTCCAGAGCGATGCCCAAATCGGCCTGGTTGTCCAGCACCGCTTTCGCCAGCTTATCGGGATTCGTCGCGCCGCATTGGTCGTTAATATTAAGGCCATCGGGTTCCGCTCCTATGGCTATGACTTCCGCTCCGACTTCCGCGAACACATGAGGAGCAATATGATAGGTCGCGCCATGGGCGCAATCGACGACCATGCGCATACCCTTGAAATCGAGTCCGGGCGGTATGCTGGCCTTACAAAACTCGATATAACGCCCGGCCGCATCGACCAGGCGCTTCGCCTTGCCCAGTTTCGACGATTCCACGGTCGTCATCGGTGAATCGATGTACTGCTCAATCCTGGATTCCGTGTCGTCAGGCAATTTCGTGCCGTGAACCGAGAAAAACTTGATCCCATTGTCGTAGTAAGGATTGTGCGAAGCGCTGATGACGATGCCGGCCCGGGCTCTTAACGTTCGCGTCAAATAGGCAATGCCCGGAGTGGGCATGGGACCCAACAAGCGGGTATCGACCCCGGCTGCGGTCAGTCCGGACTCGATTGCGGATTCGAACATATAACCGGAAATACGCGTATCTTTGCCTACCAGCACAAAACCATCCCCTTCGCTGGCAAAAACCCTGCCGGCAGCCCATCCCAGCTTCAATAAAAAATCCGCAGTAATGGGAGGCTCCCCAACTTTGCCTCGGATGCCGTCAGTACCAAAATATTTTTTTGTCATAAATTTTAATCTTTCGGCTACCGAAGAGAGCGGAGCCTTTGAGTGGGTAATATTCCCGCTGTTAAAAAACGATCTAACAGAATGGATGAGCGCGTCAGTTTAAAACAGTGCGAATCCGATTCGCAATAATGGCGCCTTAAAAAAACTCAATAAAAAAGGAGAGACATGCAATGCCTCTCCTTTTCATTAGAATGCCGCTGTTTTAATTCTGCTCGGCAGTGCCGACTATCGGCTTCTCAGGTTTTTTCTCATCCTTGTTACCGGCATCGGAAGAGTTACGTTCGCCTGTCGACGCGTACGGCGGGGTTCGATCGTCCCAGCCTTCGGGCTCTCTTAACGGCTTGCGCTCCATTAAATCATCGATCTGATATTTGTCGATCGTTTCATATTTGATCAGAGCCTCCGCCATGGCGTGCAGGATGTCGATATTTTCTTTTAAAATCCTTTCGGCCCGTTCGTAGTTGCGATCGATAATGGAGCGGATTTCTTCGTCGATGGTATGAGAAGTCTCTTCGGCAACCGTTTTATGCTGCGTGACCGAACGACCCAGGAAAATCTCGCCTTCTTCCTCGCTATAGGCCAAAGGCCCCAAACGCTGCGACAAGCCCCACTTGGTCACCATATTCCGAGCCAGCTCGGTAGCCCGCTCAATGTCATTCGAGGCTCCGGTACTGACTTGCTCCCAGCCGAATATCATTTCCTCGGCAATACGTCCGCCGTACAAACTGGAAATCATGCTGTCCAGCTTTTGCTTGCTGGCGCTGTACTGGTCTTTCTCGGGCAGAAACATCGTGACGCCGAGCGCGCGCCCTCTGGGCATGATGCTGACCTTGTAAACCGGATCGTGCTCCGGCACCAGACGCCCGACGATGGCATGCCCGGCTTCATGGTAAGCGGTCATTTTCTTTTCCTTGTCGCCCATGACCATCGAGCGTCTTTCCGCACCCATGATCAACTTGTCCTTGGCTTTTTCAAGGTCGGCCATGTTGACCAGACGCTTGTTCAGGCGGGCAGCGAACAAGGCCGCTTCGTTGATCAGGTTCGCCAGATCGGCGCCCGAGAAACCGGGCGTGCCCTGAGCGATGTATTTCACTTCGACGTCGGACTCGGTCGGCACTTTTTTCAAATGTACCTTCAGTATCTGCTCGCGCCCCCTTACATCGGGCAAACCGACGGTAATCTGGCGATCGAAACGGCCCGGGCGCAGCAACGCCTTGTCCAGAACGTCGGGACGGTTGGTCGCGGCGATCACGATGATGCCTTCGTTTCCTTCGAAACCATCCATTTCCACCAGTAACTGGTTCAAGGTCTGTTCCCGCTCGTCATTGCCGCCGCCGAGTCCGGCGCCGCGCTGACGGCCCACGGCATCGATCTCGTCGATGAAGATGATGCAGGGCGCGTGTTTTTTGGCGGTTTCAAACATGTCCCGTACTCTCGACGCGCCGACGCCGACGAACATTTCGACGAAATCGGAGCCCGAAATGGTAAAGAACGGTACCTTGGCCTCGCCGGCGATTGCCCTTGCCAACAAAGTTTTTCCGGTGCCCGGAGGACCGATCATCAACGCGCCGCGGGGAATCTTGCCGCCCAGTCGCTGGTATTTGGCCGGATCTTTTAAAAAATCCACCATTTCCACGACTTCTTCCTTGGCTTCATCGCAGCCTGCGACGTCGGCAAAAGTGACCTTGATCTGGTCTTCTTCAAGCATCCGGGCCTTGCTTTTACCGAAACTCATGGCGCCGCGCGCGCCGCCCGCGCCACCCTGCATCTGCCGCATGAAGAATACCCATACGGCAATCAACAGCAGCATGGGACCGAATGAAATCAGCAACTGCATCAGCAAGGAAGGCTGTTCGGGAGGAACCGCCTTGATGTCCACGCCGTTGGCCAGTAAATCATCCACCATATGGACGTCATTGGGTGCATAGGTCTTGAAATGCTGGCCGCTTTGCATTTTGCCCTTGACGACGTTCTCATCGATGACCACTTGCTGAACCTGTCCCGATTTGACTGCATCGATAAACTGAGAATAAGACAACGCAGAGTCGGCTCCGTCCATTTGCGGGCCGAAATTGTTGAAGATCGACATCAAGACAACGGCGATGACGACCCACAATAGTATATTTTTTAATATTTCGTTCAAATTACACGCCCCGAGCCGAAACAGCTCCTGGTTTTTTAAAATCAGAGTAATTATATCAGCAGTTTTCCTTAGGAACTGTCGTTATTGCCCGATCGTCCAAAGACAATCCGAAAAGGGATTATGCTTTACTTAATCCTGAATCCGTGCTCATTTTGACAAATAACTTTATAAAACAAATGGATATGAGTGAATTGCTTTCACCCAAAATAATTCTCATTTGGCGCTTAAGCTATTGGAATATACCAACAAAATGAAATCAGAGCACGGATTCAGGTTAATTCCAGTCTGCCTCGGGATTACCCTGATAACTCATAGCTTCAATATAAGGATCAAGGAGTTTTTTTAAACCCCATAGCCAAAATATATACTTCGTTGCTTCGAGGTCTGGATGCTTTCGGTTTTCTGATGACTACCTTGTTAAAATAATGCTGCACTTCCCGATGGAATGATTCAAAACCTTCCCCTTGAAACAACTTGACTAGAAAAGTGCCCCCCGGGGTTAAAACGGATCGGGCGGTCTCCAGAGCCAGTTCGGCCAAGTATAAGGATCGTATTTGATCCGTGCTTTTGTTTCCGCTCATGTTGGGGGCCATATCCGACATCACCAGATCGACGGAAGCGCCCTCCAGTCTGGCCCGGAGCTGATCGAGAATGGTTTGCTCCCGAAAATCTCCGAGTATGAAATCGACCCCGTCAATGGGTTCCATCGGCAATAGATCGAGAGCAATCACCTTGTTTTTATTGCCGATCGACTGTTTTGCAAATTGAGACCATCCCCCGGGAGCCGCCCCCAGATCAATAACGTTCATTCCTGGTTTGATAATCCTGTCCTTCTCCTGAATTTCTTTCAGCTTAAAAACCGCTCGCGAACGATAGCCCTGCGTTTGAGCCAATTTGACATAAGGATCGTCAAAATGTTCCCGCATCCAGCGGCTGCTGCTTTTACTTCGGCTCATAAGGTAAGGGTCTTTTCGTGTAGAATACGTCTTTTGATTCAGGATTTATCAGTGAACTCTTCAGACAAGAAAAAACTCAGAGCCGAAGCGCACAGTTTAAAACCGGTCATCCTGATCGGCCAGGCCGGCTATACGCCCGCCGTTTTGGCCGAACTGGAATTGGCGCTTGCCAGTCACGAACTGATTAAGGTCAGAATACGCGCAGAGCGGGAAAATCGCAAACAAATTAGTGAAAAAATTTGCCGGGACACCGGGGCCGAACTCATTCAGTCGATCGGAGCTTGCGCCGTCCTTTATCGGCTCAATCCCGACAAACCGGCAAGAAATCCAAAATAAAGAACTATCCTTCAGCGTATTTTGCAATTGAATTAAACGTATTGAATGGAGAGTATTTCATACTCGACATTGCCGCCGGGGGCTTTGACGGTCACGATGTCGCCCACTTCCTTGCCGATCAAGGCCCGGGCAATGGGCGAGCCGATCGAAATGCGCCCTTCCTTGATATTGGCCTCGTCTTCTCCCACGATCTGATAAATCACCGTCTTTTCGGCATCCAGATCTTCAATTTCCACCGTCGCGCCGAAAACGACTTTGCCGCCGGGATCCAGTTTGGTCACGTCAATGATTTGGGCGTTGGACAACTTGGCTTCAATTTCCTTGATACGGCCTTCGGCAAAACTTTGCTGCTCGCGCGCGGCATGGTATTCGGCATTTTCCTTCAAATCACCGTGTTCACGAGCCGTGGCGATCGCCGCGATAATGCGGGGACGCACCACCGTTTTCAACTCTTCGAGCTCCGCCCGCAATTTCTCCGCTCCTTTCACGGTTAAAGGCACTTTGTTCATCTCTCAGAAACTCCAATATTATTTTTCATTTCCCCATGGGAATTTTATCAATTTTTCAAATTCAGGCTCTTGTGAAGATCCTGCAAACAAACCACTTCGCGGGCTTCCAGTTCACCCAAGGCATAGCAGGCCGCCTTCGCTCCCGCCATCGTCGTGTAATAAGTGACGCGGTGCTGCAAGGCCTCCCGGCGCATTGTGAAAGAGTCCGCAATGGCCTTCTTTCCTTCGGTCGTGTTGATCACCAGTTGGATCTGGCCGTTCTTGATCATATCGACGGTATTGGGCCGCCCCTGATTCACCTTGTAAACGACTTCGCAAGGAATGCCGGCTTCCTGTAAAAACCTGGCAGTGCCAGGGGTGGCTACGATCTCGTATTTTTTGTCGACCAGCATTCGGGCAATGTCGGGCGCTTTGACCTTATCCGCATCGCGGATGCTGATCAGGACCTTGCCGCTGTGATTCAATTTGACGCCGGCAGCTCGCTGGGATTTGGCAAACGCTTCGCCGAAGGTTTTGCCGACACCCATGACCTCGCCCGTCGATTTCATTTCCGGGCCCAGCAGCGGGTCGACTCCCGGAAATTTGACGAACGGGAACACGGCTTCCTTGACCGAATAGTATCCGGGAATCCGCTCTTCGGTCATGCCTTGCTGAGCCAGGGTCTTCCCCACCATGCAGCGGGCGGCGATTTTCGCCAGCGGATAGCCCGTCGCCTTGGACACGAACGGCGCCGTGCGTGAAGCTCTGGGGTTGACCTCGAGCACATAAATGTCCTCTCCCTGAATCGCAAACTGGGTATTCATCAGGCCCTGCACGCCCAGCGCCTCGGCCAGAGCCTTAACCTGCTCGCGCAGCCGGTCCTGAATCTTTAACGGCAGTTCGTAAGGAGGCAGCGAGCACGCGGAATCGCCGGAGTGAACCCCGGCCTGCTCGATATGCTCCATCAAGCCTCCGATCAGAACGCGCTCGCCGTCATAAATAGCGTCGACGTCCATTTCAACCGCATCGTCCAGAAAGCGGTCCAGCAATACCGGCGAATCGTTGGAAACGGTGACGGCCTCTTTCATGTAGCGTTGCAGCCCTTCCTCGTTAAAAACGATTTCCATTGCCCGTCCGCCCAGGACATAAGACGGTCGCACCACCAGCGGATAGCCCAGTTCCTTGGCCGCGGTCAAAGCCTGTTCCACCGAGCGCGCCGTCGCGTTGGGAGGCTGTTTCAAATCCAGCCGCTCCAGTAATTTCTGAAAGCGTTCGCGATCTTCCGCCAGGTCGATCGAATCGGGCGACGTACCGATGATCGGTACGCCGGCCGCTTCCAGCGCCCGGGCGAGCTTCAGCGGCGTTTGTCCGCCGTACTGAACGATCACGCCCTTGGGTTTTTCGATATGGACGATTTCCAGCACGTCTTCCAGTGTGAGCGACTCGAAATACAAGCGGTCGGACGTATCGAAATCGGTCGAGACGGTTTCCGGATTGCAATTGATCATGATCGTCTCATAACCGTCTTCGCGCAGCGCCAGCGCGGCATGAACGCAGCAATAATCGAACTCGATGCCCTGCCCGATACGGTTCGGGCCGCCTCCGAGAATGATGATCTTTTCTCGGTCGGAAACCCGCGCTTCGCATTCTTCTTCATAAGTCGAATACAAATAGGCGGTATCGGAAGAAAACTCGGCCGCGCACGAATCGATTCGTTTATAGACCGGGCGGATGCCGTGCCTGTGCCGAACGTTGCGCACCTCGGACTCGGTCGTGCCCAACAGTTTTGCCAGACGCTGATCGGAAAAGCCTTTTCGCTTCAACCGGTACAGTTCGCCTTCTTTCAGGGTCGCCAGCGTTTTGGTCGCCAGCGATTTTTCGGAAACGATCAGATCCTCGATCTGCGCCAAAAACCACGGATCGATTTTGCAGGCTTCGTGCACTTCTTCAAGGCTCATGCCGCTGCGGAAGGCGTCGGCCACATAACGCAAGCGGTCGGGCCCCGGATGACGCAGCTCCCGCTGCATTTTCTCGTGGGCGTCGACTTCTTCCATATCGATGACTTCGTCGAGCCCGCTGATGCCGATTTCGAGACCGCGCAACGCTTTTTGCAGCGACTCCTGAAAAGTGCGTCCGATCGCCATGACCTCGCCCACCGACTTCATCTGTGTCGTCAGCCGGTCATCGGCCTGAGGAAACTTTTCAAAGGTGAAACGCGGAACCTTGGTGACGACGTAATCGATCGTCGGTTCGAACGAAGCCGGCGTCGCGCCGCCGGTGATCTCGTTCTGGAGTTCGTCCAAGGTATAGCCGACCGCCAGTTTCGCCGCGACCTTGGCAATCGGAAAACCGGTCGCTTTGGACGCCAGCGCGGAGGAGCGCGATACCCTGGGATTCATTTCGATCACGATCAGGCGGCCGTCCTTCGGATTGATCGCCACCTGCACGTTCGAACCGCCGGTATCGACGCCGATTTCGCGCAGCACCGCCACCGCGACGTTGCGGAGAATCTGATATTCCTTGTCGGTCAAGGTTTGCGCGGGCGCTACGGTAATCGAGTCGCCGGTATGGACGCCCATCGGATCGAAGTTTTCGATCGAGCAGACAATGATGCAGTTGTCCTTGGAGTCGCGCACGACTTCCATCTCGAACTCTTTCCAGCCGAGCACTGATTCTTCGATCAACAGCTCGTTGGTCGGCGACAAATCGAGGCCCCGCTCGCAGATTTCGATGAACTCCTCGCGGTTGTAAGCGATGCCGCCGCCGCTGCCGCCCATCGTGAAGGACGGACGGATGATCGTAGGATAACCGACTTCTTCCTGCGCGGCCAGCGCTTCCTCGATCGAATGGGCGGTCTTCGACCTAGCCACTTCGAAGCCAATCCTGCGCATCGCCTGATTGAACAGTTCGCGGTCTTCGGCCTTGTTGATCGCTTCCTTGGTTGCACCGATCATCTCGACGCCGTATTTTTCGAGCACGCCGTTGGCATCCAGGGCCAGCGCGCAGTTCAGCGCGGTCTGCCCGCCCATGGTCGGCAAAATCGCGTCCGGGCGTTCTTTTTCGATAATCTTTTCGACCGTCTGCCAGTCGATGGGTTCGATGTAGACGGCATCGGCCATGTCCGGATCGGTCATGATCGTGGCCGGATTGGAATTCACCAGAACCACGCGAAAGCCTTCCTCGCGCAGCGCCTTGCAGGCCTGGGTTCCTGAATAATCGAATTCACAGGCTTGGCCGATGACGATGGGGCCCGCGCCCAGTAATAAAATCGATTTTATGTCGGTTCTTTTTGGCATATTGGTAAAAATACTAGATAAAAGTACAAAGCAGACGACGACAGGAACAGTCTCCCTATTCCCTCGGCCGCCATGCCTAGCGTCTTTTTTCCATCATTTCGATGAAATCGTCAAACAGCGACTCGACGTCGTGAGGACCGGGGCTGGCTTCAGGATGCCCTTGAAAACTCATCGCCGGACAATCGGTGCGCCTGACGCCCTGCAGACTGCCGTCGAACAAAGAGTAATAGGTTGCGGTCAAGTTGCCGGGAAGACTGTCCTTGTTGACGGCAAACCCATGATTCTGGCTGCTGATCAGAACCCGGCCCGTGGCCGTTTCCTGCACCGGATGATTGGCGCCGTGATGCCCGAACTTCATTTTCTCGGTTCTGGCGCCGCTGGCCAGGGCTAATAACTGATGACCGAGGCAAATGCCGAAGACCGGAATTTTTTTGGCCAGAATGGCTTTAATCGCTTCGATCGCATACGTGCAAGGCTCCGGATCGCCCGGTCCATTGGAAAGAAAGACGCCGTCCGGATTCATCTCCAGGACCGCCCCGGCGGGGGTCGTTGCCGGCACGACGGTAACGCGGCAGCCACGGTTCGCCAGCAAACGCAGGATGTTGCGCTTGATGCCGAAGTCGTAAGCGACCACATGGTAATGCAGATTATCGGCCTGGGTGTATCCTTTCCGAAGATGCCAGACGTTTTCGGTCCATTCGTAAGGTTCGGACACGGAAACGACCTTGGCCAGATCCATGCCCTTCAATCCGGGAAACTCCTCGATCGCCGCCTTCGCGGCCTCGACGTCGACGTTTTCTCCGGCCATGAGACAGCCGCGTTGCGCGCCTTTATCGCGCAAAAGCCGGGTCAGCTTGCGGGTGTCTATGTCGGCGATGGCCACTACGTTATGTTCGACCAGATACTGCTGCAACGTTCTTTCGCTTCGCCAGTTGCTGGCCACGAGCGGCAAATCTCTGATCACCAGGCCGCTGGCAAAAATACGGGCCGATTCATTATCTTCGCTGTTTGCGCCGGTGTTGCCGATATGCGGGTAAGTTAAAGTCACTATCTGACGGGCATAGGAGGGGTCGCTCAATATTTCCTGATACCCGGTCATCGCCGTATTAAAAACGACTTCGCCGACGGGACACCCGTCCGCGCCGATCGATACACCGTTAAACACCGTTCCATCTTCCAATACCAACAATGCGGGCTTACTCAATCACGTCACCTCTAAATGTGCAAAACGGGATGAATCTTTATAGATTCATCCCGTTGTCTAAATACAAACACGGGTAATTTTACAAGATTATAACCACCGGGTCATTACCAAATTTTTTAATACCATGTTCCGAAAAATAAATGCCGTTTTTTCGTCGTTTCCAGCCCGGTGAAATCACAGTGCGACAAACCGATTGCGTGGCAGCCCGACTGTTCTTTGAACGGAGCCGGGAGCCGCCGGCTTTTTTTCCGCTCATCGAACCGATGCATAACCCGTCCTGACCCCTTGCTTGGAGAATACGATCTGCCAGAGCTGGTTTTCACGCGCCCTGAACGCGCCCGCGCACGACAGCAGGTAATATTTCCACATGCGAAAAAAACGGTTGTCGTACAAATGGCTGATGGCATCCCAATTTTTGGAAAAATTCTCAAACCAGCACATCAAGGTCTTGTCGTAGTCGGCACCGAAATTGTGCCAGTCCTCCATGACGAATTTGCCTTCCGTCGCCTTGGAGATTTGTTTGATGGAAGGCAACATGCCGCCCGGGAATATGTATTTTTCCATCCAGGGATCGGTGGCGATGACCGACTTGTTGCCGCCGATGGAATGAAGAAGAAACAACCCGTCGTCCTTGAGGCAGCGACGGGCGATATTCATGTATTCGCCGTAATTTTTGTAACCCACGTGTTCGAACATGCCGATCGACACGATATGATCGAAGGTTTCGTTCAGTTCCCGGTAATCGGCCAGACGAATGTCTATCGGCAAGTCTTTGCATAAATCGATACAAAACCGGTGCTGTTCTTCCGACAGAGTGATCCCGACGCAGGACACCCGATAATGCTCAGCCGCGTACTTCATGAATCCGCCCCAGCCACAGCCCATGTCGAGTATTTTCTGGCCGGGCTGCAGATTCAGTTTTCTGCAGATCAGATCGAATTTATGCTCCTGCGACTCGTCGAGAGTCCTGGCGTTCTTCCAATAGCCGCAACTGTACGCCAGGTGCCGGCCCAGCATCGAACGGTACAAATCATTCCCTATGTCATAATGATACTTGATGATTCGGGAAGCCAGATTTCTGCTTTGCCGATTGGAAAAGTAGGCCCAAAGTCCGTTTTTGATCGAATGCGGATCGAGCTTGACCCGAGTGCTCAGCACACCCGAAAAAAATTTATTGAACAACTCGTCCAGTTGCTCGCAGCTCCACCATTCATCCATGTAGGCCTCGCCTAGGCCGACCGACCCCTCGGTCAATATTCTTTCGTATAAGTCCGGGTTGTAAACCTGGACATCCCAGGGATTGTTTCCATTAAAAAAAATCTGGCTGCCTTCCAGAAGCTTTTCCAGCTTTGCTCTGAATTTATTATGGGTGTTATCGATTGGTTTGTTCATAGCAGGCACTCGGTTAAAACTGGAGCGTATCGAAACGCCCTATTACGCTTTATCAAACAGGTTTTTATTAGGATGAATTTGCCTGAACGTCTTCGCAGACGCCAATCAAATTCAAGGTAGTAATTTATTCTCGGATAAACTGCAGACACACTTTATCCCGGCAATCATTACTTCCAGGCTAACCTTTATAAGCCGCCCTTAAACCTGTCAACCAGTAAAACCAGAGCCACACCCGCCTGACCGCTCAGGTGCTCGGTCGAATCAAACATCGGAATTTTCGGGTTTCAAGCCAACCCCAAAACATCCCGCATATCATATAAACCCGATTCCTTGCCGGACAACCACAATGCCGCCCTGACCGCGCCATTGGCAAAGGTCATGCGGCTGGACGCTTTGTGAGTAATTTCCAGGCGCTCGCCTTCATCGGCGAACATGACCGTGTGTTCGCCGACGATATCGCCCGCCCGGATCGTGGAAAAACCGATGGTGTTCCTGTCTCTTGCCCCGGTATTGCCTTCTCTTCCGTAAACCGCACATGCTTTTAAATCCCGTCCCAGGGTTGACGCAATCACTTCTCCCATGCGCAAGGCGGTACCGGAAGGCGCATCGATCTTGTGCCGGTGATGCGCTTCGATAATTTCTATGTCGGTGTTTTCCCCCATCACCCTGGCCGCCATTTCCAGCAGTTTCAGCGACAAATTGACGCCGACGCTCATGTTGGGCGCCTGCACGATCGCAATGTCTCCGGCCGCCTCGGCAATGTGCGATTTTTGCATCTCGTTAAAGCCGGTCGTACCGATCACCATTTTTTTCCTGCTTCTCCGGCAGATGTCGATAAGCGCCATGGACATTTCGGGACGGGTAAAATCGATCAACACGTCAAACCGGTCGGCGGCCTCGGCCAGGTCCGCCGTCACGTGCACGCCAATGGGGCCGATGCCCGCCAGATCCCCGGCGTCCCGGCCTACGGCCAGGCTTTCCGGGCGCGACACCGCGACCGTCAGCTCGGCATTGGGCGCCATATCCGCCGCCTTGATCAAAGAGGAGCCCATCCGGCCGGAAGCTCCGGCAACAGCGATACGAATCATGAAATTATCCGGTTAATTTATCGAAAAAACTTTTAACGCCGTCCATCCAGCCGTGTTCCTGAGGACTGTGATGTTTGCCGCCGCCCATCAAGGACTCGTTCAGTTCCTCGATCAGAGCTTTTTGCTCTTTGGTCAGATGCACCGGAGTTTCCACACGCACCCGGCACATCAGATCACCGACCGCTCCGCCCCTGACCGGTTTAACGCCTTTGCCGCGGAGCCTGAAGACTTTCCCGGTCTGGGTTTCCGCAGGAATCTTCAAATTGACTTTGCCGTCCAGCGTGGGCACCTGCAATTCCCCGCCGAGACAGGCGGTAGGAAAGCTGATCGGCACTTCGCAGTATAAATTGGCACCGTCCCGGGTAAAGATTGGATGTTCCTTGACCTGTATTTGAACGTACAAATCGCCGGACGGCCCTCCGTTCTCCCCGGCCTCGCCTTCTCCGGCCAGACGGATACGGTCGCCGGTATCGACGCCGGCGGGAATTTTCGCCGAAAGCGTCTTGGTTTCCTGGACCCGCCCCTGGCCGTAACATTTACCGCAGGGATCCTTGATCTGCTTGCCGCTGCCCCGGCAGGTCGGACAGGTCTGCTGCACGGAAAAGAAACCCTGCTGCATCCGGACCTGGCCATGACCGTGACAGGTCGAACACACCACCGGGCTGGTGCCTTTTTTGGCGCCGCTGCCGGCGCATTCGCCGCAAGCCACCAAGACCGGCACGCGAATTTTCGCCTCGGTCCCGGCCACCGCTTCTTCGAGAGACAATTCCAGGTTGTAGCGCAAATCGGAGCCGCGCTGAACGCTGCTGCGTCTGCCGCCGCCGAATATGTCGCCGAAAACATCCCCGAAAATGTCGCTGAAGCTTTCCGCGCCGAAGCCGCCGTGGTGTCCTCCGTCCATCGAGGCGTCGACGCCGGCGTGGCCGAACTGGTCGTAGGCTGCGCGTTTTCTGGGATCCGATAATACTTCGTAGGCTTCTTTGATCTGCTTGAATTTGGCTTCAGCTTCTTCCGGATTGTCCTTGTTCCGATCCGGATGATATTTCATCGCTTTACTGCGATAGCTTTTTTTGATTTCTGCATCACTGGCGTTTCTGTCCACGCCGAGAAGCTTGTAATAATCTTCTTTCGCCATATTGAGTCCGCTCCCGGGAATCCACGGGAGATGCCGCCGTCACGCGGGGTTGTCAAAAACCGCGCCGGTTCGGGCGCGGCATGCTTTCATCTTATTTTTTGTGATCGTCCTTTACCTCTTCGAATTCGGCATCGACCACGCCTTCGTCGGCGGCGTGCCCGCCCGAATGCTTGGCATCTTCGGTTTCGCCGGCACCTTCGGCGGCCGATTTTTGCGCATAAACCCGTTCGGCGAGCTTGCCCGACAACTCGGTCAATTCATTGGTTTTCGCTTCGATGTCTTCTTTGCTGTCGCCTTTGACCGCATGCTTCAGATCCTCGATGGCTTTTTCGATGGCAGCCTTTTCTTCGGCGCCCACCTGGTCGCCCAATTCCTTCAACGATTTTTCCGTCGCATGAATCATGCTGTCCGCGCGGTTGCGCGCCGCGACCAGCTCGGTCAGCTTGCGGTCTTCGTCGGCATGCGCCTCGGCGTCCTTGATCATGCGCTCGACTTCATCTTCCGACAGGCCGCTGGAAGCCTTGATCACGATCGACTGCTTCTTGCCGGTGGCCTTGTCCTTGGCCGATACGTTCAAAATACCGTTCGCGTCGATGTCGAAGGATACCTCGATTTGCGGAATGCCGCGCGGTGCCGGAGGAATATCGGTCAAATCGAAACGACCCAAAGACTTGTTAGCCGAAGCTTTTTCCCGTTCGCCTTGCAGGACGTGAACGGTCACCGCGGTCTGATTATCGTCCGCCGTGGAGAACACCTGCGACGCATTGGTCGGTATCGTGGTATTTTTCTCGATCAGCTTGGTCATGACGCCGCCCAGCGTTTCGATGCCCAAAGACAACGGAATCACGTCGAGCAACAAGACGTCCTTGACTTCGCCGCCCAGAACCCCGGCCTGAATCGCGGCGCCGAGCGCGACCGCTTCGTCGGGATTGACGTCCTTGCGCGGCTCTCTGCCGAAAATGCTTTTCACCATTTCCTGTACTTTCGGCATGCGGGTTTGTCCGCCCACCAGGATCACGTCGTGAATGTCGGAGGCTTTCAAGCCGGCGTCTTTCAACGCGATTTCGCATGGGCCCTTGGTTTTCAGAATCAAATCCTCGACCAACGATTCCAGCTTCGCCCGGGTCAGCTTGACGTTCAAGTGTTTCGGGCCGGTCGCATCGGCCGTGATGTACGGCAGATTCACGTCGGTTTGCTGAGTCGAGGACAGTTCGATCTTAGCTTTCTCGGCCGCCTCTTTCAAGCGCTGTAACGCTAAAGGATCGTTATGCAGATCGACGCCGCTTTCCTTCTTAAATTCGGAGGCCAGATATTCGATCACGCGCAAGTCGAAGTCTTCACCGCCGAGGAAGGTGTCGCCGTTGGTCGACAGCACTTCAAACTGGTGCTCGCCTTCGATTTCGGCGATTTCGATGATCGAGATGTCGAAAGTGCCGCCGCCGAGGTCATACACCGCAATTTTAGTGTCGCCTTTCGGTTTGTCCATGCCGAAGGCCAGTGCCGATGCGGTCGGTTCGTTGATGATGCGCTTCACTTCCAGGCCGGCGATACGGCCCGCGTCTTTGGTTGCCTGACGTTGCGAATCGTTGAAATACGCCGGAACGGTAATGACCGCTTCCTTGACTTCTTCGCCCAGATACGCTTCGGCGTCCTTTTTCAGCTTCATCAACACGCGCGCGGAAATTTCCGGAGCCGCCATCTTTTTGCCGTGCACTTCAACCCAGGCGTCGCCGTTTTCGGCTTCGACAATTTTATAGGGCACCATTTTGATGTCTTTTTGTACGACGTCGTCCTTAAAACGGCGGCCGATCAAACGTTTGATCGCAAACAGCGTATTTTTTGGATTGGTCACCGCCTGACGTTTCGCCGATTGCCCGACCAGGACTTCGTCATCACTGGTAAAGGCGATGATGGAAGGAGTCGTACGCGCGCCCTCGCTGTTCTCGATCACTTTTGCGACGCCGTTTTCCAGTACCGCCACGCAAGAGTTCGTCGTACCTAAATCTATTCCGATAATTTTAGCCATTGAATGCTCCAGACTTGAATATGAGTATAAGGTTAAAGTTGTTGATTACGATATAAGGCCTGTTTCACCGAGTTCAAGCCTGCTCATCGATGATCGGTGCATTACCGGACGGCTTTTCGGCGCCCTTTGCCACCAGAACCATCGCGGGACGCAATAAACGGCCGTTCAACATGTAACCCTTTTGAAAAACGTTGGCTACGGTATTGGGCTGGGCGCCTTCCACTTCCTGCATTGCCATGGCCTGATGCTGCTCGGCGTTGAAAGGCTGTCCCATCGGATCGATCGTGACGATATTGAATTTGGCAAATACGGATTCGAACTGTTTGATCGTCAGTTCGCTGCCTTCCCTGAATTTTTGTACCTCCGGGCTATCACCGCCGGCGGCCTGCAGGCCGAGTTCCAGGCTGTCCATGACCGGCAACAAAGCTTTTGCGAAATTCTCCAGGGCAAATTTATGAGCGTTTTCAAGATCCCGCTGCGTCCTTCTTTTCATATTCTCCATTTCAGCCTGAGCCCTGACCGCTTTATCCCAGTTCTCCTGGGCTCTTTTCTCGGCCTGGGCCAATTGTTCCTTTAATTCTTCCAGAGTCGGTTCCGGTGCGACCCGTTCGGACTCGGCGGCTTCCGACGCGGCGGAAACTTCCGTTACTTCGGGATTTTCAGTGTTAACCTGGTTCGCAGGTATTTCCTGATCGGTACTCATTATTGCAGATTCCTTAAAAATAGTTAGCCACGCGCTTGAAGCGCCCCAATGAAGTTGTGGTTGTTATGATGGGGACGCAGATTTCGGATTCAAGGCCGCGCCCAACAATTTCGCCGTGACGTCGACATAAGGAATGATTTTTTCATAAGCCATGCGCGTAGGCCCTATCACGCCGAGCACGCCGACGACTTCATCGCTGACCGAGTAAGAAGAAGTCACCAGGCTGCAATGATGAAAGGCCTGATAGCCGGATTCTTCTCCGATAAAAATCTGAACGCCTTCCGCCTTCATGCATTGGTCGAGCAAGTGGATCACTCCCTGTTTCTGGCTGAAAGCGTCAAACAGTTGTCTCAGTTGATCCCGATCCGACAGCTCGGAAAAATCCATGAGATTGGTTTCGCCGGTCAGCACGAAATCTTCTTTTTCGGTGCTCGATTCGAACGTCAATTGGGCCATTTTTATCGCATCCAGCATGACCTGATTCATCCGTTCCCGATCGTCCTGAAGTTCCTTCAGGACCGCTTCGCGAATCGTCAGCAGACTCTTCCCGGAATAAACCGAATTCAGATAATTGGCGGCCTGCTGCAATTCCGGGGAGGTAAAAAGTTTGGACGTGGTAATGATTTTATTATGGACTTCCTGTTCGTTAGTGACAAAAATGACCAGGACCCGGGTATTCGACAACGGTAAAAATTCGATATGGCGCAGATAGAGCAACTCTCTTTTGGGCAAAGTCACTACCCCCGCCATTTGGGTCAGCTCGGAAAGCAGCCGGGAGGCCGTGCCGATCACGTCGGCCGGATTGTCCTTTGCCGTCAGGCTTTTGGACAATCTCAGAAACTCCTCCGATTGCAGCGGTTTGACCGTCAGCAGCATGTCGACGAACAAACGATAGCCGCTTACGGTCGGCACCCGGCCGGCCGAGGTATGCGGCGAATGGATCAACCCCAGATCTTCCAGATCCGACATCACGTTCCTTATCGTTGCGGGACTGAGTTTGAACTCGGAGTCTTTCGACAAGGCGCGCGAGCCGACAGGCTGTCCGTCGGAGATGTAACGTTCGATCAGCGCTTTCAATAGCAGCAAGGACCGCTCATTTAAAATATGCTTCTTTCCCACACCGACCTCTTAAAAAACGTCAATTTGGCACTCTACCAAAACGAGTGCCAACCCTAAAAAATATCAGCTCGATGATTTATTGTCAACCGCTCCCGATATCGTCTTTTTAGACTAAAGTATTCCGGAGAAATATAGACATTTTGATCCGTTTTGGAGAATTTTGGAGTTCCCGGTTAAACTCAGCCAAATTCATTAGCGCATGCATTTTTTGTATAATCCAGTCTTTTTATCAGTGTCAATCAGCAATGCGGACTCATTTCAAAACCATCGGCCTCATAGGCAAACCCAGCGACCCCAGCATTGCTGAAACCTTATCCCTTCTTTATAGCCATCTATTACAGCATCAGTTCAGAGTGATCGTGGTTGAAGACAGCGTCAGGTTCATTGTCGATCAACCGGTTCAATCATGCCCCATAGACAATCTGGGCCGGCATTGCGACGTGGCCATTGCCGTGGGAGGAGACGGTACCTTTTTGGCGGCCGCAAGGGCCGTGGCGCCTTACGACATCCCGCTGATCGGCATCAATCTGGGAAGAATCGGTTTTCTGGTCGATATCTCGCCCGATCAATTGTCGGATAAACTTTTTCCCATCCTCCAGGGTCGTTACGTGGAAGAAGAGCGCTATTTGCTGCGCGCCAAAATCATTCGCAACGGCCGGACCATACACGAAGAACGAGCGGTCAACGAAGTGGCCATCCACCGCTGGGTCACGCCGAGCATGATCGAGATCGTAACCCGCATCGATCAGGTTTTTCTCAACTCGCAACGGTCCGACGGACTGATCATTTCAACCCCCACCGGATCGACCGCCTACGCCCTGTCCGCGGGGGGACCTATTTTATATCCGTCATTGAACGCGCTGGTGCTGGTGCCGTTAAATCCGCATACGCTGTCGAATCGGCCCATCGTGATTCACGATAGTGCCGAGATCGAAATCAGCTTCTGCCAGACCAAGCAAATCAACGCCTTGGTCACTTGCGATCACATCGAGATTCCGGAAGTTTTAATCAGCGATAAAATTTTAATTAAAAAAGAGCCGAAACCGATTAGAATTTTACATCCGGAAGATCATGATTTCTTTCAAATCCTCAGGAAAAAGTTGAACTGGAGCAGCGGTTAACCGATCCCCATGCTATTGAATCTTAATATTATCGATCTGGCGGTCGTCAAGTCCCTCGATCTCGACCTCGAACAAGGGATGTCGGTGCTTACCGGCGAAACCGGCGCCGGCAAATCCATTTTATTGACCGCGCTGGGGCTGGCGCTGGGCGACCGGGCCGATTCGGGCTATGTCCGCCCCAACTGCAAACGCGCCGAAATCAATCTGGAATTCGACCTGTCCGATGCGCCGCAAGCGCATGAGTGGCTTAAAGAAAACGACCTGGACGACGGGCAGGCCTGTCTGATCCGGCGCATCGTCAGCGAGGACGGCCGCTCCAGGGCCTATGTCAACAACCGCCCGGTCACCTTGCAATCGTTGCAGGAATTGAGCGAAAAGCTGGTCGAAATTCACGGTCAGCATGCGCATTTGACCCTTCTTCATGCCGAAGAACAGCGTCGGCTTCTCGATGCCTTTGCAAAAAGCCAGCCGCTGCTGGATAACCTGAACGACTGCTGCCGGCAATGGCAGCAAGCCCATCGTGAACTCGCCTCCCTGAAAAAGGCGGCCGCCGATCGAACCGAGCGCGAAGAACTGCTGAAGTATCAGATCGAGGAACTAAAGCAGCTCGATCTGGCCAACTTCAATTATCCTGCGCTGTTGGAGGAGCACAGCAAGAGGGCGCATCTGGAACAGATCCTGAGCACGGGACAGCGCCAGATCGATCTTCTTTATGAAAACGACCAACAGTCTCTGCTACGGATGCTCAACCACAGCGTCGGTGAACTGAACTCCATTGCCCGCTTTGCGCCGGAACTGACGGAGATCTGTTCGCTGCTTTCCGAAGCCCAAATCCAGATCGAAGAGGCTTCGCTGCAATTGCGGCGCTTTCTGGAAGCGCAGGAAGCCGACCCGGAACGCATGGAAACGCTGGAAAATCAGATCGGCGTCATTCAAAACCTCAGCCGGAAACACCATATTGCCCCGGAAGAATTGCCTCAATGGCTCGAAAAACTCGAAGACGAGCTTGACGGCATCAGCCATAGCGGCGAACGCATCGAGGCTCTGGAAACCGCGACGAAGACCTTGCTGACCGAATACCGGCAACTGGCCGGGCAATTGTCGGAAAAACGCAAGGAAGCGGCAGGAAAACTAGAACATCAGATTTCTTCAATGATCAAAGAGCTGGGCATGCCGCAAGGCGAATTTCTCGTGACTGTTTCGCCGCTGCCGGGAGAAGAACCGAAGCCGTACGGAACGGATAAAATCGAATTCCTGGTCAGCGCCAATCCCGGACTGCCCGCCAAACCGCTGGCCAAAGTGGCCTCAGGCGGCGAGCTGTCGCGCATCAGCCTGGCCATTCAAGTCACCACGTCGAGCGATAAGACCACGCCGACGATGATTTTCGATGAGGTCGATTCCGGCATCGGCGGCGGCATCGCCGAAATCGTCGGACAAAAACTGAGAAGTTTGAGCCGTAACCGGCAAGTCATGTGCGTCACCCATCTGCCTCAGGTCGCATCACAGGCTCATCATCATCTTTACGTGGAAAAAAATCACAAGACCGACATCACTTCTTCCAATGTACGGAAATTGAACGGCGAGGAGCGAGTCGAAGAAATCGCAAGAATGCTGGGAGGCGTCCATATCACCGCCAATACCCTGGCCCATGCCAAAGAAATGCTGTTCCACTCTGCCTCGGGAAGTTAAACCGGAAAATCGGCTTCACTCGAAAGCGTCGTCAAGCACTTAAACAGAAGATGTATTAGAAAAGAATTAACGAGCCCGAAGCACGCCCCTTAAAATCAAGGATAACCGAGCGCCTCATTAGGTCATTCGATAAATTTCTGAATGAACGGCGCTTGAAGATCAACCCCAACGGAATTTCCGTTGCCGCCACCTTGTGACCGGGCTATTGTCGTTCGTGTCATGGCTCGCAGAACGCCCCTAATTCGGGTCGAACGAACAATGAGAAAATAAAGCAATCCCAGCTTGAAAAAGGAATCGAACCTGAAAGCTCTTCACTCTCAGGCTCGATTGCAATTCAATTCTGAATTTATTTTGCCGGAGTTACATTTTCTGCCTGCAGCCCTTTCTGGCCCTGAGTCACCTGCATGGTAACCTTTTGACCTTCACGCAAGGTTTTGCGACCGGTTCCGTTAATCGCACTATGGTGCACAAAAACATCCTTGCCACCTTCCTGTTCAATAAATCCAAACCCTTTTTCATCATTGAACCACTTAACGGTACCTACGACTTGTTCTGACATATCACACTCTTTTATTATAAAAATACTCGCCGATGGAAGTCGGCTTTACAAACCCCGGCTTAAATAAAGCGGGCTCAAACTTTATTGCGAAACTCATCTTAGCACTAAAAATATCCATTGAGCAAAACATTTTCACTAACAGTATCTGTTAGTCTCCGCTATTTTCTGCCAAGCCGTTTCCGAGAGCCGGCTTTCCATAAGCAGTTTCCGGATCGATTTCTCAGAAAAAACCTTATTTACAAACAGTTAAATCACGAGACCGGCCCGATTTTGCCGATTCCGCCCGAGTTTGAAAAAAGGTCCGTGTCGGGTCTTGGTTCCCGTCCGCGCAAGAGGCATTGGCAAACCGGTACAGTTCTGATCAGTGCCGCGATTTGCCGTTGCTTACTACTCTTTTTAAACCGACGACTCGGTCAAAATATTCATGCAGGACGAGTGCGGACAATATCAATAAACTTCCGGCCAGTACCCGGAAGGTCAATGGTTCCTGATTGACCGTCCGGCCCAGCAGAAGAGCCAGTACCGGCGACACCAGAGTAATCAACGCGACTTGCGTCGCCTCCAGGCGGGTCAACAGATAGTAATAAAGCACAAAGCCGAAGGTTGTCGCAACGATTCCAAGATAAAGGATCGAAGCGACGCTGATCGGCGGCAAAAGGATGGGCCAGTGTCCGTCCGCAACGGCCCAGGTCAGAAGATAAGCCGGCAGGGCAAACAGAAGACCTCCGGCGACCTGAACCAGGGCCGGCAACCCGGCATTAATGTATTTGATCCAGACCGCGCTCAAGGATTGCAGCAGCGCTGCGATAATCACCGCCGTTATGCCCATAACGGCGTTGCGGCCTGACTGCAAAGCCGAACCGAACATCACTCCCAGACCGGCGATGCCGAAGAAATAAGCCAAAAACCTGCCCAACGAAAGATTGCGCTCCCCCAGACAGTAAACTGCCAGCAAAGCCGTCATCAGGGGAGTCAGCCCGAATAACACCGAAATCCAACCGGACGGGATAAATTGAGCTCCCCAGTAAACAGTCATCATGGAACCATAAATTTGCAGGGCCACCGCCAGATAGGTCATCAGCGCGCTTTTGTGCCAGGGCAGGCGCTTTCGGCTGCCGGCCAAAGCTAGCAAGATACCGCCCGCCCCGATCACCATGCGGGCCGTCGCTCCAAAAAGAAAGCCGGGGCCTTCGCCGCTCCACTTGATCGCTAGCGGGGTCGTCGACCACAGCAGGATCACGATGACATATGCCAGACAAACACGCATTCTAAAACAGAAGAATTTCTCAATAAAAAATCCGGGCAAACGCTTGTTTCAGAGCTGTAAGCCCTGTAAGTCGGATGCCGAAGAAAACAATGGACGGAGAAGGAAAGGGGTTCGGTTCGCCACTTTTCGGACAGCGCCACAAAAAATCGTGGTCAGTTTGCTCACTCGCCGGATATTGTATCTCAATTCTTAGCGTTAGCCTTTAAGAATAAACATCCTTTATTCATCGAGCCATTTCCGCTTACAGGAAGAGTACTCGGCAGACTCTCTCTCGCTGCTCCAATTCAGTTCCCTGGCGGCCAGTCCCGCCAATCGCTGCAATTGCGCCGGGGTCATTTTCGTTAAAATCAGCAAAGGGATTCTCCGCCGCAGCAGATCTTCCAGATGAACGACCATTTCGCGGCGCGCGCAAAAAATCAGATCGGCCAGAATAAAAGGAACGTCCGGCAGGATCCTTTCGGTTAAAGGCGATTGTTGGCTGCAAAGACGGAAAATTTCCTCCACCCTGTTGCCGTGGCGACGCAGCAGCCAGCCGGCGCTGTCTCCGTCGATGCCCAGTCGGAGCGCCGTCGACCACTGCTGCCGAACCCAGAGTTGATAATCCCCTTCGGGCCGCCAGGGAAAGGGCTTGCCGAAAGTGGAACCGGGCCGGACCTTGCCCAAATGAGCGCAGACCCGGTCGACGATGCTTTCGGCATCGGCCCGGGCGGAGGTCAACTTACCTCCGATCGACGTCAATACCCCGTTGCGGGAAGTTTTCAGTTCCCAATCACGGCTGATCGAGGAAGGCGATGCTTTCGCGCTCATTTTCAATACGCGCAAACCGGCGTATTCGCCGAGGACGTCCTGCTCTTTCCAGGGCGCGCCTTTAACGACGCGGTTGACTTCGTTCAGCAGATACTCTCTTTCTTCGGGCTCGACGTTGATTCTTTCAATGTCTCCCTGGTAATTACTGTCGGTGGTCCCGACCAGAGTACGTCCGTACCAGGGCATGAGAAAAAACACCCGCCCGTCCGATTGGGCCGTCAACAAAAGCGCCTCGCGTTCACCCAGATCCGGCAGAATCAGGTGAACACCTTTGGACAGCCGATAGCCGGGATTTTCATTTTGCACCGAACCCGACCACTGACCGGCAGCATTCACGATCCGGGCGGCGGAAAGATTTCCCGTTTCGCCCGTCACCTGGTCCCGAATACAGGCTCCGTTTATCCTGCCGTTGCTTTCCGTGAACCCGGAGACTTTGCAGTAATTCAGACAAACGGCGCCGTTGTTTCGCGCGCCGTCGATCAATTCGAGGACCAGGCGGGCATCGTCGGTCTGGGCGTCGAAATAGCTGTAGCCTGCAATCAATTTTGCAGAATTTAAAAACGGAAAGCGTCCGGCAAACTCGGCGGCCGAATAGCGATGAAATTTTCTCTCGGCAGGAATCGCCCCGGCCAGCCAGTCGTAAAGAGAAAGGCCGATCCTTAACCGCAGCGATCCGAAGCGGCCGTCTCGATACACCGGCAATCCGAAACGCAAAGGCCAGATTCGGTGCGCGGCAGCGTGCAGCAACATTTCTCGTTCGGCCAATGCTTTACGGACCAGTTTGAAATCGAACGATTCCAGATACCGCAGCCCTCCGTGTATCAACTTACTGGAGGCCGAAGAGGTGGCGCCGGCCCAGTCTCCCTGATCGACCACGGCAACGGACAAGCCT
This sequence comes from Methylosarcina fibrata AML-C10, assembly GCF_000372865.1. Taxonomy (NCBI): domain Bacteria; kingdom Pseudomonadati; phylum Pseudomonadota; class Gammaproteobacteria; order Methylococcales; family Methylococcaceae; genus Methylosarcina; species Methylosarcina fibrata. The sequence continues at coordinate 4,805,358 of NZ_KB889965.1, read as the reverse complement.
CGCAAAGCGGCATCGTAAGCGGTCCACGCGCCGTAAATCCCGCCTCCGCAGACGAGCAAATCGAAAGTTCGGCCATTAATTGAAGAAAAATCTCTGTACATCGGTTAAATTTCTGAACGTTTTGGTTTATTCGAACAATCCAGACTAATGGTGATTGCCGTGCTCAACCCGACTCTTGAAAATTATTCCTTGCTCCCGGTAGAAAACGGCCGCAGCCCTATTCCCTATTAATTACTATAGCGGCATTATTTTGATACAAAGAATTTAATTTCTGCCGAAACCCACGACCCAACAGACAACACCATTTGACACAGGAACATGCCATTGACTCAACTTCCCGAATTTTTATGCAACTTTATCGACGGCGCCTATCTGGAAATTAAAGGCGATACCCAGGATGCCTTTATCGTTGAAATGACCAGCCTGGACGATCCAGAGCTGGCCTTGCGCTCGGAAATCTCGGCCAATCAATGGGTGCGCACTCCGCACCGTTATTTCATTCGCTGGCGCATCCGCGTTTTTGACCAACCGTCTCATCGGCTGCTGCTCCAGCACGACTACGACAACGGCGGCCGGCGGGTTTATATTTCCATGGAATCCAGTGCGCTGGGAGACACTCTGGCCTGGCTGCCGGCGGTGGAGCAATTCGGCGAACGATGGAATTGCCGGGTCGTCTGTTCCACCTTTTTTAACGGTTTATTTAAGGATCAGTATCCCGGCATCGAATTTGTAGAACCCGGCGAAACCGTCGAGGATGTCTATGCGCATTATCGTCTGGGCTGGTTTTATCAAGACGACGGCGAATGCGACTATGCCCGAAACGTTCAGGATTTCCGGCGGCAGCCGATAGGTCAGTCGGCATACGATATTCTGGGCCTCGACTATACGGAAACCAGACCTCGGCTAAAACCGGTCGCGCTGCCCCGTCCGCTGGAAAAACCGTATGTCTGCATCGGTTTCCACGCGACCGCGCAAGCCAAATACTGGAACAATCCCAAAGGCTGGGAGGAAGTGATTCGCTTCCTTCGCTATAAGGGATACCGTGTCGTTTTGCTCTCTCATGAAGGGAAAGAGCACATGGGAAACAAAGTGCCCAAAGACGTCAAATGTCTGCCGAAAGGCTCCTTGGATACGGTGATCAATTACCTGAACCATGCCCGGCTCTTTATCGGCATAGGCAGCGGTTTAAGCTGGCTGTCCTGGGCGACCGGTTGCCGAACCTGCCTGATCAGCGGATTTTCCTATCCTTATACGGAAATGCAGGAGTGCCTCCGGATATTTCCCAGAGGCGAAGTCTGCAGCGGTTGTTTTAACCGGTACCGCCTGGATCAGGGCGACTGGAACTGGTGTCCGGATCACAAGAATACGTCCCGGATGTTCGAATGCACCCGGCAGATCAGCGGGCGCCAGGTCATCGAAGCCATCTCGCCGTTTTTATAATTCCCGATCAAGAAATCCGCTCAAAAAAAACGGCTTCCCATGCAGGTAATCTACTCCTGCACGGGAAGCCGTCGAGAATATCGCTCTCTAATTACAATGCGACCCGGACGACTTCGGTATTTGGGGTCAGATCATCGTCGTCTGCGTCAAATTCGATGACGACGTCTCCGCTCGTAATGGAAGGTATCTGCGACGGCGAACAGAAGCCTTTAATTTCCTGGTAATTCCCTTTCCGGACCCGAACGTTCAGCGTGTAATTGAAAAATTTGCGCGATTGGCCGGCGCTATCGAACTCGCAAACCTCACCGCCCGGGAAAACGGCTTTTAACACGCCGACATCGTTGTCAAAATTTTCCTTGGTCACCAGATCGCCTTCCTTGCCGAGCCTGATCTTGACTTTCAAATCCTGTTTCTCGCCATTTCGTTTATAAATCTTTTTGAACGATCCCTTAACCACCGGGGATGAAACACTGGTTGAAAAAATACAATTTTTGCTTGTTCCGGTTGCATTGCACGAATTGGTCACAGCACCGGACGTGCCTGAAGTACCCGACGTACCCGATGTGCCTGAAGTACCCGACGTACCCGACGTACCCGATGTACCCGATGTACCCGATGTACCCGATGTACCCGATGTACCCGATGTACCCGATGTACCTGAAGTACCGGATGTACCCGACGTGCCGGATGTAGAATCGTCGCTTGAGCTGCTGGTCACCGCATTATCGATACCGTTTTGGGCTAAAGCGGGCACTGATGCCGCTAGAGTGCCTACCAATAAAAAAGCCAGTTCTTTATGTTTAAATGATTTCATTTTTGCTCCTCTTGAAATGAATTAAATCGTTAAGCTCTGCCGATCGCCTGGGAATCAACGATACTTTCAGAATACTTATTAACTTAATTGCATCATTCCATGAAAAGGTTCATCGATGCGGATGAATTTTGATTTTTTTGTAATCCCGTCTCTCTCGGCGAAGAATGGGCGGACGGTAGGGCTAAGCAGGCATGGATTCCTAAAAGAGGCTCGGGCTTTCCGACAAGGCAATCGCGAGAATCAATCCGAAGAGCGGACACCGGCTTGGCCGGCTCCGATCCTGGACGGGTTCATAAAAATCTCTTTTTGCCTTTCGGAAAGATTGGCGATAAAGGCGGCTGGCCTTTTTTCGTAAGAGCAAGGATTTGCGCCCTGCTTTCGAGACCGGTTTTCTGTCTGGTTTATGATTATTTGATTCCGAAAACCCGAGAACCCGAGAACCGTCGATTAAAAACTGTAGACTAACCTCGGATTGCCCGCCCGGTGCGAGCGGGCAAATGCCTCGGTCTTCTATCTAGGCAAACGGGTGTTCCAGAATAATGGTCTCTTCCCGATCCGGTCCCGTGGACAGGATGGCGATCTTGACGCCCACCAGCTCCTCAATCCTTTTAATATAGGCTCTGGCATTTTCCGGCAGCGCATTGAAATCGGTAATGCCGGCCGTGGTACCCGACCAGCCCGGCATCTCTTCAATCACGGCATGGCATTCCTGATATTGATCGGCCCCCAACGGCGCTATATCGGTCATGCATCCGTTCAACCGGTAAGAGGTGCAAATACCGACCTTGTCGAGGCCATCCAGAACGTCCAGTTTGGTCAAACAAATGCCGCTGAGACTGTTCAGCTTCGCCGACTTGCGCATGGCCACCGCGTCGAACCAGCCGGTACGGCGTTTTCGGCCGGTAGTCGCGCCGAACTCATGGCCGACGGTGCCCAGATGCTCGCCGTACTGGTCGTGCAGTTCGGTAGGAAAGGGACCGTTGCCGACTCGGGTCGAGTACGCCTTGGTAATACCCAGAACATAATCCAGATCGAGCGGCCCCACACCGGAGCCGGTCGACGCGCCGCCGGCGGTCGTGCTGGACGAGGTGACATACGGAAAAGTGCCGTGATCGATGTCCAGCAAAGCGCCCTGCGCCCCTTCGAACAACAGATTTTTTCCCTGGGCTTGATAATCATATAAAACCTCGCTCACGTCGGTCAGCATGGGCTTGATCTGCTCGCCCAGCCTCAGCGCTTCGTCCAGCGTCTGCTGATAATCGACGGCATCGGTTTTATAGTAGTGGACCAGCATGAAATTATGATAATCCAGCAATTCCTTCAGCTTTTCGGCGAACGTCGCGGAATTGAGCAAATCCCCCGCCCGGAGCCCCCGCCTTCCCGCCTTGTCTTCATAAGCCGGACCGATGCCGCGGCCGGTAGTGCCGATGGCTTTATTGCCGCGGGCCTTTTCCCGGGCGCGGTCGATGGCGACATGGACCGGCAGGATCAACGTGCAGGCTTCACTGATCAGCAACCGGTTTCTGACCGAGAGACCGGCTTTTTCAAGAACCTCGATTTCTTCCAGCAAGGCGTTCAGCGACAGCACGACGCCGTTGCCGATCATGCACCGTACATTTTCTCTCAATATGCCGGAAGGAATCAGATGTAAAACGGTTTTTTCTCCGCGCAAAACCAAGGTATGTCCGGCATTGTGACCACCTTGAAAACGAACGACCGCTTCCGCCTGATCCGTCAACAGATCGACCAGCTTACCCTTCCCTTCGTCACCCCACTGTGTACCGATGACAACAACATTTTTTCCCATAATCATTCCAAACTTAATCTAAGGTTCTTACGAACCAATTGTGGTGGTCTTGTTCCAAGATCGACGTGCAGCCCAGTTCCCGGGCAGTGCCGGCTTGTCCCGGCAATTGCTGAACAACCGTCAGGCCCTGAGCTCGTAAGTCCCTGATTTTTTCATTTAAAACAGAGTCGTCCCGATAAGGGGCGAAGATGCGCACGGGCGGCTGCTCGAGGGCGCTTTGTCTCTCCAGGGTCGACAATAATTTCAGGTCCGCGCTAAAACCCGTGGCCGGACGCGCCCGTCCGAAGACGGCGCCGATGTTGTCATAGCGTCCGCCTCTAGCAATTTCTCTGCCCACGGACGGCACGAAAGCCGAAAATACCGCGCCGGTATGATAATGGTAGCCGCGCAGTTCGGCCAGATCGAAGCTGATCGGCAGGCCGGGGAAGCGCGCCGTCAATTGTTGGGCAATCGCTTCCAGATCGGCCAAAGCCCGTTTGAGCTCGTCACTGGCGCCCTGCAGCGCGGTCCGGGCTTTTTCGATCACTTCAAATCCGCCGTTCAATTGCGGCAATTTCAGAAACATGGCCTTGAGTCCGTCCTCGAGGGTGTATTCCTCCATGAGCTCTTGAAGTTCCGGCCGGGCTTTTCGCTGCAAGACGTCGAACAAGGCGCTTTCCTGAACCGGACTGAATCCCGCCTGCCTCGACAAGGCCCGATAAATGCCGACATGGCCCAGATCGAGATGCACGTTCTGCAGGCCGGTCAAGGCCAGCATTTCCAGCATTAAACAGATGACTTCGACGTCGCTTTCCCGTCCCGCGTGCCCGTATAGTTCCGCTCCGATTTGCATCGGGCTTCGGGTTTTTTCCAGCGGATCGCCGCGGGTATGCAGAATGGTCCCGACGTAGCACAACCGGGTCGGCCATTCCTGTTTCAGGTTATGCGCATCGATTCGGGCGACCTGCGGGGTCATGTCCGCTCGAATCCCGAGGAGCTGTCCGCTCAATTGGTCGGTCAGCTTGAAAGTCTGCAATTCCAGGTCGTGCCCGGACCCTGTCAGTAAGGAGTCCAGAAAATCGATGAACGGCGGGATGACCAGCTCATATCCCCAGCAAGCGAACATGTCCAGCAGCCTGCGCCGTAGATTTTCAAGATGTTTGGCTTCTTCGGGCAATATTTCTTCGATGCCGTCGGGCAGTAGCCAGGAGTTTTTTTGTTGCATGTCGTAAGTCTGCTCAAACAAAACGCCCCGCACGAGCGGAGCGTTTCGGATTTTTATTTGGGTTCGGGATCGGCGCCATCCGGCACCTTTCGATTTCCTCCGCCGGTCGCGCCGGCCTGTTCCCTCTACTTTTGCTGTTCGAAGTACCTAAAGAAATCCGACTGCGGATCCAGCACCAAGGTATTGGAATTCGAAAAAGTCTTCTTATAGGCATTCAGGCTGCGATAAAAAGTGAAGAACTCAGGATCCGCCCCGTAAGCATTGGCGTAAATCTCGGCGGATTTGGCATCGCCTTCGCCGCGCAGCCGTTCGGCCTCCTTGAAAGCATTGGCCAACGTGACCACGCGCTGCCTGTCGGCGTCCGCGCGAATTTTTTCCGCCGCTTCCGCGCCTTGAGAGCGGAATTCACGAGCCACCCGGTCGCGCTCGGCTTCCATCCTGCGGAATACCGAAGTGCTGACTTCGGGCGGCAGATCGATGCGCATAACCTGAATATCGATGATTTCCATCCCCTTTTCGGCCGCGAGAGGCTTGGTGTTTTTTATCAGGATATCCCGTATCGCCCTGCGGTCGGTCGACACCAGTTGCTTGATGTTGCGCTTGCCGAACTCGCTGCGAAACGCGTCTTTAATGATCGGATCCAGAATTAAATTGGCCTGGTCTATATCCCCTGCGACAACCGTATAAAATGTGGTAACGTCGCCGATACGCCATTTCACGAAGGAATCGACGATCACGTTCTTCTTTTCCGCGGTTAAAAATCCTTCGGGCCGCGAAACCATCGTTTGCACCCGTGAATCGAATTTTTTTACGTTGTTGATAAACGGAATCTTGAAATGCAGACCGGGCTCGTAATCGAATTTTACAATTTCGCCCAGACGGAATTTAATGGCTCTTTCCGTTTCAGTGACGGTAAAGACGCTCATCATGATCACTAACAATAATGCGCCTAAACCTACTAATATTTTATTCTGTGTCATCGGCGTCCCCTTGCTTCTCTGCCCCGGGTTGTCGTACGGACAGGAGGCTGTTCTTCAACTTCCGTCTCGGGTTGAGCTGCAGCCGCCTGGGGAGGCGCCGGCGGCTCGACCGGAGGCAAATGCTGAACCATTTTATCCAGCGGCAAATACAGTAAATTGTTGCTGCCCTTCACGTCGACCAGTACCGTGTTGGCTCCGGCTAAAACCGATTCCATCGATTCGAGATACAGCCTCTTTCGGGTAACTTCGGGCGCTTTGGAATATTCGGCAAGCAATTTCGAAAAACGATTGGTCTCGCCTTCCGCCTGCGCGATTACCTGCTCTTTATAACCTTCGGCTTCCTGCAATTTTCTTGCGGCGGCACCGCGGGCTTTCGGCACCACGTCATTCGCATAGGCTTCGGCTTCATTGATCAGGCGCTGCTCGTCCTCCCGGGCTTTGATGACGTCTTCAAACGCGTTTTGCACCTGCTCGGGCGGTTGCGCATCCCGAAGATTGACCGTAGTCACCTGAATGCCGGATTCATAACTGTCCATGATCGTCTGAATCTCTTTTTTAATCTGGGTCACGATTTCGGCCCGGCCCTCGGTCAAAACGAAATCCATATTGCTGCTGCCGATGACGCCGCGCTCGGCGCTTTCGGTCACCTGCTTCAAGGTTTTGGCAGGATCCACGACATTGAAAAGAAAATCCTTGGCGTCTTTGACCTGATACTGAACCACCAGGCGGACGTCGACGTAATTTTCGTCCTTGGTCAGCATCAGCGCTTCTTTTGGCTCCGACCGGGAGGCCGCGTCCCCGAAACTTTGAAAGCCGACGTCGATCGTCCTGTTCTGCTTGACGTTGACGATGTCGACCCGTTCGATGGGCGCAGGCAGGTGCCAGTTCAGACCCGCCTGGGTCGTGTCGAGATATTTTCCGAACCGGGTTTCCACGCCGTGATTACCTTCATCGACGATATAGAATCCGCTTAAGGCCCACAAAAACAAAACTGCCGCGATAATGTAACCCAGACTTTTTACCGAACCGCCGCCTGGTCTTTCACCGCCGCTGCTGCCGCCACCGCCAAAAATTCTGCCTAATTTTTCTTGCAATGATCGAATTGCCTGATCAAGATCAGGGGGACCTTTCTGGTCGCCGCGACCGCTCCAGGGGTCTTTATTGTCGCCGCCAGGTTCATTCCAGGACATTATTTCGCTCCAAATTGGATTATTAAAACGTATTCAACATTGATCCCGAAGGATAGACTTATCATAAAGAACGGAGCGCTATCCTTGAGGTTGTTCATGCAATCGGGCATTCTATCTTAAACAGGGCGCAAGATGCCACATCCGGAACCTTGCTTCCTACCCTATCCGCTCACATTTTACCGACTTCAACATACCCAGGTGCTTGGCGTCGATTTCGACGACCAATTCGCTCGTTCCGTCCTCATCAATATGCTCGCTAATAATTTTTGCGCAAGTATAAATTTTTGCCCTGGCCTGTCCTTGATCGGCCTGCAAATGACAATGCATTTTAATTTTTCCGGTGGAAAACAGTTCGGACAAGGCTTGATAAAGCAGGTCAATACCCGCGCCCGATTGGGCGGACAGCCAGACTCTCAGCGGAGCGCCGGCTTCGTCCCGGTCAATTCTGGGAGACACATTATCCAGTAAATCGATTTTATTATAAACTTCCAATTGCTTGATCCGGCCAGCGTCAATGTCTCCCAACACCTTGTTGACCTCGACCACGGTAGCCTCGCGATCTTCGACATGAGCGTCAATGACGTGCAACAACAAGTCGGCTTCGCTGGCTTCCTGCAAAGTCGACTTGAACGCCGCCACCAGCTCATGAGGCAGATGCCTGATGAATCCGACCGTATCCGCCAGGACGATCTCACTGTTATTGGGCAAGGCGCAGTGGCGCAAGGTGGGATCCAGCGTGGCGAACAACTGGTCGGCAGTATAAATATCGGCTCCGGTCAACCGGTTGAACAAAGTCGATTTGCCGGCATTGGTATAACCGACCAGGGAAACGGCCGGGATTTCGGCTTTCTTTCTTTTGCTCCGCCCCTGGTGCCTCTGCCGGTCGACCTTTTCCAGACGGCTCTGTATCTGCTTGATGCGCACGCCGATCAGGCGCCGGTCGGTTTCCAACTGCGTTTCGCCCGGCCCTCTCAGACCGATGCCGCCCTTTTGCCGTTCCAGATGGGTCCATCCCCGCACGAGACGGGTCGACAAATGCTTCAACTGAGCCAGTTCCACCTGTAATTTTCCTTCGAAGGTCTGCGCTCTTTGGGCGAATATATCGAGAATCAGGCCGTTTCTATCGACCACCCTCACGCCGAGCGCCTTTTCCAGATTGCGTTCCTGGCTGGGCGACAAGGCATGGTTAAACAAGACGATATCGGCGTCGAACGCACTTAAACTGGACTTAATCTCCTCGAGTTTACCCTCTCCTACGAAATATTTCGGATCGGGGCTTTTGCGGCTCCCGGTAACAACATGAACAGGATCGGTTCCTGCCGATCTGGCTAATTCTTTTAGCTCTAAAAGATCTTCCGGCCCGGAATGAAGGGTCAGGTGAACAAGAACGGCGCGCTCACCCGAATCGGGACGATCAAACACAAAAACTCCATACGGCAGACAAGAATAATAAACTCACCACTCCGGCGAGGCGATGACAACAAGTGAAGCAGGAGAAACAACAAAAAGGAAAATCAATCTTCCTCAACTTCACTTTCCGGAGTAAATTTTACCGCTTTGCCCGGAACGATAGTGGAAATGGCGTGTTTGTATACCATTTGGCTCACGGTATTTTTCAGCATGATGACATATTGATCGAATGAATCGACTTTCCCTTGCAGTTTGATGCCATTCACAAGAAAAATTGACACAGGCGTATGTTCTTTTCTAAGCGTATTTAAAAAATTATCCTGCAAATTTTGGCCTTTGGACATCCGACTTCTCCTTAGTTATTGTTATTGAAAGTTATTTAAGATAACTGTAATGGCCTGACAACACAACTGTTTAACAGTCAATTATAATGGTCGTTAGCCTATTTTAACCTTAATGGCAACCCATTTTCATCCATCGGCATGAAAATAAGCATCTTGAAGCCCAGTAAAAGGCCTGATCGTAGACGATATCTTTAGAGATCCGACTCTAAACTAAAAGTCATTTTTAACAGAATTTCAAAAAATTTCCTACTGTTTTTATAAAGATTTCCGGCTGCTGCACGTGCAGCCAATGCCCTGCATCGGGAATTGTGTCAAAAATCGCCGTGGGAAACAAAGGCGCGACGTCTTCCATTTTAACAAAATCGGAATGCTCCCCTGCGATAAACAAAACCTTACCCTGATAAGGCGCCAATTGATCGGTATCCGGAAACGCGGTAATGTTCGAAGCCGCATTATAAAATATATCGAGATTGACCCGCCACCGATACCGCCCCTCGGACAACACCAGATTTTGCAACAAAAATTGGCGGTAAGCCGGATCGGGCAGTTCTTCAGCCAGTCGGAACTCGGCCTGTTTCCTACTGTTGAGCTCAGTCAACGGCAAGTCCTTCAGCGCCTGTATCGTGCGCTCGAAGCGGTGGCTGTAACCGACCGGGGCAATATCGGCGACGATCAGTTTCTTGAACAGATTAGGCTCATTAAGCGCACACCACATGGCGATCTTGCCGCCCATGCTGTGGCCCAACACGTTGACCCTTGTCAAGCCATGCCGTTCGATAAATTGTCTCAAGTCCGCCGCCATGGCGGAATAATCCATGACCGGATGATGAGGCGATGCACCATGATTTCTCATGTCCGGCACGTAGACATGAAACTGATCCGACAGTTTTTCCGCTATTTGCCGCCAGTTACGGGACGATGCAAAAAAACCGTGCAGAATGACGAGAGGTTCGGAAGCGGATTTTCCGAATTCCGTATAAACAAGATCAACAGCTTCCATCAAGCAAAAGCGAACAACGCCCCCATCAAACCGCCGAAAAAACCGCCCCATACGACCAGCCATCCCAAATGGTCGCGAATGATGGCCTGAACCATTTCCTTGACCATTTGAGGCGTCATCTCATCCAGCCGTTTGTCGATAACCTTTTCAATTTTAGATACAATATCCATGCCAATTTTATGCGCATCCAGCCCATGCTTTAACGCAACAGTAAAACTTTCCGACTCGGCTATTCCGGCCAGAACCGCCCGCAATTTATCGATGACCGGCTCCTTTAACGGCGCCAAAGCCTCCTTTCCTCCCAGCACGGCCAGCATTCCGCCAAAAGAAGAGCCCATGATCGCCGAAACCAGTCCCTGATAAATACGCTCGTAATCGACGGCGTTCAGCAAAGGTTCCAGATTCAATAGCTTAGCGCCCTGTTGCTCCTCGGCCTCAATAAACCGTTCAATATTGCCGACCGTAAAAAACTGCTGCATCATCAATTCCCTGATGGACCGCTTGAACTCTTCGAAACGGCCTGGAATAACGCCCGATCCATACAGAAGAGGCACCCTTTCAAACAGCATGTAAACGGCGAGCCAGTTGGTCATTGCCCCCGAGAGAGCGAAAAACCCGATCGATTTAATCAAGTCCTGTTGAACAGGAATGAGATAGCCCGCTACGACAAGAACGAGCGATACGGCATGAGTGAGAAAACTTTTATCGGCCAGTTGCTTCATTTATCCTGTTTCGGTCACGCCAAAAACTGAGGTAACTCAGTTGCCTCGACCCGAACATTGATCTTTATTGCGATTGTTGTGCCCGAATCCAATACCGAGGAGCAAGCAATAGGAGTGGTAAAACGATCGATTGTTCCCGAGCGCGCGGGACGGCGGCCTGCTTTTGAGCAATGACCGAATCCCGGCATCGGCGTTGATGACGGATTCGAGAAATTCATTTGACTGAAACAAGTTAACGACTCGATACCATACTTTGGTCTTCAGCGGCTCTTGCCCGGAAGATAACGGCTGCGGCAAAGTATTCTTTGTATCGCGAACGAGTCCGGCGCCGATCCGGTTTCATTCGAAAAACGGACCGATTCCTTTGAGCCATTCCCGTCTTTTCCGCATTAAGAATTACCCATTTAATTTAAGAAACCGGTAATATGGGCAAAGCCGGCTTAGTAGCTCCCGCTAGTCCGACAGCTTAACTTAACCGGCATGAAGTGGCTTCCGTCACCCCGAATCATGAACATCATCTGTGAGAACGGCTTCAGCCGCGACCAAGGCTTAATCGCGGCTAGAGCCGCTCCTACTCCACTGGCATCTTTCGATTTTCACGGTAACAGCACTGGTATATGGGGCGGGCTGTTGCCAATTCAACCCTTCTTCTCACATTTCTTCAAGTCTCGGCAGATATTCGGGCAAGTGATCGCGAATTTCGGCCGCGCTCTGCGTCGTAATATTTTTGTCGAGCTCAAAAGTGACATGCTTTTTGATCTGCTCCGGCATTTCCTTGCGCAGCAATCCCAGCATGGAAGGCTCGGCAACAATCATCAAACGATCGAATCGGTTGGCGTTGCGGGCCTCTTCCAGATAGCCGATGATCTGATGGGCAAATTGAACGGCTTCGTATTTTTTGGGGTCGGTGGCCGAATCGTAAGGATGGCCGGTACCCCCGGTCCCCGTGTGCCTGCCCGGCAAGTCCTGAGTGATTTCCCGGTCATGCAGCCGGCTTTCGGCGTGGGTCAAATCTTCCAATTCCTGTAACGGCGCAGAAGAACTTTCGGTGGTAAATATACGGGCTCGGCTGTTGTCGGCGACAAGGATCCAGATTGATGTCATATTCGTGTCCTCTAGAATTTTTAGAATAAACCTTATTATCCTTGTCCTTGAATGATAAATCCATTCATTTGATGGCCGTTCAATAATTTTTTTTCCAGCCCGCTCTCATGACGAAAATTATTCCTGATCCGTTCGGTTCCCGGCACGACGTCACGGGAAAGCGCCGCAGAAAAAACGGGCCATGATGTTTCGACGGTATTCAAGCCGGAACAAAGGCTTTATCATATGGAACAAACTCCAGGCTTCGAATGGAGTCGAGAAAAATCCTCAGCCCTATGATAACTTTTGTGTCGGCCAGAAAAAAACGATCCCGGAAAGCTGGTTCCCGCCGGAAATTTCCTTCAAAACTCGGTGCCAGACTGCGCAACGGAATTTACTACGGATTCCTCGCCTTTGCCTTTTCAAGCATCATGATCTGCGCCCTGTTACGCTGGACGCCGCCGCCTTCCTCGGCCTTCATGCTCTTTCGGCATGTGGAAGACATGGTTAAAAACCGGATCTGGCGTCCGATCGATTATCAATGGGTAAGCTCGGAGCAAATTTCCCCGAATGCTTACCGCGCCGTCATCGCTTCGGAGGATCAGCGTTTTTTTCAACATTCGGGATTTGATCTACAATCGATACAATCGTCCATCGACATTTACATCGACGGGGGACGACTGAGAGGCGCCAGCACCATTTCCCAACAGGTCGCCAAAAACTTATTTTTAAACCCTTCCAAAAGCATTCTTCGCAAGGGCTTCGAAGTCTGGTTCACCCTGCTGATCGAGTTGCTGTGGAGTAAGGAACGCATTTTGACGGTTTATCTGAACATTGCCGAATTCGGCGATCACGTTTTCGGCATCCAGGCGGCCAGCCGGCATTATTTCGGCATTCCCGCCAACAATCTGAGCCGGCCCCAGGCCGCGCTGCTGGCGGCATCCCTGCCGAATCCGTTGCGGCTCAAGGTCGCTCGCCCTTCCGGCTATTTGATCGAACGGCAACACTGGATACTCAGACAAATGCGCAACATTGCTTATCCTCTGCGGTAGCAGGCCGGCGAAAAACAGTGGGGAGAGCACCCAAGCATCCATTCATTTTCCTTGGGATCGGCCTGACCGGCCCTGTCCGGGCAACGATACGAGCCCGTTCATCACGGGATAAAATAACTTTCAAAACCCCGCTTTCAATGAAACCGGACAACCGGCAGACTTTTATTACTGACTGAAACTTATCTCGTCACCATGACCAAAACACTTCCGATCGGTCCCGTCATGCTCGACGTCGAAGGCTTGACGCTGGCACCACATGAACAAGAAAAATTCAATCATCCCAATACCGGCGCGGTGATTCTCTTCTCGCGCAACTATCAAAGTCCGGAACAAATCACCGAGCTCATCGACAGCATTCGCGCCGCCCGCAACGGCCGGATTCTCATTGCCGTCGATCAGGAAGGCGGCCGGGTCCAGCGTTTCCGGCAAGGGTTTACCCGTCTTCCGCCCGCGGCATTTTATGACCGGGCCGAGCCGGAAGTCGCCGAAGCGGCAGGTTGGCTGATGGCCTCGGAGTTGTTGGCCGTCGGCGTCGACTTCAGTTTTGCTCCGGTGCTCGACGTCGATTGCGGGATCAGCGAAGTCATCGGCGACCGTTCCTTTTCGAGCGATCCCGAACGGGCGGCCATACTGGCCGGCGCTTTTCGAAAAGGCATGCGCAAAGCAGGCATGGCCGCCATCGGAAAACATTTTCCGGGCCACGGCGCGGTCTCGGCGGATTCGCATCTGGCCCTGCCGGTAGACGACCGCGATCTCGACAGCATCCGCGCCAAGGACCTGTTTCCGTTCAAGCGGCTGATCGAAGAAGGCGTGGAAGGCATCATGCCGGCTCACGTCGTTTATCCGAAGATCGCTCCCGATCCGGCCGGATTTTCCAGGTTCTGGATTCAACAGATATTGCGCGGGGAACTCCATTTCAACGGCGTCGTGTTCAGCGACGACCTGAGCATGGCGGGCGCCTCGGCCGCCGGCGGTTATTCGGAACGGGCCAGAGCCGCACAGCAAGCCGGCTGCGACATGCTGCTGGTCTGCAACAACCCCAAGGCCGCCGAGGAAGTGCTGGACGCGTTGCCGATCACCGCAGACCCCGAGCGGGAGCAACGGCTCAACCGGATGCAGGGCAAACCGCAATTCAATTTTCAACAACTGATGCAAACCGAACAATGGCAGCAGCTTTCCTATCGAATCCTTCACGCAACGAATAACTATGCTTAAAGAAATCCAACATGTACAGGCCACGGCGGACCGACTCTATTCCGAAGCGGAAGTCGAAGCGGCGCTCGACAAAATGGCCGAGACCATCAATCGCTCTCTGGCGGACCGAAATCCTCTGCTGCTCTGCGTCATGAACGGCGGCATCGTGATGTCCGGCAAACTGATTCCCCGCCTGACCATGCCGCTGGAGATCGACGCCATCAACGCCAGCCGGTATCGAAACCAGACTTCGGGCAGTTGTCTCGAATGGAAACTGAAACCGGGCACGCCCCTTGCTGGCCGAACCGTTCTGATCCTCGACGACATTCTCGACGAAGGCATCACGTTGAAAGCGATCGTGGCCTATTGCCTGGAGCAGGGCGCTACGGAAGTTCTGAGCGCGGTTCTGATCGACAAGAAACTCGACCACAAGAAACCGATCACAGCCGACTTCGTCGGTCTGGAAACCGAGAACCGTTATCTGTTCGGCTACGGCATGGACTATAAAGGCTATTTACGCAACGCTGCCGGCATCTATGCCTGCAAGGAGACCATTTGATGAGTCCTCTGGCCATCATCGGCGGCACCGGTTTAGCCCGCATCACCGGTCTGACCATCGAGAGAAACGAACGGATCACCACGCCTTACGGCTCTCCTTCGGCCGATTACGTCGTCGGAGCGATTCAGGGCAAGCCCGTCGTGTTTCTGGCCCGACACGGCAATCCGCATCTTCTGGCGCCGCACCGAATCAATTACCGGGCCAATCTGTTCGGATTGAAACATCTGGGCGTGAAAACCGTCATCGCAGTGGCCGCGGTCGGCGGCATCACCGAGGCCATGGCACCCGCCCACATCGCCATTCCCGACCAGATCATCGACTACAGTTACGGACGCAAGCATACCTTTTTCGAAGACGACGACCAGCCGGCCGGTTACATCGATTTCAGCTATCCGTACAGCCAGACGCTTCGCGCCCGGCTGATCACCGCAGCGGCGGCAGCCAGGATTCCGGTGACTCCCGTCGCTACCTACGGCTGCACGCAAGGGCCCCGCCTGGAAACGGCGGCGGAAATCCTCCGCATGGAAAGAGACGGCTGCGACGTGGTCGGCATGACCGGCATGCCGGAAGCTGCCCTCGCCAGGGAACTCGGCATGGAGTATGCGGCGATGGCGGTCATCGCCAACAAAGCGGCGGGAAAATCGGGCGAAGAAATCACCATGGCGGAAATCGAGCACAATCTGCACAAAGGCATGGCGAACGCCATCGAAATCATCAATGCCTTTATTGCTCAGAGCTGACCGACGGCGGCGGATTTCCGAAGCCCGAGCGCAGCCCGATCAATACCAAAACTGCACCCCGGCAACCGCCCGTATTTCATCGGTACGGTTGCCGGCGTTTCTTAAATAATCCGCCGTATCCCCGAACCGGCCGGCCCACTCGATCCCGATGTACGGTGCCAGCTCGCGCCAGACTTCGTATCGCAGGCGCAGGCCGATGGAAAGATCCGATAATCCATGCCCCAAAGCGCGCGCGGGGTCTTTTTTGCCGTAAAAGTTCGCCTCCGTACGGGGCTGCAGGACCAGTTTCTGCGTCAGCAATACGTCGTATTCGGTTTCCAGCCGGAATGCCGTTCTGCCTTCCTCGCCCACGTAGGCGGTCGCTTCAACGTATACCCAGTAAGGCGCCATCCCCTGAACCCCCAGCGCCAGCCAACCTCGGTCGGGACCGAAGCCTTTGTCGTAGCGAATGCCCAGATGGGTATCCCAGTTCGGGTCCGCCGCATGCGCCCAGAGCAATTCGGTGCGCGCGTGCTGAAAAGTGCCGTCGTCGATGTCCCCTTCGGCACGGACCAGCGCCCGGTCAAAAGTTTTTCCCCACCAATATTGAAAATCGTAGGTCATGAAGGTCGTACTGCCGGTGCTCAGACTTTCCAGCCGGTCCACGAGAAGTGCGTTGAAATACTCCACGTCGGCCATTTCCGGCGGCGGCAGGGGGCCGAAACCGTAACCTTCGGCATACGCAGCAGGATCCCGCGCGTCCGGGGGCGGCGATCCGCCCTGCATCGCGGCGGACCCGTGCTCGGGCCTCTCCGTGCCGGGAGAGGAATGAGAGGCTTCGGCCTGATCGGCAGGCATCGGCGGCATCTTGTGCCCGGTATGATCCATAGGCGGCATGGTTTCCTGATTCTGCTCCGGAGGGCTGTCCGGGAACGAGGCCTCGGTAGATTCGCCGGGTTCCGCTGCCGGCGGTTCGTTCTCCGGCGCGGAATGGCTCATGGCTTCGGAATGCCCTTCATGTTCCATAGGGCTATCCGGATGCGCCTGATCTTCCTGAGCCCCCGCCAGAGGCGGCCAGATCAGGACAAAAGCCGCCGCAAGGCGCGTCAGTCTCCGCTTCATGTCCTGTCCGCCTCATTCCGGAATATCCGCACAAACGCGGAAATGAATAACCGCCGGTGAAAACAATCGCTCATGCCACGACGACCACTCGGAACATGCCGGCATGCATGTGATAAAACAGATGGCAATGCCATACCCAATACCCCGGCGCATCGGCCGTGACCAGAAAACTGACCCGCTGGGCCGGCTGCACGCTGATGACGTGCTTGCGCACCTGAAAACCGCCGCCGGGGCTTTCCAGATCGCTCCACATGCCGTGCAAATGCATCGGATGAGTCATCATCGTGTCGTTGACCAGAATCACTCGCAGGCGCTCGCCGTGGCGGAAATGGATCGGCGTCGAGTTGCCGAATTCGAGTCCGTCCAGGGACCAACTGTAGCGGGCCATGTTGCCGGTCAGATGGAGCTCGATCTCGCGTTCGGCCGGCCTGGGATCGGGCGCGCCTCCCAACGTGCGCAGGTCGGCGTAGGTCAATACCCTGCGGCCGTTGTTTCTCAGGCCGATGCCCGGATCGTCCAGATTGGTGCGCGGCCAGTCCACGCGCATGTCGACGCCGGCGCCGTATTCGCTGCGGGCATGATGCGCCTGTATCCGTTTTCCGGAAGCAACGTGGCCGGCATGTCCGGCGTGTTCTCCGTGTTCCATGGCGCCCATCATGTCCGACATGGACAAGGGAACCGGCAGGTCGAGTTCCGGAATCTTCGCGGTCATGCCGGGGCGTATTGCCAAAGTCCCCCGGGCATAGCCGGTCCGATCCATGGATTGGGCAAAAAGGGTATGGGCCTCTTCCGTCGGAGTGACGATCACATCGTAGGTTTCGGCGACGGCGATCCGGATCTCATCCACGTCGACCGGTTCGATGCTCTGCCCGTCCGCCTGCACCACGGTCATTTTGAGCCCCGGAATGCGCACGTCGAAATAAGTCTGCGCTGCGGAATTGATCAGCCGCAGCCGTACCTTTTCGCCCGGCCGGAACACACCAGTCCAGTTGTCGTCCGGGGTCGCGCCGTTGATCAGATAAGTGTAGGTATGGGCCGAAATATCGGATAAATCGGTCGGGCTCATGCGCATCCGATTCCACATCCGGCGCTGCTCGAGAGCGGAGAAGAATCCCTGGCGCCTGATGTCTTTAAAAAAATCGACGGCCGTAGGCTGGTTGAAGTTGTAATAGTCGCTCTGCTTCTTCAATTTGGCGAAAACCGCCATCGGGTCTTCGTCGGTCCAGTCGGACAGTTGCACGACATAGTCGCGATGGGCTTCGACCGGCTCCGGATTTAAAGGATCGATCACGATAGAGCCATAGAGTCCGACCTGCTCCTGCATGCCCGAATGCGAATGGTACCAGTACGTGCCGGACTGGCGGACTTTAAAGCGGTAGCTGAAGGTTTCACCCGGGGCAATCCCCTTGTAGCTGACGCCGGGCGCGCCGTCCATGTCGTAGGGCAGGAGGATGCCATGCCAGTGAATCGACGTTTCCTCGTCGAGCCGGTTCTCAACGTGCAGAGTCACCGTGTCGCCTTCCCGCCAATGCAGTATCGGCGCGGGCAACGAGCCGTTGACGGTGATGGCCAGGCGCTCTTTGCCGGAAAAATTGACCGGCGTCCTGGCGATGACCAGTTTGAACTCGTTGCCGCCAAGTACCGGCACAGGTTCTCTTGCCGGCTTGCCGAGACCGGTTTTAAGCCAGGAGGGCAAGGCCAGCATCATGCCGCCGGAAATCATTCCCTTGAGCCATTGGCGACGGCTCAACGCGGGCAAGAACAAATTGAAAAAAGAATCGCTTTTCATGGAAACGGAAAACACGATGGAAGGCAAAAGCCGGAACCGCCGATATTCAGCAGGTTCATTCGCTCGGCGGAGCACAGCCGGATCTGCCGGAAAACACTTAAAGAGGCGGCTGCTGCGGTCCGGTCGATTTAATCCGGACCTCATCTCCGATGCGCAACTCGCCGCATCGGTCATGCAGGGCGTTCTGGCCGAAATAGACTTTATTTTGCCATTTTCTCGTTCGATTGAGCGTCGCCAGCGGCTCTTTCCCCATCGCCCCCGTCTCCTGATCGATCGTCGGCACCACGCAGCGGGAGCAGGGCTTGGGCAGCCTGAACCCGATCGCGCCGATGCCGATCTCGCGCCAGGCGTCCTCCGCATAGGCGGCGCATCCGGAAACCACCAGATTGGGGCGAAAACGGGACATCGGCAGGATCAACCGCATGGCTTCGTTCAATGAAGCCAGCGAATTCTCCGAAACCAGCAAAAAAGGAAAACCGTCCGAAAAAGCCACTCGGTCGGCAGGACCGCCGTAGGCCGGATCCACTTTGCGTATTTCGTCGTCGGGCTGGCGTACCAGCCGGCAGTCCATACGTAAAAAACGGCTCAACCATCGGTCGGCTTCGGAAGAAACGGTACGGGCAAAACCCTGGTCGTGCCAGATCGTAACCGGGACAAGATCGCCCTCCCCGCTTTCCAGAGGCAAAACAAGATCTTTCATCGCCGGAGCCGAAAGAATCAACTCGCTCTCGGTCAGAGAGGTTTTGATTAAAGCCAGACTGGCCATCTTGCGTTGACTGAGAAATTGCCCGCTTTCATCAACAATCATCCATTTCCGGTCATACTTCAGGCCTGTTTCAACCACCGGCCAGCGAGGCACGGAAATGCCCGCCAGGGATTTAACGGGGTAAACGAAAAGGCCGCTCAATTTAATGGAAATCATGGGGATGACGTTCAGGCATAAGTTTCAATAAGGATCGACGGAGCGAACAAACCACGCAAGCCGTCCGGCAAGGCCCGGTTTTAGCCGGCTAACATTCAATCATGAAAGGGAATCTGCTTAGAACCGATCAATTCAAGCACCCGTAGGAGGGTATCATCCTTTCCGCAGGCGCTTCATCTGAACTTCAATTCGCTCTGCGTCGACACCAAATAATCGCCCAGCTCATTGTGACATTCGTTAAACTTGATTCCGTATTCATAATCCGATTCCGACGCTTTCCTGACGATCACCGCTTTGATCCGGAAAGTCTGGCCGGATTTGAATTTTAATCCCAAAACGACTCGGGTCCCTTTCTTGAGCTTTTGATCCGTCGAGATTAACACCCCGCGCGTACTGATGTCGAGCAATTGGACCTGAATCAAACGGCGAAAAAAATTAAAGCCGAAACGAGTCAGGAAATCAATTTTATAAAAAACGGCCTGGATGTCGTTACGGATGTATCGAGTAGCGACCCGCCGATTGTCAAATTTACTCTCGGATCCATCGAGATCAAAATTTAAAATATCGTCGATCGATTCGAAAAAAGGAGCAAGATCAGTCATGGATCACAACGAGTAGATAGAATGGCGCTTTTAGTATTGGCGTTAACTGACTAAATTTCAAATCTTTTTTAGTTTAACCCTATCCTGGGCTAAATAAAAATCGGTAAATCCGTTAAAATGCTTTTCCGGTACATTCATTTTTTCATCCTCATGCCGTTCATCGCTCATTTTTTCTCTGGATTGACAAGAATTCTATTCGTTTTTTTATTGATAACCGGCGGCTCCGCCCATGCGAAAAAAGCCGGCCAAACGATCAGTACGATCCATATAGCGTATTTGACGCAAGAACAGGAAGCGCCCAAGGCCCTGTCCAATCTGGATCCTTTTATCGCGAATAAAGGCGAGCCCGGTGCGGAACTGGCCATCGACGACAACAACACGACCGGACAGTTTCTCAAGCAGCATTTTGTCCTGAAAAAATTTCTGGTGCCGCTGAGCGAAGATCCCGTCGAAATATTCAAACAAAGCATCAGCGGCAAATTCGACTTCGTCGTGGTCAATTTGCCTGAAAACAAATTATTGCAGCTCGCCGACTCGCCTTCGGCAAGCCGTACGCTGCTGCTCGACGTAGCCACGGTCGACGATGCCTTACGCAACGAACATTGCCGGGCCAATGTCTTGCACTTCCTGCCGACGCGAGCCATGCGGGCCGACGCCCTGGCGCAATACATGCTGAAAAAACGCTGGACGCACTGGTTTCTCGTCCAGGGGCCGGACGAACGGGACCGCCTGTATGCCGAAGCCATTCGGCGCGCCGCCAAACGCTTCGGCATGGACATCGTTGCCGAAAAAACCTGGGAGCATACGTACGATGCGCGGCGAACCGCCCAGTCCGACGTTCCGGTCTTTACCCAGGTCGATGACTACGACATCCTGGTCGTCGCCGACGAACAAGGCCAGTTCGGCGAATATCTCGAGTATCGCACCTGGCTGCCGAGGCCGGTCATCGGCACCCAGGGACTCATCGCGACTTCCTGGCACCGTACTCACGAACAGTGGGGCGCGGTGCAATTGCAGAACCGCTTCAAGGAACACGCCGGGCGCTGGATGGAGGAGCAGGATTACGGCGCCTATCTGGCGGTCAGAGCGTTGGGTGAAGCGGCCACCCGTACCCGGTCCGGGCAATGGCAGCCGATCAAGGACTATCTTTTCGGCGATGCGTTCGCTTTGCAGGGCTATAAAGGCGTGCCTCTGTCTTTTCGGCGCTGGGACGGACAATTACGGCAGCCGGTATTGCTGGCCGCTCCCCGTTCTTTGGTCGGCGTGGCGCCGATCGAAGGCTTTCTGCACCCGAAAACCGAACTGGATACGCTCGGATACGATCAACCCGAATCGACATGTAACATGGCAAAAGGCAATGAAAAATAATCCGTTGAACTCCCTGAAGCGGCCGCTTCGTCATTCCGTTCCGCACTCAACGCCGGCACCCGCCTGCCCCACTTCGGCCCGGAACGTCCGACGCGGCGTTACCACAAACACAGCGGCCGCGTTGCTGGCAGCGGCCTTCTGGCTTCCGCCGTCCGGCGCGCCACGGGCGGAAACCGTCTTCGTCACCCTGGAAAAAGACAATGCCCTGGCGGTCGTCGACCCCGAAAAAGGCCAACTGATCAAAACCGTGCCCGTGGGGCAAAGGCCGCGCGGCATCGCCCTCAGCCCCGACCACAAAATCCTTTATATCGCCACCAGCGACGACGATACGATCCGGATGTTCGACGCCGAATCCTTGAAAGAACTGGGCAAACTGCCGTCCGGAGAAGATCCCGAAACCTTTGCTCTGAACCCTGCGGGCGACCGGCTTTACGTCTCGAATGAAGACGACAGCCAGGTCACCGTCATCGATCCGGCCAAGCGCAAGGCGGTCAAGCAGATCAAGGTCGGCGTCGAACCCGAAGGCATTACGGTCAGCCCGGACAATCGCTGGATCGTCAGCGCTACCGAAACCACCAACATGGTGCACTGGATCGACGCGAAAACCCAGGAGATCGCCGAAAACACGCTGGTCGACCCGAGGCCCCGCGCGGTCAGCTTCACCTCCGACAGCGGGCAATTGTGGGTTACTTCCGAAATGGCCGGCAGCCTGTCCGTCATCGACGTTAAAACCAAACAAATCATCAAGACTGTCCGGTTCGAAATTCCGGGCGTGACCTCGGATAAGATCCAGCCGGTCGGCGTGGTGATCGACAAAGATCGAAAAAAAGGTTATGTCGCCCTGGGGCCTGCCAACCGCGTCGCCGTGGTCAATGCCGAAACGCTGGAAGTCGAGAAATTTCTTCTGGTCGGGCAAAGGGTCTGGAATCTGGCCTTCTCGCCCGATCAACAACGGCTTTACACCACCAACGGGGTGAGCAACGACCTGTCCATCATCGATCTGCCCAGCCTGACCGTCACCAAATCGATCGGCGTGGGCACCTATCCGTGGGGCGTTGCGGTGAAGCCATGACGACTCCGGCACTGGTGGTAGACAATCTGGACTTTTCATACAGCGGCAAAAAAGCGCTGGACCGGGTCGGCTTCAGCATTCCTTCCGGCGCCTGCACCCTGCTGCTGGGCCCTAACGGAGCCGGCAAAAGCACTCTGTTTTCATTGATCACCCGTTTGTACGATGCCCGCAACGGGCGCATCGAGCTTTGTGGTTTCGACATTAAAAAACAGACTTTGAAAGCTTTGGCGAAACTCGGTGTGGTGTTTCAGCAACCCACGCTGGATCTGGATCTGACGGTGATGCAAAATTTACGCTATCACGCGTCACTGCACGGCATGGGCGGAAAACTGGCGAGGCAACGGATAAGGCAGGAACTGGAACGGCTGGATATGTACGAGCGTCGCTTCGAAAAAATACGCCAACTGAACGGCGGCCATCGCCGGCGGGTGGAAATTGCCCGGGCACTCATTCATAAGCCCGCCTTGCTGCTGCTCGATGAACCGACCGTCGGACTGGACGTGCCGAGCCGCCTGGCGATCGTGGAACACGTCCACCGCCTGGCCGCCGAGGAAAACATCGCCGTGCTCTGGGCCAGCCATCTGATCGACGAAATTTATCCGGAAGACCGGGTCATCGTATTGCACAAAGGCGTGATTCGGGCCCAGGGCAATGTGGACGACATTCTGCAGCTTACCGGCTGCCTACAGATTAAAGACGCTTTTTTCAAACTGACTCAAGGGGGAAATCAGGCGTGAACTTACTGCATTACTGGCGCGCGCTATGGGGCATTGTCTGGCGCGAATGCTGGCGTTTTTTCACCCAGCGGGAACGCTTCGTATCGGCCCTGGTCAGGCCGTTGATCTGGCTGTTCGTTTTTGCCGCAGGCTTCAGGGCGGCGTTGGGCCTCGCCATTACACCGCCGTACGAAACCTATATTCTCTACGAAGTCTACATTACGCCCGGCCTGATCGGAATGATCCAGTTGTTCAACGGCATGCAGAGCTCCTTGTCGATGGTATACGACCGGGAAATGGGCAGCATGCGGATTCTGCTGGTCTCTCCCTTGCCCCGCTGGTTTTTGCTCTTGAGCAAGTTACTGGCGGGAGTGAGCGTGTCGGTGCTGCAGGCTTACGTGTTCCTGGCCATCGCCTGGGCCTATGAGATCAGGGCGCCCTGGCTCGGCTATCTGTGGGTGCTGCCGGCCTTGCTGCTGTCGGGCTTGATGCTGGGCGCACTGGGCTTGCTGCTGTCTTCGTTCATCAAACAATTGGAAAATTTCGCCGGCGTCATGAATTTTGTAATTTTTCCGATGTTTTTCATGTCCACCGCGCTGTATCCCTTATGGAAAATAAAAGAATCCAGCCCTTTGCTGTATACGCTGGCCAAATACAATCCTTTTTCCCAAGCCGTGGAACTGGTCCGGTTTGCTTTATACGCGCAATATAACCAACCGGCGTTCATTTATACCCTGGTTTCTTTTATCGTCTTCATCAGTATTGCAATTATTGGCTATAATCCCTCGAAAGGCATGATGGTAAAAAAAGGCGGTGCTTGACCGGGGAATTTTTGTATTTCTGAACTTTACCGACCGACAAATTTTCCTTAATAATCCATTTTTTACGTCGACGTCACACCGGGCACTTTAATTAGCTGCTACACTAAGACTTTCTATTGAGACTGACCGCATAAACTTCTCCGGTGAGCATGTGAAGAACTCCTTTTTCCTGGTTATTCCAAAGCGCCACAACGATCCTCAACGCCTTGTCGAATTCGAAGCCAAATCGCTGCAACACTGGATTTCCGAACTGCCGGCCGGCAATCCGGGTCTGGCCACCCGCCTTCTACACGACTTCGTCATCGAATCCAACACTATCGAGATGCCGACCGAGCTTAGGCTGGACATGCTCGAACGCCTGCATCCGAGCATTTCCGCGGTCGAAGACAATCTTCGCTTCAGACTGACCAAAGCGGGTTTTCCCAAAGAAGAAAACGATCATAAAATTCTCGCCGTTCTGGTCTCGATTGAAAAGGAATTCGCCATCGGCTATTGGATAGTGGTCAGGGAACTGACGCAAAAGTCTGTCAGTTGGCTACAGGGAAAGAACGTGGCGTTGGCGATACAACGCTGTATCCGGCTGTTAAGCAACATCATCATCAGCCATTTCATCATGGGCCTGCCGATACCGGCCTGGGTATGGCTGGACATCCATTCGCTTTACCGGCTCAGCGTCAAGCTGAATAAAAGCACCAAAACCGTAGTGTTGGACCCGAGCCAGCCCAATACCAAAAGCTCGCCCGAGGAATGTTACAAACAGATCCTGTTATTGAGCCTGACCGAACCTACGGGCTTGATGCAGAGAGAAATCCCGCAGGTCTTCAGCTTTATCGAAACCGTATCGCCCTTAGTCAGCCTGCATCCCAGACCCATTGCCGGCCAGCCCGTGCAATGCCTGATCCCTGCCGAAGAAGACAGGCCGCCCCAGTTTCATGCCGAAACGTCCGTCGAGGAGGGTCATACCGTCTTGTACCTGGATTTTTCCAATTTATATAAAGCTCTTAAACAGAAATTAAGCTCGAGCTATTCAGTGGAAGGCCGCTTCAGCTCCATGCATTTGTTCCCCAAGAACGATCAGCCGACTGCCGAACTCCTTGACTATCTGACACAACGCTGGTCCGGAATAAAATTGCAGAGTTCGGCGCTGTTCAGCGATCGGCTAGACCGATACGTCGCCATCGGTCTGGCCGCGACCCATGCCCTTAAAAACTCGATGCCCCTCTCCGTCGATTCTTCTCTGGAACTTGTCGCCGAAACGGACTCCGACAGTCTGTTGAGTTGTCACTTCGAACAAGCGGGAATGCTGTCCGTCGGAAGCCTGATCAGTTTCAGAAAAACAGGAAGCCCAAGCGAGCAGCGCGCGATCGGCATCGTCAACAAGATCGTGGTGAACAAGCAAAGTCCCAAGATACATTTCGGCGTTCAATTCCTGACGCCCCAGTTTTTCTCGGTTTCCTATTCCCTGCCCAATGCAGTGAACAAAGAGGACCAGCAAAAAGCGCTTATGTATTCTCACAGCGGAACCGACGGTGAAAAAACCTTCATCATTACCGACAGTTTTCTTCTAAAAGAGGGCGATGTGATACGCCTGCAAGTGAAAGGCGAAGAATTTCCGGTTGAGCTGCATTATAGAAAAAACATAGGCTTGGGCTACTGGCAATTCAATTGCATCCGAATCGTCGAAAAAGAAAAGCAGACTCCGGCGAAGAAAGGGTACGATTTTATTTAGTTCCCCGGACTCTGCCCGAATTAACAAAACAACGCATAAAGCACTTGAAAAGTTTTTTCATCGTGGTAAGTTGTTCAATTAAGTAGACGTTAATGGGAATAAAAGAGCTTTTGTTTTCCATGAAAAACCTTCAAAAGGGAACGTCTACTTAAAAAAATATCACCCGTTCGTTTGTCTGTCAGGCCTAATTTTGGCAAACTAATGATGATAAGGGGCGTGGGCTCGTAAGTCTATTTTGCATTAAAATCGGGCAATCCAGACTCATGTCATGGATATAGAACATGAAAGAAAACGGACGTGAACCGCCGGGTTTGAAGTGCACTTATAAAGATATAAATAAAATTACAAAAATCGTGAGGATGAGAAATGAGTGAAGAAAACGCTAAAAAAGAAGAAAACGCCAAGATAGAAGAAAGTACTAAAAAATCGGTAGAATCAGCAAAAAATATTGCCGGCAATTTAATATCTTCCGCATTAAGTTTAAAAGAAAAAAATCCAAAGGTATTTTTTGGTGCGGTTGGAGGTATCGCTCTTTTGCTGGTAATAGGCCTATTCAGCGGCGGAGAAAGCGGAGCACCCAGCCAGCCTACCGGTCCTACCATTAAAAATCTTCAGGTTGGCCAACGCTATGTGTTGAAAAGCGTGAATACTTACGACCCTTCAGCTACCATCCGGTTAGTCTCCGCTCCCGGCACCCTGGCTGCCTATGACGATACCGAAGAAGCCGACAGAACCGGTACCTGCCAGCATTTCGCACAGGGAACGCCGGTTAAGGTTCTGAAATTGCAGGATGCTTTCGGAACCGAAAATACCTTTGCCGAAGTCTCTGTCGAAGAAGGCGAATGCAAAGGCAAAACGGGCTGGGCTTTAGCGATCGATATTCAATAAAGATATTGTTTGACAGCTCAAAAAAAAGCCTTATAATAGCCGAATAAATTGAAGCGCGGGAATAGCTCAGTGGTAGAGCACAACCTTGCCAAGGTTGGGGTCGCGAGTTCGAATCTCGTTTCCCGCTCCAAATTATCAATAAAAGCCGCGATATTCGCGGCTTTTTCATTTAATCGCCATGGCTGCGTAGCAAAATGGTTATGCAGCGGCCTGCAAAGCCGTCTATACCGGTTCGATTCCGGTCGCAGCCTCCATCGGTGAGTTCAAACTGATTCAACGAGATTCTAAAACCCGCAAGTTTCAAGGCTTAGCGGTTTTTTTATTGTCCAACGAAGTGCAACTAAGTACGCTGGAAATCGGGGGTAAGTTGGGGTAACATTGGGGGTAACTCAGTACCACCTAAAAGAGTTACTCTTCAATAACTCCATCCGATATCTTCCCGAAGCTATAAATCTGGTGTATGGAAAATCACGCGGCGTTTTGTTGTTGATCTCCGGTTTGTTTGAAGTGTGATCGTTTTCCGGAACGGCAGCCGGGATCTCTTTACATTTTCCAGATCATCAGACGGGTTCGCCGCGCATCTTTTAACCGCAGGGTCCGTGCCGGTTTTTCGCCGGGAACGGCAAACGAATTGCTGACGAACAGCGAGCCCCGGCGCATTTCTTTTTTAGCCTTTCGCCACAATTCGGGCATGGCGGCCGGGGAAAGAAAAGCATAGACGACGTCGTAGGATTCCAGATTTTCCCGCCACAAATTGCCGTAGCGGACGTTGGCGTTGAATGTTTTCCTTAGCCTGAGCCAACTGATCAGAAATAAGGCCGGCGCCGATTCAACCCCATGAAACGTACCGAATGAATTTCGCTTGGCCAGATAGGTCACCAAGCCGCCCGGGCCACTGCCCAAATCGAGAAAGTTGAAACTAGGCTGTTTCGGCAACAATTCTTCCAATGCCTGGCCGGTCGTCTCGTTGGACAGATACAGGGGAACTCTTTCCCGGATATTGCTCGAATAGAACAGGCAGAGCAGAATAAAGGCTACCAGAAAAAATACCGGTGGCATTTTCAGGCTCAAGGTAAACAAAACGGCGGGAAGGAACAGGCCCTGAATGATCAGCCACCACCACGGCAGACGAAGAAGTCCGCTCAAAAAGATGGCAAAAGCACTCTGGAGAGCGACAAGGAATAACGGACCCGGAGCCAAACCGAGTAACGGGCCGGCCTTGAAGGCCAGAAACGCCAACAAGAAGGCACCTGTCTGAGCCAGCAAAGCCTTGCACGCAACGGATGCCCGCATGAAACCAGCTATTGTTTAACCGATACCGGCATGGCTGCGTCCGCTTTAATCGGTTCGGCCGCCGGCGGCGTATTCTTTTTTAACAAATCCTCGGTGAAATCATCCAGATTGGCGCTATTGACGATGCCCTCTTCGGTTTTTTTGTTCAATACGATGATCGAAATGCGCCGATTCATTGGATTGTAGGGATCGTCCCTGTCCAAATGCACGCTGGAAGCGAGCCCTACCACGCGAATGATTTTCTCGTCCTTCAAGCCGCCCCGCACCAATTCTTTCCGGGCCGCATTGGACCGATCGGCGGAGAGTTCCCAGTTGGTATAGCCTTCGCCGTTGCCGGGAAACGGCACGCTGTCGGTATGGCCTGAAACGCTGATCCGGTTCGGCAGTTCATTGATGACCGGTGCCAATTGGTCGAGGATCTGCGCAGCGTAAGGCTCCATCCGGGCGCTGGCGGTGTTGAACATGGCTTTTTTCTCCTTATCGATGATCTGAATCCGTAGTCCTTCAGTGGTAAAATCGATCTTCAGTTGGCTCTTGAACTGATTCAGAAGAGGATTGGTTTCGATCAAGTTATCGATTTTTTCCTTCAGTTTTTTTAGATGGTTGATGTCGAGCCGTTCCGCCTCTTCATCGGTATCGTTATCGCTGGCGTCGGCAACGGTCTGCTGCTTGCCTTCGTTGGTCAATTTGACCTGCCCTTCGGATTGGGTTACGTCCTGCCCGCCTCCCTGAATGAGACTGGTGGCGTCGCCCGTGTTCGCGCCGCCGGCAAGAGACGGCCGCCACGGATCGGTAAAATAATCGGCAATACCCTGGCGGATCGAAGGCTCCGTCGTCCCCAACAGCCACATCAGCAGGAAAAACGCCATCATCGCCGTGACGAAATCGGCGTAAGCCAATTTCCAGGCGCCGCCATGATGCCCATGACCGCCTTTTTTAATTTTTTTGATGATAACGGGTTTGTTTTCGCTCATGTCGGCCTCTTGGCTCGCTTAACCGGTAGCTTTATTATTTTTCAGGTGTTCTTCAAGCTCCGCAAAAGGAGGACGCTCGGTCGAAAACATGACTTTGCGGGCAAACTCCACGGCCACCGGCGGCGCGTAGCCGTTCATGGAGGCGATCAGCCCGGCTTTTATACTCTGATAGTATTTGGTCGACTCTCCCAGTTTCTGCTCCAGAAGGCCGGCCAGGGGACCGATGAAACCGTAGGAAAGTAGAATTCCCAGAAAAGTGCCGACCAGAGCCGCGCCGATCAGTTGGCCCAGCTCGGCCGGAGGTTTACCCACCGATCCCATGGTATGAACCACGCCCATAACGGCCGCGATAATCCCGAAAGCCGGCAAACCGTCCGCCAGCCGGGAGAGCGCTCCGATCGGCAAGTGTTCTTCTTCGTGATGGGTTTCTATGTCGAGGTCCATCAGATTGTCCATTTGATGGACGTCGAAATTGCCGGCCACCATCAGCCGAAGATAATCAGTGAGGAACTCCATGGCATGGTGATCCGCCATTACGTTGGGGGCGGCGCTGAAAATAGGGCTTTCATTCGGGCTGTCGATATCGCTTTCGATGGCCAGCAGTCCCTGCTGCCTTATCTTGATGAAAATATTGTTCAGCAGGGTCAGGGTTTCGAGATAAAACTCTTTAGTGTACTTGGTGCCTTTGAAGGCGCTGCCCAGTGCGCCCATGGTCGCTTTCAGGATCTTCGGGCTGTTCGAAACGATGAAGGCTCCGACCGCTCCTCCGAAGATAATCAGGAATTCGAACGGCTGCACCAGTACGCCTATGTGCCCGCCCGCTCCCAGATAGCCGCCCAGAAGAGCGCCCACAACCACGATGTAACCAATAATGACGAACATGCAATTTTCTCTTTAAGAATTAGTGAAGAAAAATTTGTGAACAAGCAACCTTTCTGTATAAGCCAAACTCCTGGAAGAATTTGCAAAGCCTACGGATCATTGCAACCAAACATCTATTTGTTAATAGTCGACCGCCCCGCTGAAACCGAAGCACGTCGCCGACGAAAAGACTTATCGTGAACTTTTTGCACTTTCTGATTGCAATTTCCAGTAAGTCCGTTAGGCTCAGGATTTAATTCAGGAAATAATCGGTTCCTGCAAAAATATTAATGTAAACCGCCAAGTTCATTCAGGATATTCTCGGTATTGGCAATAGCTTTCACATAATTGGTTATCACTTTGTCCGGCGTCACCCATTCTTCGCATGCCTCCGGGGGCCGGCCTTGTTCAAGAGCCAATACGCAATTTAAGCCAATGCTGTATTTCCCGGTGCGTTCAATAAGCGCTTGAGTCATTTCAACAGGCAGTGGCATGTCTTTGACTAATTCATCCAAGGGTCGATTTAGCAAGGCATCAAGAATGGAAAGCAGTCCAACTGTATAAGCACTCTCCGGATCATCGATGGCAAGCTCTCGGCTTATGAAATAGCACATTTCTGCCCTTATCAGCCCGGTTTTCAATAATTCGGAATTTTTACTCTGCATTTCCGACATAATAAACAGGCTTGCCCATGCCCTCAGTTTTTTCAAGCCGATATACATGACGGCTTGTTGAATGGAACTAATCCTTTTTGTAAAACCAAGAGAAGCCGAGTTGATGAATCTTAATACCTTGAAACTGAGTTTCGGATCCAAAGAAATCAGCTTGGCCAGTTCATCAAGATCTACGGTGGGATCATTAATGCGGGAAATCACCTTTAACAGAAGAGTCTGATTAGTTTGTAACAGCCTAGTGCTTAAAATTTGCGGTTTTGCAAAAAAATAACCCTGAAAAAGATCAAAACCCAGCTCAAAAGCCATTTCATACTCGGCGTGCGTTTCAACCTTTTCGGCAAGCAGCACCAATCCTTTCGCCTTTAATCCGGAGATCTCTTCAGCAAATGAAGCGAGATTTAATCCCTGAATGTCTACTTTAATTATAGAGCAACAGGGTAATAAGGGTTCCCAGTGAGACTCAAACCTATAATCATCCAATGCAATACAAAAACCGTTCTTGTGCAGTTTCCGAACCCCATTCACAAGTTCAGAATCGATTTGAATATTTTCCAAAACCTCCAACACAAACCGTTCCTTATCCAGCATCGGAATATGCATGTCAGTAAAAAATTGCTTGGTAAGATTTACAAACGCCCGGTGATCGCCCACCAAGTGTTTCACGCCGAATTCCAGAAATGTAAAAAGCAGCGTCCGCGCAGTTATTAAATCCCCATCGATGGCGTCTTCCCCGGCTCCTTTATTGTTGTATCTGTAAAGCAACTCATAGCCAAAGGTTTGTTGATTACGATCAAGGATCGGCTGCCGTCCAATCTGAACGATTTCGAGAAGGCATTCTTGTTCCATTTCCGGGCCCGAGTTCAACATTAAGTCTGTTTCATATTTCAAATTGGCCAATCGAAAAATCAGTTCCGACCTTTTTTATTAACTAGCGGCAAAGCTTAAGAAAACGCATTAGGAAAAGAAATTCATTTTTCCAAATAAACCCGGACAACGATTGAATCGGTCTCTCGAAAGAAACCTTCAATAAGAATTGATTCCAGGCATTTCTTACCGTATTTCAGCCACTAATAAAATTAAACAACGATAATCTCTGCGTTTGAGCAAAAGTCTGCTGAGCCGCTTGCAGCGCTAAAGTTTGAGCATTAAACCGGCTGATCGCTTCGGCATAATCGATGTCTTCTATGCCGGAACGCACCGTTTCGGCGTGGAGGGCATCATCGGAATTCGCCATTTCCTGCTGATCCAGAATGCTTAGTCTTATGCCGGTGGACGACTGCACGTTGATGATTCTATCCATGGCATGGGAAATATCGTCCAGCGACGACGACTGGGGATCGTTATTTTTCAAATCCGAAACGAATTTATCGATGGCCTCGAAGACGTTCTCCAGGCCAGGCGACGGTCCCGAAGCCGGCGGGGTGCCCGCCGGCATTCCGAAAACGCTGTCGCCGGGATTGCCGTCGGCAATCGTTCGCTCCATCCCGACTTGAATGTTTCGCTGACCGGAATCCCCATCATAGGAAAACCCTCCGCCGGGAGCCGCAATTTGAGTGAAAGGAGGCGTCTTGCTCTTGAAACCGGCAAAGATATATTCTCCGTTGGCATTCTGGGTATTGGCCAGCTTAAGGAGATGATCCCGTAGCCCTTCCATTTCGATAGCGATGGAATTTCTGTCGCTCGGCGTATTGGTGCCGTTCAAGCCCTGCATGCCCAATTCGGTCACCTGCTGCAGGACGTCGACCGCATTCTGCAGCACGCCTTCCTGAAGCGAAAGCCGTTGTCTGGCCGATTCGAGATTGCTTTGGTATTGCTCCGTCTGCTTGATGCGATGGTCAAGATCAACGAGACGAGCCGCCCCTACCGGGTCGTCAGAGGGGGTCAGGATCTTTTTGCCGCTGGCTAACTGCATTTGGGTCTTGCTCAATCTGGCCTGCTGATCGAGCATGGCATTTAAACCCAGTTGTTGCGCCCATGAAGTCGAAATTCGCATGACAGTCTCCTACCGAACGGCATTGATGATGGTATCAAATAATGAATTGGCAACCGAGATGGCTTTGGCCGCAGCCTGATAGGCATTTTGAAACCGGATCAGGTTGGCCGCTTCTTCGTCCAGATTGACGCCGGCCAGACTTTCCCGTGTTTGCCTGGCCTGATTGAGCAGGACCTCCTGAGCCGAACGGCTGGCAGCCGCCGATTGAGTCGAAGCACCCACTTTGTTGATCAATTCCCCGTAAGCTTCCGAGAAAGTCGAACGGCCGCCGGATAACACGGACTTTGTTCCCAGGTTGGCCAGTTCCAGAGCTTTGGTATTGTCTCCCGGCGTGGTCAGCGCGCTGCTCGCCGCGGCAATTTCCTTCGGATCGGAAATAGCCAGATCCAGCTTTCCGGCCGCGTCGAATGCAGGTCTTATCAGGAAGCTTGACGCGCCTGACGGAGCCGCCGTCAAGTTGAGAGTCAGGCCTTCGACGTTGACGGCACTGCCGGGAAACCCCGAGATGTCGATCGCCTTGTTGTCGCTCAGGCGGGTCAGAGTATAGCTGGCGCCGTCGTAATCCAATCGATAGTCGCTGGGTTTCAGATTTGCCGTATTGGCCGGATCGTACGAGACTGAAACACTGCCGCCACCGGCAAAATTGGGATCGGCAATGACCGGCACGCCGGACGACGAACTTCCTAATACAAACAGGTCTTTGCCGACGTCGCCGTTTAAATCGAATCCCTGGGTATGCACCGAATTGATCTGAATCGACAACCCTACGGCCAGCATGCCTAACTGCTGTTGAGCCGGATCCAGAACTTGATCCCGGAATTTGATTTGTCCCGAAAGCTCGCCCCCGGTAATTTGCTGGGTTATCTTTTGACCGTTGACAAGCACGTCCTTGTAGGTCTCATCCGTACTCGATCCCTGCAACGACAGTTCATACGCGTTCGCGCCCAGGACCAGGGATTGGCCCTGGCCGATCATGATGCCGATCGAACCGTCGTCCTGATTCAGCACGGAAATGTTTATTTTCTCGGCCAGCTTGGTGACCAGCGCATCGCGCTGATCGAGCAGATCATTGGGCAATTGCCCGTCAGGTGCCATGGCGGTGTCGGAGACGATCCTGGCGTTCAGATCGGCAATCGCTTGGGCATACGAGTTGATGTCGTCCACCGTCGCCTGCATTTGTCCATTCGTTTGAGCGCGGAAGTCGTCAAAATAAGACGACAGCGTATTGAATTGCTGCGCCAGAAAATCCGCCTTGTCCAGCATCGCCTGCCGTGCCGAAACGGAAGCCGGGTCGTTGGCGACGTTATGGACCGCGCTGAAAAAAGAGTCCAATGAAGCCGACAGGCTTGAATCATTGTCGGCGACGATCGCATCCACTTGCGACGCCATTGCCGAAAGCCAGTCCGATTCGGCATATGCCGAGGTGCTGACGTTCAACTGTTGGTTAACGAATTGATCGTAGCTTCGAGTAATGTTGGCAACGTTAACGCCCTGCCCGACATAGCCTTCGGTCGAATAATACGCATTGCGTGCGCTTAATTCGACCCGTTGCCGGCTATACCCTTCGGTATTGACGTTGGCGATATTGTGACTGGTGGTATCCAGCGAACGCTGAAAGGCCATCAGACCTGTCAATGCCGTTCCTAAAATTCCTGCCATGATGCTGTCCTGTTCGGTAAGTAACTAATAAGCTGGATCATTTATTCATTGCCATCGCGAGATCGGATTCAAACTCGTTCATGGCATTGCTGTAATAAATTTTAAGTACCTTTTCCGCATAGTTGGGATCGGTCGCATACCCTGCCTGCTGTAGTTTGTGCATGTAATGCTCCGGATTGCCTGCCTGCTTCAACGCATCGTCGTAGCGCGGATTGCTCTTTATAAAACTCACATAATCCTGGAAACTTTCCTCGAAGGAGGCGTAGGATCGAAAAGGCGAAGTCACCTTTTTGGCCATGCCGTGTTCAAACTCCAACGCACTAACCTGAGTCTTCTTTCCTTGCCAGGCTTTGTCGGCTTTGATGTTGAATAAATTGAAACTGCTGCCCTCGCTGTGCCTTATCAATGAACGCCCCCAGTTGGTTTCCAGCGCCGCCTGCGCCAATAGCATTTTAGGTGCCACGCCCAACTCTCTGGCTGCCTGTTCTGCCAGAGGGTGCAATTTTCTGACGAAGTCTTGTGAAGAATGTATCGGCCCGGCCGCTCCATTCTTTAACCGGAATTCGGTAAATTGGTTGAAATCGCCGTTTTCTTCATCGAAATCCGCCCAGTTTCCGGCTCGTCTCCCGGCGATTCCGGGATGACGTTCGGGCCGCTGCGCCGGAGAGGCGTTCTCCGGTCGATTTTCAATCTCCCAGCCGTCATCATCCGACCGACGTTCCAGATCTTCTTTGGTGCCGGCCACCTTATCGACGGCTCCGTGCGGCCCGGCGACGGGTTTGGAAGCCGTGGACGAACGGTTCAGATAATCCTCAAGATCCATTTTTCTGTTGTTGTCGGACTCCTCACCCTCGCGCTTCATCTGCCGGACGACCAAATCGGCCAGCCCCACCGATCCCGACATATGCAGCGCCAATTGCTGATCGTACATTTCGCTATAAAACTGGCTCTGATCGTTATCCAGTATGCCGTCCGCCAATTTGGCTTCCCGCATGGTTTTAAGCACGTTATTCAAAAAAATCGATTCGAATTGTTTGGCGGCTGCTTTTAATGCTTCGGGAGATTCTTTCCTGGCCTCG
Organism: Methylosarcina fibrata AML-C10; assembly: GCF_000372865.1. NCBI lineage: Bacteria > Pseudomonadati > Pseudomonadota > Gammaproteobacteria > Methylococcales > Methylococcaceae > Methylosarcina > Methylosarcina fibrata. The sequence continues at coordinate 4,770,278 of NZ_KB889965.1, read as the reverse complement.
CTTTTCAACTTGGCCAGCCCATCAAAGCTGGTGTACGTATCGGCATGATTGACAGGTAGCATGTGAACTCCTATTTAGATGACGATTAATTCGGCCCGTAAGGCACCGGCCGATTTAAGAGCTTCGAGGATGGCCACCAGATCGCTGGGCGCCGCTCCTACATGGTTGACTGCCTGGACAATTTCATCCAGGGAAACGCCGGCGTTGAATACAAACATACGTTGTTTTTCTTCACTAACACTCACGTCGGATTGGGGCGTTACCACCGTTTGCCCCCGCGAGAATTCATAAGGCTGGCTGACCTGCGGATTTTCGTCGATCGTCACCGTTAAATTGCCGTGAGACACGGCCGCAGGCTGGACCCTGACCTTGCTGTTGATCACCACCGTGCCGGTACGGGAGTTGACTATGATTTTGGCCGGCGCCTCGTCGGGAGCCACGAGAATATTTTCAATCATGGCGGCGAACGAAACTTTTAATCCGGGATCGGAAGGCCCTCTGACTCTGACCGAGGCGGCATCGACGGGCCTTGCGGTATCGGCTCCGAGTTCGTTGTTGATCGACTCCGCCATGCGATTGGCGGTAGTAAAATCGGCGGTATGCAAATTGAAAATCAATTCGTTATTAGCGGAAAAGGGCGTATTGACTATGCGCTCGACGGTGGCCCCGTTCGGAATGCGGCCGACGCTCGGATTGTTGACGGTAATGCTCGATCCGTCCTTCCCCGAGGCGCTCAAGCCGTTGACCACCAGGCTCCCCTGTGCGACCGCATAGACCTGCCCGTCGGCTCCTTTCAGAGGCGTCATCAGCAGCGTGCCGCCACGAAGGCTTTTCGCATCGCCGATCGAAGACACGGTAACGTCGATCGTTTGACCGGGTTTGGCAAAAGCCGGAAGTTCCGCCTGAATCGCCACGGCCGCGATATTTTTGGCTTTGGGATCGATGCCCGGCGGCAAGGTTACTCCGAAACGTCCGAGCATGCTGCGCAAGGTTTGACCGGTAAACTTGTTTTTATCCCCCGATTTATCCAGACCCACCACCAGACCGTAGCCTACCAACTGGTTCGTGCGGACGCCTTCGATGGAAGCGATGTCCTTGATGCGTTCGGCATGGACTAAACTGCCAAGAAAGAGCCCCGGCAGGGCTAGAGCAACAATCATTTTACGCATACACTTCATCTTTCAGCCTCCATAAAATTTAGAAAGGCCACCAGGGACTGTAGATAATCCTCGAAAGCCATCCCATCTTACTGGCATCGGCCATGGCCCCGCTGCCGGTATACATGATGGTCGCATCGGCCACCTTATCCGAAGAAATCGTGTTGGAAGGATCGATGTCGACTGTTCTGACGATACCCGACAACCGAATGTATTCGTCCCCCTGGTTCAGCGTCACTCTCTTTTCACCGCGCACCCTCAAGTTGCCGTTCGGCAAGACTTCCACGACAGTGACCGAAATATCGCCTACCAGACTGTTGCTCTGGTTGGCCTCGCCCTCGCCTTTGAAGTCCCTTTTGGCGGCCAATTCGGTTTTCAAATCATTGCCGGTAATAACCGACGTATCGAATCCCGCCACCCACGGAGCCGTGAGCAAGACGTCTAGATCTTTTTTCGCATTCAGATCGTCCGCCTTGCGTGCCTGAGTTAGCTCCTGCAACCGGATGGTCAGCACGTCGCCGACCCGCATGGCCTTGTTGTCTTCGAATAACCGCATATCGTAACCCGACTGGTAAATTGAGCCATTGCTCTGAGGCGGAGGCGTCAGATTAACGGGCGCAACGGGAGCAAATTCCGGATCTTTGGGCGGTATCGGCGTACAGGCCGCGAGCATGACGAGCACTGCGCCGATGAAGCCGAGCTTAGGGAAAATCATGCTATTAACCCTACAATTGTTGCGTCACGAAGGACAGCATCTGGTCTGTGGTTGAAATGGCCTTGGAATTCATCTCATAGGCCCGCTGCGTTTCAATCATGTTGACCAGTTCTTCAACCACGTTGACGTTGGAGGTTTCCAAGGAACCTTGCAGCAGCGGTCCGTATTCCTGATCCCCCGGCGTTCCGAGGACGGGCGTGCCGCTGGCGACGGACTCCCGGTAAAGATTCTCGCCCACCGGTTCCAAGCCCGTCGGATTGATGAAATCGGCCGTCTCGATCTGGCCCACCTGGACCGGCGTGGCATTGCCCGGCTGCAGAACAGAAACCGTCCCGTCGCGGCCAATGGTAATGCTGATGGCATCGTTGGGAATCGTGATCGACGGCTCCAGAGGCAAACCGCCGGAAGTCACCAACTGGCCGGTTGAATCCAGTTTCAAGGAACCGTCCCGAGTGTAATTGATGTCGCCATTAGGCATCAGGACTTGTAAAAATCCCCGGCCGTTTATGGCCACATCCAGCGAATTTTCAGTCTGCTGAATATTACCCTGGGTGTGCAGTTTTTCGGTGGCGACGGTTCGGACTCCCGTGCCCAGTTGCAGCCCGGAGGGTAATTCCGTATTCTGCGTAGATTGAGCGCCGACCTGGCGGATATTTTGATAAACCAGATCTTCGAAAATCGCCCGGGATTTTTTGAATCCGGTGGTGTTGACGTTGGCCAGATTGTTGGCAATGACCGCCATGCGGGTTTGCTGGGCCTCCAGACCGGTTTGAGCGACCGATAGTGCGCGTTCTGTCATGATAGTTTCCTCGCTGTCAAAAATTTGTCTCGACCTAACCGATGCAGGGTTTATGCCATCTGCATGAGCCTGGCGCTTGCGCCGGCGTTTTCATCGGCGCTCTTCATGACTTTGGTTTGCAATTCGAAGTTTTTGGCCAATTCGATCATTTCCACCATCGCGCCGATGGCATTGACGTTGCTTCCTTCCAGCGCACCCTGCACAAGAGTCACTTCGGCACTGGGCGCCGCCGTCTTTCCGTCTTTCATGCGCATGAGACCGTCATTGCCTTTTTCCAGGTTGTCCATCGCCGGCTTGACCAATTTGATCCGATCGAGAACAACCATATTGGATGCCCTAGCCCCCAGGGGTACCATGCTGATCGTGCCGTCGCCGCCTATTTCCAGTTTCTGCGACGGCGGCACGGCAATGGGACCGTCCTGTCCCAGAATCGGCAAGCCGGCTCCGTTCTGCAATAACCCTTCCGGGGTAATTCGAAGATCGCCGGCGCGGGTATAGGCTTCCTTTCCTTCCGCGTCCTGAACCACCAACCAGCCTTCTCCGTCCACCGCCACGTCGAGTTCCCGCCCGGTGCTCTGCAGGGAGCCGGCGGCCAGATTCGTTCCCGGCCTTTCCGTCATGGCGTAGACACGGGTAGGAAAACCCGGACCAAAAACCGGCATGCTGCGAAATTGCTCCAGATCCGCTTTGAATCCGGTGGTCTGCGAATGCGCCAAATTATTGGCGTTGGCCGTTTGCGCCAGCAGCGTTTGTTTGGCGCCGCTCATTGCAATATACAGGCTTTTGTCCATAACGGCTCTCCTACCTCAAGGCTAGCGAATGTTTAGAATGGTTTGGGTAATGGTGTTTTCCGTGCTGATGGTTTGGGCGTTGGCCTGATATGCCTGCTGGTCAATGATCAGATGGACCAATTGTTCCGACAGGTCGACATTGGAAGCCTCCAGCGCTCCCGATTTGACCGTGCCGTTACTGCCTTTTCCGGGCTCTCCGGTAAGGGATTCGCCCGAAGCCGAGCTCTGAGTCCAAGTGGTGTCCCCTGCCTTATTCAATCCTTGGGGGTTAGCGAAGCGCGTAATTGCCACCATTCCCAACGGTTCGGAATTGCCGTTACTGTAATTGGCAAAGACGATGCCGTCGTCACTGATGCTGATACCGGTCAGATTGCCTGTCGGAAAACCGTCTTGAGATAACTTATTGACCGAAAATACGCTGTTGTACTGACTCGTATTGGCAAAATCGAAAGTAAAAGCCAACGGCTCGACATTCAAGGTAGGATTCAAATCGGTGGACGTAATCGCTCCGTAAGTGGTAGGCCCAACCGGCGAAGTGAGCTTTCCTGACGTATCGAACGTCATCGTCACCGACGTCTGAGTTCCATCGAGCGGTTCCGGTGCAACCGAACCGTCCAGATTAATCGGCTTATCGTCGACAAATACGTAAGCAGACCAGGTATTCGGCGTCGTCGGGCTCTGAGTTACATAATAAGTCTCCACGATATGGGAATTTCCCTGGGAATCGTAGACCGTCAGCGACGACATGTGATTGAAGGAATTGGGATCAGCGGGATCCACCGGGGAATTGGCCGGAGCCGTTTGCGTGGACTGGAGATTCGCACTGATGCCGATCGAAGTCGTGGCTTGCGGAGCTCCCTGCAAACCGTTCACTTGCAATGGCTGCATGACTCCGGTGCTGAAGCCTTCTTCAACGGTGGTTCCGTTCGGCTTGAAGGTCAGCAGGAAATTGCCCTGGTTGTTGACTACATAACCGTCCTTATCCAGCTTGAACTCGCCGGATCGCGTATAAATGGAAGGACGATCCGAAGTGGCGTCAGTACCCAGAGAAAAAAAACCTTCACCGATGATCGCCAGATCCAGATTATTTCCGGTCACATTGATATTTCCCTGCGTGAACTGCTGGGCGACGTTGGTGACCCGCACCCCCGACCCCGGCTGGGTAGTGCTGACTCCGCTCAGGGACGAGGCGTAAACGTCGGCGAATTCCGCCCGGGATTGCTTGAACCCGGTGGTGTTCGCGTTGGCGATGTTATTGCCGGTCACCGCCAGATTGGTTGCCGCTGCATTCAAACCGCTGATTGCCGTAACAAAAGACATGTTCTATCCTCCGATATTAAAGAATCTGTGTTATTTCATTGAAGCCGATGGTGCCGAGACCTTCGAGATTGACGCTGACGCCCTGCTGTCCGTTGCCCAGAACTACGCTTTCCACCTTTGAAAAAACCTCGGTGGCTAAAGCGGTATTGACACCGTTCACGTCGGCCGCCGCTTCCAGCCGATAGACGCCCGGATGCGCGAGGACGTTATTGTCGTTGTAGCCGTCCCAGGCAAACGGCACCGCGCCTGACGAATGGCTACCCAGATCCAGCGTGCGGACCGTTTCTCCCGACTGGGCATCGACGATCTTCAGTGTCACGCGGGAAACATTGCCGGGCAGATCCAGTTGACCTTTGATTTCGCCGCCCGCAGGCAACACGCCTTCTCTCGAAGGTATCGAGACGTAGCGCCCGACCAGGCTGGAAGCCTGCAAGGCCTGGTCCGAACTGATCGAAGAAGCAAAGCTTTTAAACAAATTCTGCAGATCCTGAATCCCCGACACCGTTCCGAACTGAGCCATTTGCGCAAGAAAATCGCCGTTTTCCATCGGCTTGGTCGGGTCCTGATGCGTCAGTTGCGTCGTCATTAATTTCAGAAATTCCTCCTGCCCCAGCGATTGCTTTTTAGGAGCGGACGTTTCCGTGCTCGACAGACCCAACGCGCTAATTGCATCTAATCCAATAGCCATGACAAATCCTCTACTTTCCCATTCTCAAGGTTTGAAGAATCAATTCCTTCGCCGTGTTCAAAACTTCCACATTGTTTTGATAGGAACGCGATGCCGACATCATGTCGGCCATTTCTTCAATCGTATTCACGTTGGGTTTGTAAATATAGCCGGCTTTATCGGCCATCGGATGATTGGGAGCGTATTCCATCACCGTCGGCGCCTGGCTCTCGACCACGCCCAATACGTTGACGTTGCTTCCCAAATTCTGCCGGTCCATGGCATTCTTCAGCTCGGCGGCAAATACCGGCTGCCGCGATTTATAAACGGTCTCCAGGCTGCTGCTGACGCTGTTGGCATTGGCGATGTTGCTGGCGACCAGATTCAGCCTCAGCGACTGCGCGCTCATGCCGCTGCCGGCGATATCGAAAATGTTAAAACTCGACATGATCATTCACCTCTCAGAGCCGTCATCAGCCCCGACAATTTATTGTTGATAAAGCTCAGGCTGACCTGATACTGCACCGCATTTTCCGCAAATTTCGCTTGTTCGACATGCGTTTCGACGGTGTTGCCGTCGAGAGAAGCCTGATTCGGATTACGGTACATTAACCGGGCGCCCAGAATTTGTTGAGGCGGGGTCATATGGCCTGACTGAGTGCGCTCCAGATTGACTTCCGAAGGCATGTGTTGTTTGAAAATGGATTTAAAGTCGAGATCGCGGGCTTTGTAGCCGGGAGTATCGGCATTTACCAGATTGGATGCCAGAACTTCACTGCGTCTTTCCCGTAATGCGAGCGCCTGGGTATGAATTCCGAGCGCTTTATCAAAATTTACCGACATGGTTTTTCCTCACTTCGTAGCTGCTTTTCCGTTACTTAAGCAAATACCATACCGGTAATTTTTTTATTTTATTTTTCAGTAGGATATCGGTAATGAAAAATTCCGGACGCCTTTATGTTCAAGAAATGGGCCGTGGAAAAATCCCGATTCGGCAAAAAATTGTCACCCTCGGCAGCAAAGATAAGGCCGCGCCGGTAAAAGAAAAATTTTCCGGTAGGCGTATGACTGAATTTTGACGCTGTATGGAGAGGACTGCCTGCGTGCCATGGCGAGCGAATGGAGTTTGCAGAATGAGAAGATCAACTGCCTTGGTCCGGATTGTAAAAATCCGGACCCGAACCGGGAGGTCTCAACATAGATCTCGAAAAAATGACGTCCGGGTACTTCCACCCGTAAGAAGGGAGCAAGTACAATGCGATCCCGATGACCCTGTCAAGGCTACGAAAGTATCGCTTGTTTATTGATTTGCATCAGGATCATGATCGCCGCATCAGTTTCTAATCCTGTACCCCGTCTTAAACGCCCATCCTACAAAAATCAGGCAGAGGATGAGAAAGCCCATCGTCATGCCAAGGCTCATGGCGATATGCACGTCGGCAATATCATAGAAACTCCAGCGAAAGCCGCTAATCAGATACACCACCGGATTGAACAGGGTAATCTTTTGCCATAACGGGGGCAACATATGGATCGAATAGAACGCGCCGCCCAAAAAGGTGAGCGGAGTGACGATCAACATCGGCACCACCTGAAGTTTCTGAAAATTATCGGCCCACAGGCCGATAATAAAGCCGAACAAACTGAAAGTCACTGACGTGAGCAAAAGAAAGGCAATCATCCACACTGGATGGGCAATCTCGTAGGGCACGAAAATGCGGGCGGTGCCCAGAATGAGTAAACCCAGAATCACCGACTTGGTCGCCGCCGCTCCGACGTAACCCATCAGCACTTCGACCCACGAAACCGGTGCCGAAAGCAGCTCATAAATCGTTCCCGCCCACTTGGGCATGTAAATGCCGAAAGACGCATTGGAGATGCTTTCGTTCAGCAAATTCAGCATGACCAGCCCCGGGATGATGAAGGCGCCGTAACTGACGCTGTCGATGTCGCCCATACGCGAGCCGATGGCTTTGCCGAATACGATGAAGTAAAGCGAGGTGGTCAGCACCGGTGCGGCGATACTCTCCCATAGAGTGCGAAAGGTGCGCGCCATTTCGAATCGGTAAATGGCGCGAATGCCATGGATGTTCATTTCAGTGCCTCCTTGGGCTGGTGAACCAGATTGACAAAGATGTCCTCCAGGGAACTCTCGCTGGAACGCAAGTCTTTGAAGTCGATGCCGTGTTCGTTCAGCGAGCGCAGCAGCGTAGCGATGCCGCTTTCTTCTTCCCGGGCGTCGAAGCTATACACCAGGGCGTGTCCGTCGTCGGCAAGCGCCAACGACCAAACGCTGAGTTCTGCCGGTATACGGGTCAAGGGTTGACGTAATGTCAACGTTAGCTGCTTTTTACCGAGTTTGTGCATCAATACGTTTTTATCTTCAACAACGATCAGTTCCCCTTTGGCGATGACGCCGATGCGATCGGCCATGTCTTCGGCTTCCTCAATGTAATGAGTGGTCAGTATGACGGTGGTACCCTGCGCACGAAGCTCACGCACCATGCGCCACATGTCGTGTCGTAACTCCACGTCCACGCCGGCGCTCGGCTCGTCAAGAAACAATATCGCCGGTTCATGAGCTAGAGCCTTGGCAATCAGCACCCGGCGTTTCATGCCGCCGGAAAGCGTCATGATCTTCGCATTGCGCTTGTCCCATAAGGACAGATCGTGCAGCACTTTTTCCAGATAGGCGGCGTTGGGCGCCTTACCGAACAGCCCCCGGCTGAATTTGATCGTGGCCCAGACCGACTCAAACGAGTCCGTGTAAAGTTCCTGCGGGACTAATCCGATGGCGGCCCGCGCCGCGCGATAGTCCCGCACAGTGTCGTGACCGTCGACAATGACGCGTCCGGAACTGGCCTTGACGATGCCGCAGATGATGTTAATCAGCGTCGTCTTGCCCGCGCCGTTGGGGCCGAGCAAGGCGAATATCTCGCCGCGTTTTATTTCCAGGTTAATTTTTTTGAGCGCCTGAAAACCACTGGCGTAGGTCTTGTTAACGTCGCAGACGCAGAGAATGGGGACGGAATTTTCAGTAGTCATGATTGCGGCCATGAGACGGATGTCCGACGCATCGATGTCGGCGATTGAAGTGGCGGGTATTCTTGCACGGCATAAGTTACCGTCGATTGGCTCTTCTTCAGGATTTCCTCCGCCTGGGCGTACTCTCCGGCGTTCGCTACTACGATCGGGGAGCGCCATTGTTTGAGGGTAATAGGAGAAGTCTTCATTATTTATCCAATTGATAGATAGTTATAAGCAAAATATTATACTTTTTTATCGAATGAATTGGATGTTTAATGGAGCCACATTCAGCAACGGAGGAACATCCATGAAAACCCTGCTCCAAATCAACTCCAGCATTTTCTCTTCCGGCGGCCAGTCCAGCCAACTGGCCGACCAATTCGTCGCCGCCTGGCGCAGTCATCATCCGAATGCCCAAGTGATTCTTCGCGATCTGGCGCAGGCACCCCTGCCGCACCTGGACGCGCAGCGGGTAACCGCTTTTTTTTCAGCGCCCGAAGCGCGGACGCCGGAACAACGGACTTTGGTGGCCGAGTCGGACGCCCTGATCAATGAAATCAAACAAGCCGAGATCCTGGTGATCGGCCTGCCGATGTACAACTTCAGCATTCCGTCGACACTCAAGGCCTACTTCGATCAAATCGCCCGGGCCGGCGTGACGTTTCGTTACACGGCGAACGGCCCCGAAGGGCTGCTGACCGGCAAGAAGGCGTATATTTTCGCCGCTCGGGGCGGGCTGTACGCTGGCACGCCGCTTGACGGCCAAACCGGTTATGTACGGAACTTTCTGGGCTTTCTAGGCATCACCGACGTTGGGTTCGTGTATGCCGAAGGACTCAACATGGGCGAAGCCAGCAAGGAATCGGCATTGGCCGAAGCCAAACAGCAGCTCGCCTCTCTGGCAGCTTCCGATGATGTCGCTACAGCAATGTGAGGAGCACGATATGACCACGCGTACATTGAAACAAATCATCAAGGCTTTGCCTGCCACCGACGGCGGCGGCGTCAAGCTGCTGCGTAGCCTGGGCCAATCCCAGGCGGCGCGCCTCGATCCCTTCCTGATGCTGGACGAATTTTCGTCGACCAACGCCGACGATTATATTGCCGGCTTTCCCGACCACCCGCACCGGGGTTTCGAGACGGTGACCTACATGCTCGACGGCCACATGCTGCATCGGGATCACTTGGGCAACCGCGGCGATTTGAAACCCGGTTCGGTGCAATGGATGACCGCCGGCCGCGGCATCATCCATTCCGAAATGCCGCAGCAGGAAAGCGGCCGCATGCGCGGTTTCCAACTGTGGGTGAATTTGCCGGCACGGGAAAAAATGAAGCCCGCCGCGTACCGGGACATTCAGCCGGAGGACATTCCCCTGCTCGACCTTAAGGACGGAAGCCGGGTAAAAGTCATTGCCGGCAGCGCACAAGTGGCAGGCCGGGTTGTCGCCGGACCCGTCCAGGGACTCAGTACCGAGCCTTTGTTCCTGGACGTCCATCTTCCGGCGGACGGCCATTTCGTCCACCCGGTTGCAGAAGGGCACAACGCCTTCGTATATCTTTACGAAAGCTCGGCCGAAATCGGCCCGACTGCCCAAAGGCAGCCCTTGGCACTCCATGCCGTCGGCGTACTTTCCGGTGGGGATCATATAGAGGTTCATGCCGGGAAGGAAGGTGCCTCTTTTCTGGTGCTTTCGGCCAAGCCCTTGCGCGAGCCGGTCGTTCAGTACGGTCCCTTCGTGATGAACACGCGCGATGAGATCGAACAGGCGCTTGCGGATTATCGGGAGGGGCAATTGGTATGAATGATTGTTCCGATACCGAACGCGCGTAGAATGACTTGACCCGTTCGATAGCATGGGTCAAGCCATGAACTTTCAATCACCCACACGACTCGCACTTTTAGGCATCCGTGTGGCTTATTAAATAATTATTACGGAGATCACCATGAATGCGAAATACAAAAAACTGAACAAAGACGATGCCGCCTTGCTGTTGGTCGACCACCAGTCCGGGCTGATTTCACTGGTGCAGGATTTCAGCCCCGACGACTTCAAAAACAACGTGATCGCGCTGGCCGACATCGGCAAATTCTTTCAGTTGCCGACGATATTGACGACCAGCTTCGACGAAGGCCCCAACGGGCCGATCGTTCCGGAAATTCTCGAACGCTTCCCCGATGCGCCTTTCATCCGCCGTCCCGGACAGATCAACGCCTGGGACAATGAAGATTTTGTGAAAGCAGTCAAAGCGACCGGACGCAGGCAACTGATCATCGCCGGGGTCGTGACCGACGTGTGCGTGACGTTCCCTACCTTGTCGGCTTTGGAAGAAGGTTATGAGGTCTTTGTCGTCACCGATGCGTCCGGCACGTTCAATTTGACCACCCGGCAGAGTGCGTGGGACCGCATGTCGCAGGCCGGCGCGCAACTGGTCAACTGGTTTGCGGTCGCCTGCGAATTGCAGCGGGACTGGCGCAACGACATGGAAGGACTGGCGACTTTGCTGTCGAATCACCTGCCTAATTACCGCAACCTGATGACCAGTTATTTCAAATTGCAGGAAGCGATGAAAAAATAGCGCAAGCTACTTAAAACCGATTGGAGGGTCTTACGATGAATACCGCCCCTACGCCGGACACGATTTTCAGAAACGGCCGTTTTACCACGCTGGACCGCAAAAACCCCGAAGCCCACGCCGTCGCCGTCAAGGACGGCGTGTTCCTCCGCGTCGGCGACGAGGCTGCGGTCATGAAACTGGCCACCGCGTCCACTCCGGTCGTTGACCTCAAAGGCAAGCGCGTCATACCGGGTTTTATCGACAGCCATCTGCACCTCATTAGAGGCGGCTTGAGTTATTTGATGGAACTGCGCTGGGACGGCGTGCCGGACGTCGCAACCGCTCTGACAATGCTGAAGCAGCAAGTGGCGATCACGCCGCCGCCGCAATGGGTGCGCGTGGTCGGCGGCTTTACCGAACACCAGTTCGCGGAAAAGCGCCTGCCCACGCTGGAAGAAATCAATGCGATCGCGCCGGATACGCCCGTGTTTATCTTGCACTTATACGACCGCGCCCTGCTGAACCGCGCCGCATTGCGGGCATGCGGCTACGATAAAAACACCCCCGATCCGCCGGGCGGCGAAATTCAACGGGATGGAAGCGGCCAGCCGACCGGTTTGCTGATTGCGCGTCCGAATGCGATGATTCTGTACGCCGCCCTGGCCAAGGGGCCGAAACTGGCGCCGGAAGATCAACTGATTTCCAGCCGGCACTTTATGCGCGAACTGAACCGGCTGGGCGTAACCTCAGCGATCGACGCGGGCGGCGGTTTCCAGAATTATCCCGAAGACTATCGGGTGATCGAGCAACTTGCCCGAGACAAGCAGTTGACGATCCGCATCGCCTACAACCTGTTCACCCAACGGCCGGGCAAGGAACTGGAGGATTTCCAGGCCTGGACCCAGCAGCTCAAGCCCGGCCAAGGCTCCCCCATGTACCGCCACAACGGCGCAGGCGAAATGCTGGTGTTTTCCGCCGCCGATTTCGAGGATTTCAAGGAGCCGAGGCCCGATCTGGCGGCCAGCCTGGAAGACGAGCTTTACCGCGTCGTACGGCATCTGGCGGAAAACCGTTGGCCGTTCCGCATTCACGGCACTTATGACGAATCGATTTCCCGCTTTCTGGACGTGTTCGAGCGGGTCAATGCCGAGTTTCCCCTGAATGGCTTAAACTGGTTCATCGACCATGCCGAAACCGTCACCCAGCGCAACCTGGACCGTATCAAGGCGTTGGGCGGCGGCATTGCCATCCAGCACCGCATGGCTTACCAGGGCGAGGATTTCGTCGCGCGTTACGGCGACAAGGCGGCCGAAGCCACGCCGCCGATTCAACGGATGCTGGCCACCGGGATTCCCGTCGGCATGGGGACGGATGCCACGCGCGTCGCCAGCTATAACCCCTGGATCGGCATTTATTGGCTGGCGACGGGCAAGACCGTGGGCGGACTGACCCTTTATCCGCCCGCCCATCGCCTGTCGCGCGAAGAGGCGTTGAGGTTGTACACCGAGGGCTCGGCGTGGTTTTCCACGGAACACGGCAAGAAAGGCGCGATCGTCGCCGGGCAGTATGCCGACTTTGCCGTGTTGCCCGAAGACATGATGACGATCGCGGACGACGATCTGAAAAACCTGAATGCCGTGATGACCGTCGTGGGCGGCGAGATCGTCTACGGCGACCGGGAATTCAAGGAATTCGACCCGCCCGCGCTACCGATTTCCCCGTCCTGGTCGCCGGTGATCCGATACGGCGGCTATCATATGGCCGCACGGCAGGCGCATCCCAACGCCCTGGCACGGGCCTGCGCCTGCGGCACGGCTTGCGGCATCCACGGCCATGCCCATGCCCGGGCTTTTCAAAGCCCTGTTCCGGCGGCCGATTTGAAAAGTTTCTGGGGCGTTTTGGGCTGCAGTTGTTGGGCGTGAGTTTTTTCGATGCCCATGGCTTATCGGAGTTTGCTGCTCCTGCCGAGTCTGACGATGGGCTTTCCTGCTTATGGGGAGTCCGGCACCGAACCTGCGCCGCCCGCCTTTAAAACCCTTCGCTACGAAGAAAATTATCGGGCGATGAAAGATCCCAAAAAGCGGCACGGTTTGGGAGACGACGTCAAATACATCGCCCTGCCGTTTCTTCCGGACGCCTATTTAAGCCTGGGCGGCGAGTTGCGGGAACGTTACCAGAACCTTCACGGTTATGAGTTCGGCCTGGCGGAATTCAAAGACGACGATTATCTCCTTCACCGAGTTTTGCTGCACGGCGATTTGCATCTGGGCAAGCACTTTCGTACCTTTGTCCAGTTCGGCAGCCATTATGTGTTCGGCAAGGCCAACGAAAAATCCCCGGTCGAAGAAGACCATTTCGACCTGCCGCAAGGTTTCGCGGAAGTGCAATGGCCTTTGGGAAGCCATACGCTGACGATCCGCGGCGGCAGGCAGGAAATGAGTTTCGGTTCCGAGCGGCTGGTTTCCGTCCGCAATAATCCGAACATTCGCCGCAGTTTCGATGCGGTGCGCGCCGGTTTCAAGGGCGGCGGTTTTACGGTGGACGCCTTTTATGCCGTGCCGCTGGAATTAAGGCGAGGCGTATTGGACGACCGGGACGACGACGGCCAGCGCTTCTGGGGCCTTTATTCCGTATTCAACCGGCCGGCGGCCCGGTATGCCCCCAACATGGATTTTTACTACCTCGGCCTGGACCGGTCCGGTGCGGATTACACACAAGGCATTGCCGACGAGCATCGGCATACCCTCGGCACCCGGTTATGGCAGAGGTCCGGAAGCTGGGATTACAATTTCGAATTCGCCTACCAATTCGGCCGTTTCGGCAAGGATGCGATTTCGGCATGGACCGCGGCGTCGGATACGGGTTACCGCTGGGCGCATGTGGCTCTCAAACCGCGGCTGGGATTGAAAATGGACATCATCAGCGGCGACGACAATCCTCATGACCGTACCCTGAAAACCTTCAATCCCTTGTTTCCCAAATTGGCCTATTTTTCCGAAAACGCGTTGGTCGTGCCGGCGAATTTAATGAATATTTATCCCTATGTCGATTTCGAAATCGCGGAAGGCGTGGAATTGAGCCTGGGCTGGGATTTTCTCTGGCGTTACAGTGTCCACGATGCGTTTTACGTCAACCCGTTCCAGCCGCTGGAGGGCACGGAACAAAGCCGTGAACGCTCTATCGGCAGCGAGCTGACGTTGGATGCGGGCTGGCAGGTCAACCGCAACATTCAGTTGAATTTCGCTTACGTCCATTTGTTTACGGGCGGCTCGCTGCGTTCCGTCAAAGCCGAGGACGTCGATTTTCTGATGCTGATGGCCAGTTATCGATTTTAATCCCTGATGAGGAAAAGACTCCGGTGCCGCAAAGTCAAACACACCCGCACCCATCGATCTGGCAACCGCTGACCAATAAGTTGTTTCTGGCCGTCTGGCTGGCGACACTGGTTTCGAATATCGGTACCTGGATGAACGACGTGGGGGCGGCCTGGCTGATGACTTCGATCACGGCTTCCCCCGTGATGGTCGCTTTGGTCCAGACCGCCACCTCGCTGCCGATCATGCTCCTGGCGATCCCGGCGGGCGCGTTGGCCGATATTGTGGACCGCCGCCGTTATTTGCTGGCAACGCAACTCTGGATGTTTGCCAGCGCCTCGGGTTTATTGTTCTGTACCCTGTCCGGGTTGACGACGGGCTGGGTTTTGGTGTTGTTCACTTTCTTGCTGGGCTGCGGCACGGCAATGAGCATGCCGGCCTGGTCGGCCGTGACGCCGGAACTGGTCGGCAAAGAAGAGCTGCATGCCGCCATCACCTTGAACGGCCTGGGCGTCAATATTTCCCGTGCGATCGGGCCTGCGGTGGCCGGTTATTTGATCACCCTCTACGGCGCGCCCAGCGTGTTCCTGGCCAATTCCGTCTCCTTTCTGGGAGTCATTGCCGTCATCGCCTGCTGGAAAAGAACCCCGAACGAAAGCGGTTTGCCCGCCGAACGCTGTCTGGGCGCGATGCGGTCGGGCTTGCGCTATGCGCGTCATTCCAGTCTGTTGCCTGCCATCCTGCTCCGGGGCATCGGCTTCTTTCCATTCGCCGCCGCCTTGTGGGCGCTTTTGCCGATTCTGGTTAATCAGCGCTTGCACGCCGGCTCTTCCGTCTACGGCCTGTTGACGGCTTGCATCGGCTTGGGTGCGGTCACGATTGCCGTCGTGCTGCCGCGTATCCGGCAGCGCATCCGTTCCGACAATTTGGTGCGTCTGGCAACTCTGGCTTACGGCGGCGCTTCGGCCGTTCTCGCCACCCAGGACAATCTTTACGTCTTGCTGGCGGCCATGCTGCTGGCGGGCGCGGCCTGGATCTGCGTGATGTCGTCCCTGCAAGTGGCGGCTCAGGGCAGCCTGCCGGATTGGGTGAGAGCGCGCGGCTTATCCGTGTTCATGATGGTATTCATGGGCGGCATGGCGGGCGGCAGTTTGCTGTGGGGCTATCTGGCCAAGCGTTACGGCATTGAAACAAGTTTTCTAATCGCTGCCGCCGGCTTGATCGCTGGCATTTTCCTCACCTGGCGATACCGCATCGGCGGGTATGACAACGTCGATTTCAGCCCTTCCATGCACTGGCCGCTACCGATGGTCGATCAGGCTCCGGAACACGACAAAGGCCCCGTGCTGGTGACGATCGAATATACGGTTGCAAATGACAAACTCCGGGAATTTCATGACGGATTACAACAATTAAAAAAAATCCGCAAACGCGACGGCGCGTACTTTTGGGAACTTTTCCAGGATACGGCCAAAGCCGACCACTACATCGAATGCTTCATGGTGGAATCCTGGCTTGAGCACCTGCGTCAGCATGAGCGCGTTTCCGTCAGCGACCGTGCCCTGCAGGAGCGCATCGGCGCTTGCCTGGTTCCCGGAGAAAACAAGAAAATCAGCCATTATGTGGCGTCCGGTTACGCGAAGAAAAACAAGCGAAGCCTTAAAAGACAAATACCTCGGCAAAATTAATTTTCCCGAGTGTGTAAAAAAGTCCGGGACTTTTCCTGGGCATCAATTGTCGTTATCCACTTTTTGTATCGCCAGTATTGATCATGCATTGTTGAAGAATGTCTTGCAATTCGCCCGGTTTGGCCTGAATTTGACTTTGCAATTGCTGTACACACTCTTTATTGCCAAGAAAAATCTGATTTTTAAGTTTTCCCCGGACCCAAGGCGATCCAATGAATTTTGCCATGTTGCAAAACCTGACCCTCTTATTCCTGCTATTGTTCCCGAGCGTATTGTTCCTACCCAGCCATTGGGTCAGAGCCGAGCAAACGAGAGCAGCATCTTGATGCTCAGCACCAGCGAGATAACGGCAAATATTCTTTTCAAAACGATTTCCGGCAGACTCTGGGAGCAGCGTGCACCGAGAGGAGCGGCAACGAAGCTGACTATCGATATGGCCAAAAAGGCCGGGACATGGATAAAGCCAAGCGTATGCGGCTCTCCCGATGTTTCAGACCAGCCGCCAATCAGATAGCCAACCGTGCCGGCGACGGCAATGGGCAGACCCATTGCGGCGGACGTGCCTACGGCTCTTTTCATGTCCATATTCTTGTAGCCGAGATAGGCAACGGTAAGAAAACCGCCACCGACCGCGGCAAGTGCCGACACCGAACCGATGCCGAGACCAACCCCAATTAATTCGCGCACAGTCATCGGTTTCAGGCAGGGCTGCGGCTGCCAATCGAAAAACATTCGTGTCGCTACCAACGCCATGAACAGTGCAAAAAACCAGCTTATGGAACCCGAATCAAGCTTCGCAGCGGCCTGTGAAGCCAGAAACGCGCCCACAATAATTCCGGGGACCATGTTGCCGACGATTCGCCATTCGACGGCACCTCGAGCCGAGTGTGCGCGAATGCTGGCGGTTGAAGAAACGATCATGCTCGTTAACGAAGTGCCTAACGCCAGATGAACAACATGTCCCGCACTCATGCCCTGAGCAGTGAAAATGGATGCCAGTAAAGGGACCAGCAAGCCTCCACCACCAACACCCAACAAGCCTGCCATAAAGCCGACAAAAGCGCCCAGTACTATATACAACTCCAGCGATTCGATATTCGGCATAATCATTCCATCCTGTAAAAGTCATTTAAAAATGCCCTAGTGGCTTCAACGAAGAGCCTCGCTATGGCGCTTGTTCAGTAGCTTTTTTGCAACAGCCATGCGGCCTCCGTCGACGTAATTTTCCCTTTCAACCCTCCCTCGACGTCCTTGCGTTCTATTAATTTCAATTGATAGACGGCGCCATAAAGTTGCTCAAGCTCGTCTTCACTGACTGAAAACGGCGGGCCTTGCATCAGCGGCTGGCTGTATTCATAAGTAATCAGCAACTGCGGCGCGGCCTCGGTCAAGTTGACGAGGTGTGCGGCATATTTCCTCCTGAGGTCGGCAGGCAAAGCGACTAACGCCGCGCGATCATAAATCGCGTTTATAGGCCCAAGGTATTGGGCAGACAGATCAAATACATCGCCGACGAACAGATCGATGTCTTTAGCTCTGTAGTGAGCCATCGCCCCAGCGGCGACGATTTCCGGCTCCAGGCCAAGCTCTTTAAACAATTCGCTAACGGCAAGCTCGCTCAGTTCCGCGCCGACGACCCGATAACCGCTGGCAAGGAGCCAAGCAATGTCGCGCGTCTTTCCGCACAGCGGCAGGAATATGCGGCTGCTGCGGACCGGATTTAATTTTCCGAAATGTTCTACCAATAACGCGTTTGCCCGGCCGTCATGAAAACCAATGTCGCCCATGGCCCATTTTTGATGCCAAAAACTCGCTTCCATATTCCCTCCTTAAATTCTTCATGGATAAATAAATGCCGTCGCCTTATGATTTACCTATTGCATCGGACGGCGTTCCGGGACAGAATACAAGTTCAAGTTGACTTGAAGTCAAGTATTGATTGTCAAAGGAGACGCAATGGATATAACCGAGGTCGCAAAAGCATCGGGATTACCCGCTTCAACGCTGCGCTTCTATGAAGAAAAAGGGCTGATCCGGTCCACCGGCCGAATCGGCTTGCGCCGTCAATTCCGCACCGACGTATTGGCGCGGCTGGCCCTGATATCGTTGGGACGTAGCGCCGGTTTTTCGCTGGACGAGATTGCCGGAATGTTTACTTCCGAAGGGCCTGAAATTGACAGAACGCTGCTTTTAACCAAGGCGGGAGAGCTGGACGGAAAAATCAAGGAATTGGTCAAGATGCGTAACGGCCTTCTTCATGCAGCGGCCTGCAGTGCGCCCAACCATTTCGAATGCCCAAAATTTCTTCGCCTACTGCACATTGCGGGCAAGAATCGCTTCAGGCAATCCAGCAAATTGCAGGAACTCAAAAACGCAGACAGGGCGCGCGGAAAACTTTAAGCGGGCGGCCTTAAATAGCACAGTCCGGATTCAGGCACATCCCGAAATCTGTCTGATCGAGTTCGGATTTTAATCGAGTCTTATGTAATCTCAGCCATCGACGAATGAGGCGCAAGTCGTTCATTCGCCAATGCGTGTCGAAATTCGCCGGTTTTCCTCCTTCTCTGCCAAAGACGACTAAACTAAAGCGGTATCAAATCAAATTGGATCATAAACAATCTGTCGTGCGGGTACTCGATCGAGCCGGACGCCGCTGCCACAGATTCGACCTGATGCCCGCGAATTTGTTTGTATGAGTTCAAGCGGGCACCCCCGGTTTAGCACGAACCCAACCGTTATCTTTCAATGCCGTTAAAATAAGCGGCCGGGAGCGGCCAAACCGGCTTGGGCAATAACGAGACCGGTCGACCAGGCGGACTTGGCCACTCCAATAAAAAAACCTGAATCCGGCTTGACTTAACGGCATTGCGTTCTTTCCTATGCACTTTTTTATTTTGCTGTAATAAGCATACAAATTCATTCATTTTGACACTTTCGGATATTTGGACATGAGATATTGGCTGCTTGCATTTTTATTGGCAAATACGGTCTTGCTGATGGTTGAGTTTCGCTACGGCGCCTTCGAATTCGACGCAATCGAATCGGATGAGCGCAGCGAACAGAAACCGCAAGCCTCTTACTCGGACAACCTAAAAATCCAGGCTGAGTCGGCCGGTTCCTTGGGTCTCTCTCCGAGTCCTGCCGCTCCCGCCGTCAAGGTCGAAGAAAAAAATAATGCCGCGCCTGAAGCTAACAGGGCTATGCAAGAGCCGGTAAACGCCCGGCCGGCACCGACGGCCGGCAGTTTGAACGAAACGCAGGGAGAAACCGGGGCTCGTACCGCAGTTGACAGCGATACGGCCATCGATAAAGCGGGCGGCGCCGATCTTTCCCCTGCGGCACCACCCGTTAAGCCGGCGGATGAGAGAGCGGCCGACACAGCGGCTGAGCCTTCGGAAGAAGCAATGAAAGAGAGTCCGGAAAGCGTAGTTTCTCCCGTATCCGGCAGTCGTGAGACAAAGAACACAGGTTCCGAAGAAAAAACGGTAGAATCGGCCAGTACGGAAAGCGTTTCCGAAAAAACCAAGCTGAAGCAAGAGAAACCGGCGGCAGAAAATCCAGACAAAGCCGGCAGCGCCGCTTCTCCACTGCAGAAAGAATTGTCAGCTCCGGAAAAAAAAACCGTGACGAAAACTGTAAGCTCGATCAATGCAGATCGGGCTCAAACCAAAGTAACGAATCCGGACAATCAACCCAAACAGGACAGCGTATCGTCGGCCTGTTATACGGCAGGTCCGATAAAAGATGACGGGGCGTTTCATGCCCTGCTTAACCGCTTTCGTCCTCAACTGAAAAGTTTGAGCCTATCGCCGGCCAAATCCGGAAAATCGCAAAAGCGCATCAGTTACGTCGTCTATTATCCCGCTTCGTCGACTATGGAAGGCTCCTTGCACAATGCGGATGTTTTAAAGACCGAATACGGAATCCGCGATCTGCAGATCATTAATGAAGGAGAATTGAAAGGGGCCATTTCTTTAGGCATCTTCAGCAATGAAACGAATGCGCAAACGGCTAAAAGCCGGTTGGAGCAACAAGGACTGGAGGTCAAGATCGCCCCGCGTTTTCCGGACAACGATATTTTCTATACTGTGCGCCTGCGCTGGACCGAGCCGCAAACCCGAGATGCGCGGCGATTAACGGACGCCTTGACCAAAAACCATTCCGCCAAACGAGCCGCCACCTGTAAATGACTCGTTAAAACCGCAAGAAACCATCAATGTAAACGCTTATACCGAAATTGAAGTGCGGGAAAAATAATCGCTTCGGGCCGTGCCGTCCGGTCCGTACGTGTTAGCGAAGGCCGGCTTGCCTTTCAGTATATGCAACGACCGCTGGGTGTGGCGAGCCAGAAGCTCGATGCAGGCGCCGTTGTGTTCATTGAGAGCTTTGCAGGCGGCCGAGAGAGATCTCAATTGAGCCCACCTGTGAGCCGTATCCGAAGTCGAAAAACCTGCCGATTCGGCGCGCCGGAAAAGAGTCCGGATACCTTCCTGATGGCACGGCAACTGTTCCATGGACAACAGGTCTTCAAGCTGTTTGCTCAACTGCTCCGTCCGGTTTACCAGCCGATTCTTGTTGCCGGCGATGTGGCCAAGCAAGTCGGCTTGCCGGGTTTGTTTCAGACTTTCGGCTTCCTGGGTCAGTTGCCGATAAAGCTCTTCAACTGCATTCAGTAAACTGAGGATTTGTATTTCTACGAGGGGAAACGTTTTTTCAATCATGATCACGTACTGTCTTCCGGTGGCATTAACTCTTCAAATTGAATCATTTTCTTCGCGATCTGCTCGGCGTCAATCTTATAGCTTCCGTCGGCGATCGCCTTCTTTACCGCATTCACCCGGTCCATATCCACGGCTGCTCCGGAGGACGAGTCAACTGTTCTTTTTATACCCTGTATGACCGTCGTCACGGCAATGTCGTGATCGGGTTTGGCGCTTTGGGCCGTCACCTGTTTTTGATCGTTAACTTCAATTTTTTGTACCGGTTTGATGGGGGATAGAGGATTCGTTCTACCCTTTATGGATTCGATAGTCATGTCAAATACCTCGGTTTCGTTTCGTCTATAACTTATATCGGCAGTTTACGGCGAAACTTTAACAGGTTTTGGCGGACATTAAAAATTGACACTAACCATTCCGGGTTCGACAACGGTAGCGCTTACGATTCGCCCCGAAGTCTGGTTTTTAATGCGAATGATTTGTCCTTTAGCGCCGTCCATCATGGCTAAGCCGTTCATGCGCACGCTGAAACCGGGCTGGCTGGCGCTGATGATGATTTTGTCTCCTTTTTTGACAAGTTTAGGCTCGGCTATGTTTTTCGCGGTAAGAATGGTCCCTGCCGGCAGGAAGCGTAAGGCCTGTTTGTTCTCGACTTGCTCAGCCCGGGTGATCAACTCATCGCCGAATTTAGCTATTTCCCTTCGTTCGATGGAAAAATGCCCACGGGTAATCGTATCGCCCCGTTTAACCGGCTGGATTAAAACGGCTACCTTTTGATAAACCTTGACGATGGCGGAAATAAAGATCGACCATTTTTTATCCGAGTTGCAGCGCACTCCGACGGCAACCCGACCGCTCTTGACTTTCGTCAAATCCCCGGTGGTAAAAGCTTCCAGCGGTTTGCTGCACGCCGGCAAGGTCAATAAACTGTCGAGGGGCACCATATCGATCTCGTATTCATCGGAAGCGGTCAGATTTTGTCCGATGTACTCTCTGGCCGCTTGATAAATGGTCTCGTGCGACTGAAACGACGATTCCGCGCGGACTGAAGTCAAGCAAACAAAGGTTAATATAAAAAAAACAGGCTTATTGTTCATCGCTGAAGGCGCCGGGTTTATGACTGTATCCTTAACTAGGCATATTTAATGCCAAGTTGTGAAAGCGAATAGAAGGTCCGTTTTTGATCTCCTCTTAACTTCGAGTCTGGCCAGGGCTTCCTTTCTCGTCTGCCAAAAACAGTTAAGCGGACTATACCGGTAATTTCACGGCTAAAAATAAAGGCAGGTAGTCGACGCAGACCGCTTGTCTCACGCGTAAAGGCTCAACAAGCCTCTGCCGACCACCGTCCGGCCGTTTTCGGCCTCGTCCCCCGGATCGGAAGCGTTTCCATTAATGGACGCAAAGCCGTTAAAGTGACGAGACGCATGGCGGGATTGCGACTGATTGTGATCCGAAGAGGGATTTTGAGAAATATTGACATCCGCCAGATTCAATTGCTGATGACTCATCATCTCGCGCAGTTTGGGCAAGGAAGCCTCGATTGCTTCTCTTACCGAGGCATGCTGAGCCGTAAAGGAAATGGTGGCCTGATCGTTATTCATCTCGATGCGTACCGATATCGGCCCGAGATGCTGGGGATTCAGTTTGATTTCCGCCGCGGAGAGCTCTTTGTGGGTCATCCACAGGATTCGTTCACCGAACTCCCTATGCCATTCGGGATGTGCTAAAGATCTCATCAGCGCCGGAACTTCCACTTTATTGTCGACCGGTTGCCGATTAAGCTGAGCCATTTCCGGCATTCCTTGAGGAACAGGCCGATCGGCACTCGAAGAGATCGGCTGCGATTCGGTCCGGGACGAATCCAAAGACTGAGCTGTTTTTTCAAAGGAATTTGAAGGTAGATGTTGCGCTTCTTTTGCCGATTGACCGAACGCGGAACCTTCTTGCAATGTTTCTGCTAGAGCCGGATCGGACCCGGACGTATTTGATTTTGATTCTGCCAACAGAGGTTTAAGAAAGGATGAGTCAGTTTTTTGCGGATCAGCCTGATGCGCCGGATTATTGACTACCGAAGGATGTCCGGAATAAACCCCGAAAGACGGTACCGCATCGGCCAGCTCCGAAACTTCGAACATCAATTCAGGCTCTCGGCCATGCGATTTCATGGCTTTCGCCTCATATGTTGAGACATGTCTGCCGCCCAGGATGGCCGTCTCAACAGCATCCGGTGATGTCTCTCGACGGATTGGGCCGCTATCGCTCAAGTTTTTCGCTTCAATCCCCCGCTTCGGCGCGGACAGTATTTGTTCTTGTCCCTGAGTAGACGCGGAAGACGGCACCACCTCGGTCATCGGCACGATTTGTTCCGAAATCCGGTCATTCACAGGCAGCACAACCTCGGCCATCGGCCGCATCGAGTCCGAAATTTCTTTCTTATTTTCAGTAGGTCTTTGTCCTTCCCCTGCCATCACGCTGATGCAGGCCAATGACGAGGGCAGCGCCCTTCCCTTGCCCGAATCGATCGATGCCCTCGGACTGGAAGGATCATTGAAACTTTCCTCTCCGGCTTCGGGCGCCGTCGGAAGGACGGCTGGATTCTGCCCTGAATGAGGAGGCATGGAAATCAAGGTTTCGGTCGTGGATAAGACGAGGTTTGAATCTTTCTTTTGGTTATTGCGTCCTTCGGCGATGTCCTTCCTTGCGTGACTTTCAACAGAAGGCAATTTTTCACCTTTTCCGGCAGGCGGGTAACCCAACATTTCCGCCAATTCAGCCAACGCGGTATCGGTATTGGCATCGACGGGTTCTTGAATTATAGTCAACGGCGTCGGAGTATTGCCGGAAAACCGGCCGGGCTTTTGCTCATTGTCGGGAACATCGGCCAAAACCACTCTGGCCGGCAATCCAGACGATGATGCAGGAGCTGTATTTAACAATGGATCCGGCCATCCGGCCTGAGTCTTAGTCTCTCTTAACGATTCGATCTGTCCCGTCAAGGCATCTGCAAATTCTCCTCCAAGAGTCCCTCCATCGGTCGAATTGGGGGTTCCTCCTTCGGTCGTTGCAGAGTTTTGAAGTACGGCTGCTAATTTGGCCCCTTCGATGTTCATATCCGATCTCCTGTCACCTTGGCTTCCAAGTCTGGCTGATTTTTCTCAGATGTCGTCTGTAAGACGGAGCGTTCTTTCACGAATCGGGCGGCCCATTCGTCCTGTTCCGACTGTTCAAGCTTGTCTTCCTGCTTCTTTTCCGTTCTGCGGGCCGCATCGCAGACCTTCTGCAGGCTGGAGGTCTGGTTATGTATGGCTTCCCAGAGTTTCTTCTTCATCGCCACCTCGGCCTGAACCCCTCGCACAGAGTGCTCCTGGCCGGCGATGGCTTTATCCAGCTTATCGACAAACGATCGAAACTCCATCAATTGAGACACGGTCATGCCCTTGCCGCTCAGGCGATGAAATTGTTCCTGATATTGCTGCCGATAATGTTTTAAACTTTCCAGTTGCGCTTGCATGCCCTGCAATTTGCGTTGGGAGACGCCCATCGCTCTCATGGCATCTTTCGCCTGCATCTCCTTGAGCTCCACAATCGCTTTGATGCGCACCGATCTTTTCATCATTTACCACCTTGTTTTTTCAAATCCAGCACCCTCTCCAGCTCCTGCAAACTCCGGCCGATGTCGACCGCTTCGTTCATATCCTGCTTCAAAAACTCCAGAATCGCGGCATTTTTTTCAATGGCTTTGTCGATTCTGGGATCGGAGCCCGGATGATAAGCGCCGACACTGATCAAGTCCTGATTTTGCCGATAAGTCGAATACAGGCGCCGCATCTCCAGCGCCATCTGCATGTGGTCGCTATCGACGATGTCGGGCATGACGCGGCTGACCGAGACTTCAATGTCTATCGCGGGAAAATGCCCGGATTCGGCCAGACTTCTGGAAAGAAATATATGGCCGTCCAGCACTCCTCTGGCCGAGTCGGCGATAGGATCGTTATGGTCGTCGCCTTCGGTCAACACCGTATAAAATGCCGTGATCGAGCCGCCGCCGTCGCTGCCGTTGCCCGCCCGTTCCACCAGATGCGGCAACCTGGCGAACACCGAAGGCGGATAACCCTTGGTGGCCGGCGGCTCGCCTATCGCCAGGGCTATTTCACGATGGGCTTGAGCAAACCGCGTCAGAGAATCCATCAGCAACAGCACATCCAGCCCCTGATCCCGAAAATATTCCGCAATGCTGGTGGCCAAAAGAGCGCCGTGCACCCGCATCAGCGGCGGATCGTCGGCAGGCGTGGCGACGACGACCGCTCTTTTCAGACCTTCTTCGCCCAGGATTTTTTGCACGAATTCGTTGACCTCGCGCCCACGCTCGCCGATCAGGCCGACCACGACGATATCCGCCGAAGTAAATTTGGTCATCATGCCCAAAAGAATACTCTTGCCCACGCCGGTGCCTGCAAACAAACCCATGCGCTGTCCCCGGCCGACGCACAGCAGGGAGTTGATCGCTCTCACGCCGACGTCGAGCGCGGTGCGGATGGGCTTTCTCGTCAAGGGATTGATCGGCGTGCCGTCGAGCGAAATGTGCGCATCCGTTTTCAGCGGTCCTTTGCTGTCGAGCGGCTTGCCGGAGCCGTCGAGAACGCGCCCCAACAAACTGTGCCCCACCCGGGCCAGGCTGTTTTTGCCCAGCGGAATGACCCGGCAATCCGGTTCGAGACCGTGCAGATTCCCTGCCGACATTAAGAAAATCCGATCACTCGAAAAACCGACCACTTCGGCTTCGATTTTTCTTCCGTTTTTCATCTCGATGCGGCAACGGGAGCCGATGGCCGCCTTGCATCCTACCGCTTCCAGCGTCAAGCCGATCATCCGGGAAAGCCGGCCCTCCACGATCAAATCCGGAGCTTCAGCGAATCTTTGCGAATAAGGTTTCAGTCGGTTCAGCCAGATCCGGGAGCGGTTTTTCTCGGGCCTCACCATGTTTTGTCCCCTTGCCGCTCGTTGCCGAATATGTGGGCGACGACGGCATTGAGACGATTTTCCACCGACGCGTCGATATGCGACACTTCGGTGTCGACCTTGCAGCCGCCGCGCGTAATCAGGGGATCTTCGACAATAGTCCAGGGAGGGGACAATTCGGCCGGAGACAACACCGTACGCACCAGTTCGGCATCTTCGGGATGCAAATGCAAATGAATCGTTTGCGACGACAAAGGCAAAACTTTGATTGCTTCCTTCACGGCCGCAACGATTTGCCCGGGATCCGTTTTAATTTCCCGCCGAATCAGTTGGTTGGCGACGCCGATGACCAATTTCACCAACTCTTTTTCCACTTCGTCGTCCAGAGCATTCAACGGCTCGCTTAAAGACGTCATCAGACCGACAAACTCCGTCGCCTGTTTTTGCAGCAAATGGACATTTTCCTCGTAGCCCTTTTTGGATCCTTCTTCAAACCCTTTTTGGGAGCCTTCCTCGAAACCCTGCTGAAACCCCTCCTTTTTACCCTGGGCAAAAGCTTCCTCATAAGCCTGCTTTTGCATCGATTCGATTTCTTCAACCGTCAGCTTGAGCGGCCGGTCTTTGGCAAACACAAGCGCTTCGGGGGCTTCGGAAACATCAACTCCGGTAATGTCCGGCAAGTTCCATAACTCCAGAGAACCGAGCTCGGTGGAAGAAAACTCGGGGGCTTTAAACGAGCTGATCATCGCCGCCTCCAAATACGATGGCTCCCGAATCCGCCAAATTTCTGACGACAGTCAAAATTTCCTTCTGCGCCAGTTCCACTTCGCTCAACTTGGCGGGCGGTGCCGCTTCCAGGTCCTCACGCAGCATATCGGCCGCGCGCTTGGACATATTGCTGAATATCTTGTTCTTGAGCACGTCGCTCACGCCGCGCAAGGCCAGCAACAGCCGGTCGGTGGCCACTTCGCGCAGCAGGGTCTGCATGCCTCTGTCGTCCAGATTGACCAGATCTTCGAATACAAACATTTTGTCCTGTATTTTTTGCGCCAGATCGGCACTGCTTCCGGATATTTCTTCCAGCAATTGATTACAGACCGACGTGTCCATGTGATTGAGGATATTGGCCGCCACGTTGATCCCTCCGACAAACGAAGATTTGATGCTTTCATTGCCGGCCAACTGTTCTTCCATGATTTCGTCGAGCTCCCGCAAGGCGGCGAGCGGCACGCCTTCGAGCGAGGCAATACGCATCAGCAGATTGGAACGCACTTCTTCCGACAGACACATCAGCACGTCGGCCGCCCGCTGTCCTTCGAGCAAGGACAGGATGTTGGCGACAATCTGAGGATGTTCGGAACGGACCAGATCGGCGATCGAACGGGTATCCATCCATTTCAGTTGATTAATGCCTTTGCTTCTTCCTCCGATCAGTATCCGGTCAATGATGACTTCCGCTTTCTCGGAGCCCAAGGCATTGGTCAGTACATTGCGAATGTATTCTTCGGAATCGACGCCGAGGGCCGTCTGTTTTTTGACGGTTACCACAAACTCATCCAGCACCACATTGACCATGTCCGGAGAAATATCCCTTAACGACACCATATTGGCTCCGATCAGCTCCACTTCCCTCGGCTCCAGATATTTCAATATTTCGGACGCTCTTTTCTGCCCCAGCGCAAACAGCAGCAAAGAGGCGCGTTCCATTCCGCTTAGGTTGACTTCGGTGCTACTCATCTCTGATCCATGATTTGATGGTTTGTACAACTAATTTCGGATTCTCATCAACCAGTTTCTTTACATATTCCAACTGTTTTTCGTAGCTCTGGGGTGCGGATAACAGAGAAAATTCCTTTATCTCGGACGACAATGCCTCGCTCGGCGCAATGGGTTCGGCGGGAACAGCAACGGGAATGGAGTTGCCGTCAGACGCAGCGGCGCCGCGGTTTCCATCCTTCGTTTCCGCATCGGCCTGATTCTCCAATTTTTTCTCCTCTTCATTCTGCTTGACGAGGCCGCGCATGACGGGGCGCAATACGCCAAATAGAAGAAACAATACGGTGAGAACGGCGATGACTTGTTTCACAAGATCGGCAAATCCTGCTTTTTGCCAAAACGGCACTTCAGGCAGGTTTTCTATTTCTTCTGCCGGATTGAACGCCACATTGGTGACGGTAACCTGGTCTCCTCGGCCGCTATCGAAGCCCACGGCCTGTTTCACGAGTTCAGTAAACCGTTCGATGTCTTCCGGAGTATACGGCTGGGCTTTTCCCTTTCCATCCTTGCCTGCCGTATGGCGGTCGTCCACCACGACGGCGACGGTCAAGCGGCGGACAACGCCGGTACCGAGACGCGTATGGGTGATCGTCTTATCCAGTTCAAAATTTCGGGTGGCGCTTATTGATGAAGATCCTGTGCCGCCGGCCGCACTGTTTTCTCCGTTCTTTTTGGCCAGGGTTTCCGGCGCCGTGCCCGCCGGAGTCGGCTGATTGGATAATGCGCCGGGAACGCCTTGAACCGATGAAACGGTGTTTTTCTCTTCCGCCGTCTGCTCGCTTCGTAATGCGGAAACCTCCGGATTGAACATTTCCTGCGTTTTTTCGGTCTGGGTAAAATCGACGTCGGCGGAAAGCTGGGCGCGCATCCCGTTAGGGCCGACCAGGGGCATCAGAATGTTGGCTATCCGTTCCATCAGATGCTCTTCAATATTCTTCTTGTATTCAAGCTGTTTGGAGGCAAGATACACGTCCGAAGACGAATCCTTGCTATTGAGCAGTTGCCCTTTTTGATCGACCACCGTGACCTGCTCTGCGTCCAGCAGAGGAACGCTGGAAGCCACCAAATGCACGATCGATTCAATCTGGCCTTTATCCAGCGATCGGCCCTGATACAGATTCACCATGACCGAAGCGCTCGGCTTCTTGCGGTCCCTGACAAACACCGACTGCTGCGGCATGGCTAAAAGCACTTTTGCCGACTTGACATTCTGGATCGTCATGATGGTTTGAGCAATTTCCCCTTCCAGAGCCCGCTGGAAACGAAGCGCTTCGACACTCTTGCTGGTACCGAATCCTTGATCCTTGTCCAGCAGGTCATAGCCCAGACTTTTGCTTCTGGGCAGCCCCTGCGCCGCCAGTTTAAGCTTCAACTCGTGAACCTTGTCGGCCGGGACCATGATCGCTCCGGAGCCCGTTTCGACCTTGTAATCAATGCCCAGCGCGTCGAGTGCCTCAAGAATTTCGGACGCATCCTTATCGGCAATCTGGGAAAACAATAAACTATAAGAAGGGGCCTGCGACCATAGAACCACGGCAACGCCGATGGCTACACTGAATGCCAACCCCAGCATCAATCCGATCTGGCGAGCCAGAGTAAGTCCGGCCAACCCCTTCATGATCGGATGCGCCTTGCTCACGTCCGCCAAGGTTTGCTGATTTTCGGTATTCACCAGATTGTTACCGCTTTGTACGCTCATTATCTAGCTACTCGCATTACATCGGCATGTTCATGATATCTTTATAGGCATCGACCAGTTTGTTTCTGACCTGCAGCATGGCCTGAAAAGAAACGCCGGCTTTCTGCGATGCCACCATCACCTCCGCCAGACTGGCCCCGGATTCTCCGGTCTCAAAGTCTTCCGCCATTTTTCCGGCAGTCTGCTGACTGTCGTTGACGGAGTCGATGGACTGCTTTAACAAAGATGCAAAGTCTATGCTGCCGCCTGTTTCGGGCACTTTATTGGCGGCTTGCAGAGCCATGGCCTGCATCCTGGCCAATACCTGATTTATATTCATGTCATTCATGGTTTCCCCCTTTAATTCATTCTCACAAGCAAGTCTTGAAAACTCCCGAACGACGCAAAGAGCGCTTTCAATACCTTATTCATGTGCCACTCAAATCTTATGCATTATTGATGCCATAAGCCGCCTTGCAGCAAAACTTCCTAGTTTTATTCAAATGCAGACTCCTGTGCCTCGCCTATTTTCCTTCTTGGCTATAAGGTTAGCGGGAAACCTGAATTTTGAGCCGTTTTTTATTGGATAATTGATGAGTGCCTGCCGGCATAAGTCACTGCACGGCAAAAAGTATCGTCAAAATATTGACTATTCATCGCGGATAGGAAGCAAGGTAGGAATAGGTCAGCAGAGCGCAGCAAACGCCACCGGAGGACTCGTTCATCTATCCGTGCGGTTTGCTTTTTTCTCTGTCAACAAGAACCGGACATCGAAGCGAACAGTCCGGGATTGGATTCTCGGGCAGGGTAAAATCTGCCTGGAACAATCGTTCCAAGCGTCAATACTGCAAGTCGAGTTTGCGCAGTTTTTCAACCAGGGTAGTGCGGCGAAGATTCAACCGCTTGGCGGCATGGGCAACCACTCCGTTGCTTTCTTCCAAAGCTCGGCGGATCAAATTGCTTTCCATGGTATCCAGATATTTTTTTAGATCGATTCCTGTTTCAGGCAGCGGAGCATCTTCCGGACTCAAGTTGTCGGAATC
Organism: Methylosarcina fibrata AML-C10; assembly: GCF_000372865.1. Classification (NCBI taxonomy): domain Bacteria; kingdom Pseudomonadati; phylum Pseudomonadota; class Gammaproteobacteria; order Methylococcales; family Methylococcaceae; genus Methylosarcina; species Methylosarcina fibrata. The sequence continues at coordinate 4,740,070 of NZ_KB889965.1, read as the reverse complement.
AGCCTCGGGCCGATGAAATTCGAAGCGCTCGCCGTCGGCGGCGTCCACCTCCGCCTCTTCGGCTTGCCCGATGATTTCTTCCGCCACATGAAAGCGCCGGAATTTTTCGGGCAGGTCGGCGACGTTAATCAAGCCGCCGGGATGAATGATGGCCAATCGTTCGATCAGATTTGCCAACTCCCGTACGTTTCCCGGCCAGTCGTATTGCCTCAGTATCGCCAAAGACGCGCTGCTCAGCCTGACCGAGCCGCGGTTGGAGGATTCCATTCGGGTAATAATGTCCGCCACCAACAGAGGAATGTCTTCGGTGCGCTCCCGCAAGGGAGGCACCTCGATCGGAAAGACGTTCAGGCGATAATACAGATCTTCCCGAAACCGGTTCTCCCTGATCTGATCTTCAAGATGCCGGTGCGTCGCGGCAATAATCCGGACATTGCAGTGAATGGACTTGCTGCTGCCCACCCGTTCGAACGTCCGCTCCTGCAATACTCTCAGCAGCTTGACCTGCATCATCAAAGGCATGTCGCCAATTTCATCAAGAAACAGCGTACCGCCTTCCGCTAATTCAAAACGACCCAGCCTCGAATTCAACGCGCCGGTAAAGGCGCCTTTCTCATGGCCGAACAACTCGCTTTCCAGCAGCTCGCCGGGAATGGCTCCGCAATTGAGAGGAACAAAAGGTTTCGAGCTGCGCAAGGAGGCATCGTGCAGCGAGCGGGCGACCACTTCCTTGCCTGTTCCCGACTCGCCGAGAATCAAAACAGTCGCATCCGAGTCGGCCACCTGATCGATCGCTTTGCGGACGTTGACGATGGCCGGGCTGTTGCCTTGCAGGCGCACGATTGAAGACGCCCGGCGGTCGTACATCCTGCGGTCCAAATGTTGGCTGTGAATTCCCAGTTCCTGCCAGAAAGGAGCGAACAACTTGTCGGTAATGCGCCTCAATCCGGCATAGGTGAGAGGCCATTCCAGCACTTCGAAAACCATTTTGTCGATCGTGGTGGAAACTTCATGCACGGCGCCTTTGTCCACCAGCAGAATAACGGGAATCTTACCGGCCTTGTCGACTATTTCCTTGATTACGACCGCTCGTTTGGAAGCGATGTCCCCGACGAATATGCCTACATACTGATCAATTTTTCCGGAAATCGGCCCATAATCGGAAGAAACGGCATAAGTGACCTGATATTCCATGAATTGAAAGATGACTTCAAGCTGTTTTGATCTTGTCTCATTATCATCGATCAATAAAAGGCGAGGTAAAACCATATATCCCTACTCACAAATTAAAATTTATTAGCCTTTTCAAGAACAGGCGTTGCAAAAGACTGCCCTGGCGGAACCGCAGCAATAAGAGGAAAAAAGAAGAAGCGAGGTTTTAACTGCTTAAGAAGTTTTGATCAAGATCGCTCTTTTCATCGAAAAAGTTTGTCCCGAGGAAATATCAAATACGATTGGCTTTAATTGTCAGAAATTCAAACGTTAAAAAACGACAAGGCGGGTCCGACTGCAATTTGATCCGAAGAGAGCAACGAGCACTCCTTTTTCTTGATCAATTCTCGAGAAAATCCGGCTCCGCTTACCTGATTTTGATGAAATCCGTCTTTGATCGGGTTTTATTATCGCATTACCGCCGCAAAACGGTTCTTTCAACATCGGCTGTAAATCATTATAGCCGGATATGGACATCATTCAACCGGACAGGTTATTTTCGCAATATCGCGAACGCTGAGGACTCAACGTCCGGATGGAAACAGGAGCGTGATAAACATTCCGAAAAATTGCTTTCGCTAAATCACACGTCGCAGACGGCAGCCCCCGCATTGCGCAGGCGGTCGATGTATTCCTGCTCTCGCTGAAGAATGGTGGCATTATGCTGTCTCAGCAATTTTTTAACCAGGACTTTGCCCTGACCGGGAAAAAAATAGATTTTGCGGGGATAATGACCGAGTAAATCATCGGCCAGAACGGGAATCTTTTCCAGTTCCAGATAACTGCGGAGGAAATCGCAATTGCGCCTGCCGGCGTGGATCGACTCGGGAGATTGAAGCAGATCGCAGCCCCCGAATATCTTGGCTTCCAGGTGTTCACGTTGCGCCCCCATGGCCAGCAGTTGATTGATCAGAAGCTCCATGGCGGAGTTACCATGATTGGCCTGGCCATTGCCGAACTCTTCGTATGAATCGTGAATCGGCAGCGTAAAATGAGTCATTCCGCCGATACCGCTGACGCGATCGCGGATACAAGCGGCTACACACGAACCTACGACGGTCACTATGAGTATGGGGCGGGCAGTGGCGTAATATTCGCCGGGCAAAATTTTAACCGCATCGATATTAAAATGATTGTCGTAGTAAAGATTGGGCGTCATGCTATATCCCGGAAGAATTTAATATGAACTGATCATCTTGATTCGCCGTTCAGCGCTTCCTGATGAATTGAAACCTTCTCGGATCGGGCCTGGCGAATGGACGACGCCAGTTCGTAGACAGTCTTGCCCCGCAACCGGAAGATGTCCGACGCATGATGCAGACTTTCCGAATGCCCGGCGAACAGCACTCCGTGCGTCTCCAACAAGGGCACAAAACGCTTGAGAATTTTATATTGCGTAGCCTTATCGAAATAAATCATAACGTTACGGCAAAAAATCGCATCAAAGGGACCATTGATAGGCCAGTATTCATCGAGCAGATTAAGTCTGCGAAAACTGATCAAATCACTCAATTCTCGACGCACCTGCACGTAACCTTCATTACTGCCCGTTCCTTTGAGAAAAAAGCGCTTGAGCGTGTCCTTCGGAAGCTTTTCCACCCGTTCCATCGAATAAATGCCGGCCTTGGCCTTGCTTAGTACGTGAGTGTCGATGTCCGTAGCGATAATCTCTACCGGAGGCTTGTACGTTCCGAAAGCTTCCACCATGGTCATCGCCATGGTGTACGGTTCTTCTCCCGTCGACGAAGCCGAACACCACAAGCGAATCGGCCGTTTACGCAAATTCAGCACATGCTCCTTGAGCAACGGGAAATGATGAGGCTCCCGAAAAAAAGCCGTAAGGTTGGTGGTCAGCGAATTGATAAAAGCTTCCCACTCGTCTCCTCCCCGATCCTGCTCGACCCATATCAGATAGTCACGAAACGTTTTCAGGCCGTTGGCGCGCAAGCGCCGGCCCAAACGGCTGTAAACCATGTCTTTCTTGTTGTCGCTGAGAGTAATGCCGCAGTGCCGATACAACATGGTCCGGATCCGCTCAAAATCAGAAGGCGTGAATATAAACTCCTTTTGTTCTAGATATCTGTTCATATCGGATGGCTACGCGGATGCAATTCGACCGAGCCCGGTCTGTGGCCGGACCTGGAAAGGAATGCCGTCAAACAACGGACGGAAAAAGCCGGGAGCGGAATTCAATCCGCTCCGCGCAAAATAATGTCGACGGGTAAAAAGCTGTCACCGGCTATTGTATTTATCTTCACCCTCTGCCGTATTAATCGCGCTAAAACTCGATCCACTCGTCGACGCCTTTGGCAGCCGGTTTTGAGCTACCGGTTGTCAATCGCGCCGGAGATTTCCGGGAAGGGCCCGATAAGCTCGCGGCAGTGCGGCGCTGCGGCTCGGCGGCGCGTTTGCCGAAGGCATCGAGGCGGAACTGATCGACAGTCTCCGATAGAGTCGCCGCTTGCTCCTCCAGCGACTCGGCCGCCGCCGCTGCCTGCTCGACAAGAGCGGCGTTCTGTTGAGTAACTTCATCCATTTGCGCAACCGCGGTATTGACCTGCTCGATACCGGAGCTTTGTTCCACCGACGCAGCCGCAATCTCCGACATGATGTCGGTCACTCGTTTTACCGAGGTCAGGATTTCTTCCATGGTTTTGCCTGCTTCGAGCACCTGTTTGCTGCCGTCCTCGACTTTTTCGACCGAATCGCCGATCAGTGCTTTGATTTCCTTCGCCGCCGCCGCCGAACGCTGGGCCAGATTCCGCACTTCGCTGGCCACCACGGCGAAGCCTCGCCCCTGTTCTCCTGCCCGCGCGGCTTCGACCGCCGCATTGAGCGCCAGAATGTTTGTCTGCAAGGCAATGCCGTCGATCACACTGATAATATCGACGATCTTCCGTGAACTTTCGTTGATGGCATTCATCGTGTTGACCACCTGTTGTACGACATTGCCGCCCTTGCCTGCCACGTCTGCCGCGGTCAGCGCCATTTGATTGGCCTGTTTGGCGTTTTCGGCATTTTGTTTTACCGTAGAGGCGAGTTCTTCCATGCTGGAAGCCGTTTCTTCCAGGCTGGCGGCCTGCTGTTCGGTGCGGTGCGACAAGTCGGCATTACCGGCGGAAATTTCCTTGGCAGCCGTATTGATGGAATCGGTGGCCTCGCGGATGGTCATGACGGCCTGCGCCAGGTTGTCGACCGAAACGTTCACGTTGTCGCACAGTCTGGCAAAGGTTCCCTGATAATTAGTGGAAATTTTTTCGGTAAGATCTCTTTTCGCCAATGCCCCCATCACCCATACTACTTCATTGATGGGAGCGACAATGGCATCCAGAGTGTCGTTGATGCCTTTGACGATGCGCCGGTAACCGCCCTGATGCCTGGCGGCATCGGCGCGCGTTTCCAGATGGCCTTCTGCCGCCGCCTGCACGAGCAGGTCGGTATCCGCGATCAGCGCCTTGAGATTGGCGCGCACCTGCTCGATGGTGGTGTTGATGAATGCCTTCTGGCCGGGAAATTTGTCGAGCGGTGCATCGAAATTGCCTTCCCCGAATTCCTTGACGCAGTCCATCGCTTTCTTGTTCATTTCGATATGGCCCGCAACCATTCCGTTGATTCCTTCGACTACGGTTTTATAGACTCCCTGAAAGCGGTCAACGTCGATCATCCAGTCGAGATTGCCCTTGCCGTGCTCCTCGGCCATCAATTGCTGACAGGTGATAAGGCCGTTCAATACTCCGATGCTGACGTTGAAATTCTTCCTCAGCATAAGGAAATCGCCTTTATACTCGGTGGTAATTTTCTCGGGAATTTCCCCCCTGGAAATATCGCCGATATATTTCGTCGCCACGGCCAGAGGATTAATGAGCGCTTCCAGAACGCTGTTGATGCCTTTGGCGATGTTCCGATACATTCCTTCATCAAGCTCTTCCGGCTTTGCGCGAATCGACAACAAGCCATTGGCGGTGGCTTCGATAATTTGGTTCATTTGCTCATGGAATCGAGTTTCGGTCGTGCGGTCGACCCATTCGACTACCGAGCCCAAACGCTGCCCTTGTGCGTCGATAATGGGACTGGCCGTCAGACTGAAAGCGCGCCCACCCACGTTGATCTGCGCTTTATGAATAGAGGAAAGCTCCGACAGAATGCGCTGCTGATGCATCGGATTCTTATGAAACTGATCCATACTGGAGCCGATGAGACGATCCGTATCGAATCCCGGAAAGACTTTGCGAAGATCGGCTTCCGCATTCCTCATCATTTGCGTAACAGCCGGATTCATATAGATGATTTTCCGATCCTTGTCCGCAATCATCACACAGGAAGTGACCGTCTCCAGGGCAACCTTCAGTCTTTGGAACTGAGCCAACTGTTCGGCGCTGACATCGGTCGCCCGGCGCCCTTCCAATGCCCGGCGCTCCAAAGTCGTCTGTGTATTTTTTAAAGCCCGCATCAGCGGGACGACAACATCGTTGCCGGATGTCTCGATGGGTTCGGAAAAGTCCCCGACAGCCAGTTTATCGATGATTTTGACCGCTTCATCGATTCGTGATTTTACTGCGTTGTTGCCGAATAGTGCCATTTTGATGCCTCTCTCACTAAAGTGAAAAATTTATATTTATAACTGTTGAAAATCGGTTCAGGCGGCGGCTCTTTCGATTAAAGCCATGTCTTTGGCGGACATCAGCCGTTCGATATCCACTAAAATAATCATCCGTTCATTGGCCGTGCCCAATCCGATCAGATATTGGGTATCCAGGCTGGAGCCGAATTCAGGCTTGGGATGAATTTGTTCCGGCGTCAAAGAAATCACGTCGGAAACGCCGTCCACGACCATGCCGATGACCCTTCCGCAGACGTTCAGAACAATCACTACGGTAAACTGGTTATAGACTACGTCGGCTAATTTAAACTTGATGCGCATGTCGACGATCGGCACGATAACGCCGCGTAAATTGATGACTCCCTTGATGAAGTCCGGCATATTGGCAATTCTGGTGACCGTTTCGTAAGCGCGAATCTCCTGAACAGTGAGAATATCTATGCCATAATTCTCCTCTCCGAGCGTGAAAGCCAGGAATTCCATTCCCGTAACCATGCCCTCTCCCTGCTCTTGTTTATCTTGCATAAATACTCCCGATTTTTAGATATGCCGACATATCTTTATTAATTACCAGAAAATGAAACCTCTCTATTCAAGACTCATCGCCGGCCGTTACAGGCAATTAAACCTGACTCATCGTTTTGACCGATGTTGATAAAACAAAGCCGGATGCTCGAGGCTTTTCCGAAAGAGCCTTCCTCCTGAAACAATGTCCGGACGAAAAAATTTCATTACATAACTCGGAACCGTCCAGAGAATCCTGTCGGCTGCGCCAGATGCTCAATCTGCCCTGCCCTTTATGGATAACGTATCTTTTCCAATGGATTGGTTCTTTTATAAGTTTTCGCTTGCTCAAGCATTAGAAGCCACTCCTGAAGCATAGTAAAACCGGGCCACAAGTCAATCCAACCCATCGATTTTTTGACAAGGAAGCGAATTAGGACCGCGAGTTTCGCACGGGGACTGAACAACTCGCGCGTACGGACCGATTCGATCCCTTTCCAATCGGATCATGCCAGGTATATGGATCGGTGTTCCCAAACTTATCTTTTCAATCGACTCTTTCTAGCCATAAACATGATTCGCCTTGTTTTTGCATACCGGATTTCACAGAACGATTTCAATGGATTAAAAACAGGATGTCCGATCGGATTTTCAAGTGTTGAAGACATGGCAGGAGAGCAAAGCAATTCCCGAACAGGACGCAAGATCAAGAGCAGCAAGAAATTCCGTTCCCGAGCCTTTTCGGTTCGCCTGCATCGCTCTTATCTTCGGGATGAAAAATTTCTCCAGTCGAGGATAATGTCCCGAGGTATGAAAATATCCGGGATTTTGAGGAAATCGCGCTCAAAGTAACGTCAGGATTTTGCCGGAAACTTCTTCTAACGGCAAAACATAATCCGTGCACCCCAATTTATAAGCTGTTCCGGGCATTCCCCAGACCACGCTGCTCTTTTCGTCCTGGATCACTGTTTTTGCACCGGCATCATGCATTTCCTTCATGCCGCTGGCGCCATCGGAGCCCATTCCCGTTAATAAAACCGCTACGGCATTGGCGCCGGCAGACTGAACCAGGGAACGAAACATTACATCAACGGCGGGTTTATGCCGATTGACGGGCTCTCCGTCATCCAGTTGAACAATGAATCTCAAACCTTCTTTGATTATCTTCATATGCCGGTCGCCCGGCGCCAAATAAATGTAGCCGGGCTCCACTATTTGACCTTGTTTGGGGATACAGGCTTTCATTGGGGTGACAAGATCAATATGCCTGACAAACGACTCGCTGAACGCCGCGGGTAAATGCTGTGTTATAACAATCGGCGGGGTGCGTGCAGGAAGCCCTTTTACGACAGTCTTGATCGCTTCCGTTCCTCCTGTCGAAGCGCCGATTGCGATAATTTTATTGTTAAGCGAGATCTGTTTTACCGGGCCGCTTTTTAAATGAGGTAAAGCCGGCGTTTTATCGTTTTCTCTAGCAGCGAAAGTTTTATTGTTGTAATTTTCTATCTTGGCCAGGGCCGCTGTTCTTACCTTGCCGATGATCTCTTCCGAATAACTCTCCAGCGTACTGGCAATGTCCATTTTGGGCTTGGTGATGAAATCCACGGCGCCCAGCGCCAGGGCTTCCAACGTCACGTCGGCGCCTTTTTCGGTGAGCGTTGAAATCATGACGACCGGGGTGGGACGCAAACGCATCAGATTTTTCAAAAAAGTGATACCGTCCATTTGCGGCATTTCGATGTCCAGAGTCAGTACGTCGGGATTCAGTTGTTTGATCATGTCCCTGGCAATATAGGGATTGGCCGCGGTACCTACTACCTCGATGTCGGATGAGGAATTGAAAATTTCAGTTAATATTTTTCTTATTAACATGGAGTCGTCTATGACTAGTACCCGTATTTTATTCATGTGCTCTTCTTGCAAAGTTCAGTGTGGCGCCATAGTCTTTACTGATTCAAGTCGTTTCGGACGCCCTCCCGCGCTCCCCGGCAACAATAGAAAAGCTTTTTGCATACTTGCCGAGAAATAGGCGGAAAGGCTTAAAATCGCTAAAAAAGCTCAACCTCGCTTTCTACGGAAACGTTCTTGATGCTGTTGAAATATTTCCGCTCTCTTTGCGCAATCGTATCGTTATGCAGGTCTTTAATTTTTTTCATGCAGACTTTTCCCGTCTGAGGAAAATAGATGATTTTTCGCGGATAAACGTCGCCCAAGTCCTGCGACGACAGTTTTAATCCTTCCTGCTCGACATAATCCAGTACGAAATCGATATTTTTCATTCCGACATCGGTCAAAGTCGGCAGAATCTTACCGCCGCCAAAAACTTTGACTTCCAGGTTTCGCCTTTTCCCCCCATTGCTCAGAATCGTATTAATCAAGTGTTCCATGGCATAGTTTCCGTAACGGGTAGCTATCCCGACAATGGATTCGCTACTGTTTTTCAGTGACTCGTAATTACTTACAGGAAGCATAAAATGATTCATTCCGCCAATACCCAACTCCTTGTCTCTGATGCAAGCCGCTACGCAGGAGCCTAATACCGTTGTAATCATCTCATTGTCGTGAGTAACGTAATATTCTCCCGGTAGAATTTTAGCCGCGATGATGTCTCGGTCCCGATCCCAATAACGATTGACATGTTCAAATCCGGCTATTGAAGGTCCTTTGATTTTAATGATAGCAGTCATTGTGAATTACTTGATTTCCAGTTAAATGGTACGGAATTTTCCTTGAATCCGATGAAGACCTATTTGAGGATTCTGCATCTCCCAATTAGATAGATTCTGCGGGGTGGGCAATGTTAAAGGCTGTTTTCGCGGTATTGATTCTGGACCTCCTGATCCGAACAATTGGGTCGTTACAGAAAATCTGTAACAAGGCCAGCCACGCCTGACCAAATCAAAGACTGTCCAAGTTGAATAATTAGGCGCGATCCGAACGGGTTTGACAGGAACCGGCTCTGCCGTCCTCGACAGCCGGGACCGTCACGCAGTCTTGGCCAGGAAATATTCTTCTTGTCCGATCCATCTTAGGACAAAGCATGATCCAAAGCTCTTCGCTTATAAAAACTCAAAGGCTAGTCAGACTGGTTTTTTGAGCTCTTTTTCCGGAATTAGTCGCGTTTTTGTTTTTAGTATTGTCATTACGGAAATCTTTTACATTAATTTTTTCTCAGGCTGGGTCTATTTCAAGTATATCCAATAATCCGAGCAGTTCGGCGGATTCGATGAATCGCAGGGAAGGAGCGGAAAAAACGATTGGTTTTTGTTGTTTTATTGCTTCTTTTTTCAACGCCGTCAGTAATTGCAAGGTCGCTGTATCGATCGAGGCGACCCGGGAAGCATTGATTTCGACCGAGTCGTTTGCTGACAAGCTTGTTTTCAGTTTTTCATGCAAATTCACGACATTTTGCATGGTGAGCGTCGCATCCAGAATAATCACCGGTTCGGCGCCGTCCTCAACGCCGGCCGCACCGGGAATCTGATGTTCCAATAAATCGGTAGTCGTATTCATAACGTATTTATTGCTCTCGTCCTGTAAAAAGATGGGCGCCCGCGGGGCTTTCAATCAATTTCAACGTTCGTATCCGTCACCAAGGATCTTTTTTCCTACGGGCCGATTCAAAAAGTTCAGTAACCGAAGTCGCCATGCCCTTGTCCAGGAGCGGCCGTGTCCTTAAAACATCAACGAAAACTCTCAGTTTCCGGTGAATCCATTCATTGCCGTCAACCGTCGTTTGTCTCTAATTCTTCCAGTTTCATCAGCTTCTCTACGTCCAGCAGGATGACCATCCGCTCATTAACCGACACCAGACCCTGAATAAATTCATTGCTGACTTTTGCTCCAAAATCAGGCGCCTCCTGAATTTTGCTTTTATCTATGGTAATGACGTCCGATACCGAATCGACAACCACTCCCATGGTTCTGATTTTACTGCCTTCCCTCGTTTGCAAAACCACAACAACGGTCAGAGGCGTATAATCGGTAAACTTTAGCCGGAATCTTTCCCGTAAGTCGATGATGGGTACAATGGACCCGCGCAAATTAATGACCCCTTTCTCGTAATACGGCACATTGGGCACCCGGGATACCGGTTCCCAACTGCGAATTTCCTGAACCCGCAGAATATCCACGCCGTATTCTTCATTATCCATCGTGAAGCTCAAGTATTGAGCCGTGTCCAGCGTTTTACTGTAGCGATTCCGATCGGAGGTTTTAAGTTCGAACTCTTGAACCATATCTGTTCTCATGCAGTTGCCGAGCATGCCTGGTTCTGACGATTTGAAAAACGCACCAGCCCCGGCACATCGAGAATCAGTGCAACGGAGCCGTCCCCTAAAATAGTTGCGCCGGAAATACCTTCCACACGACGGTAATTGGCTTCCAGCGATTTGACCACCACCTGTTGCGGCCCCAGCAATTCATCCACAAATAAGCCGCACAATACGCCCTGCCTTTCTACAACGACGATCACGCCTTCGGATGATTTTGTTTTTCTTGGCTGCACATTAAAAATCTCGTGCATTCTGATGATGGGAATGTATTGATTCCGCAACCTGAAAGCTTCGCCCTTGCCTGCTATCCGGTTGAGCATTTTCTCGGTGATGTTGATGGATTCTATGATGGAAACCAAAGGCACGATATAGGTTTCATCGCCCACGGCAACCGACTGACCGTCGATGATCGCCAAGGTCAAAGGAAGATGAATGGAGATGGTCGTTCCCTTCCCCATCTCGGAAATAATCTCGATGTTGCCGCCCAAGGCCTGAATGTTTTTTCTGACGACGTCCATGCCGACGCCGCGGCCGGAAATATCGGTAATATTTTCCGCCGTTGAAAAACCCGGCATGAAGATTAATTCAAAGGCCTGTTTGTCGCTTAGAATGCTGTTTTCCCCGATCAGCCCTTTTTCGACCGCTTTGGCGATCAGCTTGTTTCTATCCAGGCCGCGGCCGTCGTCAATGATTTCAATGACGATATGACCGCCCCGATGATAGGCCTTCAACTCGATGACGCCCGTTTCCGGCTTTCCTGCCGCCACTCTGTCGGCCGGCATTTCGATACCGTGATCCAGACTGTTTCTTATCAAATGCACCAGAGGATCGTTGATTAATTCAACGACCGCCTTATCCACTTCGGTATTTTCGCCGGCCAGTTTCAACTCGATTTTCTTACCTAATTTGGCGCTGATGTCATGCACCAGTCGGGGAAAACGGCTGAACACGAAGCTGATAGGCAGCATTCGAATATTCATGACGCTTTGCTGCATGTCGCGAGTATGACGTTCAAGCTGCGACAGTCCCCGTCTGAGCTGGTCAAGTTGGTCCATGGTGAAGTTTTCGCTGATCAAACCCAACATGGATTGGGTAATGACCACTTCTCCCACCATGTCGATCAAAGCATCAATTTTGGCGGTATCGACGCGGATGGAACTAGAGCTTTTCGCGGAAGATTTAGTCTGATCGTTCTCGGTCTGCAGCAATTCGGACTTAATGGCGGGCTCGTTTCCGCCAACCGGCGCTTTCATCTCTTCCTTAGCGGCTTTTGAATAAGCAGTTTCTTTGATCGCAGGTTCCGCCAGGATATTCTTAACTTCGGGCGCAGGTTTGGAGGGAGGCGATGTCAGCGGCTGAATATCGAGTTCGCAGTCGCCTTCAACCCAGGCAAACACTTCATTAATTTCATGAAGGGAAATATTCCCGACCAGTTTTATCGTCCAGGAAAGATTGCATTCCTCCGGGTCCAGCTCATGGAGACCGGGCACGTCCCGCGTGTTGACCGATACGGTGTATTCGCCCAATTCGGCAAGCTCCCGGAAAATCCGGACAGGATCGTTGCCGGTTTTCAATAAATCCAGATAGGGGCAAAAAGCGATTTTCCATCCCTGCTCCGATAATTCCGATTCTTCGTCGGCTTCAACAGATGAAACGATCTGTGCGGGAACCTCTGCATGCGGGTTATGCGCTCTTTCAGGAGAACCGTTGAGTTCGCTCTCCAATGCGTCTTTATATTTTCCTACCGCCGCCTGATCGATGCTCTCCCCTTCCTGTATTGAAGTAAGCATCGTTCTGAGACAATCCACCGAGCCGAGTAATACGTCAATCGCCGGCTGCGTAACTTTTCTTCGGCCATCCCGCATTTCATCGAGCAGGGTTTCCATGACATGGGTAAAATCGGCCACGTCGTTGAAACCGAAGGTCCCGCTTCCACCCTTTATCGAATGGGCACCTCTGAAGATGGTGTTGATTACTTCCGCATCAATATCTCCGGTATCGAGGTTCAGCAAACCGGATTCCATCGCATCCAGTCCTTCGAAGCATTCTTCGAAAAAAACCTGATGGAATTGTGACATATCGATAGCCATAGATTTCCCTAAAGATATCTTAAATTATTAAAACAACATGAATTACCCGAGAACCTTTTTTAGAGTTCTTAATAATTGCTCAGGATTGAAAGGCTTGACGATCCAACCTGTAGCGCCGGCGGCTTTTCCCTGCTGTTTTTTTTCCAATCCGGACTCGGTGGTCAGCATCAGCATCGGTATGTATTTGTAATCGGGTAATGACCGCAAATCCCGGATCAAGGTGATACCGTCCTTATTCGGCATATTGACGTCGGTAACTATGCAATCGAACTGTTTGAACTGGGCTTTGGTCAAAGCATCGACTCCATCTACCGCTTCTTCAACCTCATAGCCGGCACCTTTTAATGTAAAGGCCACCATTTTTCTCATCGAAGCTGAATCGTCAACCGCAAGAATACTTGCCATTGTTTTCTCCATTACTGTTTTTTTTAAGCTAAATCGGGCCCAAACCTTGCCACATCAATCCTTTTTGAAAGTATAGTTAAAGAATTTTTTTTTGTTGCTTTTGTATTGCCTACGTCAGGAGAATTTTCCCGAGCCATCGCAATACCTTTTTCATGCCGTTATCCCCCGGACGGATGCAACAAAATAATAAAGAGGGCGCAATAAACGGAGCTCTTTGCGAAACGGATGAAAGTTTTTGGAAACTAAAGTTGATGTGCCATTAAAATGCTCCCATAAAGTCAGCTATGAAAAGAGCGGCAGTTCAAGTTCGGCAAAAAAGAAGAGATCGTAACGGGGATCAAGGAAGATCGAATCATCCTCCAGACTCAGAAAAAACATCGGCGAATCGAGCGAGAAAAATAAAGCCGGAGGCCGATCAAGACAGCATGCTGCCAATTTTCTTCAATAAATCGGCGGGTTTATAAGGTTTTATTATATAAGCGGTGATGCCTGCCTCAATCGCTTCCTTAACCTTGCTGCCTTCCGATGAAGACGTCAGCATAATGAAAGGAGTTCCCGCCAGTTTGGGGTCTTCTTTGACCGCTTTGAACAAATCCAGTCCGCTCATCCCGGGCATGTTCCAGTCGCAAACCACGAGATTAACCTTTATTCTTTTCATCAGTTTAAGCGCTTCCTGACCGTCCGGTACATCGAAGACATGAGCGAATCCGGCATCTCGCAAAACAGCCTTGGTCATACTGCGCATGGATAAGGCATCGTCGACGATCAGGATTTTATTTTGTAGTTGTTCGTTGGTTAATTCCATTGTAGTTCCAGAAACGAGATCTATGAAGTGATAAGTCCTAACAGAATCAGGCAAACATATGGCGATATTCGCCTGCAAACGCACGTTATGACTGAACCGGAGATACTCGCCGGTTATCGTATTAATCGGCGTTTCAGACGGCTTGTTTCCGTCCTTAATCTATAATAATAGCAAAAACGGATGAATTAGCACTGTCATCTATACCGTTGATGATCACCACAATCAATATAAAAATGAATTTCGTCCGGGATTTTTTCACTATTACTCCCGGCATTATCAAAATCAATAAGAAGGAAGCCGCAAAAAGCTTTTATCCAATTTCCGGCTATAATTTTTATGTACCATGAGAAACTTTTATTTTTGGCCGTTTAAAAGTCCGCCTGCTCTCGCCCTGCCCGAAACTAATGCATGAAATTCTTTCGCTTTTTTTGGTTTGAACATTATTCTGGTGAAATGTGACTTATTCCGATTCCGTAAAGCCCGATCTTGACTGGAGCCAGGTTCGAGAGACAATTAAATTATTGTCATTGTCGGCGGCACAAGTGGACGTTATTTTGCAGGAGAGCGATTTATCGGTAAATACGCTGACTGAAGCGTTTACCGAAATTGTCGAGAGCATGCAGACAATCAATCATCATCTGATGAGTCTCGGCGACTCCGATGAAAGAGAGCTGGCTCTGGCCACCTGCTCGGACACGAAAGATAAAATACAGGCGGCCATTATTGCTTTTCAATTTTACGATCGAATGCAGCAATGCCTGCAACACGTTACTTCGAATTTGAGAGGACTGTCGCAGCTCGTGGCAGCCCCCGACCGGCTCTATAATCCCGATGAATGGCGCAAGTTTCAGAATCAGATACGGGCCCGCTATACAATGGAATCCGAAAAAGTAATGTTTGACGCCATATTAGAAGGCAAGTCCATCGACGAGGCCATTGCAGCGAAAGTGGCTTTTCAACAGGATCAAGCCGACGATATTGAATTATTCTAGTCTCTTGCGGACAAGAGCATAAGCGGAAGCTTTATCGGTATGCTCGATACGCCAAGCCGAACTACTGTCAGCTACGTCTATCCGAACCATGTAAGCGGATTAATAAGACGGCCTCATCCCGGCATAAGTTGCATTCGCGCATTAAGTCGTCAACAGTCGCGCCGTTGCGCACTCTGTGTATGATCGAGCTGTAAGGATCCGGCGATTGTTCGTCGACGGATTGAACTACGGAAGCCCGCGAGGATAATGCCTGCAATTGCTCTTCAGCCGACGCCAGACGGTTCTCCGACGCCACCAAGGACGCATACAAGCCGGCAATGTCCTGAGCGTTGCCTCGCACGTTGTCGAACAATACCCGATAATCACCCTTAAGCTTGAGGTAAGCCCGCACGAGCCAGACGAGCGCGACGACAATCGTTACGACGGCATGGGCAAGGGCAATCAGAAAAATTTGAGTCATTAAACTTTATAAAATTAAAAAGTTGATCGAATTAGAAAGATCCGATGTTTTCCAATGCATGCTCTGCAACATACTGTTATTATAACATTCGTCCGTCTTGGGGCTCTTTCAAAGAAAACAGGAAGTTGCAAATAAAGCTCATTAGATATGAGGAAATAGCAATTTTAACTATTTTTGTTCCATCCATCCACTTAATCTCGCCCGTAATCTTAAAATCGCCTGCGAACAGATTTGGCTCACCCGCGATTCGCTTATATTCAAGACTTCTCCAATCTCCCGCAAATTGAGTTCTTCCTCGTAATAAAGCGACAAAATGAGCTGTTCGCGTTCAGGCAACCCTTTAATCGCCTGGGCCACAGCGTTTCTCAGGCTTTCACGGCCCAGGCCGGCAATGGGTTCTTCGACAAAATTCGTCGCTTCATCGAGATAGTGATCTCCTGCTTCGGCCAATTCTTCGACACTGAATAAACGGCAACTGCTGGCATCGTCAAGAATGCGGTGATATTCGTCATGATCGATGCCCAGATAGTCGGCGATCTCCGAAGCACGGGCGGCCCGTCCTGTTTGATTTTCGATTGTTCGAATGGCTTCCGTGACACTTCGCCATTTTTTATGCACCGAACGGGGAGTCCAATCGGAACGCCTGACTTCATCAAGCATGGAACCACGGATACGAATGCCGGCATAAGTCTCGAAACTGGCTCCCTGCGTGGAATCGTAATTTTTAATGGCCTCCAGTAGACCCAGCATGCCGGCTTGAATCAAATCGTCGACCTGGACCGAATCCGCCAGCCTGTTCAATAAATGGTAGGCGATCCGTTTGACCAGAGAGGCATATTGCAGGATGCGTTCATCCGTGTCTCCTTTCTGAATGGAACTGTACATGGCCACTCTGCTCATAAGAGGCGCTCCTGGGAGTTGTACCGGATCATCCGCTCGATAAAAAACTCAAGATATCCTCCCGTCTGGGATTTCAGCGGCATGGCGTCGATTCTTTCGGCTATGGCTTGTATGGCCAGCGAAACCTCGCTTTCAGGATATTCCAAAACGACCGGGCTCTGCTGCTGAACCGATTTGCGCAAATTGAGATCGTACGGAACGGCTCCTGCGAATTGCAGGTTGACGTCCAGATAATAATCGGTGACTTTGCGCAGTTTCTCGAACAATTTCTTCCCTTGCCGGATGGTCGGCACCATATTGGCAATCACGTCAAATTCCCAGATCCCGTAATCTTTATATAACAGCTTGATGAACGCGTAGGCATCGGTCAATGAGGTCGGCTCATCACAAATCACCACCTTGATTTCCTGACAGGCGCGAACAAAGTTGATTACGCTGGCGGAAATTCCGGCCGCCGTATCCACGATCAGAATATCCATCTCCTGGTCGATTTCGCTAAAAGCCCGGATCAACGCCGCTTGTTCGATCGTTGAAAGTTCGGACATTTTCTGAATTCCCGAGGCTCCCGGAATGACCTTCAATCCACAGGGACCGTCCAGCATGATCTCGTCCAGGGTTCTCTCTCCCGACAACACGTGCGCAAGGTTGAATTTGGGGTAAATTCCCAACAGGATGTCGACGTTAGCCAGTCCCATATCGGCATCCAGCAGCGCCACGCGCAGACCCATTCTGGCCAGGGCAACGGCCACATTGACAGATACGGTGGTTTTACCCACGCCTCCTTTTCCGCTTGCAACAGCAATGACTCGAACGGGTTTGGCTCTGTTCATTTTTCTTATTCCTGCTGCTTGATCCGATGACTTATGCATAGCCTTGCGCCATACGCATTTCATAATTTTCAGGATAGTCATAGCCGTTTTTTGATCCCGGCTCGATCATGCAATAGTCGACAAGAGAGCGGGCGGCGGGCACGAAGATGTCCTCGGGCACGCGCTGTCCGTTGGCAACGAAGGACAAAGGGAGACGATGTTCAATAAGAGAGGAAATGGCAGAGCCTACTGCAACGGCCTCATCCAGTTTGGTCAGGATAGTTGCCTGCGGTTCAAAAATCCGAAAAGCTCGGATGATGTCATTCATTACCTTGTAATCCGTGGCCGCGGACATGACCAGATACGATTTGACCTGACGCAGCGTATTAATCTGTTCGACCAATTTCATATCGCGCTGGCTCATGCCTGCGGTATCGATCAGGATAAGGCGCTTGTCCATGAAACCATTGATCAGGCCAAGCAATTCGTCGTTAGTGGACGCTACCCGAACCGGAACACCGAGAATGCGCCCATAGGTATTCAGTTGGCCAAACGCTCCGATGCGGTAGTTATCGGTGGTAATCAAAGCCACCTGATTCGATCCATGCTTTAAAATAAATTGAGCCGCCAACTTGGCAATCGTTGTGGTTTTTCCTACTCCGGTAGGGCCAACCAATGCAGCAATGCCTCCTGTTTCCAGGATCTCGTCCTCTTCCATCGGCAACATGTCCGCCAGCATGTCCCGAGCTTTCGAAAAAGCCGTCTCGATATTGGACTGGCTGTGCAATTGGCTGACGACGTGGGCGCTCGTCTTTTTGGAAATTTCCATATTCTCCAAGCGCTGTAACAGAGAGTCTTTCAGAGAGTCCACCTGGTTTCCCGCGGGCTGGCCGGATTCCATTACCTTTCTGTCGAAGGTCATTCTCAAGGATTTCAGCTCATTGCACATTTCCATCAGCAACTTGTCGGAAAGACTGTAATGATTTTCTTCAGCCGCTTTACTTTTCTCAACCGGTTTTGCTTTTTCTGCAGGTAAAATCGGAATCACAGGTTCAATCCTTTTGGCGCTGGCCCGACTTTCAGAACCGGGACTGCGCAACTGCAATTTTTCGGCATAGCCGACGTACTGATCGACAGCCCCCCGCAGAGGGCGCGCAGATGCCGACGATCCTTCCGAATTCTTTTTTTCACCCTGGCTCATGACCTCGGGCCGTCTTTTTTCTGAAGAAAAATCAGGCTCTTTCACGGCATTAGGAGGAGGACTCGGCCGCCGCTCGGGCGTCTGCTCCCGCAATTTGTTGTGAATCGCCTGCTCATCAAAATCTCGCGCCGCAACAATTTCAATGCCGCCATCGACGCTCCGATTCGACAAAATAACGGCATCGGCGCCCAATTCTTCCTTTACCATACGCATGGCCTGGCGTATTTCTTTCGCAAAAAAACGTTTAATTTTCATCGTCCTGTCTCATCTGTTAAATACGTCTCCCGACAGTTGAAACCACTTTGATCTGACGATCCGGCGGGATTTCATTGTATGCCAGGACATGTAATCCGGAGATGGAATGGCGGACGAATCGGGACAACCAGGGGCGAACATAGGAAGACACCAGCAATACCGCGGTTTGCCCTTCCGTTTCCATTTTTTGAGTATTTTCCTGTAGTGACTTATGCATTTGTTCAGCCAATCCTGGTTCGATGCCGGCGCCATTTTCACCTGCCGTCTGCAGAGATTTATGCAACAACTGTTCCAATTCATAATCCAGAGTCATTACCGGCAACTCGTTCTGTATCCCACTGATTTCATGGACAATAAGTCTTCCCAAGGAAGCACGTACCGCCGAGGTGAGAATGTCGGGATCTTGACTTTTAATGCCATACTCCGCCAAAGTTTCGGCAATGGTCCGCATGTCGCGAACCGGCACCCGTTCCTGCAGCAGGTTTTGCAAGACCTTGACCACCAGCCCCAGCGGCAGGATTTTCGGCACCAGGTCCTCGACCAGTTTGGGCGCCGTTTTGGCCAGATTATCGAGTATTTTTTGCGCTTCTTCGTAGCCGAATAATTTATGCGCATGAATTTGCAGAAGGTAGCTCAAATGGGTGGCTACCACGGTACTGGGGTCCACGACGGTATACCCCAGGGTTTGAGCGTAATTTTTCTGGGAAGGCTCGATCCAGAATGCTTCCAGGCCGAAGGCAGGATCCTGGCAGGGCTTTCCCTGAAGCGTACCGAAAACGCGGCCCGGGTTAATCGCCATCTCCATTTCCGGCATGATCTCGGCCTCGCCTACGGTGACTCCCATCAGTGAAATCCTGTACGCGGCCGGATTTAAATCGAGGTTATCCCGAATATGAACCGTGGGGACTAAAAACCCCAACTCTTGCGACAGTTTTTTGCGCACGCCTTTGATACGGGCCATCAATTGCCCTCCTTGATTCTTGTCGACCAAGGGAATGAGACGGTACCCTACCTCAAGCCCCACGACATCGATGGGCATCACGTCGTCCCAGCCCAGCTCCTTGACTTCGGCCGCGGCGGGAGAAATTTCCTGCGGATAATTGACGTCCACCAGTTCGGCCTGTTTATGGCGTCTGTCGATCAGGAAAGCGGCTCCCGCCAGTATCGAAGCCAGCAGGATAAAGACCAGATTGGGCATGCCCGGAATGAGGCCCAAAACGCCGATAACCCCTGCCGTAATCATCAGCGCCTTCGGGTTTTCAAACAGTTGAGCGCTCACCTGTTGGCCGATGTTCTGACTACTGCTGCCGACTTTAGTGACGACAATGGCCGAAGCCGTCGAGAGCAATAAGGAAGGAATCTGCGCGACCAGCCCGTCGCCAATGGTCAGCAAGGTATAAACCTGGGCCGCATCGGCAAAATTCATGCCGTGTTGACCGACGCCGATAGCCAGACCGCCCAGCATGTTGATGAACAAAATGACAATGCCAGCCACCGCGTCGCCCCGGACGAACTTGCTCGCACCGTCCATGGAGCCGTAAAAATCGGCCTCCGTGGCGACTTCGGCACGGCGGGCCCGGGCTTCATCCTGAGTGATCAGGCCGGCATTCAGATCCGCATCGATCGCCATTTGTTTGCCCGGCATCGCATCGAGCGTAAACCTGGCCCCGACTTCGGCAACCCGTCCCGCCCCTTTGGTGACGACCACGAAATTGATCACGACCAGAATGGCGAACACCACCAGACCCACGGCAAAGTTTCCGCCGATGACAAAGGCGCCGAACGCTTCGATGACTTTCCCGGCGGCATCGCCGCCGTTATGGCCTTCCAGCAAGACGATGCGCGTGGATGCGACGTTCAACGCCAACCGCAACAAGGTCGCCAACAGAATCACGGTCGGAAAGGCCGCAAATTCGAGAGGCCTCAGCGTATAAACCACCACCAGCAGAATGATCAACGAAAAAGCGATATTAAAGGTAAACAGCAAGTCCAGTAAAAATGCCGGCAAAGGCACCATGATCATCGCCAGGATCATGATGATGACCAGAGGCGCGCCCAACTCGGCTTTGCCCAGGAGCTTGACTGCTGCGGTAATTCTATTTAATTCCATAACTTAACCATTCCGTTCGAATTCATCGGGCACCTGAATATTGGCCGGCGGAATCGGCTCGGCCCAGCGGTTTGCTCTGGCGGTTTTCAACTGATAGACATAGGCCAGCACCTGCGCCACCGCCAGGTAGAGCCCTTTTGGAATTTCCCGGTCGATTTCGGTCGAATAATACAAGGCTCTGGCCAAAGGCGGCGATGCAACCAGAGGTACGTTGGACCCGGACGCCAGCGAGCGGATTTGAGCGGCAATCAAATCCACGCCTTTGGCAACCAGAACAGGCGCTCCGTTTGCATTCTGGTCGTACTTCAAGGCCACGGCGTAATGCGTGGGGTTGGTCACTACCACGTCGGCCTTCGGCACTTCTGCCATCATCCGGTTTTGCGCCATTTCCATCTGAATCCGGCGCTGCCTCGCCTTGATTTCCGGTTTTCCTTCCGTTTCCTTCATTTCATCCTTGATTTCCTGCAGGGTCATTTTCAGCTTTCTATTGTGATCCCATAACTGATAAGGCACGTCGATCATCACGACCAGTATCAGAGACGCGCTCAGTATGAGAAAACATTGGCCGACGATTTGCAAAGCGTGAGCGATGGACCGGTCTACAGGCTCGATGCCGAGCCCGACCAGTTCACCCAGGAAATGCCGGGACAACAGGATGGCGACTCCGAAAATCAATACGATCTTCAACAAGGCTTTGATCAGTTCGCTTAAGCCGTGCAGAGAAAAGATCCTGGCGATGCCCTTGACGGGATCGAGTTTTTCCAGTTTGGGTGCGACGGCTTCCCAACTGAACACCCAACCGCCCAGCGCCAACGGGGCCGCGATGGCCACGGCGACCATAACGGCAACGATGGGCGCTATCACTAAGGCGCCGTCGATCAGCGCCTGCTTTAAGTAAACAAGAAGACTGAGGGGATCAAACAACACTTCCCGCCGGAGCTGAAATTGTTTCCGCATCAGATCCACCAGCCTGTTGCCCATACTTTCCCCCAGCATCAGCAGGAGCATGGCGCTGGCAATAAGCATCGCAAACGTATTCAGCTCTCTCGAACGGGCAATCTGACCTTGCCTTTGCGCCTCTTCCAGACGCTTGCTGGTCGGTTGTTCGGTTTTTTCCTGATCTGAATCTTCAGCCATAAGATACTAGTTCAATTGAAATCAAGACAGTCGGCTCCGCCAGGCCGGTGCGGTCGGGAAGCTCATCGTCCGAAATGATCGGTAATCTTCACCGGAAACTGAAGGCAATGGATTTTTTCGAGTCACCACACGAAATTATCACAGTCTCAGCAATTGTTCCGCCAGTTCGTAAGCATCGGTTAAAATTCCGGAAAATTGTTCGAGCACCAACGGCAAGGTCAGCCAGATCAGAACGATTCCCAGTAAAAGGGTCACCGGAAACCCCACCGAAAAAATATTCAGTTGGGGCGCAGCGCGCGTCGCCACGCCGAAACCGATATTGACCAACAACAGGCTGATCATCAGAGGCATGGCCAGCAGCAAGCCGCCGGCGACCATGCGGCTGCTCCAGGTAATGACGGCCCAGAGGTCGGCCTTGGCCAGTCCTTCCACGCCCAGGGGCAAGCTCCTGAAACTGTCCAGCAGCATTTTTATCAGCAGCAAATGGCCGTCCAGACCGAGAAAGATCAAAGTAGCGGCAATCACATAAAATTGCGCAATCACCGGGACTTGCTCGCCGTTCTGCGGATCGACCATCGACGCGAATCCCAAGCCCATGTTCAAGGCGATGCCCTGCCCTGCAAAGATGATCGCGGAAAAAACCATCTGCAGGATAAATCCGATGGTCAGACCGATTATCACTTGCTGCACGGCAATCACGCCCCCTTCGTAACTGAACGGGTCCACGGACGGAAAAGGCGGCAATAACGGCATTACCACCAACGTTATCGCCAATGAAAGAATCAATCTGACGCGGGGCGGCACGCCTCGAAGGCTGAATAGCGGAAGAGCCACAAACATGGCGCTGATCCGGATCAACGGCCATAAAAACGAAGCCGTCTGCTCCAGAATTTGCGCTTCGGTAAAATTCACTGTTTATCCGATCAAATGAGGAATGTCTCTGATCAGACCCTGAAAATAATCGAGGAACAGTTGCAGCATCCAGGGTCCGATAATCAATAAAGCCGCTCCGATGATGATTAGTTTGGGAACGAACGTCAGCGTCGATTCGTTAATCTGGGTCGCTGCCTGAAACATCGCGATGATCAGGCCGACCGCCAGAGACGGCAGTAAAATGGGAGCGGTCAGTTTAATCGCCACCAACATGGCGTCCTGGCTGACACGGTAGATGATTTCCGGCGTCATTTTCGTGATTCCTGCGGGTCAGCCGACGTAGAAACTCGCCGCCAGCATTTCCATGATCAACGACCAGCCGTCGGCCAGAACGAACAACATGATCTTGAACGGCAAAGAAACAATCATCGGCGACAGCATCATCATGCCCATGGACATGAGGACACTGGCGACCACCAGGTCGATGATCAGAAACGGCAGGAAAATCAGAAAGCCTATCTGAAACGCCGTTTTCAGTTCGCTCGTGACGTAAGCGGACAGCAGTATTGAAAAAGGCACGTCCTCTTTAGTCTCTACTTCGCTGTGTCCGGATATTCTGACGAACAATTCCAGATCGGCTTCCCGAGTTTGCTTCAGCATGAACTGTCTGAACGGTTCGGAAGCTTTCGTTAAGGCGGCTCCCGCGTCGATTTTTTCTTCGAGATAAGGCTGCACGGCTTCGCTATTGACCTTCTCGAAGACCGGCATCATGATGAAGATCGTCAAGAACAGGGACAATCCCAACAAGACCTGATTGCTCGGCGCCTGGCCGGTGCCCAGAGCCTGGCGGAGCAAACTCAATACGATCATGATGCGGGTAAACGACGTCATGGTCAGCAACAACGCAGGCAACAGCGTCAACAATGTCATCAACGCAAGAATCTGGAGGGTGACGCTGTAAGTTTGACCGCCCTGGCTGTTCGTGGTCACATTGACCGCGTCGATGCCCGCCCCAGCAAAAGCCGGCGTCTGGCCGATCAACAAGACGGTCACGATGCCGAAAAGAGAGAACAACACGGAGCTACGCATCGGAACGCGCCTTGATCGCCTCCACCAGTTTCAAGGCAAAGCCGGATTTTACCGGCCCTTTCCCCTTTTCTTCATGGCTCAGGCAGTCATCGCCTTCCAGTACGAGCAAAGTTTGAATTCGGCCGGGCGTCACTCCGAGAATCAGTTGCTTCCTGCCGGCTTGCACCAGGAGGATTTTTTCCCGCATGCCCAAGGAGAGTCCGCCCACCACACGCATTTTTTCGGCATTGTTCGGGTTGAGCCCGGTAAGCTTTCGCATTCCCCAAACGCAAAGAAAAAAAACGGCCAGCACAATCATCAGGCCCAGAATCCACCCGGCAACGTCTCCGGCCGCCACGGTTCCGGCCGTCTGTCTTGAATTGTCCGCGGCCGCCAGGGCCCAGCCGGCAGGCATCCATAGAAATAAAACGCAGGATACGGCAACTTTGGCAGACATCAGGCTAATCTTCTGACTCGTTCCGATAAACTGACGATGTCCGTCACCCGGATACCGAATTTGTCATTGACTACCACCACCTCGCCGTGAGCAACCAGAGTGCCGTTCACCAAAATATCCAGCGGTTCGCCCGCCAGGCGGTCAAGCTCAACTACAGAACCTTGATTTAACTTCAAAAGATTTCTGATGCTGATTTGAGTCCGGCCAAACTCCATGGAAAGGGTCACCGGAACATCCAGGATAACGTCAAGATTGAGCTCGTCCGAAGAAGCTCCGGATGTTTTCTGGCCTTCAATCGGGCCATGACTTATTTCCTCAAAAGCGGACGTTGTTAAATCATCGGTTTCAACGGCTTCTTTACTCATTTTTTTCACAAATTATCAAGTAATTGTCGACCGAAAACCTTCAGGTTGATTCGGCTCTCGGGATCTTGTCAATGATTTGCACGGCATAATAACCTTCCGAAGTGCAAGGCCTTCCGGTAAACACGGAAACGCCTTCCGCCTTGAGCGACAAAGTCTTCGGCATGTCGAAAGGGATGATGTCGCCTTTTTTCAAGCGTAGAACTTCGCTGATGGAGAGGCTTTTTTCCACCAGAAAAGTATTCAAGTTCAATTTGGCCTCCATGACTTCGTTGCGCAACGCCGTTCTCCACTGCACGTCCGATTCCGTGTTGTCGTTGTCGAAACTGTCCAGTAAACCTTTGATCGGCTCTACCATTGCATAAGGCATTAGAATGTTGATGTCGCCTCCGCCGCCTTCCAGTACGATATTGACCGTCGAGATCATCACATAATCCTCGACGCCGATGATGGCGGCATAATTCGGGTTGGTCTCCGAGCTCAAGTATTCAAAACGGATTTCCATGACCGGTTCCCAGGCATTTTCCAGCCCTTTAAAGATCATGTCGAGGATCTTTCGGATCACCCGCATTTCGGTCTTGGTAAACTCCCGGCCTTGCGGATTGGCCTCAAACTGCCCATTGCCTCCGAAGAAGTTATCCACCACGGTAAATACAAAAAGAGGGTCCATGACGATCAACGCCCGACCTCGCAGCGGAGAAATCCGGACGATATTCAAATTGGTCGGAGCGCGCAGCCGATCCATATAGTCCGAGAATTTTTGAATCTGAATGCCCGATACGTAAATTTCCGGGGAACGATGCAGTAATTTAAAGAGCGAAGCACGGAATGAATTGGAGAACCGGTCGTTGATCATTTCCAGCGTTCGAATATGTCGGCGCAGAATGACTCTTTCCTGGTTGCTGAAGTCATAATTTTTAACGCCGTCCTGCTCAGGAAACGTATCGTCTACGGTTTCGGCCGCAGGCTCAAAATCTCCATCATCGACACTGTTAAGAAGCGCTTCAATTTCTTCCTGTGAGAGCAAATCTGCCGCGCTCATACGTTATTGCATTACAAATGAAGTAAAAAATAATTCTTTAACCTGACTTTTCCCTGTCATTTTCTTCAAAACTGTCGTCACTTCCTGCAACATGGCCGCACGGAGTTTTTCTTTTTCTTCCCGAGTGATTAAATTATCCGCGTTCTGGGCAGCCAGCATCATTAATAAATTGTTGCGTATCATCGGTTCGTGTTTTTTTACCGCTTCCACGGATTCTTCACCGGCCACCAGCAGAGAAACCGAAATTTGAGCAAGCTGAATCGAAGAATTGTCGGGGAAATTGACCGTGAGAGGTTTATTCATCTCGTAATAGAGCTCTTCCGGAGCGGCTTCCTCTTCTTCCGAATGCGCTACCTTTTCAGCTTTGGCTGAATCGTGTTTCAAAAAATAAAAAGCGGCTCCTGCGCCTCCCGCCAGCAAAATCACGACGGCGGCAATGATAAACCACTTTTTTCCCGACTTTTTGTCTTTTCCGGCCTTTTCATCAAGTTCTGCCATAATGATTTTTTTGTCTTAAGTAATCAAAGGACTATTATCAGTTTCTAATATTATTGATAAAACGTTCCAGTTAATTATAGACACTGACATAAGAAAGGCTAGGCGAGGACGGAGTGTTTTCATCAAGTGTTTTTGCGAAGCAGAAGCAATCTGCCGGGTTATAAAACCGGGCAAAATGTTGGAAGCACCGCTTCGTTTTCAGAGTTCTTAAAGTTTTTAATTGACTTGGAGAACAGCGACGTCAAAGCTGTGCTTTATATTGACTGGGACAAGCTTGAAAAACGAGGCAGGAGGACAAGGGTCGCACCGAGAAAAGCACGACAGTTATCTTTCCTTGAAGAAGGCTGAAATAATCCGTTTTCGCGCTTTTTTCCTGTCGGCGATCGTCCGGCCGGATCAATCCTCCACGGTGGACGATCAATGTACAACCGCGCAACGAAACCTTTCGGGATTAAAACAGACCATACGTCTGCATCAGTTTTTGTTCGGTTTTGATACTTTTGATCTGGGCAGCAAGCTGGCTGCGCCCTTCTTCGGCAATTTTCCGGATTTCCTGCTGATCTTCGACCATCTTACGCAAAATGATCTGCAACTCTTTCTGTTCCGGGACCGTTAAGTCTGCGCCCGGATCATTTTTTTTAAGGGCGTCGATTATCCGCCCACACTCGGACTCCAACGCCGCCAGAGCAACCCAGTCACCGTCGAGGGCTGCGGCTCTTTGCCTGGAAACGGTATCGGCAAGCCGACGATACAATTCGAATGGGCCGGTTGCATCCATAAAATCGCTTCATACCTTAAAATTTATAACGGCCGCGGAGGTTTCCTTGACTGCCGCCTGAAGAGTCCCGATATGATCCCAACCGCTTTTCAAGCCCGATAGCAGTCTATGCGCTTCTTCCAGCATCTCCGGATTGTTTTTCATGTTGGCGAGCAGAAGCCGGCGGCACAGATAGTCATAAAGAGCATCGAGATTCTCGGCAATTTCGCCGCCGAGTTTTTTGTCCAGGCTGGCACGAAGACCGCTGTCGATAATATTGATGGCTCTGGAAATGGATTCTCCCTTGCCGGAAATATTGCCCGCCTTCATTTGTAAAGAAGCCGCGGCGACTGCCTGTAAGGCTCCGTCGAATAGCATGGCGATCAGTTGATGAGGACTGGCTGTCAGCACGCCGGTTTCGATCCCTACTGACTTATACGTGTTGGCTCTGCGTTGTGCTGTTTTATTCATAAATCTTCCTTATAAATTCATTTATTATTCAGAAAGCTTGGCCAAAGCCGAAAGTTGCTGGGTCAAGTAAGCGCTCGTGTTTTGCATACTGCTAAGCGCTTGATCGAGCGCGATGAATTGCGCGCGGTAGCGTTCTTCTATTGAATCAAGACGGGCCTGCATGTTGTCCTCCCGTTTCTTGAGATTCTGAATGCTGTTATTCAGCCCGTCGGTACGGGATGTGATCAATCCGTCGGTCGCCAGCATGTCGCCGGTCAGCGAATTGAGTTGGGTGGCAAACCCATTCGTGGAGGTGAATAGTTTGGCCACATCCGGAAAATTTCCGTCAATCGCTTTCTGCAATTTACTGTTGTCGAGGGACAGAGTGCCGTCTTTCTGAAAAGACACGCCGATGTCGGAAAGCAGGCTCAGGCTGCCGGCGTCGGCGACCGATCCGGTAAGTACGCCGCGAATCTGATTAAGAACCGAGCGTGCTCCCGCATCTCCGACCAATGGCCCGCCCGTTTTGGTCGTCGGATCGTAGGCGGTCATGTTGCTGATCGTTTGTTTTAAATCGTTAAAGGCCTTGACGAAATTGTCGATCGAAGTCTTTACCGTCTCCGTATCTTGCCCCACCGTGATGGTCACCGGAGTACCGCCGCTGACCTGAGTCAGATTGAGACTCACGCCCTGAATCGCATCGGTGATCGTATTGGACGGTTTCGTTATGGGAATGCCGTCCACGGTCAGGTTGGCATCCTGCGCTGCCTGCAATTGACTCATTCCGGCAGGCGGCGTGTTGGCGTCGTAAAGGACTGGCGACGCCGGATCGTAATCGAATTGAGAGAGACTGGCATCGGTAGCGGTGATTTTAACGGTATTGGCAGCTCCCGAATCTTTGGAAGTAATGACCAGATGATTGCCGTTGGCCGTACCGTCGTTAATAATGGTTGCAGTTATTCCGGCATCGCTTTCGTTGATGGCGTCGCGGATGCCCTGAAGAGAATAATCCGTCGGAGTCACAACGACCTCCGCATTGGCCCCCACTTTGATGTTGAGCGAACCGCTGCCCAGGGAAGCGGTCGCATCGGCCACTCCGGCCGAAGTCAACTTTTGCCGTTGCGCCAATTGCGTAACTTCGATCGTAAAAAAGCCCGCCGCCGCGGTGCCGTTTGCGGTCGCACTCAATACTCCGGCGTTACTGCTGGTAACCGTCTGGGCGCTCAAACCGTTACTGCCGGTTAGAGTTCTCATGGCCGTTTGAAAGGTCGATATCGCGCTTTTAAGGGTACCGTAGGCGGAAAGTTTGGTGTTGAATTGCTTTTCCTGGGCCTTGAGTAAGTCCAGGGGCTTGCTCTCGGCCATCATTAATTGAGAAACAAGACCGTTGATGTCGAGCCCTGAACCGATGCCTGCTGCGCTAATAGTCATGTGACTGCTCCCGTGTTCTGCGTTTTATGCTTCGTTGCTCACGCTTTTTCGCGAATCAGCAATCCCTGCAATTTATCCAGAGACCGCGCAATCGAAAGCGCTTCGGCGCTGGGAATCTGGCGCAGCACGGCATTCGTTTCGACGTCGACGATTTTGACTACAATTTTGCCGCTGCCGTCGTCCAGCGAAAACTGAATGCCCTGCGACTGTGTTTCGACAAAGTCGTTGAGCAGCTTTACCGCATCCGCTACGTCGGTAATCGGCGACTTCCCTTCCGATAGATCATCGGCATTCACAGCTTTTGCAGGAGATTTTTCGAAGCGCGTCTGAGCTGCCTGATCAACCGTTGTTGCAGTTCTATTATTGACTAACGCCGCATGAGTATTGATTGATGAAATGGACATAGTGTTATTCCTTGCCGAACTTCGATCTCTGCCGAAGCCTGGTCACTTTTCTATGCGTAAGATAAAAGAATGCCTCGATCTCTATATATATTGCCTTTGTGCCTCTTTCTTCCGTCAATGCCGACCGATGGAAGAAAGAGGCCAGGTTTCAATCGGGAGATTATCCGCCTCTTAACAGAGTCAAGACGCTGTTCGGCAACGAGTTTGCCTGCGCCAGCATCGCCGTGCCGGCCTGTTGCAGGATTTGCGCCCGCGTCATGTTGGCGGTTTCAACCGCGAAATCGGTATCCATAATCCGGCTGCGCGATGCAGACTGGTTCTCGGCGGCAATCTGGAGGCTCCCGATAACTGAATCAAACCGGTTCTGAGTAGCGCCATAAACCGAACGCTTAGCGTTTACCGCATCGATCGCGAGATCGATGTCATCCATCGCGGTACGGGCAGAATCGCCATCCGAGCCTAGCGTAGCGGAAGATCCCACCGTTGTGCCGGTGGCGCCGGCGTCCATTTCTGCAACAATATCGGTTGTAGTAATGGTGATTTGATTCTCCGTGCCGGTCCCCGCCCCAACCTGGAAAACGAAAGCGCCTGACGATCCGCCTACACCGTCCAACAAGGTTTGTCCGTTGAATCGGGTGCTTTGCACAATGCGCTCGTTTTCCAGAGCCAACTCCTTGTATTCGTCATCCAATGAAGTACGGTCGGTGGTGCTGTTGGTGTCGTTTGCCGCCTGAACGGCCAATTCGCGCATCCGTTGCAAATTATCGCCTATCTTGCCCAGCGCGCCTTCGGCCGTTTGCGCCAGAGAGATCCCGTCGTTCGCGTTGCGAATCGCAACGTTCATACCCTTGATCTGCGCATTCATGCGCTCTGAAATTGCCAAACCAGCCGCGTCGTCCTTGGCGCTATTGATACGTAAGCCTGACGACAACCGTTGAATGGAAGTATTCAGAGACATCTGCGTAGCGCCCAAGTTACGTTGGGCATTCAAGGAAGGTATGTTGGTGTTTATTGTTGAAGCCATGAAAATACTCCGGTTAGTGTTGAAGCCCGATCACCTCAGGCAAAAAGTGCCGTCAACTTCAGTCCGTCTTGATTCAGCGAAACTTGGTCAACTGCTGTTGCCATGTTATCGGCGGACAAAATAAAAACTTTAGCGCCCGTTTATGAAATTCTGCTGCCCCCGAGACCTGCCCGCGCGCTTGAGTTGAGTCATAACAAAATGACCTATACTTCGTTGAACAATGACGAATGTTTCGAGGAGTCCGCTGTGCGTTTAGCCGTTTTGTTATTAAGCATTCTGTTTATTCCTTTCCTCGTTCATGCAAACGAAGGAAAGCCGGAATCGGATATGGAATATCTGGAAATCACCCCTAAATTTACCGTCAACCTCGCGGAGCCCAGAAAATATTTACTGGTAAACGTGCAGCTATTGATGGAAGGCCAGGAAACCATAGAGAAAACGAAGAAAAACCTGCCGGCCATCAAGAACGAATTGATCATGGTATTCAGCGGCCGATCTGCCGAGTCGCTCCATACGGCGGAGCAGCGGGAGGCTTTACGCCAGGAAACGGTGTTGGCCATTCGCAAGATATTGGATAAATACGAAAACAGTGACGGTTTCCGCGATGTTTTATTTACCGAGTTTTTGATAAATTATTAAACCCGGAATTTTGGAAATTCGGAGCCGGAATGCTTTTTCCGTGATTTGACCGGTTATAATCGGACACGACTTTTTCTCAGGATCATTTAAATCCGACAGGCCCTTTTGCTTTTTTAACGAGTGAGCGTGCGCATGCTTTATCGGTATCGGAAATTGGCGGCCCTGTTTCATGCCATTCTGCTTCTTGGCGCCTGTTCGTCGAGCCCGGCGACGAATCCGGCTGAATCGCCCTCTTCTCATTCTTTAGCCTCGGGCAATATTCAGCCGTGGATTGCCCTGAATTCGGCCGAAGGCGAGCGGCTCTTGTTCGACAGCCGCGCCCGAACCGATTACATTCCGTTGAGCATTCATTTCGAAACCCAGCAAAATCTTGCCTATTGCGGCGTGGCCAGTATGGCGATGGTGTTGAACGCCCTGGAAATTCCCGCGCCGAAATCGGCCACGCACGGCCGCTACACTCTGTTCACCCAAAACAATCTATTCAATGAAAAAACCGAGCGCATCGTCAGCACCAAACTTGTCGAGCGGCAGGGCATGACGTTGGCGGAACTGGGCAAGTTGTTGGCCAGCTATTCTCTCCGGGCAAAAATCATTTTCAGCGGCGACAGCGGCCCGGAACAATTCCGCAAGCTGGCGGTGGACAATTTAAAGCAGCCCGGAAACTTCGTGCTGGTCAATTATCTGCGCAAGGCCATCGGCCAGGAAACCGGCGGCCACATTTCTCCTCTGGCCGCCTATCATGAAGGCACCGACCGGTTTTTGATTCTGGACGTGTCCCGCTATAAATACCCGCCGGCCTGGGTCACGACCGAGCAGCTCTGGCGGGCCATGAACACCGTCGATCAAGCTTCGGGAAAGACGCGCGGCTTTGTGCTGGTTTCCCGTCCGCTGGAACCGGAGAGCGCAGTCCCGCCGTGATGCCGGTCACCCGCCGATAACGCATCGATCAGGCCCGTTATCCTGTTCACTCTTTGCTTTACCGCCGTTCTGAAAACGCTCTCGCCGCTCAACACTTTAACCGTTTTTTTAGCCCGGGTAATGGCCGTATAAACCAGTTCCTTGGTCAACACCGGATTGATTTCCGCGGGAAGCACGATCAGGACTTCTTCGAACTCCGATCCCTGGCTTTTGTGAATGGTCATCGCAAACACGGTCTGACAGTGAGTAATACGGCTCGGCAAATACTTTCTGACGGCGCCGTCGGCGCTCTGAAAGAATACCATCAGCTTCCCGCCCTGGTCCTTGTCGGCCATGCAGATTCCGGTATCGCCGTTATAAAGGTGCAGCGCCGGATTGTTCTGCGTAATGATGACCGGACGGCCCGAATACCAGGAGCCGGTTAAACGGATCGACCTTTTCCGGGACAATAACTGTTCCACCCGATCATTGACGTCGGTCACGCCGAGCCTGCCTTCCCTGTTCGCGCACAGCACCTGAAAACGGGCGCGGGCCTGGCTGACTTCTTCGAATGGAGCGCCTGCCGCAATCAAGCGTAAATAATCCGATTGCCGGTCGGCAATGTATTTCACGGGATCTCCCGCCAGAAGGGAAACCGCCTCGTTTCCTGCTTGCACCAGGCGCCAGGCTTCCTCATCGAGTTGGAGGTTGACCAGCGAGGCCAGCTTTTTTATGTTTTCATCGAACCGGTGCGTTAATTTAAGCTCCACCGTATGTTCGGGCAAGGCCTGAGTCAAATCCGCCAGAACGGCACCCGATTCGACCGAGGCCAACTGGTCCTTGTCTCCCAGCAATATCAACCGGGCCGACGGCTTCAAGGCATCGAGCAATTTGCTCATCAAGGCCAGATCGATCATCGAGGCTTCGTCCACCACAATCACGTCGTATACGAGCGGATGCTCGGCATGGTAGCGAAAATAGGGAGACAGCGGCTTGGCTCCGAGCAAACGATGCAAGGTAGTGACGGATTCCGGAATGCGTTGTTTGATCTCCTCAGAACACGGCAATCTGGACTTGTAAAAGGAAATCGACTCTTTCAGACGCATCGCCGCTTTTCCGGTCGGTCCTGCAAGGGCGATCTGCAGAGGATGAGCGGCCACGGTCTGCAACAAAGCGAGAATCTTGACTACGGTCGTGGTTTTGCCTGTTCCGGGTCCGCCGGTGATGATGGTGAAGGAACGGCTGACGGCGGTTCTGGCCGCTTCACGCTGCCAGTCGATCTGCTCATTTTGTCTGCCGAAATAAATGTCCAGAAGATCGTTCAACCCGTTGACCGGACGACTTTCGCCAAGCATGTTTCGGATTCTTTCCGCCAGCCGGTTCTCATAAAACCAGTAGCGGTATAAATACAATCGGTTTCGATCTACGACCAGCGGCAAGGCTGTGTTCTGTCCGTCGGCGATGGCCGCCAGTCCCGACGCCATTAACAGTGCCTTGTCTTCATCGCTGACGAGCATGCAATTGTGGCCGTTGTTGAGTTCTTCCGACACGGTTTGCACCAGCCTTTCGAACGCCGGTTTGTCGGCAGCCGCGAGCTTCGACCGGCCGCTCAAAAAACGGGCCAGGGCAATGCTCAGGCGGTTGATGGAAAGCTCTCGGTCCGGCATGAATCAGCTCCCGAACAACTCGGCCAAAGCCTGTAGCCTGTTCAATTCGGGGCGGTCTCGGAACACTCCGCTCATCGCCAATCCCGGCTGCATGCCTCGCACGAATAAATAACAGACTCCGCCGAAGTGTTTTTCGAAACGGTACTCCGGCAATCGAGAATGCAGATAACGGTGCAGCACGACCGAATAAAGCCAGTATTGCAACCCATAATTGTGTTCGCGCATAGCATCGATCAGGCTTTGGCTCGAATAATCGGCCAGATCGTTGGTTTTATAATCCATCAGATAATAGCGCCCCCGGTATTCACAGATCAAATCGACGAATCCGGTCAGATAGCCGCAGAGGCTTTTGCTGTTCAAGGGCTGAAAGGCGGGCGTGTCCTGCAATATCTGATTAATATAGCTGGCATCCATGGTCCGCATCGACAAATAAAACGGCATTTCCTTCAAACAGCGGGATTCTTTCAAATTGATCAGACGAAAAGTTTCATCGCTATAAGACAAGGGCGTCGTGACGACGGCCTGCAAAAGCTCATCCAGCCGTTCCGGATGCTCCAACTGCAATCCGTAACGGCGGCAAGTTTGTTCTCTCTGCAACGAGAGGTCGGCGCGCTGCCCTAAATCGGCAAATGAGATCGTTTCCAATAACTCATGCACCACGTTGCCGACATGGGCTCCCCGCGGCAGCAAAGGCTCGGACCGATCTCGGGCAATCTGGGCTTCGCCCGATTTGTCCGCAGGAAACTCCGGCGCATCCTGAAGGCTCAACGACGACAAGGCCGTATAGCTGCTCATCTGCCAAGGCGTATGGAGCGATCTGTTTCTGAGCCTGGCCTGGAGCGGCTCAGCCGGAGGTGCCTGGCGGTAAAGGCGCTCCGGACTCCCGGAAACCGTAAGCAACCGGTAGTCAAAAGCCGTCGGCTCCGCGTTACGGAGCGATTCGAACTTCGCCTGCTGATCGGCAAACCCTGCTTCGGCAAACTCCAGTAGCCAAGCCAGAGCGGAAGCATTGGCGCACTGTTCCGAGCGTACGTCGGCCCAGACCAGATAACATCGGTATTGAGCGCGGGTTAACGCCACATAAGCGATACGAACGTCTTCCGCCAATTCCTCGGTCAGCGCCCGAGCACGCCGTTTCTCGAAGTGCTCGGAACCCAGATCCGCAATCATGCGCCCCTGTTCATGGCACTGAATTATCGTTTTCTCGCGGTTTATATAATCGCCGCGATGCCAGAGCGTGGGGCAAAACACCACCGGGTATTCCAGCCCTTTGGAGCGATGCAGGGTGATGACCTGCACCGCATTATCGTCGCATTCCAGGCGCAGTTGCTGATTCTCGGCGCTGTTCATGCCGCGGGCGGCACCGGTGATTGCAGAACTCAGCCAGTCCAGCGTCTTGCCGATTCCCAGATGATGGTCGACGGCAGCTTGCTGAACCAGTTCAATTAAATGATGAAGATTGGTCAACTGTCTTTCGGCCATGGCCGTTTTCGACAAATTCGGCCCCACCCGCTCCTGCGCCAACAACTGCAACATCATGGCCATCATCCCTTTTTGCTGCCATTCCTGATGATAGCCGGCAAACCGGGCCAGCCAGGCATCCAGAAGAATTTCATCGCCGCCCAGCCGATCAAGAGCCATGCCGTCCAGGCCGAACCAGTCGAGAGTCAAAGCCTGCTTAAGCAGTGAAACGTCGCCGGGATTGGCCAGAGCCTGGAGCAGGCAATACAGGCCGGCGGCTTCCGGAGTGGCGAACACGGATTCCGTGCTGTTGATGACCACCGGCACGCCGACTTCTCGTAACAGATCCCGATATTCTCCGGCCTGAGTATTCGTTCGCACCAGGATGGCGATGTCCCCGGGTTGCAGTTTTCTGCCTCCTGGAAGAAAACTGTAGTTTTCATTCAGCAAATCGAGAATTTCGTTTACGACCGCTTTACGGATTTCCTTCGCCGCCTCGCCGGCGCTCCAGTAGCCGGTTTTGCTTTCGGTCTCGGGCAGTTGCCATAACATCATCGGCGGAATCATTTGTCCGGCCTGAGTCAAGGCGCCGTTCTCGGCCGATTTGCCCGGCTGCACTGCATGAAATTCGACATGGTCCAGTACAAAAGCGCGCTCTCTCTGAAACAGCCTGTTCACGGCCTGCACCAGTTGGGGATGAGATCGCCAGTTCTGTCCGAGAGTGAACCGATGCCGGGCCTGAGACTGCGCCGCCAGATACGCAAATATGTCGGCGCCGCGAAATTTGTATATCGCCTGTTTAGGGTCTCCGATCAGGTACAAATATTGATCGGAACCGGCAAACAACGATGAAAAAATGTGCCACTGGCTGGTATCGGTATCCTGGAATTCATCGATCAGCACGGCTTTAAAACGCTGTCTCAGTTCGGCGATCAGGCGTTCG
Source organism: Methylosarcina fibrata AML-C10 (assembly GCF_000372865.1). NCBI lineage: Bacteria > Pseudomonadati > Pseudomonadota > Gammaproteobacteria > Methylococcales > Methylococcaceae > Methylosarcina > Methylosarcina fibrata. The sequence continues at coordinate 4,704,343 of NZ_KB889965.1, read as the reverse complement.
CCCTTGCCTCCCTGCAGCGCCTGCGACAAATGCGAAATCAAATTATCGAAAGATAAGGCATTGGCCTGCATTAACCGCTTGTCCAGTTCCAGCTTCAAATATTCAAGAAGTCCTCTGCGCAGCGTCAACGTGACTTCCCTGAAGGCATTGCAGAGCGCCTCGAAAGGCGCGGTATCGATGGCCAATTCGGCCAGATAGGCCGCTTTACGCTCATCCGCAGTCTGCGCCTTGGTAGTTTTGAATTTGCTTCCGCTCAAAGCATCCAGCAGTGCGCGCTGCGTCAAACATTCGAAGGCTTCGGGCGAGGGAGTTCCGAAGCCGCAGCCGTTGAGCCAGCTTTGCAGTTCATCGCAGTAGTGTTTGAAAGATCCGGTATAACCGGATTTGAAGGTGCCGTCGTCAAAACGCGCCGTCAAACCGAGCACCGCGTCGTCGATTCCGGAGCGTGCGCATTCCGCATGCTGTTTCAGCGCCTCCAGCTTCACATCCAGATTTTCGGCGTCAGGATAGACGCACACATGAGGGGCCACTCTTTCGATGCTGGCCAGGAGCTCGTCCGGTGTCTTGTAAACCGAAGTTAATACGGAAACTTCCCAGCGAGAGCGGGAATAGATCTGCTGTCGCCAGAAATCGTCTGCGCAGCTTTGTTTGATCAGAGCCAGTTCGTCGGTCAATGCGACATCGAATAATTGTCCACTTTCCAGCGCATGTTCCTTCAGGACGCGCTGGCAAAAGCCGTGGATCGTGAAAATTCCCGCCTGGTCGATATTAAGCAGCGCCCTGTCCAGACGCTTCCGGATCAGTTCCGGCTCCATATCGAGAGTTTCCAGCCAGTGGGCCACGTTGCCGTCTACCGTATCCTTCCGTCCTGTTAACGCGCTTTTGGCTTCGGCGAGTCTTTGCCGGATCCGGTCTTTAAGTTCTTCCGTCGCCGCTCGGGTAAAAGTTACAATCAATAACTGCTCTATCGCAACATCGAGTTCCACTACAAAGCGCAATACGAGCATGGCGATAGTGTAAGTCTTGCCCGTTCCGGCGCTGGCTTCGATAAGGCTGATGCCTGGAGCCAGGACAGTTGCGGCCGGCGAGAAACAGCGAGATTCCATGATTGACAGGCAGTCGTGATATAAAAATAAAGTCGAACAAAGAATGAAATCTTAACAGGCCGTCTTTCATTCTCTCAATATCGATTCGCATTGCACAGGCAACGGAGGCGTTGCCGAAGCCGGGGCCTTTTTGGGCGGCGCCTTGGCCTCAGCCGAAAACCACCAGGCTAAAGAAGCATCGCAGCCGTCTCCTTCGGGAAGCGACTCCGGGGGCAGGCAGTCGCGGCTGTTTTCAGGACATTTCAGCCTGACATGAAAATGATCGTCGTGCTTCCACCACGGACGTATTTTCTTCAACCAATTTTGAGAACGATGGTTTCGGCAAAGATGCCGCTTGATGCTGGGATTAACGAAGATGCGGTCGACTTCGGGCATGACGGCCGCTATCTCCAGAATTTTCTCGTTGGCTTTGGACCATTGCCTGACATCAATGGTATCGGAATGGTCGAGAAGAACGGAAGGCGCATTCCAGGATTCGCGTTCATTGAAGGCGAGTAGCCGCGATTCGGCTTGCTGCGACAATAAAAACCAGATATCGACGTCGAGGCCGGTTTGATGACTCCGATGACCGGTTAGTGTGGGCCCCCCTCTCGGCTGCGCCAAATCGCCGATGAAGAGCACCCCCAAGTGTCGATCCGCAACACTTTGCCCGAGATGCTCAATAAACCGAATCAGATCGGGATGACCGTAATAGCGCTTTCGCGACAGGCGCATCACTTGATAGCCGGCGCCGTTCAACGGCAATGCGGCAGCGCCGCTTAAGCAACCGGCGGTATAAGTGCCTATGCTTCTGGCTTCGCTGCTCCGGGTGGGTTGAGAAACCAAGGCCCATCGATTGAAGTCGTCGGCTCTGCATTCGATAAAAGCAATCCCTAACAAAATCAACATGGAAAATTTCATCGAAATGGAAACTGAGGGAGTATGGCCGCTTTTCATCGTCGTCGATTCATTATGGATTACTTCGGGATTATACCGCCTGTACGGTTACAACCGCATCAAATTCGACTTCCAGAATTACATGGGAATATCTCGACCCGATCGCCAACCCATTGGCGCCGAATTTATTATAAATTCGCCTTGATTAATTGAATAGGGAGACGGTAGCAGTCTCTCGGCAGAATATAAAGGGCCACCAAGAATTTATTCGCCCGGGTTGTTGTCTCCTGGGCGAATAAATTCTCGGTTACCCCGGCTGGCATCAACAGGAAGCTGGAAGGGAATAAAACAGCAAATAAAAAAGAGAAAGCGGACAAGAAATGGTCAAGACATCAGCTTTTCTATGGCTCTTTGCGCGAGCGGGCTTAATTTTTTACCGTCCTGTTGATAATAAGAGATGATACCTTGCCTCATTCTTGGATCCCATGATCTTAATATATGTTTTTTGACGCCTTCAGCAGCCAGTTCTTTATCGCTTTCCGAGTTGAAAAAATCACTGATGTCATTGGCCATTTTTATCAATTTTTCAATATTCATGCACAGATCAGGTAATCAAAGTAGGGTATGTAGTATGAGTTAAACGTCTCGAATGGGTATACACGACATGCTGGTGATCGCGCGCGAAGCCGATCAGGGTCACCCCGGATTCATCGGCCAACCGTATCGCCAGACCGGTAGCGGCCGACATTGCGGCCAGCAAAGTGATGCCGACACTGGCAGCTTTTTGCACCAGTTCATAACTGGCTCGACTGGTGACAATCACAAATCCCGAGGCCGGATTTTTACCAAGACGCAATAACAGACCAATCAGCTTATCCAGTGCGTTATGCCTGCCGACATCTTCACGAACGTATTGAATACCCTGCCCCGGCAAGATCCAGGCGGCGGCGTGAACAGCGCCCGTCAACTGGTTCAGCTTCTGCAAATGCCGGATTTCGGTCAAGGCTTCGCTCAGTTCCGACTCTGTCAGCTTCAGTTCGCCTTTAACCGGTTCGGTATGGCGGACAGCTTGCTGCAAAGTACTGGCGCCGCAAAGGCCGCAGCCGGTACGTCCGGTCAAATTGCGGCCTTTACCAGCAAGACAGGAAAAACGCGACTCGGGAATCTGCAAACGAACTTCAATTCCGTTGGAACGGTTATACACATGCGTCGAGAGCAATTCCGAAGGTTCACCGATGATGCCTTCGGTAATGCTGAAGCCTAAGGCGAATTCTTCGATATCGGTCGGCGTTATCAGCATCACGACATGAGGCTCGCCATTGTAAAACAGAGCGACAGGCACCTCTTCGGCAACATAGTCCTGCTGAACCGACTGTTGCTGAGCGCTCCAGCGTTCAACCTGACTTTGCTGATAACTCGGCCAGCCTAATTCCGGAGACAACGATTGCAGGACGACGTTACCGTTAGCCATCGGTTATTCCTTGGCGAGCAATTCCATTTGCTGCTCGGAAAAGTCGTGGTATTTTTGTTGCCATTCCGAAGTCTGATTGACCTTCGTCACCTGTACGGCCGTGACTTTGTATTCCGGACAGTTGGTCGCCCAGTCGGAATTGTCGGTCGTGATAACGTTGGCGCCCGATTCCGGAAAATGGAACGTCGTATACACCACGCCCGGTTGAACCCTATCGGTGATCAAAGCTCGCAGCACCGTTTCGCCGGCACGGCTCTTGATACCGACCCAATCGCCTGTTTCGATTCCTCTATCCTCGGCATCATGTGGATGGATCTCAAGGCGATCCTCGGCATGCCAGACGACATTATCGGTCCGCCGGGTCTGCGCGCCGACATTGTATTGCGACAGGATACGACCGGTGGTCAGGATCAACGGGAATTTCGGAGTAACGCGTTCCTGCGTGGCCACGTATTCGGTCAGCATGAACAAGCCTTTGCCGTTATCTCTCATGAATTGATCCGCATGCATGGTCGGCGTGCCCTCCGGAGCATCCGCCGTGCACGGCCACTGTATGCTGCCAAGCCGGTCGATTTTTTCATAGCTTACGCCGGAAAAAGTCGGCGTCAAACGAGCTATCTCTTCCATGATTTCGGAAGGATGACTGTAGTTCATGGGATAGCCCATCGCATTGGCCAGCATTTGGGTGACTTCCCAGTCTTCATAGCCGCCCAGCGGCGCCATGACCTTGCGGACCGGCGAAATGCGGCGCTCGGCGTTCGTAAACGTACCGTTTTTTTCCAGGAAAGAAGAGCCGGGCAAAAACACATGCGCAAATTTTGCGGTTTCATTAAGAAACAGATCCTGCACGATAACGCACTCCATCGAACGCAAGGCATGATGGACGTGCTGGATGTCGGGATCGGACTGAGCAATATCTTCGCCTTCCACATACAGCCCCATGAAGGTGCCGTCGCTGGCGGCATCGAACATATTGGGAATGCGCAGGCCGGGTTCGGATTGCAGCTTTACCCCCCAGTCCTGTTCGAAAAGTTGACGAGTAGCGTTATCGGAAACGTGGCGGTAGCCGGGGAATTCATGCGGGAAGGAGCCCATATCGCAGGATCCCTGCACGTTGTTTTGACCACGCAACGGGTTGACCCCGACGCCTTCGCGGCCCAAATTTCCGGTCGCCATCGCCAGATTGGCGATACCGATGACCATGGTTGAACCCTGACTGTGCTCCGTGACCCCCAGGCCGTAATAAATGGCCGCGTTTTCTGCGCCGGCATAAAGTCTGGCGGCAGCGCGAATTTCGCCGGCGAGAATGCCGGTAACGGACTCGGCCACCTCGGGAGCGTGATGCGGCTGGGCGATAAATTCCTTCCATCTCACATACGAAGCCACATCGCAGCGTTCATTGACGAAGCGCTCGTCCAGCAGGTTTTCAGTAACTATCACATGCGCCAGGGCATTGATCAGAGCGACGTTGGTGCCGGGTTTTAATTTCAGATGGTGGCTTGCCTGGACATGGGGCGATTTCACCAGATCGATCTCGCGTGGATCGACGACGATCAGCTTCGCTCCCTGACGCAGCCGCTTTTTCATTAGCGAACCGAATACCGGATGGCCATCGGTCGGATTGGCGCCGATCACCATAATCACGTCCGCCTTCATGACGGAATCGAAATTCTGGGTACCGGAAGATTCGCCAAAGGTTTGTTTGAGGCCATACCCTGTCGGAGAGTGGCAGACGCGCGCGCAAGTATCGACGTTGTTGTTGCCGAAGCCGGCACGGATCAGTTTTTGCACCAGATAAGTCTCTTCGTTGGTGCAGCGGGAAGAGGTAATGCCGCCGATCGAGTCCCGGCCGTATTTGGCCTGAATGCGTTTGAGTTCGGACGAGGCATACTGAATCGCTTCTTCCCAACTGACTTCCTGCCAGTGATCCTTGATGCTTTTCCGGATCATCGGTTTGGTGATGCGGTCTTTATGGGTGGCATAGCCGAAAGCGAAGCGGCCTTTAACGCAGGAATGGCCGTGATTGGCCTTGCCGTCCTTGTGCGGAACCATGCGGATAACCTGGTCGCCCTTCATTTCGGCCCGGAACGAGCAGCCGACGCCGCAATAAGCGCAGGTGGTGACGATCTCGTGTTCGGGCTGGCCGTGTTCAATAACCGATTTTTCCATCAGCGTGGCGGTTGGGCAGGCCTGAACGCAAGCGCCGCAGGAAACGCATTCGGAATCCATGAAAGCCTGATTCTGGCTGGGTGAAACCTTGGAGGCAAAGCCCCGGTTGTCGATGGTCAGAGCAAAAGTGCCCTGGGTTTCCTCGCAGGCCCTGACGCAACGCGAGCACACGATGCATTTGCTGGGGTCGAAAGTAAAATAAGGATTGCTTTGGTCCTTGGCTGCGTTCAGATGGTTTTCCCCCAGCGGATTGTAGCGGACTTCGCGCAAACCGACCGCACCGGCCATGTCCTGAAGTTCACAGTCCCCGTTTGCCGAACAGGTTAAACAATCCAGCGGATGATCGGAAATATAAAGCTCCATGACGCCGCGGCGCACGTCGGCGAGCCGTTGGTTCTGCGTGGTCACGACCATGCCTTCCGCCACCGGGGTCGTACAGGAAGCCGGCATGCCGCGCCCTCCTTTAATTTCGACGACACACAGCCGGCACGATCCGAACGGCTCCAGGCTGTCGGTCGCGCAGAGTCTGGGAATATCAATACCGATGCTGGCGGCGGCCCGCATCACCGAGGTGCCTGCCGGCGCAACGACCTGAAAGCCGTCAATTTCGAGATTGACCAGTTGTTCCGATTCTTTGGCGGGCGTGCCATAGTCTTTTTCTTTATTCATCGACATATCGAATACCTCTCAAATCTTTATCAGGCAGCGTCGGCTTGGCCGGCGATTCCGAAATCTTCCGGGAAATGGTTCAAGGCGCTGAGCACCGGATAAGGCGTCATGCCGCCCAAAGCACATAGGGATCCATTCAGCAATGTATTGCAAAGGTCGCGCAACAACGGAACGTTTTTCGCAAGATCGCGCCCTTCGATAATGTCGGTAATCACTTCCATGCCGCGGGTAGAGCCGATCCGACAGGGCGTGCACTTGCCGCAGGACTCAATTTTACAGAACTCCATGCTGTAACGCGCCATTTCGGCCATGTCGACGGTATCGTCGAAGGCGACTACGCCGCCGTGACCCAACACCGCCCAAATGGCGGCGAACGCTTCGTAATCGAGCGGCGTATCGAATTGCGACTCGGGCAGATAGGAACCCAGGGGACCTCCCACTTGTACGGCCCGGATCGGTCTGCCCGAAGCGGAACCGCCGCCGAAATCGTAAAGCAGTTCCCGCAAAGTCAAACCGAAGGCGACTTCGACCAGGCCCGGCCGCTTGATGTTGCCGGCCAGTTGCAACGGCAGGGTGCCGCGCGAGCGCCCCATGCCGTAATCGCGGTAATAAGCCCCGCCCTTATCGAGAATGATGGGCACGGACGCCAACGAGATGACGTTGTTGACGATGGTCGGTTTGCCGAACAGACCGCTGACCGCCGGCAGCGGCGGTTTGAAACGCACCAGACCGCGCTTGCCTTCGAGGCTCTCCATCAGCGACGTCTCTTCGCCGCAAATATAGGCGCCGGCGCCCAAGCGCACTTCGAGATCGAACTTCTTGCCGCTGCCGAGAATGTTGTCGCCCAGATAACCGGCCTGATAAGCTTTCGCTATGGCGCTATTCAGCGCCTTATGCGCATGAGGATATTCGACGCGCAGATAGATGTAGCCCTGAGTCGCCCCTACCGCGATGCCGGCGATGGTCATGCCCTCGATCAGCACGAACGGATCCCCTTCCATCACCATGCGGTCGGAAAACGTGCCGGAATCGCCCTCATCGGCGTTGCAGATGATATATTTTTGCTCGGACGGAGTATTGAGCACCGTATTCCATTTGATACCGGTAGGGAAGGCCGCGCCGCCCCGCCCTCTCAATCCGGAATCGGTCACTTCTTTGACAATGTCCGCGCCAGTCATCGTCAGGGCCTTCTTCAAGCCCTTATAACCGTCATGCGCAACATATTCTTCCAGACTGACAGGGTCGGTAATTCCGATACGGGCAAAGGTCAGCCGTTGCTGTTTTTTGAAATAATCCAGCTCTTCGGTCAAGCCCAAGGCCAAGGGGTGTGAGCCTCCGCCCAAAAAATCGGCGTCAAACAGGCCGGCTACGTCTTTCGCTTGCACCGGACCGTAAGCGATCCGGCCTCGGTCGGTGGCGATTTCAACAAGAGGTTCCAGCCAGAACAAGCCTCTGGAACCGTTACGAATCAGTTCGACGGCAATGCCGCGCCGTTCCGCTTCCTGTACGATCGAGGCAGCAATGCGGTCCGCGCCCAGCGACACGGCGGCAGAATCACAGGGAACAAAAATTTTGACGCTCATGTCGATTACTCCGCGCTGTCAATAAGGCTGTCAAATATTTCGGCCGTAACTCGGCCGTAAACGTCTTCACCCAACTGCATGGAAGGCGAACAGGCGCACAATCCGAGGCAATAAACAGGCTCCAGCGTATAGGCACCGTCGGCAGTGGTTTGATGGTAATCGATTCCTAATTTATTCTTGACGTGAGCTTCCAACTGCTTGGAGCCCTGCGCCTGACAGGATTCGGCACGGCATAAATGGATGGTGGTTTTTCCCGGAGGAGTTTCCCGGAAATAATGATAAAAGCTGATGACGCCGTGGACTTCGGCACGGGAAAGATTAAGCGCCGCCGCGATGTCGGGAACGGTCTCGGCGGGAATGTAGCCCAATTTGTCCTGCACGGCGTGCAGAATGGGTAACAATGCTCCCGGCAAATCTTTCAAGCTTGCGATTAATTCTTGCACGGTCGATTGTGTTGCGCCTGTTTCTGTCATTTCTATCTCTCTAAGTGCAGTCCCGTCATTGTCAGAACCAAGATTGCATCCGCAGGTTTCATACGTAAACTATGGCCATTAGCTTAACACATGAACCTGGCTATGTAAAAACACATAAAAATAATCAAGAATTGATAATTTACCGGCTGATAAGATGGGATCCGTCTCCGATAGTTCCTCCTCAATTGAAAAAACCGTTAATTTTTTCTCGGAAAAACTCCGGAAAGCCTTCCAAAAACAACTCGGTCGACAATGAAGTTTTCTCGTCGACTAAAGGTAGATCCTGCATGAAAAACCCTGCCTACAGCGATAGCCATAACGCTCTAAAATCGATTCGGAAAACTTTTTATCGAATCTTCAAACCCGAGTCCATTTTTCCAGAAAATGATCGATTCGCTCAGGCAGACGTGCATCGACAGGCCGAACGAATTTTGCAAGATGACGGGCGAAACGTCGGGCACTCTCTTCAACACGGGCGGCCTCTATATCAAAAAGAAAATTGTCGTAAATGAAGGCAACGTATTTTTTTAACGCCAGAGATTTTTCCGGCCAGTCCAAAGCGCTCGTTATCGCCGTGATGAATGCTTCCACGTTTTCGTAATCGTCAAAAAGATACGGACTTTTTTGCTGATAAAGAGAGCTTTTCGAAAGTAAACCGAAGCTTTTTTCAAAGAAGATCGCCTCGTATTGTATGGTACTTATGGTGAAGAGGTAGTGATCTGCGGCATCCAGCAATGAACGGATGTTTTCCGTGGATTTAATGATGAATTTCGAATCACGCACTCTTAAACAATATCCGCCGGCGACATTGAACGGATGTTCCTGAATGATGAAATAGATTTGTTTTTCTATGAAATAGTCCGAAACCAGATCGATCTGTGTTTGCAGCTTGGGCATCGACGTGGCGTGCAATTCCCGAACCGTGCCCTCATAGGTGGAATTCAGGCTCGGTTCGCCGTGCGTGAAGAATGCGAAAACGAGAGCTTCTCTGGGTATGGCATATTTCTCTCTGAACGTATTTCTCGAAATCGGAGCCTCGCTAGGATAGCGTCCAGGCGATGCATCGGAAATTATACGGTCTCTCAGTTGCTCGACGGTTTGCGTGTTGATCGAGTAATCATTCAGGATTTTGTCAAGCGCAAAGCTCCTGTTCATTTCGCTCAGGAAGTTGTTTTCGCAAAGATCGAACATTAAGGTATCCTTGATCCATCCTCGTTCCGCGGTCCAATATGGGATGGACGACCGGCAAGCCAGCCTCTTCAGTAAGCGAGCCCCCGGATTCATGCTCTGCCATCCAATCACGGCAGAGGGTTTAAGCGTTTCCAGAAGATTTCTGTAAAACTCCGTAACGATTCGGAGGCTGCGCTCGGCGGTGGCAATGGAGCAGCGATACCATGCCGCGATTTCCCGGATGTCCAGGTCGTCAATCGGCTCGCCCAACGATGGCTTCACCTGATAGATGCCGGGGAAAGCAGTAAGCTCATACGGAATATCGATGACGTTCAAGGAATCGCTGGTCAACCTTGCCGTACTGGCGATGACCAGCGTAAAATTTAAACCGGCGAGTTGATCAGCGACTTGCTCCCAAAATACTTTTATAGCCGGACTGATGTCTTCAGGCACGCAATTAACCGCAAGAACCAGTCCGTCGGCAAGCCTGAAAGCTTCTTCATCGTTTGCCTTAGCCGGATAAGAAACTTGCTTGGGCAGTATTTCCGCGTCGGCGGTCTTCGTGTTCAACGAATCCTTCAGGCCGGACATCAACCACCATTCACTGTCCGGGGGGCTGTCAATGTCGACCGGAACCTGCTGCAGCGTTCGCGGTCTTCGTTGCCACGCGTTAGCCGAATCCCGTACTTTACAACCGCTGGCAATTTGTTGAAATACGGTTTCCCGTAAAAAATATCTGGACAGTTGCAGCCTTAATTTTTCAAGCGTGTAGACATGGAAGTGATAAGGATTAGGATCTTTACCGGTTTCATCGCTCCAATCGTTCGGTACGCTGACGATGACTCGACCGCACGGAGCAAGAATCCGTTCAAACTCGGCAAGCAGCGCTTCCGGATATTCGACGTGCTCCAACGTTTCAAACGAAATTACGACGTCAAAACTGCCTTCTTCAAATTGACTTAAACAGTGAGGCAATAGACCTTGTTTAAAGGACAATTTGTTATCGACTGCGGCAAAATTAGAACGCGCGTAATCGATGGCAAACTCACTGCCGTCAATACCCATAACCGAAGCACAAAGGCTGCGCTGTCCAAGCAGATAACTTCCGTAACCCAAACCGCAGGCAGCGTCAAGAACTCTGGCGCCTTGCCGGATAAAGGTCAATGCCCATTCATAGCGAACCACATGCGCATCCGATCGCTCCCCTACTTCTCGCAACATATCCATATGAAGATCGCGCTCGTCGGCGAGCTTGTGCAACGGATAAGTCGCCAGAGCCGTTTTTGGGATTTTTTCCAATGGAATGTATATTGATCCCTCTTCATTGTTTAGAGACTCGTAATCGATCAATAAATAGTAGGCCGGATGTTTACGGAAACCGATTTCCAAACATTGCCGCTCCCACCATGCCCGCCCTTGCGCGATTGAGCTCGAATCTCCTTCAGACAAGGTAGCAATCCGTAAAAAAACATATCGATCAGCAACTCTATGCATTTCTCGAAGTGCGGCAGAAACGTCGGAGAGTTCGATGTACTCAAGGCAATGAATTGACACGACGGTATCGAACTCGCCGTCGGCAAAAGGCAAGTCAATAACGGACGCGTGCTCGAAACGGCCAGGAAACCGACTGTTCGTCTTTTGAATAAGGTTTTGAGAAACGTCAATGCCGACGGCATCCATGCCCATGCCGACAAATTCCCTGGTTAACCGGTCATCACCGCGGCCGATATCAAGGAGCTTACCGTAACCGCAGGATAAAGCTACGTCGCGTGCAATTTTTTCAAGAGCGCCCTCATCCGGCTCCTCCCCTTCCCTTCGTAACCCATCGTTGTTACAAGCCCGGGCGTAATGACTGATAGAGACGTTATCGTTCACAAATTAACTCGCAGTTTTAATTTCATCTATTGTTTAACGGATAAATCAATGGTTTTCTATCGCTCTTTTTCTATGGATTACCAAAGACCGGAAGACCGGGAAGGCCGCCCATGCTTGAGCGGTAGCTATGCCTCGCCACGGCGCATTATCGGACGAAAGATCAGTCTTCTCATATAACCCGGTTCGCCCGATTTCAAGGCGGGGAAATAAAGCATGCCATGATTTTCCAGTTTAATTAGATCGTGTTCGACACTGATGATGCCGTCGAAAACGGCTTCCTCTCCAATGCGAAGTTCGGATTTAATCCGCGTATCGTTCAAGCAGACTTTTTGCAGGCAATCGAATTGAATGCACTCATAACGTTGACCCAGCAAGACACTGATGTCGAAACTTGAACTGGCAGGTACGTTCAGGCAAAAATAGCCGTCGTGAGTCGCATAGGCATCCACCGTACTGGTCGTGTGTTCCTTATGGTTTGCAATGATGGCCGGGAGCGTTTCTTGGCGGAAACTGGCGCGAGCAGGAGTGACGCTCCAGCCATAACGCTGGATGGACAACAGCAGCGTCGAAAGAGAAACATCTATATGCCTCAGTTCGATCGGATAATTCATTCGTATCGATCTAAACTCTTTGTTCATGAAGCCTAACCCTTCACGGCGCATTCCGATGAGTCCCTCATCCAGGTCGGCAATCGAAAATTTCAGATCGGTGCCGAGATTGAAATCGAATTCAAAATGCCGAAGGCAGTCTATCTCCTCGGGCAGCGGGAAGTAGATCAACCGCGCCAGTTCGATGGCTGCAAGATCCGCCATTTCCCTCATGTCGAACGACGGTCGGCAGCTTTGCGGCGTCTCTATGAAATCGGTGACAAATTGCAGGCACGCCTTCTGAATGTCTGCAACGATGCTCGCCTGATTCGCTTTGGTTGTTTCCCGAGCAAAGACAGGTTCGCCGTCGTTAGTGAAATTCTCCGTGCTGGGCAGGTCTTGCGTGCACATCATTTCGAAAGCCGCAATATAGGCAGTCAAAGTCAGAACCAGCCGTTCGTCCACCGACGACGGATCGATCAGGCCTTTTCGGTCGGTCTGATCGGCCGCTACTTTACTCGATATGAGATAGCGGCCGATCAGGTCGACGTTCATCTCCGACTTCAGTACCGATTTCAAACGGGTTTGCGCCGTGCCGCTGTAACCGAGATCGATGAACATCAACGTATCGCCGGATTGTACGCCCGTCCGTTTTCTTATATGAGTCATGAGCCGGGCTCGATAGGCGCGAGAATTGGCAAAAATCTCTTTTAACGTCTCGTCGCGAAGTATAAAGCGAGCGAATTCCGATTCGGGATGAGCCGAATTCTGTAATCGGCCCAGAATCTTTCGGGCCTGATGAGAAGGAATGAGAAACTGCTTGAGAAGAGCCGGGATACTGTCCGGAGTCAAACTGTTGGCCAGGACTTCAATAACCGCCTCCCTTGAATTCAGAGAGGCGGCAATGGAGGCAAAGCGCGATATGTTGATTTCCGCGCCAACTTCGCCCCTTGTCATTGTTGAATAGACCCTGGACGGCATGTAACCATCGCGCAGTAAAAAGGCAATCTTGACCGGCACCCCGGCCGATTCAAATTGCCGCACTTCGTCCTGGATAAAATGGGCGAACGCATACAATATGGGACCGAGCACGGCATAGCCGATTTGGCGCACGGGATCTGCGAGGTCCTCGCCCTTTGCGGCAAACTGAGCATGGAAATAACTCGGAGCGGCGTTGCGGTAGCGTAAGTGGGGAAGCAGTTGCAGGCCGACGTCGGTACGTTGGCGAAGTAGATCGGCTATCAACGGACATTGATGACGCAGAAGCGAAGCAGTAATGCCGAAACGAGACGGGGCTTCGACGTCGGCTATCCTGTTGTCGCCGAGATGGCAGATTTCCTTCGGCAGAACGTTCAGTCCGGCGATAATCGTTTTCCAGTTACCGCCCGCTTTGGACAAGCCGATCGTGCTGGAACAGAAAACATGATCGATCATGTTTTCCAGATCCGGCATCAGCGTAAAGAGCAGCCGCTTAAGCTGCTGCTCCGAAAAATAGGTGTCGCTGACGACAACGATCTTGAGCCCTTTCAGCCTGGCTTGGCGTATCAGCCTGGCTACCGGCTCAAAAATGAAGCTGTGACGCAACTCGCAATCGATCTCTTCATCGATCAACCTGGCAAGAAGAGCATCATCGGCATGCGGCAGGATTTCTCGATAAATTTCCTTAAACGACACTTCGGTCGATCCCTGGCTAATATTTTTCTTGCGCCGAGCCGCGGATTCCGCTCTGCCACGAACCGTAGCGGTGATCCCCAATTCACGGAACAGCTCACTATTTTGCAGATTGAAGAAGACGTCCGTCGGTTCAACGACTTTTCTCCAAACGATGGTGTCGAAACAGTCCAACGAGAGAATCTTGATGTCCTTGAAATTATCAATCCATTGATCATTCAGATCGTTTGCCAAAAATTGATTTTGCATTGGTTTAAATAGTAGGTGGATTTACGCGCCCGACGGGCTGAGTAACATATTGATACAGCCTGGTTGCTCGCCGGTTAAGAGGCTCTGGAGGGGATAAATCAAGAAAAAGACGAATCAACGGCACAACCCCTAAACGCACCATTGACTCCCGGTTAATTCACTATTTTTCAGGCTTTTCAAGTATAGAATATGGAACGTTTTTGCGCTGTTTAAGAGAGACCATAAAAAATCGAATGGGGCGCAAAGAGGGCTTCGCGATCAGCGAGAGAGGGTCCTATCAGAAGAAGTTGAACATTGAGGCTGCCGGTAACGTGTACGGATTGGAAGGTTTGACGAACACGCCATAAATCAAGGCTTTATTCCGCAGTCTTTCCCCTACTTTCGAAAACTATTAACGGCGAGAATACAATTTTTTCTGGAACACCGAAAAAACGCGCTTCATAAAAAATGAAAAAAGTTTTTTATTCTTTAACGATTGAACTAATCTTTAAATTTGAGAAGACCAACTGAATTATTGGTCGGGATGACAACTTTCATCTTTTCATCATAAATTTGCTTGATCTTTGACACAGCTCGGGTTTTTGACCAACCGGATTTCCCTACTATAATTAATTCAGTCTGTTAATTTATTTTGAGTCAATGGCAAAACTTACCGTTTTTTTTAAAGACCGAGTCATTCATTCCGACCAATTTGAAAAAGGCATAGTGCGCATTGGCCGGGATGAAACCAACGATATCATCATCGACAGTCTGGCCGTGGCCCCTGCCCATGCCGTGATCGTCATTCGAGACGACGATCACATCGTCAAACAAATGAATTACGATTTTCCGCTGATGTTGAACGGAGTAAAAATTAAAGAAGCGCCGCTCAAGGATAACGACACGATTACTCTGGGAAAGCACGACATTCTTTTCAGCACCGAGGAAATGGGTCATACGCCGTCTCAAATGGACGAATTAGATCGGCTCCCCTTGTCTCTTCTCAATCAGAAGTCTGACGAAATTTCCTTGCCGGCGGCTAATTTGCAGATTCTGAACGGCGAAAATATCGGCAAAATCATCGCGATCAGAAAAAAAATCATGCAGATCGGACGCAGCGGCAGCGGCATAGTCGCCATCACCAAAAGAAAAGAGGGTTATTTCGTGTCGATACTGGAAAACATCGGCACGATTACCTTAAACGACGTTCCGATTAACGATAACTCGTTAAAACTCAATCACAACGACGTTCTCGTAATCAACAACCGGAGCCTGCAATTTTTTCTAAATTAAATCCGTCCGGAAAAAACGGATTGGATTCTCATTCAACGACTCTTCCTGATCCATGAGCCTGTCCCGGCTTGGTTGCATTATCAAGCCCGCCGCGGCTCAAGAAATGATCCCGCCTCCCTCTTCGACCGAAACCGGAAAATTCTCGATCCTGACCGGGACGCTGTCAGGAAAAAACAAGCCAACCTGAAAAACGCCGCGACCGTCATTGCCATTTCTGTCGAAACTTAGGGATAAGAGAGTTCATTTTTATAACTCCGACAGGACATTCAAAGCTTCCGAAAGCGTGGCAACCGCATGGATCCGTAAACCTTCGATGGATTTTTTAGGCGCGTTCGCTTTGGGTATGACGGCTTTTTTAAAGCCGTGTTTGGCGGCATCGTTCAATCTTGCATAACCGTTGGCCACCGGCCTGATCTCGCCGCTCAAGCCGATTTCGCCGAAAAAAAAGGTATCGTGAGCGATGATCCGGTTTTTCAGGCTGGAAACGATGCCGACGACGATGGCCAAATCGGAACTGGTTTCGGTTATTTTGATGCCGCCGACGACGTTGGCATAAATTTCGTCGCTGGCGGTAAAAATCCCGCCGTGTCGGGATAACACGGCCAGCAGCATGGCCAGCCGGTTTTGATCGAACCCTACCGCAAGCCGGCGCGGGTTTCCGTACTGACATTCGGTCACCAACGCCTGGATTTCCACGAGCAACGGCCTCGTTCCTTCCCATAGTACGGTTACCACGCTGCCCGAAGAAGGCGTTTCAGGCCTATTGAGAAACATGGCGGACGGGTTTTTGACCTCCTTCAGGCCGGTGCTGTCCATTGCGAAAAAACCCAGTTCGCCGACACTGCCGAACCGGTTCTTGTCCGCCCTCAACACCCGGAACCTCGCGTCATCGGTGGACCCCAGAATAATCTGGGTATCCACGATATGACTCAAGGTCATGGGCCCGGCCAGAGACTGATCCTTGGTAACGTGGCCGACCATGAACAAGGCGACGTGATTTCTTTTCGCGTATTGCGTCAGATGACTGGCCGACTCTCTTACCTGAGAAACCGAGCCGGGCGCCGATTCCGTTTCCGGCGTATAAACGACCTGAATGGAATCGATAATGACCACCTGCGGCTTGACTTCGTCGAGCACTTCACAAATCCTTTGCACCGAAGTTTCCGCGAGCATCATGATATTGTCCGTTAATAACCGCAGCCTGCGGGCTCGTTCGGCAATTTGCTGCAACGATTCTTCTCCGGACACGTAAAGCACACGAAGGCCACGGCTGGCGATGTTGGCGATCACCTGAAGCAGAATGGTGCTTTTTCCTGCGCCCGGCGCACCTCCGATCAGGACGACGCTGCCTCTGACGATCCCGCCTCCGAGAACCCGGTCGAATTCGGAAAGGCCGGTGGACAGCCTTTCTTCATTAACGAGGGAAACTTCGGATAATAATTTAACTTCGGATAGAGTGCCCGCATAACCTGCCGGAGGCCTGCCTCGACCGGAACCTGACGAATTTAGTCTGACTTCCTTCAAGCTATTCCAGGCGCCGCAACTGGTGCATTGTCCGCTCCAGCGAGGATAATCGGCGCCGCACTCGGTACAGACGAATGCAGATTTATCTTTTTTACTCACTACAACCTCATAAGTCACATTTTAAAAAAGAAATACAAATTGCCCATGCAAAAATTCAGACGTTTTCAACGATAAGAAATCAGCAGCGAAACGAGTTCGACCGGAAAGCCGGATGTCGTTCCGATCAAGCCAACGGCTCCGCGGTATTTGGCGATTTGAAATCGGCAGTCCGGGAATGGGCAATCCCACAACCATTCCGACTATCCTGAAGACAAGGCAATCATTAACATGAGTTTATTTACTAAAGAGTAAAGAATTTTTCTAACTTTTAAATAAAGTAGAATACGCGTGGCAAAACCGTAAAAAGACTGTGTTAAACTATAATTGGTTCATACGCTTATTCAGAAGAGCCCATTCTTGAAAAATTATCAGAAATCCAGGAAAACGCAGACAGGTTGGTTCGGGCTGCCCCACATACCGTAAGAGAACTTTTCAAGGACTTATTGAAGTGGCCAATGTTTTGATTATATCAACCGTTTCTCAATCAGGATCAGCCTGGCAGGCAATCCTCTCCGGGGAACATGAAGTTCGGGTGCTGGATAGTCTTGAAACAGCACCCCATGTCATTGAGCAGCAATCCATTCACTTTATCATTATCGACGGCAAATTATTCGATTCCGGTAGCGCTGCTCTCCCTTTGTTCAGTAATTACGGTTTGAAATCCCTCATCATCGGTCATAAGTGGCCCGAAGACAAACAAATAGAGGCCCTGGCCGCGGGATACTGGGGTTATTGCGAAGCGGAAATGGCAATTCAGTTACTTTCCAAAGCGACCACCAGTATTTTAAACGGCGATACCTGGATCAATCGAAATCTGGTTCCCAAAGTCATCGGCATGCTGATCAACATGAACAAAATGCAACCCATTCTGCCCGACCAGAAAAAAATCGAATTCAAAAATAATCTAAAAACGCTCACGTTGAGGGAACTGGACGTAGCCAGGATGATCTCCACCGGAGAAAACAATAAAATCATCGCCTCGGCATTGAACATTTCGGAGCGAACGGTTAAAGCCCATTTAACCTCCATTTTCCAGAAACTGAAGGTTCAGGACCGCTTGCGTCTGGCGATATTGTTCAAAGAGTACTACGAATAAAATCAAATTCAAACAAGCTCTGTTCTTCTAATGAAAACAGTCGATCCCCGGTTACCGGCTTGCCAAAACCCTGCCGTGGCTTTCCGCTCCACAAATGACGCTCATGCCTGATACAGGCGCAGTCAAAATAGATTCCATCCGGTTTCTCAATTTCGTTGACAACTCGGCTTGAATCACGATAGTTTTCTCAACCCGGATATCTTGAATATATGTCGGGCAATACTTTCAGCACTATCTTTTCCTCGAGAGTAACAGCGAAAGTAATTTACCGGTAAACTCATCCTGAATTAATTTTTTCCAAACTCCCAAAAACGTTATGCTAGGGGCAGTAGCTTAATAAACAATCCAAGCTCAATCCATTAGGAGAAGATATGGCTATAAAAACCACCCAGTCCTGGCGCCTGATTTCCATTCTGCTCGGTCTCTCTTCAGTCGTCCAGGTTGCAGACGCGGCTCCGGAAGACCTTGCCGAAAGTTCGGGCTATGAAGAAGGCGGCGGCATTACTATCGACAACTCGGGCAAACCGCCCGTCGGTTTTTTTCAAGGTAACCGTGCCCTCGACACCAATCCGGATTTCGCACGTTTTAATGCGCAACACCATCATCGCTGGCAAGCGGCAGAGCGGGCAAAAGACGGCAAAATAAAACTCCTGTACGGCGCCGCCTCCGAACCCTATCCGGACGGCCCGGAGACCGCGGCCAAAGCTTTTCTGAAAGAATCGCACGATTTATTCGGACTCAAAAGCGACCTTTCCGACGTGAAAGCCGTCAAGGTGGATAAAACCGCGTTACGCGATCACGTCAGATTTCGCCAGATTCATAACGGCGTCCCGGTCATGGGAGGCGAAATACTGGTGCATACCAATAAAAAAAATCAGGTCACGATGGTCCAGAACAGCCTGATTGCAGACGTCCGCCTGACCAATAAAGACAACCTTTCGGAAGAGGCCGCCAAAACGGCGGCGCGCCAGGATATCCAGAACCACAACAGCGGCGCGGCTCTGGCCGAATCGAAAGCGGAAAAGGTCATTGCTCCGTTCAACGGCGCGCACAAATACATCTGGAAAATCGCCACTTCGACTAGCCATCCTTTTGCTTACTGGGTTTATCACATCGACGCCGAAACGGGGGCCATCCTGTATAAAGCCGATGAAATTCTTCACATCAGATCAGGAAAAGGCAATGCCTACAAGACGAACGCGAACTGGCACGCGGGAAAAATAAGCAAGGTTTCCCTTAAAAATATGTATACCGTGAACGAGGGCAACACGTCCGGCTGGCTGTGGGGGACACACAGCCTGGTGCTCGATTACAACGGCAACGATCCCACCTCGACCCAGTTTTCCTTTCTTTCCGATCCGGCAGCCGACAAGGATTATTTCGACGCCGTCCATACTTATTATCAACACAACACCATTTGGGCATGGTGGAAAAAGAACGTCATCAGCAAATACAGTTTTGCCGACCCCAATTATTTTTACAATCAGTTCATTCCGGTCGTCGTCAACATAGACGGCTATTGCAATGCCGGTTATACGTCGAATATCGGCCTGAATAATCTGCCCGGCATTATCTTCGGCGATGAAAACTCGTGTGCTCCCGGCTCGGAAGATCTTGCAATCGACGTAGACGTGTTCCGGCACGAGTTTACCCATGCCATCATGGACTGGTCCGGTTTTAACGCGCAATTCGACGGAGATTTGAACGGCTACGGCCGCGCGATGGGAGAAGGCAATGCCGACTGGTATACTTTTCTATATACCCCGAACGATCCGCAGATTGGGGACGTCGCCTTCGCGTTGCTTCCGCAATATATAAGGAATCTGGACAACACCCGGATGTACCCGCGGGACGTCGATTATCCCGACTACGGCACTCCGGAAGAGCATTACACCGGCGAGATCTGGGGCGGGTATTTGTATGACCTGTATAAGATCTTAAAAAAGAAGGCCATTCCTTATGTCTTTCAATCCTCTTATTATTTTACCTCGTCCGGAGGATACCAGGACGGCTCTCCGGATTTCTTCGACGGGATCATGGCGCAAATCAATGCAGAACTGGATCTGACCGGAAAATTGACCTCTTCGGCCAAGGCCTGGGGGGCCGCGACGAGCCGAGGACTCAATGCCTTGTTTCGAGCGCCTTATTCCCATCCTTCCGATTATTTCGATAGCGGGGCGTCCGGATCGGATAACGCCGAATTTATCGGAATCAATTTCCCCCCGGTCAAATCGATAAAAACCAAAGGGAACTTGTTGCTGACGGGCGATACGCATGAATATGTGATAAAAATTACCGAATCTTTATCGAAATTGAGCGCCAAAGTGAAAGGATCCAAAACGGACGGGATCCTGGCTCCCCAGCTCAATTTATACGACGCCACTCAAACGCTCGTGGCGGCGGGTACCACCTCCGGCAGTACGGCATCGGTCAGCTTTGAAAATATCGCACCCGGCTGGTATGTTCTGGTGGTAACCGGACAGGCGAGCGCCCCGGCCAGAGGCAACTACAGTTTCGAAGTAAAAGCCAAAAATTAACCATTCGAAGCGGGCAACCGGCCTGAGCCTTGGCAGACAAGTCGGCGGATGACGTCTTGATTCCGGATTCATCCGCCGACCACCTACCCGGCGCCGCCTGATCGGGAGTTCAAAAAAATCTTTTCTCCTTGAGCACTCCGGAAAAAAGATCGGTAACGATTGCTTGGTCAAGTCGGCGGTTTTTCCGCAGGCCTCGGCTTCCCTCTATCGGCTCTGCTTGATGGCCCAGGCGACATCGGCCGCCTGCCTGTTTTCCTTGACGTCGTGCACTCGAAACACGCGCACGCCCGCCATGACGCCCAAAGCCGTGGTCACCGCGGTGGCGGTTACCAGTTCGGACGGAGCGTTCACATGGCACAGCGCTCCCATGAATTGTTTGCGGCTGGTCCCCAGCAGAACGGGAAAACCCAACGCGACAATCGCATCCAGATGCGCCAGCAGATCGAAATTGTCCTGTTTTCGTTTGCCGAAACCGATGCCCGGATCGAGAAAGATTCTATGACGCGGGATTCCCGCCCGCAGCGCTTCCTCAATGCGTTCCTCCAACGTTTGTATGACTTCCTGCACGACGTCGTCATAATAAGGATTCATCTGCATGGTTTTGGGATCGCCCTGTTTGTGCATCAATACGACCGGCACTTCGAAATGGGCAGCCACGGACAACAAGGCGCGATCGTCCTGTCCGGCCGAAACGTCGTTGATCATGTTGGCTCCGGCCATCAGCGCGGCTCTGGCCACTTCGGACCGGGTGGTATCGATGCTGATCCTGACGTTGCTGCCCATGCGGAGCCTGATTTCTTCAATGACCGGCACGACCCGGCGAATCTGTTCCTGCGGATTGATCGGGCTGGAGCCGGGACGGGTCGATTCTCCGCCGATATCGATAATATCGGCGCCTTGCGCCACCATCAGTTGCGCTTGACGCAGAGCGGCATTCACGGATAAAAAGTTGCCCCCGTCTGAAAAACTGTCCGGGGTAACGTTTAATATCCCCATAATGAGCGGTTTATCGGATTGGCTGAACATGGTAAAAAGCTCCTGTGCCGAACTCAGCGATTAATTTCGAATAGATAGTTCACCGTGAACTACGTTTTAGGTATACGATACCCGTTTAACCGATTTCTATCCCTAGGAGAGTCAACAGTTCCGGAAAGCGTATGTCCAAGCATCAGCGTCTCCATGAACATGGGAAGGCGCATTTCAAGGAGAATATAGTTGTGGCGGGGCTTGAACTTTCAACCCCATGTTGCGCGGGAATAGACGATAGCCACCGGCATTGTATAGGTTAATTGACCAAGTTTAAGAAAACATTAAATCGAAGGCATGAGCGAACACATACTTTTTCTTACCGGAAAATTGGCGGAAAAACAGCTTCATACTATTTTGGAAAAAATGCGGCCGGATTTCACTTACACGGTGCATCAAATCGGCGTCAAGGTTGCGGCGCTGATGACCGCCGACATGATTCGGCGCCGATTAACCGATACTTTCGGAGCCCATCGCATCGTCATTCCCGGCCGGTGCCGCGGCGATCTGGAATCGTTGTCGGCGGATTTGGGCATTCCGGTGGAGCGGGGGCCCGAGGAGCTGAAAGACCTGCCGACGTATTTCGGCAAAGCCGCCCATCACTACGATTTAAACCGGTACAACGTCAAAATCTTTGCCGAAATTACCGACGCGCCCAATATCAGCGTCGAGGACGCGGTCAAACGCGCCTATTACTATAAAAAGAACGGTGCCGACATCATCGATATCGGCTGTCTGCCGAGCACTCCTTTTCCGCACATGGAAGAGCTCATTCGCACTTTAAAGCAGGAGGGCTTTACGGTCAGCCTCGATTCCCTGGACAACCAGGACCTGCTGAGGGGCGGCAAAGCGGGAGCCGACTTTCTGCTCAGCTTGCACGAAAGCAGCGTCTGGATTGCCGATGAAGTCGCGTCCACGCCGATTCTGATTCCCGAAAAACACGAAGACCTGGCTTCCCTGGACCGCGCCATCGACGCGCTGCAAGCCAAAAACCGGCCGTTTATCGTGGATCCGATTCTGGATCCTTTGCATTTCGGCTTTACCCGGTCGGTGGTGCGTTATCATGAGGTCAGAAAAAACCATCCCGACATTGAAATCATGATGGGCATCGGCAACCTCACCGAACTGACCCATGCCGACACCGCCGGCATGAACGCCCTGCTCCTCGGCATCTGCTCGGAACTCGACGTCAACCACATTTTAGCGACGGAAGTCAGCCGCCACGCCTGCCGCGCCATCAAGGAAGCCGATCTGGCCCGCCGTATCATGCTGGCCGCAAAAGAACAAAATACCCTGCCCAAACACATCGATCCGGGCTTGATGGCCCTGCATGAAATTGCGCCGTTTCCGTATCAACTGGATGAAATCCGGGAGCTGGCCGCGCAGATTAAGGATCCCAGCTACCGCATCCAGATCAGTCCCGAGGGGCTTCACATATTCAACCGGGACGGCTTTCACAGCGCCCGGGATCCGTTCGAACTCTATCCGAAACTGGGCGTCGAAACCGACGGCGGCCATGCCTTTTATCTGGGCGTCGAACTGGCCCGAGCCGAAATCGCCTGGCAACTGGGCAAGCGCTTCACCCAGGATCAGCCGCTCTTTTGGGGCTGCGCTACCGACGCCTACGGGCAAACGGTCGATCTTCACACCTTTAAACCGGCCGGAACCACCCTGCAGAAGAAATAATGCCCGGAGCCGTTGATTCATCTAGGTATGGCCCGCAAGGTCATTGTATAATTCGAAGCCGTTTCGCAGAAGTTTCAGGCTCCGCTCCCCGCTTTTAACTAACGGTATTTACAATAAAGCCCGGTGATTCGGACCGGAATGAGAAAGGCGGAACAGTGCTCGACGTTGTTGCCTGATCCGGCCCGAAGGGGGCCGTTTACGGTTAAAAACGCAGGGATTCACATAGCCGTAACACTGCGCTGCGAAAATGCCCGGAATGCATTGATCGCAGAGAGTAACGGCGCCGGCAGGCATGCAACTGGACATTTAATAATTTTGAAAAACGAAGGCTTGAATACAGTATGACCGATGAAAAACGTTCCATTCGCCGCCGCGGAATTTATTTGCTGCCTAATTTATTTACGACGGGCGCACTGTTCTCCGGATTTTATGCCATTACTTCGGCAATGGGCGGCCGCTATGAAACCGCCGTGGTCGCGATTTTCGTGGCCATGATACTCGACGGACTGGACGGCCGAGTGGCGCGATTGACCAATACCCAGAGCGAATTCGGCGTTCAATACGATTCCCTTTCCGACATGGTTTCCTTCGGCGCCGCGCCCGCCCTGGTCATGTATTTGTGGGCTTTTTCCAGTCTGGGCAAAATAGGCCTGTTCGCCGCTTTTGTCCACATGGCGGGAGGCGCCTTGAGACTGGCTCGTTTCAATACCCAGGTCGAAACGGCCGACCGCCGTTATTTCCAGGGCTTGCCGAGTCCGGCCGCCGCCGCGATTCTCGCCGGCTTTATCTGGATTTCCCTCGAATACGACGTCGACCTGCAAATACTGGAATTCCCCGCTTTGGTCTTAACCACCGGCACCGGCTTATTGATGGTCAGCAATTTCCGTTATTTCAGCTTTAAAGGCATCGACTGGAAAGGCAAGGTCACTTTTTTTGCCGCGATCAGCGTCATGCTGGCGATCGCCTTCATTATGGCTCAGCCGCAAACCATGCTGTTTTTATTGTCACTCATCTATGCGATTTCCGGTCCTGTAGTGACCCTGGTCATGCGCCGCCGGCGCCGGGCGGCCGCCCGCAAATCGTAAAATCTGCTTGAGAAAGCCCTTTTATTGGCGTATAGTCTCGAACCATGTCAAGTCAATATCCGATGCCATTTCCTCTCGTTATCGATAGCCGCGAACGTTCGCTCACGGCTTATTCCGCCTGGTCGTACCTGTCCTCAAGACTCCTGCCCTAAGGGGCATTATTCTTACTCGTCAATTTAATCCAACCCTCGTTAGTTAATGTGCATCAACGCGTTCGTTGATCTTTCTCCATACATGGAGTTTTTATGAAAGACAAATTGATTATATTTGATACGACCATGCGCGACGGCGAGCAAAGCCCCGGCGCATCGATGACCCGCGACGAAAAGATCCGGATCGGTAAAGCGCTGGAGCGCTTGAAAGTCGACGTTATTGAAGCCGGATTTCCTGCCGCCAGCCCCGGCGATTTCGAAGCCGTCCAGGCGGTGGCCAACGTCATCAAGGACAGCACCGTTTGCGGCCTGGCCAGAGCTTTGGATAAGGATATCGACAGCGCCGGCCTGGCGTTGAAAGGCGCTGCCCGTTCGAGAATCCATACCTTTATTGCGACTTCTCCGATCCACATGCAGATGAAACTGCACATGCAGCCGGAACAGGTCATCGAATACGCCGTTAGAGCGGTCAAGCGCGCCCGCCAGTATACCGACGACGTCGAATTCTCTCCCGAAGACGCCGGACGGTCCGAAGAAGATTTTTTATGCCGGATTCTCGAGGCGGTGATCGATGCCGGAGCCACCACCTTGAACATCCCGGATACGGTCGGTTACAGCATTCCCCAGCAGTTCGGCGCCACCATCGCCAATCTGATCAAGCGGATCCCCAATTCGGACAAGGCCGTCTTTTCCGTTCATTGCCACAACGATCTCGGTCTGGCGGTGGCCAATTCGTTGTCGGCCGTCATGAACGGCGCCCGGCAGATCGAATGCACCATCAACGGTCTGGGCGAACGCGCCGGCAACGCCTCGCTGGAAGAAGTGGTGATGGCCGTGCGCACCCGTCAGGACGTCTTCACCTGCGATACCGGCATCGATACCCGGGAAATACTGACCTGCTCGAAACTGGTGTCTTCCATTACCGGCTTTCCCGTACAGCCCAACAAAGCCATCGTCGGCGCCAATGCTTTTGCGCATGAAGCGGGAATTCATCAGGACGGCGTCCTGAAAAGCCGCGAAACCTATGAAATCATGCGTGCGGAAGACGTCGGCTGGTCGGCCAACCGAATGGTTCTCGGCAAGCATTCGGGCAGAAACGCCTTCAAGAGTCGGATGACCGAACTGGGCATTGAATTCACTTCGGAAGAAGAGCTGAACGACGTTTTTTTACGCTTCAAGCAATTGGCCGATAAAAAACACGATATCTTCGACGAAGACTTGCAAGCATTGATTTCGGAAGCCAGCTTCGAGTCGGAAGACGAGTACGTCAAGCTCATTTCCCTGAAGGTATGCTCCGAAACCGGCGAAGTGCCTAATGCCAAAGTCACCCTGCGCATCGACAACAAAGAAGTCACCGGCAATTCCCATGGGGGCGGAGCCGTTGACGCCAGCTTGAAAGCCATCGAGCAGTTGGTCATGTCCAACGCCAGCCTCGAGCTTTATTCGGTCAACAACATTACCAACGGCACCGACTCTCAGGGCGAAGTGACGGTTCGTCTCGAAAAGGAAGGACGGATCGTCAACGGTCTGGGCGCGGATACCGATATCGTCATCGCCTCGGCCAAAGCCTACATCAATGCCGTCAACAAGCTGCACAGCCCGGAACGGCGCCGTCATCCGCAAAAAGGTGATGTGTAACCGGCCGCATTCGCCAGGATCAACGGGCAGGATGCCGAAAAGCATTCTGCCCGGGCAAAGCCCCAATGAGCCGTTCCGTTCTCATTCACGGCCAGCGAACGAAAGAAAATGTTTTTCCACTCCCGCACATTGCGTGGATAAATTCCGCAAGCCTGCAATATCACTTTTGCAAGTGCTTGTACAGCCCCGACCGCTTCCCGCCGAACGAGGAACCGGGCAAAGCCCCGGCGAGACCTTTCGGAAAAAAGACGGCTTAGCCGCCACTTTCTATGCAGTTTCTTCGTTTCCCCGGAAGAAGCCGAAGTAATGGCCGACCGTACGACGCGTCTTGATTATCTGAAAGCGATGGGAATCGACGTCTGGATTTCCAGAAATCCTGTACCCGACGAAGAAAAGCCCCCGGTAATCGAGCAACCGGCACCACCCGTCCCGAACGCCGTTCTAACTTCCGCCGAACCCCGACCGTCAATCGCCTTATCGGAAGCCGAATCATGGGATTTGCTGCAATCCGAAGTGGCTCAATGCCGAAAATGCTCACTCTGCGAAAGCCGGACGCAAACCGTTTTCGGTTCCGGAAACCGGCAGACCGAGTGGATGATTATCGGCGAAGCACCGGGGCAACAGGAAGATTTGCAGGGCCAGCCTTTTGTCGGCAACGCCGGCGCGCTGCTCACCGAAATGTTGCGTGCAATAGGCCTTGGCCGGGAAGAAGTCTATATCGCCAATATTCTTAAATGCAGGCCTCCCGGAAACCGCGATCCGAAGCCGGAAGAAGCGGCGAGCTGCCGGGATTATCTGAATCGGCAACTGGCTCTGATTCGCCCCAAAATCATTCTGGCCGTCGGCCGAATCGCGGCGCAAACCCTGCTGGCGACAGACGAACCTCTGGCCAGACTGAGAGGTAAAATCCATACTTTAAATGGCATTCCGCTTGTTGTAGTCTATCATCCTGCGTATCTGTTGCGAAATCTGCCGGACAAGAAGAAAGCCTGGGCGGATCTGCAATTTGCTTTGCAAACTTATCGAGATATTAAAGGTTAATTATGCAAGGGTTACTGGACAAGATTAAAAACTTCCTAGTGTACGATGCCGACAAAGAGTTTTATGCCAAGGTCTTTCCCGATTCGGTTTCGAGAAAGGATTTAATGCGGATACGCCGAATGACCGCATCGGATCTTCCCGCGGTCATGGAGATCGAAAGAAAAAACTATCAATTTCCCTGGGGCGAGGACATTTTCCGGGACTGTTTCAAAGCACATTACGACCTTAGGGTCTGCGAAGAAATGGACAGGATTCTAGGCTATTGCATCGTGTCGGTGGCAGTCGGCGAGGTGCACATCTTGAACGTCAGCGTGGATCCTGTCGAACAAAATCAGGGCATCGGGCGGAAAATGCTCGAATACGTCATTGAAAACTCCAGGGGCAAAGCGCAAACCGTCTTCCTCGAAGTCAGGCCGAGCAATGCCGTGGCAATTTCTTTATATAAAAAGATCGGTTTCAACGAAATCGGCATAAGGAAAGGCTATTATCCGGCGGAGAACGGCCGCGAAGACGCCATCATGCTCGCGATGGAACTGTTTTAACCGAGGGACCGGTTGACAATGGCGCGTTTTGGAAAGATAATATGCGGTCTATTTAACTTAACATTGCACTCATCGAGACACTATGGCTAATACAGCACAAGCTAAAAAACGCGCGAAACAAGCGGAAAAAAGCCGTATTCGCAACGCAGGACAACGCAGCAATCTGCGTACATTCGTTAAAAAAGTCATTGCCGCCGTTAACGCGGGCGACAAAGAAAAAGCGCAAGCTGCTTACAATACGGCTGTGCCTATTATCGATTCGGCAGTCAACAAGGGCATCATTCACAAAAACAAAGCCGCCCGCAGCAAAAGCCGTCTGAACGCCAGAGTAAAATCGATCGCTTAAAAAGCCTCTCCCGGATCAATGATTAAGAAAAGGCCGGACAATATTACTCGCGGCCTTTTTTGTATCACGGAATCGGCTCTTCTCTAGATCAGAACCATATTGTCCCGGTGAATCAGTTCAGCATCGTCCGCGTAGCCGAGAATCCTTTCGAATTCCAGACTGCTTTTCCCGGCGATCAATTGGGCTTCCTTCTTGCCGTAGTTGATTAGCCCTCGGGCGATTTCCAAGCCTTCTTCATCGACGCAGGAAACCAGCTCCCCCCGCTCGAACCGGCCGGCGACCGACTTTACGCCGACCGCCAACAAGCTTTTACCGTCGCGTTTGAGAACCCTGACCGCTCCCGCATCGAGCACGAGCCGGCCTTTGACTTGCAATTGTCCGGCGAGCCAGCGTTTTCTCGCCACCAAAGGCTCCATGTCCGGCAAAAAGAAAGTACCCAGTTCTTTCCCGGCGATCACGGCAGTGATCACGTCCTCGACCACCCCCGCCGCAATCACGGTGGCCGCCCCCGATCTCGAAGCCAACCGAGCCGCGCGCACCTTGGTGTACATGCCGCCGCGGCCCAGACCGCTTCGGCTTTCTCCGGCCATTTTCTCCAGACGGGCATCGTTCACGCCGATTTCGGAAATGAGCGTCGCCTCGGGATACAGGCCCGGATCCGCAGTAAACAAACCTTTCTGATCGGTCAGAATAATCAGCAGCTCCGCTTCGACCAGATTGGCAACCAATGCCGCCAGGGTATCGTTATCACCGAAACGAATCTCTTCGGTGGCGACGGTATCGTTTTCATTGATCACCGGCACAATGCCGAATTTAAGCAAAGTTAATAGAGTGCTTCTGGCGTTGAGATAACGCTGTCTGTCGGACAAATCATCGTGCGTCAGCAAAACTTGCGCCGCATGCAGGCCATGCCGCTGAAAATTATCATCGAAAACACGCACCAATCCCATTTGACCGACCGCGGCGGCCGCCTGCAGCTCGTGCAAGGTCTTCGGACGCACTTTCAAACCTAGCCGACACATGCCTTCGGCCACCGATCCGGACGAGACCAGAACCACCTCAATCGACTTTTTCCTTAATCCGGCCATCTGCCGAACCCAATCCGCGATGGCCGCCTGATCGAGCCCCTGCCCACCCTTGGTGAGCAACGAGCTCCCTATTTTTACGACAACCCGCTTAACCCGCGCAAAATCAGACCTGTTCACTGTTTTTCCGTCGCTGCTGTTCCAAAAATTCCATGATCGCAAACATGAGCTCCCGGGTGCCCTCCCCGTTGATCGCCGATATGTTGTATACCGGCCCGGCCCAATTCAATTCTTCAACAATGGCCCGGCAATGAGCCCCCCTCTCTTCTCCGGGCAATCGGTCGATTTTGTTCAATACCAGCCAGCGAGGCTTCGCGGCCAGTTCGTCGCTCCATTCTTCGAGTTCATGAACGATTTTTCTCGCCGCCTCGACCGGCGTATCGGCGCTCTCGTACGGCGCTACGTCAACAACGTGCAGCAGCAATCCCGTTCTCGACAAATGCTTGAGAAACTGCAAACCCAGACCGGCACCCTCCGCCGCACCCTCAATCACGCCGGGAATGTCGGCGATAACGAAGCTGCGCAGATCATCCACCCTGACCACGCCCAGATTGGGGTGCAGCGTGGTAAACGGATAATCGGCTACTTTCGGCCTGGCCGAGGAAACCGCGCGAATCAGGCTGGATTTGCCGGCATTCGGCATTCCCAACAAGCCGACGTCGGCGATCAGGGTCAATTCCAGATGAAGAGTACGATGCTCGCCCTCGGTGCCTTTGGTGGCTTTTTGAGGAGCCCGGTTAACGCTGCTTTTAAAACGGGTATTGCCGAGACCGTGAAATCCGCCCTGGGCTACCAGCAGGGTTTCTCCGGTTCTGGTCAGATCGCCGATCACCTCTCCGGTATCGGCATCGGTCACCAGCGTGCCGAGCGGCACGGGGACGTAGCAGTCTTCGCCTTTTCTGCCGGTGCAGTTGCGGCTCATACCGTTCTGTCCGCGCTCGGCCCGAAACACGGTATGATAACGAAAGTCGGCCAGCGTATTGACGTTTTCCACAGCGAGCAGATAGACGCTGCCGCCGTCGCCGCCGTCGCCGCCGTCCGGACCGCCCAGCGGAATGTATTTTTCGCGCCGAAAGCCTATTGCGCCGTTACCGCCGTCGCCCGCTTCGACGCGAACCTCTGCTTCGTCGACAAATTTCATATCTCAAACACGCCGCACTGATTGCCAATCGATAAAAACAAAAAAAGCCCCGCTGTTGAGTGGCGGAGCTTTTTTAAGCATAAACTTTACCGCCGCGCCGGTATTATAGAGGGCGGCGGCAGGTTTTAAGCAGCGACAACACTGACGAATTTACGCCCTTTATTGCCCTTGACTTCAAAAACCACCTTGCCGTCAGCCGTTGCAAACAAGGTATGGTCTTTTCCGCAACCGACGTTATCGCCTGCGTGAAAACGAGTGCCGCGTTGACGGACAATGATGTTTCCAGCCGTTACCAACTGACCACCGAAACGCTTGACGCCCAACCTTTTCGCATTCGAGTCGCGGCCGTTGCGTGTACTGCCGCCAGCTTTTTTATGAGCCACAATGAATCCCCTCTAATTAAGCGATTAAGCGGAAATGCCAGTAATCTGGACTTCCGTATAGTATTGACGGTGCCCCATCTGTTTCATATGGTGCTTGCGTCTTCTAAATTTGATGATCTTGACCTTTTTGTGCCGGCCTTGAGACTTGACCGTCGCAGTCACCTTGCCGCCCTCGATGTAAGGCAGACCTACTTTGACTCCGTCACCGGATTGAATCATCAACACTTTATCAAATTCAATGCTGTCGCCTGTACCCAGCTCCAGTTTTTCTATTTTTAAGGTAGTCCCTTCGGCTACCCTATATTGTTTACCACCCGTTTGAATTACCGCATACATCTGAGCAAGCTCCATCAAGCATTAATCTGTTAAAAGTGAACAGAGAATTTTATTTTTAAAACCATACCGTGTCAAATCGGGGTTTGCACGGCGCTACCAAGATCGTAATAAAATATCACAAAAAAGCTATTGACATCAATATACTTTTTTCAATAGCATGGGCGATTTACTATCGCATTAAGAACAGCTTAACCGCTTAGTGTTTTATAGTTAACAAGCTTATGAAAAATAATAAAATTTCCATACTTAAGTAGACAGCATGGCATTGCACTCTCACCAAGCCTTCAGTTCCCCGGCGCCCATTGATTTTAATTCAATCAAGCACTTAACGAAAACTGAAACCAAGGCAGTCGATCAGCTCATTATCGATGAACTCAGTTCCGATGTCGTGCTCATCAATCAAATGGGACATTATATCGTCGGCAACGGCGGCAAACGACTGCGTCCGATGCTGTTGTTGCTGGCGGCCAAAGCCCTGACCGGAGTCGACGACAAACATCTGATTTTGGCGGCGGTCATCGAATTTATTCATACGGCAACGCTTCTGCACGACGACGTGGTGGACGAATCGGACCTTCGCCGCGGCAAGGACTCGGCCAATGCGGTCTGGGGCAATGCCGCGAGCGTACTCGTCGGCGACTATCTCTATTCCAGAGCGTTCGAGATGATGGTCCGCACCGGCAATTTGCGCGTCATGGAAATTCTTTCAAAAACAACCACCGCCATTGCCGAAGGAGAAGTTCTGCAGCTTTTGAACTGCAACAACCCGGAAACCACGGAAGAAAAATATCTCCAGGTGATTGCCCGAAAAACCGCCATACTATTCAGCGCCGCGACGCGGTTAAGCGCGGTCATCTGCAATGCCGATGCCGAAACCGAAGAAAGTCTGGCCCGGTACGGCCAGCATCTGGGAATCGCCTTCCAGCTCATCGACGACGCACTCGACTATAAAGCCAATAAAGAAGACTTGGGGAAAAACCTGGGCGACGATCTGGCCGAAGGCAAGCCCACCCTGCCGTTAATCTACGCCATTCAGAACGGCACCGAAAAAGAAGCCGAAATCATCATCAACGCCATCAAAAACGGCAATCGCGACGCCTTCCATGAAGTCTACGGCGTCGTGCAGCGCACCCAGGCGATCGCCTACACCGAACAGCGCGCCGACCAGGAAGCCGAAACCGCCATCAATGCCATCAAGCACCTGCCCGATTCCGAATACAAGGAAGCTTTGATCTTGTTGGCCAAATTTTCGGTGCAACGGAATTATTAGGATCCCGGTTTACCGAAGTTCCGTTCATTTGCAACCTGGACAAAGAGAAAGCGAACGCTGAAGCTGAAATCGCGGCCTTAGCGCTTTCGGAAAACCGGCTCCCGGCGGCCGGAACGCCTGTCTAACCTGATGACACCTTCTTTCCACAGAACACAAAGAATCTTTAGCGTCGGGATCCGGCTCGGCATAGAAATACGAAGTTCTTTCCTTTGCCGGGTACCGATTCAGATATCGACTTCCGGCAGCCGAGCGGGACGCTCCCTGGAAAAGCCGAGCGTTGCCGTCATCCGGCGGAAGCAGGAATCGAACAATTTCGAAGCTGCCGAGTCTTTAAAGGATCCCATGGCAATCCTGCATTCCTGTCTGACCGGGCACATCGGTGAATTTCAACCTGATCAGCCATTTCGACCCTCTCGCAGGAATCTTTGCATAACGTTAAAATAGACAGAATCCATTGCTTCCGTCACGATAGAGGACATGAAAACTATTTTTTTCTATATCGCTTTAGGGTTGCTGTTCGTGTTCGACCATGCGGCCGCTGATAAAATCACCCTCCGCATCGGGGTCCAGGCCTCGGGTACCTTCGACTGGGAGCTGGCCGCGCTTCAGGACGATCCCGATACCGCTTCAGCCGATTTTCAATTGTCCGTACAACGCCTGGCAAATGCCGAAGCCGGCAAGATTGCCTTGCAATCGGACGCTGTCGACATGATCGTCTCCGACTGGATCTGGGTTTCGAAGCTTCGCTCGAGCGGCGCCGATTTCACCTTCTACCCGTATTCGACCACATCGGGCGCGCTGATGGTCAAGGATACCAGCCCCATCCGCACCCTCAAGGATCTCAAGGGCAAACGGCTGGGCATCGCCGGCGGCGAGCTGGACAAAAACTGGCTGTTATTGCAGGCCCTGGCGCAAAAGGAACAGTTCGATCTGAAAGCTGCGACCGAACAGGTGTTCGGCGCGCCGCCACTGATCAACGAGCAGCTCAAACAAAACCGTATCGACGCCGCGCTGAATTACTGGCATTTCGCCGTCCGGCTGGAAACGCTCGGTTACCGGCAAATTATTGACGGCAAGGACTTGTTGAAAGCATTGGGCATTAAAGAGGAGGTCCCCAGCCTCGGCTATGTGTTTAATCGAAATTGGGCGCTGCAACACAAAAAAGCGGTCAACGATTTTTTCAAGGCAAGCCAAAAAGCCAAAAATAGCTTATGCGACAGCGATGCCGCCTGGCGTAAAATCATCCCGATGACCAAGGTGGACGGTCCGGCCACGCAAGCCAGACTAAGGCAGCGTTATTGCGAAGGGCGGATCGTACGCTGGGGCAAGCAGGAACAGCAGGCGGCCGAACGCATCCACGCCCTGCTGCGCACGCTCAGCGGCAACAAGCTGACAGGACAATCCGAGCATCTGCAACCCGGCACCTTCTGGTCGATCGAAGAATAACAGTTGATTTTGGCCAGACTGAAGAGCTATTTTCCCGTCCTGTCCCTGCTGAGTTTTTTTGCACTTTGGCAAGGCCTTGCCATGGCTTTAAACAGCGCTCTCCTGCCGTCGCCGGCGATCGTGGCGGGCGTGTTCTGGCTGGAACTCGCCTCCGGGCAATTAACCTATCACCTGGGCACCACCCTGTTCAGACTCGCGATCAGTTTTACGGTAGCGATGCTGCTCGGCTGCGCCATCGGCATCGCCCTCGGCCGGAACAAGAAACTGGACGCTTTTTTCGACAACTGGCTGGTCATTTTTCTGAACATTCCCGCTCTCGTCACCATCATTCTCTGCTACGTCTGGTTCGGGCTGACCGAATCGGCCGCGATATTGGCGGTAGTCGTCAACAAACTGCCCAATGCCGTCGTCACCATCAGGGAAGGCGTGCGCGCCCTGGACCAGGATCTGCTGGACATGGCCCGCTGCTACCGGTTTAGCCGGCGCAAAACGCTGGTGCACGTCATTCTGCCGCAATTGCATCCGTACCTGATGAGCGCGACTCGCTCGGGCTTGGCGTTGATCTGGAAAATCATTTTAGTGGTGGAACTCCTGGGCCGGAACAACGGCGTCGGCTTCCAGTTGCATCTGTTTTTTCAACTGTTCGACGTGGCAAGCATTCTGGCCTATACCGTCGCCTTCGTGGCCGTGATTCAACTGATCGAAGTCAGCGTATTGAAGCCTCTCGACAAAAAATCCCAGAGATGGCGCCGGTGACCCGAATCCACATCCGCATAACCGATAAAACCTTTCCGGCCGTCGACAAAGCCGGACCGCATCGGGCCATCGCCGATCTGGATTTTTCACTCGAATCCGGAGAATTTGTCTGTCTGGTCGGACCTTCCGGCTGCGGCAAAACCACGCTGCTGAACATCGTTGCCGGTCTGGACCTGGATTACGAAGGCGACATCACCCTCGCCGACCAGCACGTTCAACCCAAAATCGGCTATGTTTTTCAAAATCCGAGGCTGCTGCCGTGGCGTACGGTTCGGGAAAATATTGAACTGGCGACGACCGGAGAGCCATCTCCCCGAGTCATCGATTCCCTGCTGGAAGCCATGCAGCTTTCCCGTTCGCAGCACGTCTACCCCGAGCGTTTGTCCCTGGGCATGAGCCGAAGGGCGGCCATCATCCGCGCCTTTGCCATCGATCCCGAATTGTTGTTGATGGACGAACCGTTCGTATCGCTGGACACCCCGACGGCCAGGCAGGTCCGTGAACTGTTGGTGAAACTCTGGCAGCAACGTCCGCATACGGTGCTTTTCGTCACCCACGATCTGCGCGAAGCGATTGCTCTGGCCGACCGTCTCATTTTCCTGTCCGCTGCGCCCATGACGGTCGTCAGCGAAATCCGGGTGCCAATCCCCAGAGACGAGCGAAGCGACGAAAATACCGTCGAAACATTCCGTCGGCATCTGATTCAAAATCACCCGCTGATCCGGCAGCTTGTGTAAGCACCGCTCATTCGAGAAGGGAAAATTCGGGGTTGCCAATTCGCTCAAATTGCCGGATACTAAGACGATTAGGCTTTCTTTTGGAACCTCAGAATAAAGCCCGGCTTATTATAATGACTCGAGGATCATCATATGAAAAAAACTGTTATCTTGGGATTGACTTCCGTTGCGATTTCATTAGGTTCATTCACTGCCTCCGCCGCCAGCGACAGCCAATACCCCGCCTCCGACTTCCAACCCAAAGTCGTCTTCATCGACCAGGAAGCGGCCGCGGCAGCCTCCAGCGCACCCGCAGCCGGTTCGAGCGGATGCCCGGGCCAGCAACAGGCAAAAGCCAAACAAAGCGAGTTCGATCCCAAATATCCGGCCGCCAGCTTTGAACCCAAAGTGGTCTATCCCTAAATAAACATAAAGGAGCGAGCGCTCCTTTATTCTTTCGAACCCCTTGCAGGTACGATTCGGCCGGGAACAATGGCTCGATCTGGATTTGCTACCTGCGGGGTTCGATTTGAGTCTTCAGGCTTTTAAAACGCAACCGAACATCTTCCCCGTGCGCTGCCCGTAGCCGGGCGCTCCAATACTTCAAACGTCATGGCCGCTTTTACGGCTCATGGCGCCTGGCATCGGCGGGCAGTTTGCCGAAAACAGGATGATTGACCAAGCCGTAGCGCTCCGGATAATACACTCCCGCAAGATACAAACCGTCGGGAGGCGCCGTGACGCCGCCCAGCTTCCGGCTTTTCACTTCCAGCAGTTCCCGGGTCCAGCCTACCGGCTGCTTGCCCGTGCCGATCTCCATCAAGACGCCGGCGATGTTTCTGACCATATGATGCAAAAACGCATTTGCGGCGATATCGACGACGACCCGGTCGCCCTCCCGGAACACATCGATAAAATGAACCAGACGGAACGGGCTTTTGGACTGGCAACCCTGAGCCCGGAACGAGGAAAAATCGTGGTGTCCGAGCAAAGACTGCGCGGCCTCGTGCATCTTTTCCGCCGCCAGAGGCGGATAACACCAGGTCGCTTGCCTCGGCAACAAGGCCGACCGGACGGCACGATTGTGTATGATGTAGCGGTAATACCGGGCAATCGCACTGTACCGTGCATGGAAATCGCCCTGCGCCGGTTTCGCCCAGAGAATCCGGACGTCGTCCGGCAGATGGCTGTTACCGCCCAGCACCCAGGCATGGAGTTCCCGTTTCGCTTCGGTATCGAAATGCACTACCTGCTCGAAGGCATGAACGCCGGCGTCGGTTCTGCCGGCGCAAACGACCGTGACCGGATGATCGGCAATTTTCGATAAAGCCTGCTCCAGCACCGATTGAATGCTGCGCAGGCCGGACTGCCATTGCCATCCGCAAAAGGCACTGCCGTCGTACTCGAGACCCAGAACGATGCGCATCATTCATGCCTCGTTGGAGACGGAGAAGGGCTAATGATGACGGAATGCCAAGGCAAAACTCTGCCCCGGCAACAAGGGAGAGATCCCGGATCATTCATGAATAAATACCCTGACTCCCGCCGTCACGCGTTCGAACAAGTCCAGCACGTCGGCATTGTGCATCCGGATGCAGCCGTGCGATTCGGGCCGGCCACGCATGCTCTCGTCCGGGCATCCGTGAATGTAAATATAGCGCCAGGCACTGTCGACCGGACCGTAACGGTTTTTGCCGGACTCCAGTCCGCCCAGCCAGAGGATCCGGGTCAAAATCCAGTCCCGCTGCGGATATGAAAGACCCAACTCGGGGCTGTACACTTCTCCGGTAGGCCGCCGGCCGATAAACACGCTGTACAAAGGTTGCCCTTCGCCTATTTTTGCCCGGACGACATGCCAGCCTCTGGGCGTGCATTCGCTGCCTCTCTGCTCGCCGGGTCCGTTTTTAGCCGTAGAGACCGGATAACTCTTCAGCACTTCTCCCTGATTAATTAGGGAAAGCGTTTGCGCACCGATCGAAACCTCCAAAAAAACACTCTTCCGGTCAAACGGAACCATTTCTTCATTCTCTATCGAAGATTCAGCGTATTCGGACATAGTCTTCCTTTTTTCCCAGCCATACTCAAAAAAACCGCCCGCCATCAATATTCCCATCCGCCCGATACCGCCAGCAAGGATCCCGTCATCGCCTCCGGGCTTTCATAAACCAGCCAGGCGGCCGTTTTGCCGATTTCGTCGGGCATGACCGGCCGTCCGAAAGGAATTTGACCGGCCATGTGCCGCCTTTCCTCCTGGCTGATATGGCCTTCCTCGACCAATCCCGGGCAAATGGCGTTGACTCGGACCCCGTCCGGAGCCAGGGCGACCGCAAGGCTCTTGGTCAAAGCGACCACGCCGGTTTTGGCGGCACAGTAGCCGGCCGACATCGGCCAGGCCTTGTTGTTGTCAACGCCGGAAAAAGCAAAATTGATGATCTGTCCGCGGTTTTTCCTAAGCTCATCGAGAGCGTAATGGCTGGTATGAAAACAGGTGTGCAAATTCAGATCGATGTCGGCCAGCCACTCGTCGGGCGTTACCTCCAGAACGGACTTGTACACGAAAGGTCCGACGCCATTGACCAGCACGTCAAGACGGCCGAATTCAGTCACGATCTCGCCGATTAAAGCTTTGGCCTTGTCCGGCACCGTCAGATCGGCTTGAAACAGACGGTACTCTCTCCCCTGCCCGTCCAGCCAGGCGGTCAGCGGCTCGAGTTTTTCGCGGTGAGAGAAATAATGCAGTCCGAGCCGGCAGTTCCGGCCCGCCAGAGCGCGGGCAACCGCCATGCCGATATCCGAATTGCTGCCGGTAATCAATAGGGTTTTCATTAAATAAAACGGATGAGGATGGGAAATTTTCAGGGGTTATTGAGATATATTTTAATCTGCCGGAGGCTCCGGCGTCACTTTACTCGCTCACCACACAAGGTGCAAACCTATGAGGGAGGACAGAAAGAACAAAAACTCATCGGTTCATATAATTATTATCCCAGACGCCCGACTGAACAGATTGTGCCCCCCTCGGCATGCAAGCCTGAAAAATCCTGAGCTGACGATGCGCTATCCGGCGAGTAACTTGATCCAATGGGCATTTACCCAGCCGGATCTGCATTTTCCGTTGTACGGCCTGGCCGGGTTAATCGGGCTGGTGACACCGCAGTCTTCGGCACTCTTACGAGAATAAACAACCCCGTACCACTTTCCGTTTTCGGAAGAACGGCAAATAGAGACTCTTTGGCCTGCTTTTAGCCTATCGATCATGGCAAATCGTTTATCGGGGCCGGCCCTGACCGCGAGAAAGCTATTCCGCCCGGACTTAAGACCGGAGACCATGCCAAGGGCCGAACATGCGTCCAGATTATCATCGCTGCCAACCATGACTTGCACGGAGGCCGGTTGATCAGCCAGACAAAAGGTGCCGGCCAACAGAAAAATTGCCGGCAAAATACAGACTTTATTCATGATGGCCGGTCAAGCTAAAAGCCGGGCAGGCTTTAAAACACAACTTACCTCGGCACCCGGTAGCCCAGAAAATCTCTTACCGGGTAATCGTCTATCCGGACTGAATCGCTCATGTTCCCGCCAAGAATTTTAATGGTACTTTCAGTCTTTGAAATGAAAAAACCGACGTGCCCGAAATTCACGTTGCGCCGAAAAACGACAATACACCCGACCACGGGAGTGGCTGTGCTTCGGCCCCAATTCAGCCAGGAACGCGCCCAGGCCGAATCGGTCCCGGCATGACCGGATTTTTCGACGCACCAGTTTGCAAATGACGAACACCAGGCCGTTTCATCGTTGGAGCGATCAGGCGCAGGAAGGGTGGTCGATCTGTGATATTCAACGATCCGGGGGTTGTCGCCGTTGCCCGACACTTCCTTGACGCCTATTTCGCCCAGGGCGATGGCAAACCACGGAAACGGCGAGGGTGGTTCCGATCTGATTTCATCGGGAAGATCAACGCTTTCAGGTGTAAGGTATTTGTGCGATGCCCAGCCGGTGTTGGCGCCGAATTTAATTTTCCGCCAGTAATCATCACCGGATGAATCCAGCCATTCCACCACGTCGCCTTTGTTCAGGACGTCAATCACTTCGCCTTGCAAACTGGGTTTAGAACGAAGATTGAGGGCGTCTGCGGTAACTGTCAATTTTTTCATGATCGTTATCCTCGCTTGTTTTTAATCTTCGGAAACCGGCTTTTCAAATAGCGCATTGGCGGATGTGAAAGTCGTTTTTTTATGGTATGTCTTTCGCTGATGGCTCAAATTCCTTGCGAAGCTCTGCCTCTTTTGTGACTTCAGTAGCGGTAATTTTAATAATAGCAAGCGGCGCATAATGGTGTTCAATGCCGTGCGGCGGCAAGGCTTCCGGCTTCCC
Source organism: Methylosarcina fibrata AML-C10 (assembly GCF_000372865.1). NCBI lineage: Bacteria > Pseudomonadati > Pseudomonadota > Gammaproteobacteria > Methylococcales > Methylococcaceae > Methylosarcina > Methylosarcina fibrata. The sequence continues at coordinate 4,664,893 of NZ_KB889965.1, read as the reverse complement.
TTCTTCGCCCGACCATTCCACGTCGCCGGTGGCAACGCGGGCGGGAATGAGCCAGTAATCGCCGGTACGGTAGTGGTTTATAGGGTTTGAAGGTTGAAATTGGATTTGGACGCCGTATTCCAGCTTATGCCAATCTTTATCCGTGTTACCGTTACTTTCCAAGATGGTTATCTGGTCGCTTTCCCATAATCGCGCTTTTGTCGGCCAAACTTCTCCCTGAGGCACATCATCAGGCGGATTAATAGCACCGGTAATATCCAGCATTATGGTATCGCATTCAATTCTTTTTATTTGAATCAATAAACCCGGATAGCCGCGCAGTTCCTGGTTGTCGTTGGTCAGTTCCAGCCATTTTCTCTCGGATAGTCCGCGGGGATTGTCAACGGTGAGCTCCGTTCCGCTGAGTTTTACCCCCGTAACAACGCTGCCATTATCGCGGGACCATTTGAAGGTTGCTTTTCCCTCTTTCATGCTTTTACCATCCCACGCTTCTCCGCCTTGATGGATCTCAACCCGGTAAAGTTGATTCTCCGCGCCGCGATAGCTGGACTCGGGCGACGTTATACAGGGCTCGTCATCTTTTTTCCGGTCTTGCTTTGCCTGCGCCTTGAGCAGACCTCGATTGGCGGGTTGCCATTGATTTTTCCAATCGGACCATCGATTTTTCCCTTTCTCATACACCCATTCACGCCAATCATTACCATCCAGCGTTACGTCTTTAAGCTCTTTTATTGCGTCAGGCTGCTTATCTGTTATTTTGACCTGCCAAACCATTTTTGCCCGTGTCGCAGTATCCGGCCCACCTAGCGCGACCTCACGAATTTTGTCATCTTCAATATAAGCGACATGCCTTTCCCAAACATCAAGATAAACAAGATAAGTTTTATTTTGCTCAATAGAAGTGGAGGAAGGATAGTCTTCTTGTGATCTATAAGTTACAACGCGCCGCGCAAATGCCGCTCCGCTTGTATTAAAACTGGGGTCTACCGTTAACGATAATTTTTCCGGGACAATAGCCGTAATTTTAACGACCTTGGTCTCGTTTTCATTACTTACTTCAAGATATTGGCCTATTTTTAATTTTGCTTCGTTAATAGTTAATGCGGATACTTTGATTTGGTCATGATTGTTTCCAATTTCTATGGAGATTAAATTTGTTTCTTGTTCAACAAGAATGCCGTCAACATAATAATGACCGCTGCCGATTTGAAAATCGTTTGAGACCTTGTCTATGGGCGTGATTTCAAAACTCAAATTGTCCCGTGGCCCGCCATGCTCCCCAATCAAGTCTTTGGCCAGCGTCTGCAAATAATGCAGCAATATAGCCGTCTGCTCATTCCAGTCGGCGTCCAGTTGCACCCGTCCTTGCTGCATCAAGACCCGGCTGAAATGTTTGGTGACGTCGAACGTCAGCCTGGAAAAATCGCCTTTCATGATACGCTCCTTATTCAGTCAATGGTTAGTTCGCCAGGATAATGCCGACGTCGGCCCGGGCAGGAATGTATTCGTCCAGGCGGGCGCGAAGATTGGCTTCACGCTGGGGTTGGAACAGATCGTGGAACACCCCCATTTCGGATTCATCGTCCGCGCCGCGCTTTATTTCCTCGGCGCAATGATCGGATAATTGGCAATACACCGGGGTACCGTAGCGATGACAACTAAATTGCGGCCGCACCCGTTCTTGCGCGTACCGTTTCGCCGCTTTAACAGCCTCTTGGCCGGGAAGCGATTGACCGTTTTCTTTAGCCGTTTTAATTAAATCGCTTTCAGCGGCTTGTTCCGCCAAATCCGGTTGACAGCGATAACGCCTGGGCGTGCGCGAACCCGGTCTCGCATAACAAAAGCGCATACAGCCCGATTGGCGGCGCGCGACGTTCACCGTTTCCATAAAAATGCTGTTCTCGGCCAGGGCAATCGCATGGATATCGATACGGCCGAAGACGGTGCTGCGGGCAATGGTTAATACGGCATGGGCAAAACCCGAACCGGATACGGCGACATCGTTGCCGGCGGCATCCAGAATGCTGTCGCTGATGCGAATCCGGATAGGTTCCTTGTTTACTTCATCGTTGTTGACCTGAATGGAGCCTATAATGCTGTGCTCGATCGTCAGGCACGGATAAGCATTGGCGATCTCAATGCTCAACTCTTCCATCTGATCGGATTCGCAGTCCGGTTCGAGCGACCAGCCCGGAACCAGGGTTGAATGACGGATTATAATTCCCGCCATAGAGCCAGAGCCCGCCGTTTCTGTCCCATCCATCTGTAAGCCGCGTCCGGCGATGAGCAGTCCGTCCAGCGTGAGATAGCTACCCTCTTCCCCGTTCACAGTAAATTGATCGAAACGGTCGGGAATAAGAATGACCGGCCTTTTTTTATTGGCGGCGCGGATTTGCAGCGTTTGCCGCGCTTTTAACCGGATGTTCAGCGCCTCTTCGTACAAACCGCTGTCGGTTATTTCAATAACGGCATGTTGCGGCGGCGAATCGGATTGCCATTTGTTCAAGGCTTTTTGAAGCGTATTGAAAATATCTTCAGACTCTTTGTCCTTGATACTGGCGTTAACTCGATACAGTTTGCTTCCAGCCGGTTGGGATAACTTTCTCGGGTATTCCCCTCCTCCCATATCCGCGCTGAACGCGTACTGATAAGATACCTTCACGCCTTTCCTGGGAGGGTGTTTAGGATGAAACAGGATTCGCCCCAGCTCAGGATCCACGGCGACCATATTTCTAGCCGGCTTGTAGCTCTCCCAGTCACTTAAATCGGCGGGAACAATACGTTTACGAGGGATAGGTTGTACAGAGCCTTTGTCAGGCCAATCCTCCGCCCAAATCGCCAGACTTCGGGTATCGCCGTAATAAGACGACGAAGCACGCGGCATTTCGACGCCATCAATCCTTGTCAATTCAGTCAGGGCACGTCGGCTTATAGGCACCGGCAAATCAAGTTCACCTGCAATTTGGGTTGGTTCGGTCTCGCGCTCCGATTGGGTGTAAAGCGGTGCCTCGTTTCCTAATACGCTGAAGGTGTAACAATGCCGATGTTCCAATCGATTTGCCGGCGTTTGCGTGACCGAATAAGTTTTCAAACGCCAGACGAATAAACCGATACTGGGAATATTGTGACGGCCTTGCGTTAGAGGGGAATTGATCCGCCGCACATCCACGGTATGCGCCGATTCGTCAAAGGGCGTATCGAGTTTGTTTAAAACCTTCCCATCGCGAAGATTCACGGTCCGGCCCTGAAATGGCCTTAAATGATTGACATGCTGCGTCCAGCCCAGCAGTTTATAAAACTCCACCGCCCGCGCCGGCCAACCGGAAACGTCGTTCGCCAGTTGCTCCAGCAAGGCCAGTGTGCCCTTGCGTCGGCGGTAACGGATGGTATTGGCGACTTCGCGGCGCGGAATCAGGATTTTATTGCGCAGCCTGCCTTGCGGCGTAGTGATTTCGCCGGACTCCCCGGCCTCGTGTACCGGCGTGTAACCGACTAAATCACCGAGATAAGGGACGACCCAGTCTTCGCAGGTCTCGATAAACCAGTTGTCGTAAAGCCGGGCAATATTTTCTTCAACGTTGTCGACCTGTTCGGATATCACCTGCAGCAGCGCGCGCAACGGTTCGCCTTGCTCGTGGTCGCGTAATTGGTAGATGTAAGGCAGAAGTTTGTAGAGACGATCTCTATCGACGGCAGTCATGGCGCGGCCTCAATGGATTTGATTGAGAATCAGGGTTTCCGGAACTTCCGGCGTCAGAAAGGCAAGCTGGGCCGGGTGGATCAGATCGTGATCTTCTGGTTCGAAATTCGCCAAATTAACTGTTAATCGTGTATTGGGGCGATTTTTCTGCAAGGCGACAAACTCTTGCACATGTTTGGCGATCTCGGCAGGAGTAAGCAATTGCCGACCTTTGTCCGGTTTAAATTGTTTCTCCGGTATGCCGCCGAACGCATCGACGTCCACATAGGCCACGCCGCGCACCGCCTGCATCACGCTGAGTACTTCGCTCAACACCACATCCTGACCCAATTCGCGCCGCTCGAAACTGAAGGCGTCCAGTAAGGCGCTGCGCACTTCTGTCACCACGGGTTCCCATTGGTAATCCGGCAGGATTCGGATATTGGCCTGGATGACGACAAACATCAGTTCGCGTATCTCTAACTGTAAGGATTGGAAGGGATCGCCGAAATCCAGCAGGGATTGGCGCAGGTTCCGGTACAAATCGGAGTTAAGATCGATCGGAATGTCGTCGCTGCCGGCGATAGTGACATGCACCGACTGACGGCGGCCATTGCTCAGTTCCGCCGCGCGGGCTTTGCCGATGCCGGCATAAATTCGTGCGAAGTCTTCATAGTCCCGCACAGAGACGAGCCGATCCAGCGCTTTCACCGCCAGCGGCGCATTTTTGCGCGCTTGGTCGCGGCTTTCCTTGTCCGCGCCGCCGGACGCGGGCAAGGGGTTGATCACCTCTTTCACACCCAGAGGCCGAGTGATCGGCAGGCTGATCTGGCCGGCCTTAACGTTGCCCGGCTTGCCGATGCCGTTGCGGTATTCGGCCTTGACGTTCTCGATGCCGGTCGGCAAGCGCGCGCCTTCCCTGCCATTGCCGAAGATCACCGTGGTCTTGCCGTCGTCGTCGGTCTTGGCGACGAAATGGCGGTCGGCCGGGGACAGTCCTGCCAGCGCATCCGTTTCATCCCATTGAACATCGTTGACGAAGACCTTGAGAGTGCTGTCCACGCCGGAAGATTTGGCAGCCGGAACATGGGTCAGCGGCGGCTGTTTGAGAACGAACGATGGCAGCGCCTTGGCTCCGTCGCCGCTGCCCAGTGTTTCCTTGCGGGTATCGCCGTGGGTGGCTTTGACGACGTTGCCGTAGATGGCGACGGTGTCGCGTTTGAAGCAATACTTGAGTTTGTTGGCGAGCTTAATGAAAGTATGGAGCTTGTCCCCTTGTAATTCTTCTGCGCCCATATTTCGCGTATCTTGGCTAACGCTCGCCAGCATCGCTAATTCGCTGAACCTTATCCCGCTCGTGCCGCTGATTTCGCGCTCGCCGGAAATAACGACCCAACGACCGGCTTCGAGTCCGTCATAAAGATCGTCTAGCTCAATGATCTCTTGTTCATTACCGCAAACGGCGTTCTCTATCGGTACTTCGGCAAGCTCGAGTTTTTCGCTTTGAGTGTAAACGATGGTTTCCTTAAGCAAAGAGATACAACTCAACAATTTTGCAAAGTCATCTGGTTTTGTCGCTTCTTCAGCCAGCCATTGTTTTTCGATAGTCAATAAATCGGTTTTAGAAGCCGCTCCAGTGAAAAGGCTGGCTTGTACGCTTATCTGTTGAACGTCCTCTATTTTATGGACTGTAGGCTTTCGGCCTGTCACCTTGCAGGCTCTAGTTTGGAATAGATTAAGATTCGCAAAAAATTCGGATCTATCGACAATATGTAATCCCAAGTCTGGTTCAACTTGGGCATCGGCAATTTCCAATGCAGGACGTTCGATCACAAGCCATCCATTTTTCTGGAGCTGTTCGTTTTGTGGTTCCAAAGCGATTTTTGCCAATCCCGCCGTAATGTTGCTTACCAATTCCTTTGGCCATAATTTGTCAAGAGCAACTGGAATTTGAACAGTCAAGAATGAGCTATCGTTTAACTTGACAGAGATAGGGATCCCCTGATAGTTAGAGCCAAAGAGCCCTGCCTTGGCGCGTAGGGCGTAAACCTTCATGCCATTCGGCTTAGTTACTTCGGCATTTGCAGCCGCATTCGCGAGGGTTTCATGAAGTAGCGGTGCGAAAGCCTTTAAAACGGCATTACTGGCTTCTCCGCTTGTGAGTGTTTTGCGAAGATCCGAACTGGTAACTTTAGTATCATTGCTATTAATAGAGATGTCGTCTTCCTTCTGTCTTCTCCCGAATTGATCTTTAAGATCGCGTTCGAGTTTGAGCGAATTGGCAGGCTGAACTGATGGGGCCTGGGTGAGAGCTTCGATAAGCCCAATACCGTTATTCTCATCCTGGCCAGACGTTATAGTGGAATTCTTAATGGAATCCGCTTGCAGTATTACCAATGTTCGGTTGTTCTCAGGATCCGGTTTAACTTCCTTCACACGATCAAATATAAAGTTATCGGGCTCATCGAAGGTCGTGGGGTCATCGTTGCCTATAAAATCAATAAGCAGCGGGTCATTGGGCTTGAGGTTAGTTGAAATGCCCTTAAGATAGATCTGAGCATTTTTGCCGTCGCCTTGGCGAATGGAGTCCTTTGTTTGCGGCTGCGTCATCCTCGGCTTCAAATTATTCCACTTCGCCCGCGCCTTCAATTCTTCGCTGGTTTCGAACGTTTGCGGCAATTCGTTCGGCCCCGGAATGCTTTGCGATTTTGCGCCTTTCGAAATGATCGCCTCTTCCTTGAAATTGTCGTCCACGGTATAAGCCAGATACACGCTGGAAGCCACTCCGGGCCGTAATTGGTAACCGACCAGCCGCGCCAGTTCCAATATCGACCGACGTTCGGTGGCGGTGCGTAAATAGCCTTCGTTGATGATGCGCTCGTTGTAAAACGTCAGCACATCGGCGATCACGGCCCAGGCATCCAATAATGCGATGGCGGGATCATTGGTTTCGCGCGTTCCTAACCCGGCGAGTTCCGGGTAATCGCTGCTCGACAAACGCGCCAGCATCGTTTCCAGAAAGGCCGCATGCGTACCGATGCGATACGACAGCGAGGAAAGCCCCGGCCGGTTCGCGGTCGGTTCGGGCGTTACGATCTCGATCCCTTCGCAACATCCGCAGGCTTCGGTCATGGGTTTCATCGTCCACCTCGCATGTCCAGTGTGAATCTGCCGTTTTCCGGAAAACTCGGATCGTTGTCCAACTGCGCGACCTCAAACGGGCCGAGTTTGATGAGGCCGGTAATCAGTGCTTCATCGATTTCGGACGAGCCTGGGAACGCATCGGCGGAATTAACCGAAAATCGCCGCAGTCTGGTCACCGTCACGCTTTCGACGCCTTCGACCGCTTGCGCCGCCGCGACCAATTTGCTCAGATAAATATTGTCGCCAAAACTCAGGTTATCCGGATGAAAAAAGCCCTTTCTGCCGGCGCTTCCAATCCGGTTGCTGAATACTTCGAGCAGCGCCGCGTTAACGTGTCCCCGTAAATAATGGGGCAGTACGCACACGGTCATGGCCATGTCCAGAGGCACATAAGCTGCCTGCGCCACGGCCACATCGTGTCCAATCCGTTGGTAACGATAGAGATGGCGCCGAATTTCACACAGCAATTCCGGATCGGTTTCTTCCGTATCCAACGGGTCAACGGCTACCAGGACTTCATGCCAACTTCCCGTCCAAAGCAGCTTGGCGGCAGCTCGTTGCACTTTGCCGGCGAAATCGCGCATGACGATTCGGGCATAATCGTCCGCGGTGATCGCCCGTTGTAAGGTTTTACGAAAAGCGTCCGGAGCGAAGAGCCTAGCCTCGGCCACCGGTTCCGGATTGACGCCGCCCACGGCAGGGAGAGGATTTCTAACGGTAATTTCGGCGCCGTTCGGCAAATTATTTCGAAAGACGATGCGAGTAATGGATTCCGCGCCCACATTGCCCACAGAGCCGTTGCCGATCCTGTAGACGGCCTGGAAGAGCGTGTCCGCCTCCGGGAATCGCCCCAGCTCGTTATTGCCGAAACGTAACCTGGCGCGCCGGTCGTCCTCCATTTCGACCACAAAATGCCTATCTTCGGCATCGCTGCTCAGCAAGTCCAGCCGCGCTTCCCAGGCGGGATGATCGGCGACAACCCACTTGTCAGCTTCCGTCCGAACCTGATAAAGCCGCACTTGCGGCACGGCTGATCGAACGTCCTGTTTGAGCAAGGCTGATGCCGGCGTCAGTTTGGGTTCAGAAGAACAGAGTGGCTCCTTCGATCGGCAGGGGAACAAGGGTTGGCTGAAAGTAAGGTCGGCCCTGGGCAAGCGGGGTTCAAAACGTCCGGGAATAAGAGTACTTTCACGCGGGATGCAATCGTCGCCGCAGTCGGCCAGAACGGGTTCCGAAGGCACCGGCCCTAAGACGTCCTCTTTGGAAGAGATAGGGGTCTCACCATGATCGATCAACACGACGTTGCCCCGCACGACGCTGACGTCGGTAATCAACGAGCAATCTGCCAGTTTGATCGAGGAAATGCATAAAGGGAATGGCAAAGCGTCTTCTTTCGACCATTCGACTTCCCACAGCAGGGTGCCGGTCAGCGGGTCCTGCGCTTTGTCGGCTTTGGTCAAACGCACGGCATGACGATGGGACGGGTCGGCATCTGCGGTATTTCCGGTCTTCGGGCCTTTCACTTCTTCAAAGAGAATGATGTCGCAGGGTTGCAGATTTAACCGGTAATCCGCATCTTTTGGCGGATGGATGGCGCTCTCTTTCTTATCCTCGTCTGGTCCAGGACATGGTTTAGATTCATAGGAAGGGTCCGACACCGGCGGCGTTGCTTCTCCGGGGTCGAGCAAGGTTGCCGAAGTGGAACCTTCGGGCAAACAGCATTGCGTATCGCCCCACGTGTATAGCGCTATTTCATTATGGTGCGAACAGAAGGAAAGCGTTTTATTTCCATCCTCTACCAACGGTTCAAAAATCAGGTAAGGCTTGGGCAAGGTTTTGGGCAATGCCGTATGATCCAGCACAGTGCCCAACGTGGCGCTCCCCGGATCGGTAATCAGATAAAAATCGTCTGGTTTTAGGCCGGCCAAATCGCCGGCAACGCTGAAACACGCCCAGGTTCTGGCATTACAGCCTTCGTGCAATTGATAATCCATCAAGCGCACATGGCGGCGCACCGAGGTCCGCAGCCGCGCCGTATCCAGATAAGCCTCCGTGGCGACCGCATCCTGGTAATAGCTCAAGTGATCGCCGACATAGGCCAGCAATTCGACCAATGCAATGTCCAAGTCGGGAACGTGCCGTTCTTTCCAATCCGGCATGATCAGGGCAAGACGGTCAAGAATCAATTGCCGAAAGCTGGCGTAATCCTTCGCCAGATAGTTAATCTCGGGCTCCGGGCGTTTTTCGGGCGGGCAAGCAGGTTGCGGCGTACAATCCAGGTCGCTGGGACAACCGGCCTTGAAATTGAATTCGAGACAGTCATAGCGCGGATCGATGCCGCTCATGCGCTTAAACCGCCGTTGGCAGTTTTCATCACGCTCGACAACCGGTTTTTTGGTTAAGGGATCGATCTCGATCAAGCATAAACAATAAGTCGAAAAGTCTCCCGGCTTATTCACAGTGACATGGACGCAATCGTCTATTTCAGTGTCTTCGCTCCTGTCGATTTGCAGCCTTGTCACCTGAATGTCGGTAATCCGCCTGCCTCCTTCAATCCGAAAATTCTCTTTTTCAAGATGAAGAGGCGCTTTGCCCAAGAAGAATACCGTCAGCGTCAGTTGGTCTTCGCTCACTTCCAGATAATCGAGACCGTTTGAATATTTTTGGCGTATCAACTGACGGCGTTGCTCCTGTTTGCAATTCAATGTGTCTGCACAACTCATGGCACGCTCCGTTCAAATGTTGCAACTCGTACTTCCTGCGTCCGCCGTACTCGGTATTGCAGATCCACCTGCAATCTGGATTCGACGCTGATCACCTCTAAAGCCAATACCTCCAAAACGTCACCCAACCACTGCTGCAACCCCGCCTGCACGGTGAACTGCAGGGCGGCGGCGAGTTCCGGGCTGTTCGAGGCAAATATCAATTGCAACAAACCGCTGCCGAAATCGGGCCGGTTGACTCGCTCGCCCGCATTGGTGAACAGAAACTGCTCGATCATGTCGCGGATGTGGTCGTCGTCGCCGGTGGTGGCGGTACGTCCGTGGCTGTCGAAGTGAAAAGGGTAATCGATGTTCATAGCCATTGGTTTGCTCCTCAAGTAGCCGTCACCCGCTTTTGTGTCGCTGCCGAATTCGGAATTCCCTGCGGGGCCAGATCGGCGGCCAAACACAGCGCTGCCGGCGTCAGGATGGCTGCGGGCTGGCCATTGATTTTGACGCGAGCCGCGGCCTCGACCTGCACCTTGACGCAAGGATGGGGCGCTCCCGACACATTGAACAAACAGCCCGCCACGACCATCGCATCCGCAATCGTAAGAACTTGCTGAACCCCATTGACTTTGACCCTGGGCGGATTCACCAACGTCGGTGTCACCAGTCCGCTTTGGTGAAAGCAGGTGGTAATTCCGCCGACCTGTATCAAAAAACCCGGCATTACGTCACCTGTAGTTCAATTATTTTAACGAGAAACTCAGCCATATCAGGTCACCACTAAGGCCAGTTTGTTGATCATTACAGACAAGCCCATCAAGTCAATGGAAGCCCCTTTCCCGTTACTGATAAAAACGCCTGCATCATTGACTACAATATAAGCGCCGGTTGAGCTACGTAGAATGACTCCCCCTGTCGTCGGCACAGGCGGCATCACCGGCGGCGGTGGCGAAGGCGGCATGTCGCTGACGATAACCGCCTGCTGCAACAGCGATTGAATGACGATACTGGGATCGGCGGGATTGCTTGCCAGTGCCGCAAGTGGAATATCGGATTGAGCCCCCCAACGGCACCCCACCCAAATCGGTTTATCGGCATTTCCGTTTTCGAACTCCACCCAAACGCCAGCCCCGATCGGCGGCACCATATACACTCCCATTGGAGGTCCTGTTGGCCCGGCCAATGGAACACACGCCTCGGCCCAGGTTGTCGGCAAAAGCGAATGGACATTAGTAACGACGAGTTGCAACCGCCCACGCTTCTCCGGATCGAGATTATTGATGACGGTCCCTTGGTATTTACCCCAATACTTCGTTTCATCAGTCATGGCAGCACCTTTGGCGTATTCGAAATCAGCCCGTCTCGTGTGAGTTGGAAATTCTGCTTGTATTCACCCCGCTTGATGTTATGCGTCACACTGTTAACATAATACATACCGTCGTAAGCAATTCCAGCGCCTCTTACACCCACCAGAAGGCGCGCTCGCAGGACATGGCCATAGCGAAGCACGTCCAGACTTCCCGATGCAGAGATGGCATCGGAATTGTTTATAAGAAACGACAGAATACTTTGAGCGGCCTCATCCGGCTGCTTGCTGGCAACGTCATCGGCAAATTCAATACGGGCCGGCGGCGTCGGACGCAGTCCGAGAGGTGGCTTGAAGGCATTGATGTTCGGCACTGGGATCGGGATCGGAATTTTCCTGGTGATCGGATCGTTTATGATATAAATTCGTATCTTTTTTGCCATGCCATCCAGCGAAAAGCTGAGACTATCGACATTACTATTGCCGTCCATATTCGTATTCAGGGCATGCTGCGGTATCGGAACATTAATGTCCGGCCCGAAATAAGCGATACTTTGTAAAGGCAGCGGTCCAGGTTCGATATAAAATACGAAGCCGTTGTCCCTCGCCACGCGCTGCAGATAGGCGCGATCGGTTTCATTCTGGCTCTTCCAACCCCGAGTCACCAATTCCAAAACCGGAATGAACGGCGGGATGACCAGAGGCACGATGCCGAAAGCGGCATACGGCGCCAGCACGGTAAAGACTTTCGCTACATCCGGCATCGGCAAAGGACGCCTGATATGAATCACGTCCATCAATACGCTCAGATCCTCCCCCGTCACGGTCAACGTCGATTGCCCCGGTTCGTTGCTCGATTGCATTTCTTGACGCGTCACAATCCCGTCCATAATAACGTTCGGAAATCCGCCCAAAGTCACGATGATGACAACGCGCGTGGAAATCGGGTCGAAATAGCCGGCAGGCAACAGGGTCGTCAGCAACAGCGAATTTTTACTGACGTTAAAAATAAGCTGGAATCCGCTGCGTTGGCCCCCGCTGTTCACCTGGATGCTGGCCAGCGCATCCGTCACCGCTTGCGGTGCAGGAATCGGCACTGCCGGACCAATCATCAACGTTAGATGAATTCCTTTAAGCATTCGGAGCTCCAGGTATGCCTTCAGGTAAGGTAATCCGTAACCGGCGGCCAATCTCTTCCAATTCTTCCGGCCGCATAGCTCGATTTGCATCGCAGATACGCCAGAAAGCCTCCGGATCACCCAAATAGCGGGCTGTGATGTTGTCGATCCGGTCGCCTTGGGTTACCAAGTGCTCTTGCAATAATTCGAAGCGTTCTGGTTGTGGAAGGAAACGGCGTTTAAGGTGAATGATTTGCTTACCTTCAGCCGTTTCAAAAACTACCGTTTCAATCGCATAATAACGGCTGGTGGGTGAGAAATGCCTGGAAGGTAATTCGGCTCTTTGCAGAAGTTGTTGTAATGCCAGGTTCGGATCGGTCATTGCTGTGTCCTCTTATCAAATGCCGGTAATCCCCAAGGCGCTGAAATCTCCGCCGAGACTTTTTTGCCCGAGCTGTTCTTTGTTCTGCAAATAGCTCATGAACAAACTGCCGCCTTTATGATTGAAACCGATGTCATTGACGCTAAGTACGCGCATGCCCAGGCTGACTTTGGCGCGAATAGGATTCAAGGTGGCGTCAAAAGCTTCCTCGGTAATGCTGAATTCGGTCAAACGCACCGGCACGATGCGTTGCTTGCTCCAGATGAACAACATCAACGGCGTTTCCATCGGCGCAATTTCCAGCGTACCGGATTGCGCCAAGCTGTTATTGGTTTGCAGTTGAGAACTGGTTGGATAGACGATCAATTCCAGTGTCGCCAGTTGCGGATGCAAACCGACCTCCGTGGTTACGCCATTTTTTTCTTCAAGCTGATCGGTAGCGTCCATTTCCGCCTCGACCTTAACGGTTTCCACGGGCGGGCCTTTTAAGCGCAGTGCTTCCGAACGGTCACCGCTTTCCGCACCCACGCCCTGCACCTGCAGGGTGCGCGAGATGCTGTCGGGATTGTATTGCAGCGCGATGATGCGCCTGACCGACGAAGTCACGGAATCGATCAGCACGATGCCGCCTTTTAACAGTTTGGGTGAATTAGAAAAGCCGCTCATAGGACATGTCCCAATTTGTTTTACCCTGGTTTATTCTTTTTCAAACGCCCATTTTCTGCATGAGGATGGGTTTAGGAACGTCTAAACAATAACTTGCCCACCTTCAAATTTTTCCCGCACCATCGCCAGCTTGAGCCCGGTTGACAATTGATAATGTGGACGATCAGGAAAACTGCGCCAGTTGCCGCCCCATTCCAATTCACCGGTCAAGCCCACTTCGGCGGCTTTTTGGTACAAAGGCGATTCATCCAGGTATTCTCCGCCGCGGAAAATACCGACGTCCCAGGCAATGCCGAAGTTATGGTTACTCTGCCCGCCTCTGGCTTTCGTGACTTTCGGCCCAGGATTGCCGAAGCGGCCCTGCCTGAATAAATTGTTTTGCTCCGCATAAGTCCGCGTACCGGAAATAATACGGGCTTCGATTTCCGCATCCCGCACCGTCCGCAAAAATACTCGCGCCACGCGCTGCGCTTTGAGTTGCAGACTCCTGATGTTTCGCTCGCTACGAGGATCGAACGCGCCGAATTCATCGGCAATTTCCTGCGATTTTTGCTCAAACTCGGTGAGTGCTTTATCCGTATTCTCCCCATATCGGCCGTCCAGTTCATCTTTATAAAATCCCGCACTGGTCAAAAACCGTTGCAGGAACAGAACGTCTTCTCCGAAAAGTCTTAGGCTCATTGCATTCTCCTGACTTCCGCTTTCATTTTACTTAAACCCCACTAACTCATACCGAGTGCCTGCCGGATGTCTGAGGATGTTTGCCGGTAGCGGCTGTAATGGAGGTGGCGGTGTCTCCATTTGCGGTTGGTTAGCCAGGGCGGCGTGTCCGCGAAGATGTACGCGACCTGGCAAAAACATGATGTTTCCGCGTGCTTGGTCCATTCCACCTAGAAACAGCGGGACGATATGGTGAGCATGGTAGTCGCTAGGAAGTAGATCTGGATCTCTGCCAGATCGGGCCCAGAGCTCGCGGCGCACTTCGAAAGTGAAATTCTCGTCGCGCTCCGCATTGGGCGTCCGTGTAAAGAATACAATCGGCACATCAAACAACGAAGGCGGCCCAAACACCACGGGCCAGAAGATGGGATAGGCACCTGCGTCCCTGCGCTGGGTGCTCCCCGTTCTGGTCGCAGTTGCAACCCCAGCCCCCAGAGCAGGGCCAGCTTGCACTCCTGGTTGAGGCGCTGACACTCCCGAAACGTCTGCTTGTGATTGTGGAACTGGGCGTACTACAGGCTCTGGCGATTGAGGAACAGGTTCTGATTCAGGTAAACGAGCGGGTTCTGCTGCACCGCGAGCTGATGCCATTGGTCCATGTGGACCTGATCGTGGCGCCGATCGTGGTGTCGAAACTACGCGGCCATCACGTAGCTGTACAGGGCTTTGATCACCACCTTGTATAAGTCGAAGTTGAGCCGGAGAGACTGGCGGAGGTGTTTCACGGAAAGGAGCGGTAACTCGGCCGACTGCTCCTCCACGTACTCGAGCCCGCACGCCAGCGAGTGCAAGAACGGTCATCAATATATGCCACACCATCCTTACAAATGCTCGGGATGCGTCGGCAATCCGCTGCGAATCGCCATTCGCTTCACGTGCCGCTGTCCACCACCGTATACCCTCTTGTACGACACCAGTAACTTCGACTGCCACGAAAGTAAGTAACACAGCGAGCACGATGACCTCAAGAATTGCGGCAATGATCTGAGTAACACCAGTGGGCGCTGCACCGAGAGCGCCAATGATGCCTTCTACTGCCAATAGGCCCAGCGTTACCGCAAGAATCTGAGGCCAGTGTTCTCGTATTGCGTCCCATAAATCCCCGGTTATAAATTCTCCAACATACCGTGGAGACTGCCGCACTGACTCAATTAAATCTGAAATAAATTGACGCGTCCGAGGATCGATAGCGTGTTCGATACGAGCTACAACTTGTGCGGCGCGTTCCCTCAATGTCTGACGGCGTAATATCGAGTTTTGTGCGTCATCACCAGATAAAGAACCAATTGTTCGGTGTTGGAGATTGTTGTGGGTTAAACTGCCTGTCTCCTTATTTTCAAAAGAGCCAATCTCACTTTTACCTGACTGTTGCACAACATGGGTTAACTCATGGACAAGCAGTCTCCTTCCCTCCTGCGTTCCTGGACAAAATCGCCCCTCACCAAACACGATTTTATTTCGCACTGTGTAGGCTTGGGCGTTCACATCCCGCGCCGACCGTTCCGCGATCGCCCCGGAATATACCCGAACTTGCGAAAAGTCATAGCCGAAGCGTTGCTCCATATCCAGTCGTAAAGCCGGCTCCAACGGCCTTCCAGGACTTGCAAGTGCCTGGTCCACACTGACAGGCGCACTGTCCGTCAGTCCATTCGATTGCCCAGCAAAGCGTTGAAGTCTTAGTGGAGTGCCGCTAACACCGTGACGCACTGGCGCTAACATCACCTGATCGGCCACCCGATCCGCTTCCTGTTCCAAGGGATCGTTGCTGGCCCCAATCATCAGCTTTCGTTGCAGGATGCCTTTGTTTTTAGAGCATTCCTCACACTCGCCCCCCGCCATCGAATACCTACCGCAGGCACATTTACGCTGTAACAGTCCGGTCGGGGCCGGCGTAAACCCCTTGCCTATCGGAACCTTGCTTTCGGTTTGCAGTTGGCCAGCCATAAATAATCTCTCCTAAGCGTCCCGCTCGATCCTGAGACTCCAGCGGTTGAGTTTGCCGACATCCCTGGCTTCCAGATCGCTGGCCAGCAATCGCCAGGCGCCTTGCACCGGCTGGCCACGCAGGGAAGCCAAGCCCGGCGTGGTGGCAGTCGTATAGGTTTGGATCAGGTTGTCGGTGTCGCCGCCGCTGCGCTGGTGCAGGGCGATGCGCGTGCCGTTCGGGGTGATAAGGTTGACGTTCAAATCGCCAACGTAGGTGTGGGTGATGTCCACATTCAAGGCGATATCGCGGATGTTGCCGTTGCTGGCTACGTTGAGCAGACGTTCGATGCCGCCCTGGTTGTTGTCGTGGATGGCAATGCTCGGCGCTTCTTTTATCTGGATTGTTTGATCAGCCCCGCCATTGCCGGCCAGCCTGCGCGCTTCGGCGACCGCGGCGGCGGCATCGACCCGGCCATGCCCGAACCAGGGACTCCAGGTTCTTTCCGGGGCGCCGGTATGGGTGAAATTGCCCCGGTCAAACGGCGCGACCGGGGAAACGTCCCACGTCGGCGTCGGGTCGAAATTGGCCGGCGGCGTGCGCGCATAACCCGTCATGCTCAAATCCTTGGCGGCCGTGCGTTTAAGCACGGAAATCACCTCGGTCGCCGTCAAATCCGGATTCGCGGAAATCGTCAATGCGGCGATTCCCGCCACCAAGGGCGTGGCGCTGGAAGTGCCGCCGAAACTGGGCGTTACGCCGCTGCCGTCGCCCGTTGTCGTGGTAATGCCAAGACCCGTTACGCTGAGTCGGAGATATTCGTGTGAGTTGCTCGAAGGCGCACAGATGGCTATGCCGGTGCCGTAGTTTGAATAATGGCTGCGCTGCGCATTGCTTGCCAACGCCGCCACGTACATCACGTTGGAAACATTGACCAGATTGTGCCGGAACTGGCGCGACGTTTCGACGCCCACCCAGGTGCGCGTGTCGTCGGCATTGAATTGCCAGCCTCGGGTAAAAGGGACGTCCACTGATGCGGTATGCTGAATCGGGCAGTTTTCATTGCCCGCCGCCCACAGGAACACGATGCCCCGTCCGCGCCGCCCGCCCGAGGTTGCCAGCGCCGCGATGCGGTTCAGCACCGTTGTTGCGAACAAATTGGTCGGACTACTGCCCCAGGAGTTGGAAATCACATCCACCTTGTCCGCCATATAATTAATGGCGGACAGCAGCTTGGAGTCACTGATGAACAAGGATGGACCGTCGGATTCCCATTGGATCGGCAGCAGCCTGCATCCCGGCGCGGCGCCGACGGTGAGCACCGCATCCGCTTCCCCGGCGATCACCCCGGCGCAGGATGTGCCGTGATTAGAGCCGGTCTTGTGCATTTCCGCAGGATTGGCATCGATCGCTTCGCGCACAATCAAACGGTTGCCCCGGAAATAGCCCCAACCGGCAAACTTGTTGGCGGAATCGAAGTCGGGATGGCCGAGTTTGCAGCCGTCGTCGGTAACGCCGACCACCACGTCAAAGCTGCCGAAATGATCTAAAATCCGCCAGGCCTCTTCGCAGCGGGACGACGACCGGGCATCCACTGCCGGATCGCTGAGGCGATTGTGCAAATGCCATTGCCGCGCATAGTTAGGATCGACAGGTACGGCAAACTGGTAGGTTTGCACCCGGTAATTGAGGTCGTTCTCGGCGGCTTCGACCGAGGGCTCGTTCTCGGTCAGTTCGACCACCAGCGCAACGGCATCCATGCCGGTGTGCGCAGTCAATTGGAACAAATAGTCACGGGGGCTGTAGGTTTCCTTGATGACCAGCCCGTAACGCCCGGCGAATTCGTCGATCTTCTCAGGCGCCAGCGCTTCCCGGAACGTAACCAGAATCCGGTCGGTCGCCAGAAACTCCTGACCGCTGTCGGCTTCGTAATAAGCCGGTTGGGTGACGGCGACATTTTCCGCCTGGGCCATCATCGCATCCAGTTCGTCCTCGGTCGTAGTGACCTTGGATGAACCTGGCGAAAGTTGCTCGGCCTCCGTAATGCCCAGCGTTTCGAGCCGCTCCGGACTCGCCCGTACGACGAATTCGTTGGCGCTTTTCATCAGCGGCAGTTTTTCGCCGCCGCGGTAGGTGTAGGTTTCATCTGTTGAGGACATGATCTTGTCTCCTCGTATGTTTGTTAAATACCTTGCTCTCATTTTGTATCCCTTCCATGCGGCGGATTACGCTCTGCTAATCCGCCCTATGCGGGCTATATGGCTAATTTATGACTCAGATGCTGAAATCCGGTCTGCTTCACGCCAAAGATCATTCCAATCTTGGATTATCTGAATGATTGTCACCACAGCCAAACCAAGGGATACAAGCTCCCCAAACAGTAGCGGCCCATCTGCTGCGGAGAGACCAAGAGCGATCGCTCCTCTAATAGCAAAACGTTGTATAACCGCACGCCAGAAATGTCTCCATAGCGCTCTCCCAGCAACCGCAACGACTGCAGTGGCACCGATTCCGACAGCTACTGGAATAGCGCGAGTATTAGCCTCATTTCTAAGCCGTTGTCTTTCCTCATTACGTCGTGTTTGAGGTACAGGCACTACAATTGGCTGACCAGATACATTAACCGTGTATGCAAGCAATCCTGGAGTACACCATGCAGTTCTCAATTCTGCTCTTGCAATGCCTGGTACAGATATCTGGAAATTTGGAGGCGTATAGGCACTTTCAAGTATTGGCGAAACCACTGTCACACCAAGTGAAGCTCTCCACGATATTTGTGACACATCTTGTGCGTTACCTTGATCAATATAACGCAACAGTTGTTCTTCTCCATCGATAAGACAGGGAATAGCAGCTGGTTTTATCTCTGCAACCTGAAGTATTCCGCCCGGTGTAACACGAGCAAGATCGGGTATACCTGCACCAGAAATACCTCCAATAATCTGTGGGTCAATTACTGGATTGTCTCCGCCACAGATAGCTTGAGATCGTAGAGGACCAGCAGATGCACCCGGGATAAAAACATTTCGAGCTCCCGATACTGTTTGTCGAAAATGAGTGCCAATTATCCGGTGCACAAGTGTGCCAGAAATCAAGCTCACTACACTCGGATTAGTCAAGAGATCCTGGCACCCTGCAAGAGTTCTCTGAATGTATGGTTCGTCCGTACTGTGTTGTTGCACTACATGAGTCAACTCATGCGCAAGTAATCGTCGCCCATAAAATGTTTCCGGCATATACTGCCCATTACCAAACACAACGTTATTGCCCATCGTATAAGCATGTGCGTTTACATCCCGTGCCGATTGCTCCGCAGCACTTCCCGTATAAACCCGAACTTGTGAAAAATCATGCCCAAAACGCGCTTCCATATCATGACGTAATGCCGGTTCCAATGGCTTGCCGGAACTGGACAACACGCGGTCTACGCTGGGAGGTGCGGTCTCTAAACCTTCACTAGCTTGCCCACTAAAACGCTGAATGCGCGGTGGAATTACATTAACTTTTGAACTTAACGGCATGGACATGACTTGATCGGCTACTCTATCCGCTTCCTGCTCCAACGGATCGTTACTCGCGCCAATCGCTAGCTTGCGTTGTAATATGCTTTTTTTCTTCGCACATTCTTCACACTGACCACCCGCCATCGCATGATTGCCGCAAGCGCATTTGCGCTGAAGTGTTCTTTGCGAAGACGGCATTAAACCGGCGGTTTTGGCTTGCGGAGCCAAGGTTGTTTTATTCATGGCCGATGCCTTCATAAATCGACCGGGCGATTTGCTGGCCAAGTTGCGCCGGGTGGATATTTGCCACTAATGGGATATTGGGCGCGGAGATTCGCGGCACGGCAAGACCACCGGCAAAATCCCGGGATAATCCGCCGCTTGTCAATAAACGGCTCAGTTCGACCTGCAAAGCCTCTTGCAGTAATGGACGCTGACGTGGCTCGATGTTCACGCCGTCCAGAACCAGCCGTTCGATGTGCAGGTTGATGTTCATGCGTTGCTCCTGACGACTTCCATCGTCCGAAACTCGGCTTCATTGATGGGCTTGTCGAGCTTGCGGAATTCGGTGCGCACGGCCTGCATGACGTGGCGCATGGTGACGTATTCGTTGTTTTGCGCGGCCAGAAAAGCCGCGTTCAGGGCGATGCTGTGGATGTTGCCGCCGGTCAGGTTGAATTGGGACAGGCGGTCGAAGTCCAGGTCGCCAAATTCGGTTTCCGGTTTGAAGACTTTACCGGTAAAGGCTTTTTGCCAAATAAGCTTTCTTTCCGCCGCACCGGGAAAGGCGAAGTTGACGATAAAACGCAAGCGCCGCAGAAACGCCGTATCCAAAGCGCTTTTCATGTTGGTCGCCAGAATCGCCAGGCCGCTGTAGGCTTCCATGCGTTGCAGCAAATCGGCGACTTCTATGTTGGCGAAGCGGTCGTGGGCATCCTTGACTTCGCTGCGCTTGCCGAACAAGGCGTCGGCTTCGTCGAAAAACAGCAGTGTGCCGCCGTCTTCGGCTGCCTCGAACACTTTGCGCAGGTTTTTTTCGGTCTCGCCGATGTATTTACTGACCACCGCCGACAGATCGATCCGATACAGATTGAGATCGAGTTCCTTGGCCAGGACTTCCGCCGCCATCGTTTTCCCGGTGCCGCTGGCGCCGGCGAACAGCACGCTGATGCCCAAACCACGGCTCATTTTTTGCCTGAAGCCCCAGTCGTCGTAGACCTTATGCCGGTTCGGCACCTGTTCGGCGATTTGTTTCAGCAGCCCTTTGGTTTCATCCGGCAAGACCAAATCATTCCAGGCCGCTTTGGGTTCGATGCGTTGCGCCAGCTTGTCCAGTTGCGGACGGGTATGAAGCAGGCAGCCTTGCCAGAGACTTGCGCTTAGGGCTTGGCCATCGCCGGTATTTTCTGGTTGCGCGCCGTGGGCAATGTCGCGGATGGTGGATAAATTCAGGTTGAATTGATTGGCCAAACGACCGGCGTCGTCCCGACTAATGGCCGAAGCCTCGGCAAGCCAGGCGGACATTTGTTCGGCGGGTGTCGGTTTTTGCACGTCGAACGCCGTGCCGGCCGCGCCCAGACCCGGCCTGAGTTCGCGCGTATCCACAAAGACCCAGCCGTCAAGACGGGAAACAAAGCGCTGAATCGCCTGTGCCGCCTGGCCTTCTGTATCTTCGCCGCAGTCCAGATACAAGGCTAAAGGCAGCAAGTAACTTTCCCGCTGCCAAAGCCGCACTAATGACTCCAGTTCCGCGCTTTGTGCGGGTAAAAGTTCGGCAGGCATACGGAAGAGTTGGCGTCCCAGTGTTTTTGCCGTTGCATTGGCGACCGCTTGTTTGCTGACGCGATCCGTACCGAGCAGTTGAATGATGTGCGCCTGGCCATCGAACTTCTGTTGGGCATGATACAAAATGGCATCGACCACTGTTTGCTGCGATGCGGGAAGCACGCCGTATCGAGTATCGGAATAATCCAGCGGCGCAATATAAGCGGCTAACCTGTCGTCCAGATAATTGAGCCCTTTGAGATAATTCAGAATGCGTTCGTCCAGGTGCAAGGCGCTGACCGTCAAAGGCCGGGGGCCGGGTTGATGAATTTCGAGCAAGCGCCAATAGCGGAGCGGGCTGGTCGCCGCCAGTACGCTCCAATCCGGATCAGGAAACAAGGTAAAAGCCAGCGCGAAGGTTGGATACAGACGCTGCGAGTCGTTTTGGGCGCGGCTGCAAAGCTCTGCCATATTGGGATCCAGTTCCATCGCGGCGCACAAGAGCAGCAGCCGTTGTTCGAATCGAGACAGCCCCAGCCGCTGGCCTAAAAGGATCGGGGCGGAGGGCTGGGCGGCGGACTCTGCCTGGATTAACTCCTGCTCCAGCCGGGCAAGGTCGTCCGCATCGATCGCAGCCGGTGAAGCGGTTTTTTCCGTTTTGGTTTTACAACTAAACCAGCTTGATTTTTTTTCTTGCTCTACTGTTGTTTGCGAGACCGCAACGTATCGTTCGGCCTGTTGTTGCAGGCGTAACCTGAGCCACTCGAGGGATTTGCCCAGATAGGCATTATTTGCATCCTGCCATTGTTGCTCCAAGTTGTTCATGGCACGGTCACCCGGGGTTGATCGTATTTGCCGCCGGCATCTTTTTGCAGCAGGCTTTCGGCGCCGTCCACCTGCACGCGCACTAAATAGGTGCCGTTGTCGACGATGTCGGCTGTCGGAAAATCGATCGTATCGGTTTCAGTCACATCGGTGTCCGTGATGCCGTTGTCTTTGGGTGCGCTCAAGCGATAACCTTTAGGTTTGGGATTATTCGTCAGTTCATTGAGGAGCAGGAACACCCGCTGCGTTCTGCCTACTTTAGGGGCAAACCGGATGCGAACGGCCGATCCTTGCATGGAAACCGTCGGCATTGGCCGAAGCGGAAAAGGAAAAACATTGGAACCGCTAAAAGAATGCGTTTCGGGGGGCTCTCCCAGCGGCACGCTGTGGACAATCTGCAAGCTTTTGATGCCGGCGCGCAATGCCGACCCATCCGGCAACGGGTCGGCCAACGGAATAAGCCGAATTTCGGAATCCGATATCGAAGCCGCGGTTATTTCCGCATCGTTGATAAAGATCTGGGTGACTTGCCCTTGCAAGCGCTTGCCTTTGATGAGAAGAGCTGCGCCCAATTCGATGGCTTGATTGATGGGCAGTTCGGCGCCATTATTATCCAGGACCCTGAGCTGTTCGATAAGCGGCTGTATGAACGGGATGCCGGTGACGCCCCGGTCGCTGACCGGCAAGGCTTGTTGCGGGGTTTCCTCGCTTTCGATGAGTACGACCGAGGCCTGGTAGGCAACCGAGAGGGCGTGCCTGGTTTGCAGCAGAATCGACCATAATTTGGAGTTTTCTTCGAGCGAGAGCGATACCGGGGTAAATTTAACTAATTCAACGGCTTCAGCCAAATCCGAACCGGCCAGATAACTTTTCCCCTCCAGACCGGTGCGAATTTGCTCCCGGCCCAATATCGAGTGGGCATGCAGGTCGCGTACCACCGCGCCTAACATACGCTGCGACTCCAATTCGCTATCATTGCCATAAAAAGCAATCAAATAATAAAGATCAAGCGCCGCTTGTGGCTTTTTTTGTAAACGGCCATCGGTAGACCGGTTTGGCAAGTCGTTATTGCGTAAAGCGCCATTTGTGGTCACTTGATACAAATACACATAGACGTTAGGTGAATCCGCTGCGGCAGGGTCTTCGGGGCGTTTTTTATTTAAAACAACCGTTTGCCCCCCTATGGCATTTTCAGCCGCGGTCAGTATCATTTGGCCCAGGACTTCCGTGACAGTCGCAATGGCGAGAAAATTGCTCATCCTGCACCGCCGTTGCGTTTGTTGAGGTATTCTTCCAGGCTCATCGTGGCGGGCCTCTTATCTTGATTCCGGCGAACACTGCCAGGTGTGGATTGAGTTGCCCGGATTTCAATGCGGCCGATGGTAACCTGTATCGTTGGTTCCGGCGGGTTCGATGCCATTCCGTTGTTGTTATCCAACGGCTGTTTATTGGCTGCCGCTTGCGGCCATGGGACGTTGAGATTCGACGTGTCCGCCGGCGCCAGAAGGTATGATGGTTTCCGCGCCGTGTTACCTTGCAAAGCTATTTTTTCTGTTACCAGCCGCTCCAGCAGTGCGGAATCGGCAACGAAGCTCGACGACAACTTGGTAACATCATGTTGATTGCCCGGCAAAGGTTGAAATTCATTTTTTTCCGGTAAGTTATTGAAACCGGTTTCAGATCTTGCCGTTTTATAATCTTGTTTCTCGCCCAATGGGGGCGACACCGGCAAATTCGGCATCATGGTATTTCCTGACTTATTCTCTAAGCGTTGAGCGGTATCGGAGCTATTTTCGATGGATCCCTGTAACAAGGATGGAATTGAGCGGAATACGAATTCCTGCTCCAGCGCATCGTTTGGGCTTGACATCCTTTCCGTGCTCTTCCGGGAACCGGATAATTGATCTGTTCCAAATGGCGTATTCGAATGACCATTCTCTTTCCTGAATTGGGAAACTACAGGCGCAATCGTCGGCGACGTATTGACAATTTCTTGAATGCCTGCGGCAGCCGTGTCTCGCTCGCGGGGTGCCATTGGGTGGCGATCGATGCTCTTCCCTACCGGGGAAAATTCTGTTTCGTCATTCGTTTGTTCAACGTGATTGAAGAACGGCGTATTGAATTCCGTTTGACCGGCCGACGATTTTTCGAACAGCGAAGGCAAGCGCGGACGCACGTTTTCCGGTCTATCGTCGGACTTGAAACTGCGGTCAAACAAATGGCTGATAAAATCGCTCATGCGCCTGCACTCTGTAGATAAAGCTGCCGGCGCAGCGGACTCAGCGCCAAAATGTCGGCTTCCCGCCATCCGAACGCAGACGCCAACAGATAAACCTCGCGGAGCGTACGCATCGCCCAGTTTTGGATTTCGCTCCACAGATAAGAGACAATATCGAATACCGTCGACCAGTTTTGCCCGCACGCCGGGCAGGTTAAAGCCAGTTCCAGATGGCTTTGCGGATCGGCTTCGGCCATGGCGCTTGCAAGCGCATCCAGCACTTTGGGTGGCAAGGCGGTATAAGCCACTTCGTCAGCTCCGTCGCAAGCGGCCAGCAAACAGCGCCCCAGCACTATTTCGCGGGCGTTATGGCGGTCCGCTGCAGAACTTGCAGCCGATAAATCGAAGCTGTCGGGCAAGCGGTATTCGAGTGTTAACCCATCAATGGCAAGCGTATGGCGGGCTTGCCCCGGGCGAGTTTCTTCGGCAACCCGCAGGTCATCGCTGTCAAGATTGAGTTCGAGCGGCTCATGGCAAGCCGGGCAAGCGGTCAAACAGGGCAGCGCACGGCCAAAGAGCATTTCGCGCAATTCAAGCAAGCGCAGGTCGCGTTGGCCTATCGTCAGTTCGGCCAGATTTTCCCGGGATTCTCCCGATACCGCTTCAAGCAACAACAACGCCCGCTCGAACATGGCACGGTCAATGCCCTTTTCCCAAACTGCCAATAGCTCCGATGCGGTCACCATGAGAAGCCTCTGCTGTATCAATCAAAATTCGGTTCATCGAGAACCTGGAAGTCGGTATCCCGTTCCCAGCCCTCGTTTTCCAGCTTGATCGTTTGAATGGCGACCGCATTGGCATTGGCGTCCAAATCGGGCAAGGCCTGGTATTCAGAGACCCAGCATCGGTGCACCGTATAGGAAATGACTTTTTGTCCCGCCTCGTTGAAGACGTCGATAATAACTTCCTTGCGGAAATCGGCCAAAGATGACGCTTGTCCTCCTTTGCCGTCGTCGCTGGCGTTAAAGTTCCAGACTTTACGCGCCCAGTCTTCGAAGGCGGTATCATGGGTGACGCCCCGCTCCAGCGTAATCGCTTCGAATTTGTTTCTGCCGGGCGACTTCCGGCTGGTGCTCGGATCGCCGCCTTCGCGATGTTCGACGACTTCCGTCGTCCGTTTCAATGCGCCGACTTTACTGATGCCGGCGACATAGTCGGGACTGGTTCCGAATTTAACGCGGAATTTGAAATTTTTATAGGGATCGTAACGGTTGGGTTTAGCAACTAGCGCGGCCATGGTAGCAACTCCTTAAACTTGAATCTGTCCAGCGAGTTGCTGGATTTTGATGACGACGAATTCTGCCGGTTTCAACGGCGCGAATCCAACGACTACGTTCACGACGCCCAGATTGATGTCGTTTTGAGTGGTTGTTTCGCTGTCGCATTTAACCAGATAAGCTTCCCGCGCAGTGCGTCCTTGAAAGGCGCCTTGCCGAAACAGGTTGTTCATGAAGGCGCCGACGTTGAGGCGGATTTGCGCCCACAAAGGTTCATCGTTGGGTTCGAAAACGACCCATTTCAAGCCGCGGAACAGGCTTTCCTCAAGGAATAAAGCGGTGCGGCGGACGGGGATGTATTTCCATTCGTCGGCAAGTTGATCGGCGCCGCGTAGGGTGCGGGATCCCCAAATGATTCTGCCCGTTGCGGGAAACGATCGAAGGCAATTAATACCTAATGGATTTAACTCGCCATTCTCCTCGTCGGTCATCGGAACACTCAGTTTTGGTACGCTCATTAAAGTCGCCTCGATTCCTGCCGGCGCTTTCCATACACCACGCTGGACATCTGTCCTGGAAAAAATGCCCGCTACCGCGCCACATGGCACAAAATCTTCCATCTGGTTGTCGCGGAGTGAATTTGGCTGGATCAACCTAGGAAAGAAAAGGGCCGCGTTTTTGCTCCTAATACCGGGAAATTCGTTATCTCCTCCAACGAAATTGTTGCGCGCATCGGTTTTGCTTCTCCAAGAGCTGGGCGGGTCAATAATCAGCATGGCCCTGCGTTTTTCGCAGTACGCCGCCGCTTTTGCCCATAAGTCGGTATCTACGTCGCCACTCGGATCGTCGAATTTGTAAGGCGGTATACAAAGCAAATTGAAGAGGCCATCCCGAGCAAAAAGCCGCTCAAGCGCATAAAGACCTTTACTATCTGCTTCCTTGCCATCGCCGGTAAAGTCATCTTGAGCCAGATTCGAACCATCGCTCGCCCGATCCGTTACGCCTACTGAGCGTTTGTTAACGGCCACATCTTCATTTGAAAAAGGAACAATTTTTTTGTCCGCATCAGAAATGTCAGAAGGATCGCTGGCGTCAGGAACATCATTTGGCATCTGTGTCACCCTGACGAGTTTCGACTCGTTTTCCAACACTTTGTCTATCGTTCGAGGTCCGGATTTGACAGTCAGGTTGCGATAGACCTCGCTATTCCCTGTCTTCATATCCCGAACGATGAGATTGAATAAGTCATCTAAGGCCAGGCCGAAAGCCTTGTAACTCTCCGGTAGCTCTTTGGGACGTTCATGATCGACTCTGGCACGCAAATCATTCCCCCATACTCCCTCAAACGCCGCCTCAAGCTTAAGTTGATTGGTAGTGCCTATCGTAAGTGTCGCTTGGGTAACTGGCGCTGCGTTTTTAACCGCTGCGTCAATCGCATTCTTGACATCGCCAACCTTGGCGTCCTTTTTGGCGACCAAAACGACTGTTGCCAGTACTGCTTGAGCGGCTTTTTTTTCGGGATCGGACTCGCTATCGAATTCCTTGGCTTTATCATCAGCTTTTTTTTGAATATCGGTAACTTTCGCATCGTCAAGCTTCGCAGTTAAGTCACTGCCGGCTGCATCGTTCGCTTCTTTGGCTACCGCTTCTGCTGCTGTTTTTGCTTTTCCTTGTTCTCCGGGTCCGAACGTTGGGTGGAATACCCGTACAACCACAGCCTGTCCACCGCCATTGAGAAAAAAGTCACGAACGGCAAAACCTAAACGACTTTCTTGCCATAAACCTCCAAAAATACGCTCGAAATCAGGATAACCATTAATTGTAATTGGTTCGTCGACTGGTCCACGTTTGGCCCGCCCAATAAACGCCGTAATGGACGTCGCCACGCCGGTAATGGTCCGGACGCCGCTGGGTATTTCCTCGATATAGACACCGGGATACGAAAGTGTTGCAGGCATGGCAAATCTCCTGGTTGTTGGCTAGTTGGATTGAGTTTTTATGTTGGTTTTCTTACCCGAATAAAGCGTATGGCCATTGGCGTGGTTATTCCTTGTGACGATTGCTTTCGAGCACAGGTAATTCAGGGCTTGTTCAATCACCGAATACGAAACCTCGCCCTCTAACGGCAACCACCATTTTGCGATTCCTTCAGCGGTATCTGCTGCATTGGGATGATTGTTCAAGTAATCTTCAATAAGACCGGCAATTCGCCGCACGTCATGATCGTCGATTTTAGCCATTCCGGTCTCGGCTCAAATATTACTAATCTACTAACAATCTTTGTGCCAAAATTTATATCATTGATTATATTGATAAAAAATTTGAAGCCTTAAAAAAACCGGGTTTTATTTGACCCGGCTTTTTGCACGGATAGGATCTATCGGATTGATAAAAGACGCTTTTATTTGAAGGACAAAGTCAAGCTCAAGCGGGTACGTTTTTACCCGCTCGGCACGATGGCAACCTTTGTACAAAAAATCCGAGATATAAGGAGCACGGCCGCCGGATGCGCTTCGCTTATCCGGCCTACGAGGCTTTTTGACTTAACGGTATGGGTGTAACGAGACCGGATTATGCGAGGAGCAAGTAGGGTGGATAAGCGAAGCGCATCCACCGAGGCCTACTTTGACTTAATGGTATGGGTGTAACGAGACCGGATTATGCGAGGAGCGGTTTAGGAGTTTGATGGGTAATTCTCATTCGGCAGGATCAGTCATTGCGGTACCGGGTGGGATTGATGGCATGTTTTTTCAGGAGTTTGCCCAAGGCTCTTCGTTCTTTTTGAGCTAAAGTGGCCGCATGCGTCACATTCCCCTTGGAACTTGAAATAAGCCAGGTGAGGTAGCGCTGCTCAAAGTAGTTAATGGCATGATTTTTTGCTTCGTTAAAGGAGGCGTCAAACTTGAAGACTTGCCTGCGATCAATTAATTTTCTTCTCGAAGAAGAAACGGCCGCTTCGTGTTTATGGATGTTCCGGCTGATTTCAGGCGTATCGGATAATAAAAACGAGCGATGGACAAAATTCTCAAGCTCGCGAACATTTCCCGGCCAATCATACTCATTCATCCATGCAATCACGTCAGGATGAAGCTGCTTGTCCGGTTGTTTATATTGAAGCCGATATTTCTGGATAAAATGCTCTGCAAGAGGCTGAATATCGCCTTTTCTATTCCTGAGCGGTGGCAGATTCAGGTATAACAGATTCAATCTGAATAATAAGTCCTGACGAAACAGGCCTTGAGCAACCAGTCCGGACAAGCTGACGTTGCTTGCGGCAATGATTCTGATATCCACTTTCCTGCTTTGCGCCGCACCGAGCGGCCGAATCATGTTATCCTCGATCAAGCGCAACAAGACTACCTGACCTTTAGCCGACAAGGCTTCTATTTCATCCAGAAATACAGTGCCTCCGCTTGCTTGCTGCAATAATCCTGCATGGCTCTTTTTGGCATCGGTGTAGGCGCCTTTTTCGTGCCCGAATAATTCGTTTTCGAATAAATGATCAGGAATGGCACCGCAATTAACAGGAACAAAAGGAAAATCTTTGCGGCAGCCCAGATAATGGATGGCCCTGGCGGCTACTTCTTTTCCACAGCCCGTTTCGCCTTCTATAAGCACCGGTGCATTGCAATCAGAGGATTTTTTGATAAATGACAGGGTATTGATAAACAGCGGAGATTGGCCGATTAAATTCAGATTCTTCCATGCGGCCGACTCCATGTCCATCGTTAGTAAATTGGGAACAATCGAAGACCTTAACGACAACCGATCCAATCGAAAGACCAGTTCCAGAGGATCACAGGGCCAATGGCAACAATCCCGACACGCTTTTAATATCGAGATTGCTTGTTCAGTAAGTGGAGAAGGGAAGATTACGAAATACTGAGAATTTTGATTTGCCAGGATAGTGTTTACGGCTCCAAAATCGAAGATATTCTTCTCGGGTAAAACCAGGACTGTTAATAGGTTGTTTGCCTGAACACGTCTGTTTAACCAACATTGAGCATCGATCGGTGAAGCAACAATCCCAAGCTTAAGTAACGAACTGACGATGGATTCTCTGAAATTATCCGAAGCAAAACAAACCAAATTTATTGTGTTTATAGTGTTTTGCATTTAGCAACATCCTCAGAGTTGATTTAGCTGATGGGACCTAAGCGGTGTTAAGACTTGTAGCTGCGCAAGGATCCTTCGATTTGATTTTCATCCATTATAAAATTGCTAACTTTTATACTCTAGCGCACTTAACTGTAGTTTATCATTACCTTAATAAATTTAGGTAATTTAGTTCCCAAATTCACGTAGTTCATAAACTATGGCGAAGGCGGCGCAATTCTGAATTAGCCCGATTGCAGGCAATGTGATTGCTTTGAATGCAGGCCATGCGGTATTGGCCGAGTTCCAGTCCGGTCGCCTTCTTGTCGCCGTAATGCCCTTGCTCAATCTTCCAGCGATAGCCGCACGTCCGTCGCGCAGTCGTCAAAGTCGGATTTGAGGCGCTAGACCAGTGGCTGTGAAACAATATCGACAGATTTTCATGACCGTTAGCCAACAAATAAGAATCCCTACGGGATCGAGCATGGCAACGTTTTACGTCAGAACTGGAGGGAAATCATCAAGCCAACAGAGTTAAGCGATATTCTTGGCAATCCGCCTTTGCCAATCCTTGGATACGGCAAGAAGCGCATCGTCAAAATCAAAGAATCGGAAACTGTAGCCGGGACGTCTTGCGGATCGTCAGCGGCGGATCAAGTTCAAGGCGCTATCATCCCATTCTCGAGATAGCTCTCCGCATAATTGAACACAATATCCGAATCCGGAAGCACCAGCGCTTCGTCCTTGCCTTTGTAATCGAGGCGAAACAGAAGGTCCTTGATGACATTGATGCGCGCCGAGCGTTTGTCGTCGGCCCGGACCACGGTCCAGGGCGCGTTCAGATGGTGAGTCCTAGCAAACATAATGTTGCGCGCCAGACTGTATTCGTCCCAGTATTTGTTGGCGGCCTTGTCGATCGGACTGATCTTCCACTGTTTGAGAGGGTCTTCCTGGCGCTGCTTGAGACGCTTTTGCTGTTCTTCCCGGCTGATGTCCAGATAATATTTCAGCAGCTTGATGCCGGAGCGCACCAGCATCTGTTCGAAGCCGGGCACCGTTTCCAGAAATTCATGATACTGCTCGTCGGTGCAAAACCCCATGACCCGTTCGACGCCGCAGCGGTTGTACCAGCTTCGGTTGAAGAAAACCAGCTCCTGCGCGGCCGGCAGATGCGCGGTGTAGCGCTGAAAATACCAGCAACTGATGTCCCGGTCCGAAGGTTTGCCCAGAGCGACGGTCCGGGTTTCCCGAGGACTCAAATGCTGGATGATGCGCTTGATGGTGCCGTCCTTGCCGCCGGCATCCCTGCCTTCGATGATGACCAATATTCTTTCGTCGTGTTTGATGATGTGGTTTTGCAACTTGACCAGTTCGACTTGCAACTGCCGGAGCGTCTTTTTGTATTCGCGCCGGCTCTTTTTCTCGTCATCGTGTTTTTTGCCCATACGGGATCATCCTTTAGAGTGGCTTGCAGATTGAGTCGTGGCGAATTCCCACGCATGCCGTAGCGCCTTTTCTCGCCAGTCGCACCTCACAACGCATCGGATCCAATCCTCTTGCACGGCTTCGGCGATTTTTGGCCGCCTACTTCGAAACATCAACGAGCCAGCCGCCGCTGCCTTTGCATTTGTTTTGACTTTCGGCCTCGATGTTGATTCGGGCGAAGCCGCTCTTTAACGATTCCGGCAACCGGCCTTTGACCAGATAACCCAGTTTCAACGGCGTTACCGTGATGACCGCCGGCTGGTTCCTGACGGTCACCTTGATGCGGTCGGGATGGGTTTCGGCGGAAGCTTTGAAAGAAAATTCCGAATTTGCGGCCACCTGCGCCTTATCGGCAGGCACAAACTCGGAAAATCTCGGCTTCTCGCAGGATTTGGTACTGCCGCCGCCATTGCCGTAGGTCCATCCGGGCTGGCTTAAAACCAGCAGCCCTGCTGTCAGGAAAAATTGATTCAAGTTCATGGTCTGCCTCTTCGGTTATGGAGATAATGGCCAAGTCCACGTTACGGCAAGGAACACCCGTTCAAAACGTCCGAACTGCCGGTCGGCTCTTGCCGAGCTTCAATGACTCTGCCTCAAAAATCGAATAAATAATTCGGGAATTTAGCAAGCGCTCCGTGTCAAATACAGTATCATCGCTTTATACTCTTCTTTTTCCGTAGAAACCAATAAATAATTCGTCTCCTGACGACTATTCAACCCATTCAGCGAGCGCTTCATGTCCAATCATATCTTGTGCCTTTATCCTCATGCCGCCACTGAAACGGATATTAAAGACCTCTATCTTGCCCATCATCTGCACGAACTGGGAACTAAAGAGTCTCCTTTCGTTTATGCCAACTTTCTTTCCAGCCTGGACGGCCGAATTGCCGTGGAGGATGTGGAAGAAGGCGAAACTTACATTCCCAAACATTTGACGACCGACTCCGACTTCGCGTTGTTCATGGAATTGCATGCCCAGTCCGATTGTCTCATCACCCACGGCGGCTATCTGCGGGCCCTAAGCCAGGGCCGGCTGGGCAATATTTTGCAACCCAGATATCCCGAACACGTGGAATGGCGACGCCGCAACGGTCTGGCGCCTTATCCCGCCGTGGTCATCGCCAGCGCCAGCCTGAATTTTCCCGTGCACGACAGCCTTCGGAAGCACGGCCAGACGGTTTATATCGCCACCGGAAAAAAGGCCGATCCGGACCGCATCCGCTACTGGCAATCCCAGGGGTATACCGTACTAATCACCGGCGAAGACGACATGGTGCACGGAGCTTCCCTGATACCGCAGCTCAGCGGGTTGGGCTACCGAAGCATTTACCTGATCGCAGGCCCGACCATGCTGGACACGATGATCAGGGAAAAACAGCTATCGAGATTGTATCTTACCCTGACCCATCAACTGATCGGAGGCAAGGATTTCCGCTCGCTGCTGACCGGCTCGATGCTGGGTCCCGAAGGCAACCTGGAGCTTAAAGCGTTGTACTATGAACAAAACTCGCCTCCGGGATCCGGGCAGTTTTTCTTACAATTCGATTTGCAGCCACAGGTTGCCGGCAAGCAGCCGACGATTCCTCGGCAGGATTGATCCGAAAAAGGAACATGGGCTGGAAAAACTTTCAAAATTTGGTTGCGGTTATAATTTTCCGTGTCATTTCAAGGACTGGCATCAGCGGTTCGGAACAATCACGCCAGGTAGAAACCGGTCGTCCTTTCCGCAAAGCCCGCTTTCTGCCGGGATTGCCGGCGGCCAGAGATGAACTCCTGCGTTTCCGTCGGCCGGCCATCGCGCAACAAGCTCATAGCCAGGCGATCCCGATGATCGGCTTTCCAAACCTTCTGTACCGCTTGTAAAAGTTCAAATCGCACACGGCCCTGATCCTGAAAAATACTCAAGAGAGATAAAAATGCAAGCTCTTTTTCAAAATTCATTTCGGTTTATACACACCAAATCACAGGAAAAAGTCAATGCCGAAACTTAAAAAATATCATTATCCAATTTTGAAGATTATTTTATAACCTATTGATTTATATTTATTAAAATTCTTTGAGCAAAAATCGTACAGTTTAACTCAACCTTAGCAATTTCAGGGCTTAAAAAGACTTATCTCTAACTTCTCCACAGAGTTATCCACAGATATTGTGAATAATCGTTTTATACCGATTGTCCATCCCGACTTTCTCTTATTAATCCGCGACCTCTTGCTTTAGAGAATTGAATTTGAATTAGTCATCCGTAAACGACACGGCAGAATAGAAATTTTTTATTAAAAATATGAACCAACAGAAACGACATGCCATCTTAGATCGGCTGACCGCCGCGATTCCCGAACCGAAAACCGAATTGTGCTATGGCACGCCATTCGAGTTGCTGATCGCTGTCGTGCTGTCGGCGCAAGCCACCGACAAGGGAGTCAACAAAGCTACGGCCCGGCTGTTTCCTGCCGCCAATACGCCCAAAGCCATTCTGGCATTGGGACTGGAAGGGCTGAAAGAATACATCAAGACCATCAATTTATATAACAGCAAGGCGGCCCATATCATGACATTGTGCCGGCAATTGCTGGACAGGCATGGCGGCGAAGTGCCGAAAACGCGGGAAGAACTCGAAGCCCTGGCCGGAGTCGGCAGAAAAACGGCTAATGTGATATTGAATACGGCTTTTGGCATGCACACCATTGCCGTTGACACTCATATTTTCCGGGTAGCCAACCGGACCGGACTGGCGCCGGGCAAAACCGTCAGGGAAGTCGAGCGCAACCTGGAAAAGTGGGTTCCGGTGCGGCATAAAAGAGACGTTCATCATTTGCTGATTCTGCATGGCCGCTATACCTGTGTTGCGAGAAAACCCCGATGCCCGAGTTGCGTGATTGAAGATCTGTGCGAGTATCCCGACAAGACGATATGAAAGCACACCCGGCATGGGCCTGTTTCGGTAACTCCGGGATACTACGCTGGCGGCAAGCCGGGCAAATTACGCGGTACCTTAAAAAAAACCGCCTTGATAAATATTCATTCATCGTTCAGTAGGGTTTGATAACATATGATCAATTCGATGCGTCACTATCGAAGATTTATACCTTTCACTCGGAGTTAATATGAAGAAAATGAACAAATCGCCTTTGGCTGCCGCAATGGGCGCTGCCTTTATTTCAACGATTACCGCCACTGCCGCCAATGCGGAAGCCAATCCTTTCGGCATGACCGAACTGTCCAACGGCTACATGCAGGTGGCTGAAGCCGGCAAATCCGGGGAAATGGCCTGCGGCGCCAATATGGGCGGCATGACCAAGCCCAAGACGCCCGAAGGCGCCTGCGCCGGTCAGAAACCGGCTCCCGCCCCGACAGCCAAAAGCGGCGAAGGCAAATGCGGCCAGATGATGGACGGCGATAAAATGAAAAAAGGCATGGAAAACGTGTGCGGCGCCAATATGAAAGGCAAAGAAGGTGCCTGCGGCACCATGATGAAAGGCGAAATGCCGCAGGAAAAGAAATAAGTCTGCGAAAGAGCAATTCGCATCTGCCTGTTTAAGCCCTCGTTTAAACGGGCGGACAGCCTTATCGGTAACGGAAACACGGAAGAGAAGGACAGTCAGGCTCTTCCGGTTTCCCACATTCAGCTTCTCATTCCTCATGCGTACGAACCGGAATCTTATTCATGGCGCCGGCCTGGGCCTGCGCCGCGCTTTTTTAAACCAGATCATTGCAGCGCCTCCCGCATCAGTCGATTTTTACGAAGTTGCGCCGGAGAACTGGATTCCCCTGGGAGGCCGGCTGGGTAAGCAGTTCCGGCACATGACCGAACGTTTCGCTTTCGTTTGCCATGGTTTGTCCCTGTCCATCGGCAGCACCGATCCTCTCGATGAACAATTCGTACTGGAAGTGAAACGGTTCATGGCCGAACACGGCATCAAGCTGTACAGCGAACATCTCAGTTATTGCAGCAAGGGGGGGCACTTGTACGACCTCATGCCGATCCCTTTTACCTCCGAAGCGATAGGCCATGTGGCGGCCCGTATTCGGCGGGTTCAGGAGTTGCTGGAACAAAGGATTGCGATCGAAAATGTGTCCTATTACGCCGCTCCGGGTCAAGAAATGGACGAAATCACTTTCTTCAACGCCGTCGTGGACGAAGCCGATTGCGACGTCCTGCTCGACGTCAACAACATCTATGTCAACAGCGTCAACCACGGCTATGACGCCGAAGCCTTTTTGCGGGCAATTCCGGGCGAGCGCATTGCTTATGCCCATATCGCAGGCCATTACCGCGAAGCGGACGATTTCCTGATCGACACTCACGGCGCCGATGTGATCGATCCGGTGTGGAAACTGCTGGGCAAGGCCTACGAACTTTACGGGGTGTTCCCGACGCTGCTGGAGAGGGATTTCGAGATTCCCCCCCTCGACGCATTGATCCACGAAGTCGGCACGATCCGAACGATACAGGATGCCTGGCAAACGCATCATACCCAACGCTCGGCCTAATCGTCATGGCGATCGATTTTAGCGAAAAACAGCGCGAATTTTGCGCCTATATCCGGGATCCTCGACACAACCCGCCGCCCGCCGACGTCGACAGCCGGCGCATGGCGACTTATCGGGAGCTGTTCTTCAACAACATCGAAAGCTTTCTGTCGGGAAATTTTCCGGTCTTGAGATCGCTTCTCGATGATGCGCAATGGCAGGCTCTGGTTCAGGATTTTTTTGCCGTGCACGATTGCCGAACGCCCTATTTTTCCGAAATCGCCGAGGAGTTTCTGGCTTATCTGCACGATGAGAGACAGCAGCCCGGCGATCTTCCATTCATGCTGGAACTGGCCCATTACGAATGGGTCGAGATGGCGCTGGCCAATGCCAAAGACGAACTCATCGTTAATGAACCGGACTTCGGCGATTTGCTAGAAAAAAAAATAAGCCTCTCTTCTTTGGCCTGGCCGCTTATTTATCGTTTTCCGGTGCAGCGGATAGCTCCTTCCTTTTTGCCGCTAGCGCCGCCGAAGGAACCGGTCTGCCTGATCGTCCATCGCAACCTGGAGGATCAGGTCCGGTTTATCGAAATCACTCCCGCCACTTTCAGTTTACTGCAACTGGTGCAGGAAAGAAGCGGACTGAACGCCGAATTCTATCTAAATCGGATGGTCATGAATTTACAGCCGCCCAATCCCGAATTGATCAGGAAAGGCGGCTTGCAGACGTTAACCGAACTGGCCGAAAAAAATATCATCACGGTCATTCGGTGACTGTCCGGCCGGTACCAAAGAACAAACCGGCTTGTTCGCCCTGTTTCCGGATTGAGGCCTTGAAATCAAGGCTTTCCGAACAATTTCGGCCCCTGGGGCTGTGCCTTGGCCTGAAGACAGTGATACGCGGCGTTTTCGAACTTGATCACTAGAGATTGGGTGTTTTTGTGCTCGGTGATAAACTTGCCCGCCTCGTCCGCGGTCAAGTCTTTCATCAGATAAGTGGCGATGCACATGCAGGGTTCCTGCCATCGAGCTTCGTCCGCCGCCTTGTCCGTCGAATTGCGCAGTTCCCTTTGCACGCACTGTTCGGCAAAATCGTGTTCAAACTTATGCTTTTCCACATCGGTGACCTGGACGTCATGACTGTGATCGAAAGGATTGCGCTCGGCTTTCGCTACGGCCGGCTTTTGCTCTTTTTCTTCCGAACAACCGGTAACGGCCAGGCACAGCGTCAGGGCGCCCATGAGCGCAATTAAGTTATTATTTTTGGATAGTATTCTCATAACTTTTAATCGTTTGGGTTAAATTGTTTAATGCGTAGGGCCACGATTTTTTTAAAGAATCAAAAACTCATTCAAAATCTACAGTTAACCGTCTTTCTTACGATATGCCCGGAGAAAAAGGCGACCCGACGGAACATGCAGCCCAATAGCCTTTATTAACAATAAAGACAGACCGGTTCAGATCCTCGAACGTTGGACCGGCTATTTTAACGTAACTCCATCGCCAAATCTCCATATTAAGTTACAGCTCTGTTCCCATGATCCCGAGTTGATTTCTTGACTTTTTCTTTATCTCCTGATAATAAGAGCGAGCGGTATGTAGATAAAATCAATGTTAACATTAATATAACAATAAGGGGGGGAACAGGATGGAATCGAATCATGCCAGCAATATCAGCGACTTATTATCCAGATTGGCGCAACTGGAAGGCGAAGTGGCTTCGCTTTCTACGCAACTGGAATCGAATAAAATGACCATCAGCCAGTTAAAACAATCGTTATCCGATCGAGACGTGCGTATTAACGAACTGGAAGCAAAACTGGTCAGCGCACAGAACTCATTACTAAAAACGGCTATCGACAAGATTTACCAGTGCCGGGAACAAATCAGGAACGGCATGGACGTAAAAATTGTGACGCCCACACTGACTCAAATTCAAAAATACATCGAAACCGCCGAGGGTCTGATCACCGAGACCAAAGAGTTCATCGCCAGAAAAAAGATCTCTCTGAATGAAGGAATTCATTTTTCCTCCAGTCTGGTTCGTCAGGGTCCTGACCGTGTCCGACTGATTCTGGAAAAAAACATCATCGAACCGGTCAAAGCAATCGCCGAAAAACAGCTTGAATTCTTAAAAAATATTTACCGTATTTGTCGCAACTGGTTTGACCAGGAAGTCATCCCTCGCTGTCGGCAAATCGCATCCACGCTGCACGACATGCCTTTGAATACGCGTATTCTCCTGCAAATGCGGGTTCTCGAGCCTGCCACGGCGCAGTTCGATAATCTGCCTGCTTTCATCGGAAGCGTAAAGAGTGGGAGCGCCGGCCTGTTGAAACAATCGTTACTTCAAATAAGGGCGCTGGCCCGCGCATGTCTTGAATTTATTGAAGAGCAAATAAAAAAATCGTCGTTCTGGGACGGCAAACACCGGATACGGCCGGCGATGTAAGATTTTCCGGCAACCGCCCGGAATCGGCGACAAGATCCGGGCCGCCGTCCCAAAACCATCGAGCGGCGAAAGAGCTTTCGTTTAATCGGTATCGGTAATGGTGTCTATCCGTTTGACGATGGCGCTGGATGAGAGCTCCAGGCCGGCTTTATAGCATTCGCAGGCTTTGTCCTTATCGCCCTGGGTGAAAAGAATGTCGCCCAATAACTGATAAGCCTCGACCGTCGGCTCCATGCTGATGCTTTGTGATAAATACACTTCGGCTTTTTCAAGATTCTTGCTGCTCAGATTTAATTTGCCCAATACGCTGAGCAGCAATGCATCATCCTGATGAGCATCAAGCCACCGTTCGGCAATTTCCAGTTGCCTGGACACGTCCTTTGCTTCGACGCTGCCGAACAGAACCAGCAGGGTTTCATCCCAGTTCGCCGATAAAACGTCGATTAAATCTTCCAGAATGTCGGCACCCGATCCGGCATCGATCATGGCTGCGAAAAAAATGGCCGGCATGCCGTGCATTTTTTTGATGTGGTCCGGGACTTCGGACCATAACTGCCGAATCTCCTCGGCACTGCCCTTTTCGGCGGCCTGCTTCAATAAACGGCTGAAGGTCTCGGTTTCCAGCAGTTTAACTTCGGCTTCCATCAATACCTTATGGTTGTGCAAGGAAGGCAGCAGTTTGCGCACGCCTTCCCAATCGCCAACATGCCTGTAGGTTTGATGCAACAACTTCAGAACGCTGGCATGGGAAGGATCGATGGAGTGCAATTTGGTCAATGTCTCCAGGGCCTGCTCAAACTGATTTCCGGACAAATGCAGTTCCGCCTGAGTCAGGCCGATGGCGACGTCGGAACCGGGAGCCTGAGCGGAGGCCTTTTGCAGATATTCATCCCGTTTGTCGAAAGCCCCTCTGGATTGCGCCGCTTTCGCCGCAGTCAGATAGTGGATCAGCGGAGCGCCGCTGTGGGAAGCATGCTTGATCAGAATTTTTTCCGCCTTTTCCCAATTTCCTTCGGCAGAATCGACCAAACCCGCAATCAACGCCTGTTGCGAACGGTTAAACTTGACGCTCTTGCCCCTCGCTCTAAGATGGCCGGGCAAGCGGATCAGCCAGCCCAGAAACCTGAAAAAGAAATATAAAACATAAAATGCGATCACCAGGCTCACGGCAAACGCGACCAGGGAGGTTTCCATGGACCAGTGGCCGATGCCTATCAACACGTAGCCGGGCGTATCGTACCCCTGCAACGAGTGATGCACCAGAAAAGCGGCGGCGATGGCAAGACAGAGTGTGCCGAGAAAATAAAGGAGATTTTTCATCATGTCACTCTGTTATTGCTTTTCTGACGGAACTGCGGCGGCTGGTGCGGGCGCGGCGGGTGCTGCTGCCGGCGCCGGCGGGGCGGATTCCATGGGGGCCGGCGCATTGGTCACCGCCGGAGCTTCCGGCGGCGAGGCCATGGCTTTGTCCGATTCGATCCTGAGTTTGGTGATGTCCCTAAGCATTTTCAACGACGCGCTGATGTCGGGAAAATGGCTCCGTATTTTCGTTTCGCTCAACCGGTTCAGTTCGTTGATGAACTTTTGATTCTCGCCAATCTGGGTAAAGTTTTTCTCCGTCCATGCTTTTGCATCCTGCACGCTGGCATGAAAAATGGCTTCGTTTTGCTGAACCAGCGCAATCTTTATCATTTCCAGCTTGACGCGTAACTGTTCACGAACGAACTGGACCTGCTGAGGCGTCAAAATTTCTTCGACCGGTTGATCGGTGCGCCGGATGGTGACAATGTCTTCCAGTTCGTTGAGCGCGGAATCCACCAGACCGGAGCCTTGATCGGTTTTGCCTTCCGCTCCCGGCTTCTCCTCTTTTTCCTTGGCCGGCGGGGCCAAAGTTTTTCCGGAATAAGGCAAAATCAGGGCCAGTTGGTCAACCTGGCCCTGAAGCGCCTGGACGGAGCCGAACAGTCCGACAATATCGGGAACCGGAACGTTTTTAAGCGCTGCAATCTCTTTGGCCACCTCTTCGCGCACCTTGAATACCGCTGCGTCGCCGCTTTCCCGCAACCGTTGATCCGCAGCTTCCAACGCTTCCCGGCTGGTATTGACGTCGCCGATGAGATGCAGTCTCTCATTGGCAACGCTGAGCAGGTATTCGGCGTCGGCAATCAGCCAGTCCCCTCTCGTCTTGCCCAACTGGCGTTGCAAATGCTCAATGGAGTCGCTCATTTCCTTGCGGAGATTATCGAGCCTTTCATTATGAAGCTTTGCATAATCGTCCAGGGCCTTGGTGTAATGCGCGTCCTTGCCGGCAATAGTGGATTCTATGGTCGACAGTTGAGACTGAATGGCGCTCAGTTGCGACTGATAATCGGCAACTTTTTTGGATAGCTCGCCTTTCACCTCGCCGCCCAAATTGGTCTGCCGTTCCCTAAGCTGCATGAGCAGATAATAGCCGGCCCCCGCTATGCCGATAACGACAAGAAGAATAATGACGCCAA
This sequence comes from Methylosarcina fibrata AML-C10, assembly GCF_000372865.1. Classification (NCBI taxonomy): domain Bacteria; kingdom Pseudomonadati; phylum Pseudomonadota; class Gammaproteobacteria; order Methylococcales; family Methylococcaceae; genus Methylosarcina; species Methylosarcina fibrata. The sequence continues at coordinate 4,624,651 of NZ_KB889965.1, read as the reverse complement.
ACCAGAATCCGCTCCGCGACCGGCGGGATTTTTTGCTGTCTGCTGAATCCTTCTCTATTTGTTCAATCTCTTCGGCCACTCTGTTCACCTGTAGTACATTTTATTACTGTCTCAAGAATTGATATGTCGGTCGGACTGTCTGCTACAACAACTTGTTTAAATCCCTTGTCGGCAGCGATCCGGGCGATCCGCTCGCTCACCGTCACCAACGGCAACGCAGCCACGCGTTCAAGACAGGCATCCCCGAGCATCGCCAACAAGTTCTGCAAGGTCTCGCCGCTGGTCACGGTAACCATGTCCAGACGGTTTTGATTCAGCATTTCCCTGACCGATGAACAGTCGACGGCGGGAATCAAGCGACGATAAACGTCCAGATATTCAACGTATGCCCCTCTGCTGCGCAAAGTGTGGGCCAATTCTTCACGGCCGCTACAACCGCGTACGATTAAAAACCGCTGGCCGTCCACGCTCTGAAGCTCGGGCATGGCCAGCAGCGCTTCGCTGTCAAAACCGGTTTCGGAAAGCAAGGCCACAGTCATGCCGGCCGCCGCCAGGGCGGTTGCCGTCGCTCTTCCGATGGCGGCAATCTTCACGGCATGCAATTGATCTATTTTGCCATTAATCGCACGGAGAGCAAAATTTACTGCATTTGCACTAATAAAAACAAGCCACTGGAACTTTTCCAGTTTCTCGAGCAGTGCGCCGGCCTCGGGCAAGCCCTCGCACGCTGTAATTTCGATGGCCGGCAACCGGATGGCCTGCCCGCCATGATCCTCGATGATCCGGCAGAGATGGTCCGCCTGATGCGCGGGGCGGGTAACCAATACCCGCCTGCCTTTCAATACGTTCATCAGGAAAACAAGGATTCCAGAATTTTATCCGCGCCCTGGCGCAACAGATCTTCGGCAACCAGCCGGCCAATCTCTTCGGCCTGTTCGAGGTCGCCCCACCGTTCACTGCGGTATAAAATGCTGCCGTCGGGCTTGCCGACGAGTCCGCGCAGGAACAACCGTCCTTCCAGAATTTCTGCAAAACCCGCGATGGGCACCTGGCAGCCTCCGTTCAACCGGCTGTTCATCGCTCTTTCCGCCGCGACGCAGATGCCGGTGTCCCGATCGTGCAAAGCGCCGAGCAGCCGATTGAGCTCCTCGTCCTGGACCCTGCATTCGATGCCGATGGCGCCCTGACCGATCGCCGGCAGGCTGACGGAGGCATCGAGGCGCTGCCGGATACGGTCCGCCATCCCCAGCCGTTTCAGCCCGGCCGAAGCCAGGACGATCGCGTCGTATTCGCCGGCATCGAGCTTGTTCAGGCGGGTGTTGACATTGCCCCGGAGCGATAAAATCTCCGCCTCGGGGAAGCGCTCCTTGATCTGGCATTGCCGGCGCAAGCTGGAAGTTCCTATCCTGGCGTCGGCCGGCAGCTCATCCAGTGAAGCGTATCGAGTGGAAACCAGCGCATCGGTCGGATCTTCCCGGGATAAAATTGCCGCCAGATGCAAACCTTCCGGGAACGCCACCGGCACATCCTTCATCGAATGCACGGCAATATCGGCGGAGCCTTCCAGCATGCCTTGCTCCAGTTCCTTGACGAATAACCCTTTGCCTCCCACTTTGGCTAACGGTGCATCGAGCAGTTTATCGCCGCGCGTCACCATTTTCACCAGCGTTGTTTTGATTTCCGGAAATAGACTTTCCAGCCTGGCTGCAACGTATTCAGCCTGCCATAACGCCAGAGGACTTTGGCGGGTGGCGATACGAAGTGTTCTTTCGAGCAAAATAAGACCTTCCTTAATAATATCGTTTGAATCGGAACGCTGAGAGTCAGCGAAGTTCATTCAGCAGACGTTGGTAAATTCCGCCGAAACTGCCGTTGCTCATCAGCACGAAGTGCCCCCCGTAACGGGCCTCCAGCTTGAGTTTGCCGATGATCTCCTCGAGAGAGCGGCAAATTTCGATGTTTTGCGCATAGTTTTTCAGTCCGGTTAAATCCCAGGCCAGATTGTCCGGCTGAAAAATAATGGCATGATCGGCGTGATTCAAGGATTTTGCCAGAGTTTCGGTATGGACGCCCAAACGCATGGTATTCGAGCGGGGTTCGACGATGGCGATGATGCGTTCTTCGCCCACCTGCTTGCGCAGCCCGTCCAGCGTCGTTTCGATGGCCGTCGGATGGTGAGCGAAGTCGTCGTAGAGGGTCACTCCGTTGATCTTTCCGATCACCTCCATGCGGCGTTTGACGTTTTTGAATTGATTCAAAGCAGCAATCGCATCTTGCGGATCGACGCCGGCATGCTCTGCCGCGGCAATCGACGAAAGGGCATTGTAAACGTTGTGCAGGCCCGTCAGGGACCATTCGACCGTGCCTTGCAGCTCATTTTCGCGCAGAACCGAGAACCGGCTGCCGTCGTCCTTGTGCAGTTCCGCGTTCCAGAAAGCCTTGCCGTTAATCGAGGTTTGCACCACCGGAGTCCAGCAGCCCATCGACAGCACGTCCTGGATATTGGCGTCGATATCGGGACGGACGATCAGTCCGCTCGCCGGAACGGTTCTTATCAAATGATGAAATTGGCGCTTGATCGCGTCCAGATCGGGAAAAATGTCGGCATGGTCGAACTCGAGGTTGTTCAGCACGGCGGTGCGCGGCCGGTAATGGACAAATTTCGAACGCTTGTCGAAAAACGCAGAATCGTATTCATCGGCTTCCACGACAAAAAACGGCGACTCCCCGAGTCTTGCCGAAACGCCGAAATTCAGAGGGATGCCGCCGATCAGAAAGCCCGGTTTCAAGCCCTGCCGCTCCAGTACCCAACTCAGCATGCTGGCCGTTGTGGTTTTGCCGTGAGTTCCGGCAACGCCCAATACCCAGCGGTCCTGCAACACATGTTCCGACAGCCACTGGGGACCGGAAACATAACGCAGGCCCCGGTCGAGCACGGCTTCGACTTCAGGATTTCCCCGCGACAGAGCATTGCCGATAATGATCAGATCCGGCCGGTCGTCGAGGTTTTCCGCCCGGTAACCTTCCATCAGATGAATGCCCTGCTCCGCCAATTGCGTACTCATCGGAGGATACACGTTTTGATCCGATCCGCTGACGCGATGCCCCATCTGCCGGGCGATGACGGCCAAACCGCCCATGAAGGTTCCGCAAATACCTAAAATGTGAATATGCAATGTCTTACCCTTCTATATTCTCTATCTGGATTGAAATCGTCTCAACCTTGAACGGATTTTAGCCGTATTGGACAAAACGGCTTGAGCATTCGGCTAAAAATCGACAACTCTTTGCGCAGAACAGGCCAGCGCACCGAAAATTTTCAAATAGCCTTTTCCCTGCACTGTAAAAACTTCCTTTCCGAGAGGACCTAAGCCCCAATAGTTCCCTCTTATATTCTTAAAAGCTGTCAATAGCCGCTTGCGTTTAGCAAAAAGTTACGATGAAATAGTCATAATATCATTTATTGTGGTCCAAGAATGAGCGAAAAAAACAAAATATTGGTCGAAGCCGTTCCCCAGTTCGTAGCCGCTCAATCGGCTCCGGATCAGGGCCGTTACGTCTTTTCCTATACGATCACGATCACCAACGCAGGCGCCGTTCCGGCCCGCTTGCTGACTCGCCACTGGCTGATCACCGATGCCAACGGCAAGGTCCAGGAGGTCAGAGGGGACGGCGTCATCGGCGAGCAGCCCTATCTGAAACCGGGCGAATCCTTTTGTTATACCAGCGGCGCGATGATTGAGACTCCGGTCGGTACCATGCAGGGGGAATACCTTATGCGCTCGGACGAGGGTGATAATTTCAGCGCTCGCATCCCTCGCTTTACCCTGTCGATACCAAGAACCCTGCACTGATTTATGGCCATTTATGCCATCGGCGACATTCAAGGTTGTTTCGATGAATTGCTGAGACTCCTGGAGACCGTTTCTTTCGATCCCAAGGCCGATCAACTCTGGTTTACCGGCGATCTGGTCAATCGCGGACCCAAATCGCTGGAAACCTTGCGGTTCGTCAAATCGCTGGGCAATTCGGCCATCACCGTCCTGGGCAATCACGACCTGCATTTACTGGCCGCCGCCTCGGCGCCGGCCATCGCCAGGAAAAAAAATTCGCTGGACCCGGTTCTCGAAGCGCCGGATCGGGACGAGCTGCTCGACTGGCTCAGGCATCGGCCGCTGCTTCATTACAGCGACAATTACTGCCTGATCCACGCCGGCCTGCCGCCGCAATGGGATTTGCAACAAGCCTTACAAATGGCCCGGCTGGCGGAACAAGCCTTGCGAGCGCCGGATCATCAGGTTTTTATCGGCCGGATGTACGGCAACGAGCCCAGCCTCTGGTCGCCCGATTTAACAGGCATTGCCCGGCTGCGCTTCATTGTCAACTGCCTTACCCGCATGCGTTATTGCGACGAACAGGGGCGGCTGGACTTCGATCACAACGGCCCGCCGGGAACGCAACCGGATCATCTGATGCCCTGGTTCGAAGCGCCGAACCGCAAAAACTCGGAGTTACGGATTGTCTGCGGCCACTGGTCGTCCCTGGGGTATTACGAAGGACACAACTGTTATGCCATCGACACGGGCTGTCTCTGGGGCGGGCAACTGACGGCGCTGAGGCTGGGCGATCCGGTGCGGCGTTTCAGCATCGATTGCCCGAGGCGGCAGAATCCGAATAAATCTTAGCCGACTGCCGGCAGCCTACTCAGCGCGGCTCGGAAGAGCCGATTCATATCAAGCAACGGCCGGCGGCTTTTGGCAACTTCTTCAAACCGGAGCCAGATCACTCATGGGCCAGCGCGGCCGGGCCAGAATATCCAACCCTTGGTGCTGACCGGCCAGAAGGCGCTGACATCCCGCATAGGCAATCATGGCGCCGTTGTCGGTACAAAATTCGGTTCGGGGAAAATAAATGCGGGCCTTTTCCTTTTCCGCCATCACCGCCAGGGCACCTCGGATAGCGCGATTGGCGCTGACTCCGCCGGCGACCACCAGCCTGTTCAGTCCGGTCTGTTGAAGGGCTCTTCTGCATTTTATGGCCAGGGTATCGGCGACCGCTTCTTGAAAGGCGGCCGCAATATCGGCTTTATCCTGCTCGCATTTCGCACCGGCATGAAACGCGTTGAGCGCGTGCGTCTTCAAGCCGCTAAAACTGAAGTCCAGACCGGGACGGTCGGTCATCGGCCGCGGAAACTGAATCTTCGGCCGTCCTTCTTCGGCAAGAGCCGCTAAACGAGGACCTCCGGGATACCCCAGACCGAGCATCTTTGCCGTTTTGTCGAATGCTTCACCCGCTGCGTCATCCAGCGATTCTCCGAGCACCTCGTATCGACCGATTCCTTGAACCCAGACCAGCAAGGTATGACCTCCGGAAATAAGCAAGGCGACAAAAGGAAAATCCGGCGGATCTTGTTCCAGCATCGGAGCCAACAGGTGTCCTTCCATATGATGCACGGCCACCGCCGGAATTTGCCATGCCCAGGCCAGGCTTCGGGCCGTGGCGGCGCCGACCAGCAAGGCCCCCATCAATCCGGGACCCGCGGTATAGGCAATCCCGTTGATATCCTTGCTTTCCAGCCGGCTTTCGCGGAGCGATTGTTTGATCAACGGCACCAGTTTGCGGATGTGATCGCGCGAGGCCAGTTCGGGAACGACGCCGCCATAATCGCTGTGCATCTCGACTTGACTGTATAATAAGTGAATAACCAGCCCTTTTTGATCGTGATAAACGGCGACCCCCGTTTCGTCACAGGAAGTTTCTATACCTAAAACGTACATTGAGTTTTTGAAAATGGTAAAAAAATGGTATAATTAAAAGTTACGTACGTTTATATGGTACATAATTTTTAACTTTACATATTAACACATCTGGATCGATAAATGCCGTCAGTAAAAATCAAAGAAAACGAACCTTTCGATATCGCCATTCGCCGCTTTAAACGCGCGTGCGAGAAAGCCGGAGTATTGGCCGAAGTCCGCCGCCGCGAATTTTATGAAAAACCCACTTCGGAACGCAAACGCAAAGGCGCCGCTGCCGTCAAGCGCCACCTGAAGAAACTGGCGAGAGAGCGCTACGCGCTAAAAAATCTGCGTCGCGGCCGTCCTGCGGTTTGACAAGGCTGCCATGATGGAATCATCAATAACGGATCGCATCAAGGACGACATGAAAGCCGCTATGAAAGGCGGCGACAAATTCAGACTGGGCGTGATTCGTTTGATTCTGGCCGCCATTAAGCAGGTCGAAGTCGATGAACGGATTACGGTGGATAACGACCGAGCCATTCTGGTGCTGGACAAGCTGCTGAAACAGCGGCGCGAATCCATCCGGCAGTTTACCGACGCCGGCCGGCTTGATCTGGCGGAAGCGGAAGAGGCCGAGGCGAAAATAATCCAGGAATTCCTGCCGCAAGCCCTGACCGAAGCGGAAATCGATGCAATGATCAACGAGGCAATTGCCGAGTCCGGCGCCGGGTCGATCAAGGACATGGGGAAAGTTATGAGCTTGCTGAAAGCCAGAATGCAAGGGCGCGCCGATATGTCGGCAGTGAGCAACAAAATCAAGGCTGCATTATCGGCTTAGGCGCTTCCGTTCCGGTATCGGCCATGTCCGGCGGCAGAATTCCCCGCACCTTTATTGACGATCTTTTAGCTCGGGTTGATCTGGTCGATTTGATCGATACCCACGTCCCTCTTAAAAAAACGGGCGCAAATTATGTAGCCCGTTGCCCTTTTCATACCGAAAAAACCCCCAGCTTTTCCGTCAACCGGAACAAACAGTTCTATCACTGCTTCGGTTGCGGCGTCAGCGGCAATGCCATCAGCTTTCTGATGGATTTTAATCATCTGGATTTTGTCGAAGCCGTCGAGGATCTGGCAACCTTTGCCGGTCTGGAAGTGCCGAGAGAGGCTTTTGAAAAACCCGACTCCGGCAACAAAGGGGATTTACCCCTGCTTTACCGCACCATGGAGCAGGTGGCCGCTTTTTATACCGAACAATTGAATACCCATCCGGAAGGAAAAAAAGCCCTGGGATATCTGCAAAACCGCGGCGTTTCAGGCGAGGTAATCGCCGATTATGTGCTCGGTTATGCCCCTCTGGCATGGAAAAAACTACAAGAGCGGTTCGATTCGCAACGTCTGCAAACCTGCGGATTACTGGGCAGGAACGAAGAAGGCGATCTCTATGGCCGTTTTCGGGGCCGAGTCATGTTCCCGATTCGAGACAAACGCGGACGAGTCATCGGCTTTGGCGGACGCATTCTCGACGATTCTTTGCCCAAGTACTTGAATTCTCCGGAAACGCCCCTATTTCAGAAAGGCAGGGAAGTATACGGACTGTACGAACTGCTGCGCAAGAATTCCAAACCCCAAAGGATTCTGGTAGTGGAAGGGTATATGGATGTCATCGCCCTGGCGCAGTTCGGCATTCATTACGCCGTCGCCACGTTAGGAACAGCCACCTCCCAGGCACATCTCGAACTGCTGTTTCGATTCACCGGCGAAGTGGTATTGTGCTTTGACGGCGACAAAGCCGGCCGGGAAGCGGCATGGCGGGCAATGGAACCGATTTTTCCTTGTCTAAGGGATGGCCGGCAGGTACGCATCATGTTGTTGCCGCAAAACGAGGATCCCGACTCCCTGATTCGCAAGGAAGGCGAGACGGGGTTCGCCAATCGTTTGCAAGCAGCCGAAACGCTTTCGGACTATTTTTTTACCCGGCTTTCGTCGGAATTAAACCTGAGCAGACTGGAAGATCGGGCCCAACTGGTCAACAGGGCCAAACCCTATCTGGATAAATTGCCGCAAAGCATATTCCGGGAAATGATGTTTGCGAGGCTCAGGGAGCTAACGGAGTATCGTTCGCTGGATGTTTCGGAGAATACGGCTAAACTTAAGCGAAAATATGACCGCAAGCCACTTCAAGAAAAAGGCAGACCGTCCTCCGCGCGGACCGCTCTGGCCTTATTAGTGCAGAACCCTCGATTGGTCGAACTGATTGAACAAAAGGAAATTGACTGGAATGAGCTGGATTTTCCCGGCGTGGAATTGTTTAAAGATATCCTGCACGCGGTTCTCGCAAACACACCGGCCACTGCCGGCGCGCTGCTCGAGATTTTCCGGGAAAAACCCGAAGAAAAATCCGTCAAAGCCCTAGCCCTTTTACCCTTACTGGTGCCGCCTGACGGCCTTGAAGCCGAATTTTCCGATGCGCTGGATAGGCTCCTGGCCCAATCCAGATCTTCGGTATTGGATAAATTATTGGCCAAGGAACAATCCGCGGGACTCGATAGGCGCGAAAAAGACTTGTTACGAAAACTTCTGGCTCATACTCATAAATAATTGTGATGCCAAAATTTAAATTTATATAGTATAATTATCTGTTCAGTTTAGTCCGGCTGAATCCTTATTCGGTGAGTGAATGATGAATCAAGAACAACAGCAATCCCAGCTTAAACAATTGATAGCCAAAGGCAAAATCCAGGGTTTTCTGACCTATGCCGAGGTGAATGATCACTTGCCTAGTGACATTGTTGATCCTGAGCAAATCGAAGACTTCATCGCCATGATCAACGACATGGGCATTCAGGTTTATGAAGTCGCCCCCGATGAAGACTCGCTGATCACCGACTCGGCCGCAGTCACTACCGATGACGAAGATGCGGAAGAAGTCGCCGCTCTCGCCTCGGTCGACAGTGAATTCGGCAGAACGACCGACCCGGTTCGCATGTACATGCGGGAAATGGGTTCGGTAGAGCTGTTGACGCGCTCCGATGAGTTAAAAATCGCCAAGCGCATTGAAGAAGGCCAGCAACAACTGGTTAAGGCAATCTCTCGTTCCTGCATGGTCGTGGAAGACTTTCTGCAATCCTATGACTCCATTTCCGGAGAAGAAGGCGGCATCCGGCTGACCGATCTAATCACCGGCTTTGTCGATTTGAGCGAACCTGAAGATCTTGCCGCCGTCGCCGCCAATGAAGCCGTCGAAGAAGCGGGCGCGGCGGACGAGGAACTGAAGGGGCTCAATTATGAAGAGGTCAGCGAGAAAGTCGAAGGACTTAGAAAACAACTGAAAAAAGCCTCGTCCGCCATCAAGAAACACGGCTATTCCAGCGAGGAAACGGAAAAGTCCTTTGAAGAACTGGCTGATTTATTCATGGAATTCAAATGGACGCCTCAGTATCTGAAAAAAATGACGACCATTATTCCGAACGGAATCGCCAAAGTTCGGGAACAGGAAAAACTGATCATGGACATCTGCATCAAGTACGCAAAGATGTCCCGTCAGGAATTTATTGCCATGTTCTCGGAGAATGAGGCCAACTCCGCCTGGCTGGACCACTGCCTGAGCGAGGGACAGCCCTATGCGGAAGCCTTGCGCTCTCACGAAAAGGAAATACGCAAGGCGCAAAAGATCCTGGCGGACATCGAGGCGGAATACGGTCTCACCATCAGCGGTCTGAAAGACATCAACCGGCGCATGTCGATCGGAGAAGCCAAAGCCAGACGCGCCAAAAAGGAAATGATTGAAGCCAACTTGAGGCTGGTGATTTCGATTGCAAAAAAATACACCAACCGCGGCTTGCAGTTCCTTGACCTGATTCAGGAAGGCAACATCGGTTTGATGAAAGCGGTGGATAAATTCGAATACCGCCGCGGCTACAAGTTTTCCACGTACGCAACCTGGTGGATTCGGCAGGCCATTACCCGTTCGATCGCCGATCAGGCCAGAACGATACGCATCCCGGTGCACATGATCGAAACGATCAACAAATTGAACCGGATATCCAGGCAGATCCTGCAGGAACTCGGACGGGAAGCGACTCCGGAAGAACTTGCGGTACGCATGGAAATGCCAGAAGACAAAGTGCGCAAGGTGTTGAAAATCGCAAAAGAACCGATTTCGATGGAAACTCCGATCGGCGACGACGAAGATTCGCATTTAGGTGATTTTATCGAAGATGCCAGGGTGCTATCTCCGGTTGAATCTGCTACAATTGCCGGCTTGCGGGAATCCACGCAGAACGTGTTGGCCGGTCTTACCGCAAGAGAAGCGAAAGTCTTGCGCATGCGTTTCGGCATCAACATGAACACCGACCATACTCTGGAAGAAGTCGGCAAACAGTTCGATGTCACCCGGGAAAGAATCCGTCAAATCGAAGCCAAGGCCCTGAGAAAGCTGAGGCACCCATCCAGATCGGAACAGCTTCGCTGCTTCCTGGACGGCGAATAAATAAACAGTCACAGGGGCCCTTAGCTCAGTTGGTTAGAGCGTCCGACTCATAATCGGCAGGTCGTAGGTTCAAGTCCTACAGGGCCCACCACTCATAGAAAGGCTGCCTTGGCAGCCTTTTATTTATTTGGGTTTTATACTAAATAGGCGATGTCATGAGCAATAATTTTATTTTTACCTCAGAATCAGTTTCGGAAGGGCATCCGGATAAAATTGCTGACCAAATTTCGGATGCGGTGCTGGACGCGTTGCTGGCCCAGGACCCGAAGTCGAGAGTGGCTTGCGAAACCCTGGTAAAAACCGGTATGGTGATCCTGGCCGGTGAAATTACCACGAACGCCTGGGTTGATACGGAAGAACTGGTGCGTAAAGTCGTTTGCGATATCGGCTATGACCACGGCGACATCGGTTTTGACGGGCAAAGCTGCGCGGTATTGAACGCCATCGGCAAACAGTCCTCCGACATCGCGATGGGCGTCGACGAATCCGAAAATCACGAGCAAGGCGCAGGCGACCAAGGCCTGATGTTCGGTTACGCCAGCAATGAAACCGACGTGTTGATGCCGGCCCCGATTACCTATTCCCATCTTCTGGTAAAACGCCAGGCCGAAGTACGCAAAAACAAAACGTTGTCCTGGCTGCGTCCGGACGCCAAAAGCCAGGTCACTTTCCGCTATGAAAATCACAAGCCGGTTGCGATAGACGCCGTCGTGCTGTCCACCCAGCACTCGCCCGAAATCAGCAATAAAGCCTTGCACGAAGCGGTCATGGATGAAATCATACTGCCTGTCCTGCCCAAGGAATGGCTGCACAAGGACACCAAATTTTACATCAATCCGACCGGCCAGTTCGTGATCGGCGGACCGGTCGGAGATTGCGGCCTGACCGGACGCAAAATCATCGTCGATACCTACGGCGGCATGGCCAGACACGGCGGCGGCGCTTTTTCGGGCAAGGATCCGTCGAAAGTCGACCGCTCCGCCGCCTATATGTGCCGGTACGTCGCCAAAAACATTGTCGCCGCCGGCCTGGCGGAGCGCTGCGAAATTCAGGTCTCCTATGCCATCGGCGTGGCGGAACCGACCTCAATCAGCATCGAAACCTTCGGCACCGGCAAAATCGCCGAAGACCGGCTGGTGCAGATCGTCAGAAACATTTTCGATCTCAGACCGAAAGGCCTGATCGCCATGCTGGGCCTGTTGAAGCCGATTTATCAACAGACTGCGGCCTACGGCCATTTCGGACGCAACGAGGATTCCTTCACCTGGGAAAGAACCGACAAAGTCGAGGCGCTGATCGAAGCCGCGGGCATTTAACCGGAACCGAAAACTCAGCATCATTTTCCGAGGACCGGACCATCGGCGGGCCCTGCCCGCTTGACTCCGGTTACATCATCTAGCAACAGGATACCAATCGTATGAGCCAACCCGATTACAAAGTAGCCGACATCAGTTTGGCGGAATGGGGCCGTAAAGAAATCAATATCGCCGAAACCGAAATGCCGGGGCTGATGGCCCTGCGCAAGGAATACGCCCGGGAGCAACCGCTGAAAGGAGCGCGGATCGCCGGCTGTCTGCACATGACCATTCAAACCGCGGTACTGATCGAAACCCTGGTCGCGTTAGGCGCCGAAGTCCGCTGGTCTTCCTGCAATATTTTCTCGACTCAAGATCATGCCGCGGCCGCGATCGCCGCAGCCGGCATTCCGGTGTTCGCCTGGAAAGGCGAAAACGAAGCCGAATTCGACTGGTGTATCGTACAGACCATCGAAGGCCCGAACGGCTGGCGCCCCAACATGATACTCGACGACGGCGGCGACCTGACCCACATGATGCACGTGAAATATCCTGAATTACTGAAGGATGTCAAGGGTTTGTCGGAAGAAACCACGACCGGTGTGCTTCGCCTCTACGAAATGATGGCCAAAGGCGAACTCAAGGTTCCGGCCTTCAACGTCAACGATTCGGTGACCAAATCCAAATTCGACAACTTGTACGGCTGCCGGGAATCGCTGGTGGACGGCATCAAACGCGCCACCGACGTCATGGTGGCCGGAAAAATCGCCGTGGTCTGCGGCTACGGCGACGTCGGCAAGGGCTGCGCCCAATCACTGCGTGGACTCGGCGCCACCGTCTGGGTAACCGAAATCGATCCCATCTGCGCCTTACAGGCGGCCATGGAAGGCTATCGCGTAGTGACGATGGAAGAAGCGGCGCCGATCGCCAACATCTTCGTTACCGCCACCGGCAACATTCGCGTCATTACCCACGAGCACATGCTGGCCATGAAAAACCAGGCCATCATCTGCAATATCGGCCATTTCGATTCCGAAATCGACATCGCATCGCTGCGCCGGTATCCCTGGGAAAACATCAAGCCGCAAGTCGACCACGTCCTTTTGCCCGGCGGCAAACGTTTGATTGTGTTGGCGGAAGGCCGCCTGGTAAATCTGGGCTGCGCAACCGGCCATCCCAGTTTCGTGATGTCGAATTCTTTCTGCAATCAGGTGCTGGCGCAAATAGAACTGTGGAAGAACGCAGACCAGTATGAAAACAAGGTCTACATTCTCCCGAAAAACCTGGACGAAAAAGTGGCGGCCCTGCACTTGCAGCAGCTCGGCGTGAGCCTGACCCGGCTGACCGAAGAACAGGCCCGCTACATCAACGTGCCTGTCGATGGACCTTATAAAGCGGATTATTATCGTTATTAACGGATACAAACCGGGCCGGGGACCGGTTAAAACGGTCCCTTTTCGCCAACTGAACTGCAATCTAGATCCATGCATCCTCCTTTTTTCAGCTTCGAGTTCTATCCGCCCAAAACGGAAGAAGGCGCCGCCAATTTGCGGGTGGTCCATCGCAAACTGGCGCTGCTGAATCCCGATTTTTTTTCGGTCACCTTCGGCGCCGGAGGATCCACCCGCGATAAAACCTTCGATACGGTCATCGATATCCAATCTATGGGGATTGCCGCCGCGCCTCATTTATCCTGCATCGCTTCCACCAGGGAAAATATCCGGTCGATGCTTAAAAGCTATCAGGAAAAAGGCATTTCCAAACTGGTCGCGTTGCGGGGAGATTTGCCGTCGGGCATGATGTCGGTCGGAGAATTCCGCTATGCCAATGAGCTGGTCGATTTCATCCGCAAGGAGACCGGCAATTACTTTCAGATCCATGTCGCGGCCTATCCGGAAGTCCATCCTCAGGCAGTGAGCGCCGATGCCGACTTCAGGAATTTTCGGCGCAAAGTCGAGGCCGGCGCCGACGCGGCCATTACCCAGTATTTTTATAATGCCGAAGCCTATTTTTATTTCCTGGACCGTTGCGAAAAAAGCGGTATAACGATACCTGTCGTTCCCGGCATCATGCCGATCACTCAATATGCCCAGTTGTTCCGTTTTTCCGAGATGTGCGGAGCCGATATACCGAGATGGCTGCGGAAAAGGCTGGAATGCCTCGGAGACGATCGCGAGTCGATTCAGGCATTCGGTCTGGAAGTGGTGACCCGGCTGTGCCAGCAACTACTCGATAACGGCGCGCCCGGCATTCATTTTTATACGATGAATCAATCCGCGCCGACCTTGAAGATCATCGAAAACTTACAGCTCCGCCGCCCGTCCCAAGGCTAGCCGTCCGGGACGGCGGCTTTGCCCTGTCCCGTTATCAACGGCCGGCTCACTGATGTTACCCGGCCGACAGCGTCATCGCCGTGGTTTCAGTCTGACGCGATTTACCGGCCAATCATCGTTCCTATTGTCAGAAAGCAAGCGAAATGCGGATTTCAAGATTATACATTCCCTTCCCTCTCTGGCCCGGCCGGAACATCGAACTGGACGATGACAGCGCTCATTACGTCAGAACGGTTCTGCGCCTGAAAAAGGATGCCGAAATCCTTCTGTTCAATGGCGAGGGTGGTGAATTCTTATCGATACTGCGCGAAGTCAGCCGGAACCGGGTAGAAATCCAGATCAACCGCCGGATCGAACGCAGCGCCGAATCGTCTCTGCAGATCTTTCTGGGCCTGGGCATTTCGCGCGGCGACAGAATGGACTGGTCGGTACAAAAAGCCGTGGAGCTGGGGGTTAACCGCATTACGCCGATCCTGACCGAACGCTGCCTGGTGCAGTTCAAAGGCGAAAAAAAGCCGCAGCGCCTGCTGCACTGGCAAAAAATCATTCAGCATGCAGCCGAGCAAAGCGGACGAACTCGCCTGCCCGAGCTTCAGCCAATCGCCACGATTCACGAATGGCTGGATCATCAGCAGGAACTTAAAATATTTTTGGACCCACATGCGTCCGCCTCATTGGCCGATCTCGGCCCGAGACCTTCGCAGGTGACCCTGCTTACGGGTCCCGAAGGCGGCTTCTCCGATCATGAACGGTCCCGGGCGGAAGCGGCTGGATTCATTCCGGTACGCCTCGGCGTCCGGATACTTAGAACGGAAACCGCGTCGCTGGCCGCGCTGTCCGCAGTACAAACGCTGTGGGGCGATTTCGGGACAATGGAGGAATAACAACGATGAGATCGCTCATGGCGGCCTTGATCCCGCTGGCGGTTCTGCTCGCCGCTTCCTCGGCGGCCTGCGTGGCGGGCTACTTTATCATACAGGGCCTGGGCGATGCTTTCCCGTTCCGTAAAGTCATCTCGAAAATCACCCAGTTGCTTCTTGTGCTCAGCATTTTTCCGGCGATGGCCTGGTTGCGATTAAAGAAGGAAGATCTGGGCTTTGCCGGCAAAAAACTGTTTTTCAAACAACTGGCACAGGGCTTTGCGCTCGGCCTGGCAACGTTGTTGCCGGTGCTGACGGTCGAGTATGCGCTGGGGATCCATGTCTTTGACGAGTCCAAACACTGGACTTTTGCTTTGGCCGTTCAAAAAATCGGCATCTCCCTGGCTCTGGCTTTGCTCATTTCATTGATCGAAGAGCCGATTTTTCGGGGAATCCTGCTTGCCGGATTAATGAAGAAACTGCCCGTTTTCGGCGCCGTCCTCGTCAGCTCCGGCTACTACGCCGCGCTCCATTTTTTAGATAGTCATACGGAAATCCCTCTCCAGGAATTGGACGTTTTCAGCGGCTTCACTCTGCTTGGAGAAGCGTTTGCCAATCTGCTGAATCCTTCCATTTATTCCGCTTTTTTCGCGCTGCTGACGGTCGGTATTTTCCTGTGCCTGCTCCGCACTCATTTCCATGCCGGCCTGGCCATGTGTATCGGTTGCCACGCCGCCTGGGTATGGCAGATAAAAATGTTCAAAAGCCTGTTCAATCTCGATTTCAAGTCGAAATTCATCCATTGGGTCAGTTCTTACGACGGCGTCATCGGCCCGCTGGTGACCGTATGGCTCCTGTTGGCCGTAATAGTTTATTTCGTTTATCGCCATTCTACCCGGCACTCATCCGGCCTGAGGCAACAGGCGGAAAAAAGATAGGCGGAAAGAAATCGAGCCAGACGGACTTCCTTTTACGATCCGCTCGAAGCAAGGCCATCCAGCCGCCATTGACTCATAGGCATTACAATAGGACACTCAAACGGATCGTTCTCACTTGTTGGAGCCATTGACATGACCCTCCTTTCTTCCACGATTGACTGCATCGTTTTCGATCTTGGCCGCGTCCTGATCGATCTGGATTTTGAGCTCGCATTCGAGTATTGGGCAACCGCCTCGGGACAGGAACTGACCGAGATCCGAAGCCGTTTTGCGCTGGACGACGCTTACTGCGCGCAGGAACGCGGCGAAATCGAGGCCTCGGACTATTTTTCCCATCTTAGAAAAACCCTCGGCCTCGATCTTTCCGACGAGGAATTCCTTTTCGGCTGGAATTCGATCTTTCTGGAGCCCGTGAGCGGGATTGAGCCCCTGCTGAATGAACTGAAGCCGCTGAAACCTCTGCACGTCTTTTCGAACACCAATGCAGCGCATCAGGAATTCTGGTCGCAGCGCTACGCCGACCTTCTGGCTCCTTTTCAGCAGATTGTCTGCTCCCATGAGCTGGGCGCGAGAAAGCCCGGCGTTGAAGCTTTCCTCCAGCTCGCAGGGCAACTGTCGTCGTCGCCCGGCAGAATGCTCTTTTTCGACGATCTTCCGGAAAACGTCGACGGCGCCAGGTCGGCCGGCCTTCAGGCCCATTGCGTCCGCTCGGCCGGCGAAATCCGCCGGATCCTCGCGGCCGATTACTTGTTGCCGATCGATGGACTCAATCCTTGAGCCTTGCAGCCTTTTGCCGTAAAACGGAAAGAACTAACCAGGATACGAAACCCAATCCGGCCAGTTCAGCGTAGCGCCATCGCAACGGGCATCGAGCGTCTTTTGAATCAGTCTCAGCACGTCTTCGGGTCGGCCTTCGATGCCCCACGCCCTGACTTCGGGCACGGCCGCCCGGGCTGCCCGGACGGCCTCGGGAGTGACCGAATCTGCGTGTGGACACAATTGAAATAAATCAAGCTCGTCAGATCGGCTCAGGATCTCCCGGCCCAAATTATTGACCAACCAACCCAGGCGCTGCCCGGAAGAAAGCCGCCGAATCTCTTTCAACGCCTCGAAGGAAAACCCGGTGACGATGACCTGCTCCTGCAACCCGAACCGGTCGACCAGACGGCAGACCCGCTGCGGCAGTTCCGGGGATCGGCCTTTGATTTCGATGTGATAAGTGACGCGGCTGCCGTATCGTTCAAACAGATTCTCCAGCCTCGGCATTCTTTCGTTGGAGTACAAGAAGGGCGAAAACCAGGAGCCCATGTCCAGCGCTTCCAGCTCCTCCCAGCTCATCGATTCGACGAGTCCCGGATAACCGTAGCGCTCCAGGGACAAATCATGGCAAACGACCACTCGCCTGTCCAAAGAGAGTTGCACGTCCAGCTCGATTTCCCGAACGCCCATGTCGACGGCCAGTTGAAAAGCGGCCAGAGTGTTTTCCGGAGCATAAGCCGACGCGCCCCGGTGCGCGATAATCCGGAAAGGAGGATTAACGAGAAAAGGTAATTTCATTTGCCTGCTCCAATGAAGCTTACCGCCGAAAAATGCCGGATATAAACCTGATATAATAGCCGCATTTTACCGAAACCGGGCTATTGCCCTTGACTGCATCAACCCCTTTCCGTCCGGGCGACCGGACGAAAGCCACGACCACAGGAACCCAACCCACATGATCCGTTTTCCAGCCGAATGGGAAAAACAATCCGCCGTACTGATCGCCTGGCCTCATTCGACCGGCGATTTCAGCAATCGTCTCGAATCCGTCGAGCACTCCTACCGTTTTATCGCGGAAACCGTCAGCCGCTACCAGCGCTTGCTGATCGTCTGCCGGGACGACGTCCATCAACGCCATATCGAGAAACTGGTTGCCGTAAACGATAATATCGATTTTATCCAGGCTCCCGTCAACGACATCTGGGTCCGGGATACCGTTTTTTTGACCGTAGAAGAAGACGGCGAACCGATGCTGCTGAATTTCCGCTTCAACGGTTGGGGCGGAAAGTACCCTCATGAGGACGACGATGCGCTGAATCGAAGATTGTCGACGGCCGGGCCGTTCCAAGGCCTTCGCAGCCGCGACGTCGATTTCATCCTCGAAGGCGGCAGTGTCGAAAGCGACGGCATCGATACGATCATGACGACGCGGCAATGCCTGTTGAATCCGAACAGAAACCGGGGTCTCAGCCAGTCCGACATCGAACGCCAACTGAGCCATCATTTCGGTGCGTCCCGATTTTTCTGGATAGATCAGCCCAATCTGAGCGGCGACGATACCGACGCTCATATCGATACCCTGGCCCGCTTTTGCTCGGCCGACACCATCGCCTATACGGCCTGCGAAGACTCTGCCGATCCGCATTACGAAAGCCTCAAGGTCATGGCAGCGCAACTGGAATCGCTGAGGACGCAAGGCGGAAATCCCTATCGTTTAATTCCGTTGCCTTTGCCCAGACTGATCTTCGACGAAGAAGGCTGCCCTCTGCCCGCCAACTATTCGAATTTTCTGATTATTAACGAGGCCGTCATGGTGCCCGTCTACGACGATCCCATGGACGCCGTCGCGCTGGAGCGTTTGCAGCGCTGTTTTCCGGACCGCAAGATCATTGCGACGCCCTGCCGTCCGCTGGTGCACCAGTACGGCAGCCTGCACTGCATGACCATGCAGTTTCCGCAAGCGGCGTTAAAGACGGCCGAGTAATCGAGGCACGCGTGAGTCCTGGAGTTTTCTCCGAACCGTCAGCGTGCCGAACGAGATGAACAATTATCAGGAGCCGAAGTCCAATTCGGTTGTGAATGACGCTTGCCGGCAACAGGCCATCATGCCTTCCCGAACGATTTGAGGACAGCAGCCATGAATAAACATTTGCAGTATGTCAGAGAATTCAGAGAGACCTTTTCGTTGCCTCAGGCGGCTTTCGGAACGGCAGGACACTTGTCCGACATGGACGTCGTCATGCGCCAGGCCTGGCTGATGGAAGCCGGCAGCGGCGTCTTGCGCGCCTTGAAAAAAGGCGACATGGGCGAAATACTGGGGCGTTTGACCGGCCTGGCGTATTGCTCGCTGAACGCCGTCGCGATACAGGGCGAGGATGTGATCGACCAACCCGTCCTCTGGCATCACGAAGGTTCCGTGCTGTCTGTGATGCGGCTGTTGTCCGAGAAAATCCATGGTTGCACCTCGGGCAAGACCGTCGACTATTCGGCGCTTTATTGTGCCTGCGCTCATCTGGCCCGGGGTTTTCTTAACGCCGATTTCGACAAGGCCTTGCAGATGTTCCACACCCACCACATGGACCGCTGCAAACAATACGGCGCGGATTTCGAGAAGGACGGCGAATTGATCCGCGACCGGGGCGTGGATTTAAGCGATTGCCTCTACGAATGAAGGAGATCCCGATCCTGCTCTGTTCAATCGGAAGGATCGGCCTCATTCGCACAAAAGATCACCCGGCCGTCCTGTAAGGTGTGAGTCACCCGGCCTTTTAAGGTTTGCCGCCAGAAGGGCGTATTGACTCCCCGGCTTTTCCAGTTGTCTTTATTCACCTGCCAAGTCCGTTCCGGATCGAAGATGCAGACGTCCGCAGAATACCCCTGAGTCAGAGAACCGCTCTCAAGACGCAGAATTTCGGCGGGCTTTGCCGTCAGCGCCGCAATACCCTGCGGCAGAGTGATCACCTGTTCGTCCACCAGCTTGAGCATCAACGGCAACAGCGTTTCCAGCGAGGAAACGCCGGGCTCGGTCTCGGGAAAGGCGCCCAGTTTGGCATCGAGATCGTGCGGCTGATGATCCGAGCAGATAGCATCGACCGTGCCGCCGCTAAGGCCTCGTCTAAGATACTGTTTATCCTCTTCGGTGCGAAACGGCGGCAAGACATGGTAGGCGCTGTCGAAAGGAACCACGTCGTGCTCGGTCAGGTGCAACTGATGGACGGCAACGTCCGCACTCACCTTGAGTCCGTACTTTTTGGCCTGCTGGATTTTGATGACCGACCCTTTGCAGCTCAACTGGCCGAAATGCACGCGGCACCCGGTCAGTTCGGCCAGTTCGAGGCACTGGGCCAGCGCCACGGTCTCGGCAGCCGAAGGAATGCTGGGCAAGCCATAACGGGTCGCCACCTCGCCTTCATGGGCGCAGCCTTGGTTGCTCAACCAGAAATCATTGGGCCTGAACATCAAGAGCAGCTCATGACTGGCCGCGTATTCCATGGCACGCCTTAACGTCAGCAGATTTTTCACCGGTTCGTTGGCATTGCCGACGGCAATGCAGCCGGCCTGCTTGAGCGACAGCATCGAGCTTAATTCCGTCCCTTCCAGTTTCCGCGTCAGCGCCGCGATCGGATAAATTTTCGGATACCCTGTCTTTTCGGCGAGTTCCTTGACCAGTTCGGCCACGGCCGGCGTATCGATGACCGGATGGGTATCGGGATGCAGGCACATCGCGGTCACGCCGGCGCCGGCGGCGGCAGCGGTCTCGCTTTTGAAAGTCGCTTTACGGCTTTGCCCCGGCTGGCGCAGACGGGTGCTCAAATCGATGAAGCCGGGACAGACGATCCGCCCCGACGCATCAATCACCCGATCCGGTACGAATCCTTCGGGCTGATTGTCGATCGCGGCGATTTTGCCGTCGGCAATAAAAACCGAGCCGATGCGGTCTATTGCGTTGGCCGGATCGACGATTCTGCCGCCTTTAATCAGTATTCTGCTCAACCTGCGGCTCCTTGCGGCTGCATCGCCATGGCCATGATCGCCATGCGGATGGCAATGCCGTTGCTGACCTGTTGCAGGATGACCGAGCGCGGCCCGTCGGCCACCTTCGAATCGATCTCGATGCCGCGATTGATCGGCCCCGGATGCATGACGATGGCGTCCGGCTTGGCCAGGCTCAATTTATCTTCGGTCAGTCCGAAGCACTGGAAATACTCGCTTTCGCTCGGCAGCAGAGCGGAGTTCATCCGCTCTTTCTGAAGACGCAGCATGATGATGACGTCGATGTCCTTCAATCCTTCGGTCAGGTTATGGAACACGGTCACGCCCAATTTTTCGACTTGAGCGGGCAACAGCGTTTTCGGGGCGATCACCCGGACTTCGGCGGCACCCAGGGTATTGAGCGCCAGAATTTCAGAGCGAGCCACCCGAGAATGCAGAATATCGCCGATGATCGCGACTCTCAGCGAGGAAAACTCCTTCTTGATCTGCCGGATCGTAAACATGTCCAGCATGGCCTGGGTCGGATGAGCATGCTGCCCGTCGCCGGCATTGATCACGCTGATGTGCGGCGCTGCTTGCCGGGCAATGAAATGCGCGGCGCCGCTGACGGCATGACGGACGACGAACATGTCGACGAACATGGCTTCCAGGTTGCGGATGGTATCGAGCAGACTTTCCCCTTTCGAGGTGGCCGAAGTCGCGATGTTGATGTTCAGCACGTCGGCCGACAGGCGCTTGGCCGCCAGCTCGAACGTAGTTCGGGTGCGCGTGCTGTTTTCGAAGAAAAGATTGACGATCGTTTTTCCTCGCAACAACGGTACTTTTTTGACCTGTTGATCGCTCATGCCGACGAAGGACTCGGCCATGTCCAGAATTTCGGTCAACAGACTTTTGTTCAACCCTTCGATGGTCAGAAAATGTTTTAATTTTCCCTCGGAGGACAACTGCAGATTTTCGGTCATCGTTTTAGGCAACTCCGGTCACCGATTCCAAATGAAGCCTTAAAGGCTCGGGTCCCGTCAGCTTGATGCGCTGGCCTGCCCGCAAGGCAATATGGGCGCCGACGCAATCGGGGGCCAGCGGGATCTGTCTGCCGTCCCGCTCGATCAAAACCGCCAGGACCACCTGATTGGGGCGGCCGTAATCAAAAATTTCGTTCAGGGCGGCGCGTATGGTCCGCCCGGTATGAAACACATCGTCGACCAGAATAACGTCCCGGCCTTCGATGTGAGTCGGCAATTGGCTCGGCTTTACCTTGGGATGAACCCCGATCTGGGAATAGTCGTCCCGGTAAAAGGAAATGTCCAGCAGCCCCAAAGGTTCACGAATGCCGAGACGCCGATGCATTTCTTCGGCGATCCAGACGCCGCCGGTACGTATCCCGATAAGGAGAGGATCGGTCAGTTTTCTTTCGGCGATAATCCGGCTTAGCCCGTCTTCCAGTTTATCCAGCAGGGCGGGTATGTCATTGTGCATTAGAGTCATCGGTTCGTTCTATGGTGATTGAGCCAGGCTTGCAATATGAGCTGCGCCGCCAATTGATCCTGGACCCGCCAGAGCGTGGTGGCGCTGACCCCAAGATCATCGTAAAGTAATTGTTTGGCCTCAAAGGTCGAAAGAGTTTCGTCCTGTTGATAAACCGGAAGATGAAAACGGCCTTCCAGTTGTCGGCAAAATTTGAGCATGCGCGGCGTTACCGGATTGTCCGTACCGTCGCTCTGCCTGGAAATACCAACCACCAACCCGGCCGGATGCCACTGTGAGATGAGTTGGCCGATGCGTTGCCAGTCCGGATTTTGCTTCATTGCCGGAATGGTTTCAAGAAGGCTTGCGGTGCCGGTCATGCTCTGGCCGACGGCAATCCCTATTTTTTTGATGCCGAAGTCGAATCCCAGATACGTATCGTCACTGAACCTGGCGGCTAACGGATCGGATTTGGCGAAGACGGGGCTCGAATCGTTGCCGGGCTTCAGTTTGATGCTAGCCATGACCCGCCGGCGAAGTGAGCTCTCTGATATTGATGCCGATTTGACTGGCCGCTTCCGTCCAGCGCCGATTGATCGGCGTATCGAACAGGACCTGTTTGGTAAAGGGCGTATTCAACCAGGAATTTTCCAGCATTTCCCGCTCCAGTTGTCCGCCGCTCCAGCCGGCGTAGCCTAACGCCACCAGAAACTGCTCCGGCCCCTCACCGACGGCGATTGCTTCTATCACGTCACGCGACGTTGTCAACGAAATCGAATCCGAAACGGCCATCGTCGCGTCCCACCGGCCACCCGCCGTATGAATCACGAAGCCTCTGTCCTGCTGCACCGGTCCGCCGGCAAAAACGGCGATCTGGGCGGCCGTTGCGGACGTCACCCGGATATCCATTTGCTTGAATATTTCGCCCAGCTTCATGCCTGCCAGGCGGTTGATGACAATGCCTAACGCGCCTTCCTCATTGTGCTGGCACACATAGGTCACCGTATGGAAAAAATTCGAGTCGACCAGATTGGGCATGGCGACGATATATTGATTGTTTAAATAAGTAGTTCCGTTCATAGGCCTAAGTATTAACCGTAATGATGGACTATGCAAATTTATCGAGCCGACATCCCGGACTCGTCGGAAAACTTCCAGACGCGGGTAATGACCAGCACATTGAGTTCTTTCTGCAATTCCAACGGCAGCGGCGCAAAAGGCGCACTCATTCTGACGATATTTTTAGCCGCTTCGTCCAGTTCCGGAATGCCCGAAGATTTCCTGATGCGCATGCTGTAAATGCTGCCGTCCATTTTAATGCCGACGTCCATCGACAAGGTCGCGGCAAAGTTCTTCTTCGCCGCCGCTTCGGGATAATTTCTATTGCCCATCCGCTCCACTTTCTCTTCCCAGTCCTTCAGATACTGAGCCGCAAGATATTTATGCGCGGACACCATATTGACAGATTTTATCTTGCTTTGATCCCCGCTCAACTGACTGTGCCGGATTTCGGTTCCCAACTGAGTGATTTGCTGCTGAAGCAACTCCCGCGATAAACGCGGCGGCGCAGCCACCCGCTGTTCTTCCGCCGCCCGCTCATCGGCAATCTTGTCGTCCGGCGCCGCAACGATCGGCTTCTCGGCTTTTTTACGGGTCAGTACTTTTTCCGGTGATTTAGGTTTGCTTTCTTTCGGCGCCATCTTTTCTGCAGGCTGTGGACGGCTGACGCTCTCGCCGGCGATCTGCTGCTGCGGCGGCTGCGGCTTGGCAGGTTGCTCTCCCGCGCCTATCTGATTTTCCTGAGCCAGAGTTTCTGCATTTTTCGGAGCTTTTTTGGCGGGCGTGTTGACAATGGTAATCTCTATCGAACGATTGAACTTTTCAGATTCGGGCACGGCAAAATTCACGCCGAAAATAACGCCGACGTGAACAACCGCGGCAATAAACAACCAGAGCAGCAACGCATCGTTGCTGGGCAGGGCACGGGATTCGAGCAGGACTGGGTTCGGCATGTCAGACAATCGTTTGTTCGATATGGTCCATCAAAAGACCGGCGATATTGAGTCCGAACTGACGGTCGAGCTCTTGCACGCAGGTGGGACTGGTCACGTTGATTTCGGTCAGCGTATCGCCGATGACGTCAAGCCCGGCAAATACCAGGCCTTTTTCCCGCAAGGTGGGACCTACCTGATTAGCGATCCACCAGTCTCTCTCGGTCAGTTCCCGGCCTTCGGCACGTCCGCCTGCGGCGAGATTTCCCCTTGTTTCTCCCTGGGCGGGAATGCGCGCCAGCGCATAAGGCACGGCTTCGCCGTTGACCATCAAAATGCGCTTGTCGCCGTCCTTGATCTCGGGCAGATATTTTTGCGCCATGACGTAGCGGCTGTTGTACTGGGTCATCGTTTCGAGAATGACGCTCAGATTCGGGTCGCCCTGCCGCAAATGAAAAATGGAGGTGCCGCCCATGCCGTCGAGAGGCTTTAGTATAATTTCACCCTGCTCCTGCAAAAAATGCCTGATTCGGGCCGGCTCCCGCGCTACCAGGGTTTCGGCGCAGCATTGCGGAAACCAGGCCGTAAATAACTTTTCGTTGGCATCGCGCAGGGACTGCGGTTTATTGACCACATACACGCCCAGACTTTCGGCGCGCTCCAACAGGTAAGTGGCATAAATGTATTCCTGATCGAAAGGCGGATCCTTGCGCATCAGAATAACGTCCAATTGATCCAGCGGAATGTCCTGCTCCCCGTCAAAGCGGTACCAGCTATGTTCATCCCGCTGCACGTTCACGAGGCGGGTACGGGCATAAGCCCTGCCGTTTCTTAAATAAAGATCATTGAGCTCCATGTAATGAAGCTCCCAGCCTCTGGCCTGAGCTTCGAGCAGCATGGCGAAACTGGTGTCTTTCTTGATGTTGATATGGCCTATGAAGTCCATCACCATACCGAGTTTGATAGGCATGAGTCTCTCGTATTGTTTCGATAGTTTAAATTTGTCCTACGCAGTGCGGTTTTTCTTCCGTACTGAGAGGCAGGATGAAATGCAGTCTCGTTCGGGTGAAGCGAATTGCACAGCCTTCAAGGTGAGGCCTGGCTGGACGGCATAACTGCCTCTTCGAATTTGTCTTGTTGAAACCGGCGACTTGCCGGCATCGGTTTTTGTAGGTCAGAAGCTTGTTTCACAGTGGGATTCCGGCAAAATCCGAAGGCAATAAAACGACTTCCGCCCGCCGATTATATTGCAAAGCGGGCATCGAATCCTTCTTCACCTTATCGGTGCACCCAGGAGTTCATATTTTAATTGTTTTATTTTATAATTTGTCATTTACCTTGAAAAGATTTTTTGGTATAAAGTTCGGCTATCTTTTGAATTAGGCACACTAAGAGGTTAATCATGTCCAGAGTATGTCAGGTAACCGGGAAACAACCCGTTACCGGTAACAATGTATCCCACGCCAACAATAAAACCAACCGACGTTTCTTGCCGAACCTTCAGCATCACAGATTCTGGGTGGAAAGCGAAAATCGTTGGGTGCGCCTTCGGGTTTCCACCAAAGGCATGCGCATCATCGACAAAAAAGGCATCGATGCCGTACTGGCGGATTTGCGTAAACGCGGCGATAAAGTATAAGGGGAATTAAAATGCGCGATAAAATTAAATTAGTTTCTACCGAAGGCACCGGTCATTTCTATACGACCACAAAAAACAAAAGAACCATGCCGGAAAAGATGGAGATCAAAAAATTCGATCCTGTCGCCCGCAAGCATGTTATCTATAAAGAAGCCAAAATCAAATAACTTTCATTTAAATTTTACGACTTCTTTAACATTGCCTGAAAACCACGGCTTCGATCGGCTGTGGTTTTACAAGCAATTGCTTCCGTTTCTTTATAATCCGGCAAGCGCAAATCGGCCCGGAATTTTTCTTACCGGCTTTCGGCCAAACGCGTCAGATCCGCCAACTTCTGACACACGATGCGGTATTCTTTCTCAAGATCGTCTTTTTCGGTTTTCAGTTTCTCATACTTTTCGTTCAGCAACTGCCCGGTTCTTCTCAGCGCTTCATTTTCCGATTTAAGAAATTTTATTTGCTCTTCCCAAGAGCTGTTTTCGTCGCCGGCAGAAGGATGATCCGCCAATTCCGCACGGTCTTCCGGATGCTCGGGCTCATGTAATTTGACCATCGTCTCAATTCCGTCGTCGATGGCGAACTGCGCGGCTTCACGAGCCAGACTCTGCGGCACCGCTTCCATTCCTCCTTTGAGAATGAGCGCATTGAACTTGTTTTTCAGCAACAAAAAAGCGCCCGCTTCGCTGACCTTGCCGTCGGCGCATATGACGACGACCGGCTTGTCCCGGCTTAGCGTCTTAAGCTGCATTCTCAAGGAAAAAAAAGGGTAATTGACCGTGCCTTCCAGATGCCGTTTTTCATACTCGTCCGGAGCACGAATATCCATCAGAATTCCTCCCTGTTTGGAAACGGTTTCCAGATCCTTGTATTCGATAAATTTTAACGAAGGTTCCTTTATTAAAGAGATGAATTGCTGCTTGCTCAAACGGAGCAAACTGAGATCGGTCAACGCGGTAACCGTTACCGTTCGGAGACCGCCGGTAAGCAGGGAGTCTTCTCCAAACGTATCGCCCTTATCCATCATTCCCAATTTGATTTCTTTGGCGCTGGCGGAAGGCTTCCGACTGATCAGACATTGTCCGCTCTTTATTAAATAGTAATAATCCCCGATGGCGCCCTGTTCGATAACGGTCGCACCTTTCTCGTACTCGACAAGCTCCAATCCCATCAAAATCTTTTGTAAATTGGCAGGCGGAAGACGTTGAAATATGGGTAATTTCAATAATGCTGTCATCCAGTCGTCGCTGCTGTCGTCGGACTCATCAACGCTCATAAAACTCGTTTCCTCTTTATACTCAAAGGGAGGCAAATTGATCACCTTCGCGGCCTCAAGCCGCAAAAAACGAACGGTTCCCTTTGCCACTGCATCTATTTTTCTTGGAATCTGGTGCGCCAGAGCAAATCTGGCTGCCTCGGTATCGGCAACGATTGTCTCTACGACAAGATCGTCCGCCTGAAGAACCACTTCTCCGCTTAAAAGATAGATCAAATTACTGTCGACCTCTCCCCTTTTAAACAAAAGGCCATCCGTAACTTCTTCAATGACCATCTCCGTACATAAGGCATTGAACGAAGAAGCCGGCATCGTTACAAACGGGACGAACTTTCGGATAAGTCGTCCTTCTTCAGAAAGAATATCGACAGACATTAAAGTATTTAAGCAGAAAAACCCTAAAATAATAGTCCATAAACTGCCTATTGTTTGAATTGCTTGAACTCATGCACGTCTTGTTATTAAACATTTTTGTCCTTATATTGTCTATCGCTGCTACTCATATCAACCATGGAACATCCTAATGGACATTAAGATAGTAAAACGATTATTTGTCATCCTGTTTTTACTGGGTTTTCAGCCCCTGATCGCGAAAGCCATCGGACTGCCTCCTTATGCAGAAGGACAAGCTTTGCCCTCACTGGCTCCCATGCTTGAACGAAGCATGCCTGCCGTGGTCAATATCTCAACCTCGACCAACATTCAGGTCGTGGAAAATCCTTTGATGCAGGATCCGTTTTTTCGGCATTTCTTTGAAATGCCCAATCGGTCGCGGCAACAACAAAAAAACAGTTTAGGCTCCGGAGTCATCATCGACAGCAGACAAGGTTATGTTTTAACCAACAACCATGTCATCGATAAAGCCGACAAAATCATGGTCACGTTAAACGACGGCCGCCAACTCAACGCCCAACTGATCGGCGCCGATCCGGAGGCCGACGTGGCGGTGATTCAAATACCGGCGGACCATTTGGCTGAACTGCCGATTGCCGATTCCAGCCGGCTCAGGGTCGGCGATTTTGTCGTCGCCATCGGCAATCCTTTCGGTCTGGGTCAGACGGTGACCTCCGGCATCATCAGCGCCCTGGGTCGCTCCGGTCTGGGCATAGAAGGTTATGAGGATTTCATTCAAACCGATGCGTCGATCAATCCCGGCAATTCGGGCGGCGCCCTGGTCAATCTGAACGGCGAATTTATCGGAATGAACACCGCCATTCTGGCTCCTACCGGCGGTAATGTCGGCATCGGGTTCGCCATTCCGTCCAACATGGTCACCACCATTAAAGACTCGTTGATCAAGCATGGAGAAGTCAGGCGCGGCTTGCTCGGAGTCACCACCCAGGATCTGACTCCGGAACTGGTCAGGGCGTTTAACCTGCAAATCAGCCGGGGTGCTGTGATCAGCCGGATCGAGAGCAATTCGCCGGCCGCGAAAGCCGGTCTGGAACCGGGCGACGTCATCGTGGCAGCGAACGGTCAAGACGTCAAAGACAGCCATGACATCCGGAACATCATCGGCCTGCTGCAAATCGGCGACGAGGTTGCCATCGACTATTTCCGCGGCAATGAAAAGAACGAAACGACGGCCGTCATCGGCAAACCCGAACGGGTTCAACTGGCCGGCGAGAAACTGCATCCCACTCTGCAGGGCACGGTGTTAGGCTCTACCCAAAAGGATCAAATCGAGGGCGTTTTATTTGAAAAAATCCATACCGCCTCCTATGCGTGGCGCGTCGGTCTGCGTCCCGGCGACGTGATCGTCATGGCCAATCGGTATCGCATCCATAATCTTGACGAACTCAAGCGTTCCGTCGATGCCGGCAATTCGTTGATGATCAACATTCAACGCGGTCAGGAAGGCTTTTTCGTCGTGCTGCGCTGACCGTGAGCATAAAAAGCGCCAGCAGGAAATAAGGACTGGTTTTCATTTATAATGCCAGTCTGTGCTGTTTTTTTGAATTCGCTCCGACACTCAAATGAACCAATTTATTCCTTTAAACATTGCCGTACTGGTGGTTTCCGATACCCGCACGGAGAGCGACGACGTTTCCGGCAAACTGCTAGTGGAACAGGCGGAGGCTGCCGGCCATCGCGTCATTGCGAAAAAAATCGTACCCGACAACATCTACCGGATTCGGGCGGCCGTTTCCGGATGGATAGCCCAGGATGACGTCCAGGTGGTCATTACCACTGGAGGCACCGGCGTCACCGGCAGGGACGGCACGCCGGAAGCCATCCTGCCCTTGCTGGACAAGGTCCTGGACGGATTCGGAGAAATGTTCCGCATGTTGTCCTATCAGGACATCAAGACCTCGACAATTCAGTCCCGGGCACTGGCCGGCGTCGCCAACGCCACCTATCTCTTCTGTCTGCCCGGCTCTTCCGGAGCCTGCCGCACGGCCTGGGATTTACTCATTAAAGACCAACTGGATTACCGTACGAAACCTTGCAATCTGGTGGAGTTGATGCCCCGGCTAATGGAAAAATAAGATGCGATCGAATTTTTTGTTTTTCGGCGCCTTGGCCGCTTTTATCGGAGTGGCCATGGGCGCTTTTGGCGCTCATGGTTTGAAAGGCGTCTTAAGCACCGAACAACTGGCGGTGTATCAAACAGGGGTCAATTATCAGATATGGCACGCCCTGGGACTTTGCGGCATCGCCCAGATCCATCGTCAGGCCCCCCACTCCCGGCTGCTTCAATGGGCCGGGTGGTTAATGTTCTTAGGCATAGTGCTCTTCTCCGGCAGTTTGTATTTCATGACGATGCTTGAGGTTAAATGGTTCGGCATGATCACGCCTTTCGGCGGCCTGAGCTTTTTAACAGCCTGGTTATTGATTGCCGTTTTTGCAACCCGAAAACAATCCTCCGGCAGGTATTCCTAATGCGCGACGCAACGCCCCATACCACTTATTTGAAAGACTATACCGTCCCCGAGTATCTGATTCATCATGTCGAACTGAAATTCGAGCTTGACGAAGAAAACACCCGCGTGATCTCCAGGTTAACCCTGAGCCGCAACCCGGCAAGCCGGTCCAGCGACACCTCGCTGACCCTGGCCGGAGAAAATCTGTGTTTGATCCGCGCCGTTTTAAATGACGAGCAGGAATTAACCGGGCAAGATTATCTGCAAACGTCCGATTCATTAATCCTGCACGACGTCCCTCAGCATCGCCCGTTTACCCTGACTATCGAGAACACGATCAACCCGAAAGCCAATACCGCGCTCGAAGGGCTTTATCTCTCGAACGGCATGCTCTGCACTCAATGCGAAGCGGAAGGTTTTAGAAAAATCACTTATTTTCTCGACCGTCCGGACGTGATGACGCGATTCACCACAACCCTGATAGGCGATAAGGAACGTTATCCCGTCCTGCTGTCCAACGGCAATAAAATAGCGGACGGCCGGCTGGATAACCGCCACTGGGTGACCTGGGAAGATCCTTACAACAAACCCTGTTATCTGTTCGCGCTGGTGGCCGGGCAACTGGAATGCATCGAAGACACGTTCACCACCCGGTCGGGACGGACCGTCAGCTTGCAGATCTTCGTCGAAAAACACGACCTCGACAAATGCGGCCATGCGATGCAATCCCTGAAGAATGCCATGGCCTGGGACGAGAAAGTTTATGGCCGCGAATACGATCTGGACCTGTACATGATCGTCGCGGTCAGCCATTTCAACATGGGAGCGATGGAAAACAAGGGCCTGAACATTTTCAACACTAAGTATGTATTGGCGACGCCCGACACGGCCACCGACTCCGATTACGAACACATCGAAGGCGTGATCGGCCACGAGTATTTTCATAACTGGACCGGCAATCGAATCACCTGCCGGGACTGGTTTCAGTTGAGCCTGAAGGAAGGGTTTACCGTTTTCCGCGACCAGGAATTCACCGGCGACCGAACGTCAAGGGCAGTCAAGCGCATCGAAGACGTTAACCTATTGCGCACCCGTCAGTTTGCCGAGGATGCAGGCCCGTTAGCTCATCCGATCCGGCCGGACGCCTATATCGAGATCAACAACTTCTATACGCTGACCGTGTACGAGAAAGGTGCAGAAGTGGTCCGCATGCTGCACACCCTGCTGGGGCCCGAAGGATTCCGCAAAGGCAGCGACCTTTACTTTCAGCGCCACGACGGCCAGGCGGTCACCTGCGACGATTTCGTCAATGCGATGGAAGCGGCCAACAACGTGGATCTAAGCCAATTCCGGCGCTGGTACTCGCAGGCGGGCACGCCGCATGTCCAGGTTCAGCAGGAATACGATCCGGCGCGGCAAACTCTGAGCCTGACGCTGACGCAAAGCACACCCCCCACGCCCGGCCAGCCGGTCAAAGAACCGCTGCACATTCCGGTAGCGACCGGCCTGCTCTATCCGGACGGATCCATCGCTCCCTGCCAGTTGCAAGACAGCGGTGCCGTCAACGACCAAGTCATTCTGCAATTGACCCAGCCTGAACAGATTTTCATTTTTGCAGGACTTGCGCAACCGCCGATCGTTTCCGTTCTGAGAGGATTTTCGGCTCCGGTCAAGCTGTTGATTGAACGCAGCCTGGAGGAATTGGCCTTCCTTCTCAAACACGACAGCGATGCCTTTAATCGTTGGGAGGCCGGACAGCAACTGGCCTTGCAGATCATTTTAGGGCTCATTGCCGATTATCAGCACGGCCGGGAAATGCGTGTCAATCCGATACTGGTCGATGCCGTCAAGGAAGTGCTGGAACAATCCTGGGCCGATCTTTCGTTCTTTGCCTTATTACTCAATTTACCGTCGGAGATCTATCTGACCGAACAGATGCGCGTGGTCGACGTCAATGCAATCCATCACGCCCGCGAATGCGTCATTCGGACCCTGGCGGAACAACTGCAGGAACCATTCAAGCGGTTGTACCGGCAACATCACCGAGACGAGTCCGGGCGCTTCGATAAGGAAGCCATCGGCCGCAGGCGCATTAAAAATACCTGCCTGGGTTATCTGGCCAAACTGGACGATGCCGAAATCCGGCAATGGAGCTTGCAACAATTCGATGACGCGAAAAACATGACCGATCAGATGGCGGCATTAACCATGATCGTTCATCATCCGCATCCGGCTCGGCAGGAGTGCCTCGACCGTTTTTACCGACAATGGCAGAAAGAAGACCTGGTCGTCGACAAATGGTTTGCCACCCAGGCGTGCAGCCCCATGCCCGGCACGTTCGAACGGGTACTGGAATTAATGAAGCACCCGGCCTTCGATTTGCATAACCCGAACCGGGTCAGAGCCCTGATCGGCGCCTTCAGCCAGTCCAATCCGGTGCATTTTCATGCCGAAAACGGCCAGGGCTATCAATTTCTTACCGATCAGATCATTGCGCTGAACGCGTTAAATCCGCAGGTGGCTTCTCGGATGCTGGGCGGACTCATCTCCTGGCGCCGCTACGACGACCACCGGCAGGCGCTGATGAAAGCGCAACTGGAGCGGATTGTGGCAACAGAAGCGATTTCCAGGGATGTTTACGAAGTCGCCAGCAAAAGTCTGGCATAAAACGAAGTTTGAGTTTTAACCCCTTATTGATCTATTCCGGTTGAATCATCGATGCGGTTCAATCGGAAGAAGGCGCTGTCTTTAATATCTTTCGGTTATAAAGCGCTGTGGTTCCGATTTAATATAATAAGAAAGGACTCAGCTCGACGGAGCGAAAAAATAGCGGGATGCGCTTAAGTTGCAAAACTCTAGCCCTGATCTGGCAGAATCCAACTTCAGTTTGGATTTTACCTGGCACTAACGGCGGTTTCAATTCGGCCAATTTCTGCCGGTCTTTTGTGCATTTTCCAGTGACTGCTATAGATCACAAATTGCTCGCTCAACATAAAGGTAACCAGACGCTTTGTAGCGACAGCGGAAAAGTAGTCCAGTTGACCGCCTCGTTATGCGTTTCATTGCAATTTTAGCTTCTCAGCAAAACTGAGTCAGGACTTACGCAAAATATCTGATCGCTGAAGGCACATGAATCAAAGACTGAGGTCAAAAGCGACATTAAGTTATGATCAAATCTTTTATGACTCGCCTGGATTATTGCCAATTTCTGCTGGTCAGCCAGATCAATTATACGCTGACCTATTTTGCCGATCACCATGACACCTTCAGCCACGATGCCATCAACCGCTACCTGCAACGAGAACGGATGACCCCGCGGCTGATATGGGACAACGTCCGCAACGACATCGTCCTCACACCGGCCGGCTACCTGATCTTCGACGACACCGTGCTGGATAAGGACTTCTCCCGAAAGATTGCCCTAGTACGTCACCAGTACAGCGGCAATGCCCATGGCCTGATTCGCGGTATCGGCGTCGTGACCTGCGTCTATGTCAATCCGGAGTTGGATCAGTTCTGGCTGATCGACTACCGGCTCTACGATCCCGATGGCGACGGCCAATCCAAACTGGATCATGTCCACGACATGCTCGGCAATGCCGTGCATCACAAGCGTTTGCCGTTTCACGCCGTGCTGATGGATAGCTGGTACGCCACGAAAGACCTGATGTTATTCATCGAATCCTTGCAGAAAGTCTATTATTGTCCGCTCAAGGCTAACCGCCAAGTGGATGATTCCGGCGGCGAGCGACCTTACCAACGGGTCGACTCGCTGATCTGGAGCCCGACCGAGCGGGCGCACGGTAAAACCATCAAGATCAGAGGCTTTCCCAAACACCACAAGGTGCACCTGTTCCGGGTTGAGGTGTCCACCCACCGCACGGATTGGGTCGTGACCAACGAGCCCACTCAGCATTCCACGGCGGCCGCACAACAGGCGTGCGGCTATCGCTGGAAGATCGAGCAACTGCACCGCGAAGGCAAACAGGTCACCGGAAGGGAACGCTGCCAGTGCCGCTCTGCCCGCATTCAGCGCAATCATATTGCCTGCGCTTTCCTGGTTTGGGTTCGACTGAAGCAATTGGCCTACACCTCGGGACGGACGGTCTATCAATTGAAACAGAAGCTACTCGATGACTACCTCTGCCAACAGCTCAGAAATCCATCTCTACGCATGAGCCTTGCGTAAGTCCTGTGAGTGTTGATTCTGCTATCCGTTGCATCCGATATGAGCGTGCGATCTTTGCATCTAGGCCACCAATGTCAACCTTATCAAGATTCAAGAATGCTTTCTCGAGATAATCGGTTTCAGAATCTAGCTCATTCTGCCGCTTGATGTTTCGCTCCAGCGATTCCTGTAGAAATCGGACTTTCTCAGCTGCTATTGCTTGATCCGGATAGCTTTTGGCTTCTTTAAGCTCCTTTTCAAGTAAGCTATGCATCTCGACACGTGCCACAAGTTCGTCGCTTAGGAGTTTTGAAAGCTCGGTAAGCTTTGATGAAACCGCAATACGATTGCTTCTCCTCGCAACTCCAAAGTTAAGAAGCAAGGCGATGCCAGCGAATAAGCTACTACAAACCAGTGTAACTGTTCGGATATCAATCATGACGCATAACGTAGAGCTAATCCGACCGCTGGAGCGTAGCGGAAGTGGGTCGGCTCAAGCGTTTTGTTAGGCATTGAGTTGGCTCACCAGCGGGAATTTCTCGGGATGACGAATAGATTCAACAGCCAAGTCCACATCTAACTCAGGCCAATACAAATGGTTAAGTGATGGAAGCTCGACATTAAGGATTTTCCCGACTGCTGCATCCCGAAACCAGGGAAAGTCTGCGAACGAAAGAAACAATTCCTCATCTTCCAGCAATAGCCAGAAACCATGCCTAGAAATATTGGTTACTTCAACCAGGGAAGTGTTTAAGCCAAGCGCTGCGGATTTCATTTTCGTGCTCCTGAACTAAGCGAAGTGCTTCGTTGATTTCGTTCCGAGAAAGCCCAGTGTGTTGTGCAAGTTCAACTTTGGGTTCAAGCCAATATTTTGCCTCTCCATTCTGGCTCTGAACGTGGACGTGCATTCTCGGTTCCTCACGCGAGAAGAAATAGAAGCGGAAACCGCTTTCGCGGAAAACAGTTGGGCTCATTTTCTAAATATTATCCATGATGCTCGCTGATCGAGACCGACTAACAAATAAGCATTTTATCTGTCGTGCGCAAGCATGACAGATAAATGTGTGTTGGACTAAGCCGCTCTGGATGTTTGGCTTAGCCCGCCTTCTTTATTAATGGGGATTGTATTGTTTTCGAGCAGGGTTGTCCAAGATTTATCGGCTTTCTATGGACGTTAGTCTTGTTTGTAACTGACCGATTAGCTTCTGATAGGTCCGTCGAGGGAAGGATTTATTCAATTTTGTTCGCTTCATTTGTTAGTTTTTCGGTTTTTTCTTTCTCTCGGCCGCACGGTATCCCAGGCCTTTTGGCGCCTGTGGACGGGCTGTGCCGTTCCTGGCTTAAGCTTCCGATCGGTTTATCGCTTAGCCATACTCTATGCGCTTGGGCGCTATCTCTCCGACGACGATCATACGGCCTGTTTGGCATTGCGGACATAACTGCGGTTTTTCAATGATCGGCGCGGTAACGGGCTGACTGTTTACAACTTCCTGCTCGACGATCTCTTGCTCGGCTATGGCTTGCAGAGTATGCCGGATTTGCGCCAGCTTTTGTCGCCGGCATCGGTTGGCGAGAAAGCCGTAATGGCGAATGCGCATGAACCCGATCGGCAAAATATGCCATAAGAAGCGTCGAATCAGTTCTTCACCGCCCAACACCATGACTTTGTTGCGGTCATGATCCCGGTAGTCCTTGTAGCGCAGATGCACTTGGTCTTCGTCTATCTGCCGGATCCGCCCATTACTGAGTGCGGTTTTGCGACTGTAGCGGGCCAGATACTGGACCACTGTTTCGGCTTGGTTGAGATAGGCTTTGGTGTACACCACCCAGTCTGTTTGCATGAGCTCACGGAGTCGCGTATCGATTTCCGCAGGACGCGTGATCCGTTGCAGTTCACCGCGTTGCGCACTGTACCGCAGGCGGCAAACCATTCGACCCCGAAAAAATCGGGACAAGGCCCGGACCGGAAACAGGTAATTGCTTTTGGCCGGATGCCAGTCGCCTGCTTCGGTCAAGGCGCCGCCGGCGACCAGGCAGTGCAGATGCACATGCCGACTCAGATTTTGCCCCCAGGTATGCAAGACCGCGGTCATCCCCAGGGTGCCGTGCAATCGTTTCGGGTCTTGGCCAAAATGATCCAAGGTTTCCCAAACGCTCTGGAATAAGCACCGGTAGATCACTTCGGGGTGCAGTTCGATCCAGCTATTGAGCGTATGCGGCAGTGTGAACACCAGGTGATAGTAGGTCACCGGCAGAACCGCCTGCAACTGCTGTTGGCACCAGGCTTGTTGGGCTTGGCCCTGGCATTGCGGGCAATGGCGGTCACGGCAGGAATGATACTGCGGCTGCTCGAAGCCGCACTGCCCGCAACGCCGTCGCAGGCCACCCAAGGCTTCGGTGCGGCATTGTTCGATATGCCGGCAGGCTTTTTGCTGAATCGGGGTGAGCGCATGCTGCGTCTGATAGGCGGGCAGAAATCGCTCGAAGACCGCCTGCAAGCCGACGTCGCCGCTCATAACGGCTGCTCCAGTTGGGCCAACAGGTCGCCGCCGCTTCGGCTTTCCTGATAACCCGGCACCCAATGGACATAACGCAAGGTCGAGCGGATATTCTGATGGCCCAGCTGATGCTGCAGTTGATGCAGCGGCATGCCGGCTTCCAGCTGATGGGTCGCATAGGCGTGACGCAGGCTGTGAATGCCGCCGATCTTGTCGACCCCGGCGCGTCGTTTGGCCTCCGAAAAAAGCTTTTGCGCACTGGCAATACTCAACGGCGAGTGGGGATCGGCACCGGGAAACAGCCATTGCGGCGGCCGCAGTTCACGCCAATAGGCACGCAATAGCTGCAATAAAGTAGGCGACAGGATCACGGCCCGATCCTTAGCGCCTTTGCCTTGTTCCACTCGCAGCAGTCGCCGTTCGCCATCCAGGTGGCGAATCTGAATCGACACCAATTCACTGACACGAAGTCCGCAACCGTAACAGGTCGACAGTAACATGCGGTGTTTGAGGTTGCCGTGGGCCGCCAGGATGCGGCTGACTTCACTGCGCATCAGCAGTTCCGGAATGCGTTGTTCTTGTTTAGGCACCTGCAGCTTGACGCCAAAGCTGTCCTGGCCGAGGACGTGCAGATAGAAAAAACGGAGCGCATTCAGATACAAGCGGCAAGTGGCCGGCGAGAGGTGGCGTTCTTTGACCAGTGCGAGGAAGAACCCTTGCAGTTCTTCCCCCGACAGTTGAGCCGGCGAACGATGATAATACTTCGCCAACTCGGCGACAGCCATCAGATAACTGCGCTGGGTTCTCAGAGCCATGCCGCGTACCAGCATGGCATCGATCATTTTTTGACGTAACGGAGTCATCACATTTCTCCTCTAAAGACTGACCAACAGCGGTCAATCAGGAGTGTGCGACTTATTGTTACGAAAGGGAAATTTAGAGCTGTGCCAAGGCACCGCGCAGCGGTTTAGTTCAACATAGTCGAAAGGTCGGTTAGGGTCGAACTCACCCTTCCAATGTCAATTGAAGCTAATTTTTGAATCCATCAGTTCAAGTTCGGAGTTTCACACTTATAAATCCGTAAAATCACTCATCCCATTCAAGTTCGGCAAAGGCGGTGGAGACATTTTTACGGTGAAACTCGTCAAAAAGCTTCCAATGCGGCTTGGCCGTGTAACCGACCGTTTCCAGGGCCTGCTCCAGATACCCGCCCTCTTTGATGGTGGCTCTGATTTCGGTCAGCAGCATTTGCAGATACTGCTTTTCGGGCTGCATGCTTTGCGGCCAGTCCGTTACCAACGGGCCGTGTCCGGGAATGACCCGTTTAAAGGATTGCCGCTCCAGCTCGTCGAGTATTCCCAACCAGCCTTTCAAGCTGCCGTCGATGACCGGCAAATGCTCGATAAACAGCAAATCGGCCATCCAGAACGTTTCCGTTAAGGGATCGTAAACCGTCAAATCATTGTCGGTGTGCGCGGCGGGATGGGCGGTTAATTTCAGTATTCGGCCGCCCAGATCGAGGTCCATCGAATGGCCGACAAGAAGATCCGGAGGAATAATGTCTTTCGGAGATAACTCGATTCCGAGAAGATCCCTGGCCTTTTCTAGGTAAAAAGGACCGCGTGCGGCCATGGCCCTGGCCAGTTTCTCATGGCCGACAAATTGAACGCCGGCCTCTTTAAAAGCCGAATTGCCGTAGATATGATCCGGATGAACGTGCGTATTGATGACGTAGCAGACCGGCTTATTGCTGACATGCTTGATCGCGTTTTTGAGTGCCCTGCCCTGCTCGGGATTTCCGCCGGTGTCGATGACGGCGATGCAGCGGTCGCCGACGATGAAACCGATGTTGGCTATGGCGCCGTGATTGCGGGTATCCGGCGCTTCATGAACGCCGAAATGCACGTGGATTCCGGGCGCCACCTCGGTAATCGACAACACCGGCGCGGCTGCGGCGGTCCGGCTTGCCAACAGCATTAAAAAAAACAATAGCTTTCTCATCGATCGGATGTCCATAAGAAATGTAAGGAAGGCTTCTTGCATTCGGAAAAAACCATGCTGCCTTAATCAAGACTTTGCAAAACCGGTCAGCCGCCTCGTCCGTTCCCGTTCGGCGTTGTATTAAAAAACCTACGAGGTTTTTAAAATCTCGCAGGTCCGGTTCCATTTTTTCCTTTCGCAGGACTGACTACCGGTTTTCTATCTCCGTAACGATTGCATCGATCCCATTGTCCCGTAATCTCGAACGAATAATGCTGACGCTGTTCATACGGGTATAAGGACCCATTTTGATGCGATACCAGGTTACGTTGCCCACTTTGGCTTTTTCGATTCGGGATTCTATGCCCATCAAAGCCAGCTTTGCCCGTAACCGGTCGGCTTCCTTGAAATCCTTGTAGGATCCCGCCTGCAGAATGTATTGAGTGGCTTTTGCCTCCCCTACCCGTTCTTCTCTGCTGCGGGTATCGATCTCATGATCGGGTACGACCACTTCTTTCCGGGGCAAAATGGTATAAAAATCAAACTGCGGAATCTCGGGCTCGGCCTTGACTTCGGCTTTTTTGTTAGCCGCTGCCGCGGCCGTTGTTTCCGCCTGTTTATTATCAATCGCCGATTGCGAAACCGGAGGGGTATTAACCTGTTTGCTGCCCTTGCTGCCCAAATAAAAGAGAAAGACGACGAAGGCAATGATCAATGCCGTGATCAGCATCCATTTCCATAGAGCCAGGCGGTCTTCACGGCCTGAGTGATGTCTGCTCCGTTTTATGTTTCTGTTTTCCGATCGGTATTTATAGTCTCTGGGCATGTTACATTACTTCGGGCGTGGTAATACTTAATAAGCTTAGTCCGTTAGCCAAAACCTGTCTTGCCGCATCGATCAGATTCAAGCGGGCATTGCGCAGCGGCGCGTCCTCGACCAGAAACTGATGGGCATTGTAATAAGTATGAAAGTCATTCGCCAGTTCGCGCAAATAAAGGATCAGTTGATGCGGTTCGTGCTGTAAAGCCGCTCTTTCCAGCGCATCAGGATAACGCGCCAAAGTGGCGAGCAGATCGATTTCATGCTGTTCGACCAATCTTGCAAGATGGCCCATGCCCAGCCTCAAATCTCTTTCCCAGCCTTTTTCGTCCAATTGCCGAAATACGCTACAAACTCTGGCATACGCATATTGTACATAAAAAACCGGATTCTCATTGGTTCGCGAGGTAGCCAGTTTCAAGTCGAAGTCCATATGCTGCTCGGAGCGGCGCAGCAGATAGAAAAAACGGGCGGCATCACGTCCCACTTCGTTCCGCAATTGCCGCAAGGTGACGAATTCGCCGGACCGGGTCGACATCTGCACTTTTTCTTCACCTCGGTAAAGCGTCGCAAATTGCACCAGCAACACTTTCAGCCTGGCTTCATCGGCGCCCAGCGCCTGGATGGCCGCCCTGACCCGAGGGATATAGCCATGATGATCGGCGCCCCAGATATCGATGATCTGGTCGAAACCGCGATCCAGTTTATTCATATGATAGGCGATATCCGAAGCGAAATAAGTGAATTGCCCGTTTTCGCGCACCACCACCCGATCTTTTTCATCGCCCAACCGGCTGGAGGCAAACCAGAGCGCGCCGTCCTTTTCGTAGAGATGGCCGCCCTCGCGCAGGAGTTTAAGCGCTTTTTCGACCGAACCGTCGTCCATCAGGCTGCGCTCGGAAAACCATTCCTGATATTCGACGCCGAACTCCTGCAAGTCTTCCTTGATGTCGTCCAGAATGGTATCCAGACCGGATTGAAACACTTCTTGATAAATCGCAGGCCCCAGCAAGTTCTTGGCCCTGACGATCAAGGCATCGATATGCGCTTCCTTATCGCCTCCCTGCATTTCATCGGGCGGTATTTGTTCGAACACCTGCTCCGCGGTTCGGCGGTAAGCCTCGCCGACTTTTTTATGGATACTCCAGGCGCATTCCCGTATGTATTCGCCCCGATAACCGTTGCTCGGGAAATGCACCACTTCGCCGCATTCTTCCAGATATCTCAGCCAGATGCTGGTCGCCAGAATGTCCATCTGCCGGCCGGCGTCGTTGACATAATATTCGCGATGCACCTCGAACCCGACGGCCTCCAGCAGATCGGCCACAACCGAGCCGTAGGCGGCGCCGCGGCCGTGGCCGACGTGCAAGGGCCCGGTCGGATTGGCCGAAACAAATTCGACCTGTACCTTTTTACCGGCGCCGATCGCACTCAAGCCGAAGCCCGGGCCTTCCTGATGGATTTTCCGGACAATCTCGTACTGTTGATTCGGATTGATAAAAAAATTGATGAAACCTGGACCTGCCGCCTCCACCTTGACCACAACAGGATCCTCGGGCAGCGCGGCAATCAGTTTTTCCGCCAGTTGCCTCGGATTCAGACCCGCCGGCTTAGCCAGCGTCAGAGCCAGATTCGTGGCCAGATCGCCGTGCTGCGCATCGCGGCTTCTTTCTACGGCAATGTTAACACCAAGATCCCGGGCAATAAGACCGTCGGCCTTCAATGCGGCAACGGCTTGGCGGAGAAGTTCCTCTATCTTTTCTTTCATTATTCTGCGCGTTCAATCATCATAAAATAAACGCGCATTATCCCTGATAATGATGGGATTATCCATCCTGAGCGTTAACAATTCAGTCTTATCTTTTAGCGAAATTAACCGCCGGGATGGGGATGCTTTATCCAGAAAATCAATCCTTCTTTCTGAAAACTTAAAATCCTTTCTCCTTTCCGTGCTTGCTCGGGTCTGTTCTGACAAGAGCTTGGCTCGTCCTCCCGCGCCTGGCCCATGCGCTGGATGAATAGGAAAATTCTGAAAGCGTGCAGGCGCGGGAAAGTAAAAGCTCTAGCCAAGACATGCAGACGGTATTCCTTTTCTTACGTCTGCGGTACGAAACAGTATCTTCGCGTATCCATGATGGAGATTCTGTTCCTATTTAGGGCTGAACTGCTCTTCTTACGATTTGCCCGCGTATTTCTCCGTTGGGGCATATGTCCGAATGGACGTTAACGTAAGTCAGGCCTCTTTTCATGGCCAGCAATAAGTCGTCAAAATTGCCTGCCTCGATACCTTGGTCAACGGGACCGACAACGTCTTCGGCGGTTATGGTTCCACTGACGGTACCGGATCCTTCGGAGCAAGCATTGGTTCCGTTGCTGCCGTTTCCGTTGTCGCCACTGCCGTTGTCCCCGCTTCCATTGCCATCGCCTCCATTGCCATTACCGCCGGTTCCGCTTTCCCCGCAGAGGTTAACTATGATGCCGCCCGCGTCGGTGGGCTTGCCCAGATGGATATGGGCTACTGTAGGAACTCCATCCAGTTTGTCATAAGTCAGCGTATAATCGATCGAGGTTTTGTCATTGCTGACGGTGGCTTCGAATTTGCCGCTGCCCACACTCAAACAAAGAGGAACTTCCTTGATTCCCGTCATTTTCGCCGTAAAATTGTCCAGGGCCATGGCAGGTGCGGTAATACCGAGCGCGCCCAAAAGAGCTACCGCGACTTTTGATTTGGTCATAGGATGTTGATACATACTCATCTCCTTCTTCACACAGGTTGAAATTATTGGCGGCTTTTACCGCTACATCTTTCTCCATTGCCAAGCGCTGGCTCCTTTCCCCCTGTGCGCCTTTCCCGGCTGTATCTTGGCATTCACATGCCGGCTGGAGTGTATTCCACGTATTCCCTCCCTGCAATTCTTCAACCGGACATGCATCAAAAGCCTAACCCAGGACCTGGAGAAAGACTTTTGAAATTTAATAATTGATAAGAAAAACGCTTCTCAATCTCATCTCTATAAAAAAGAAACTCAGTCAATAAAATTCTCCACAGGTTAAAACTGGACACATCCCCACTGTCTGGAATGCCTTTTCTCCGCTACCACGGCAAATGATTCGGACGTAGCGGATAATACAATCCATCTATTCATTAAGGACAATGGAAATCAGCTCAGGTTTCCTGGATCGACATGCTTTTTCAATCCGAAGCGGATTTGACGCCACAACCGTTGTTTTTTCATCCCTCGCAAAGCGGGTTTGAAAAAAGCCGATCTCTCCGGCCCGGCAGGTCATTGTCAAGAAACCGGCTCGTCAATACAAATCCACCGGATCGACGTCCAACGACCAGCGCACGCTCTTACTCAACTTCATTCTTTCGATTTCCGGTATCAGAGCGTCAAACAAGGCATGCAGAGCAGGACGTCCGTTGTTTTGAAACAGCAATTGAAAACGGAAACGTCCCGCCCGCCGGGCCATCGGCGCCGATACCGGCCCCATAATGCTGGTCTGGCCGGTGTTGAGTTGCTCTGCGACGTGCCTGACCGTCTTGAGAAATTTCAGCGGCCTTACACTATCGGCAGCCTCTGCTCTCAATAAGACCTGATAACTGTAGGGCGGCAACGAAGCTTCCCGCCGTTCCGCCAGAGCGGTTTCGGCAAACCGGTGGTAGCCTTGATCGACCAGAGTCGTTAATAAGGCATGTTCCGGATGACGGGTTTGTAAAATCACCCTGCCCGGCTTCTCTGCGCGTCCGGCGCGTCCGGCCACTTGCACGATCATTTGCGCCAATTTTTCCGAAGCATGAAAATCGATGCTGTAAAGTCCGCTGTCGACGTCGAGTATGGCCACCAGGGTCACGTTAGGAAAATGATGTCCCTTGGCCAACATCTGGGTGCCCAAAATAATATCGGCACGGCCCTGGCC
The DNA here is from genome assembly GCF_000372865.1 of Methylosarcina fibrata AML-C10. Classification (NCBI taxonomy): domain Bacteria; kingdom Pseudomonadati; phylum Pseudomonadota; class Gammaproteobacteria; order Methylococcales; family Methylococcaceae; genus Methylosarcina; species Methylosarcina fibrata. The sequence goes on along the minus strand of NZ_KB889965.1, from coordinate 4,581,628 downwards.
TATCTGTTGCAGATAATCTTCGAGCGCGCCTTTGCTGCGGGTCGAGTCGCGGTCGAGGCGGACGATGGACTTGTCAGGAAACAGTTCTTCCAAAATTTTCTCGACCCGTTCGGTACCTAGCCCCAGCGGCATTAAGGCATCCTGGCAGCAGGAAGGACAATGCTTGATCAGAGGCCGCTCCCGGCCACAATGATGGCAGCACAGCTTCTGCTCCCGGACATGAATGACCAGATTGGCGTCGCAACGGGTACATCGGGCCACCCAGCCGCATCCGTGACAGATCAACGTAGGCGCGAAGCCGCGCCGATTCAGAAACAGCAGCACCTGCTCATTTTTTAACAAGGTTTTGTTTATTTCCGCCAGAAGGGGCTCCGATAATCCTTCCTGCAGTGGTTTATTGCGAATATCCAGCAACTGAAGAACCGGCTCGACGGCATTACCGGCCCTGTTCGGCAATTGCAGCAAACGGTAGCGCTCGCTGCGCACGTTGTAGAGACTTTCCAGGGAAGGCGTTGCGGAACCCAGAAGGACAGGGATATTCAATAATTTGCCCCGGACCACGGCGACGTCGCGGGCGGAAAAACGGAAACCTTCCTGCTGCTTGAACGACGAGTCGTGCTCTTCATCCAGAATGATCAGACCCGGCTTTTGCAATGGCGTAAATAAAGCCGAGCGTGTCCCCAACAAGATCGAACACTCTCCCTGCTGCATGGCCAGCCAGGCATTTTGCCGCTCCTTATCGGTCAATTTGGAGTGGGACAGCGCGATGGGGACGACGAAACGCCGCCGGAAGCGCTCTTCCAGTTGCGGAGTCAGCGTGATCTCCGGCAACAGCACCAGGACCTGCTGCCCCCGTTCCAATACGGTACGGATGATTTGCATGTACACTTCGGTTTTACCGCTACCGGTTACCCCTTCGAGCAAAAACACCCCGAACCGGTCTAATTTTTCACAAACGGCGGTTACTGCCGCCTGCTGTTCAGGATTGCATTGTATGGTATCATCCCGGTTCGAAGCCGGAAGGGGAGCCAACGTCGTAACGGGCGACGCAAGACAAACCCAACCCTTCGTCATTAACTGTTTTAATGCAGGGCGCCAGTTTTTTCCCGCTGCTGAAAGTTCCGTCTCGGCCAGAATCGATTGATGTTCGCGGAAAATTTCCAGCAATTTCTGTTGAGCCGGAGCCCTAGTCAATTGTTGAAGCGCCATCGTTTTGCCCGATTCAGTTAGAGCATAACGTTTTTCTGTGATCGGGCCGGCCGGCTTGCCCTGTCTCAGAGCCACCGGAAACGCGGCTGCGAACACTTCGCCCAAAGGATGATGATAATAGCGACTGGCCCAATGCAGTAAACGGATATCGTTTGCAGACAGCAGCGGCTGCAAATCCAGAACTCGCAGCACCCGTTTCAACTTATCGGCAGCGAACTCGCTTTTCCAGACCACGTCGACCAGAAACGCGATTTTTTTGCCTTTGCCGAAAGGAACTTCAAGACGTATGCCGGGTTGTGACGATTCGGTTTCAAAAGATTGGGGCGGTAAATAGTCGAAGAGCCGATAAATGGGAACGGCAACCGCAACCCTGAATACGGGCCCGTTTTCAGCCGGAAACTCAGCCATAGGGTTACATGATTTTTGCTAAGGAATTGCCAAGTTTCTATGCAGGCTTGACGGTAAAGTTACCCACAAAATCTGTGGATAAGTCTGTGAATAACAGGTTTTTAACGGTGCTTAACAACGGTTTTTATTGAAGTTTTGTTAACTTGGTCACATTTTGGTCACAACATATTTTCATTAAATTTCAATATCTTACAATTCAAATAGAGGAATTGCACACTCTCCGGCTCGTTTTCGGTCCGATGCGGCCTTATTGTGAATTAGTTTTTACTGGATGGGGTAGCTAAATGTTTCTCAGCTCGCTTACGCTTTCTAAAGCGCAGTCATCGGCAAAATAATTTTCTTGCCGGCGGCTTAACCCGAATGGCTCCGCTGCGGAATCAGATCGTGCGTGAAAAAAACTAGTGTACCCGAAGATCGGTAGAACCGTACGGCTGTGTACGCCCAATCGCAGAAGAAATTAATATTATATACGGTTGGGCAATTTTTCCGTATTCCAGAATTGCAGCAAACTCAACGTGGCGAGCATTAAAAAAGCAAGCAGAGTCCAGGCGGGCATGCTCATGCCCAAGAAGGTCCAGTCGACTTTGGCGCAATCACCGGTACCGCTCAGCATGAGTTTGATGGTATCGGTCAACGGAAAATTATGAAACACGTATTCGAGTCCGGGACCGCATTCCGGCACCTGGTCCGGAGGCAAATGCTGCAACCAGACGTGCCGGACTGAAACGCTTCCTCCGGCCACGGCGGCCAGCGCGCCCAGAATGGCGTAGCGTTTCACGCCGGCAGCGCCCGGATTATGAAGAGCCGCAATCAAAAAGACGATGCCGGTCAATAAAATTCCCAGCCGCTGGGAAATACACAAAGGGCACGGCTCCAGTCCGCCGACAAACTGAAAATAAGCGCCCATCGACAGCAGAAAAACACACCCAAGAAAGCCTAGAAAAAACCAGATTCTCGGGTTGAATTTCAAACACTTAAACCGACATAAAAACTTCATGGAATACCTTTAGGAATAAACTCAAAAATGCGCCGATCGGCTTATTTTATCCGATTTCTTCTTTGTTCGGGATTTATCGCGACGATCCGTCGTCTTTCCGGAAAGAATCAAAACCACATCAATTTGGCGGCCATCAGCAAAAGTAATAACGAGAAATAACGTTTTAATTGCGCCGAAGGCAAACTGTTCGCCAGCCTCGCGCCGACCGGAGCGGTAATGATGCTGGTCAGCGCTATCCCTATAAAGGATGGAATATGAATATATCCGAGACTCCATTCGGGCAAATGCGGTACGTGACGACCTAAAAACGCATAACTGGTGGCGCCGGCTACGGCGATGGGCAGACCGCAAGCACTCGATATCGCCACGGCATTGCGCATCGGTGTTTGATAATAAATTAAAAAAGGAACGATCAGACTGCCGCCGCCGATGCCCAAAATGGAGGACAACAATCCGATGAGCACGGCGACGAAACGCTCCAGATTTTTGGACGGATTCATCCGGCCCGGCTTGGGGTTCACCTGAAAGAGCAACTGAACGGCAACGACGAGGAGATAGACGATGAATATCAGGCGCAAGGCACCGGCGGCCACGTAATCGGCTATGACGGCACCGATCGCAGCCCCGATCATGATGCCGGGACCCAGCCGGTACACTTTGCTCCACCGGACGGAACCCAAACGATGATGAGCCCAGATCGAGGAGAGAGAAGTGAAAACGATGGTTGCCAGGGAGGTCGCCACCGCCATGATCATCACCAGTTCCGGATCGAATCCGTGGGCCGAAAACAGCATTGCCAGCATCGGCACGATGATCAATCCGCCTCCGATGCCGAAAAGTCCCGCCAACATTCCCGATATCGCACCTAATATCAGGCTATCCAGAATAATTTCTATCATATGGGCATCCCTTTGATGACGATTGCGAATTAAAATGTTCGACGAGAATGCCGGCTCGTCCCGGCGTTAGAATTTTTGGCATTTATCGTGTTATTCTAAGATAATTCGATTGAATCGGGTACAAAGAGTGGAAATCTATCTTGTCGGCGGCGCGGTCCGTGATCAATTACTCCATTTGCCGGTCAAGGAACGGGATTGGGTCGTCCTGGGGGAAACTCCAGACTCCATGATAAAACGGGGATTTCGTCCGGTAGGCAAGGATTTTCCGGTATTTTTGCATCCTGAAAGCCATGAAGAATACGCTCTGGCCCGGACCGAAAGAAAAACCGGTCCGGGCTACAGGGGATTCGCCGTCCATGCCGACCCCGACGTCAGCCTGGAGCAGGATTTACAGCGCCGCGACCTGACCATCAACGCGATCGCCATGACCCCGGAAGGCCGGATCGTCGATCCCTATGGCGGCCGGCAGGATCTGCAGCAACGCATTCTCCGCCATATTTCGCCGGCGTTTGCCGAGGATCCGGTACGCATCCTGAGAGTGGCGCGATTCGTCGCCCGGTACCGGCATCTCGGTTTCACTCTGCACGAAGATACCCGCCGCCTGATGCGGCAAATGGTTGCCGCGGGAGAAGTGGATCATCTGGTGGCCGAGCGCGTCTGGGCGGAGCTGCTGAAAGCGCTGACCGAACCCTCTCCTTCCGCTTTCTTTTTCACGCTCAAAGAATGCGACGCGCTTGCCCCGATCTTTCCCGAGATAAACTGCCTGTTCGGCGTTCCGCAACCGGAAAAATACCATCCGGAAGTCGATACCGGCATTCATTGCCTGCTGTGCCTGGATCAGGCAGCCCGATTAACGCCGAATCCGTCCGTGCGCTTTGCGGCACTGGTGCACGATCTGGGCAAAGGTCTGACGCCGAAAGACATCTGGCCTCATCACCATCAACATGAAACCCGGGGCTTGCCCGTACTCGAACGAATGTGCGCCCGCTTGCGCGTCCCCAATTCGTTCAAATCGCTGGCGATGCAGGTCATGCGCTATCACACCCATTGCCATAAGGCCTTTGAATTGCGCACTTCGACCCTGACCGATACGCTGTCGGATTTGGGCGCCTTCAAAATTCCCAATCGTCTGAACGAATTTCTGATGGCGTGCGAGGCGGACGCCAGAGGAAGAACCGGGCTGGAAAACAGGCCTTACCCGCAAGCCGATTTTTTCCAGGGCGCCGCCCGAGCCGGCTCTTCGGTCGGGATCAGGGACGTCGCCAACAAGAATCTTTCCGGAGCGCAAATAGGCGAAGCCATTCGCCGCCTGCGGATCGAGGCCATCGCCGAGTTTCAAGTTAATTGGAAAGCATCCCGCACGACTGTATGAGCCCAGGACCGAGGAGATTCCAAGCCGAAGCCGTTCATCGTCGGTTTTTTTCTTCGCCCATTCCCGGATTCGAAATGGCTTGGCTCCAGCCCCAAATTTCTCTGCGATATTGAATAAGGCGCCGTTTCAAATTATAGTTTCGGTTTTTTCATAAACCGGGTAGTCAACTCATGCCTTCTTTCGATATCGTTTCCGAATACGACAAGCACGAAGCTCAAAATGCCGTTGATCAAGCCAATAAGGAAGTATCCACCCGTTTCGATTTTAAAGGCACTCACTCGACCTTCGAACTGAACGGAGACAAACTGCTGATGACTTCCGGATCGGAGTTTCAATTGCAGCAAATGCTGGACATCGTGCAAACCAAACTGAGTAAACGAGGTGTGGACATTGCCTGCCTGGATATCGGCGAAGCCAAGACCAGTGGCAAGATCGTTCGCCAGGAAATCACTCTGAAACAAGGTATAGATTCGCTGCTGGCGAAAAAAATCGTCAAGCTGATCAAGGATAAAAAACTAAAGGTTCAGGCAGCCATTCAGGGCGAGCAAATCAGGGTCTCCGGCAAAAAAAAGGACGATTTGCAGGAAGTCATTCAAACGCTGAAAGAAGAAAAATGGGAGCAGCCGCTGCAATTTGATAATTTCCGGGATTAATCGGGAACATGGACGGCGGGCAGGCATAGTGTCGCCTGCCGTTCCATAAATTCCATGCCTTAATCAATCCCGATCGGTCGCCACCTCTGTAAAGGAAATCGCCCTCTTCCGGCTCGCTTCTTGCTTTTCTTCGCCGTTATCGATTTTTCCAAGCACTTTTCAGATTCCGATGGCGGTAGCCATTTCGGCAAATTGAATTACACTTTAATCCAGGTGCACTTCAATTGATCCGATTATGCTTAATTTTGGCCGAATTTTTACTATGGGCGTTATCTTTCTGATCAGCGCCTGCGCTCGCACTTATCAGACACGCCATGTCGATACCGCGAATTTTCTTGACGATTATGCCATATTAAAAAAAGACGTAGACGACGATGCCTTGTTAAGTTACTGGAAAGAAGGAACCGACTGGACCAAATACAGCAAGGTTATCGTAGAACCGGTGGTCGTCAGGAAGATCTCGGGTTCTCAGCTCAATGACATCCCGCATTCCGATAATTATCGGCTAAAAGAGTTTTTCGAATACCGGATTCGTCAGGCTTTGAAAAAAGACTTCAAATTGGTCACCAAGCCGGGACCGGATACCTTGCGCATCGAGTTGGCGATTACCGATGCCGAAACCTCGACGCTTTGGCTGGATCAATTCACCACTCTTTACCCTTCCGCACGGACATTATCCCTGCTTAAACGGTTGGCTACAGGTACGGAGTCGTATGTAGGAAAAGCCAGTATCGAAAGGAAGATTACCGATTCCGGAACGGGGGAATTACTGATGGCTTCCGCCGATGCCAGAGCCGGCGGAAAAACCCTGGCCGGCTCCTTTAACCATTGGGATGATGTCGAACAGGCTTATATTTACTGGGCAAATCAGTTAAGCCATCAACTCTGCGAAAAAAAAGGGAACAGCCATTGCCCGGCGCTTGAATAATTTTTACCCTGCTTTCTGCCGAAATCCGGATATCGAAAAACTCGGATCGCAAGTGTCATAGGATGTAAAAAACCACATGAACTACTTACATGAGCCGGCCGGGAGACAATTATCCTGCTGAATTTCGTTCATTCGTCAACGCCGGAACATGGGTCTGGCCCGTTAATCCAAATCTCTTAAATACATATCCTCAATTAATCTTTTTTCTTCCGGAGTCAATAAGATCCGTGCATATTTTCTTTCCAGCCGGCTGCGTTCAAGAGCTTCCAGTTGGCTGCTGCTTTGGCGGCGCTCAGGCACTCTCCGCTCACTGACTCTTCTGTCCTGTTTACGCCGGTCCGTTTTAGGCCAGGCCAGATAGTTCTTTTTTATGTTCTCTTCCCATTCCGGAGTGCCAAACTCATAAGGAACAACCCTTCTGTCGGCGACACGCCGAGTCTTCGACAACCTTCTTAAATTTTTGCGCAGATTGATGATATTCATTTAATACTACCTTCCTTCAAAATATGATGCATATTTTATAATGGGACGATTTTATGACTAAGATAACTTATGGCATCTCTTTATAATATAGTCCAAAAAGAGCATGCCGTAGTTTTCATTTGGAAAATTCTTCGTTTTGCCTTTTCTGATTGACCAAAAGCAGACCTGCAAAATCCAAACAAATTCATAATTAACTGAAAGATTGAAAGGATCACAGAGATCTTGCCAGCCGATGAAGAGCCTCGGCACCATGGTTGAATAACGGCCAGCCGTCGCCGGTCAAAACGGCTTTAATTCCGGGAAGAGCTGCGAGACGTTTGACCGAATGAACGGCTTTTATGGGATCAGACAGCTTGTTATCAGGCAAAATACATAATTCTCCGCCCATATGGCAACGTATTAAATCGCCGGTGATCAGAGTTTCCTTTTCCAGAAGCAATGCCAGTTCGCCGGGCGTTTTCGAACCATCCAGCCTATAGGCGATCAATCCAGGAACTATTTCGTCAAGATCGAAAAGCCATCGGTCGCACTCCAGAGGAAAAGTATCTTCTTCCTCTGCCGGACCGAAAATTCTCGCTCCGGTATCCGCGGCGAGCTGCTCGGCACCCCGACAATGATCGCTGTTGGTGATTACGATGATGCTTACTCCACCGAGACTTTGGAGGTGCCCATGATCGTGCTCGGACAAAGGCAGGGGGTCGATGACCACATTGCCGCCCTCGCGCACCCAAAGCACGCTATGAAAATCGAGATTCCGTTCGTTATTGAACTCCGACCATCCGAACAAATCTTTTCTATGCAGTTGTTTCATTTCTCCGTCCTTATTCTTCTCTTGCCGGTACGGCATTCATCGGAGCGAATTCCGGTAGACATTATATTTTTCTCTATAAGCATCCCGACGTCGGCTGGTATTTTCCAGAATAATCCGGCGCGTCGTTTCATCCGCCTGCCCCCAACCGATAATTTCAGACAATGAACGGAAGCAACCCAGACATATCTCTGCCTGGTCAAGACAACAATTTCTGATACAAGGGGAAGAAATCACTTTCCGATGAGTATTCATAATGCCATGTAAAAAGTTTCAATAATGAGTCATGGTAGCCGGATTCGATACTTTTGTGTCATCTCGTCGATTCTTTCAAAGAATAATCTAACCATTACACGGCAATCAGGCATGATTTCCTCCCGCTTAAACGATTGTCCAAAAGAGGACTGCCGAGAAGGAGTACGCGAACCGTCCTTTGTTGATGTTTATATCCGGTTGAAAAAATAAAGATTCGCACGATCTAATCATGAACCATCATTGTATTCACAAATCGAGACGAAATGAATATTTTTTACAATTTTTAAGCCTTGCAAAACCTTGGACCGAAAACTTGCCGAGCCAGTCTGGGGGCTAAGCACTACTTCTTGGGAAGCGTAATGGTTAAAACGCCATTTTCATAGACGGTTTTCATTTTATCTTCATCAACGGGGCCAGGTAAGGTCAGACTTCTTTTAAACTCTCCTCGATAACGCGCTTGATAGCTGTAATCGCCGTCTTGGTCATCGGTTCGCTTCTCGGCACGACTGGCTTTAAGGGAAAGATTCAATTGCCTTCCATTCAGTTTGATGTCCACGGAAGTCAAACTGGCAGGTTCCCCTTTCACAGTGACGACATAGCGGTCTTGTTTTTCCATTAATTTCACATTACTGAATCCTTTTTCATTCATGCTCGGCCAGTTGTTCCGGCTCAGTTGAGTCCGCGCCATTTTCGGTTCAAATTCCCTACTAATCATGATTCCGACTATAAAAATCAATAGAGCAGCAAATACAATAGATAGCGGATTATTCATATTTTTCTCCCCGGATTCTTTAAAAAACCGAAACTTATAAAACAAACAGACCTTATCGGCCGACGATTATTACAAAATTATTCCAGCCGGGAATTCATTTCACGAACCTATCAATTAACGTTCGCAAACCAATGATCGGACGTCGGCTTAGGTTTGCAGCGAACAGAATCACAACGATAAGACGGGATCGCTCTGTGAATAACTAACCTCTCCTTTGTTCGAGAAAATCTTGTATGAATTACGGCCTTAACTCAAACAGACCCATTCATTTTATAAGAGTTGGAGAAGTTGGGAAGTGAAGACGAGGAGAAAAAGAAAAAATAACGAAAAATATCGTATTTTAAAAAAGGGCCCCGAGCTTCCTGTTTGACTCGGCATTGTTATTACTTACCGATCAGGAACGCCTCGGGGGAATCGACACAATTGTTAAAGGAAACGGTTATTCCGATAAAAAAGATTCTTGTGGCAGCAGGGACACATTCGTAAGCAGCCGACAATAACGGAATGACCGCGCAAAGAGATCAAAAAACCTTATTCCTTAACTATTCCACAAGCGATGCGGGCTCCGCCGCCGCCGAGAGGAGCGGGCTCATCGGAATAATTATCGCCGCCGGCGTGAATGATGATCGCACGGGACTGCATATCTTCCATCTTCAGGCGCGGAGCCAACACCGGGTAATCGGCTTTGCCGTCCGCCTTCACTACCAACCCCGGAAGATCGCCCAAATGGCCGTCGCCCCAAGGCATGCCATGGCGTTTGGTGCCCTTCGGATCGTAATGACCGCCCGCCGCCAACGCGGCCACCATCTTGCCGTCTTTTTCCTTGGGCTGGCAACCGGGGTTTTCATGCACATGAAAACCATGAACGCCGGCGGGCAATCCTTCCAGTGACGGAGTGAAGACCAAACCATAAGCCGTTTCAGTCATTGTAATGTTGCCGATGGGTTTGACCACCCCCTTTTCGTTGACGGTATTCATGGGAACAACGACATCTGCGGCGAAAGCACAGCCGATTGACGAAATGAATAAAGCGAGGGCATACGATAATTTCATGCTAGGCTCCTTTTGACTAGTTTAATGAGAATCGGGGCAATTTTCCGATTAAACGAGTGCGCATAGTAAAACCGACAACTCGGTAAATCAATAAAAAACCGCAGCGAACTCGTTACTGGCCGCCCGCATAGCATATCGAATCGATACCAAATATCAGGGATAATCTTACAAATATTCTTTATTTAACGCTTGTTTTAAAAAGTTTTTCACCATAAATAAAGTTAAAACATAAATAAATTACATATTCTCTCCATCTTTATTAAAATTCCAATTCGGATATTACAGCCTCCCGGACGACGAAATCATCCCGCGAGGAGAGCAACAACCATCCGGCAAAACCTTTCTTGCAATCTGTCGTCGCTAACCGTTCCAGCCGCCGCCCAAAGCCTTGAACAGCAATACGGAGGCGGATAAGACGTCGACATGAGCCTGCACTTCGCTGTCTTGTGCATTGAACAGGCTGCGCTGCACATTCAGCAGAGTCTGATAGTCGACCGCGCCGGCCAGATAACGGTCCCGGGCAAGCTCGTACGCCTGTTTCGCACTGTCGACCGATTGCAGTAATGCATTGCGGCGGAGCGTCGAGCGGCTGCCGAGCGCCAGCGCGTCTTCAACCTCGCGGTAAGCCGTCAGGATCGTTTGGCGATACATCTCCAGCAATTCGGTGCGTCTGGCCAGCGTGCGTTCAAGCTCTCCTTCCAGACGTCCGCCCTGAAAGATCGGCTGCATTAAAGAGGCGGTAATCAGCCAGGCCATACCGGCGGGTTGGGACGAGGCCGCCGTGGCGAACACATTGTCGGCTCCCAGTTGCAGACGGGGATAAAACGCGGCGCGCGCCACCCCGATGTTGGCTTGAGCGGCAATCAGTTGCGCTTCGGCGCCGCGAATATCCGGACGCCGGTCGAGTAACGTCGCCGAAGGTGAAGGATGCGGTTTGGGCAGCAAAATAGGCCGTAGACTGCTTTCTCCCACCCGGAATTGTTGAGGTGCCCGCCCAAGCAGGACGGCCAGCGCATTTTCCGACTGCGCCATTTGCTGCTCCAGCGACGCCACCGACGCGGCGGCATTGGCCCGCTCAGTCCGCTGCTGCGCCACGTCCAGAGCCGATGCGCCGCCGGCTTCGAAACGCGAAACGATGATGTCGAGCACCTCGCCGATGTTGTCAAGATTATCTTCCGCAATCCGTCGCCGCTCTTTCAGGCCGAGAATCGCAAAATAAGCCTGAGCAACGTCGCTCATTACCACCAGCCGCAACGACTCCAGATTGAACCGAGCCGTATCGGCCTCCGCCAGCGCTGCATCGCGCCCGGCGCGTAGGCCGCCCCACAAGTCGACTTCATAGGCCACGTTCCAGCCGCCTTGCCAGACTTCGGAGCCGCCCCCTGCGCCGGTGGCGCGAGCCGACCTGGGGCGATCGGTATAATCGAAATTGCCGGAAGCGTTTACTGCCGGCCACAACGGAGCGCCTGCGATTTTGGCCAGAGCTCGGAACTGACGGATGCGTTCCTTGGCCGCAGTAAGATCCATATTATTGCCGAGAGCTTCGGCGATCAGACGATCCAGTTCGGTACTGCCGAACTGCTTCCACCAGTTCGAGGCAATCTTTTCTGCCGCCGGTTCCTGAACGGACGCTTGATTCTTCCATTGTGAGGGGGTGACGGCGGCAGGACGGCGGTATTCGCTCACTACCGAACATCCTGCGAACGCCGGCACGAGCCCCAATAACCGCCAGATTTTAATTTTTCTCATTCAGCCGCCAGCGCCACGACGGGATCCAGAAGAGCGGCCTTGCGCGCCGGCAAATAGCCGAACAGCACGCCGGTGCCGAAAGCACAGGAAAAAGCCATAATCGCCGGCAACGGCGAAAAAATCACCGCCATTTCGAGCATCGAGATCGCGTGGCCGGTACCGTAGCCCAGCAAAACGCCCAGAACGCCGCCCAAGGTGCAGACCACGGCCGCTTCCGTGTTGAATTGCAGCAGAATGTCGCGGCGGCGGGCGCCGACCGCCATGCGGATGCCGATTTCGCGAGTACGCTCGGTCACGCTGACCAGCATGATGTTCATGACGCCGATGCCTCCGACCAGCAGCGATATGGCCGCGACCGTGCCAAGCAGCGTGGTCAGGGTATTCTGGGTTTGAGTCGCGGTTTCCAGAATGGAAGCCATGTTGCGTATGCGAAAATCTTCGGTTTGATGACGAGCCAGCAACAAATTGAAAATGGCCTCCTGAGTGTCTTCAATGGCCGTCACATCGTCGACCCGTACGGTAATGCCGTTGAGATAATTTTGTCCGAACAACCGGATCAACCCGGTGGTGACCGGTACGAAAACGGTATCGTCCTGGTCTCCGCCATAGGCCGATGCGCCTTTGGGCGTCATCACGCCAATCACTTCGAACGGGATGTTGCCGATCAGAATGTATCGTCCCAACGGATCCGCTCCTTCCGCAAAAAGAATTTTCGCGACGGTTTCTCCCAGCACGACCACGGGCGCATAACGTCGCATGTCGCGCTCGTTGAAGAAGTCGCCGACGGCCACCGGCCAGTCGCGCACGCGCGGCAGATCCGAACCGACGCCCTGGATACTGGTCGCATAATCGATATTGCCGAAGCGCACGGTCATGCGGGCGCTGCGCTCGGCTAACGCGACCTCCACATTGGGCAATTCCTGAATGGCTTCGCCGTCTTCCGGGGTCAGCGTAATGACGTCGCTGGCTCCCCGCAAACCCGGCGCTCCCGGCCGGATCGACAGCAGATTGGTGCCCATCGACCGGATCTGATCGAGCACCTGCCGCTGGCTCCCCTCGCCTACCGCCAGCATCGTCACGACCGCCGCAACACCGATGATAATGCCCAGCAGCGTCAACGAGGTACGGAACAGATTGACTCGCAATGCCCGCAAGGCGGTCTTGACGGCCTCGCCGACGTCGGCAAACACGCCGGCCTTGCCCTTCACTTTGATCAGAGGCATGGGGCCATTCGTCTTCCCGCCGGAGGGCGCGGAATCGTCGTCGATTCTGCCGTCCCGAATATGAATGATGCGCTCGGCATGAGCTGCGATCTGAGCATCGTGGGTAATCAACAAGATGGTGCGGCCGGCCTTGTGCAGCTCGGCCAGCAAGGCCATTACTTCCTGGCCGCTGCGGCTGTCGAGAGCTCCGGTCGGCTCGTCGGCCAGGATGACCGGAGGGTCGTTCATCAGCGCGCGGGCGATCGCTACCCGCTGCTGTTGTCCGCCGGACAATTGCCTCGGCCGATGGCCAAGACGATCGCCCAACCCCAGATTGGCCAGCAGGGTGCGGGCTCTTGCGAGGCGCCGGTGTTTGTCTTCGCCGGCATAGAGTGCCGGAATCTCGACATTTTCCTCGGCGCTGGCCGAACCCAGGAGGTTATAACGCTGAAAAACAAAGCCGAACGTGGTCCGGCGGAGCGCCGCCAGTTCGTCCGGATCCAATCCGGCAACCTCCTTACCCATCACATAATATTGCCCGGAACTCGGCCGGTCGAGGCAGCCCAGCAAATTCATCAGGGTCGATTTTCCCGAGCCCGACTGGCCGACGATCGCGACGAACTCGCCGGGCCATATGTTGAGCGAAACGTCGTCCAACGCTCGAATCGCGTTGTCTCCGCTGTGGAAAACACGGCAGATACGTTGCAGTTTCAGCAACGGTTCCTGTTGGGAATGGTCAGGATAGCTCATAGTCTCGGCATCGTCGGCGGCTTGAACTGACTACGGCTGTTTTTGTTCGGGGGCAGCGCCAGTTTGACCTTGTCGCCTTCTGACAAGCCTTCCCGCACTTCGGCAAAACGGCGATTCTGAAGGCCGACGCGAATCAATTGTTCGTGCAGTTTGTTGTCGGCAGAACTCAGGACTTTGACCTGGTAAGCCCTGCCCTTGTCATTGTCCTCGTCGGGCAGCCGCCTGCCCAGTGCGTTGACCGGTATCATCAGCACATGCTTGGCTTCGCCCAGAACAAAGAAAACCTGCGCGCTCATGCCGGTCATCAACTGCCCATCCTCGTTGTCGACGTCCACCAGCACATTGTAAAGAACCACGTTGTTCAGCACTTCGGGAGTCGGCAGTATCTGCCGCACGTTGCCCTGCCAGCGGCGCTGCTCCGATCCTAGCGTAGTAAAATAAACCGGCAGGCCGGGCTTGATGCGCATGATGTCCGCTTCGGCGGTTTGCGCCCGTACCGTCATTTTGTCGAGCTTGGCCAGTTGCATGATGGTCGGCGTCTGCTGATTTGCATTCAGGGTCTGGCCGGCGCGCGCGGTTTGTTGCACGACGGTGCCGTCCATCGGCGCAAAAATCTTGGTGTAGCCCAAATTGGTTCGATCCCCCGCCAGCGTCGACTGGACCTCTTTCAATTGCGCCCTGATCGAATCCGCCCGAGCCAGAGCGGCCTTGCTGGTGGATTCGCTGTTTTGCAACGCTTCCAGACTGACCGCTTTGGTCAGGTACATTTTTTGATTCCGGGCATACTGGCGGTTGGCGAAGAGGATCAAAGCCTCCTGTTCGACCAGTTGCGCCTGTAGGGTATTGATGCGGGCTTCGTCCGCCTGAACTCGAGACGCGTAAATCCTGGGGTCGATTTCCGCCAGCAATTGTCCGGTCTTGACGACGTCGCCGATTTCCACGTGAAGTTTCTGCAACTGTCCTGTCACCTGCGCTCCGACGTCGACATATTCCTTCGGCTCCAGTTTGCCTTGAGCGGTCACGTTTTCTTCAATGTCTCCGTAGCCGATGGTCGCGATCGTTTCGTCCGTTTTGAACGGTTCCACCTTGCCCTGCTGAGTCAGATAAAACCCTAGACCAACGGCTGCCGCTATTGCGATAACCAGCAGAACGCCGTACCCATAGCGGAAGGGGGAAGACATCAATGAGGACAATGACATGAGGAAGCTGTTGAAAAAACTTCTATTTTAGATGATCCCGGCAAGGACGCGGGAGGATTAGCGGATTGTTCATTATACAAAATCCTTTCAGTCAAGACCAAACGCAGGAGAACGTTCTTAATAAGCTTCTAAAAATCCCGAGCTGTTCTTTTAAATGATGAAGTTCTCCGGCGGCGACTTCAAACTATCCATTTGCAATTGTCGGCTGGAATGTCTTGAACATCGGCAACGTTGTTTTCCGAAGTCCTGATGAATTTATTTCCAAGAAAACAGTATGTTCGATCCTCACTTGTCATCGATGTCCTGACGGATGAGCTCTTGCTTCATAAATGATAATGATTATCGTTTTTAAAAGAAAACATTCCTAGCCTAATTCCCGGGTTCGGACCGATTCGTTTCTTTAAAGTTCGCAGCAATACAAATCCGAAAATCCTCGAATCCGACTTGCTGCTCTTTAGCCGGAGTTTTACAAACCTTCGTTTTTAGCGTCCGGCGAAGCGATTCGGTTGGCTTCTCTGTAGGAGCAAGGTTTTATAAAGGATCAATTTTTTGTTGGGTCCGTCAACCGGCTTTCCCGCTGAATTTATAAAATCTTGCATTTATAAACGATAATCATTATCATTTAACTGAAGGCCGTGAATTGACCTCTCGCTGCTTTCGTTCGGCGCGTAACGTTCTCTCCCGGCAATACGCGCCGAATCTTCCCCATCCCAACCATAAAAAAAATGTTATGCCCGAACTAGAAACAGTTGCACAAAAAGATAAATTGTCGCATCTGCATGCGGCAACCTGCCTGTCAATGACCCAATTCATCAACGGCCATCACTGCCCCGGACTGGCCCGGAGAATTCTTCACCAATTAAATCAACTGCTGGCGCATCCCGAGTTGGAACCCGCCTCCAACACACACGCCATGTATCTGCAATTACTGGAACATTGGCAAAAAATCGCGGCTCAACTGTCGGATCAACGCCCTGCCCGCAAAGCCGCCGTCGTTTACCATTGAACGAAGCCGATGAAAAACGCTAAAGATCCTTTTAAGAATAACGCGCTGCCGCCTGATGGCACGGTCAACGACAGACGACGGCTCAGCAGCAGCGTGCTGTTCGGTGCACGAAACGAAATCGTGATCGTCCATAACGAGGAAGAATACCGTTTGCGCATCACCAGCAACGGCAAGCTGATACTGACCAAATAGAAATTTTCGCCACCCCATAGCCAGCCATCCCGTACCGGGTAGCCAGCCACTCCAAAATTCCGATCAAGGAGGCCGGCCATGCCCGCAACGATTCATAAAATCGACTCTTCCGCTGCGGTTTATTCGGACGTTTCAAGCCATTTGCATTCCGTCCGCCGCAAGGTGATTCCTTTTGCTCCGGAAACCCGATTTCTGCCGGAACGCCGCCCCGGAGAAACAGCCCCTTATTGTCGGCGCCAGGAGATGGCCACAGCTTTGCTGCTGACGGCCGGTCTGCATCTGGCCGGATTTGCCTTGTTGCAAGGCGACGCGCACGAACAAGCCCTGACCGAATCGGCGCCGATACAGGTCGCCTGGATTGCCGCGCCCCATCCGCACGCCGAAAGCACTCCGGCCTCCCCGGCGACACCGCAGAAACCCCGGAAACCGGCCCTGAAACCGAAGCCCAAAATCGCCAAGCCGATCAAAGCCAAGCCCAAGGCCGTGCTTTCTTCCAGCGCTGCGGTGCCGGCCGCGGCTACCGTACCGCCAGAGAGCGCAAAGAATACGACGATTCCGGCCGTTGCCGCGCCGGCGGCGAATACAGTGCAGCCGACCGCTTCTGCGTCCTCCCCGGAAAGCGCCGATAGCCGGCAACCGTTGGTGCAGCCCAATCTGAATGCCGATTATCTGAATAACCCGCCGCCCCATTATCCGGAAGAGGCACGCGAACGCGGAGAAGAAGGCAAGGTCCTGATCAAGTCACTGATCAATGCCGACGGCACTGTGGCAGAGCTTGCGATAAAAAAAAGCAGCGGCTTTCCCGACCTCGACCGGTCCGCTCTGGAAACCGTCAAAAAATGGCGCTTCGTGCCCGCACGGCGCGGCGACACTAAAGTTTCGGCCTGGGTCGTGGTGCCTGTTTCTTTTACTCTCGAAGGATAACGATGAATACGACAATACCTCTGCACCATTTTCTCGCCCAAAGCGACGGCGTGGGAAAAGCGCTGTTCTTGATCCTGGCCGCGATGTCGGCCGCCAGTTGGTACTTCATCCTGATCAAAGCCTGGCAAGGCTTCAGAATGCGCCGCCGCTCGGCTAGGTTTCTGCTTGCCTTCTGGAACGCAGCCTCGATCGAACAGATCGCCGACAAGCTACAGCAGGAAATACCCGAAGAACCGTTTTCGTTGCTGACCCGGCACGCGATTAACGCCCGACGCCATCATGCTCGGCACGGCGGAGACCGGCTCCAGGAAGCAGGATCGGCAGCCGAATTTCTGACTCGCGCGATGCGCCGCAGAATCGACGAGGAAACGGCACGCCTGGAATGGGGTTTGACTGCGTTGGCGTCGATTGCGAGCACGGCGCCGTTCGTCGGCCTGTTCGGCACCGTTTGGGGCGTTTTTCATGCACTGACGGCCATCGGTCAGAGCGGCGCGGCGACGCTGGAGCAAATCGCAGGTCCCGTCGGCGAAGCGCTGATCATGACCGGCCTGGGGCTGGCCGTCGCCATTCCGGCCGTACTGGCCTATAATGCCTGCGCGCGCTCGAACCGGCTGATCCTGTCCAGACTCGATGCGTTTGCGCACGACTTGTTCGCACTGTTGACCACCGGGTCGGCGCCGGCAACCGTCTCGGGAGAATACTGATGGCATTCGGAAGTTTTAACCGGAATAATTCCGCGCATCCGGTCGCCGAAATCAACATGGTGCCGCTGATCGACGTCATGCTGGTGCTACTGATCATTTTCATGATCACCGCGCCTTTGATGACCCACGCGGTCAAAATCGATCTGCCCAAAGCCGACAGCACGGCGCAGACCCAGGAAGTCAAACACATCGAATTGACGATTAATGCGGACGGGCAAATTTATTGGAACGCCGCTTTGGTCGACCGCGACCGGCTCCGGCACAACCTGCAACAAATCGCGGACGAGTCGCCGCAGCCGGAACTGCACATTCGAGCCGACCAAAAGGTGCCTTATCGAGCCGTGGCCGAATCTCTCGCCGACGCGGCCGGGGCGGGAGTCAGCCGCATCGGTTTTATTTCGGAGCCTGAAGTCTCCAGATAATGGCCGGATCGTCTCTTGCCCGGACAATTTTTTTTGAAGTGGCCATAATGCACTCTCCTGATTTTTTACCGCGCTCTTCTGACGCAAGAACATCCGCTCGACAGCCTCGTTACCAAATAGCTCATCCCAAGAGAGCTCGGTCATACGGGCCTGTACCGGCCGCACGTCGAGAAAGCCCTGGCCATTCAGTGGGTTTCGCCGAAGAACACTTATACCTCTATTAAGCTCCCGATAGAGAATCCATTGAACGGCAAGCCGGGCATGGAGTCAAAACGTTTAGTTCAAGAGGAAAGTGGATCCTGTTTTCACACGGCTTGAAAAAGCCTTTCGTCAACGCAGGCCCCTACTCTCTTACTTGCACTCGCTTTCGACAACATCCAAGAGTCAAGGTACGACCTTTCCTTTACCTCATTCGCCTACACTGGCATCTTCCGGAGTCAGGATGAATAAGACGGTCAAGTCAGCCGGTTATCGCCCGGCCTGGTTGTGGATTTTTCTGTTGCTTTCCGGCTGCATGGTCGGACCCGACTATGTTCGCCCTCCCGTTGAAACGGCGTCCCAATGGCTGGACTCACGGGATGAGCGGCTTAAAACAAATTTCACAACCGTTCGGGATTGGTGGAAAACTTTTAACGACCCGATTCTTGACCGGCTGATCGAGCGCGCCTATCTCAACAACCTTAATGTCCGTGTCGCCGGCGTGCGGGTACTCGAGGCCCGCGCACAGTTAGGCGTCGCCACCGGCAATCTTTATCCGCAAAATCAGCAATTGACCGGATCGCTCAACAAAATCCACCTCAGCCAACGGGCTTCGCAGGCGGCTTTTTCTCATATTTTCGATTATGCCCAGACACAACTGGGCTTGTCCGCTAGTTGGGAAATCGACTTCTGGGGCAAATTTCGCCGCGCCATCGAATCGGCTGATGCCGAATTCCAGGCTGCGGTGGCTAATTACAATACCGCGTTAGTCAGTCTCACTGCCGACGTGGCGCATGCCTACGTCACGATCCGCACCGTTGAAAAACGCCTGGACATTGCCCGGCAAAACGTCGATACGCAGCAGGCAAACCTGCGGCTTGCCAAAATCCGCTATGAGGGCGGCACGACTTCCGAGCGCGACGTCGAACAGGCCAGAACGGTGTTGGCAAGCACAAAGGCTTCGATACCTACTCTCGAAATCGAGCTTCGTCAGCAGCAGAACGCGTTGAGTTTTCTGCTGGGCATGCCGCCGAGCCGAATCGGTGATTTGCTGATAGGCCATGCTCAAATTCCCTCGCCTCCTTCAGAGGTAGTGGTGGGAGTACCTGCCGATCTGCTGCGCCGCCGCCCCGACGTCCGCGCCGCCGAACTGCGTGCCGCCGCCCAATCGGCAAGTATTGGCGTGACCGAAGCCGCCCTTTATCCAGCCTTTTCACTTACCGGCACCTTCGGCTTGCTCTCTACCGACGTCGGCTCGTTTGCGCTGGGCGATGTTTTTCTATGGAAAAGCCGAACCGCCAACTTTGGTCCGTCCCTGCAATGGAATATCTTTAATTACGGGCAAATCACCAATCAAGTCCGGGTGCAGGACGCCCGGTTTCAGGCATTGCTGATCAGTTATCGGAACACCGTGCTCGACGCGCAACGCGAAGTGGAGGACAACCTGGTGGCGTTTCTGCGTTCCCAGGAACGAGCGCAGTCTTTGGGAGAGAGCATCGCGGCCGCCCGGCATTCGCTGGAACTGGCCACGTTGCAGTATCGTCAGGGCATCACCGATTTTACGACCGTGCTGACGGCTCAGCAGGATCTGCTGAACGAACAAGACAGTCTGGCCGTCACGCTAGGCGACATCTCGAACAACCTGGTGGGAGTGTACCGGGCCCTGGGAGGCGGCTGGCAGATTCGTGAAGGCAAGGACGTCGTGCCCGATTCGGTCAAGGCGGAGATGGCGAAACGTACCGATTGGGGCGGACTCTTATCCCCTGCCGCGCAACCGTCGCCGGGCATTGCCTGGCCACGCTGGTAAATGGAGCAAAGACCGATGGCGAAGAGCAACATCGCTGCATTAGTATGGGGCGTCATGATCTTCGGAAGCGGTTGCGAAGAAAAGAACACCTACGTGGAGCCACCGCCCCCACAGGTCACCGTCAATCGGCCGATTTACCGAAAAGTAAGGGAATATCTGGAATTTACCGGAAATACCCAGGCGTTCAACACGGTCCAACTGGTCGCGCGCGTGCAGGGCTATTTGGAAAAAGTATTGTTTAACGACGGAGACAGCGTAAAGAAAGGTCAGCCGCTGTTCTTGATCCAGCAGGATACTTATCAGGCCAAACTGAAACAGGCGGAAGCGCAAGTGTTGCAGCAAAAAGCCAGCCTCGACCATGCCCAAACCGAGTTGGAGCGGTTTGGCGGCTTGGTGCGGCAGCATGCGGCCGCCCAGACCGACGTGGATCGATGGCGATTCGAACGCGACAATGCCAAGGCCGCACTGATCGCTGCCGAGGCCAAACGCGATCTGGCGCAATTGGATCTGGGTTATACCGAAGTGGCGGCTCCTTTCGACGGCCGGGTCGACCGCCGCCTCAAAGATCCCGGCAATCTGGTGGGAGCGGGTGAATTTACTCCCCTGGCGCACATTAATCAGATAGATCCGATCTACGTCTACTTCACGATCAACGAGACTGAACTTCTAAAGGTTATTAGACAAACCAATGTCGGCCCGGGGGAAGCCGAAAAAATGAAAATTCCGGTCTCGCTCGCATTGTCCGACGAAAAAGATTATCCCCATCACGGTTTTCTCGATTTCACCGCGATTTCGGTGACTCCGACGACGGGCACGTTACTGTTGCGGGCCCGTTTCCCGAATGCCGACGGCGCGATCCTGCCGGGTTTGTTTGCACGCGTTCGAGTCCTTGTCGTCAACTCGGAAAGGATGGCTTTGGTGGTCCCGGAAACGGCGATCGGTTACGACCAATTGGGTTCCTACCTGCTGGCAGTGGACAGTAACAACCGCGTCGAACGAAAGTCAGTCAAACTTGGGGCTCGAGTGGATGAAGAACGAGTGATCGAGAATGGGATCAACGATCAGGATCGGATCATTATAGCGGGTCTGCTGCATGCAATTCCGGGAAATAAAGTGGTTTCCGAATCCCAAGCGCCGACAAAAGCGGAAGGCGGCCGGGAGCATGCTGCAGACCCGGCCAAACTCGAGAAGCCGTCCCCATGATTTCCCGATATTTTATCGAACGCCCCATTTTCGCGAACGTCATCGCGATCGTTACGGTCATTCTAGGACTGGTGTGTTTTTTGAATTTGCCTGTGTCGCAGTACCCTCCCATCGTGCCGCCGACCATTCAGGTGACTTCCCGCTATCCGGGGGCCAGCGCCGAGGTGGTGGCCGCCACGGTCGGCATTCCGATCGAGCAAGCGGTCAACGGCGTGGAGAACTCGCTGTACATGTCCTCGACCAGCGCCAGCGACGGAAGTTACACCTTGACGATTACGTTCAATGTGGGCACCGATCTGAATACGTCGATGGCGCTGGTGCAAAACCTCGTCAACAGCGCGTTGCCCCAACTTCCTTCCTCGGTGCAGCCGCAGGGAGTCACGGTCAAAAAAGTGTCCACGGACATCCTGCTGGTGGTGGGGTTGTATTCGGAGGACGACCGCTTCGATGAAACTTTCCTTTCCAATTACGCGGTAATCAATCTGCAAAATCCGCTCGCGCGTCTGCCCGGCGTCGGCCAGATTGCGGTTCGAGGCGCGGGACCCTACAGCATGCGGGTCTGGCTGAATCCGGAAAAGCTCCGTTACTTCAGCCTGACCACGCTCGACGTGATCGGCGCGATCCAGAGCCAGAATCTGCAAGTGGCCGCAGGACAGTTGGGCGGACCTCCCGCGCCTGTCAACCAGGCTTTCCAGTTTACGGTCAATTCGCTCGGCCGTTTGGCCGACGTCTCGCAGTTCGAGAACATCGTGATCAAGAGCGCCCGCAACGAATCGGCGCAAATCGTGCGCATTCGCGACGTCGCCCGCGTCGAGCTCAGCCGGCAGAGTTACAGCAATTTTTCCCAATCCAGCGGGCACAAAGCCGCCGTGATGCCGGTATTTACCCTGCCCGGCGCCAACGCGCTCGATGTCGCGGAAGAAGTGAAACAGGCGATGGCCAAGATGAGCAAGGATTTTCCGCCGGGCCTGAGCTACGAAATCCGTTACGACACCACCAAGTTCGTCCGCAGCGCGATCCACGACGTCTACATCACGCTGTTCGAGGCCGGCATCCTGGTGCTCGTGGTCGTCGTGCTGTTCCTGCAGGACTGGCGGGCGACCCTGGTGCCCGCCACCACCGTCCCGGTCACGCTGATCGGCTCGTTCGCGGCGATGGCCCTGCTGGGTTTCGGGATCAATCTGTTAACCCTGTTCGCGCTGATTCTGGCGGTCGGCATCGTCGTCGACGATGCGATCGTCATCGTCGAGAACGCCTCGTTTCACATCGAACAAGGCCTGTCCCCTAAAGACGCCACAATCAAGGCAATGCAGGAAATCACCGGGCCGATCATGGGGATTACGCTGGTGCTGGCGTCGGTGTTTTTGCCGGCCGCCTTTCTGCCGGGCATTACCGGCCAGTTGTTCCGCCAGTTCGCGTTGATCATCGCCGCCACTGCCATCATCAGCGCGATCAATGCCCTGACGCTTAAACCGGCCCAGTGCGCTCTGTGGCTGCGTCCGGCTGGAAATAAAGAGAGCAACTGGTTTTCCCGAGGCTTCAACAAGGCTTACGGATGGTTTGAGAATGCCTACGTGCGCCTGGTCGCCTGGATGGTGCAGCGGGCCGTTGCGATAACTCTGCTGTATGCGCTGATCATTGCCGTCAGCGTTTGGCGCTTTGCTTACCATCCGACAGGTTTTTTACCTACCGAAGACCAGGGCTATGCGATGGTCATCACACAACTTCCGGACGCGGCTTCGCAGCCGCGGGTAGTCGCCTTAACCAGGCAGTTGAACAGGATATTCCATAAAACCCAAGGCGTGGAAGCCTGGGTAACGATCGGCGGCTTGTCCATACTGGACAGCGCCAACGTCTCCAACATGATCACCACGTTTATCGTTTTTGACGACTGGAACAGGCGCGGATCGAATTTGAACCAGGATGCGATCACCGCCAATCTGCGCCGGGATCTGACGGCCATCGAAGAATCCCGGTCCATCGTATTGATTCCTCCGCCGATCCGGGGACTGGGCCAGGGCGGCGGTTTCCAGTTGATGGTGGAAGACCGCCAAAGTTTAGGCCTTGCCGAACTGCAAAAAACCGTCGACGAAGTCATCCGTTCGGGGAGCACCCAGTCCGGCTTACGAAATTTGACCTCTACGTTCAATGCACGCAGTCCCCAGTTGTTTCTGGACATCGATAGAACCAAGGTAGAATCGCTCAACATCCCGCTCAACAACGTGTTTTCAACGTTGCAGACCTATCTGGGCTCGTCCTTCGTCAATCTTTTCAACAAATTCAATCAGGTCTTCCAGGTTTACGTGCAGGCCGACGCCCCGTTTCGAGCGCAGCCGGAAGACATTAAAAACCTTTATGTGCGAAATGGACAAGGCGAAATGGTGCCGTTAGGAACTCTGCTGGAGGTGAAAAGAACAGTAGGCCCCGAGCTGGTATTGCGCTACAACCTTTATCCTGCAGCGCAAATATACGGCGCCGCGGCTCCCGGATTCAGTTCGGGGCAAGCGTTAAATCTCATGGAACAATTGACTGCTAAAACCTTGCCGAAAGGAATCGGTTTCGACTGGACCGCAACTTCCTTCCAGGAAAAGCAGATAGGCAAACAAGCTTACTTCATTTACGGTCTTTCGATCGTCCTGGTTTTTATGGTACTTGCGGCTTTATACGAAAGCTGGACCAGCCCTCTGGCCGTGGTGATGGTGGTGCCCATGGCTCTGGTCGGAGTGCTTCTGGCTTTGATCATGCAGGGTTTCGACAATAATCTGTACACCCAGGTCGGCTTGATCCTGATGATCGGGCTGGCCTGCAAAAATGCGATCCTGATCGTCGAATTCGCCCGGCAACTTCAGACCGAAGGAATGACCGCGACCGATGCGGCGGTGGAGGCCACGCGCCGGCGCTTTCGCCCCATTGTAATGACGTCTTTTGCCTTTATTATGGGCGTCTTGCCTTTACTAAGTGCCTCGGGAGCCGGCGCAGCCAGCCAGCAGGCCATTGGCACGGTAGTGTTCGGCGGGATGCTGTCGTCGACGTTATTGGCGATTCCGTTCGTGCCCGTACTTTATATAATCATGTTGCGGTTGTCGGCCTGGAGTACCGGTCTCTTCTCAAAAAAAAACTCCGCCCGGGAAAATAAGCCTGAATGAATGGCTTGGCATTTCCATCTTGCCAACGGGTGATAAGTGGCAATGCGAAGGCAATTTTCATCTTCCGCTGCTGCCACAGCCATGACGGCTATCGTATCGGCTGCCGGTCTCTATAGCTGCGATTGCAAATAGTTTTGCAATCCTATGGCGTCAATCAGATGCAGTTGCTTTTCCAGCCAATGGGCGTGGTCTTCTTCGGTATCCTTCAACATCACGCCGAGAATCTCCCGGGTCTGGTAATCGTGGTGTTTTTCGCAATACGCGATCACCTCGCGCAGCGCCCCTATTACGCTGATCTCCAGATCCAGATCGTTTTTTAACATTTCCGGCACGGTGCGCCCGACATGCAAAGGTTCCCGCTTGGTTAAATCGGGCGTGCCTTCCAGAAACAGAATACGTTTGATCAAGGCGTCGGCATGGTTCATTTCGTCCTGGACTTCATGGCTGATGCGCTCGTAGAGTTTGCTAAAGCCCCAGTTTTCATACATTCTGGAATGAATGAAATACTGATCGATGGCGCTCAGTTCACCGGCCAGCAATTTGTTAAGGTGAGTAATTATTTGATCATCGCCTTTCATTATGATTTCTCCCAAGGGCTTAAGATAGAGGATAAATTCCCCGGCGCAGGCCAGCGCATCCGACAGACTTTTCCACTCGATTGCTGTTTTGCGAATTATATGGATATCCCCCGCCTACGGCAAATTCCGTACCGGACTTCATAGTGATGAGAAGCTTGACAGCATTCAGCTTTTATTTATAATGAGAATTATTATTATTTGCACCCATATTGATTCAACCTATTTCTAACCTTCCCGATCAAGCCACCCAGCGTTCCTCGCCAGGCAGCCATGAAGTTTTTACTGCATTGAACAAGAGGAACCTATGTCCGAAATTTTTACAAAACGCGCCGGTAAATGGCGGTTGGGCACGCTTTTGCCGTTGGGGGCGGCCTTGAGCGGAATGGCGCTTGCTGCCGAAACGCCTCCGGCAGCCGAGGCAAACGAAGAAATCGTGTTGAAAGACGTCAAGGTGAAGGCCGCACGCGATAAAAAAAACGACGGATTCAAGGCCGATACGGCCTCGACCGGCAGCAAGATCGCGATGCCGATTCGCGACATTCCGCAATCGGTCAGCGTGGTCAAGAAAGAACTGATCCAGTCGCAAAACGCATTCAATCTGCGCGATGCGTTGAAAAACGTCTCGGGTCTGACGATTGCCGCCGGCGAAGGCGGACGCACCGGCGACTCGATCACTCTGCGTGGTTTTTCGGCCAATTCCGATCAGTATCTGGACGGCGTCAAGGAAAACGGCCAATACAGCCGGGATACGTTTTTTCTGGAACGCGCCGAAGTACTGAAAGGCGCTTCGTCGATCCTGTTCGGACGGGGCACGACCGGCGGCGTGATCAATCAGATTTTCAAGAAGCCGACCGGCAAAAACCAGGTGATCGGCGATTTCACTTACGGGACCTACGATTTCAAACGCTCGGCAATCGATGCGGAAACGGCTTACGACAAGTTGTCGGCGCGGCTGAATCTGATGTGGCAGGACAGCGATTCGTTCCGCGACTACAATTTTAACAACCGCTGGGGCATTGCCCCGTCGTTTCTATTGAAGATTACGCCGGACACCGAGTTGTCGATGAATCTCCTGCATCAGGAAGAAGACGGCGTGTTCGATTACGGCGTGCCGATGTACCAGGGCAAGCCGGCCGGAGTGCCGATCAATATCTATTACGGTTTTCCCGACAACCGGATGCTGGATACCGACGTGAACGTCGGCACGGTCGCCCTGTCGCATCGTTTCAACGACGAGTTTTCAGTCAAGAATACGGTACGCTACGGCGAATACGACCGGAAATACCTGACTCATCTGTTCGGCTCGGTCACCGACACGGGGCTCACTTCGACGGTCGCGAGAACGCAGGCGCTGCGCGGCAACCGGCAGGAAAACCTGTATAACCAGACCGATTTCGTATTGAAAAGACCGCTGTTCGGTTTCGGCAATACTCTGATGTTCGGCGCCGAATTCGGCTGGGAAAATTACGATTTCAAATCGAAGAACTCGACCGGCGTGCCCTCGATCTCGATTTTCAATCCGGTGCTGACGCCGTCGGTCGGGGCGGGCCTCGCCACCGATTTCAGCGGTACGCTGGCGACCGACCGTTACACCGAAACCCGCACCTATGCCGGCTATCTGATGGATCAGTTCGAGCTCTCGCCCGAGTGGAAACTGCTGGCCGGGGTGCGCTATGACGTGTTTTCGGCGGCACAGAACGACCGCCTGAACAATGCCAACGATTTCGCCCGGATCGATCGCCAATGGAATCCGCGCGCCGGCATCGTCTGGCAGCCGACCAAGGCCCAGTCGTACTATTTCAGCTACGGCACCTCGTTCAACCCCTCGGCCGAGGCCTACAGCCTGAGCGAGGCGACCAACACATTGCCGCCGGAAAAGAACCGCAACTTCGAGATCGGCGCGAAATACAATCTGTTCGGCGGCCGGCTGGCGGCGACCGCCGCGTTGTTCCGTCTGGAGAAAACCAACGCCCGCACCGCGTCGGCGACGAATCCCGACCTGACGGTGCTGTCCGGCGAACAGCGCACCGACGGCTTCGAGCTGGGCCTGTCCGGAGAAATCCTGCCGCGCCTGGATCTGTCGATGACTTACGCCTATCTGGACGCCGAAGTCACCAAGTCCAACTCGACCGCGGTCGGCACGGTCAGCGGCCAGACCAAATCCCTGCAGGGCATGATTCCGGTCAACGTGCCCCGGCACAGCGGCGTCACCTGGCTCAGCTACCATCTGACCGACGACTGGGAGATCGGCGGCGGGGTGTTCTACAGCAGCGAACGCCATACCGACACGGTCAACGAAGTGACCCTGCCCGGCTACGCGCGGCTCGATGCGGTAGTGGCGTACCATCAGAAACATTACGACGTGCAGTTGAACGTGTTCAACCTGACCGACACGGTGTATTACGAGTCCGGGCAGACCCGCTCGGCATTGCCGGGGGTGCCGGTATCCGGTCAATTGTCGGTCAGATTGAAATTTTAACGAAGGCTTGATCAGCAAATCGCCTTATTCTTCAATCCATTTCAAATACCGAACTTCATGCGCACCTCCTCCGATCCTGTCTTCGAACCCCGCCGGAAAACCGGCGGCGGCTATCTGTTCCTGCCGAAACGCTGGGCGCGCGGCCCTTTTCTGAAATGGCTGCGCCGCACTCATGGCTGGATCGGACTCTGGGGAGCGTCTTTGGGATTCTTGTTCGGCTTTTCCGGCGTCCTGCTGAATCACCATGAATTAATGAAAATCCCGGCCGCCAGGGTTGAAAAAACCGAAGCGCAATTGACGCTACCGGAGCCTCTGCCCGGCGACCCGCAAGCGCTGGCCTTCTGGCTGGGGCAGAAATTCAATCTGGACGCCGGCACCGCCAGAATTCTGCGCGAGCCTAAAAAAACATTGGTCTGGAACGGTGTCGGCATCGAGCAGCCGCCGCGCTGGCAAATCACGCTGCGCACCCCCCGCGAATCGGTGCAGGCCGAATACTGGCCGGGCAATCGTTTCGTGACCGTCAAACGCGGCAGCGGCAATCTGTTTTCGCTGTTGACCAATCTTCATAAAGGCGTCGGCATGGGCATCGGCTGGGTGCTGCTGGCCGATACGCTGGCGGGCGGACTGATCGTATTGAGCCTGACCGGCATTTTGCTGTGGACGCGCCTGCACGGCGGACGCCTTGTCGCGGCCGGTCTGGGATTCGGTTCGCTCGCTTTGGCTGCCGCTTTTACCTGGCAAGCGGCGGGAGGCTGAACGTGCTGATCCAGATTCCCGAAGTTTTATCCCCGGAGGCCCTGGATCGGTGCCGGGCCGTCCTGACCGGCGCGGACTGGGCGGACGGCCGGATCACTGCCGGCACGCAGTCGGCCAGGGTCAAACAGAACCTGCAATTGCCGGAGCTGTGCGAGGCCAGCCTGGCCATCCGTCAGATCGTGCTCGATGCGCTGAACCGGAACGCACTGTTCTTTTCGGCGGCCTTGCCCAAACGCATTTTTCCGCCGCTGTTCAATCGCTACGAAGGTGTCTACAACGCCTTCGGCAATCACATCGACAACGCGGTGCGCACCTGTGCCGCCACGGGGGCACGGATCCGGACCGATCTGTCGGCAACGCTGTTTTTAAGCAATCCCGACGACTACGACGGCGGCGAACTGGTGATCGAGGATACCTACGGCGAACACGCGGTGAAACTGCCGGCCGGCGACATGGTTCTGTATCCGGGCTCCAGCCTGCACCGGGTGGAACCGGTCACGCGCGGCGCAAGGCTGGCATCGTTTTTCTGGATCGAAAGCATGGTACGGGAAACCGAACGGCGCCGGCTGTTGTTCGAAATGGACATGGCGATTCTGCAACTGCGAGAAACGCAGGGGGATTCTCCTCCGGCCATCAGTCTCACCGGGTGCTACCATAATCTTCTGCGAATGTGGGCGGATGTGCAGTGACGGGGTCTCAAGCAGAAGTCATCGGATCAATAAGGTCTGACCGGCCCCATTTTCCCCTTTTCACTGGAATCGTCCTCGAAATGAAACTCTTCATATTCCTCATCGAAAGGAATATTGCCGTCATGGACCAGATATTCGCGCTGTTGCAAGTACGCATTTTTAAAAAACTCGTAACGATCCAGAGCCGCTTCCGTAGCGATTTTTTCGGTAGTTAAATTATCCGCTCTCAAGTCGACCGTATTGACTCCGAACAAACCCGTGGAAGCGGCGCCGCTGCTGAAAAAACCGACATAAGTGATCGGATTCATCGCGGAATCGCCGATCATGCCGCCGACGCCCCTAGGAGTGCTGGGCCCGAAAAACGGCAGGACCAGATAAGGTCCGGTCGGCACGCCCCAGACGCCCAAAGTCTGATCGAAATCTTCATTGTGTTTGGGCAAATCGATCATGTCCGCTACGTCGATGAAGCCGGCGATACCGGCAACGGTGTTGACGAGAAAGCGCGCGCCATCCTTGCCGCCCTGGGCGAACTTCAATTGCAGCAAATCGTTGAGGATGACGCCGATATCGTTAATGTTGCTGAAAAAATTGCTCACCCCGCGATCGGCGAACGAAGGCATTACAAATTGATAACCCTCGGCTACGGGTTTCATTATATAATCGTCCAGATTATCGTTAAAAGTCTGCGCGCCTCGATTCCAACCTTCCCAGGGATCCTGACGATCCTTATTCGAGGTTGCACAGCTCACTAAAAGAATCATTCCCAGAAACCCGGCAATTCGCGTGATTAATTTATTATTTTGCATTGTATCGACTCTAATTTTCGCTAAAGGGTTATTCCAGCTTGAATGCGCGTACCATATCATAAATGAATTACGCCATCGAGCACCTGCGTAATTACACCGATCGAATCGCTTTATCTCTTTTTTTCCTTCTTTCTAAATGGACACATCCTTTATTCCTTTGGAAAAACGATTCAGAGGCTATTTACCCGTTATTATAGACATCGAAACCTCCGGCTTTAATCCCAAAAAAAACGCTTTACTGGAAATTGCCGCGATCATCGTCGAATTCAACGGCAACCGGGACCTGCAAATCACCGAGCGCTATTCGACTCATATCATTCCCTTTAAAAATGCGGAACTGGACGAATCGGCGCTCAAATTCAACGGCATCGACCCCTATCATCCTTTCCGTATGGCGGTCGAAGAGGACGAAGCCCTGCATACGATCTTCCGGCCGATCCGGCACGCCATGAAACGGAATCAGTGCACGCGGGCCATTCTGGTGGGCCATAACCCGGCTTTCGACATCAATTTTCTGAACGCCGCGATCCATAGGACACAAAACAAACGCAGCCCGTTTCATCCGTTCAGCACTTTCGATACGGCCACGCTGGGAGGACTGGTCTACCAGGAAACCGTGCTCGCGAAAATCGCCAAGGCGGCCGGGCTGGAATGGGACAATGAAAAAGCCCACTCGGCGCTCTACGACGCGGAAGTCACGGCCGAACTGTTCTGCCGGATAGTGAACCGCTGGAAACAACTGGATTCCCAACCGCTGGATGGACGCGGTCTGAGGGACTAACGGAAGAAGCGCGCTTTTCCCGTGCGCATGAATCCGATACCCGGCAGCCGCATCCCGCCCCCTCCTTATATGGCAAATCGTCAAGCTTGAGGCATCGCGCGATCTCCTTATTGACGCTATCTCCATAAACGCCGTATGATGAATTACCGGAATAGATTCACGTGCGAAGATGGGCCAGGAAATTTCGTTAACTCAATTTGAAGAAGGCGATTTTCAATCTTTTCGTCGCCGACTGGAACAGGAAACGTCGCTGTTAAACCGCCTGATCGACCAAAAAGCCTGCTCTTCGCGCAGTCCCGTAGCCGGTTTTGAAATCGAAGCCTGGCTGGTGGATCGGGACCTGCGGCCTTCCCCGATCAACCAACGCTATCTTGAGACGTTGAAAGATCCCCTAGCTTCGCCCGAGCTGGCCAAATTCAACATCGAACTCAACAGCGCCCCGGTATCGTTAACGGGCGACGTCTTTGCCCGATTGCATCGGCAGTTGCAGGCCACCTGGCAACGAGCCCACCGGCATGCGGAAAGCATGGACCATCATATCGTCATGATCGGCATTCTGCCCACTCTGGAACAGGCCGATTTAACCCTGAGCAATATGTCCGACATGCACCGATACCGTGCCTTGAACGAACAAATTCTGCTGGCGCGCGGCAAGCCGGTTCATATCGATATCGGCGGCGCCGAACATTTGAGATTCGACCACCACGACGTCATGCTGGAATCGGCGACGACGTCGTTTCAGACCCACATTCAACTTCCGGCCGAGATAGCCCATCATTACTACAATGCCTCCATCATAGCCTCTGCCGCGATGGTGGCTCTGTGCGCCAATTCGCCCTTCCTGTTCGGCAAGGAACTTTGGCACGAAACTCGGATTCCTCTGTTCGAGCAGGCCGTCGAATCCGGAGGATTTGAAGGCGCAGCCTCAGGCCCGCTTCGGAGGGTCAGTTTCGGTTCCGGCTTCGCCCGGCATTCCATCATCGAATGTTTTCAGGAAAACCTGGCGCATTTTCCGGTTTTGTTGCCGGTTCTCCAGAATACCGACACCGAAGCCTTTGCCCATTTACGGCTGCACAACGGCACCATCTGGCGCTGGAACCGGCCATTGGTCGGTTTTGACGAAGACGGCGCTCCCCACATTCGAATCGAGCATCGAACGCCTCCGGCCGGCCCTACGGTGGTGGACGCCATCGCCAACGCCGCTTTTTATTACGGTCTGAGCAAAAATCTGTGCGACGAAATCATCGACAAAGGTTTGCCGCTCACTTTCGCCCAGGCCAAAGACAATTTTTATCAGGCCGCCCGACACGGGCTCGACGGCGTGATTCTCTGGTTCGACCATTCCAGACATCGACTGGATCATCTGTTCAAGGCGGAACTCCTTTCAAGAGCCGTTTCCGGACTTCAGTCGTTCGGAGTCGACGCCTCGGACATCGACAACTACCTTGGCGTCATCCGTCGGCGGATTGTCTCGAAACAAAACGGCTGCGACTGGCAGCGCCGCTTCATCAAGGAGTGTCATGGCGACTTCACCGGAATGACCGAACAATACCTCGTCAATCAAAACGCCGGACATCCTGTCAGCGAATGGATATTTCAGTGAATAAACCGAACCTTGCCCAATTCGACGCCATTCCCGAAGGCCTGCTGGAAGCGGACACCGAAACTTTGCATACGATCTTGCCCGGCCCCACCTTGATCCATTTGGCGGGACGCCAGGCGGAACCGCTGTTCATTTCCGTCTTGCTGCACGGCAATGAACCGACCGGTTTCAAGGCGGTCCAGTTGCTTTTGAAAAAATATCAAAACAAAGAACTGCCCCGTTCCTTGTCGATATTCCTGGGCAATATCGCGGCGGCCCGTGACAATTTGAGGCGGCTGGACGACCAGCCCGATTACAACCGCATATGGCCCGGCTCCGTCTTGCCGGCCTCTGCGGAAACCGAGATGGCGCAAGCCGTGGTCTCGATCATGCATCAGCGCCGGGTTTTCGCCAGCATCGACATACACAACAATAGCGGCATGAACCCTCATTATGCCTGCATCAACCGGCTCGACAACCGTTTTTTACAATTGGCTTCCCTGTTCGGCCGCCTGATCGTCTATTTTACCCAGCCTAAAGGAGTGCAATCCGCCGCTTTTGCGGAAATCTGCCCTGCGGTTACTCTGGAATGCGGGCGGCCGGGCCAACAATACGGCATCGAGCACGCCCTGGAATTTCTGGAGTGCAGCCTGAAGTTGAATGAATTTCATGAACATCGGGTGTATCCGCAAGACGTCGATCTTTTTCATACCGTCGCCCTGGTCAAAGTCGACGAGAAAATCAAATTCAGCTTTCACGAAACGGATGCCGATCTTTTGCTTTCCGAGGACCTCGAACGCATGAATTTCACCGAAGTAACGCCGGGCACCATCCTGGGCAAGACCAAAGCCGACGTAGACATGCCGCTGATCGTTCAGGATGAATCCGGCAATATCGTGACCGAGGCATTTTTTTGCCTGAGTGATCGGGACTTGCAGATTATCCGTCCTCTCATGCCTTCGATGCTGACCCTGGACGAGCGGATTATCAGGCAGGACTGCCTGTGCTATTTAATGGAACGGATTCATCTTGCCGAGAACCCTTCCCTTGCGCGATCCCTATGCTCATGACTAAATCTTTTCGTCTACACCCACAGTTGGAACAGGATTGCATCCCGTTAGGCCGTTTTGAGCTCTGCCGCTTGCTGATGATGAACGACAGCCTTTATCCCTGGTTTATCCTGGTCCCGGAAAAGCCGGACGTGACTGAAATTTATCAGTTGAGCAAAGAGGATCAGATTCTGCTGATCGAAGAATCGAGTTTTCTCGCAAAAAATTTGTCGGAGCTGTTTCTCGCGGACAAGATGAATATCGGCGCCATCGGCAACATGGTGCCTCAGCTCCACGTCCATCACATCGTCCGATACAAGACCGATAAAGTCTGGCCCGCTGCGATTTGGGGAAAGACGGAGAAGATTCCCTACACGGAAAAACAAATAAGCGACAAAAAAATTCTCGTCAAGAACCAGTTGAAAGGCCGGCTGCATCCCTGGACTGCGACGGGGGAAACCTGATCATTCTTCCGAGCCGCCGATGGAAGGCTCCTGCTTCCATCGGCGGTTCCGGGCTCAAAACTCAATCCGGCTCAGTTTTTATCGATTTTAAGCGCCAGGAACATCGGATTTCCTCGGCGCTGAACCAGGAGCGCCAGGGACTTGCCGACGGGCAGATTGCTCACGGATTTATTGAAATCCGAGACGTTACGGATGACCGTGCCCTGAATCCTGAGGATCACGTCACCGGGCTGGATGCCTGCATTTTTAGCCGGGCCGTTCGCTACGTTCTTCACTAAAACGCCGCCTTTGGCCACGTCGAGCGCTTCTCTTTGCTCGCCGGTCAGTTCAACCACGCTGATGCCGAGTTTATTGGAAGGCTTGTCTTCCGTTTGGGCTTCGGCCAATTTCTCTTCCTGCTCCGGCAGCAATCCGATCATAATAGGAACGGTCTTGGTTTCACCCTGCCTGATGATTTTAAGCTTGGCGTTCTCGTTAATGGGCGTCATGCCCACCATAGGCGGCAATTCACCCGACGTCTCGATTTCTTTTCCGTTGAATTCGATGATGATGTCGCCGATATGCAGATCGGCTTTCTCTGCCGGACTGCCGGGAATAATTTTGGAGACCAGAGCGCCTTGCGGTCTTTGCATGCCGAACGATTCGGCCAGTTCCCGCGTGACGTCCTGGATCTGAACGCCCAGCCACCCCCTGGCGACCTTGCCGGTGGATTTCAATTGGGACACGACGTTCATGACGACGTCCATCGGAATGGCGAACGACAAGCCCATAAACCCGCCGGTTCGGCTATAAATCTGGGAATTGATGCCGACTACCTCGCCGTCCTTATTGAATAACGGCCCACCTGAATTGCCCGGGTTGATCGCCACATTGGTCTGGATGAACGGAACGTAATTGCCTCCCGGCAAACTACGGCCCTTGGCACTGACGATGCCGTCGGTCACCGACTGTTCGAACCCGAAGGGCGAACCGATGGCGAATACCGGCTCACCGACCTCCAGCTTGTCGGCGGAACCGATGGTGACCACCGGCAGATCGTTGGCGTCCACCTTTAACAAAGCCACGTCGGTGCGGGCGTCGGAGCCGATGACTTTAGCCAGTAATTCGCGCCGGTCCGACAATTTGACGACGATCTCGTCGGCATCTTTCACGACGTGATGGTTGGTCAGCACATAACCGTCCTGGGAAATAATAAATCCCGAACCCAGGGATTGAGTATCCCTTGGAATGTAATCTCCGCCCGGACCATTGAAAAAATGCTTGAACAATTCTTCCATTTCAGGCGGCAGTCCTTCGGGTAATTGCTGATCGTTGGGCAATTTGTCGGATTCGGGCGGCGCTTTTTGCGTGGTGCTGACGTTGACCACCGCAGCTCCTTTGGTTTTTACCATTTGAGGTAAATTAGGCACTTGCGCCCATGCGTTGTGATTTATCAGAATCACTAAGAAAAGACACCACCTTAGCTTTTTGAGCATATCAACTCCAGTTTCAACTTTGAATATGTAAATTTAAATACTGCATCTTATTTTGTTCGACCGGACCGATATTACGCTTCCTGTCGACGTCCGGCCTCTCCGAAAGGAAGACTGCGCATCTTCCGGACAAACTGAAGTTTTCCGATTGATTTCCGTAACAGATAAACCAGCCGATGCCGTCGAATAACGGC
Source organism: Methylosarcina fibrata AML-C10 (assembly GCF_000372865.1). NCBI lineage: Bacteria > Pseudomonadati > Pseudomonadota > Gammaproteobacteria > Methylococcales > Methylococcaceae > Methylosarcina > Methylosarcina fibrata. The sequence goes on along the minus strand of NZ_KB889965.1, from coordinate 4,546,439 downwards.
AAAATTTCCCTTGGGCCGCACCAGCCACTTGCTTACATGAGGCTCCATACTTTCTGAAACTCAGTTCGGCGATTGTTGACCACAGCCTGCAAACGCACGCATCCTGCATTTCACCCTTACGGTAATAGTATCGGCTTTGGTCGCCGTTTCGGCTGGCCGGCCTCGCGGCGGTAGAATTTTTTGCTTCATGCCGCCGGCGGCTCAATCCTTTTTGGAAGTCTCCTCATTGGAAACCGCCGGCGGGCTCTTTAGCCTGACTCCTTCGGCAATCATCCGGACCGTTGCCGCGGGCACTTCGCCCATAACGGTTATCAAATAATCATCCAGAACCCGGCTGAAGGAATTGATGGCTCCGGCCGATCGAAAACCGGCCGGTATCGCGAGCTTTTTATTTTCCAAATAGACCGAAACCGAAGCAAAACCGTCGCTGAGTACCAGATGATCGACCAATTGATCGACATTGTGCATGGGCTTCCGGTTAAAAAATATTTCTTTGAATCCCGGCGGCAATTGAACTGCTTCAAACGGCGCCCGGTCCGGCGGTTGATTCTGAAACGTCTGCCGGCCCTGCAGCATCGATCCTGCGGTATCCGCGTCGGGCTGCTTTAGATCGACAAAGGCCAGTTGTTCCGTAACGTGTTGTTCGGTGAAAATGATCTGTTCCAGAATCGCCCCGGAGGGATCGAACACAACGACTTTAAGAGGCAGGAACTTCTTTTTCTCGACCCAGACCTTCCGGGCATATCTGAATTCATCGGTCGGTTTTATCGCAATGACGTAACTCGGCAGCATCGCGATGTCTTCCTCGCCGTCCAGCTCGAACTGGTAGATGCCGGCCAGGTCGTCCAGATTTTTCGGCATGTCTATGAGAAAGGAGCTTTCATAAGGGCGGTAATCGACCATCATTTGCCGATTATTGTTGAACCGGCATTGCACCTTGCCGACTTCCCTGACGACCTCCCGCAACGGAGAATTCAACGATAACAAACGCTCCTGCTCCTTACCGTTTTTAACCGCATGGAAATACTTCATCGTTTCCAGCTTGTCGTTTTTGAAAAACGCGACCGTTCCCTGATAATTGAGGACTTGCATCGCATTGTTCATTTTAGTCAAAGTCTGTCGGGCAGTCATGCCAGTGTCTTGCGCCGATACAGTCCCTGTCGATAAAAAGAAGGAAAGAAAAAAACGCTTAAAGATTGTCATTGCTGGTTATAAGCGGTAACGCGGGCGTACGGCTGAAAATTAGCCTGACCATTGATATAAACACTGCTGTTGTGCGCCTGCAGATAATCGTTGATTTGTTTATTGATCGAGCTTTGGTCAATTTGCGGATTGGTTTCTCCGGCCGGCCTAGAAGGGGTGATGGAGGTCTGGATTGCCGAGGCCGTTCTGATTTCTTCCGAGGGTCTGTTGATTTTCAATCCCGCGATCATTGCGACTAAAGCAATGGACGCCGCGGTGGCGAAAATTTTACGGCTGATTTTGACGTCCCTGGATTGGGGTAATAAATAAGTCGGCTCCTGCCGGAGCTTCTCGCTGATTTTTGCAGAAAAATCAGGATCAGGCATAAAAAAAACATCTGTTTTTAATGCCTGACTGACCGCTTCGTACCGATTCAGTTTGTCTTTCAAATCGGCAGAAGACTGGATTTTTTTCAGAAGAATCAATGCCTCGTTCCGGTCAAGTTCATTATCCAGTAGTTGAGAAATTTTTTGTGTCGAATCTTCATGCATTGAATGTTCACCGTAAATCGAGCAAAGGGGTTAATTTACTATCGATGGCTTCACGAGCTCTGAATATCCGTGAACGCACCGTACCTACAGGACAATCCATCGCCTCCGCTATTTCTTCATAGCTCATTCCTTCAAACTCTCGCAACATGATCGCAACGCGCATTTCTTCCGGCAATTTAGCGATGGCCGTTTTAATCGTTTCCACAATTTCCTCGTTTAATAGCTGTCTTTCAGGGGTTTCCATGCCCTGCAACTGAGGCGCTTTTTCGATCTGCTCTGCGTCCAGAACATCCACTTGAGCGTCCGCGCTTCTGCGTGACCGGGACATCAGATAATTCTTTGCCGTGTTGATGGCAATCCGGTATAACCAAGTATAGAACGCACTTTCTCCCCGGAAGTTGCCGAGTGCCCGATAGGCTTTAATAAATGCTTCCTGCGCCACGTCCTGGGCATCACTCGGATCTTTGATATAGCGATTAACCAGTTGAATAATCCGGTGTTGATATTTAATCACTAGCAGATCATAAGCCGATTTATCGCCCTGCTGCACACGCAAAACCAACTCTTCATCTAATTGTTCGCCTGCTCGGGTATGACTATTCACTAGTTATTCCTTGTTAAAATGGACAGAATTCAAAGTCATAAGTTCTCTGGTTGCAAAAAAAATTGCCATCACTATAAAAAACGTTATTATCCGTCAATCCAGTAGACAAAGCTATTCTTGTAATGGCGTCAATCATCCGTTTCCGCCTTGCCTATTGACCGGTGGAAACGAGAAGAGTGACCCTTTTTATGCCCATTTTATGCAGATTTCCAAAAATTACGACGTTCTTATTATTGGCAGCGGCGGTGCCGGACTAAGTCTGGCCCTCAAACTCGCCGACCATTCCCTGCGCATTGCCGTACTGTCCAAGTTTGCGTTAACGGCCGGCAGCACTTATTATGCCCAAGGCGGCATTTCCGCCGTATTCGATGCCGAAGACTCGATTGAATCCCATATAGAAGACACCCTGAATGCCGGCGCCGGACTGTGCAATCCCGAAATCGTACGGCTTACCGTTACTCATGGCAAAAGCTCGATCGACTGGCTCCGTCAACAAGGCGTCGTCTTTACCGAAGAACAGACTCAATCCGGAGAGACCAAACTCCATCTCAACCGGGAAGGAGGCCATTCCCACCGGCGTATTGTACATACCGCCGATGCGACCGGTAAAGCCGTATCCTTGTCGTTGATCGAACGCGCCCGGGAACACGAAAACATAGAATTATTCGAATTCCACAACGTCGTCGAACTGATCACTCGCTCCACCCTCAGCAACACCCCATTCCCGGCCCACAAACGCGTTGTCGGCGCCTACGTTCTGGACAGCAAACATCAGCAGGTCATGACCTTCGGAGCGCCCGTCGTGGCGCTGGCGACCGGCGGCGCCAGCAAGGTTTACCTTTACAGCACCAATCCGCAAAGCGCCACCGGCGACGGCATCGCCCTGGCCTGGCGGGCCGGATGCCGGATCAGCAATATGGAATTCATGCAGTTCCATCCAACCTGTCTGTATCATCCGGAAGCCCGCTCCTTTCTAATCAGCGAAGCAGTCAGGGGCGAAGGCGGCCGGCTGATCCTGCCCGACGGTTCGCCGTTCATGCAGCGATTCGATCCGAGAGGCGAACTGGCACCCCGCGATATTGTTGCCCGGGCGATCGACCACGAAATCAAAAAACGCGGCATCGACTGCGTCTATCTCGACATCAGCCATAAATCCGAGCAGTTCATTCGCAGCCACTTCCCTACGATTTACCAGCAGTGCCTAAAATTCAACATCGACATCACCCGACAGCCGATTCCGGTCGTGCCCGCCGCTCATTATACGTGCGGCGGCGTATTGACCGACAGTTATGCCCGTACCGACATCGCTAATCTGTACGTCATCGGAGAAGCCGCCTGTACCGGGTTGCACGGGGCCAACCGCATGGCCAGCAATTCATTACTGGAATGCCTGGTGTTTGCCGAGCGCGCCTATGAAGACATATTAAACCGTTTTCCTTCGATCGAGCCGGTGCCGGAAATACCGGATTGGGACGAATCGCTGGTCAGCGATTCCGATGAAGAAGTCGTCGTCTCCCACAACTGGAACGAATTACGTAATTTCATGTGGGACTACGTGGGCATCGTCAGAACCGATAAACGCCTGGCCAGAGCCCTGCATCGCGTGGAACTGCTCAAAAAGGAAATTGCCGAATATTACGGAAATTTCAGGGTGACCAGCGATCTGCTCGAGTTGCGCAATCTGGTGATTGTGGCGGAATTGATCATCCGCTGCGCCCGGCAGCGCAAGGAAAGCCGCGGGCTGCATTATACGCTGGATTATCCGTACACAGACGATGCCCACCCGGCGCAGAATACGGTATTAACTCCGGAAGCCAGGATTAAAGAGCAGTGAGCCGGACTCCGACTTAAGGAAAAGCGGCTTGAGGACTGGACTAAAGCGCAAAAACCGGGGTTCGGCCATAAGCCGGATTCTAACTTATAAAATGAGCCGCTTCGCCCTTTTTAAACAAGGCGCTTCCGACGCCACCCATAAAAACAGAATCATAGCCGGACCCAACAAGGTGAACTTCGCTAAATCGCGCTCTGCATTTTGATACCGAATAAAGAAGGTCTTATTCTTCCAGCAATTTGTCCAGTTCGTGCGCGGCATGATCGCAATCGGTAGTGGATTTCATGACCTGGCGCCGCAATGAAAACGGCTCGCTTAAACCGTCCATTTCACGGGAAACATACACGTTGAGCGGTTCACAGATCTGGTGCATGTGCTGTTCGGATTGCAAGATCTGCTCCATATTGCTTTTCTCCCCGGTTTCAAGAAGCATCATCACCTTGGTGGTCATCTCGTTCTGAAACCGGAAGACTTCTTCCACATAATGCTCGAACTCTTCCCTGGAATGGCCGATCGGACCGTATGCTCCGAACAAAGGGGCCGTGCAACTCGGCAACGCCGCCATAAATAAAGCCAGCATCGCGATTCTAAGATAACTCAAATTGTTATTTTGCCTTGCCATGAAATAAATTGCACCAGTCGATCTGTTCAAGATAATAATACGCCGTTCAATTTTAGCCTGAAAATGCGGCCAAGTCCTACCGGCTCATTTTAGTGAATGACGTCTTTTATCACAATGGCGGAACGGACGAAGAAAGATCCCTGCAAAAAAGTCTGCAGTAAGCCGAAGCCGGCGGGCATGTGGCTTTTGCTTTGTTACGTGATCGTCTCGGCGATTTCTGTATCCAGTCCTTCGGTCCACTCTTCTTTTTAGAGAAAATCCCAGGTGAAGAAGGACAACCACGGCGTCTCTCCGCGCCGATCTTTTCCCAAGATAAAATACCTTTGCTATTTTCTCTGTTTTTTGTATCATCCTAAAACGATGAAAATGGCTATTTCTTCTATCCGTCGGCAATTTATAAAGAAGCAATGCCACAAAACGAGAGCAATATCATTAATCTCGGAAGCAGCAAACGTGACCGGCAGGCAATAGAGAATCGAGACTCTCCCCCGCCTTTCCGGAACGTGAATCAGCTTGGCTTTCTAATCAAAAATAAAAACTACAAACAGGGTGTAAAAAATAATGGCTGAAAAAACAGTGAGCAAGTATCTGCTCAACCTTGAAAAATATTTTGCCAATGACAATCCGATATTGCAAAAAGCTTCCAGAGTGTTTCATGAACTCGACCAACTCGAATACGATCTGAGTCTTCTCGATACCGATGAAACAACCGCCGTCAAAAACTCCTGGTGGCCCATCATCACCCTGATAGGCGGCAGTTCGACCGCCAAATCCCGGTTCATGAACGGCTATTTCGGCTCCGACATGCAACTGTCGGGAATCCAGACCTCCGGCCAAAAATTTACCGTCCTGCTGCATAACGCCCAGCCGAACTCCGCCACGCTGCCCGGCACCGCGCTGGACGTCGATCACCGCTTCCCGTTTTATCAGATCAGCCAGAAAATTGAGCAGCAACAGCCCGGCGAAGGCGGCCGAATCAATTCTTATCTTGAATTAAAAACCATCCCGAGCGAACGGTTAAAAGGCCGGCTTTTTATCGATGCGCCCGATATCGACAGCGCTTCCGTCAGCCCGATCACCCGTTATCTGACCCGATACAGCATCGAGCATTCCGATCTGGTACTGATATTTACCGATACGTTCGACTCCTCTTCTCCGATGGTGGACGAATTGCTGGCGAACATTGCTTCCGCTCAGGATTCCAGCAAATTCACCTATCTCATCGATGCGCCGGGAGCCGCGCTGAGCTCTTCCCGCCACAGCGAGATCATCGCTTCCTGGCAGCGAAAGCTGGCAGAAAAAGGCATCACCGGCGGCCAGTTTCTTATCCTTCCCGGTCAGGAAGCCAGTTTCATACCGCAAACCACCAAAACCGATTTTTCTTCAATGGACCAGTACCTGGCTACGGTAGCGAATAACCGCACCTACCGTATCCTGCAATCGCTGGAACAAAACATTCGCGAAATTGAAGGCGTGGTTATTCCGGAAGTAAAGAAAGGCATCACCACCTGGAAAGAAAGAGCCACCATGTCGAGCTTGCTGATCCTGAGCTTTATCATCGTGTTGAGCCTGTTTGCCGAAATTAATTCAGGGATAGTCCTGGCCACGCTGGTGGATCCGATTCTAGGCCCGATTTCGCTCCTGGTGCTGATAGCCTTCATGATTCCCATTCATCTGGTCATCAGCAAACTTCACGCCAAGGTCATCATCAATCAGCTCAATGCACGGCAAAAAGAACTGCATTTGCTCGAAAACCTGAGCAATTTATTCGAAAAAAATCTGACCTTCGCCCGCATCGTGCTGCCCATCTCGGAGCCGGCCGGATGGAACAAGAAAACCAAATCCCGCCTGGCACAGCTTTCGGCCAAAACCCAGGAGCTGGTGCAGGCCCTGAACGACAGCTTCAGTGCTTATAACGAGCATCTCGTTCCGGGTTTTTCGGATACTTCGGGACACTAAAGCATTCCTTCACCGTCAGAACAATCAAAGGACATAAACGTTGTAACAGATACTGACCTTGCCTAACCTACTCACCGGATCATGGTAGCCTACGTCGACCTGATAAAACAATACCTACCTCTTTGCTGGTTTAAACACAACCCGTTGGAGTTAACGAGATCGACCAGTTTTTTCAAACAAAACCTGATCTTTTATTATTTGGTCGAGTATTTCATGCAGGCGAACATGACCGACGATCCGATCGAGTCATTTTATGAAGTCAGCTTTGAAACATTGCTGACGCTGCTGTTCATCGGTATTTTGCTGTTCTTCAACAAGACGCTGTATGCTTTCGTACAGGTGGCGACAGCGCTGATACTGTGCGCGAACGTGGTGTCCTTGTTCATCGTGCCGGTCATCATCTGGCTGACGGTAAGCGACGATCCTCTCAGCTACTACATTACCTTTTCATTAATCCTCTGGGATTATGCCCTGGTGACCTACATCATTAAAAAAGTGGTCGGCATCAATGTATTGGCCAGCATGGCCCTGTCGCTACTCTATTTCATTACGACTTATTTCGGAGCGTTCGGACTGGGCCAGATCGTTTAAAACCGTTCCAGTTCGGAATGCGGCAACACGCCCCGATGCACGTGCATGGCCCCCAGTTCCGCGCACCGGTGCAAAGACGGCACGGCTTTTCCGGGGTTGAGCAACCCTTTTTCATCGAACGCTTCTTTCACGGCCCGAAATTGGGCCAGCTCGTTTTCGCTGAACTGGAAACACATCTGATCGATCTTTTCCACGCCCACCCCGTGCTCGCCGGTGATCGTGCCGCCGACGGCCACGCAGAGTTCGAGAATGTCGCCGCCGAACCGTTCCGCTTTTTCCAGTTCCCCCGGACGGTCGGCATTGTACAGGATGAGAGGATGCAGATTGCCGTCGCCGGCATGAAACACGTTGACTACCGCCAGACCGTAACGCTCGGACAATTCCGCTATGGATTTCAGCACTTTTACCAGAAACCGTCGGGGAATCGTGCCGTCCATGCAATAATAATCCGGAGAAATCCGCCCGACCGCCGGAAATGCGGCCTTGCGTCCTGCCCAGAGAACCTGTCTTTGCTCCCGACTTCCGGCCCGTCTTAATTCATAAGCCCCGTTCGATTTCAATACCTCGCAGGCCCGGTCGAGTTCTTCTTCGACCTGCTTTCGAGTACCGTCCAGTTCGCATAACAGAATGGCTTCGGCTTCTACCGGATAGCCGGCATGAATAAAATCTTCCGCGGCTTTAATGGCGGCTTGGTCCATCATTTCCAATCCGGCCGGCAGCAGACCCGAAGCGATGATGGCCGCCACCGCCGAGCCCGCCTGTTCGACGTCTGCAAAGGCAGCCAGAATGACTTCGCAATGTTCGGGCAGGGGCAACAACTTGACAGTCACTTCGACCACCACGCCGAGCAAGCCTTCCGAACCGGCCATTAAAGCCAGTAAATCCAGTCCGGGGCCGTCCAGGCCGTGACTTCCCACGGTAACCAGGGCGCCGTCCATCGTCACGATCCTGACCTGTAGAATATTATGGGTCGTGAGGCCGTATTTAAGGCAGTGCACTCCGCCGGAGTTTTCGGCGACGTTGCCGCCGATCGTGCAGGCGATCTGCGACGACGGATCGGGAGCGTAGAACAAGCCTTGTTGAGCCACGGCCTGGGAAATGGCGATATTGCGCACCCCCGGCTGAACCCTCGCCAGCCGGTTGGCGCAGTCGATTTCGAGAATTTGATTGAGCCTGGCGAGACTCAACAATACACCGTTTTCCAACGGCAGCGCCCCTCCGGCCAGTCCCGTACCGGCGCCTCTCGCCACGACCGGCACCCCGTATCGATGGCAGATCGCCAGGATGCGCTGCACCTGCTCGACGGTATCCGGCAACAGAACCAGCCAGGGCAGACAATGATACACCGACAAGCCGTCGCATTCGAAAGGCCTGAGCGCTTCCGTTTCGGAAATAATCGATGCGGCCGGTAAAAATGTTTTAAACTCGTCAATCAAAAGGCGGCGGTCTACCTGATGACGAATCGTTTCGGAAGTATGCGGCCTGACGATTTTCATAGACGTTGTTCGTATTTTGAGGAGTGCTTCCGTGTATTGTGTCAAAAGCAGGCAAACAATTGAAGACACAATTAAAAAATCCCGTTTTATCGGCATCGTCATGCCCTGCCGGAGCGAACGGGAAGCGATGGAGCATCTGCGTTCTCTGCATCTTGAGCATCCTCACGCCACTCACGTCGCGTACGCTTACCGGCTGAAAACGGAACAGGGCTTCGTCTACCGCTGCCACGACGCCGGCGAGCCGGCCGGAACCGCCGGCAAACCGATTTTCCAACACCTGGAAGGCAAGGACCTGATCAACGTGCTGGTCGCCGTCATCCGCTATTTCGGCGGCATCAAACTCGGCGCCGGCGGTCTGACTCGCGCTTACGGCAATACCGCGAAAAAAGCGATCGAAGCGGCGGAAATCTCGGACTACGTCGAATGGGTCCAAGTGCCGATGACTCTCGATTACGGCCAGATGCAGCCGTTGGAATACGCCCTGAAAAAATGGGAAGGACGCATCCTGAAGCAGGATTTTACCGAACGGGTCCGGCTTGTCGTTGAACTGCCCGCCGAACATTTAAGCGTCTTGTTGCAGTCCTTCCCTGCAGCGGCGGACTTCCTGCCTGAAGCCCGGCCGTTCTAGCCGTCCTTGACGCCCAAAAGATCCTGATACGTAACATACATCAGCGTGGATACCAGCATGTACAAAACGGGCGTCAACAAGGGCGTCACCGAGGAGCAGAGCAGCGCTTCCAGAACGATAAAACCGTAGAGTTTATAAAAAGCGCCCCGGTTTCGAGAGATCTCGTGAACGCCCCGCTCTCTGGCCTGACTGAAACTGTAGTTTCTGAACAGCATGAGCGGATAACTGAACCAACTGGCAAAGGTGGACAACATGACCAGCACAAAAACAAGCGCGACGTTGGCGTAGGTATAAAACCAGCTCGCGATTTCCCGCATCGGCCGGCGGTGCAGATTCTCCGGGGTCAGCTCCCAGTAAAAGAAAAAGCGTCCGGTCTTCAGAAGATCGCCCGAGACAAGATTGGCCACGACATTGATGCCGAACCAGCAGACAACCAGGCTGGCCGCCGCCAGAACGGCCAGAGGCAGGCTTTTCCTGATCGCCCATGCCAAAGGGACCGGATTGTCGCCCGAATAATTAAGGTCGATGTATTTCGCAATCCCGACCCCGACAAATAACGAGGTGACCGAGAAAAAAATGCCTAACGCCAGGGAAATACGTCCTACCAATAAAATGACGCCGGTCGCCAGGGTGTAGCCGACCCACACCAAAGGACCGCGAGCGATAAACAGCAGGCTTTCTCTAAGCCAGTCGCCGAATTGCCCTTTCTTCACGAAGAGATCCTCGAAATCCCGACCGCTTTGCGGATTTCCCGGAGAAACGGAATGCTGATCGCTCTGGCTTTTTCCGCACCTTCCTGCAATTGCTGTTCGATGTGATCGGGCGCCTCAAGCAAGGCTTCGTAACGTTCCCTGGCCGGCGCGATATGGTCGTTGATATAGTCGAACAGAATCTGCTTCATTTCGCCCCAGCCGATGCCTTCGGCGTAGCGTCGGCGTATTTCGGCCACTTCCGAAGGCGTGGCGAACGCCTTGTAAATGCCGAACAGAGTACAGCCTTCGGTCTCCTTGGGCACGCCCGGCTCGAGCGAATTGGTTTTGATTTTACTTATCAGTTTTTTTAATTTTTTCTCCGGCTCGAACAGCGGGATGGTGTTGTTGTAACTCTTGCTCATCTTTCGTCCGTCTAGACCGAGTAACGTCGCGCTGTTTTCCTCGACGACCGCTTCGGGCAAGGTGAAATGTTCGCCGTAAATATGATTGAAGCGGGCGGCGATATCCCGCGCCATTTCGATGTGCTGAACCTGATCCTTGCCGACCGGAACCTTGTTGGCATTAAACATCAGAATATCGGCCGCCATTAAAATCGGGTAACTGAACAAGCCCATGGTGATGCCCTTATCGGCATCCCTCTCGCCGCCCTGCTCATTATCGGCCACCGCCGCCTTGTAGGCGTGCGCCCGGTTCATTAATCCCTTGGCCGTCACGCAGGTGAGTATCCAGGTCAGTTCCATAATCTCGGGCACGTCCGACTGTCGGTAAAAAACCGCATTGGCAGTGTCGAGCCCCAAGGCCAGCCAGGAGGCGGCAATTTCCAGACTGGACTGCCTGACACGCTCGGGCTCCTGGCATTTAATCAGCGCGTGATAATCGGCAAGAAAATAAAAAGGCCGGACATTGTCGTCTTTACTGGCGGCAATCGCCGGCCGGATGGCACCGACATAATTGCCCAAATGCGGCGTGCCGGTCGTGGTAATTCCCGTTAAAATAGTTGCTTTGTTCATTATTTGACGCTCAATGGTTGGGTTGATTTTAATGCATGGGCTCCAAACGTTTCACCTCGATGCTGTATCTCTATTTTTCTTCGGGTAAAAAAGCATCGGAAACGTGTTTTGTTCGATTGATGAGCAGACGATGCATATTGCACCATATTAATTAACTTCTGGCCAATTTTCAGCGCAAGAACAAGTTGCTGAAGAATCTATTAATTCTTGAGCCATCGCGATGGTTTTTATAGTAAACTTTAACCACTTCAATAAGGCCCCGCAGCCGGAATCATTTGCCAACAAAATGTGAAACACATGCTCCACTGTGATGAAAAACGAAACTACGGTCGAATGCATTTGGACTGCGACATTACTTTCAAGCTCGCCGACTCGGCGGAAGTCTATCGCGGTCACTGCAAGTCGATCAGCGGCGCCGGCGTGTCGTTCATTGCCGACCGGGCCATAGATCAGGGCAAGGCTTTGGAAATCAATGTCATATCCAAATATTCGACGGTCCCGTCAATCATTGCTTTTATCGAAGTGCTCAGGATTACCCGGCAGCCCGATAATCATTACGAAATTGCAGCCATAATTAAAAGCATCAAGGGAAACTAATCCCTGAACGTTGAAATGTCTATGTTTACGATTACCAAAGAGGTGTATTTTTGTTACGGACACCGGCTCATGAAGCATTCCGGCAAATGCAGGCATCTGCACGGCCATAGCGTGAAGGCATCCATTTCGATTCAGCAGCCGCAATTGAACGATCAGGACATGGTCTGCGATTTTGCCGAAATCAGGGACTGTGTCGAGGCGTATATCGACCGTCACCTCGATCATAATTTATTGCTTCACAAAGACGACCCGTTAATCCCGATGCTGATTCAGAACAACGAACGGTTTCTTGCCCTCGATGAACATCCTACCGCGGAAGTGCTCAGTAAAATGATTTATCGATACCTGCAGGAAGCCGGCTTCAACGTTGCGCACGTGACTTTGTGGGAAACCGCCAGCGCCAATGCCCGCTACAGCGAAAACTGACGATTGCCATGGCCTTGATCAATCCCGTCAATAAATCTTATCTGCTGGAGCAGATCTGCGCCTCCAACTACCGGAAATTGCTCAAGCTGATCCCTTACCTGTTTGAATACAAGGAAGAGGCCATCGGCGAAACGGCCAACCATTCGGCCTTGCACCTTGAAGTAATCGAGAGGTCTCCTTACACGATGACCGTCGAACTGACTCACCGCTTTAACAAAAACGCCGGAGAACTGCCGACGCCTGCGGTCAGGATCAGGCTTTATCTGGACGCGGAGCTGGCCGAGGTCATCAGCGATCACGCCCGGGCGGCCGTCTCGCTGGTGTTTAAGGATCCCGGACGCAGTTACGACATCATGAACTACAAATGGCGTTTGAATTATTTTCTGCAGAAATGGCTGGATCATTGTCTGAACAAAAACTACCGGTTCAACGAGCCGTCAATCAAGCCGACCGATAGAGAGACGGCCAGAGAAATCCTGATTTAATTCAGCCGAGGCCGGCGCCTCATTCCGAAAGTTTCCTTGCCGGATCCTCCGGTCCATCCTTCGCGCGGTCGGGGAGAACGGCGAAGACCGCCCTCCCCTTCAAGCATTGAATCAACTCTTGTCTTTTACGGAAGATTTCACCAGTTTGATGCCCAATTCCCGCAACTGTTCGTCGGACACCGGGGCCGGCGCATTGACCAGAGGACAGGCCGCCGACTGGGTTTTAGGAAAAGCAATGACGTCGCGGATCGACTGCGAGCCGGTCATCAGCATGACCAGTCGATCGAGGCCGAACGCCAGACCGCCGTGAGGAGGCGCTCCGTATTTGAGGGCGTCCAGGAGAAAACCGAATTTTTCTCTGGCTTCCTCTTCTTCGATGCCCAGAATTTTAAAAACCGTCTGCTGCATCGCAGGACGATTGATCCGGATCGAGCCGCCGCCGACTTCGGTGCCGTTCAGCACCAGATCATAGGCCCTGGACAAGGCTTGGCCCGGATTGGCCTGCAATTCTTCAGCCGAGCACTTCGGCGCGGTGAAAGGGTGATGAATCGCATTCCAGCGGCGGCTCTTCTCGTCCCAGTCGAACATCGGAAAATCGATGATCCAGACCGGTTTCCATTCGCCTTCCAGCAGATTCAGATCGTGCCCGAGCCTGACCCGGAGCGCTCCCATCGCTTCGTTGACGATCGCGGCCTTATCCGCACCGAAAAAGATCAAATCACCGTTCTGCGCGCCCGTCTTCGCCAGGACGCTGTCCCAGACCTCGGCCGGAGCGAATTTGACGATCGGCGACTGAAGCCCGTCGATACCCGCCGAAAGATCGTTGACCTTGATGTAAGCGAGACCCTTGGCGCCGTAGATGCCGACGAATTTGGTCAGTTCGTCGATCTCCTTGCGGCTCAAGTCGCCGCCGCCCGGCAGGCGCATCGCCACCACCCGGCCCTGGGGATCGTTGGCGGGCGCCGAAAAGACCTTGAAGTCGACTTCTTTCATGTCCTCGGCGATATCGACCAGTTCCAGAGGAATGCGAAGGTCCGGACGATCGATGCCGTATCTGGAGATGGCTTCCTGATACGTCATCCGGGGAAATTTCGCGCCCAGATTGACGCCGATCACTTTCGCAAACAGTTGCCGGATCATTTCCTCCATGACGTGCATGATTTCGTCTTCGTCCATGAACGACGTCTCGATATCGAGCTGGGTGAATTCCGGCTGCCGGTCCGCACGCAGGTCTTCGTCGCGAAAACAGCGGACGATTTGATAATACCGGTCCATGCCGGCCACCATCAGGATCTGCTTGTACAACTGCGGCGATTGCGGCAACGCGAAAAAGGCGTTTTCGTGAGTCCGGCTTGGCACGACGTAGTCGCGGGCGCCTTCCGGAGTCGCTTTGGTCAGATAAGGGGTTTCGATCTCGAAAAAGTCGTGATCGTCGAGAAAATTGCGGAGGACTCGCGCCACGTCCCGGCGCACCTTCATTTTTTCCTGCATCGCGAAACGGCGCAGATCGATGTAGCGGTAGCGAAGACGCAGTTCCTCATTGACTTCGATTTCGCTTTCCACCGGGAAAGGCGGGGTTTCGGATTCGTTCAGCACTTCCATGCCGCTGACCAGCACTTCGATTTCGCCGGTTTTCATATTGGCGTTGACGGTGCCCAGAGGCCGCTCGCGAACGGTTCCCGCCACTTTCAGCACATACTCGCTGCGCACGCTCTCGGCCAGCGCGAAAGGCTCGGGCGCAACCGGGTCGAAGACAACTTGAACCAGGCCGGACCGGTCTCTCAGATCAATGAAGATGACCCCGCCATGATCCCGGCGCCGATGCACCCAGCCGCATAACTCAACGGCCTGGGCCAGCTGATGTCTGGTTAATTCTCCGCACTTGTGAGTACGCATTGTTGATTTCCCTGTTGATCCCAAAAATTACCGATGTTAACCGCTAAAACCGATTTGTTCAAGCGATGCTAATGGCTGCAACCGCCGCCGCAACTGTGCGGCTTGGAGGAACTGTCGCAGGAACCGCCCGACGTATTCTCCCCCGCCACGTTCTTCTTCGAACCGCTTTTAAAATCGGTTTCGTACCAGCCCGAGCCTTTTAACCGGAATCCCGCGGCCGAAATCTTTTTCATCAATTCCGGCTTGCTGCAGGCAGGACAATGAAGCAGCGGCGGATCGCTGAGTTTTTGCAACGCTTCGTGTTCATGACCACAGGATTGACATTGATACTCGTATATTGGCATTGACCGCTCCGATAACAAAAAAAATAATAACTACAATAGGGGACCGTACTGGTTTTTCAAGTCACTTCCTATAAAATAACGGCCCATTTTACAGAAAATGACGATCATAATGAAGACACTCACCCTCGTTCGCCCCGACGACTGGCATCTGCACGTCCGCAACGGCGCTCTGCTGAAGGCCGTTCTGCCGCATACGGCGAGGCAATTCGGCCGGGCCATCATCATGCCGAATTTGAAGCCGCCGGTCACCAGCGTCGAACAAGCCCTGGCGTACCGGGAAGAAATTCTACGAGCCCTGCCCCAGGGCATGGCTTTCACTCCCCTGATGACGCTTTATCTGACCGGCTCGACCTCGGTCGAGGAAATCGGAAAAGCCGCCCGATGCGAGCATGTTTACGCCTTCAAACTGTATCCGGCGGGCGCCACGACCCATTCCGACGCCGGCATCGCCGACGTCCGGTCGGCTTATCCGCTGTTTGCGGCCATGGAAAAACACGACGTGCCGCTGCTGATACACGGCGAGGTAACCGACGAGCAATGCGACATTTTCGATCGGGAGCGCGTCTTCGTCGATACCGCGCTGACCGGGATCGCCGGCCATTTTCCGGGCTTGCGCATCGTCGTCGAACACGTGACGACCCGCGAAGCCGTCCAGTTCGTCGAATCGGCAAGCGAGCGCATCGCCGCGACGATCACGCCCCAGCACCTGATGTTCAACCGCAATGCGCTGCTCGCAGGCGGCATCCGGCCGCATCATTATTGCCTTCCGGTCCTCAAGCGCGAATCTCATCGGCAGGCCCTCGTGGCCGCGGCCACTGGCGGCAATCCGAAATTTTTTCTCGGCACCGACAGCGCGCCTCATTTGACTTCGTTAAAGGAAAACGCCTGCGGCTGCGCCGGCTGTTTCAGTGCTCCCGCCGCGCTGGAGCTTTATGCCGAGGTGTTCGAGAGCGCCGGCGCTCTCGACAAACTGGAAGCGTTCGCCAGCTTTCACGGCGCCGATTTTTACCGTCTGCCCAGAAATACCGGCACCGTCACGCTGACGAAAACAAGCTGGGAAGTGCCTGCGGTTTATCGCGGCGAAGACAATGTCGCGATTACGCCTTTAAAAGCAGGGGAACAACTGTCGTGGCAACTGAAGGTCTGACGCCGGCCCGGATTTAATTACGCCAAGCTGACGGCCAATCCGGCGAGGATGGCGCCTGTCAGCGCCCCGACCACTCTCAAGCCGATGGCGGCACCGCCGACAACCCAGGACAGAATGCCTTTAAAAATCGAGTTGACCGATACTGCGATCAGAACGGCGCGCACCGCCACGGCCAGTTCGGCGGCGCCGCTGCTGGTTTTTGCCATGGACAATACGATGGGATCCACGTCGGCAAGTCCCGACACGGCGGCCAGAAAATAAGTTCCCATATCGCCGAAATACTGCTTGACCAGGCGGGACAGTAACAGGACCAGGGTTAAAAAGGCGGCGAACTTCAGCGCCATTCCCAACTGAAAGGGATTTTCCAGCCCGAATTCGTGGCGAGGGGTCCCGTCGCCGGCTTTTTTCCACAGCACCAGGGCGACAGCATATGTAAAAACACTCATCGCCGCCAGCGACGGCAGCAGCGTTCGCACCAGCGCCTGATTGAGAATCGACAGCAGCAGCAGCACCCGGACGAACATCGTGGCGCAGGCCATCAGTATCCCGGAGGCCAGCGCATTTTCCATCTTCGGATAATGCGCGGCATGGCGGGCCAGATTCAGGCTGACCACGGTGGAAGATACCAGCCCGCCGAACGCACCGGTCACCACCGTTCCGTGGCGATTGCCCAATATTCTGACCGCAAAATAGCCGATGTAAGAAATACCCGCGATCAGCACCACCAACAGCCAGATTTTATAAGGATTAAACGACTCCCAGGGGCCGTACCCCTGATCGGGCAATATCGGCAGCATGACGACCGAAATCAGCAGCAGTTTCAGCGTGGCTTCCAGCTCCCGCCGTTCCAGTTTGTTGACCCACGAGTGCAGTAAAGGCTTGAATCCCAGCAGCAGCGTAATGATCACGGCCGTAGCGGAAGCCAGGACAGTATGGCCGTAGAGGGTCAATGTGCCGAGCAGGAAGGTCATCAGCGAAGCAATCATGCTGGTAATGCCGACGTCTTCGAATTTACCCAGACTAAGGCTGTATGCCACCAGCAAAATCAGGGTCAAAGCCAGAAACATCACTACCGGCAACAACGGTCCGATATGCTCCGCCAGCAGTCCCCCTACCCCGCCCATCAAACCGATCAGTCCGTAGGTGCGAAGGCCGGCGATGCGCGTTCCTTCATCGCTTTCCCGCAACCGCCAGCCCCGCTCCAGACCGATCAACAAACCGATCGCCAAGGCGACTCCCAGAAGTTTGAAATTTTCCAGTTCGTTCATCTTCCTGCATTTCCTTTTGATAGGCAAAAGCGGCGTTTACAATCGTCCGTTTTTAATCTCGATCGGACAATCATGTTTTCAGTCCTTCGAGCTTCTTGACAAAACATACCCAATCCCGCGAAAAGTGAACGGGTTTTCCGGCCTGGCCGGAACCTTTCTTCAAACCGCCTCGATAAAAACTCCTTCCGTCACCGAGAGTTGGCCGACTGAATCCATGAGATCGACCTGGACATATACTATCAGACCTCATTAAAGCGGAGCCGTTCTTTTCTTTCAGGCGCGGTTGGACCGCTATTTGTAGGCTTTCCTCTCCATCTTCTTTCCACCGCCAATCCGCCCGATCCCTTACAGGAAGAGCGACAGTTCGGCATTAAAACAGGGCGTATGACTTATGTGGGTCACCGCACAGATCTGTTTGGCTTTCATCGATAAAGTGTTTCTCAAGTTTACGAAGGCGCCCGGCATGGGTGGCCGCGAAACTCAATTTCCTGATTAGCGGGAAATTTCATCTTTTCATCAATTCTTGGGAGAACCGACATGGCTTGGGATCGAATAGAAGGCAACTGGAAACAGTTCAAAGGAAAAGTAAAGGAAACCTGGGGCGAATTGACCGACGACGAGCTCGATCAAATTGCCGGAAAACGGGACGTTTTGCTGGGCAAAATTCAGGAACGTTACGGTATCCAAAGGGACGAAGCGGAACGCCGCATCAGGGATTTCGAGGACCGGATCCATTAACCGTTCCGGGATGAAAAGGAAGGGGATCGTTCGTTCAACGGACTGAACGCCATGATGAAAATCATGTCTCCAAGGATATCTTCCTTCAAAGGAGATCTTTTTGACAAGGATGTCGCATTAAGCTCTCCGTCCGGATAGCGGGCGGTCAGGGCTTGGCCTCAAGAATTCAGTTCATGACGGCTTTCGTGAAGTCTTCAAAAAAATTTCCGGCCGTCACGCATTTTTGCCTGCTTCTTCCCAACGCTTCAATACCTTAAACGAAGGCGGAAAAGCCTTGTTTTCCGATTCGGATGATGCCCAGGTCCTTTTCGTGTAAAGTATGCAAAACCGACGTTCGGTTCCCTGCCCGGCTCAAGGCGAACGGGAGGCAAGTTTTGCAGCGACGGTAAACGACTTTCTCTTATCCGGTTTTTCCCGACGAAGCCGCCCGAAGTTCATGAGAACACAATTTCATAGCAGCAGATCAACGGAAACCTCGAATGACTCATTTTGACTATGACCTGTTGGTGATAGGCGCCGGCTCCGGCGGCGTCCGCGCCGCACGCATGGCTTCGGGACTCGGCGTACGAGTAGCCATTGTCGAACACCGCCATCTGGGCGGCACCTGCGTCAACGTCGGCTGCGTGCCGAAAAAGCTGTTCGTCTATGCGTCGCAGTTCGATGAAGAATTCAGGGCCGCCGCAGGTTTCGGCTGGTCGGTTTCTCCACCCCGGTTCGACTGGTCCCGCCTGATGGCGCAAAAGAACAAGGAAATCGCACGGCTGCAAGGTCTTTATCAAAAAATGCTGGCCGATTCCGGCGTCACAATCCTCGAAAGCACGGCCAGACTACAGGATGCGCATACCGTACAGGCCGGCGAGCGCTCGCTCCGCGCCGAACGCATTCTGATCGCGACCGGCGGCCGGCCCTCCGTCCCCGATATTCCCGGCAAGGAATGGGCGGTTACTTCCAACGACATGTTCGCACTGGAAAAACTTCCCGAGCGGCTGTTGATCGTCGGCGGCGGCTACATTGCGGCCGAGTTTGCCGGCATCATGCAGGGGCTGGGCGTGGCCGTGACGATCGGCTACCGGGGCGACAAACTGCTCAGAGGATTTGACGAAGACGTCCGGGAATTTGCGGCCCGGGAAATGAGCAAAAAAGGCATCCTCCTGCTGCCGAACACCCGCATCGACAAGATCGAGAAAAACGACGAACAACTGACCGCTCATACCGACCGGAATTTCGAAATTGCCGCCGATCTTGTGCTGTATGCGACCGGCCGCCGACCGAATACGGACGGTTTGGGCCTGGAAGCGGCCGGCGTTGACCTGAACGATCAAGGCGCGATCAAGGTCGATGCCGATTACCGGACCAATATTCCTTCCATTTACGCGCTCGGCGACGTGACCGACCGCTTCAATCTGACCCCGGTGGCGATCGCCGAAGCCATGGCCTTCGTGAACGGGCTCTACGGACCTCGGCCGACGCCGGTCGATTACGATCACATTCCCACCACGGTCTTCAGCCGGCCCAACATCGGCACAGTCGGTCTAACCGAGAAGGAAGCGAAGGAGCGCTACTCCGACGTCGTAGTTTATAAAACGATGTTCACTCCGTTGAAACATACGCTTTCCGGTCTGGCCGACAAAACGCTGATGAAGATGGTCGTCAGAAAAAGTACCGACCGAGTGCTCGGCGTGCATATGGTCGGTCCCGACGCCGGCGAGATTATTCAGGGAATGGCGGTGGCGATTCGGGCCGGCGCGACCAAGGCCGTTTTCGATTCGACCATCGGCATTCATCCGACGGCGGCGGAAGAATTTGTGACGATGCGGACGCCGTCCCCGGACTAGAAAGGAAACGGCAACCGCTTACAGATAAGTCAGCCAGACGATATGCCGGAATTTTCGCTTGATCTCGACGAAGCCGTAGCACACCGGATAAAGCAGCAATAATAATCCCAGCCAAATGGCATAGACCGCTGGCAGACTGTAGCCGAATTCGGGCGCCGGCAGTTTCGGAAAGGGAGCATGGGCGGTACCTATCAGCCACTCGGCCGGCAATCCCCTAAGCCGGGTGGCCGCCAGCATGGCGCCATGAATGAGCGGCAGATGGATCAGATAGAAAAACAGCGGCGCCTTGCCGAAGACGATCAAGGGCCGTCCCATCCGTTGAATCCTGCCTTGATCGAATACCGCGAGACAGAAAAACATCATGCCCAGAGTCATCAGCAAATAAAGCAGCGAGGGCGGATATTTGGTGCAGTTCAACACCGACAACAGGGTAAAAACCCAATTTTTCTGGAACGTCCAGGGCTTCGGATCGCCATACAGGTTGGTCAGGCGAAGCAGCAGGAACAAACCGAGGCACGCCCCTCCCAACAGCAACAAGATTCTTCTCCGGCGCGCGTCCTCCCGCAGGAACACGGGCCCGAAGCAATAACCCGCCGCCATGACCGCAACCCAGGGGATCAGCGGGTAGGATATATAAATCCGGTAACCCGGCAAAAATTCGATTTTGCCGGGAGCGTGCAAAACCGTCCAAAGCCACCCCCATTCCGGCAGGTCTTCGGAACGAACGCCGTCGAAGGCATTATGGCCGGCAATGACCGCCAGCGCCAGCCAGGCCGTTATCCGGCGCGGCAGAAAAATCAAAGCGGCCAGGGCCAACAGCGACCAGCCCAGCGCCCAGATCACCTGAGCAAAAAAATAATGAAAGTCCCAATTGAAGGTCCAGCCGAAGCGCACCAGGGTCAGCTCGAGAATGATCAGCCAGATTCCTCGGCTGGCCAGATAGCCGGCCAGTTGATCGGGACTCAGAAGGCGGCGCCCGGTGGACAGAAAGGCGCCCGTACCGGCCAGGAAAACAAACGTGGGCGCGCACAGGTGAGTGATCCAGCGGGTCAAAAAATACGCAGGAGTCGTTTGGTTAAGATCGGTAGGACTGAACATCGCACTCGTGAAAAAGTGGCGGGTATGGTCCAACGCCATCAAGACGATGACCAATCCGCGCAGCATATCGATCGATTCCAGGCGATGCATCGGCGCCCCTTTCACTTAACAAAGTTCGAATCGGCGCATGATATCAAATCGGAGTTGCCGAAAAAAGCCGAAGGCGGTCCGCCGCGACGCTTATCCACAGAATTTGTGGATAAAGTTGTTCATTCAGGGTTCATAAACGGACCCATAGCCTGTAGCTCTTGATGAATGCTTGATTTGCATAAATAATAGCCAACCATTCCGGATGGTCTCCGGTCGGACGCTCTTTTTTTATTTTCCAATTCAACAGAAAGTCAACAGTCGTGTTAATCAAAACCTCATTCCGGCCGGCCTGGTGGTTGAACAACGGCCATCTGCAAACGATTTATCCCGATTTTTTGCGCCGCCCCTCGCCTCCCGTTGCGATCACGCGCGAAAGGCTGGAGACGCCGGACCACGACTTCATCGACGTCGACTGCTGCGGCGAAGGCCCGCAACCCATCGTCATCCTGTTGCACGGGCTGACCGGCAGTTCCCGGTCCGGTTACATCAAAAGCTTGCAGCGCATTCTGCTGAAACAGGGATTCCGCAGCGTCGCCCTGAACTTCCGGGGATGCAGCGGAGAATCCAATAATTCGGCCCGGTGTTATCATTCCGGCGAGACCCAGGACATCGATTTTTTATACCGGACCCTGCGCCGGCGGGAGCCGGATACGCCTCTGGCCGCGGTCGGTTTTTCGCTGGGCGGGAACGTTCTGCTGAAATGGCTGGGCGAGCAAGGCTCCGACATATCGCTGTTTGCCGCGGTGGCAGTGTCCGTCCCGCTGGTGTTGAGCACCTGCGCCTCGAAACTGGACACCGGTTTTTCCAAACTCTATCGGGCCAGTCTGCTGCGCGAATTAAAAACCTACATCAAACTGAAATTGCGGCATTTGCACCGGATCGGAAATGTGTCCGAAGCGGAAAAGATCGAGCAACTGGGCGATTTGTCCGGAATTCGTTCGTTCTGGCAATACGACGATCGGGTCGTGGCGAAGCTGCACGGTTTCAAAGACGTTCACGATTATTACCTGCGCTCCAGCTCGCGGCAATTTCTAAAACGAATCGTCGTGCCGACCTTGTTGATCCAGGCCGTTGACGATCCGTTCATGACTGAAGCGGTGCTGCCTTCCGTGGACGAACTTTCATCCCATGTGGATCTGGAGATCACCCAGGGCGGCGGGCATGTCGGATTCATCCACGGCCATCTGCCGTTCAGGCCTCGTTACTGGCTGGATCAACGAATTCCCGAGTTCATCCGTGAGCAGTTACCGTAGAAAACGGCCGGATAGCCTTCAAGATCGAGCGGTATGGCCGGCTGTTAGCTTTGCCAGCATTTGCGTCAGCTCCCGCCCCAGCCCTTCAACGGTTTCATGCAGTTTTTCGTCCAAGAGCCGGCCGTCCGGATCAAAAGCTTTGTCCGCCTGCGACACCGCCTGCTGCCTGGCCAGCACGGTCACCCCGATATTGCCGAGCAGCAGCCTCAGAAAAACCAGTCCCCGCAAACCGCCCAAAGCGCCGGCGGAAGCCGCCATGATGACCGCCAGTTTTCCCCGGTAGGCTAAAAGCGGCGCTTCGTCCGGATGTTCCTTCCGGGAAGCCCAATCGATCGCATTCTTCAGCAGGGGACTGAAAGCGCTGTTGTATTCGGGCGAGGCAATCAAGAAACCGTCGTGCTCGATCAATAGTTTTTTGAATTCCCGGGCCGGCGCCGGCAGGCCGAACTCGGCTTCGTCGTCTTGATTGAACAGCGGCATCGGAAAATCGCCGAGATTGACGACAGTGACTTCCGCGCCCGCCTGTTCGGCGCCGCGAGCGGCAATTTTCACGAGCCGTTGATTGAACGAATCCTTTCGTGCACTTCCGGAAAAAGCCAGGATTTTTATCATGAGATCTTGTTTGGTAGGCGCCGAAGCGGGTCGGCCAGGGTCGAAAAGATATATGCGGCCAGCTCTGAAGCCGGGCGGCTATCCGGAAACCGCAGTGCTCGCTTCACCTTTTAACGCGGCGATTTCCGCCACCTTGTTATAATCGACGCCCACGCTGATGATCAAACTGCTGGCTTCTTCGATGTTCATCGCCGACTTGATCACCTGGGATTTGTTGACGATCACGGTGAAACCCGAGGTCGGGTTGGGCGAAGTAGGAATGAACAGCACGTACATGTCGTCGTACCGGTTGGTCACGTATGCGGCCATCCACACGCCCTTTTTCGGATATTCCACATAAACCACTTCCTTGGCGATGGCCTTGTCGCGGCCCGAAAACATGTTGATGACTTTTTTGATGACCCGGTAAATCGTGTTCAGCAACGGAATCCGGTCGATGATTTGATCAAACCAGGCAATGACCCAATGGCGCCCTTCCTTGACGATTTTATGACCGATCCAGATCAACAAGGCGATGCTGACGCCGAACACGATAATTGTATAAAGATAATTATCGGCCACGGCGTACACCATCCCGATCAGATCGGAAATCCGATCTTTCACGAAGATCATGATCTGAAGAACCACCACGATCGGAATGACTGCAAGCACGCCGATCAGGAAATAATTAAACATCGTTTTCATTTTATAACTTCGCCTCTCATGGTGAACAAAATCCTCAAACCCATGAGGATTCCGTTTTTATTATTATTTGAATGCAGGAGCCTTCATCCCCAAGCGCCGGTGCGGTTGCAGGCGCCGGTTATTATAGGTCACAAATCCGATGAAAAGGAAAGGAATCTGAACGACTCGGAGAGCCTGCCTAACTGCAAACCCGGTTCAACGGGAAATGGCAACTGAAACGGCTGCCTTTGCCGAGTTCGCTGGCGATGGCCAGGCGGGCATCGTGCCGCATCAGCACGTGCTTGACGATGGCCAGGCCCAAGCCGGTGCCGGCCACCTTGCGATTGCGTTTGACTTCGGACCGGTAAAACCGTTCGGTAACCCGGGGAATGTCGGCAGGAGCAATTCCTTCTCCGAAATCTTCGACCTCCAGCACGACCGCCTCGCCGTTTCGATACCAGCGAACCTTGACCTCGGTATCGTCGGGAGAATATTTGATCGCATTTTCCAGCAGATTGGTAAAAGCGCTCCGCAGTTCCTGCTCGTCGCCGAAAATATTCTCCTCGGTCGCCAGCGACAATTCAATGTGCCGGGCGCTTTTGTCGAAGTCGCCGCCTTCCCTGCAGATTTGATTGAGCAGGGCCGGAACGTTGACGCACTGCGATTTTTTCTTCTGGGTTTCCAATCGCGCCAACAGCAGCAAATCATCGACCAGATGCTGCATGCGTTCGGTTTGTCCGCGCATCTGCTCCAGCGAACCGGTCAGCAACGGGGAAGTGCCGTCGTCCAGATCCTGCAACGTTTCGAGATAACCTTTCAAAACCGTCAACGGCGTTCTCAGCTCGTGAGACACGTTGGCGACGAAATCCTTGCGCATCCGCTCCATCTGTTTCAACTGAGTCACGTCCTGCGCCAGCAACAGTCGCAATCCGGCGCCGTAGCTGACGATCCGGACCGACAATGTGATGCGGCTGTCGACCGGTGACGGCAAAATGATGTCTTCCTGATAATTGCCGGATTTGAGATAACGGATGAACTCCGGAAACCGGACCAGGTTGGGGATGCGCTGGCCTTTGTCCGACGTCTGCAGACCCAGGACCTCCCGGGCCGCTTTGTTGGACCATTCGATCTCGTCGTAAGCCCCGAGCACGACGGCGGCGTCGGGCAAGGCTTCGGTCGACTGGCGAAACTGGTCCACCATTTTGCCCAGCTTCTTTTTCCGGCGTTTTTCGTTCTTTTTGATGCGGTAGACGCCGTAATAGATTTCTTCCCAGATGCCTCTCGTTTTGGGATAGGAGCCTCTCGCGCCCATGCTGATCCATCGTTCGAACCGGTTGATCTGAAAAATCTGGCGCATCAGAACGGCCAGCAGCAACGCGCAAGTCAACGGAAAAAACAGCCCGGTCACTCCGCCGATGATCGACGTCACCGTCGCCAACAGCAGGAAAATCCCTATCTCTCTGCGCCAGAGTCCGATCATGCCTAATCGATCAATGAAAACCGGTAGCCGAAACCGCGCACCGTCTGCACCAGATCCTCCCTGCCGTATTCGGCAAGAATTTTTCTTAACCGGCGAATATGCACGTCGACCGTTCGTTCCTCGATATAAACGCTGCGCCCCCAAACCTGATCCAAGAGTTGGGTGCGGCTGTAGACCTTGTCCGGATGGGTCATGAAGAACTGCATCAAGCGGAATTCGGTGGGGCTGACTTCCAGTTGCTTCTCGCCGATAGCCAGCCGATGCTGCTCCGTATCGAGCATCATGTCGCCCAGAGTGATCTGGGTCAGCCCCTGCATTTTACCGCTCCGGCGCAACACGGCGCGGATCCTCGCCACCAGTTCCTTGGGCGAAAAAGGCTTGGTAATATAATCGTCGGCGCCGATCTCGAGGCCCTTTACCTTGTCCTCTTCTTCGCCGCGGGCCGTCAATAGAATAATGGGCAGCTCCCGGTACAAGCCCTCTTTCTTCAGCCGCCTGGCCCATTCCGCGCCGCTGATTCCCGGCAGCATCCAGTCCAGCAGAATCAGGTCCACCATGGACTTTTCCAGAGTTTTCTGTGCATCGGCCACACTGGCCACCGCCATCGTTTCAAAACCGGCCTGTTCGAGAACTACCGTGAGCATTCCTCGAATGGCATCTTCATCTTCAACAACGAGAATGCTATTTTTATTCATAAGTGAATGTAGATAAACAAAACCGGATTGTAACAAAGGATTTATGACACTTTGATGACAACCGAAGCGATCGCTGCCTCTTGATGAAGGAGAAAGCCATTTTACGATAGACTCAGGTTCGGCTTCACGTGATATGCGCCTCTCGGGGCATTATCGAACAACGCATTGCATTCCGCCTCCAACAACCCTCCGACAATACGGGTATTGCGAAAAAAAGTTCTTTGGCTCACCTCGCTGGCGCGGATGTCGATTTGCCACCAGTTCTGTTCCCGTAAATAAGGCATCGACGTCCCGTAGTAGACCGTCCCTATGCCCACCCATTCGATTGCGCTCTGGCACATCGGGCACGGTTCCGCCGTCGTATACAAATCGAAGCCGCTCCAGTCGGCCGGGCGGTACAATTCGGCGCATCGGTGTATCGCCATCATTTCCCCGTGAAAAGTCGGATTAAGCGCCGACTGATTATAACCTTCGGCAATACAATGCCCGTCGGCACGGCGGACGATTACGGCTCCGAACGGAAATTCGGGAACCTGGGCCGCCAGGGCAATGGCTCGTCGCATAAAATCGGCATGCTTCATCGAATTCCCCCTTGATTTTTGTTATTTTATTGAATGTTTGATCGGGAAGCGGTATCTTTATTTCGCCGTCGTTCCGATTTTTCAAACGGATACTTTATCAATCGTTTGGAAATATTCAAAAAAGCTGAAGAAGTTTTAATAATTTTATCGCTGCCATAGGAGAAAAAAGATGGGTGTTTTGCAGGAATTTAAAGAATTCGCCGTTAAAGGAAACGTGGTCGACATGGCGGTCGGCATTATTATCGGCGCCGCCTTCGGCAAGATCGTATCGTCCTTCGTCGCCGACGTGATCATGCCGCCCATCGGCCTCTTGATCGGCGGCGTTGATTTCACCGATCTTGCCGTCACGCTGAAGGCAGCGTCGGCCGATGCGCCCGCCGTCACCCTCAATTACGGCAATTTCATTCAAACCATCGTGGACTTCACCATTGTCGCTTTCGCGATCTTTTTAGTCATCAAACTGATCAATCGATTTAAAAGAGCGGAAGCGGTAGCCCCTGCGACTCCTCCGGCCCCTTCGAAAGAAGAAATCCTGCTGACGGAAATCCGGGATTTATTAAAGGAAAGAAAATAACCTGTTCGAAATTCCGGTTCTGCGGGATAGCTTGAGAGGTCACCCTTTTGGCGCGATCCGTACGGGCGATTTCTTACGCTGCTCGAAGGGGACCGGAAAAGCATTGAAACTTTTTCTCATGAAAAAAGTCGAATTTTTTTGGTAATACCTCATCATTGATGATTTTTAACCTACAGTTTGAGCCAATACTATTATGTCGACAGCATGGGCCGGCGGCACGGACGCCATCGTGGAAAGAATGGAGCAAATGACCAATCTCTTTATCGAAGAGACACGGAAATCGATTTATACGGGTGAATCGGCCACTCACTGCGAAGAATGCGGAGATCCGATACCGGAAAGCCGAAGAAAGGCCATTCCTTGTAAATACTGCCTGGCTTGCCAGACCGCTCTGGAAAAAAATTTAAAATAGTAAACGCCCAACCGCAGCTTCTCTTTGCCACTGCCGAAACGTTTACCAATGCGGCAGGCTTTCGGCTTCGGAGAGCCGGAAAGCCTTCGGGATTGCAAGAGGAGCCATGATCAAACCCGACCGCCGACAACAGCCACCACCCGTGCTCCGCAGAGCCCGGCCCGGCTTGCGGTAACTGCCACAGGAGGCGCTCTCATGTCCACCGCGAGCCGGCCGCGTACGATCGCCCAATTGCCTGGGCCTGCGGGACTGCCTTTCCTGGGCAATCTACTGCAAATCGATTTACAGAAACTGCATCGGATTCTCGAAGACTGGGCCGGGACTTACGGCGATCTTTACCGCGTCAGGCTGGCCGGCAAGTCCGCCGTCGTCATCGGCAATCCGGAGCTGATCCAGGCCGTACTCCGGGATCGTCCGCAAAGTTACCGCCGGCTGAGTTCCATGGAACGAGTCGCGCGAGAACTGGGCACGCACGGAGTGTTTACCGCCGAGGGCGAACAATGGCAGCAGCAGCGCGCTCTTGTCGCCCAGGCGTTCAAACCGGACAATTTGAGGCGTTTTTTTCCGCACCTGCGCACGATCACGGCACGGCTGCAAAACCGGTGGAAAAATCTGGCCGGCAGCGCGCAGTCCGTCGACGTGGAAAAAGACTGGATGCGTTTCACGGTGGACGTCACCACGCTGTTTGCCTTCGGTTTCGACATCAACCTGCTGGAAAAAGAAGACGACGATTTTCAGCGCCATCTGGAGCACCAGTTGCCGGCTTTCAACCGCCGGGCCAATGCGCCGTTTCCTTACTGGCATTACGTCAAACTGCCCGGCGACCGCGCCATGGAAAAGTCCCTCGACGCCATCAAGGCCACAATTAACGGATTTGTCGATCAGACCCGCCTTCGGCTGCGGCAACAGCCCGAGCTCGCGGCGCAGCCTGCCAATTTCCTGGAAACGTTACTGGTAACGCAGAGCGAAGACGGCACCGGTTTGTCCGATGAAGCAATTCAAGGCAATATTCTGACCGTGCTTCTGGCCGGCGAGGATACCACGGCGCATACGCTCTCCTGGCTGCTGTATCTGATCGCCGGGCACCCGGAAGTGCAACGGAAGATGCAGCAGGAAGTCGATGCCGTACTGGAAACGGAAACGTTGGCGCCGAACCCGTTTGTCCTCGACCGCCTCACCTATATTGAAGCGGTCGCCCTGGAAACGCTCCGGCTGAAAAGCGTCACGCCGATGCTTTATCTGGAGCCGAACAACGACGTCGAACTGGGCGGCGTCCGGATTCCGAAAGGCACGTTTCTGATCCTGCTGACTCGCTACGGCGCTCTGCAGGAAGAAAACTTCACCGAGGCTCTCCGGTTCAAACCCGAGCGCTGGCTCGATCCGGAACGTTCCGGCTGCGCCCATAACCGTCAGGCTTTCGTCCCGTTCGGATCGGGTCCCAGATTCTGCCCCGGACGCACGCTGGCAATGCTGGAAATTAAAATGGCGACGGCGATGGCGTGCAGGAATTTTTCCGTCCATCCTGATGAAACCGGGCCGCCGGTCCGGGAGATCTTTTCGTTCACGATGAGGCCGGACGCTTTGAAGATCCGGTTTTCCGAACGATAACGCCAATTCAGTCGAAGGCTGGAGCTGAATTTCAGCGATGGCATTTCATGTCGGGTTCAGGACTTGCCTGTTCCGGCGCTCAAGCGGCTAATATAATGCATTGAGAAAGTGGATTTGAACGAAGAGCGGACCGGGTTTCGTCTATTATTTCTTGGAATCGGACGAGAAGACCGGCCGCTTGAGCTATTTCGGTCCATTTCCCACCCTTTCTGTTGGCCATTGCCTTGGCATGCAAGGAGACACCCGTGCGAACGACAAAAATCACCCAAAGCTTGCGCTTGATCGGCTTGATGCTCTTCTTTTGTTCCACCGATTTATTATCGGCGGACCAAGCGAACGCTCCGCGTCTGACTCTTCGATCTTATGCATTTACCCATCAACATCCGATTCCCAAACAATTTACCTGCGACGATGCGAATTTATCCCCGCGCCTGATCTGGACGAACGTACCGAAGAACGCCAAGAGTCTTGTCCTGATCATGTACGATCCCGATACGCCCGTTCCCGCCGTACCGCTGATGAGCTGGGTCCATTGGCTGATTTACAACATTCCTCCGTCCGCTTCCGGATTGCCCCAAAATGCCGGCCCGGACGAATTGCCCAAAGGCGCGCTATTGGGCAAAAACGACTGGAAAGAAACCGGGTATAAAGGCCCGTGCCCGCCGATCGGCAGGCACCGTTATTTTTTCAAGCTGCTGGCTCTGGACAAGGTATTGCCGAATTTGCATCTGCCCGATTACGCCACACTCGAGAAAGCAATGAACGGCCATGTTCTCGACCGGGCGGAGTTGATCGGGGTTTATCAGCGAAAAGTAATTCCATAACTTTCCCGTCCAATCCTTATTGCGTGCTAAAAAGAACAGTCACAAGGCAACTCCGGCAGATCGCAGTTGATTCCCTCGCAGGCATCCCATTTTCTGGAGCGGCAGGCATCGGAACAATCGCAGTCAGGACACTCGTCGCAATCGTTCCGCCCTCGCCGCCGTTGACCGTTTCTGATTAACGTTTCGTTGGCTTCCTTGCAGGCTTGAAAACGGGCACGGATGTCCCGATAGCCGCCAAAAGGGCCTTGAGCTCCAACAATTTTGCTGACGGCCTCGGAGCAGGAATCGCCCCCATAGAGAGCGGCATGAGCGCAGCGAAAACCCTTGTAGGGCGAGATGAATTTTTGATAGAAAACAATCAGCAGGATGGCGAGATATTTCACATGCGTATGCTTGTCAATTAGGATAGGTGCGGTGTTAGTCATGGCTAACACCGCACCTAAAGCATAGCAAATCCTCGGCAAGTGAAAATGGATAGACTGTATGCCGCGCGAATGGCGACAAGCCGGGTTTGAACCTATCCTGCCAGGGGTTGAGGATCAGGCTTTTACAAACCGCAAAAGCCCATCTTCCAGCTCGACTTTAATTATATCCCCGGATTCGAACCGGCCTGCCAGAATCTCCTGAGCCAATGGATTTTCGAGCTGGTGCTGGATCGCACGCTTCAACGGTCGCGCGCCGTAGACCGGATCGAAGCCGGCTTCGCCGAGACGGTCGAGGGCGGCATCGCTGATTTCGAAGCCGATCTCGCGCTCCGCCAGACGCTTTTGCAGATACGCGATCTGAATCTTTGCAATCGCCCGGATCTGTTCGCGTTCGAGCGGATGGAACACCACCACCTCGTCGATTCGGTTGATGAACTCGGGCCTGAAATGCATGCCGACGATCTCCATCACCTCGGCTTTCATTTCCTGGTAGTTCGCTTCGACCGCTCCCGGCGTCCTGCCTTCCGCGGCACTCGCACGTCCCTGTGCTTCGGCCGCTTCCGGCGTCCTGCCTTCCGCGGCACTCGCACGTCCCTGTGCTTCGCCCACCAGTTCCTGGATTCGGCTCGAGCCCAGATTCGACGTCATCACGACCACGGTATTCCGAAAATCGACCGTCCGCCCCTGGCCGTCGGTCAGACGCCCGTCGTCCAGCACCTGCAGCAGAACGTTGAACACGTCCGGATGCGCCTTTTCGACTTCATCCATCAGAATCACCGAATACGGTTTCCGGCGCACCGCTTCGGTCAGATAACCGCCTTCTTCGTAGCCGACGTAGCCCGGAGGCGCGCCGATCAGACGCGCGACCGAATGCTTCTCCATGAACTCGGACATGTCGATTCGCACCAGCGCATCGACCGTGTCGAACAGGAATTCGGCCAGCGCCTTGCACAATTCGGTCTTGCCGACCCCGGTCGGCCCAAGGAACAGGAACGATCCGTTCGGCCGGTTCGGATCGGACAACCCCGCCCGCGAACGGCGGATCGCATTGCTGACCGCTTTCAGCGCTTCTTCCTGGCCGACCACGCGTTTGCTGAGGGCTTCTTCCATCCGCAGCAGCTTGTCGCGCTCGCCTTCCATCATTTTCGACACCGGAATGCCGGTCCACTTGGAGACGACCTCGGCGATCTCTTCTTCGGTCACCTTGTTGCGCAGCAGCGTCATTTTCTGCGTGCCGCCGGTTCCCGCCTGCGCCAGTTGCTTTTCGAGCTCGGGAATGACGCCGTATTGAAGCTCGGCCATCCGGTTCAAATCGCCGGTCCGCCGCGCCGATTCGAGATCGATTTTCGACTGATCGAGTTTTTCCTTGATCGAGGCGGAGCCTTGCAAGGAGGCTTTTTCGGCTTTCCAGATTTCTTCCAGCGCGGAATATTCCTTTTCGACTTCGGCGATTTCTTCCTCGAGAATCTCGAGCCGTTTTTTCGAAGCCGCATCGGACTCTTTTTTCAACGCGACCTGCTCGATCTTCAATTGAATCAGGCGTCGGTCCAGACGGTCCATCGCCTCGGGCTTCGAATCCTGTTCCATCCGGATTCGGCTGGCGGCTTCGTCGATCAGATCGATCGCCTTGTCCGGCAACTGCCGGTCGGAAATGTAGCGGTACGACAGCCCCGCCGCTGCGACGATCGCAGGATCGGTGATTTCGACGCCGTGATGCACTTCGTATTTTTCCTTGAGCCCGCGCAAAATCGCGATGGTATCTTCGACCGACGGCTCGTCGACCATGACTTTCTGGAACCGGCGTTCGAGCGCCGCGTCCTTTTCGACGTATTTCCGGTATTCGTCCAGCGTCGTCGCGCCGACACAGTGCAGTTCGCCGCGCGCCAAGGCCGGTTTCAGCATGTTGCCCGCATCCATCGCGCCTTCGGCCTTGCCCGCGCCGACCATCGTGTGCAGTTCGTCGATGAATAGGATTACCTGCCCTTCCTGTTTGGCCAGATCGTTCAAGACCGCTTTCAGCCGCTCCTCGAATTCGCCGCGGAATTTCGCGCCGGCGATCAACGCTGCCATATCGAGCGCCAGAACCTGCTTGCCCTTGATGCCTTCGGGCACTTCGCCGTTGACGATTCGTTGCGCCAGTCCTTCGACAATCGCCGTTTTGCCGACGCCGGGCTCGCCGATCAGTACCGGGTTGTTCTTGGTGCGCCGCTGCAACACCTGAATGGTGCGGCGGATCTCGTCGTCGCGGCCGATGACCGGATCGAGCTTGCCCGCTTCGGCGCGTTCGGTCAGGTTGATCGTGTATTTTTTCAACGCCTGGCGCTGATCTTCGGCGCCCGCATCCTCGACCGCCAAGCCGCCGCGCATCGCGTCGATCGCTTTTTCGACCGCCTGCCTGCCGACGCCGGCTTTTTTCAGGAGCTCCTGAAGAGCGCTTCTTTCTTCGAACACGGCCAGCAGGAACAACTCGCTGGCGATGAATTTGTCTTTCCGCTTTTGCGCCAGCTTGTCGGTCACGTTCAAAAGCCTGCCGAGCTCGTTCGAGATCTGCACGTCGCCTCCCGCTCCCGACACCGTCGCCAGCCGGCTCAATTCCTTGCCGAGCTCGGCCCTGAGCGCGACGGTATTGACGTTAAGCTGCGTCAACAGGGGCTTGATCGTGCCGCCTTCCTGGTCCATCAAAGCAATCATCAGGTGCACCGGCTCGATGAATTGATGATCCTTGCCGAGAGCCAGGCTCTGCGCGTCGGCCAGCGCTTCCTGAAATTTGGCGGTTAATTTGTCCATACGCATGTGGTTTACCTCTGTCAGGGAATTTTTAAGATAAACCCGATATGGGGAAGCGGCGACGGCTTTTCAATGCGGACTTTTCTTATCTGCCGTAATCCGAAGCCGGCTCATCCGGCCATTCCACGTGTTCGCCGGCCACGTCGCGCTCGATAAACTCCAGGATCCGGCTCGGGTCGTTAAAATTGCCGTAAGCCAGTAGCAGTTTGACATAGGCGGCCTCCATCGACATGTTCCAGATCATCCGGGCGCCCTCTTTCAGCAGGAAGCGGGTGCTTTCATAAGCGTCGGTGGATTTAAGCGCCGGCGCCAAGTACACCTCGACGCCGTGTTGCCGGCAGCGGGCGATAAATTCCGGCAGCGAATGATTTTCGCCCCAGCGCTCGGTCGTGCAAGCCGTGCCGGAATGGTAGAGGTCATGCAGGACGGCGTCGGTGCGCTCGAGATGGATATGGGAATAATCCAGGCCGGGATACGGTTTGAGCATGAGGATGCGGCCGGAAAACTCGGGCTTCAAGGGCGGCAGTTCCGCTTGCGCTGTGAACGGAGCCAGGCCCGTCCGGGAAAATCGATGGCCGTCGAATTCCAGATAACTTTCTCCGCGCACGCTGAAAAAATCTCCGCCAAGCTGCGGCGAGGACACCAGGCGCACGCCTCTGTGCACCTGAATCGTTGCTTGCCGTTGATTGCGGTAAGGCACGAAGACGCCGGATTCCTTGACGTTCAGGATAAACTCGACCGCACAGACGAAATTGTCGACCCCGTTGGCTTGGGCATGGGCCAGGGGATAATCGCTGGAAACCAAAAGCATCGGCCTGCGTAACCGGTAAAAATAAAAACCGAGCGCCGCCGCCGTATACGCCAGGGTATCGGTGCCGTGAGTCACGATGATGCCGTCGTATTGCTCCGGCTGTTCGGCCTCGATGGCCGCGATCAGAATTTTCCAGGCCGGCGGTGCCAGATTCTCGCTCAGAATGCGCATCGGCTGAATTGTTTTAAATCGGATATCCTCGGCGTTCGCATGGCGTTGCCGATATTCGGCGAGCAACTGGAACGGCGCCTCCTCGCCGGGCTTGATGGTTCCTTCATGGGCTATCGAGCCGATCGTGCCGCCGGTAAATACCACCAGAATGTTTTTCATAGTATGATGTACCCTCTTTTTATCGATCGTCAGACTATAAAATAATCAAAACGGCAAGACCAGCCTTCACATGAAAATTACTCTTATCGTCGCGATGACGAGCAAGCGGGTCATCGGGCTCGATAACCGGATGCCCTGGCATTTGCCGGCCGATCTGAAGCGTTTCAGAAAGATAACGATGGGATCGCCCATCCTGATGGGCAGAAAAACCTTCGAATCGATCGGCAAACCCTTGCCGGGACGCACCAACATCGTCATCAGCAGAAATCCCGAGTATCGGCAGGCCGGCTGCCTGGTTTTCAACGATCTTGAAAAAGCCATCAAGGCCGGCTGCGGGATGGCGGGGGAAATTTTTGTGATCGGCGGTTCGGATCTGTACCAAGCCACTCTGCCTTTGGCCGGCACCCTTCATATAACCGAGATTAAAAAGGATTTTCCGGGCGATACCTTCTTTCCGGAAATCAATCCCGGCGACTGGATCGAAACCGAAAGAGAAGATGTCCGGGACGACTCGGCGGCAGGATTCGATTACAGTTTTTTAAAGTGGGTCCGCCCCGGGCAGGCCGGTTGAATAAGAGGCGGTCAAGCGAAGCGGCCGCTCTTTAAATGAAAGAAAATTGCCGAATTTTTCATTGTTCTGGAGTTCAAGCCCAGCAAGACGACTTGAATCAGAGCGGGCGTCTTTACAGACTTAGGATCGGCCTGGAGGAGTCAAACCATATCAGGCAACGCCGGGTTATCCTGATATGGTCCTAAGGATGTTTTACAGCATGCCTTTCAGATCGCTGAACGCTTTGTGAGCTTCTCTCAACTCTGCATCCGCTTCCTGGAAAGAACCGGCTTTCGCGTGGCCTTTGGCTTTTTTCAGGATATTGTTTGCTCTCATGCGCGCCATGTCGACCTTGTCATTCGCGTTGATTTCTTTGCTTCCGTTCAAAGCTTCGTTCACCAACTTTGAGACAGTTTCCGGATCCGAACCGGTTTCGATGGCATTCTGGGCTGCCAGTATTCTTTTCAAAACCAAGTCGATAGCATCAGCCGGCTTGTAAATGATTCGACCTTCCGACGCTTCAGCCATTGCGGAAGTTGAAACACCCCCGATAGAAACAGCAACCAACAATGCGAATACGACTTTTTTCAAGGTTTTCATATCTAACTAGTCCTCATGTGTATATATGTAGAGATATAGCGGTATATGACTATTGTTCTAATAATTATGTACCGGCACCAATTCTACCACAATTTGTAATATTACAAATTGTAATATTGCGTACCTTCGGCTCATCCAATTCGGCATTGCCAAGCTCAAACCGATTTTATCGAATTACAACCTTTCTCTTCCTCTGGCTCTACCGGCTCGATTATCGGTTTAGGCCGAGTTTTCGCGGCTTCCACGGCCCGGTCGACAAAGCCGGTGACGGCGGATCAAAGGGTCCTGTCCGACTCGGCCAGTCGGAAACCGCATGCCACGGCGCGATCTATGATTTCTGAAAAGCGGCTTCCGCTGCGGCGAAAGTGTGCTCCAGAACGTCGTCGCCGTGAGCCATCGACACGAAACCCGCCTCGAAAGCGGACGGCGCCAGATAAACGCCTTGCTCCAGCATCCGATGGAAAAACCGCTTGAACCGGTCCTGATCGGATTGCATGACCTGGGCGAAACGGGTAATCCGCTCTTCCCGGCTGAAGAACAGGCCGAACATGCCGCCGACCGCGTGAGTCGTCATGGCGGCGCCCGCCTTTTCGGCGAGGGCCTGCAAACCGGAAACCAGTTTTTCGGTTTTGGCGGTTAATTCCTCGAAAAACCCCGGTCTCGACACCAGCTCGAGCGTTTTTAACCCGGCCGCCATCGCAACCGGATTGCCCGACAAGGTGCCCGCCTGATAGACCGGTCCCAGCGGCGCCAGGTATTCCATGATCTCGCGGCGGCCGCCGAAAGCCCCAACCGGCATGCCGCCGCCGATGACCTTGCCCAGCGTGGTCAAATCGGGTCTGACATCGTAAAAACCTTGAGCGCCTCCGAGCCCGACTCTGAATCCCGTCATCACTTCATCGAAAATCAGCACGCTGCCGTAGCGGTCGCAGACCTGCCGCAACGTTTGCAGAAAACCGGGAACCGGCGGGATGCAATTCATATTGCCGGCGACCGGCTCCACGATGACGCAGGCGATCTGTTCGCCCATCTGTGCGAACAATCGGGCGACCTCGTCGCTGTCGTTGTAAGTCAGAGTGATCGTATTTTCGGCAAGCGCCGCCGGCACGCCGGGCGAACTGG
Source organism: Methylosarcina fibrata AML-C10 (assembly GCF_000372865.1). Classification (NCBI taxonomy): domain Bacteria; kingdom Pseudomonadati; phylum Pseudomonadota; class Gammaproteobacteria; order Methylococcales; family Methylococcaceae; genus Methylosarcina; species Methylosarcina fibrata. The sequence continues at coordinate 4,510,001 of NZ_KB889965.1, read as the reverse complement.
GCACGCCCAGCGTCAGGGCCCCGGAACCGGCTTTGACCAGCAGCGAATCCGAGTGTCCGTGATAGCAGCCCTCGAACTTGACGATTTTATCCCGGCCCGTATAGCCCCGCGCCAAACGAATGGCACTCATCGTCGCCTCGGTGCCCGAACTGACCATTCTCACCAGATCGATCGACGGCACCAGTTCGCATACTTTTTGCGCCATCCGGGTTTCGATCTCGGTCGGCGCGCCGAAACTCAAGCCTTTTGCCGCCGCTTCCCTGACCGCCTCGATCACCTCCGGATGCGCATGCCCCAGAACCATCGGCCCCCAGGAGCCGACGTAATCGATGTATCGTTTGCCGTTAGGATCGAAAACCCAGGCGCCCTGAGCATGATCGATGAACACCGGCGTTCCTCCCACTCCGCTGAAGGAGCGCACGGGAGAATTGACGCCGCCGGGGATGACGCGTTTGGCTTCGGAAAATAATACGGTAGCTTCGGTCATGGTGTTTTATGAGTCGGTCGGAAATGGATCAGGAAATGGGTTAACTTTATCATGTTTGCAAGATCGTTTCCTATCCGACGAATGGCCGGGAAATCGAATTGAACCGGAAGAACCTTTTTTCCGGATAAAATAATTTCGTCAAGACTTGTATTCCGCCGCGAATTAAAAGATAATGGTCCGCTTTCAGCCACTCACGGCTGTTTTGATTATGGTAATCGTGTCGGTCCTCCCGCAACGATACGCTGTAAACCCCGCCAGGTCCGGAAGGAAGCAACGGTAGCAGCGGATTCGTGTGCCGGGATGCGGCTGATGCGGTTACCGCCCAATTCGAATGCCAGCACCCGAGCCTGCAATGATTTACCAGGTTCTCGCCAGAAAATGGCGTCCTCATAATTTCACAGAAGTTGTCGGTCAGGAGCACGTCGTCAAATCGTTAATCCACGCTTTGCAGCACGACAGACTCCATCATGCCTATTTATTCACCGGAACCCGGGGCGTCGGCAAAACCACGCTCGCCAGGATTTTAGCCAAAGCCATCAATTGCCCCGACCTTAGGGATTATAACCCCTGCGGCGTCTGCGACATCTGCCGCAGTCTGGACGAAGGGCGCTTTCTGGATTTGATCGAGGTCGACGCCGCCTCGCGCACCAAGGTCGACGATACCCGCGATTTAATGGACAACGTCCAATACGCACCCAATCAAGGACGCTTCAAAGTCTACCTGATCGACGAAGTCCACATGCTGTCCGCACACAGCTTCAACGCGTTGCTGAAAACGCTGGAAGAGCCGCCGCCTCACGTCAAATTTCTGCTGGCGACCACCGATCCCCATAAAATTCCCGTGACCGTGCTGTCGCGCTGCCTGCAATTCAATCTAAAGCGCCTGCTGCCGGAGCAGATTTTCCGGCAAATGGAATTCATCCTGAATCAGGAAGGCATCGATTTCGAAACGCCCGCCCTCAAATTGCTGGCCCGCGCGGCCGACGGCAGCATGCGCGACGGCCTGAGCCTGCTCGACCAGGCCATTGTCTTCGGCAGCGGCAAGGTGGCGGCCGAAGATGTTTATGCGATGCTCGGAACCGTGGCCAGACAGCCGGTGTACGAACTCCTGGGCGCTCTGGCCAGGCTCGATGCCGCGGCCATTCTGGACAAAATCGGCGAACTGGCGAACCTGACGCCCGATTTCGGCGACATCCTGAAACAGATGCTGCAGATCCTGCACCGGATCGCGCTGCTTCAGCAAATCCCGGGGGCCAGCGATCCCGAGATGGATACCGAAACATTGAAGGATCTGGCGGCGCAAATGTCCCCCGAGGACGTCCAGTTGTACTACCAGATCGCCCTGATCGGCCAACGCGATCTGGAGCTGGCGCCCGACCCGAGGAGCGGCTTTGAAATGGTCCTGCTCCGGATGCTGGCTTTCCGGCCGGATACAACGGAGAAAACCGTGGTCAAAAGACAGGATGGCGCTCGTCCCGCACCACCGTCCGATGCCCTGCCGAAAACCGATCGGCCGCAGCTTTCGGCCGAACCGCCGAAATCCGGCAAAGAACCGATGGCGGTCGGTACCGGCCACACCGACTGGGCGGACATGATCGCCGCGATGAAACTGACCGGATTCACCCGGGAGCTGGCCAATAACTGCGTACTGGCTCATCTGGACGATACAGTCTGCAATCTGATTCTGGATGAAGGTCACAAACATCTGCGCCGTCCCGCCAGCGAAGAGAATTTGCAAAAAGCCCTGCAGACCTATCGGGGAGCGCCGCTGAAACTGGTGATCAACGCAGAAAAAACGGCGATCGCCACGCCCGCACTGCAACAGATCAAGGACCGCGAAAACCGGCAGCAGGCGGCGATTGAGGCGATCAATTCCGACGACAACATCCAGGCGTTGAAAGAACATTTCGACGCGAGGATAATGCCGGGCACCATAGAGCCCGTCTAACCGATTAAGGAGACCCATCATGAAAAGCGCACTTGGCAACATGCTGCAGCAAGCACAAAAAATGCAGGAAGATTTCAAGCGGGCTCAGGAAGAAATTGCCGCCCTGGAAGTGACCGGCGAAGCGGGCGGCGGACTGGTGACCATCGTCATGACCGGCAAACGGGAAGCCCGCAAGGTTCATATCGACCCGTCGCTGGTCGGCGAAGACAAGGACATGCTCGAGGACCTGGTGGCGGCGGCCATTAACGACGCCGTCGGCAAGGTCGCCAAGCTGAAAAAAGAGAAAATGGCGCAGTTAACCGCCGGAATCCCGCTGCCTCCCGGGTTCCAGATGCCGTTCTGACATGCAGAGAAAAGGCTTAATCGGACAACTGATTCAGAACCTGTGCTGCCTGCCCGGAGTAGGTCCTAAAACCGCGCAGCGCATGGCCTTCCATTTGCTCCAGCGGGACCGCCAGGCGGCCAAAACCCTGGCCGAGACGCTGATGCGCGCCACCGAACGGATAGGCTATTGCCGCCAATGCCGTACCCTGACCGAGGAAACCCTCTGCGACCTCTGCAGCGCTCCGGCCAGAGACCGGACGGCGCTGTGCATCGTCGAAAGCCCGGCCGACGTCTGGATCATCGAACAGACCGGCGTCTTCCGGGGGCTTTATTTTGTCCTGCACGGCCGGCTGTCGCCCCTGGACGGCATCGGTCCGGAGGAACTGGGCCTCGATCAACTGGAACGGCAACTGGCGGACGGCCACGTCAAGGAACTGATTCTGGCCACTAACTCCACCGTCGAAGGCGAAGCCACCGCCTTCTTCATCGGCGAACTGGCCAAAAAACATCACGTGCAGGCCAGTCGGATCGCTCACGGCGTGCCGATGGGCGGCGAACTGGAGTTTATCGACAGCGGCACGCTGCTGCATGCCTTCAACGGGCGAAGAGCGGTATAATCCGGCTTTTCCGGAAGCATCCGGACCGTGTCTCCTTAATCAACCCGAAACCCAGGTGAAGACGATGACGAATTGTTTATTTTGCAAAATGGCCGGCGGCGAGATCAAACCGGATACGGTGTACGAAGACGATGCGGTGCTGGCATTCCGCGACATTCATCCGCAGGCGCCGGTGCACATACTGATCATTCCGAAACGTCATTTCGCGACGCTGAACGACATCGACGACCCGCTGCTGGCCGGCCGCCTGTTGCAAACCGCGGTCGAACTGGCCAAAGAGGAAGGCCTCGCCGAAGAAGGCTACCGAACGGTGATCAACTGCAACAGCCACGGTGGCCAGGCCGTTTATCACCTGCATCTCCACCTCCTGGGCGGACGTCCGATGCATTGGCCGCCCGGATGAGGCGGGCTTTCCCCGTTCCTTTATAAAAAGCTTTCTAATTCGCTGGCGTAAAGCATAATATTGCAAAGAACAGGGTAGCGAATGGATTGACGTCGCCATAATGGCCGATCCTTCATTCGTCCGATAAACAGCGAAGGAGAACACCATGCTGAAAACAAAACTTAAGACTTTAGTAGACTATGTTCTGATCGGTACCGTCGGCTTCATTCCAATCGTGCTGATCTTCCAGATCATCGTCTATGTCGAGCGGTTTTTGAAGAATTTCGTTCTGCTCGTGCACGGCCGATACGACAATCCGATCGTCACTCTCGCCTTGTTCGCCGCCGCGATCGGATTACTGGCCTATTTCGGCAAGCTGCTGAAGCAGGACCGGGCGCATTTGCTTTATTATCTGGAATCGCTGATCCAGCGGATTCCGGTCATCGGCAGCATTTACCGGGTCACCCGGAAGTTGCTGCGGCTGTTCCTGACCGCCGAAGAATCGCAACTTCGCGAAGCCGTTTACGTGGAATACCCGAAGGACGGCATGTGGGTTCCCGCCTACGTGACCAATCGCATCGGCGATTGCTACATTCTGTACATCCCGACCTCGCCCAACCCGACTTCCGGCTTTACCGTGATGGTGGACAAATCAAAGATAAGGCATTCGCAGATGAACATCGAGGAAGTCTCGAGTTTCGTCATCAGTGTCGGCGTCGATTATGCGAAGCCTGAAGACGTCAAGATGCTGTATAAATAAGCCGGCTCGGATGGAGACCGGACCGACTGTCCCGACGACGTCGGGCATCGATCCCTTGCCGAACGGACAGGACCGCTCGGACCGTCAGCAGCGGTTCGGCCGCCTTCTCTTCAAACCAAGCCTGCGTCCCGAAGCCCATGCCGGTTTTCAGCCGTCCCGTCAGAGATCGTCCGACGCTGCCCGAGCCTCAGTAGGGGCAACGACCGGCGGACTGAATAAACGGTAAAGAACCGGAATCAGCAGCACCGTCATGACCGTGGCGCTGAACAATCCCCAGACGATGACGGTAGCCAGAGGGCGCTGAACGTCGGACCCCAGGCCGGTAGCCAGGGACGCGGGCACCAAGCCGAGAATGGCCACCAGTGAGGCTACCAGAATCGGCCGGAGGCAGCGCACCGCGCCCTCGACGATCGCCCGGTCCATCGGCGTCCCTCCCGAACGCAACTCGGTGATGGTGCGCACGATCAGGACGCCGTTCATAATGGAGACGCCGAACACCGCGGCAAAACCGACGCCGGAAGATACGTTCAGATTCATGCCCCGCAGATAAAGCGCGCAGGCTCCGCCGACGAACGCGAAAGGAATGGCCGGAAGCAAAACCAGCGACGCTCGCAACGAGCCGAAGGTGACCAGCAACAGAACAAAGATCACAGTAATGCTGGCCGGAACCAGTATCTTGAAGTGCCGGGCCGCGCGCGACAGATTTTCGAACATGCCCAGCCAGGCCACCCGATAGCCTTCGGGAACCTTGATGTTTTGATTGAATAAACCTTGGGCCTCGGCCACGAAGCCGCCCTGATCGCGTCCTGTAATGTCCGTACGCACCGTCAATCGCCGCCTGCCGTCGCCGCGAGCAATCATGGTCTGGCCGTCGATGATATCGATATGAGCCACCTGGGCCAATGGGATGGGGATGCCTTCCGTGTTGTAAACCGGCAAGCGTCCGATGGCTGCGGGCGAGCGTAAATGCGCCTTGTCGAACCGGGCCACGATGTCGATGCGCCGCTCGCCTTCGAACAGGATGCCGATCGGCGCGCCCCCGACAGCCACGTCGATCAATTTCGTCACTTCCTCGATGTTGACATTGTAACGGGCACACAGCGCCCGGTCCGGATTGACGACCAACTGCGGCTGAGGACCTTCCTGTTCGATGCTCACATCCACGGCGCCCTTCACTTTGTTCAGCAAAGTCTGGGTTTTTCTGGCCAGGTTCAACAACACCGTCGAGTCCGCTCCGGAGAATTCGACCGCCAGATTGGCCGACGTTCCGTTGGCGTCCTCGGTCACGCTGTCGATGATGGGCTGGGTGAAATTAAAGCGAGTGGTCGGAAATTCCGAGCGAAAGCGCGAGCCCAAAGCCGCCAGGAGTTCCTGCTTTCGGCGAAATTGAACCCATTGCTCCCGAGGTTTTGGACTGATCAGCATTTCGATGCGGCTCGGCGGATAAGGGTCCGTGCCGCTGTCGCTGCGCCCTGCCTGAACCACGATGAACGAGATGTCGGGAAACTCCAGGGCAATTTCGCGCAGACGCCGGCCGAATTTCGACGTCTGCTGCAGCGAGGTGCCTTCGGGAAAATTGGCCCGCACCCAGATGACGCCTTCGTCCATGTACGGCAGAAACTCCGTCCCGAGGCGGGGAGTGATCAATAACAAAACGCCGAGCAGCAATCCCGAGGCCAGGCCTATCGTCTGCCATCGATACTTCAAAAGCCGGGAAAGGAATCCCGAATAACGCGGATAAAGCCAGGTCAGGACCGGATTTTCCCAATCGCGGTAGCCTTTTTCAAAGGCCAGGCTCGACAGCGCCGGTACGACAAAAATCGCAAAAAACATTGCTCCCATCAAGGCGAACAAGATGGTCAGGGCCATCGGGCGAAACAGCAGTCCTTCGATATGGGTCAACGTCAGCAAGGGCAAAAACGCCCCCACGATCATCAGGATCGAGAAAAACACCGGCCGTTCGACTTCAAGAGCGGCATTCAGCACGGTTTGGGCGGTGCTTGTTTTACTGTCGGTTCCGGCCGCCTGATGCAACCGGTGCGCTATGTTTTCCGACATGATCACCGAGCCGTCCACGATAATGCCGAAATCGATGGCGCCGATGGACAGCAAACCGATGGGAATGCCGAACGCGTTCATTAAAACAAGCGCAAACAATAAGGAAAAAGGAATGGTTAACGCCACCAGCATGGCCATCGAAGGCCGGCCCAGGAAAAACAGCAAAACCAGAGTCACCAGCGAGATGCCGAGTAGAACGCTGTGGCCGACGGTGTGCAGGGTGTTCTCGACCAGTTGCGAACGATCGTAAAACGGCCGAATTTCGGCGCCTTCCGGCAAATCGACCCGATTGAGCTCGTCGATGACGGCCTTAACATGATTCAGCACTTCCGAGGTGTTTTCACCCCGTCGCATCAAAACGATGCCCTCGATCGTTTCGTTTTTGCGATCCTTGCTCAGAATGCCCGCCGGCACTTTGGCATCCACCTCGACGTCGGCGACGTCACGGACGTAAATCGGCGTTCCGCCGAAAGTCTTGATGAAAATACTGCCGATTTCCGAGACGTCCTGCAAAGCCCCGCGGCCGCGAATGACGAAAGACATGCTGCCGCGGGACAAGACGCTGCCGCCGGCGCTTTCGTTGTTGGACTGTACGGCGTCCACTACGTCGTTGAGCGAGAGCCCGAATCGTTGCAGTTGAGACGGATTCAATAACACGGCATATTGTTTTTCGTACCCGCCGAAGTTGGACACGTCGGCGACGCCGTCGGCGCGCAGCAAATGCGGAATGGCCACCCAGTCGTTAAGAGAACGCAGCTCCGTCAAATCGAAGCGGCCGTCGGACACCAGTTCGTAACGCAGGATTTCGCCATAGGCCGTCGCCAAAGGGCCAAGCTGCGCCGATGCGCCTTCGGGCAAATCCAGATTGGACAGTTTTTCCTGAACGCGCTGTCTGGCCCAATAAGCTTCGACGCCCTCCTTGAAAATCATCTGCACCACGGACAGTCCGAATATCGTCCTCGACCGGATGGTGTCCACTTTCGGCACGTTGCGCATGGCAATTTCTACCGGAACGGTGACCTGGCGTTCCACTTCTTCCGGAGCGCGTCCAGGATACGTCGTAATGACCTGCACCATCTGGGAGGATATGTCCGGATAGGCGTCGATCTGCATATGGAAGAACGACCAAAGCCCGGCTGCCATAATGAAGACGGTGAAGCCCAGAACGGACAGGCGATGATGCATCGCTTTGTTCATGAGCTGCGGAATCATCGTTTATCTCCCGAAACCCTGCCGTCTTTGGGCGGCACCTCATACTGAAGCGCTTCCACCAGCATCGGCTTCAGCAGAATCGCTCCGCTGCCTATCATGTTTTCCCCGCCTTGCAAGCCTCCCAGAATTTCAACGCGGTCGTCGACGCTTTCGCCTACCCGAACTTCGACAATGCGCCACAAGCCAGGCCCGGCATTGACGAAGACGTAATCCGAATTCTGGCTATGCAGGACGCCGTCGGTCGGGACCAGTATCGCCGAGCGGGGATCGGTGCCCAGGCCGATTTCGGCATACATGCCCGGTTTGAATTGATTATAGAGGTCTTCCAATTCGAAAAATACCCGCAACGTATGACGTTCCGGCGAAAGCGTGGGCGCCAGGCTTTTCACCTTGCCTGAAAAAGTTCGGTCCGAAAGCCCGTAAAACCGGGCGGTGCAGGACTGGCCCACCGACACGTCGCTAATCTTTAATTCCGGCACGTCGGCTATCACCAGGGAAATGCCCGGTCTCGAACTCTCTAATAACAGAGGATCGACCCCTTCCTGAAACAGTTTTCTTTCCAGCGCGGCATGGGTCCGGACGGAGACCGTCAGCGCGGTTTCCGCTTCGTAAACGTCCTTTTGGCCTTCCAGTTGTACCTGAAGCAGGGCGGCTTCGGCGCTCGTCAAATCCCGAATGGCCTCGGTACCGGTGGCCACCAGCTTCCTAAGTCGCTCCACGGCCAATTTGTGCGACTGATACTGGGCGGACGTCAGTTCACGGATTTTCACCAATCGTTTCCGGTTAAAATCCATTTCAGCGGCCGCTCTTTGCCAGTCGGCGTAAACGGCGGCAAGATCCAGGCTATTAAACTGCCAGCGGTCTTCCGCGGGACCGTCGCCTTTGGGAAGCCTCGCCACCACGGCTCCGGTTACAATCAGTAAAGGCGTACTGACCTGCTGTTTTTGTATCGTTGCAACATGGAGTTTCTTTTCCAGCAGACTGCCCGTTTTAACCGCAATCAGACGCGGCCCGGTCAAACCGACGACGGGAACGTACTGCGGCTCCGGCGGGCCGGCCGGATGACCGGACAATACTCTGACCAGAATGATCGGCAAGGCAATCAACAGGCCTATGGCCGGCAGAATCCACTTCAGGCGTATGGAAGGTTTCGAATGGAAGATGGACATGGAATCTGAATTAATGAAGCAGGTCTTTGCCGATGGCCGCATTCAGTTGGTATAAGGCATGCCAGTAACTGGAATGCGCGCTGATGTGGACTCTGTAAGTTTCAAGATAAGCGCGCTGGGCGTCCAGAACTTCGATCAGGGTTTTTCCGCCCAATTCGTAAGCCTGAGTGATCTTATCCCGCACGGTCCTTGCCGCTTCCAATTGCCCGGCATCGTCGTTGATTATAAACTGATACGCAGAAGCGAACGTTTTCACGGCCTGATCGATTTCCGCCCGCAAATCCACTAATTGAGCCTGAAGATTGCGTTGCGCCTGAGTATGGACCGATTTCGCCCTGGCGATGTTGCCCTGGTTACGGTCAAATAAAGGCACGGTGACGTCCACGCCGGCGCCCCAGGAATTGACGTCCGGAAAACCGATGGCCTGCTGCTGAAACTGCCGGGTATAGCCGATTCTCGGGGTGACTTGCGGATAGGCCTTGCGCTCTTCCAGTACTATGTCGGCATCGGTTTTTTCGAGCTGGCGCCGCAAGGCGATCAGGTCGGGCCGGTTCTCCTCCGCCCACCGGAACGCCTCTTCAATAGTAATCGGTTTGGCCGGACGGATCACGTCAAGAGTGCCTTTGACGCCGATTTCGGCATTATCGCCGATGCCCAGCGCCGCCCGGAGTTTGTTCAGAGCGGCGGCCAGATTAAGCTCCTGGGCGTGCAATTCTCTATGACTGGAAAACAGAGAGAGCTTTATGCGATCGGCTTCAATGGTGCCGACGCCGCCGAAGGCCACCCGGTTGAGTATGATTTTTTCCGTGGCGGCCAGGTTCTTCTGGTTTTCCTGCGCCAGCTCCAGCATCGCTTGCGCCTCCAGCACATCGTAAAAAGCGTCGATCGTAGCGGCAATGCGAAGGCGGACGGTATTGGCGACGTCGGCCGATACCGCATCGACCGCGTATTGCCCGGCCGAAATGGCCGCAGCTCTTTTGCCGAATAAAAACCAGTCGATGGGCATGGCGAGTCCCACGTCCATTTGGGGCGGGCCTCCCTGGCGATCGGGAGTGAATTTTCTATCGAGCGGCAATAAAGAGCCGCCGGCGGACAAATCCGGATTGGGAACAAGTCCTGCCGTGACCAGATCCGCTTCGGCCTGCCTGATGTTTTCCATTGCCGCGCCGATGCGGGGGTCGGCGCGCAACGCGGTATCTATTGCCTGATCCAGGGTAAATTCTTTTGATTCCGCCGCAGTTTCCCCGGATCGAGAAGCGTAGGCTTCCCGGTTCGCTCCGGTCCAACCCGAGACGCTGCCGTGGGATGCCGGAAAATCGGAAAAATTTGGATAGGAAGGCGCTTCGGGTAATGCCTTGTGCTCCGGTGCGCAGCCGCTTAAAAATACACAAGCTAGAAGAATGCCGTTCTGAAAGGTATGAGTCATCAAGCAGCGTCGACCTGGTTTATTTATTACAGCATGATCCTCTGGAACAAGCAGACAAGGTTTATGATCCGTTTTCATATTACTCAAATCAAGACGCGAATCAATCAGTTTTTACCCAGGCTTGAACGCTTCCCCCAACAACGCCACTGTCGAATAAGTCCCTTTCAAGCAACTTTTCCGATTAATCTTCAGCGCAATGCGGAAACGACGAACCGACCGGATGAACGCTTAACGGCCCCGTTCCGGATACTGACGTTGCCGTAAATTATTTGTTCATTTAATTTTCCCGTTTGTCAACTTCCCCCATAATAATTAATTCAGGTTCAATTAAGTTTAACGAGTATAATTTCAGCAGCATTTTTTTCTTTTACATTGCCTATTTTTACTGATGCGTCCATTTCTTCTGGCCTGTCTGACCTTGTTGCAGATCATTGCACCGTTAGCGCATGCGCACGCCGCTCAGCAAGAGTCTGTTTTCGGCTTGCATGTTCCGGGCCTCGAAACAGTCCGCACGGACAACTCGATACTTGCCGAACAAACGGACCACTGTTTATCGAATACCGGAAACTTCATTTTTAACGTGGAGGACGGAATCAAACAAAGCCGTTCAATTCCAAATAAACCGGCCCAGCAAGACTGCCCGCTCATTCTTCGATATATCGCCATCAATAACGTATCCTTGTCTTTTCCATCGGATAGTTTTTTCCTGCCGCCGCAGCTCGCCTTGCAGTCCGGGAATAGTTTGCTGTCGCCTCGCGCGCCGCCGAACGTCAATTCCGGCACACCTTAAAGCCGAATTCCGCCTGACCGGATTGTCACTTTTATTATTAAAGCGGCGCGCACCCGCATTGAGCTTTGTTCCATGATTGCCCTAAATTTTTACAGGCGCTGTCTGCCTGTCGTTCTATTGACCGCATCGGCCTCGTCGTTTTCCCTGCCGATCGAACACGCCGACGTCGCCGAGAAGGGCCATTCGTCCTTGGGCGGCAACGAACCGGACTCGATAGTTTCCCACGTCGACCCGATTGAAATCGATGCTTCCCTGAATCTGGCCAAATTGATCGATTTGACTTTGGAAAAGTATCCCGACGCAACCTGGCTGAAGGCGCTTGAAGAGGAAGCAGCGGCCATCTCGGAACGCAGTCAGAGCTGGACGGCCGGCGCCTCCCAGGCAAGCGTCGGTTATGAGACGATGTACAATCTTCGATTGAATTATGCCACGGGAAGTGTTCAGGTGCCGTTATGGAATCTCGGGCAGCGGAACGCGGAACAGAGGCTGGCCAATGAAGCCGAAACCAGCGCGGGACGGCAAACGTCGGCGGTCAAACTGCGCGTCGCCGGCCTGGTCAGAAGTGCTTTGTGGAATATGGCCCTGGCCAATATCCGCTATGATCAGGCCAAAGCGGAACTGGACATTTACGAAAAGCTCTTGTCCAGTATCCGGCGGCGCGTGGAATCGGGCGATCTGCCCCGTACCGACGAATTGCTGGCGCAAACCGAAATGCTGCAAAAACGCTCGTCGCTGACCCTGGCCGAGGCGGAACTGATGCATGCCCGCAAGCGTTATTCGACGGTGACTCAAATGACCCGAGTGCCGCGCCTATTTGAAGAAAAACTGGCGCCCCTGACAGGAATCGAGCAAAACCATCCGGCGCTGGCCGCACTCAACAGCCAGATCGAGCGCAAACAGGCCGAGCTCAACGCCACCCGATCGATCGGCTCCGGACAAACGCACGTCACGGCCGGCATCCTGAGCGATGAAGGCACCGACTCCCGCAGCAATAAAGCCGAATTTTTCAATGTCGGCATCAGCGTCCCTTTCGGCGGAAGCGCTCATCTCGCCCCCCAGATTGCAGCGATCAACGTGGAACTCAATCGCTTGATCGCCGACCGCGAGCAACTGTACCGGGATCTGGAACAGGCGCACCACGAGGCCGAACACAATCTGGAAGTGAACCGAGTCGAACTGGAAACGGCCAATCAGCAGAGAAAAGTTTCCGAAGAACTGCTCAAAATGACCCAACTGGCCTTTTCCGTCGGCGAAATCGATCTGATGGACTTGCTCAGAATCCAGTCGCGAACGCAACAGGCCATATTGACCGCCAAAGAACGCGCCGTCATGCTGCAGCGGGACATTGCCTTATACAATCAGGCGATAGGAGTATTGCCATGAACACGATCCATCTGTTTTCCCGAGCCCGAGAAGCCGGAAAAAAACCATCGGCTCTGGCCTTCCCTATTTTAGCCGTCGCCTTGATCCTGACCTGCCCGGCTTATGCCGGAGCCGTGACCCCGGAAAACGCAATCAAGCTGTCTCCGGAGCATATCCGGAATCTCGGCGTCACCCTCGGCAAACCGGTGCCGGTCGAACAAATTCCGGTCCTGTTCGCACCGGCCAAGGTGGTGGTTCCGTCGAGCCATGATTATCTGGTCAGCGCTTCCCAGCCCGGCTTGATTACCCAATTGAATGCATCGATAGGGGACAAGGTGAAAAAGGGCGAAGTTCTGGCCCAATTGAACAGCCCGGATCTTTTGTCGATGCAACGACTTTACCTGAAGGCGGAAAGCGAACTTCAGCTAGGCCGGCTCACCTATCAGCGGGATAAAAAGCTCCTGGAGGACGGGGTCATCGCCGAACGCCGCTGGCAGGAGACGCGCAGCCAGTACCAGGCTTTCGAGTCGGAAGCCAGCGAGCACAGGCAGTTGCTCAAGATCGCCGGCATGTCCGACGCGGAAATCGGTCGGCTGAAAAAAACCCACCGGCTGAGCGGCTTGCTCAACGTCTACGCGCCGATTTCCGGCACCGTGATCGAGCGCCTGGCGACGGCCGGCTCCCGCGTCGACATACTGGCGCCTTTGTACCGCATCGCCAATCTGGACGAGCTCTGGCTGGAAATCAACATTCCCCAGGAGCGCATTGCCGACGTCAAGATCGGCGACCTTGTCCTGATCGAAGCCAATCTCCAAAAGGAAGAAGCCGGCCGGACGGTCACCGCTCGCATCAGCCTGCTGGGCGCCAACGTGAATCCGGAAAATCAGACCGTTCTGGCCAGAGCGCTCATCGAAGGCAAACAAACGGCGGTGCGTCCCGGCCAGCGCATCAATATTCAAATCGTCCATACGACGGACACGACAGCGTTTAAAGTGCCGAACGGCGCCATCGCCCAGAACGCCGGCCAATCCTATATTTTCATCCGCAACCGGGACGGCTTTCTGGTCAAACCGGTGGACGTCATGGGCAAACAGGGGGAAGAAACGATCATCAAAGGCGATTTCAGCGGCAATGAAGACGTCGCGATCACCGGCGCGGTGGCGCTCAAGGCGAACTGGCTGGGCCTCGGGAGCGATGAATAATGTCGGCCCTGATCCGTTTCGCGTTAAGCCAAAGGATACTCGTCCTGCTGGCGGTGGTCCTGCTTGCAGGCAGCGGCTATTACGCCTTTAAAAATATTCCGATCGACGCCTTTCCCGAAGTGTCGCCGACCCAGGTCAAGATCATCGTCAAAGCGCCCGGCATGACGCCGGAAGAAGTCGAAGCAAGGATTACCGGTCCCGTCGAAGTCGAACTGCTCGGCATTCCGCATCAGGTCATGCTGCGCTCGATCGCCAAATACGCCCTGACCGACATCACCGTCGACTTTGCCGAAGGCACCGACATCTACTGGGCGCGCCAACAGATCGCAGAACGCCTGAACGCCATCTGGAGCTCGCTGCCGGCCGGCGTGGAAGGCGGCATCGCGCCGATGACCACGCCGCTCGGCGAAATGTACATGTTCTCGATCGAAGGCGGCGACCTGAGCCTGATGGAACGGCGCACGCTGCTGGACTGGGTGATCCGGCCCGCGCTCCGGACGGTGCCCGGCGTCGCCGACGTCAACTCCCTCGGCGGCATGGTCAGAAGCTTCGAAATCGTGCCCGACAACATCCGCATGGCTTCCAGAGATATCGGCATGGATGAGCTGATGCAGGCCGTCGAAAGCAACAATCGCAACGACGGCGCGGGCCGTCTGACCGACGGCGAAGAAGCCCTGATCGTCCGCGCCCAGGGCCGGATCAAAACGCTGGACGACGTCAGGGCCATCGTTGTCGCCAACAATCAAGGCATTCCGATCACGGTCGGCGACGTGGCCGAGGTAAAAATCGGCGCCCTCACCCGCTACGGGGCCGTCAGCAAAAACGGCCAGGGCGAATCGGTGACCGGCCTGGTGCTGAGCCTTCGCGGCGCCAATGCCCGGCAAACGATCGCCGGCATTGAAAAAAAGCTAGCCGAGATCAGCCCCGGCTTTCCGCCCGGCGTCAAAGCCCAGGTCTTCTACAACCGCGGCCATCTGGTCGACAAAGCGGTCGATACGGTATTGCATGCGCTGATCGAAGCCATCGCTCTGGTCGTGGTGCTGCTGATCCTGTTCCTCGGCAATTTGCGGGCCGCCCTGACCGTCGCGCTGGCGCTGCCGATGGCCGCGATGTTCACCTTCATTCTGATGAACGCAATGGGCATGTCGGCCAATCTGATGAGCCTCGGCGGACTCGCCATCGCCATCGGCATGCTGGTCGATGCGGCCGTCGTCGTCGTAGAAAACGTCATTACCCATCTGGCGCACGTCGAAAAAGCCCGGCGTCTGCCCCGTCTGCACCTGATTTACCGGGCCGCGCGCGAAGTCGCGGTGCCGGTGACCTCCGGCATTTTGATCATCATCATCGTCTTTCTGCCGCTTCTGACCCTGCAGGGCCTGGAAGGCAAGCTGTTCACGCCGGTCGCTCTGACCATCGTGTTCGCGCTCAGCGGTTCCCTGGTCATGTCGCTCAGCGTCATTCCGGTGCTGGCCTCTTATCTGCTCAAGGAAGTGTCGCACGAAGAACCGTGGCTGCCCCGGCAATTGCTGAAGCTGTACCAGCCCCTGCTGATATGGTGTCTCGGCAACAGCAAAAAACTGTTCATCGGCGCCGGCGTCCTGCTGATTTTAACCGCTATCGCCTTTACCCGGATCGGCAGCATCTTCATGCCCACGATGGACGAAGGCGACATCATCGTCCAACTGGAAAAGCTCCCGTCCATTTCTCTCGACAAATCGGTCGCCCTCGACGGGCAGGTGCAAAAAAATCTGCTGAAAAACATACCGGAAATCGAAACCATCGTGTCCCGGGTCGGCTCGGACGAACTCGGGCTCGATCCGATGGGACTGAACGAAACCGATACCTTCCTGGTGCTGAAGCCGAAAGAGCAGTGGCGGATGCAAAGCAAGGAAGAGTTGATCGAAGCGATTCGGAAGGTAATGGCGGAAACGCCGGGCATCGCTTTCGGTTTCACCCAGCCGATCGAGATGCGCGTGTCCGAAATGCTGACCGGCACCCGCGGCGACGTCGCGGTCAAGCTGTTCGGTTCCGATCTCGACGTCCTCAACGAAAAAGGCGAACAGATCGCCGACGTGCTGCGCCACATTTCGGGCTCCTCGGACGTGTTCATCAGGCAAAACAGCGGCATGCAGTTCCTGCAGTTGACCATCGACCGGAGCCGCGCCGGTCGCCTGGGCCTTGACGCCGACAGCATCGAAACCCTGCTGCGCGCGCAAATCGAAGGGCTCAATCTCGGCATCGTCCAGGAAGGCATCAAACGCACGCCGCTGATTCTGCGCGGCGACAGCAACACCGCCAACTTCGACAATCTGCAGATCGCCCTGCCCGGCGGCGGCCACGTGCCGATTACCGGCATCGCCAGAATAGAAAAGGTCGAAGGCGCGGTCTCGATCGGACGCGAGCACGGCCAGCGCTTCGTCGTGGTGCGCAGCAACGTTCAGGGCCGCGACCTGGTCGGCTTCGTCGACGAAGCCCGGCAAAAGGTCGCCGAAAGGATCCAGTTGCCGACCGGTTACACGATCGAATTCGGCGGCCAGTTCGAAAACCAGCAGCGCGCCGCCGCGACGCTGTCCTTAGTCGTGCCGGTATCGCTGGGGCTGATCTTTTTGCTGCTGTTCTCAACCTTCGGCGTGGTGCGCCAGGCGGTGCTGGTGCTGGCCAACATTCCGCTGGCGATGATCGGAGGCGTCTTCGCGCTGTGGCTGTCCGGCGACTATATGTCGGTGCCGGCCTCCGTCGGCTTTATCGCGCTGCTCGGCATCGCAGTGCTCAACGGCGTGGTCATGGTCAGTTATTTCAACCAGCTTCTGGCCACCGGCATGGACCTGGCCAAAGTGGTCGTCGTCGGCTCCGCGCGGCGTTTGCGTCCGGTGCTGATGACCGCCAGCATCGCCGCCTTCGGCCTGATCCCATTGCTGTTCGCGACGGGGCCGGGCTCCGAAATTCAACGCCCCCTGGCCATCGTCGTCATCGGCGGACTGGTGTCGTCCACCTTTTTAACCCTGTTTCTGTTGCCGATTTTATTCAAGTTGTTCGGCCAACAGCAGACGGAGAGACAGCCATGAATCACAAAGAATATCTGATCACCCTGAACGCGCCTCCGAGTCTCGAAGAAGCCATCGTCGATTGCCTGCTGACGTTCGAATCCGAACACGGCTTCAGCAGTTTTGCGGTGTATGCGCACGATCATCGCAACGAAGGACTGTCGCTGGCCGAACAGGTCTCCGGACGCCAGAAAAAGCTCCGTTTCCAGATGTATGTCGAGGAAGCGGTATTGTCCGACCTGCTGGCCCGGCTCAGGCAGGAATTCTCAGGAGCCGGCATCCGCTACTGGGTCATGCCGGTGGTCGACAATGGGACCATTTAACAGGGCTCGGCCGGTTGCAGGCGTCCATGGTTCCGCCGCAACCCGGACGAATCAATTTACCCTTACACACGGTAAAAACGCTCCCAATAGCCGGTTACTGCGAGCCTGCGCCCATCGTCCCTGACGGCGCAGTTGCCTGAAGATCGATTACTCGGGCTTTCCCATGCCTTCTTTCATGCCTTTTTTGTGGCTCCATTTTTCCTGATGCTGTTTCTGCATTTCTTCCATTTTGGTCATCTGTTCCGGAGTCAGAATGGTTTTCAGTTTGCTGTTGGTTTCCTCATGCAGGGCTTTGAATTTCTCGTGCTGCTCCTTGAACAGGGCTTCCACCTGGGTTTTCTGTTCAGCCGTAAGATTCAGATCCTTGGCCAGGCGCTCCACTTTGCGGCCGTGGTAGTCGTCGGGTCCGGGACCGCCGCCGGCGCCGGGGTTGGCCGCTGCGGTTAACGGAAGAAGAAAGACGATGGCCAACACGGATACGATTTTGTTCATGTTATTACTCCTTGAGTGATTGAAAAAAGGCCGGGAACGGCTGTTTTCCGTTCCTGGCCTTTAGTTTGACGACAAACCGTGCAAATAATTTGCAACGATTGTGCAAACAATAAGGAATTTTTCAATCGCCGGTGTCCGCTTGCGGATCGTAACGGTAACCCGCTCCGTAGACCGAATGGATCAATTCCTGTCCGGGCAACAGCTCGGCCAGTTTTTTTCGAAGCTTTTTGACATGGCTGTCGATGGTGCGGTCGGAAACGATGCGTTGATCCGGATAGATCAGATCCATCAGCCGGGCGCGGGAAAAAATCCGGCCCGGCTGCCGGTAGAGCGTTTGCAGCAACTGAAATTCGACCGCGGTGAGTTCCGCTTCGAGCCGGCCGGCCCGGATGCGGAACCGTTCCGGATCGAGCCTCAAGAGGGCCTCGCCGTGTTCCGATATCCGAGGCTCCAGGCGGCGCAATACCGCCTTGACTCTTGCCACCATTTCCCTCGGGCTGAACGGCTTGCAGATGTAATCGTCGGCGCCCAGTTCCAGCCCGAGCAGGCGGTCCACTTCCTCGATACGCGCCGTTACCATGATGATCGGCACCGCACTGAAGCGGCGTATCGCGCGGCACAAATCCAGGCCGTCCCGGCCCGGCAGCATCAGGTCCAGCAGAATCAGATCGGCGGCATTGCCGTCGAGCCACGGCAGCACCCTGAGGCCGTCGTTCAGAATTTGGGGGGAGAAACCCGCATTCTGTAGATAATCGGCCATCAGCCGTGCCAATTTCTCTTCGTCTTCAACAATCAAAATGGAATTCATGTCAGTCGATCGGCAATTCGATGCGAATGGCCAGGCCGTTCAATTCGGACGGCCCGGCCGTGAGCGTGCCGCGATGGGCTTCGGCGATGTTGCGGCAAATCGCAAGACCCAGGCCGGCACCTCCGTAGTGCCGGCTGCGCGAGCTTTCGACACGGTAAAAACGGTCGAACAAATGCGCCAGTTCCGGCTCCGGCACGCCGGGCGCGCTGTCGGCGAACTCGATCGCCAGCGTCTCCGGCTGCCGCATCAGAGTAATCCTCAATTGCCCGCCGCTTTCGGTGTAGTTGAGGCTATTGTTCAATAAATTTCGGTACAGTTGCGACAGGCGGTCGGGATCGGCATGAATCCTTACCGGTGCGGACAGTTGATCGTCAAGTTGAACCGAAATCCGCTTGTCGGCGAAGTCGCGAGCGAACGCAGCCACATCTTCCTGCAGCAGCGCCACCGGATCGATTCGCTCCTTCCGGTAACTTAAAGCGCCTTGATCGGACAGCGATAATTGATACAAGTCCTCGGTAAGGCGGTTGAGACGCATGACGTCGCCGTACAGCGAATCGACCGCTTCCCGGCTGAACGGACGGATGCCGTCCTGGAGCGCTTCCAGCTCGCCGCGCAACACCGCCAGCGGCGTGCGCAGTTCGTGCGAAACATCGGCGATCCAGCGTCGGCGTACCTGTTCGGACTGCGCCAGCGCCGCCGCCACGTCGTTGTAATCGCGCGCCAGTTGGCCCAATTCGTCGCCGGATTCGACCGGCAGGCGCAGATGATAGCGGCCGACGGCGAGCATTTTGACCGCGGCGGCTATTTGTTTGAGTGGACGGCCCAGAAAATAAGCCAGCAGGAACGCCAGCGCGGCAGACAGCACGACCATGGACGCGGCAATCCAGACGAAGGAACGGGCCTGCCGCTCGATGAACTGAAGTTCGTTCGGCTGATGCGCCGGCTTGCCCGGCAACACGCCGAGGTAACCGACTGTCCGGCCTTGCCGGCGAATCGGATGCAGGGTCAGATCGGCCAGCATCTCCTGGCGGCCGAATACGACGGACTTGTCGGCGGACAACAGCATCACGCTGAGCTCCAGCGGTTTGATGCGCCGGCTCGTGCGCGGCTCGGGAAAATCGGGCGGCCACAGGCCGGACGGTTCCTTTAGGGCCTGCTCGGACCAGGGGGCCGGAGGAAAATGCCGATGGCCGGAGCTTTGCCCCAGCAGTTCCATCCATTTCCGCTTGTCGCCGGCCAGTTTGCGCCAATCAGGATCGGAGGCGTAATGTTCGCTCAGATTCTCGAGCAGCGCGGCGACATGCTCGCTGCGGCGCTTTGCGACAAACTCGGCAAATCCGCGGTCCAGCGACCAGCGCATGAAGAAATGCATGCCGACGACCACCAGCATCGTGGTCAGCAGCAAGGTTGAAAACAGTTTGAATCGGATCGATTTAAGCACGCGGCCGCTCAGTCAGAGAATCGTTCATTATCGGAAACGAATGTGCAAGAAATATGAAAGAAAGACTGGGCAGATCACTTGCCGTTATCCCGAAACCCCGGCTTTAGATCGATTTCGTTATGTTGCCCCGCCTGCTTTGCTCCTTGGCCGCGTACATTCTTTCGTCCGCCATTTTAAGCAAGTCGTTCATCGTCGCGCCATCCTCGGGATAAACCGCAATGCCCAGGCTGAGACCGACGTTCAGTTGAACGTCCCGAATCGACAAAGGCCGCTTTAACCGGGTCTGAATTTTTCCGGCGACTCTTTCCGCGTTTTCCCGCGAGGTATCTTCCAGCAGAATCACGAACTCGTCGCCGCTGATCCGGCTCAGGGTATCGGTTTCCCGGATGCATTCCTTGAGTAAAAAGCCGACGGACTTGAGCAACTCGTCCCCCATTTCGTGGCCGTAAGTGTCGTTCACCTGCTTGAATCCGTTCAGATCGATGAACATTATCGAAAACGCGGAATGGCTTCGTTGCGCTCTGGAACCGGCCTGGCTGAACCGATCCGCCAGCAAGATTCGGTTGGGGAGGCCGGTTAGCGCATCATGCGTGGCCATATGCAGCAAACGCTCCGACGATCTTTCCCTTTCTTTTTCGCGGCGAAAATGATCCGCCAGAAAAACCAGTATCAGGGCGAGGGACAGGAGCGAAGTGCAGGCGGTGGTAATGACCAGAGGCAGGTTCAGATCGGACCAGAGCAATTGTTTGTGAACAGTCAGAACAAACGGCTGGCCGCGGCTTTTCAACTTTCTTTCGGCATTCAGTTTGGGAAAATAGTTGGCTTCCAGCCGCTGCGGCGCGGGCGCCGGAATATGAATTAACATATCCTTCGCGCTGCCGGAAGAATCGGCAGGATAGAGACGGAATTCAAGATTGTGCACCCTGGAAGCGATTTCTTGCTCGATCGCTTCGGCATTCACCTCGAGCAATGCCACGGCTTCTTTCCGCTTGGCGAGGGCGCCCTGGGGCGGGCTGGGGACAGGCCGAAAAAGAATATATCCTCTAGGGCCGCCGGCAAACTTGAACGGTACGGTCGCCACCGACGACCGGGATTTTATCGCTTGCTGCAGGGCGTCGTTTAAAAAAGGCGCCGAACTCATGTCGGCGCCGATGCGTTGCCGGGCATCGGACTGCATCGGTTCCAAAAAAATGACGGGATAGTAAACCGGTTTGTTCGTTACCGAAGGCCGGGTACCGCTCGCGTCTTCATTGAACTCTTTCAATTTGAACTCGGGAAACCACGACTGTCTTTGCCTTGCTATAAACCTCGGCAACTCCTTGCGTTTTACTTTCAGCGCGACTTCGAGCCCATAAATATGAGGGTACCGGGCCAGAATTTGCTGGGCATAACGGGAGGCGCTCTCTCGGTCGGCGTATTCGATGGCGCCCAAAAACGCGGAGAAACCTTCCAGAACCGCTTCGTTGTCTCTGGCGATATGTTCGATGCTGTCGTGCAGTTGATCGACCCTCTGGGTGAAAGCAACGTTCACCTCCTGCAGCACCAGCTTGAACACCAGCGCCATCGTAACGAAGGTTGCCGTGCCCCAGGCGACAAGGACAAGCCCATAGCTCCATAAGGGTTTCAACTTGAACATAATCAACAAATCGTGTTCCGTTTCAGTATTTCGGATCCGCTTGAGATTCGCTTGTTTTCCGGCATGCCCGGGATGGAAGCGGCGGAAGTTAGTTATATAGTCTAGTGTTTAATTTCGAATTAGCCGAGGTGTAAACGCGCATTCAGCTTATAATCCATATTATTATAAATTATTAATATTAGAATGTTTTCATTTTAATCCTGCTGGAAACAGCCGCCGGCCCCGTTATTATTCCCTTGCACGGCTCCTTACGGCAGGACTTCGAGTCTCCGTTATTCTTCCGCTGAAATACGATCTGCTCCGGCTGGCGTCTGCCGGAAACAACCTCCCGCCAAAATCTGCATTTTGCGCCGGCACCGCTTTGGCTTGTCCTGCGGAAGGAATTGAAACGCCCGGCAGGACCGCCGATTCGTCCTTGAAGGTTTTCGGACTGCCTGTTTTGGGTAAGGGGTATCGTGATTTTTTAATGCGTTTCATTGACTATAATAAATACCAGCCTAATTTTGAAAAGGATTGTCATTGTGCACATCGGCATGACGGAAGCAGTGTTTTTTAATTTTACTCCAGGCAGAGTTGCCATGCTCCCGTTACCCTTTCCATGCTTAAAATGATGTGCAGAAGGGTTTACGCTGTAACCGGCCGGATCTTGAGAAAACAGGAATTTCTTCTGTCGGACGCCTTTCTCGCGGCGGCTCGATCGCCGTGAGGGGCTTAAGAAACACCGGAACTTGCCGAATAATAATGAAAAATACATTTGCAGCGCACGCACCTCAGCCAGCCGGCCCCGACAGATTTTTAAAACCCTATGTTAAGAATTAATATTTTCCTGGCCGCCGGCTATTTTCTGGGCGGTTATTTCGGCACGTTATTGTCCATTCCCCCCAGCCACGCCAGCCCCATCTGGCCCGCCGCCGGCATTGCCTTTGCCGGCATGGTGACGTACGGGCGTAAAGTCATACCCGGCGTCTGGCTGGGCGCTTTGATTACGCAAATTTATTCGTTTCTGGATCATACCGATCAGGAAAGTCTTTTGTTCACGTTGGTCGTCGGCGCCATTGCCAGCATTGCCGCCACGCTGCAAGCAGTGCTGGGCGCCGAACTGACCCGGCGCTACGTCGGTCCCGACAATCCGTTAATCGATGACGCCAGCATCCTGCGCTTCATGGCGCTGGGCGGTCCGATCAGTTGCGTTGTTTCCGCCTCGGTGGGCGTTGTCACCCTGTTTTTCAAAGGCGCCGTTACTCGGGAAGACATCTCGGCGAGCTGGCTGACCTGGTGGACGGGCGACACGATCGGCGTACTGATCTTCGCTCCCCTGCTGCTGTGCTTCATCGGCACCCTGCGCAACCGCCGGGTCATGCGGGTCAATCCGGTGGCCTTGCCTCTGGCCATACTATCCCTGCTGGTCATCGTCATCCTTCATTTCGGCAAACAACAGGAGCAGGCGCGCATCACCACGCTGTTCGAAGAGCATTGCCGCCTGCTGCACCACGCCCTGCAGGACGAACTGACCCGCTACGTGGAAATCAACCAGAACATCAAGACCTTTTTCGACAGTTCAAATACGGTCAGTGCCGACGAGTTCAAGTATTTTACCGGCGCCTTTTTAAACGACCATCCGGACATTCAGGCGCTGGAATGGATACCGCGCGTTCCTGCCGAAAAACGCGCCGATTACGAGCGGCAATGGCAAATTTCTTTTACCCGTCAGGCTTCGGACAATGAAAATGCCGTTCGCCCGGCTGCCGGTCAGGCCGACTATTATCCCATCATCTTCGTCGAGCCTCTTCAGGGCAACGAGCGGGCTTTGGGCCTGGATATTTCTTCCAAGCCGTATTCTTTCGAAGCGATCCAAAAATCCGTAGACACGGCCACAACCACGGTATCGAGAATGCTCCGTCTGGTTCAGGATCCTGCCGGTCAGCTCGGCGTGGTCGTCTACACGCCCATTTATCAAACGCGCCAGCCGTTGCGCACGGTACAGGAACGCCGCGATCATCTAAGCGGTTTTGTCGCGAACGTTTTTCAGGTCCATCGAAAGATCGCCGAGGTAAAAGGCCAATTCCAGCGTTTGCAACTGTTGTTGAAGATCACCGACGCCGACGACGAACTGTTCAATGAAACAGTTCACGTCCCCACCCTGTCCCTGGATTTTCCCAAGCTGGAAAAATCGCTGCCGCTCGACATAGCCGACCGCTCCTGGAAGATAACGTATACTCCCGCTCCGCAATTTTATCAGGAGCAGTTGACCTGGAACGTATGGTGGCTGATTTTGGGATGTTATTTGTTTACCGCGCTGACAGGCATAGGCCTGCTCATGTTGACCGGCCGGACGATGCAAACGGAAAACGTGGTAAAACTCCGCACCCGGGAACTGGAAAGCGAAATCGCCGAGCGTAAGACGACCGAAGCCCAACTACAGCGTCTCGCCCAACTTTATGCAGTGCTGAGTCAGTGCAACCAGGCCATCGTCCGGTGCGCCAGCGAAGCGGAATTGTTCGGACAGATCTGCCGCGATTCGGTGCAAATCGGCGACATGGCAATGGCCTGGATCGGTCTCATCGATCGGGAGAGCCGCCAGGTCAAACCCATTGCCAGCGCCGGCACGGGGCTCGAATATCTGCATGACGTGAAAATTTCCGTCGATTCCGAGGATCCCTACAGTCACGGCCCAAGCGGCGTCGCCATCCGTGAAAACCGGCCGGTCTGGTGCCAGGATTTCTTCAAGGACCCCATGACTCAACCGTGGCGGCAACGCGCCTCCCGTTACGGTTGGCGTTCGACGGCCGCGTTGCCGATTCATAAAAACGGCATCGTGATCGGCATCTTCTGCCTCTACGCGAACAAATTGGCGGCCTTTGACGAAGAAGTGCGCGACTTGCTGGTCAAGATGGCATGGGACATCAGTTTTGCCCTGGATAATTTCGACCGCGATTTAAAGCGTAAACAGGTCGAAGCCTCGTTACAGCAAAGCGAACAATTTCTGCGCACCGTCATCGAGACCGAGCCGGAATGCGTCAAAGTGGTAGACCAGAAAGGCCGGCTGATCAACATGAACGCGGCGGGGCTCAACATGCTGGAAGCGGATTCGCTCGAAGCCGTCAAGCAGCACTCGCTCCTCAAGTTCGTTCTGCCGCCGTACCGCGATTCTTATCTCGCACTGCAAAATCGGGTCATGAAGGGCGAAACAGGCACACTGGAATTCGAAATTCGCGGCCTCAAAGGCACTCGACGCTGGCTGGAGACTCATGCGGCACCGTTGACCGACTCGACCGACGGAACTTTCATGATGCTCGCCGTTACCCGCGACATTACCCAGCGCAAACAAACCGAACAGGCGCTGCTGGCTTCGGAAAACCGCCTGATGCTGGCGATCAAGGGTTCGAGCGATGCGCCGTGGGACTGGGACCTGGCAAGCGATCAGATGTACTATTCGCCGCAATGGTGGCACATGCTGGGCTATGAGACGGGCGAACTGCCGAGCGATGCCAAACTGTGGCAAAGCCTGGTCCATCCGGACGACCTTGAACTGGTCCGGCAAAATTTGGCCAATGCTTTGCAAAGCGGCCGGGACACGTTCTCGGTTGAATTCAGGCTGCGCCACAAGGACGGCCATTACGTGCCCATACTCGAGCGCAGTTTCATTACTCGCGACCAGGACGGCAAGGTACTGCGCATCTCCGGCACCAATATGGATCTGACCGAGCAGCGCCGCGCGCAACGACTGGAAGAAGTGCGCAGCTTCATGCTGGAATGCCTGACCAGCAGCATGTCCCTGGCCGAGATTCTGGACGCCGTCGTGCGCAAGGTGGAAAGCCTGAAGTCCGGAGCGTTGTGCGCCATCCTGCTGTTCGACGACGAAAACCGCCGGCTGCAACTGGGCGCCGCGCCCAGCCTGCCCCAGTTCTATCGGCAATTTCTGAACGGCTTGCAACTGGAAGACAATCAGGGCTGCTGCAGCGCCGCCGCGCTGACCGGAAAACCCGTGATGACCGACGATATCGCCGGCGATCCGGGATGCGCGGCCTTGCAAAGCCTCGCCGCCGAAGCCGGTTTAACGTCGTGGTGGTCGATTCCCTTGCTCGGAGTCGACAACAAGGTACAGGGAACTTTTGCGGTCTATCAACGAACCTCTTCCCTTCCCGACAGCCATGACTTCAAACTGATCGAGACCGTCGCGCATTTCATCTCGATCACCATCGACCGCAAGCGGACCGAAACGCAGCTCAAACTCGCGGCCAAAGTGTTCGAGCAAAGCCAGGAAGGATTCATGATCACCGACGCCAGGCGGAACATCGTCAAGGTCAACCCGGCCTTTACCGTAATCACCGGCTACAGCGAAAACGAGGCTGTCGGCAGCAACGTCAAAATGCTGGCATCCGGCCGCCATGACCGGGAATTTTACCGGGATATGCGGGAGTCGCTGCAAAATAAAAATTATTGGCAAGGTGAAATCTGGAATCGGCGCAAGAACGGCGAAATCTATCCCGAGCTGCTCAACATCAGCGTGGTGCGCGACAATTCGAACAACATCAGCGGCTACGTCAGCGTTTTTGCCGATATTACCCAGCTCAAGGCTTCCGAAGCCCGGCTCGAATTTCTCGCTCACCACGATTCGCTGACCTCGCTGCCCAACCGCTTGCGCCTGTTTTTCCGGCTGGAGCACAGCATAGAAGCCGCCAAGCGGGGGGGCAAATCCCTCGCCCTGCTGATGCTGGACCTGGACCGCTTCAAGGACGTCAACGACAGTTTCGGCCATCTGGCCGGAGACCAGTTGCTCCAGTTGGTGGCGAATCGTCTGGTGGACAGAGTACGGCACGTCGATACCGTGGCTCGTCTGGGCGGCGACGAATTCACGGTGGTTCTGGAAAACATCAACCAGCCGGAGGATGCGGCGCGCATCGCCCAGTCGATCATCCAGGATCTGAACGAACCCTGGTCTCTGGCCAACGGAGGCGAAGTGTTGATCGGCGTCAGCGTCGGGATCA
This sequence comes from Methylosarcina fibrata AML-C10, assembly GCF_000372865.1. Classification (NCBI taxonomy): domain Bacteria; kingdom Pseudomonadati; phylum Pseudomonadota; class Gammaproteobacteria; order Methylococcales; family Methylococcaceae; genus Methylosarcina; species Methylosarcina fibrata. Next base: position 4,483,532 of record NZ_KB889965.1, on the reverse strand, counting down.
GCCTGTGTCCTCAGCACGGCCACACGCCCGAACTGCTGTTGCAGCAAGCGGACGCCGCGCTGTATAAAGCCAAGGAAAGCGGCCGCAACCGTTACGCCTTTTACTCCAACGAATTTACCATTGCCGCCCGGCAGCGTCTCGACATGGAGGCGCGCCTGCGCCGGGCTCTGATGCAGAACGAACTGCGGGTCTATTACCAACCCCAGATCGACATCGCTTCGGGCGACATCGTCGGTGCGGAAGCCTTGCTGCGCTGGCACGATCCGGTGGAAGGCCTGATTCCTCCCGGCCAGTTCATTCCGGTGGCCGAACAAAGCGGTCTGATTCAGGCGATCGGCGCCTGGATTCTAAAAGCGACATGCGAACAAGGCAGCCGGTGGCTGAAAGCCGGCATCAAACCGTTTTCCCTGTCGGTCAACGTTTCACAGCATCAGTTACGGCAAGGCGACATCAGCACGCTGGTGGCGGACGTTTTGAAAGAAACCCAGTTCCCCGCCAAATATCTCGAACTGGAACTGACGGAAAGCGGCCTGATGGAGCGCCAGTCCGACATCATTGCCCTTCTGCACAATCTTCGGGCGCAAGGCGTTCGCCTGGCGATCGACGATTTCGGCACCGGCTATTCCTCGCTGGCCTATCTCAAACGCTTCCCGCTGGACGTGCTGAAAATCGACAAAAGTTTTATCGAAGACATTCCGTACCATCAGGACGACATGGAAATCGCCGCCACCATCATCGCCATGGGCCACATCCTGGGTTTCAAAGTCATCGCCGAAGGCGTCGAGACGTCGAGCCAACTGGCTTTCCTGAAAGAGAAAGGCTGTGACATTTATCAGGGCTATCTCTACAGTGCCCCTCTGACGGCGGAGGAATTCGCGGTATTGTTGCGAAAATCCCATACGGAGGCCACGCATTTTAGAAATAATCAAAGGATCAAAAGCGATCAATATTTTTCCAAGTACAGCGCCGCCTTCCGCAGGAATATCATGAACCGCCGCCGATTTTTACGGGTGGCCAATAAAACCTGTCAGGCGCTCAAGAAAAAACCGCCTCAGGATTGAAGACGGCAACCTTTCTGCTTTGCAGGGATCGTCTAGGGGACGCTGATGACCAGCCTGTTCTCGACCGACGTCACGTTCGGATGGCTGCGGGCTATCGCAACGGCTCTGTCTATCGCCTGCTGTGAATCGACGGTACCGCTGAGCGTCACCACGTCGCCCTCCGTGGTGACGTTGACAGGCACCAGGGCCAGTAGCGAGTCATTCAAAAGATCGGTCTTGATCCGGGCGAAAATGGCCGCGTCGCTGAGATACTCCCCGGCTTTCCCGGTTTGCTTGCCTATCGATTGTTGCGTCTCCTGTACCTTTTTTCCCGCTTTCGAGGCCGCCTCGTCGATCTGCCGGCCCGTTCTTTCTTCCAGACCTTCACCATTCCGCGTGACACGGCCTTCCCTGGTCGAGACCGTCCCGATCGCCAATAGAGCCATGGCGCGGACCCGTCCTTTTTCCGACAAATTGAACCGGCGATTTTCGTTTTTTGTTTTCATGATATTTCCTCCTGATTTTTCATTATTCTGCCGTGCAGGCGAACCGCGGCACCGGGCCTGTCGGGACAGGCGCCGGCGCGTTTTTCCACCGTGCCGTCAAGGCGCATGGACGTGTTCCGACTATCCTATTCGGCCAATGAATTCGGCCCTTCCGGTTCGCAGTGCTCGCAGGTCAAAAATGCAGATCGTTTTCGGTCTGGCTTCGCTGAAAGGCAGCGATCCTCGGATCCATGAACGGGATGCTTCGGTAATCTTCCGCCGGCTAAATCATGCCGAGCAGCAGTAGAACCAGAAATACGACCAGGATCAGCCCGAGTATGCCGCTCGGCCCATACCCCCAGCTCTGGCTGTAAGGCCAAACCGGAATCGCGCCCAGGATAACCAGAATCAAGATGATCAGTAACAGAGTGTGTGTGGTCATAACAATGCTCCTTTAAAATGTGAACGTCAGTCCGAAGGCCGCATTTCGGTTTGAAATCTTTAACAAGGACTCAGCCCGGAACGCCTACGGTAATTCATACGCTGCCGCGCAATCTCCGGACGACTGGGTACAAGCAGGATCGACGAATTTCTCTGGCCTGATTCCTGTCCCGGATTGCGCAGGACTCTCAGCATGAAAACAGTCTAACGCCGTAATTGACCAGCGTCTGTACAATACCGCACATAGGACGGGTTTGAGGAACGGGCGGCTTGCGGACATGGTCCGGAATCCAGCCCGGCAGCCGGCCACGGGCCTTGCATGGCGGCCGATGCGTCGCTATGTCAGCGGAGCGAATAAAGAAAAGGGCGCTCCCCTCGCGGGTGAGCGCCCAAATCCTTCAGGAAGTTATTTCATTTGACGGTGCCGCACGGGTCCAACTCATCCTTTCGCGCACGAAAAAGCGGATAACCGTTTGCAGCCGCCAGTTTCTCCGCTTTTTTATCGACAATCAGTGCACCGCCATGCTCGCCATTTGCTTGCAGCTTTCGGCGCATTCACGACAGACCGAGACGCAGTTTTCCATACCGCCGATGCTCTCGCAATCGGTGGCGCAGGCTTCGCAGACTTCGGCGCAGACTTCGCAGGTACGGTTGTGGAAACGGGAATTCATCGACATGAAGTTGGCCGACAACTGGCAAATCTGGGCGCAACTCATCATCAGACGGAAGTGCTCGGGCTGGACGTGCCGCCCGCCCATTTCCAGACATTGATTCATGGCCGTTTGCAGACAGATCTGAGCACAGCGGTTACAAATGTCAATGCATGACTGCATGGATTGATAAGAAGGCGTTGAAGTTTTTTTCTGTTCGGACTGAGAAGTATACATGGTCGAGTTCTCCAAAATTAAAATAAATAAACGCGAACGGTAAAACCTCGCTATTTTCATAATAATCAGGCTTCGCCACGCGCACGCAGTCAAAACCCAAACGTTAATTTATGCCGAAATATTTCTTATTTCTGTACGCTGCCGAACATAGCACAGGAACCGACGACGAGGCCGATTTCCCCGCTTCCCTGGCCTAACAGGATACCGAGAACTCCGGCGGCAACCGGATCCATGCCGACGTTGTTAAAAATTAAGCTGCCGGCAAGAGGTAGAGCCAAGCAAATATCGCTGCCGAGGGCTCGGATATCGAAAACAGGTTTTCGCCAGAATGGCGGCTGTTAAAATACTACTCGTATCTCTTAATAATCGCCTTTATCATTAGGACCTTTACCGTTACGAATAATAAACAATGAATGATGTATTCAATCTATGGGGTAATTTCTTCTTTCACACCAGAAATGTGCTATTTCCTGTTTTGATCGCCGCATTGCTGTTTCTCTTCCCGCCCGTTGCCCTAGGCACGGTACCCGGCGATTATTTCCTGGCCATGGGCCTCTTGCTGGTAATAGCCGGGCAAGCTTTGCGGATAATGACTATCGGTCTGGCCTATATCGTCCGGGGCGGCAGAAACAGATGCATTTATGCCGAGAATCTCGTCACGGGCGGCCTATTCGCGCATTGCAGAAATCCACTTTACGTGGGCAATATTCTTATCGTCAGCGGTTTTATGTTCATTGCCGGCAATACAAACGGCATCCTTCTCGGCTCCTTGGGCTTCATGGCGATTTACCGGCTTATCGTCTTCAGTGAAGAACGGTTTTTAACTGCAAAGTTTGGTCAGGCCTATCTCGATTTTTGCTCCGGCGTGCCGCGTTGGCGGTTCCGATTTGAAGGGTTGCGCAAAACCATCAATAATTATAAATTTGACTGGCCTGGGGTCGCCGTTAAAGAGTACGGCACCTTGTTTACCTCGCTGATTGTTTCATTGGCATTGATCGGTTGGAAACTTAACCTTGCCCACAATCTGGCTCAAAACAGGACGCCAGTCTTAACAGCGGCCATACTGATCGTTTCAGCGTATGTCATTGTGCGTTTTCTCAAGAAAACCGAACGCCTTAGATCGATGAGATGACCGCATTCATTAACAAAACATCATGACAAAGAGCAAATCAATGACTCAGGAAGATCGAATCTTTCAGCACAACCGTCGCGTGGAAGATTTTGCTTTTGACGAACGCGTTGCGGCCGTGTTTGATAACATGGTTTCCAGGAGCGTGCCTTTTTATAGTGAAATTCAGCGCCTGCAATCAGATCTGATCGTGGAGTTCTTATCGGAGCAGGACGACGGCGTAGTCTGCGATCTCGGCTGTTCCACGGGAACGACCATTGAGCACATCATCAATCATCCTCAATGTTCCTTAACGGCCAAGTTTGTGGGTTTGGACAATTCCGAGCCCATGCTGGACAAAGCACGAACCAAATTATCGTCTATTGCAGAGGAAAGAGTGTCTCTGCTGATGGCCGATCTGGGGGATTTGCCGCCGCTGCCGGTTTGCAACGTAGTCATTCTCAACTGGACCTTGCAGTTCGTGCGGCCGATCGGCCGGGAGCATCTGCTTAAAAACATCCATGCCGCACTTAAACCCGGCGGAGCACTGTTTTTGTCGGAAAAGATTTTAAGCAGCGATGCCGCCTTAAATCGTCTTTATATCGATCATTACCTGCAATTTAAAAAATCGCAAAGCGGTTATACCGACACAGAAAACCAACGCAAACGTGAAGCGCTGGAAAACGTGCTGATCCCTTACCGGCTGGAAGAAAATATTCAATTACTGGAGAGAGCCGGCTTTAAGCGTATCGATACCTACTTTCGCTGGCTCAACTTCGCCTGCCTGATTGCCATCAAGTAAAAATTGGTTAAACTTGAACGCTCCGCCCGTCCGTTGCCGAGTCGGTGCCGACACTTGCCGATGAATCCTGGAAGCAGGCATCTTAAGAGACAAGACTCGGCCTGCCGCTTCGGCCTGCGAGGTCCGGAAAATGCCGGACCCGCAGTCTTTCTCCGGCCGGACGGAAACTAGCGCATGGAAGCCGCGTCCGGTCTCGTCTCTACCCGCGGCCTGTCCATCGGGGTGCCCAGCATGCCCATGTCCATATGAAATGAAGCTCCCGCCTGCGCCGGCTCATCCGTTCACCGAGGGCAGCCAGATCCATTCTGTTTTTTTGCAACCTGGGAAACATCTTTCCCTCCTGTTCGGCGATATGCTGCTCCACCATGTCCTGCAGCACCTTGACCTTGGCGTCGAAACACTCGTCCTCCGGCGCCATGGCCGCCAGTTGCTCGACCATTTCCCTGGCCGCGGCATGTTCGACGGCGGCTTCATCCATGATGTCCAGTTGGCCGATCTCTTCGATGGCGACCGGATAGAATATTTCCTCTTCGAGCTTCGTATGAATCGTCAACTCCGTGCATATCTGCTGTGCAAGATCCAGTTTGTCGCTTTCGGCACCCTCCTCCGTCTGGAGCATTTCGAATTTCTCGAACAAATCTTTTACCCTGTTGTGGTCTTGGGTAAGCAGTTCGATCGCATCCTGTTCGTTACCGCCGATTGCGGCGAAATGTTGTTGTTTCCGACTCATGACGTTACCTCCCATACTAACGATGAAAGCCGCTCGTGCGGCGGCTGGCCGCCGGATTAAGGCTGCTCGCGAACGCTCACTTCGGGGATCGGCGTCCCGACGATGCCGCCCACCGCTCCGGCGACGGCGCTCAGCAAGATCGTGAGAAAGCCCCACAGGGCTGCCCAGGATATCGCCTTGGCCGTGTTGTCGGCTGCTTCCCGGGCCCTTTGTTCGGCTTGCTCGTAAGTCCTTTCCCAACTGTTTACCCGATTCGTCGCGTCGTCGACACTCAAGCCGGTCCTGGCCGTCAGTAAATTAATCAATGCGGTACGATTGTTTTCCTTGACCGTCGCGTCGTCCGCGGTCAGAAAACGCTCCAGGGCCATATTGAACTCGGGATCCATCAGGATCGGCCGAGCAGGCATACCGGTGGTTCGATCGATTCCCCGCTGGGATCCCGGATAAAGCAGCGACATGGCGTCCTGTTTGATATTGTCCCAGGAGACGACCGAGGATGCAGACTCCGCCACGCCCCGCGCGCCTGCGCTCAACACGTTGCCGGCGCCGCTCACTACCGTGCTGATCGCGCTGCCCAATAAATAAATCGTGATTAACGTGGTGACCGCCCAGACCAGCAAACCGTGCAAGAGGCCGTCAAGATGACGCAAGTAACCCGAGAACTGGGCCGCTACCCATCCTCCGGCGACCAGCGAAATAAAGCTGGAAACAACCCACCACAAACCGGCGCCGACGCTGAATGCGGTCGCGCTCGGAGTGCCCCGCACGTGCAAAGGATCGATCGTGCTCATGCCGATGCCGGTGCCCAACATGCTCAACAACACTTGCACGCCCAGGGCAACCGCCACGCCGGCAAACACCGAGGTCCAGGATACGTGCATGATCCACCGCATCCGGCGCGGCTTCTGAGGCGACAGGCGGCCGGCACCCCTGATACGGGTTTCTTCAAAAGGTAAATTGCTCATAACCATATTCTCCAAAAATCAGTTGAAGACTGACAAGCATCTATTCGGGAAATAACGAATTCAGCGATCGCCGAACAGTTGCTCAAACCGTATTTCGTTGATCTATATGAATAGATGGCGAAAATATTAAGGAAAAACGGCCGTCGTGTCGGTTCGCTGACGCACATACAAGGCGATCCGTTCAAGCCGGAGATTTTTTATCCGGTTCGGATTTCTATGTGCGGCACCGAACCGATTCTTAGCTTTCTTCCGGGTATTCTTTACCCTACGGTACTGGAGCATTGCTCCAGTGATAGCGAAAATCTTTATCGAAGCGAGGAGATGAACATGAGTTATATAGAACGCGATACCTATGGCATCTATAAAGGCAGATACGATCAGGAAGGAGAAGGTCCCGGTCCCCGCCTGATGGGCGCCGACACGCTGCTGGGCAACGACGTCTACAACAGCAAGGAAGAAGATCTGGGCGACGTCAAGGAAATCATGCTGGACATGGAATCGGGCAACATAGCCTACGCGGTATTGTCTTTCGGCGGGATTCTGACGCTGGGCGAAAAACTGTTTGCGGTACCCTGGAATGCCTTGAAACTGGATACGAAAAACAAACGTTTCATGTTGGATGTGGATAAGGAACGCCTGGAAATGGCGCCCGGCTTCGACCCGGATCGCTGGCCGGACATGGCGGACGAAACCTGGGCGAGAGAAGTCCATTCCTTTTACGGAACCCAGCCTTACTCAAGCCCATCGGGTACGACGGGCACCGGTACCGTAGGAAGTACCACGGGAACGATGGGCGGAACGTCGAGCACGAAAGGAACCACTCGCCATTAATTATTTTCTCATGCTGCGCTGCCGTGCAGCGCAGTATGTTTTTATTGAGCGGGAGTCTTCTTGAAATGAAAAACTACGGGAAAAACGTCTGTATGAACATCAAATCGGCCGCTCTGCTGTCGGCCGCCGTTTTCAGTGCGACTGCGTTGGCCAGCCCGACGGAAGAAAATCATCTGCAGGAAGCCGTCAAACAGGCCGAGCTGGCCGCCAAGTCAACAGACGCGAAAGCCATCGCGATGCATGCCGAAGAATCCCGGGCTCATGCCGGAACGGCCGACAAACATCTCGATGCCGGACTGGACAACCTCGACAAAGCCATCGAACACGCCAACAGGAACGAGGGCGCTCTGGCCAAAAAAGCCGCCGAAGCGGCGGTGGAACATCTTCGAGCCGTTCAGTAGATTTTTGTTATGGTTGTGCCGGCGCAAGGCCGAATGCCGATTCAGGCGAAGGCCCTGCGACGGCGGATTATCGAATTACTAGGGGGAACCTCCTACTTATTCACGTCTTATCCTCAGCGTGAATGCCTCGGTTGAATTTGTATTTTAAATACCGAGGTTTTTTTATGCTTATTTTTACTCCCTGTTTTAGCCAGCCTTTCCGCAAAAAAAAGCCCAAGTCCCGTAGGCGTGCGGTGGATGCGCTTCGCTTATCCACCCTACCATGCATTTTTTCTTATATTCTGGCTAACCTTTCAGCAAAAAAAGCCCAAGCAAAACCGCGCCAGGGAACAGACAATGCATGACTTTCGAACCGGCTTGATGATTTAATGGGGAGCTTTTTCGGCTTTGACCGAAGGATCGGCGGCGGACCTTTTTTTGAGCGCATGCTCCGGATGGAAGGTGTCCATAAGCCATATCAACGCCAACGGCAGCGCCTGAAAAAGAGACGTAGTCAAATCCGGCACTCCCAAAAATTTTCTTAGAGGCGTTATGACCGCGGCGTACGACGGACTGCCCGAGCCTTTTCTGACCGTATTTCTTCCTTCAGAAACCGGCGGTTTTTTCTCTTGTTTCTTGGGCGGACTCCTGGTCAACTCGCCCAGGATAAAACCCAGCTCGCCGGCCAACAGCAAAGCGGCCGGAGAAGCCAGTTCCTTCTTGAGATTCCTGACCAGGGTATGGGTATGGACGTGCACCTGGTGCTGCCGATCGAGAAGCTGCAATTCGGTCTCCCGTATCTCGGCAGGCAAATCCCTGAAGTTCTCTCTGCGATGGTTGTTCTTGCCCAAATTCATGATTCCCCCTTGCTCCTGAGGCTGTGCACCGTTTCAGGGAATAACAGATACCGGCTCTTGCGCCGAATGAACCAAAACAACACCAGAGCCCCCACCAGATTCGCGCCGGCCATGAGCAGGACCGCTTCGATAGGGCCTACCGTATTGCTCTGAATCAACGCCAGCACCGCGGCAGTCATCAGTCCGATCCAGACGCCGATCAGCAGCACCGCCATGACCACTCCCGCGGCCACCATGCTGGCCAGACTGTTGCCTGCCCGCCTGGCTTCCAGGGTGGCCAGCTTGACGTGATCGTGCGTCAGTCCGCGCAGGTCGAGCCACAGCAGCCGGATGTCTTCCAGCAAGTCGGCGTGTTTTTCGGGACGGACGGAAGCGCTGGAAATCCGGAATGCGCTTTCCTCTGTCGAACGGATGGCCATTTAGGCTCTCCGGTGCCCGCGCTGCTCGCCGACGGACAGAATCTGGTTCAGGACGAAACCCGTAGCCAGAGCGATGCCTAAGGCGGCCATCGGATTTTCCTGAACGTAGGCCCGGCAATTTTTCAGAAATTGATCTTCCATCGCCATCAGTTGTCTGCCTTTTTCGCTGACCGCTTCGGCTATTTCTTCACTTTTTTCGCTCAGGGTTTCCGCAACCTGACTGGTCGCCCCGGCGATTTTTTCGGCGGCCTCCTCTGCCGCGTTCGATAAAGTGTCTATTGTTTCCATGATGTTACCTCGGTTAAGATTGTTTTCGAGTTGTTGCGGTATTTTAAAGGTCAGGCTTCTGACGAAACCTTCGTTTCCGCCTGTCGGAGGCTTGCAAGGGGCAGCTACCGGCCTTTTTCGCGGCTTTTTTCCATCACCAGATTTCCGTATTCGTGCTCTTCCAGTTTGCCGTCCTTGCCGGCATCCACTTCGTCGAAGCGTTTGAGCAGAACAGGATAGTCCCGCAATTCGTCCCGGCTGACATAGTGATCGCCATTCTTGTCCGCTTGCTGAAAAGTAGGCGCCGAAGGTACCGCTCCGGTATCGCCGGGATCGCCTCCCTCCATATCGCCGCTACGTTCCGAACCGCGCTCCAAACCGCCGGCAACCGGGCCGGTATTTTCCGGACCTCGTTCCAGACCGCCGGCGACCGAGCCAGTACCCTTAGAAACGCCGTTCACCGTATTACTAGGGTTTTCCTGAACGTTACCTTCCGGCTCTTTACTTTTACGCTGGCCATAGGTAGGAACCTTGGTGATCGGCCCGCCTCTTTCCATGGTGCGACTCGTTTCTCCGGGGTATCTTTCTTCAGCCATGGCCGGCTGAATCAAAGTGATCAGACTGGCGCCGAATACGATGGGCCACCACAATTTTCTTTGCAATCGATTCACAATTTTCATATTCACCCTCATCCGATGGCTAAGTTGTCAAAAAAATACCCCTGCATTTCCGTTAAAAGCACGGCGGCAAGACCGACCGGAAATCACGGTGTGTGCATTCGCCTTTCAGCATGTCCTGGCATCGTGGTTTGAGCGATACCCAGGAAACGCGTGGACAATACGATGCATTGTCCACGCTCGCCTCCGGTAGCCGTGCGCATCCTTGTCCCAATCTAGCTCTGGAGCAGCCGGTTGAGTACGCGGATATTCTCTTGCTGACAATTCACGAATTTCGTCTGAATCAGCGAACTGACGTCGGAAGGAATGTCGGTGTCCTGCATCGCTTCCTCATAATCGTCCAGGCCGCTTTTTTCTCCGGCCAGCAGGGCGTTCAGCATGGCATCCTTGCCTATCATTCCGGCGCCGCTCATGACCGTTTCGGACCACGAGCCCCACAGGCCGGAGTCGGTGGTGGGCGAGCCGCCCATCTGCTGAATTTTTTCCTGTAATTCGGAGACGGCCTGAGTGTGTTCCTCATAAATGGGTTCCAGATAGGACACTTCGTTGCGTTGTCCCTCTTCTTCGAACTTTTCCAATGCCTGATGATAGGTCTCGGCCGCCGCCAATTCGTTTTTGAGTAATTTCTCAACTTTGTCAAGGTGGTGCATAAACTCCTCCTAAAAAATCTTTAAATCAAACAAGAAGTCAGTAATGTCGCGGTTCCACCGTGCTCGAAGGCGAGGCGGGATGCTTGGGTTCGGCTTCATCGGCCGACGAGATGTCCTCTGCGTTCGCTCTCTCGAAAATATCTTCCACTTTGGAGCGGGCTTCGGAGCTCGTGGTATGGACGGACACCAGGGCATTGCCGCCTTGAATTCTGCCTTCGTAGCGTTTGGCCTCATACTCCGGAATGCCGAGTCCGATCAAGGCTCCGGCTACCCCGCCGGTCGCCGCGCCCACGGCGGCCCCGCTCAGTGCGCCCATGATCGGTCCTGCGGCAATAAACGGTCCCAGGCCCGGAATGGCCAGGGTGCCGATGCCGGCCAGCCAGCCCAGGATCGCGCCCGTGCCGATGCCGATCGTGCCGCCGACTGCGGTGCCTTCGGGGGATTTGGTGTGTTTTTCATGACCAAATTCATGCGTACCGGATTTGTCCGGCAGCAACACCGAAATATCGGTGTTGGAAAAACCGGCCGCTTTCAATTCGCTGACGATTCGTTCCACCTGCTCGTTGGTTCGAGCAATACAAAAAACTGCTTTATTCATGAGATTCTCCTAAGCGCTTAGGGCGTCGCGACTTCGAGTTGATTATCCACCCGAGTGACGCCCGACGTTTTCTGAGCAATGGCTTGCACAGCGGCTTTTTCCTTTGCGCTGTCGACCGGTCCGCGCAACGTGACCAGGCCGTTACGGGTGATGATCTTTATGTTGTGCGCATTGACCGACAAGGAATCGTCGTCGGTAACCGCTTTGCGGATGGCTGCCGTGATTTTTACATCGCTCTCGTCTTGATCCTGATCTGACGGAGTTAGCGTCGCATCGCCCTTGTCGCGCACGTTGCGTCCGGTATTTTCCGCAGGACTGCCCGCCGTGCCGCCTGCGGCTCCGGCCGGCCCCGCCGCCAGCATCAATCCGGCAGCCAGGGCCAGGATTAGTAATGACAATCGTTGAGGCATAACGATACTCCTTAAATAAAAACTTCAATTAATTGCAAAGCCCATAAGCTCTCTCGGCGTTTTCCGCCATGCCCGGATGATTTCTGGTCAGTTGGATCAAGAACCGCCGTGGCCGCGAGCCTGATTTCATGAAGACACGGATCAGGATGAGGAAAAAACGCGAATACGTTCCGTCACTGTTGGACGTCCGGAAAGGATGCGGGCATTTTCCTGTTTATCGCCGTCATGACGGCAAATTTCTGACGTTCGGCCCATTCGGCGTTAAAACCGCCTTTTCATTCAAGACAGGCTCCATCAACCGGACGGGCGGCAACGCGCGAGCGCTATTCCTTCTAATTTACCTGGGCTTTCTCTCTTTCCGGGACAACCGTTCCCAACCTTCGGGCCCGATTCAGCGATGGCTCATCAAACGGCTCAGAATAAAACCGCTGCCCAGGGCTATGCCTAATGAAGTCACAGGATTTTCGCGCACGTATTCGCGTATCTGTTCTCTCAGCCGCTCTTGAGCTTCGGTAAGTTGTTCGGTTTTCTCGTTGAGCGCTTCCGCGGCTCTGGTCGAGGCTTCGGCGACTCTTTCCACCGCTTCGTGCGCACCGGCTCTGACGGTTTCCACCGTATCGTGCGCACCGGTTTTCACGCGTTCTACAGTTTCGCCTGTAGTGCCTTTTCTTGTGGTTTCCATAACAATCTCCTCTATCAATTTAAAGTTACAGTGAGTGCCGTTTTACGGCATGGTTGATTAGTTCCATCCGGAGCGCCGATACCAGACGTCCGAAATCATGAACACAAAATCAGTGAAAGATCAGATAAATGATGACCAGCAAGGACAGTGGTACACCAAGTAACCAGGCAAGCACGTATCTACCCATCATAATCTCCTCGTCGTTTATCGAGCGTCACGTCGCTCTTCCCGTTTATCTTGTCCGACGGTCTGCCGCCGGAGTGTTGATAAGAAGATGCCTTCGCTAAAAAATTTCCGCCGTTTTCTGCGGTTCTTTTCTTTACCGGGATGCATCTTGAGTAACAGAATAAGCCTAAAAGCCGGAACAGTCGGTTCGATAGCGCACATAAATGCAGGATGCGCCGAAGCGGACATTAGCCGATTTTTTCCCGATTGCAGCCGGGCAAACGAATCCGTCCGGCCGGCGGTATCAAGGAAAAAATGTTTCAGCGGCCGTCGTCATAGCTGATTCGGTAAACCGCGCCCTGCTTGTCGTCGGAGACCAGCAAGGATCCGTCCGGCGCAACGGCGACGTCCACCGGCCGTCCCCATGCCGTGCTTCCCTGCAGCCAGCCTTCCGCGAACGGTTCATAGTGCACGGCGTCGTTGCCGCTCAGCGTCACCATGCTGATTCGGTAACCCAGCTTGGGACTGCGGTTCCAGGAGCCGTGCTCGGCGATAAAAATACGGTTCCGGTACGCAGACGGAAACTGGCAGCCGGTATAAAACCGCATGCCCAGGGCGGCGGGACCCAACCGCTGGGTGGGCCTCGTGAACCCGGAACAGGGCCTTCCAAGGCCGGACACCGGATCGGCCAGTTCTCCCGCAAGGCAATAGGGGTAGCCGAAATGCATGCCCGGCGGCGCATCGCGGCCTAGGAGATCGCGTCCGTTATCGATGAACCACAGCTCGTGCGTTTCGGGATGCCAGTCGTAGCCGGCCGAATTGCGGATGCCGTGCGCGTACACTTCCGCGCTGCCGCCCAGGTCAATGCGAAGAATGACGCTGTAGCGATCCAGCTCGGGCACGCCGATCGATACGTACAGCTTGCCGTCGGGTCCGAAATGGAGGACGCGCAAGCCTTGGCGGGCGTATTTGAGGCCGAGGTCGTAAAAGACGGCGGGCTTCGGCGGGTGGTCCAGACGATTTTCTATATCGTCGAAGCGCACGATGCGGCTGCGTTCGGCCACATACAAAGCGCCGTCCTTGAAGGCGATGCCGTATGGGCTTTGCAACTGTTCGGCAATCACCAGCACCTTGCCTGTACCGTCCCGTCTTGCGGGAATGGCGTAGATTTTCCCTTCTTCGTAGGCACCGACGAACAACGTGCCCTGGTCTCCGAACGCCAGCGTCCGGGCACCGGGCACGTCGTTCTGATACAGGCGGATCGAAAAGCCCGGCGGGAGCGAAATCCGCTCCAGCTTCGCTCCGGGCAGCCCGGAACAGGCGCCGATCGAAGCGGTCAAGAGAATCCTGCCCATGCTTTGAAATAGCCTGAAGACCTCAGTCCCCCCGGCGCCGTTTTTAAAGCCATGCTTTGTCATGACGGCTCCCTAGAGACAAGCTCATTCGCCACGGACTCGACGACGCCGCCCATCTCTTCGGCGACCGTTTCCGCCCGCTGTTTTTGCCGAAAAGACGCGGCCGACAGCGCGATCAACGTTGCCAGCCGCTTCATTGTCACATCCCTGCCTCCGCCGATCTTCCCTGCAAGAGCTCGGCCAGCTCGTCGGCATGCTCTTCCTCGACCGCCAAAATCCCTTCCAGCAGGTTGCGGGTGGTCGGGTCCCGGTCGCCCAGATACCCGACCATTTCCCGATAACTGTCGATGGCAATCCGTTCCGCCACCAGATCCTCCCTGATCATGTCGTCCAGCGTACGGCCTTCGACGTATTCCGCATGGCTTCGGCTGGTCAGTGTGTCGGGCGAAAAGTCGGGCTCGCCGCCCAACTGGACGATGCGCGCGGCAATCTGATCGGCATGTTCCTGTTCCTCGTTCGCGTGCACGAGAAACTCTTGGGCGATGCCTTTCGATTGAATGCCTTTGGCCATGAAATAGTGGCGCCGGTAGCGCAGCACGCAGACCAGCTCCGTCGCCAATGCTTCATTGAGCAGTCCGATGACGGTCTGTGCGTCGGCCGAATACCCGGCCGTTACCGCGCCGTCGGCCAGATGCTGGCGAGCTTGCGCACGCAAGGTTTGAACGTCGGTTAATGGATGTGGATTAGACATGACGGCCTCTCCGAAGGGCGGTTGACGATCGGTTGGGAAAATCCGGGCCGTTTTCCAAGGCAACGGCTCGTTTTTTTCCAAAACCATCAATACTTGGTTTTAAGCCTCATATCGTTTTTTACCGATTTGACGCCTTCGACTTTCCTGGCCACCTCAACCGCGCGATCGATGTCGCTTTGAGATTCCACGAAACCGCTCAACTGCACCACGCCTTTATAGGTTTCCACGGTGATTTCTCCGGAATCCAGGCCAGGTTCATTAAACAGGGCGGTTTTCACCTTGGTGGTGACCACGCTGTCGTCAAGATAGGCGCCGGCGGTTTCTCCCGTTCCGCTTCGATCCGTGCGGCCGTTGTCGGTCGCGCAGCCGGACAAGGAAATGAAGGCCAACGCCAGAAATAATGCTGAATAATGTTTAAGTGATTTCATAACGGCTTCTCCATGAAAATAAAATGATGACGGCCGGTTCGATTGCTCCCCGGACGGCGAAAATCCCTGCCTGGGGATGAACCGGCAAGTCGCGGCAGGCAAAGTCGATGGATTCATCCGGCCTCTGCCTTGCCGGTCCGGAAACAGGCCTTATGCCAAAAGAATCAATGCCTCCGGCTGAACGCACGGACGGTCTCCAAAGATTGGCTTGTGGCTTGAAGGCAAGACTGGCATTACTTTAGGCTGAAATTCAGCCCGTGTCGGTGCGGTGACGAACATACGGCGCCTGGGTTATTTATTTTGTCGCGTCGGATGTGCCGGAAGCAGTTTTTTTCTTTTTCTTGACTGCCTGATTCTTCTTTGCGGATTTTGTTTGCGTTTTAGCGGTCTGTTTTTTCTTGCTCTTGCCGGCCGTGCTTTTTTTCTTTATCGGTTCGGTCGTCTCGATCTTGACTTCGCTGACCCCTTCTTCTTTCATACCGAGCTTTTTCGCGGCGGCTTTCGACAGATCGATAGCACGATCCTTTACATAAGGTCCTCGATCGGTGATTTCGACCTCGACCTTCTTCTTGTTTTCGAGATTGGTCACTTCGACGTCGGTTCCCAGCGGCAAAGTGGGATGGGCTGCGGTCATGTCGTGCTGATCGTAGATCTCGCCGCTGGCCGTCTTGCGCCCGTGAAATCCGGGTCCGTACCAGGAGGCCTCGCCGACTTCCTTGTAGGTCGCCTTGCTTTCTTTCTTGGTTTTGGCGGTTGTGTCCGGTTCTTTTTCAGAACATCCGAACAACGCCAGAGTCAAGACCAGCGCGGCTTGCCCGCAGCCGCGGCAAAATTTTACGGTTCCGGGAAAAGTGTTCATGATTTTTAAAATTCATTCTTTGAAAAAATTCATTTTTAAAATACATGAAATTCGAGACCGGCTCCGTTCGGTCTCGAACAAATGCGAAGCATCGGACCTTATTGTGCGTGCGCAGAGAAGCGGCTGAGATCGGGCGAAAAAGGAAAGAAGGTATTGAAGAAAACTGGAATATTTTCAGTTCTGTGTACGGAACCTGGGTAGGGGCGAATTTATTCGCCTACGATAAAGAGGGATCGGGCGAATAAATTCGCCCCTACCTTTGGAGGTCGTAAACACGAATCATTTTACCGGAAGGCTTCAAGATTTTATTTCCTGCTCCGCACCGGCCATCAAGCGCTGAATATTGCTTTTATGGCGCCAGAGCAGGATGATCGTCATGACGCCGGTGGCGGCGACGAGCACGGAATTGCCGATAATGAACCAGGCGTACAGCGGCGATAGAGCGGAGGCGACGAGCGCCGAAAGGGACGAGATCTTGCCGAGTTTGTAGACCAGCAGCCAGGTGGCGACGAACGCGAGGCCCAACAACCAGGAAAAGCCGAGCAGAACGCCGATCGAGGTCGCGACGCCCTTGCCTCCTTTGAATCCGAAAAAAACCGGGTAGAGATGGCCGAGGAAGGCCGCCAGCCCGGTGGCCGCCAGAAGTTCCGCCGGCGCTTGGAGCAACTGGGCGGCATAGACCGGAATCAGTCCCTTCAACAAATCGCCCAGCAAGGTAATGCCCGCGGCCTTCTTGCCGCCGATGCGCATCACGTTGGTCGCGCCCGGATTGCCCGAACCCTGCTCGCGCGGGTCGGGCAGGCCCATCATGCGGCAGATAATAATAGCGCTGGAAACCGAGCCTATCAGATAGGCCGCCGGAAAAAACACCCATTCAATCATTTTATACCTTTCATCATTCGAAACTTGTAAGCCGGACTCAATTGCCGGATACTTAGCCATTTAAAAACGCACATAATAACCGGAAATCACCATGGACATCATATTTTTAGGCGGTCTCGAAATCAAAACGATCATCGGCATCTACGACTGGGAACGGGAAACCAAGCAAACCGTGGTGCTCGATATTGAAATGGGCTTCGACATCGGCAAAGCCGCCGAAACTGACGATATTCAATATGCTCTCGACTATAAAAAGGTCTCGAAACGAATCATTTCCTTTGTCGAAGAAAGCCAGTTCTACCTGGTTGAAAAGTTGAGTTCCGAAATTGTCAAAATCATTCAAAACGAATTCAACGTTCCATGGGTCAAACTGACGTTGAACAAGAAAGGCGCCATCAGCGGCGCCAGCGACGTCGGCATCACGATGGAACGGGGGGAGCGAAAACCGTGACCAGAGGCTATATCAGCATCGGCAGCAATATCGACAAGGAAAAAAACATTCTGAGCGCCTTGCGCGCGCTGTCTTTATATTTTGGCGGTCTGATCGTATCGAGTACTTACGAATCCGAGCCGGTGGGTTTTTCCGGCGAAACCTTTCACAATCTCGTCGTCGGCTTCGACTCCGGGCTCGACGTCAAAACCATCGCCAAGGAATTGCGGCAAATCGAACTGGAACACGGCCGGACGCGCAATTGCAAGAAATTTTCCTCGCGGACGCTCGACCTCGACCTGATCCTGTACGGCGATCTGATCGTCAGCGACGGATACCTGCAGATACCGCGCGATGAAATCGAGCGCTATGCGTTCGTGCTGGAACCCTTGGCGGAAATCGCAGGCGACGAAAAACATCCCGTCACTGGGACCGATTATCGGGAAATGTGGGAAAAATTCGATAAATCCGATCTCAGGCAAAAACGCCTCAAGCCGGGCTGGTCGTCAATAGAATAACGTACGCCCGCCGTCGACCGTGATGATCTGTCCGGTCACGTACCCGGCATCCCGGATCAAAAACAGGACCGCTTTGGCGATGTCGTCCGGTTCGCCGCTCCTTTTCAAAGCCACCCGCTGCAAGATCTCCTGTTTGCCTTGTTCCGACAAATCGTGTTCCGGCCAAATGATCGCGCCGGGCGCCACGCCGTTGACCCTGACTTCCGGCCCCATTTCCTTGGCCAGCACCCGCGTCATCGCCACCAGTCCGGCCTTGGCGATACTGTAAACGGAATAATCGGGCAAGCCTCGCTCGGCATGAATGTCGGCGATATTGACGATACAGCCGTTCCTGGCCGTCAATGTTTCGTGCAAGGACTGCGCGAGAAAAAACGGCGCTTTCAGATTGCTGCCGAGCAACTCGTCCCATTGCGCCTCGGTGACTTCGCCGAAAGGCGTCGGATAAAACGCCGACGCGTTGTTGATCAAGACGTCGATGCCGCCCCGGCCTTTTTTCGCGGCTTCGGCCATTTCCGCCAACTGATTCAGGTCCAACAGCTCGGCCTGCAACAGGCTGGCCGAATCCGGACGCAGCCGGTTCAATTCGCCGCACAACGCCAATGCTTCCTGCTCCGACGACTTATAGTGCACAATGACGTGGCAGCCTTCCCGGTGCAATCGCCTTGCGCAAGCCGCGCCGATGCGCCTGGCCGCACCGGTGATCAATACGTTTTTTTCCATCGATTTTGCTCCGCCGTGAAAAATTTTTTCGATCACTTTGCCGAATGGCTCGTGTTCAGGGACACAAGAATGCCGCCTCTCCGGCATCAATTTCGGTCAGCCTGCGGACTTCGTGACATAAGGGCCATAATTGCCGGAGGATGGGGGCAGCCGACGCCGGGTCGGCGCTGGTCCAGAACCGCTCCGTTCCTTTTTGCTCCGGGGCAGCCAACAGGTCGTGCGCCTCGAGCCGCCGCCAAAGCTGGCGCGCGACCGCTTCGGACGAATCGATGACGGCGACGTCCGGCCCCGCCATTTCCTGGATCAAGGGCCGAAGAAAGGGATAGTGCGTGCAGCCGAGCACCAGCGTATCGGCGCCTTTGGCCAACAGAGGCGACAGATAGCGTTCGAGCAGGCGGCGCGTGCCGGGACCGGCCAGATCGCCCGTCTCGACCTGTTCCACCAGGCCGGGACAGGCCTGAGCCAATATCTCGACGCCGTTGCCGTAGCGCTCGAACAATTTGACGAAATTATGGCTGGCCAGCGTCCTTTGCGTGGCCAGCACTCCGACGACGCCGGACCGGGTCAAAGCCGCCGCCGGTTTGATCGCAGGCTCCATCGCCACGACCGGCAACAAGTGGCGTGCCCGTATTGTTGCAACCGCGGCGCCGGTCGCCGTGTTGCAGGCCACCACGATGGCCTTGGCATTCCGGCGCAACAGAAATTCGACAATCGCCATCGACCTGGCCTCGATGAATTCCTGCGGCTTGTTGCCGTACGGCGCAAAGGCCGAGTCGGCCACATACAGCAGGTGTTCCGACGGCAATTGCCGCCGGATCTCGCGCAGCACCGACAAACCGCCGACGCCGGAATCGAATACGCCAACAGGATGCGAGGCGTCCATTTTCCTAAATTCCCGCAGGTTCCGGATGACCGGTTCGCAAACGGCAAGCCATCAAAACGACTCCGGCAGGCCACCCCGGCTCACCGCCATTATTTCAAGTTCATGGTCCGGAATCTTCATAAGAAACAAAAGCCCGTCTCGCTTTGCCGCCGATTACAAGCCGAACAATTCGCGCATTTTTTGTCCCGGACTGTCGGCGCGCATGAACGCTTCGCCGACCAGAAAGGCATGGATGCCGTTGTCGGTCATCAGTTGCACGTCTGCCGGCGTATGGATGCCGCTTTCGGTGACGACCAGGCGGTCCTCGGGGATTTGCGCCTTCAGGTCCAGCGTGGTCTGCAATAAGGTTTCGAAAGTGCGCAGGTTACGGTTATTGATGCCGATCAGCGGGGTATCGAGCCGCAGCGCCCGGTGCAATTCTTTTTCGTCGTGCACTTCGACCAGAACGTCCATGCCCAGTTTGGCCGCCAATTCGGCCAGCTCGCGCATCCGGCCGTCGTCGAGAGCGGCGACGATCAACAGGATGCAATCGGCGCCGAGCGCGCGCGCTTCGTAGACCTGATAGGGATCGATCATGAAATCCTTTCTCAGAACCGGCAGCGGGCAGCGTTCCCGGACCATTTGCAGGTACACTTCGGAGCCCTGAAAAAATTCCTTGTCGGTCAGGACCGACAGGCAGGCGGCGCCGTTCATCGCATAATCCAGACCGATCGTGATCGGCTGAAAATCCTCCCGGATGACGCCCTGACTCGGCGACGCCTTTTTGATTTCGGCGATAATGGCAGGCTTTTGGGTCAGTACCTTGCTTTGCAGCGCCCGGTAGAACCCCCGGGGCTTCTCGACGGACTCGGCAAAACTTTCCAGATCGGCGACGGGCGTGCGCAATTTACGCCGGGCGACCTCTTCTTCTTTTTTATCGAGGATCTTTTTTAAAATATCGGGAGTATCGGTCATGGTTCTTTGTTATCTTAAAGTTTTCGAGTAATCGACCAGGGCGTCCAGCTTGGCGCGCGCGGCGCCGCCGGCGATGACCCGGTCCGCCTTGTCCATGCCTGCGGCCAGGGAATCGGTTAAATTTGCCGCATAAATGGCCGCCCCGGCGTTCAATACGACGATGTCCCGCGCCGGCCCCGGCCGGTTGTCCAGCACCGCTTTCATCATTAACAGACTCGTTTCGGCGTCGCGGATGGTCAGCTCGGCAAGGCTGGCCCGTTTCAACCCGAATTGTTCCGGCGTTACGGAATAAACCGATACCTTACCCTCCTTCAGCTCGGCGATGTGCGACGGAGCGGCGATACTGATTTCGTCCAGACCGTCTTCGGCGCTGACCACCAAAACATGCCGGCTGCCCAGCTTCTTCAACACTTCGGCCAGAGGCTTCACCCATTCCTTGGCAAATACGCCGATCAACTGGTTCGGCGCGCCGGCCGGGTTGGCCAGAGGCCCTAATAAATTGAACAAGGTCCGGATGCCCATTTCCCTTCGGGGTCCGATCGTATGTCTCATCGCGCCGTGATGTTTGGGCGCGAACAAAAAGCCGACGCCGATGTCGTTGACGCAGCGCGCCACCTGCTCGGCGGTCAATTCCAGATTGACGCCGGCGGCTTCCAGCACGTCGGCGCTGCCGCAGCAGCTCGACACCGAACGGTTGCCGTGCTTGGCGACCTGGCCGCCGGCCGCGGCCACGACAAAGGCGCAGGCCGTGGAAATATTGAAGGTATTGGCGCCGTCGCCGCCGGTGCCGCAGGTGTCGACGACGTGGTCGCCGACGACCGGCACTTTGCCGGCCAATTCCCTGATCACTTCCGCCGCGGAGACCATCTCGTCGACGGTCTCACCCTTGCAGCGCAGCGCGACCAAAAAACCGCCGATCTGGGCGTCGGTCGCGCCGCCGCTCATGATCTGGCGCATCACCGAATGCATTTCTTCGGCGGTCAGGTTTTGTTTGTCGAGCAGTTTTTGCAGGGCTTGTTGGATTTGCATGAATGGCTCGGTTTTAAATGGTTATTTTTAAGCCTTGTAGGGTATGTACCGCATACCATTTTCAGAATTATCCGACTCATCGAGGCCTCGAACAAGGTACGCGATGCGTACCCTACCAAATTATCGTCTTTCGAGAAAATTTCTCAAACTTGTAGAAGATGGTATTGATCGCACATGCCATTTTCAGAATTATCCGATTCATTGGGGCCTTGAACAAGGTACGCGAGGCGCGCCCTACTTTTCATCTTTCCAAGAAATTCCGGAGAAGATCGTGCCCGTGCTCGGTCAGGATCGATTCCGGATGGAACTGCACCCCTTCGATGTCGAGCGTTTTGTGCCGCACGCCCATGATTTCGTCGAAGCCGCCCTGTTCGTCCTGGGTCCAGGCGGTAATCTCGAGGCAGTCCGGCAGGGTAGCCCGCTCGATCACCAGCGAATGGTAGCGGGTAGCGGTAAAAGGATTCTCGAGCCCCTTGAAGACGCCGACGTTATGGTGGTAGACCTTCGAGGTCTTGCCGTGCATGATGCTTTTGGCGTGCACGATCTTGCCGCCGAAGGCATAGCCTATGCTCTGATGGCCGAGGCATACGCCGAGGATCGGATAACGCCCGGCCAGCTTGTGGATCGCTTCGACCGAGACGCCGGCTTCCTTGGGCGTGCAGGGGCCCGGCGAGATGACGATCTTGTCGGGCGAGAGGCTTTCGATTTCTGCCACGGTCACCTGATCGTTGCGCACGACGGTCACGTCGGCGCCGAGCTCGCCCAGGTATTGCACCAGGTTGTAGGTAAACGAATCGTAATTGTCGATCATGACCAATTTGATTGCGCTCATGCCTGCTCTCCTTCCAGTCCGGCTTCGGCCATGCTGACGGCACGGAAAATGGCCCTGCCCTTGTTCATCGTTTCATCCCATTCGTTGCGCGGAATCGAATCGTAGACGATGCCGGCGCCGGCCTGAATGTGCAGCATGTTGTTTTTGATCACCGCGGTCCGTATCGCAATCGCGGTGTCGAGATTGCCGGACCAGGCGATGTAGCCGATCGCTCCGGAATAGACGCCGCGCTTGACCGGTTCGAGTTCGTCGATGATTTCCATTGCCCGAATCTTCGGCGCGCCGCTGACGGTGCCCGCCGGAAACGTGGCCGCCAGCACGTCGAACGCGTTTTTTCCGGGTTTCAGGCGGCCGATGACGTTGGATACGATGTGC
This sequence comes from Methylosarcina fibrata AML-C10, assembly GCF_000372865.1. NCBI lineage: Bacteria > Pseudomonadati > Pseudomonadota > Gammaproteobacteria > Methylococcales > Methylococcaceae > Methylosarcina > Methylosarcina fibrata. The sequence goes on along the minus strand of NZ_KB889965.1, from coordinate 4,461,122 downwards.
ATGACGTGGGAATAGCGTTCGACGATCATTTTGTCGGTGAGCTGAACGCTGCCGATTTCGGCGACGCGCCCGGCGTCGTTGCGGCCGAGATCGATCAGCATCAGATGTTCCGCAATTTCCTTGGGATCGGCCAGGAGTTCCTTTTCCAGGGCGAGATCCTGCTCCTGCGTGGCGCCCCGGCGGCGGGTGCCGGCGATCGGCCGCACCGTGACGATGTTGTCCTCGAGCCGGACCAGAATTTCCGGAGACGAGCCGACGATATGGAAGTCGCCCAGATTCAGATAAAACATGTAAGGCGAAGGATTCAGGCAGCGCAGCGCGCGGTACAGATTGAGCGGCTCCGCCGTATACGGAATCGACAATCTCTGCGACAGCACCACCTGCATGATGTCGCCGTCGGTGATGTAGTCCTTGGCTTTGCGGACCGCATCCTCGAATCCTTGTTGGGTAAAGCCGGAGACGAAGTCGGATTCGTTCACTTTTTTCGGCGACGGATGCCTGGCCGGACGGGCCTGAACTTCCCTCAGCTTGCGGGCCAGCTCGCTCAGCCGGGCCTCCGCGCGCTCGAACGCCCGCTCTTCTTCGGGATTGGCGTGGGTCAACAGCAGCAGTTTGCCCGACAGATTATCGAAGACCAGCATCTCTTCGGAAACCATCAGGACAATGTCCGGATTGCCCAGAGGATCGGGTTTGCGGGAATTGCCGAGGCGCGGCTCGATGTAGCCGATCGTTTCGTAACCGAAATAGCCGACCAGGCCGCCGTTGAACCGGGGCAGATGAGCGATGTCCGGCACTTTGTAGCCTTCCTTGAACTGCTCGATCCACAGCAAGGGATTCTCGTGCGTGATCGTTTGTTCCTTCCTGCCGTTTTTTTCCAGACTGATTTGCTTGCCGGTAATCCTGATGACGGTTTGACACGGCAGACCGATGATCGAATAGCGTCCCCATTGTTCTCCGCCATGAACCGATTCGAATAAATAGGAATAAGCGCCGTCGGCCAGTTTCAGATAGGCGCTGAGCGGCGTATCCAGATCGGCCAGGACTTCGCGGATAATCGGAATACGGTTGAATCCCTCGCGGGCGTATTGATTGAATTGTTCTGGAGTCATTATCGGAGATGTCAAAAGGATCTGCACATTCGGGTTAACCGGAAAAACGGTCCGCCTGAAGGCGGGATTTACCCCGCCTTGGCCATTTCAGCCCGCATTTCGTCGATGATTTTTTTGTAATCCGGCTTGCCGAAAATGGCGGAACCGGCAACGAAGGTATCGGCGCCCGCGGCCTTGATTTCGCGGATGTTGTCGGTTTTGACGCCGCCGTCGATCTCCAGGCGAATATTGAGGCCGCTCTCGTCGATTCGTTTTCTGACTTCACGCAGTTTGGGCAAAGCCGACGGAATGAAGGATTGGCCGCCGAAACCGGGATTCACCGACATCAACAGAATCATGTCCAGTTTGTCCATGACGTAATCGAGATAGCTGAGAGGCGTGCCCGGATTGAATACCAGGCCGGCCTTGCAGCCGTTGTCCTTGATCAATTGCAGGGTACGGTCGATATGCACCGAGGCTTCCGGATGAAACGTAATATAGGTGGCTCCGGCCTTGGCGAAATCGGGAATGATGCGGTCCACCGGCTCAACCATCAAATGCACGTCGATCGGCGCGGTCACGCCGTGCTTGCGCAAAGCTTCGCAGACCAGGGGGCCGATGGTCAGATTGGGGACAAAATGATTGTCCATCACATCGAAATGCACTATGTCGGCGCCGGCGGCCAATACGTTGTCCACTTCCTCGCCCAGTTTGGCGAAATTGGCGGACAGAATGGAGGGAGCAATCCAGTTTTCGTTCATTTTCTTATCCTCGAGGTTAAAATTGCAAATTATAACTTTTTTTTTGCCCGTAATCTTCGTTATACAATATCCGGAATGTAATAATACCGGAAAATCTGCCGATGAAACTGATCACTTTCACTCATAACCGATTAACCCGCGTCGGCGCCGTCGTCGGCGAATTCGTCATTGACAGCGCCGGCAGCCCGGACATTCCGGCGGACATGATCGCTTTTCTGAACGGCGGGGCCCCGGCTCTGGCCGCGATGCAGCGGCAGATCGACGGCGGCGGGCACCGTCTTGCCCTGCGCGAAGTCAAGCTCGAAGCGCCGGTGCCGAGACCGGGCAAATTTCTGGCGATCAGTCTCAACTATGCCGATCACATTGCCGAAACCGGCAAGGACAAGCCCGACTATCCGAGTTTCTTTACCAAGCAAAGCACCTGCGTCATCGGCCCGGGCGAGGCCATTCAGCGGCCCAAAGTCTCCGACAAGCTCGATTACGAAGGCGAACTGGCTTTCGTCATCGGCCGGCGCTGCCGTCATGTTCCCGTCGAAAAGGCGCACGAGGTGATCGCCGGCTTCACCGTCGCCAACGACGTGTCGGTCAGGGACTGGCAGGCGCGATCGCCGACCCTAATGATCGGTAAATCGTTCGATACGGCGGGCCCGTTGGGTCCCTGGCTGGTCACGCCGGACGAAATCGGCGATCCTCACCGTCTGGCGATAAAAACCTGGGTCGACGGCGAATTGCGCCAGAATGCCGACACCGGCCAGATGATTTTCAATTGCTATGAAATGGTCGCCTATCTGTCGCAAGCGATGACGCTGGAGCCCGGGGATGTCATCAGCACCGGCACGCCGGCGGGGGTCGGCGTTAAAATGACGCCGCGGGGCTATCTGCGACCGGGCCAGACGGTCAGGGTCGAAATCGAAAAAATAGGCGCGCTCGTCAATCCGGTGATCCAGGAACCGGACGACTCTTAGAGAGCCTCGTAAAAGCTCCCTCTCCCCGCGGGAGAGGGTTCTGTATTGACTTTTACGACAGCCTCTCTTAAAGAAAGGCCGTTCATTGCCCGGCTTTGCCGTTTTTTACGACCGAAAATAACCCCAGTCTCTTCTGTAATCGTGTATCCGATTTTCTTCGCGGCAGCGGGAACGATACGGTGACTTTCAGGCCGCCGAACTGGGAGACGCCCAGGTGGATTTCTGCGCCGTGGCTCATGGCGATCCTCTGAACGATCGAAAAGCCGAGCCCGGTGCCTTGCACGGTATTGGCTGTTTCGGCACACCGGTGAAAGCGCTCCAGAGATTTTTCATATTGATCCGGAGCAATGCCGGGCCCCGAGTCTTCAACGCAAAGTTCAACCTTTTTCTCCTTCTCGGCCAGGGAAATCATGATCATGCCGTTCACCGGCGTGTATTTGATGGCATTGTCGATGATGTTCCGGATCAGGATGCTGATCAGTTGGCTGTTGGCGATGACCGGCGGCACTTTTTCTTCCTCGAATTCCATCTGAATCCGCTTCTTGTGCGCTTCCGGCTCGATGTCCGCGATGACCTGGACAACTTCCCGGCTGATCGAGATGGGTTCTTTCACCAGATATTCGGCGCCGGATTCAATCCGGGAAAAGGTCAGAAGTTGCTGCACCATATAGGTCATGCGGTTGACCGCCTGTTCGATCCGTTTCAGCGACTGCCTGCGCACGCTGTCGTCGTCGGTCCTCAAAGCCACCTGCACCTGGGTCAGCAGTCCGGCGAGCGGGGTTCGTAACTCATGCGAGGCGTCGGCGGTAAAGCGGCGCTCGTGTTCGAACGCTTCTTCCAGTTGCACGAACAGATTATTGATCTCTTTGACTACCGGCACGATTTCCTTGGGCAGTTTGGCGATTTTCAAGGGCTTCAGGTAGCTGGCCTCGCGTTTGGAAATCGCTTTTTCCAGACGGCTGATCGGCTTCATCGTGTGGCCGACGATCAGCCAGATAAAGATGCCCAGAATCGGCAGACCAATCAGAAACTGAGTGACCAGTTGCTGAGAAATTTCATCCGACAATTCGGTCCTGATCTCTTCTTTTTGCGCAACGTGAATGACGTAGTCGCCGCTGGTGTTGGAAATGCTGTAGATATGCCACAAATCGCCGTCCACCATCGCCTTGCTGAAGCCCCGGAGCGTCGACGAAAAAGAAAATTTGGGCGCGCTGTCGGAACGCAGCAGCAGTCCCCGCGCTTTCGACCACAATTGAAAAGCTATTTTTCTTTCGTATTTCTGCGGCAGCGTATGGGTTTGCATGAATTCTTCGAACACGTTCCATAGCTGACTGTCCTCTTCGGTCACTTTAAAGTCGTCTACCGAAAAATCCGGTTTTTTTTCAGGTTTCGGCGGCGACAGCACGTTATCTTCCGACCACAATTGAAAAGCCAGTTTCCGTTCGTATTTGCTGCCCAAAGGATAGGTGTAGCCCAGTTGACTGCTCTGGTTGCCCTTCCAGTAATCCGGCAACGAGCCGTCCCGGGACAGACTTTCGACGAAAGTCAGAAGCACCTTGGCCGATTGCGCCAGTTCCGCATCGAATAAATCGGAGACTTCATTCCGGGTGACCTTGTAACTGTAAAAGGCGGTCACCCCCCAAATCAGCATGGTGGCCGAAAGCAACGTCACCAATAGCAAATGTCTGAGCGAATAATTCATTAATCCTCTTCGGCATCGATGATGTAGCCCACGCCTCTGACGGTTCGGATAATGCCCGGGTCCAATTTTTTTCTCAGATAGTGGATGTGTACTTCGACGGTGTTGCTTTCAATGTCCGAATCCCACGAGTAAAGACTCTCTTCGAGCCGGGCTCTCGATACCACTTTGCCGATATTGCTCATCAGAAAACTTAATATCTCGAATTCCTTTTGCGACAGGTCGACCTTTTCGCCGCGCAGGGTGACTTGATGCGAGGCCGGGTCCAGGACGATGTCCCGGTATTCGATCGTCGGAGTGCCCCGCCCTTCGTTTCTTCTCGCCAGGGCTCTCAACCGGGCGCACACTTCGTTGAGGTCGAACGGTTTGATTACAAAATCGTCGGCGCCGCTGTCCAGTCCGGTCACCCGGTCCTGAATCGTATCCTTGGCGGTCAATACCAGCACCGGCGTTTCATTCTTGCGGTTTCTCAGCTCTCGCAGAATATCCAGCCCATCCCGGTCGGGCAGGTTCAAATCCAGTACGATCAGTTCGTAAACATTGGTCTTTAGCGCCTCCTCGGCAAGTTTTCCATTCGTCAACCAGTCGACGGCATATCCTTCCATCTTAAGACCGGCTACCAGTCCATCTCCAAGGATTTCATCATCTTCAACCAGTAATAATCGCATGTCATTTCTTTCTCAAAATAAAATAAGGCGAATGCAGTTTTCTAAACTAACGCCCGTGCAAGCCACGGAACTGCCCGCATCGCTTGAATGAACCGCCGAAAGCAACGGCAATCAGCCGTGATTTCTCAAGCCGGCGGACCACCGATCGATCTCCGGAGCGGCGGTTTCTACCCAGAGGTTAATGATAAGTCAAGAGACGCCCTCTTTGAATCGAATGCTCGAAAATTCGCACCTGCCTCTTGCCCTGAAACGCTCATGGCCGTTTCAGGGCTTGGGCGGCACGTAGCCGGCCGGCATGTCGTTATTTCCTTCAAACAGGAATTTGGCTCTTTCTTCGGCTAAAAAGGTTCTTGCTTTCGGGTCGAAACTGGCCAGCCGGTATTCGTTAATCAGCATGGTTTGTTTGGCCAGCCATTGCTGCCATGCCTTTTTCGAGATCTTTTCATAGATTTCCTGCCCCTGGGGCCCCGGAAAAGGCGGTTCGTCGAAGCCTTCCGCTTCTATTCCCAATTTTACGCAATGAATCATTCTTGCCATAACGAGTCTCCCCTTAGAGTTTCAGTTGAATTGGATTGCCTGTTGCAACAATAGTTTAACCGGGGCGGCCAGCCCCAGACCCTCGATCTGTTCCGCTTTATGCCATACGCTGCGATCCGCTTCCCCGACCGTATCGTCGAGCAAAGCGTCCGTCCGGACGACCAGAGGCTGATAATCGAGATGATAATGGGAAAAAGTATGGCGCCTCTTCGGCATGAGTTGCCGGCAGACCATGCCGATTTTTTTCTCGGAACACCAATTTAACGCCGAATCGACGCTGTCGAACTCGGGCAGGCTCCATAAACCGCCCCAGATTCCGGCAGGGGGCCTTTTTTCAAGCAGAATCCGATTTTCGCCATTGCTCAAAATCAAAAAGACGCTCTCTTTTACCGGTTTGACCTTCCGGGGTTTCGCCTCCGGATAAGCGGAAATCCGCTGGGCGAGACGGGCGGCACAATCGCTTGCCAAAGGGCAAGCCGCGCAATTCGGACGATTCCGGGTGCAGACGGTCGCCCCAAGATCCATCATGGCTTGCGTGTAATCGGCCACCCGGTCCACAGGCGTGTAATGTGAACTCAGGGCCCAAAGTTGTTTGTCCACGGCCGCCTGGCCGGGCCATCCTGCTACGCCTTCGAATCGGCACAATACTCTTTTGACGTTTCCGTCCAGTATGGGGTGGCTTTTATGGAATGCAAGGCTCAGGATGGCGCCTGCGGTCGACCGGCCGATTCCGGGCAGTTGCAGCAGTTCCTCCAGGGTATCCGGAAAACTCGGCATTCGGGCAATCCGCTGCGCCGCTTTATGGAGGTTTCGGGCTCTGCTGTAATAGCCCAGTCCCGACCAAAGCAGCAACACGTCGTCGACCGAAGCCTCGCCCAGGGCTTCGACGTCGGGAAAGCGTTCCGTAAAAGCCTGAAAATACGGTATGACGGTGGCGACCTGCGTCTGTTGCAGCATTGTTTCGGAAATCCACACCCGGTAAGGCGTCTTATTCTGCTGCCAGGGCAAATCCTTTCTGCCGCATCGGTCAAACCAGGCAAGAATGTGCTGCTGAAAAACCGTCGGACTTAAATTCGGAATGGAAGAAGACATGGTTAAGGCTGGAAATGACTTTCGACGACCCGGTTACAGGGAGGGAAGCAATCTATGTGTTTTGGTCAATGTCAGAAAATTTTCTTTAGTAAATCGCCGGCGCCGGGCCCCAGTTTTTTATCGAGTTTATCCAATAACTTGTCTACTTTTTCCTTGTTTTTGTCCAGCAGTTTTTCGAGCTTCGCCTTGTTTTTTTCGGTCAACAGGGCCGAAACGTCGAGGCTATAGACGGGCTTGCCGAAGGTGCCTCCGATGTGGATGACCACGGGGGTGCTGTGAAACTGCTCGGCATCGGCCGGAGCCGCCCGGTTTTTTTTCAGCCGGGTTACGAGTTGATAATCCAGCCCGTCGGTGTTCAGATTGGCGCTCCCCTTGCCGTCCATCCGGAATCGCGAAGAGTCGGCCACCAGGTCATCGTTTTGTATCAAGCCCTGGCTGAGCTTTGCCGTACCGCTGATCTCCGAAAACACGGTCTGCTCGTTCCCGCCGGGCGCGAGCACGGCCGATTCTTTATTCAATGCCTTGACATCGTCGATGATCTTTTGCAGGTTGAATCCCTTGACGGCGGCATCCCGGAATTGAAAATCCATTTTCCCGTTCAGGCTGGATTTGAGTTCTTTTGCCGTACGCCCCTGCCCTTGCAGTTGGCTCGAAAGTTTCATGATGCCGGTCATGGAGGACTTGCCTTTCAAATCCTTCAACAAAGGCTCGATCCGGACACGGTCCATGTTTTCATGAAGCGACAAGAGCGGCGCGCCATCGTCATCATGCAGCGACAGGCTGAGGCTGCCGTCGTAGGCACCCTGATAAAACCGCCCGATCGCTTGCGTCGACGTTATTTCACCCTGTTTTCCGGTTATCCGAAGGCGGACGTCCTGAAGCGTTAAATCATTGATTTTCAGTTGACTCAGCGACAAATTACCGTCGATATCCAATTCTTTCAGGGTTTCGGCCGGCAATTTGGACAAAGCGGCCGCCAGCGCGATGCCCGGCGTGGTCATCGGCTTCTCTTTTTTCAATTGAGGCGGCAGGTAACGATCCGCATCGAGCGTGTCCAGTTGCAGATCAAAATCGGTTTCAGGCCGGGCAAAATTCCGGAAGCTCGCGAAGCCTTTCACCTGGGTGTCGTCCACCCGGCCTGCGATTTTTTCGAGCGTTATTCCCTCCGCAGTCGCCAGCAAATTGAGCTGGAGCTCTACCGCGGTCAATGCCTTGGCATTCTGCATGGCCGGCAAGGCAAGACCCGCCTGCAGCAAGTATTCGGCCAGATTGAAACGGGGAATCGCTACCGATCCCCGGACGGCAGGGTGGTCGATCATCGTTTCACCGCTCAGTTCGGCGCCGACGTGAAGTTCGCCGGAATCCAGCATGACTCCCGTCATTTTCATCGATTGGCCTACCCTATCGTAGGTCATGTCGGCGGCCTTAAGGCTCGCGGCCAACGAGCGGGCCGTGGCCGTCTTGTCTTCCCGCAAATAGTTCAGCTCGAAACCCGTTAAATTAAATGAATCAAAATACCGGTTTACTGTTAGTTCGGAGGCGATCCGAAACGAATGCAGCGGTTGAGCGCCCGCCCTGGTCATCCGGAAAGAAGCGTTGATTATCGACGGCTGCTCGAATGCCACATTTTCGGCTTTCAACTCAAGGTCCCTCACCTCAATGCGCTTGCCGCTTTGCCGGTTGTCCCAGTCGAGCGAAGCCTGCGTCAGACGGACGTCATTGACGGCAAAATCGGTTCGGGCGTCGGCGTTCTTTTCCGGCGCTTGCCGAGCCTCGTCAAGGTCCACGTTTTTTCCCGCTTCGGCCTGATTCAGGGCCATTAAATCGGCCCAATTGACGAGGCCCTGATTGTTTTTTATCAGGTTCAGATGAAGCCCTTGCAAAGCGATCCGGCTCACCTGAACTTGTCTTCTAAGAAGAGGCAACCATTTGACTATAATTTCGCTTTTTTCAACGGTAGCAAAGGGCCGATCGGGAAAGTCCCGAGTATTGTTCAGAACGATTCGGCCGGTGCTGATCCCCAGCCTGGGAAAGACCGACCAATCGATTTCCCCCGGCAACTGCAGCTCGCGTCCTGTTTTTTCTTTGACCAGCGCGATGATTTGAGGTTTATAGGCGTTGGGATCGATGAAGAACGATAAAACGGCTGCGGCCGTCAGCCCCGACAAAAGCAGCCCGATCGCCAATGCCGCCAGGATTTTTAATGGTTTTTCGACAAACGCCATGCTGAATACGTCACTGACAAAATAGATTGGAGCGGTGGTTGAATTGCTTAAGAAAATCCTGTGACCCGCCCAAAGCCCCGGAAATCCGAAGATTCTGTCCACCTTTGCAGGAATAACTATGTATTGTTGCCTGATAATCGAATATGATACTCGACCCGAGGTTTGCCGGCCGGTTTAATTCTAACCGGAGCGGGGAGTAAATAAAATAATTGTCTAAATACAAAGGGGTATAACAAATGTTATTAATCGGTAGACTTGCAGGAGTCGCTGTCCTGGTCTGGTTTTATATAACGGCGAAGAATAAGGGCGAGCCTCCTTTAAAGTGGGCTCTGCTGGGCTTTATCGGTTACTGGCTTGCCTGGGGGCTGGTTTATCTGACCCTCGTAAAGAGTCTGGTCGGAATGATCCAGGGCAATTTTATGATGGCGTTTCTTGTCTATCAATTACCGGTCGCCATCGCCACCGCCGCCTGCTTTTTTATCAGAAGAAAATTGATTGCGGACGCCGCCGGCGGAAAAAGTTAGGCTGTGTATCAAGGATAAAAAGGATAAGGCGCAGAGAGGTAAAACCATGCGCCTTATCGGCTTTAATCGACCTTACAGCTTTTCCGCATTCTTGCCCAGATATTCGGCCACTCCGGCAGGGCTTGCATTCATTCCGGCATCGCCTTTGTTCCAGCCAGCAGGGCATACTTCGCCGTGCTCTTCATGGAATTGCAGAGCATCGACCATACGCAGCAATTCATCCATATTCCGGCCCAAAGGCAGATCGTTAACCACCTGATGACGAACGATGCCGTTGCGGTCAATCAAAAAAGTACCTCGATAAGCCACCTTTGGCTCTTCCGCTTCCACGTCGTAATCCCGGCAAATGGTATGCCCCATGTCCGCCGCCATCGTATAACGCACCGGACCGATACCGCCTTTGTTGACCGGCGTATTACGCCAGGCATTATGGGTGAAATGGGAATCGATCGATACGGCGATGACTTCCACGTTCCGGCTCTTGAAATCATCGATGCGATGATCCAGAGCAATCAACTCGCTTGGACAAACGAAAGTGAAATCCAGCGGATAGAAAAACAATACGGCATATTTTCCGTTTGTGGCTTGCGAGAAAGTGAAGGAATCCACAATTTGTCCATCGCCCAACACAGCAGGAACTGTAAAATCAGGGGCTTGTTTGCCAACTAGTACGCTCATCGATTTTCTCCGAATTATTAACTTAAGTTTTTATACGATTAACTGACCACCGTCAGAGTGGACTAACCGCATTTTACACTAATTCAGTAGGAATTGTTTCTTGTCTTTATTTCCCATGGGCAGAAATCACCTGTCCCGGAAGCTGAGAAAGCCGCAAAAGATGCCAGCTTTTACTGACAAAATTTCTTATGTTCAATTTCCGCCCGCGTCCTTCGAATGCCGTAAGTGCCTTTAAATAAGAACTTTTTAGACTAACGATATAACTAACGGCCATTTCTTTCGACTCTAGTAAATTTTTTCTTGCCTTTTTACATACTTTGGTCATAATTTGTAATCATAGGATTACAAATTATGATTTCAATGTAATTTCCTTGAGACTTGATGGTCTTAAGCAACACAACCTTGCAGTTATTTCAAGTTTTCTACGTTATTGTAGGGTGGACACTCCATGGCAAAAAACAAACATATCACAGAACCGGACGTTTTTGGATATCAAGTCCGTATCGTCAGGCGCGGTAAAGAAAGCAGCCGATATTTTTCGCATAAATTGTGGGGCAATAAAAATAAATCCCTGCAGGCCGCCATTGCGTGGCGGGATCAGATGCTGGTCGTTTTAAAAGGCAGCAAAACCCGTTTTCTCAAGCCGCCGAAAAATAAAACGACGACCGGGGTCACCGGCGTATCCAAAACTATCAAATACGATCACCGGAAAGACAAAAGCTACTTGTGCTATACGGTTTTTTGGGTCAGCAACAAGAAATCGAAAAACAAGACTTTCCAGGTCGGAAACATTGAAAAAATCACCGCCGACGATGAATTGCACGCATTCCGGACGGCCCGCCTGTTCAGAAGTTGCTATGAATTTTCGATAGACAATGATTTGACTTTTGATGAAAGCAAGTTTGCCGGCTGGAAAAAGAAGCGGTTATACGAAGATAAAAATCTGAACGCCGTATCCATCTGATGGCTTGACTCGCCAATACGGTTTTCCCGCCGATTGACCGGTCTTTGCCGCAAAGCGCCCGTTAGACTGTTGCCGGCCTCGTCAACGTGAGGCAGAGGCACTGCGTCCGACAGGCGCATCAGGGCGTTGTTTTTCCGGTTTCGTTACTTGCAGGTTACCGTCACAGCCGCCGCAAGTTGATGTCGTCGGGACACAGTTTCCTGACCAGCCGCGCTTTTACATCCCTCACGACCCCGGTCCATTGTCCCGACACGGCCGCGACCGGAAGGCCGACATATCGGCCGATAACCGATATTTTTCTGTTGCAGGCACTCATGGGGCTATCCGGTAATAATCCTTGTACCATAGCACGAAATTCCGAATCCCTTCCTCCAGCAAGGTCGCCGGAGCGTAATCCAGATCTTCCACCAGATCACCGACATCCGCATAGGTATCGGGAACGTCCCCATCCTGTAACGGAAGCATATTTTTTATGGCTTTTTTACCCAGGCATTGCTCCAGAGTTTCAATAAAAGTTAGCAAATGAACGGGACGGTGGCAGCCTATGTTATAGACTCGATAAGGAGCCCTGCTGGTGCCCGGATCGGGGTAATCGCCCGACCAGTTTGAATTTCCTTCTGCCGGTTTGCCGACGACCCGGATGATTCCTTCCACGATGTCGTCGATATAAGTAAAGTCCCGCCGGTGATTGCCGTAATTAAACACGTCGATGGGTTTTCCGGCGAGAATATTCCGGGTAAACTGGAACAAGGACATGTCCGGCCGTCCCCAGGGTCCGTAAACCGTAAAAAAACGCAATCCCGTGGTCGGCAGTTTGTAAAGATGACTGTAGCTGTGAGCCATCAGTTCATTGGCTTTTTTACTGGCCGCATACAGCGATACCGGATGATCCACATTATCGTGAACCGAGAACGGCATTTTGGTATTGGCCCCATAAACGGAACTGGATGACGCGTAAACCAAATGTTCAACCTTATTATGCCTGCATCCTTCCAGTATGTTGATGAAACCGACGATATTGGATTCCATGTAAGCGTGCGGATTGATCAAAGAATATCGGACTCCGGCTTGAGCCGCCAGATGGATCACCCGTTGGAACTGCTCCTGAACAAAAAACTGCTCGATGGACGACCTGTCGGCAATGTCCATCCGGATAAATTTAAATCGCTCATGTTGCCGAAGACGATTCAGCCTGGCCAGTTTCAAATTCACGTCGTAATAGTCGTTCAGGTTGTCTATACCGACAACCTCGTCTCCCCGCTCCAACAACTTGAGGCCAAGCTGGCAGCCTATAAAACCGGCCGCGCCGGTGACCAATATTTTCATCAAGCTCTCCCATAATTTCCGAACATCGGTTTATTACTTGAAAAGTATAATTTGCCCATGCTCTGTCACAAGAATTGAACTAAATACTTATCTTTATTTCTAATTTTTGCGCTACCCGGACTATTTTCTTTCTTTATCATCTTTCCAAATATCGATCCAGCCAAATTAATGGCAGAAAAACCACGGTTGTTTTTTCTTTAAAAAAATAGATTACTCATTTTCTTAACGATTATAATATATTCATAAACAGCTACTTGACTAACTCGTTACCCACAAGAGAATCATGGTATGAAGTGCAGGGCAAAACTCATTACCGGCATAATTTGTCTATTACTGACCGCCTGCTCCACGCAGCAGGTACAGCGGTCTTCCGTTAGCGAACCCCAATCCACGGAAGCGGAATCTTCTCCGGAAGACTCCTCGCCGAGAGCGGGAGTTTATCCTCCTGCTAAGATAGTCAAAGACAACAAATCTTTGAGTCTGGTAAGAATAATGGACGGAGGAATCTGTAAAAACAATTTTCAAGGCGTCAAAGGAGAGTTTCTGGTTTATGCCGATGTAAAAGACATCGAACGCATCAAACGAGAGAAAACTCCCGCGATATTCAAGGACTTCGAAGACAAGATTCAGGCTTTTTCAACCCGTGTGCTGCAGGAAGCCATCGAAGCAACCAATCTTGAAGAAGATCCATTTTCGTTAGGGGAAGACGAGGCTCAGCAAAAACTGGCCACGCAGTTGGTCAGGAATTTCCGAATTGCCGCCACTCCCGAGGTAAAAGCGTTTCAAAAAGAGACGACCTTGACGATTGACGTCGCGCCTTTTTCTCCTTCCTTTGTGTTTTATCAGAGAGGCTGCGATATGAGCAGCATTAATCCCGAGAGCTGAAGGTATTGAATCTTAGAAGGCGGAGAGGATAATCGCTCCTCCAATAAAACGACAAAAGGCTTACACGTTCATGTAAGCCTTTTGTAATATCGACTTGAGAAAAAGGGTTTACAGCGAATTGACCGCGTTCAATTCCTGGAAGGCCTGTTCCAATCGAGTCACCATCCCTACTTCTCCCGCGCGTTGCCAGACGCGAGGATCGTAGTATTTCTTATTGGGCTTGTCGTCGCCTTCGGGGTTGCCGATTTGGCCTTGCAGATAAGCTTCGTTCTTCTTGTAATAATCCATCACCGCAGCCCAGGTGGCCCATTGGGTATCGGTATCGATGTTCATTTTGACGACGCCGTAGCTGATCGACTCGGCGATTTCTTCAGGAGTGGATCCCGAGCCACCGTGGAATACGAAATTCAGGCTATTGTGCGCCACGCCGAATTTTTCGGAAACGTATTTTTGCGAATTATCCAGAATCTTCGGAGTTAATTTAACGTTGCCGGGTTTGTAAACGCCGTGCACGTTTCCGAATGAGGCTGCGATGGTAAAACGATGGCTGATCTTGCTCAAATGCTCGTAAGCGTACGCAACATCTTCCGGCTGGGTATACAGCATCGAATGATCCAGACCGGTATTGTCGACGCCGTCTTCTTCGCCGCCGGTGACACCCAGTTCAATTTCCAGGGTCATATCCATTTTCGACATGCGCCTCAGATATTCTCCGCAAATTTCAATGTTTTCTTTCAGACTTTCTTCCGAAAGATCCAGCATATGCGAGCTGAACAAAGGCTTGCCGGTTTCGGCAAATCTTTTTTCGCCGGCTTCCAGCAGTCCGTCTATCCACGGCAACAATTTCTTTGCTGCGTGATCGGTATGAACTATAACGGGCACGCCATAATGTTCCGCCATCATGTGCACATGCTGTGCACCGGAAATCGCGCCCAGAATCGCAGTTTTTTGTCCTTCCAGCTTCAAGCCTTTGCCGGCAACGAACTGAGCGCCACCATTGGAAAACTGAATGATGACTGCCGACTTGACCTTGGCCGCGGCCTCCAAAACAGCGTTGATCGAGTCTGTATTGATGACGTTGACCGCCGGCAAGGCAAATTTATTTTCCTTGCAAATAGCGAAAATCTTCTGTACGTCTTCGCCGGTTACGACGCCCGGCTTAACTGCATCTAAAATTTTTTTTGACATATCGGGATTCTGATCATTAATAGTTAGAGAGCTTGATAAAAAGCTCACGCCAGAGAGGAACCGAGATCGAAATTATAAAAGCCTTCCGACGCCGATCGATCGGATCAACGTCAAGAAGGCCGAATTATAATTCTTAGGCTTCCGCTGTTTCAGGACGGTTTTCCAAAACGGCCAGGCGTTTGGCAAGAACTTCTTCCAACGAAACCAACGCTTTTTCAAAGCCTACGATGCCTTCCGACAACTTATCGGTCGCCATGCGGTTTTCTTCATGCATGCGGTCGAAAGTAGCACGGTCCATCTTGATTTTTTCGATTTGAGCGGACGCGGCTTTGACTGGATCCAGCTTGCGCGGCAGTTCGCCTTCGGTTGACTGAAGTTCCGCCAGCAAGGAAGGCGCAATGGTCAGCAAGTCGCAGCCGGCCAGTTCGGTAATTTCTCCGATGTTGCGGAAGCTGGCTCCCATAACTTCGGTTTTGTAACCAAATTTTTTGTAATAGTTGTAAACGGACGTTACCGATACGACGCCCGGATCTTCAGCCGGAGCATAAGAGTCGCGGCCGGTATCTTTCTTGTACCAATCCAGGATACGTCCCACGAATGGCGAAATCAAAGTAATGCCGTTTTCGGCGCAGGCGATGGCCTGATGCAAGCCGAACAACAAGGTCAGGTTGCAGTGGATGCCTTCCTTCTCAAGCACGGCCGCTGCCTGAATGCCTTCCCAAGTGGAAGCGATTTTGATCAAGACGCGCTCTTTCGAAATGCCGGCGGCTTCGTATTGAGCGATGATTTCACGGCCTTTTGCAATGGTGGCTTCCGTATCGTAGGAAAGACGCGCATCGACTTCGGTCGATACACGGCCGGGGATGATTTCCAAAATTTTCAAGCCAAAAGAGACGGCCAGACGGTCGAATGCAAGATTTGCCACCAAAGCCGGCGCTGCCGCTCTGCCCAGCGTATCTCTCGCACCTTTCAAGGTGTCGTCGACAATTCCTTGATACTGGGGCATTTGCGCTGCTGCGGTAATCAAGGAAGGATTGGTCGTCGCATCCCGTGGTTTGAACGTTTCAATTGCCTGGATATCTCCGGTATCAGCCACAACAACGGTCATTTCCCGGAGTTGTTCGAGTAAATTCTTAGCCATAATTTAGTACCTTTAAATTTATTATAAAAAAACAACTAACTGTGGGATGTTACCATATACTGTTGTAATAGTGAATGATCGAATAAAATGGGCCGCCACACAATAAAATCCTCTAACGAGGAACCATCCCCACTCCGTCAGTGCTAAACTGAATATCTCTTGACAAGGACGGTAATGATTCATTCATGGCAATGACTGCCTAATTTAAAAAATCGCACCGCATTCACTCTAAAAGCCGGCGGATCCAAGAAATCGGGTGAAATTCCATACGGATTTGCAGCTCATTGAATTACCCGCTATTCATCATTCGATTACAGGCTTCATCACCCTAGTTATGGTATATTAGAGTGAAAAGTCGTTAAACTTTAACACTATGACGACGCAATATCCATTAGATATTTTTCAACTCCCGTTTGTTTGGCCGTCTTCTGTTTTTTCCGAAAGGCGTTTTGTTCATCCAGATATTTTGAAACACCCGTTTTCTTCGTTTTTTTGACCGAAGATTTCTTTACCGGTTCTTCAATATCCTTTACCTGACCTGCCTGCTCTGCGGCTTCACTCGCCGGAATGAACTCGCCCTCGATGGTTTTTTCGACTAAAGAACTTTGATCTTCAGTCACATCGGTCGTGAGCAATTCCTTTAGATACTTGGCTACGCCGGTCTCGTCACCGGCAGACGGAGCGCTTGTTGAGGCTTTAGCTTGGACCGTCAGCGATTGTTTTTTCACGTATTTGGCAACACCGCTCACTGCGGGGCCGTTTTTCGCTAAAAGCGACTGGTTCGTGATATATTTTGAAACACTGCTGAGCGCCGGTTTTTCCTTGGCTTTCTGTTCCTGAGTCTCCAGATATTTGGCGACGCCGCTTAAACTTGGTTTTACCGGAGCGCTTGCTTTTTGTTTCGACAAATATTTCTGCACTCCGCTGACAGGAGGCTTTTGGCTTGCCAATACTATCTGCCGGGCCAGATATCTGGCTACTCCGCTGGCAGGAAGGCGACTCTTCCAGACTTGCTCCTGCATTTGCAGATACCTTCCCACGCCGGTATCGGCTGGATCCATCGGCACCTCTTGAGATTCAAAATCGCTTTTGATTGCCGCTTGCGCCGCTTCTTTTTCTTTTGCCATCTCGGCTTCTTCTTTTTGGTATTTTGCAATCAGAATTTGAGCTGCCGCTTTTTTCGCCAATCGGTCCTGTTCAGCCTGATATTTTGCAACACCACTCAGTTTGACGAACGATCTTTCCGCCATTTCCAGTTTTTGCAGATATTTTGCGACACTGGTAGCTGCCGGCCTCTGTTTTGCCATGATAAGTTGCTGGGCCACATACTTGGCTACACTGCTGGCTTGCGGCTTTTCGCCCTCGATTTTCGACAGATATTTGGCAACGCGGGTTACCTTCACCTCATCCTTTCCGGCAACCGCCTTTTTCAAGAGATATTTTGCAACTCCCGTTGCCGGCTTGTTTTCTTGTTTTTTAAGATACTTGCTGACGCCGGATTCGATTGGAAGCCGATTCAAATATTGAGTAACGCCAGTCGAGCGGGAGCCGAGAGAGAGCTGACCGGCTCCTCCGGAGCCGGCTGAAGAGACTCCGGATAAAGCCAGGGATTCAGAATGAGTTTCTTGTGTCTGGGAGCGTTTGGCGAAGGGAAATAGGCCGTCGATGAAACCGATCAATCGGGTCTGATCCATTCATCACCCCCGGTTACGCATATACTTTTCAACTCCGGTTTTAGCTTCCGTTGCGGTGGTTTTTGTGCTCTCAGCCTGCTTCGCCATGTATTTCGCCACACCGGTTGCCGCTGAAGCAGTCGGCGAAGACTTTTGCTGCTTCTCCAGATAACGGCTCACTCCCGTGCCGGAGATTCGGTTAAGGTATTTGGCAACACCGGTCATGCCCCCGCCCGCTCCGGAAGAGCTGTAAGCGGCTCTGGACTCCCGCGTTTCCGGGGACGATTTTTTTCTGAACAGAACCACGCCGACCAAGGCGAGAACAATCAATCCAATAAGATAATTGGAGCTGGATTCTTCCTTCTTTTCGGCAGCGCCCGAAGCAGCGCCGCCCGACTCGCTTACACTCTTCTGCATGCTGCCGGCACTTGCTGAAGAAGACTGAGCATGTTGATAGGTCGGATCGTTATATAAAACTTTCGGCTGAAAATTAGCCGCCGGGTATTGCGAATCGGTTGCAGACGATGCGGCTGCAGTCGATTGGGCAGGCTTGTAATCGGGATCTTGATAAACCACTTTCGGCTGAAAGTCCGATGCAGGATAGTTGGTATCTGCGCTTGCCATGGAACTAGCCAATAGGAAAACGGCAAAGGTACCGGTTGTTATATTAATTATTTTCACGTTACTCACCTAATTTCTCGTGGATGTCGATTAGAGTTCCTTGCGCTCATGAATAGTTACCCAAAAACGCAAGGATCTTCTACCTGATAAAGGAATTTTATCCTTAATCTTTTTATTTTTGTAGCACTGCTTCCACGTTCTTTACAACATTTTCAACGGTGAAGCCGAACTCTTTAAAAAGCAATCCTGCCGGTGCCGATTCACCGAATCGATCAAGCCCGACAATACCGCCCTGGCTGCCGACATATTTCCACCAGCCGTCGCTGACGCCAGCCTCAACCGCTACTCGTTTGGTCACTGCGGAAGGCAGTACCGATTCGCGGTATTCGGCATCCTGAGCATCGAAAACATTGGTGGAAATCATCGATACCACACGGATTTTCTTGCCTTTTGCTCTTATTTCGTCGGCTGCTTTCAAGGCCAATTCGACTTCGGAGCCTGTCGCAATAATGATGGCGTCGGGCTGACCGTCGCTGTCGCTCAAAATGTAGCCGCCGCGGCTGATCGCCTGAATTTGATCGGCAGCGCGGGGAATGTGCGGCAGATTTTGACGAGAGAATACCAGTACCGATGGACCATCCTTGCGTTCAATCGCAGCGCGCCAGCACACTGCCGTTTCCACCGCGTCGCAAGGGCGCCATACCTGCATGTTCGGAATCATGCGCAACGTGGCGGTTTGTTCGATCGGCTGATGGGTCGGACCGTCTTCGCCGAGGCCGATGGAATCGTGGGTATAAACGAAGATCGAGCGGATCTTCATCAACGAGGCCATCCGCACGGCATTACGCGCATACTCGGAGAACATCAAAAACGTGGCGCCGAACGGAATCAGGCCGCCATGCAACGCAATGCCGTTCATGATGGCGGACATGCCGAACTCGCGCACGCCGTAATTGACATAGTTCGCATCCGGTTTATTGGCGCGCATGGGCTTGTAGCCAGACCACTCGGTCATATTGGAGCATCCCAGGTCCGCCGAACCGCCGAAAATTTCAGGCAGCAGCTTGGCATAGCCTTCAATGGAGGCCAGTGAAGAAAGACGGGTCGCCGTCGTTTTGGCCGCTTCGTTGACCGAAGCAACAAATTTGTCGGCATCGGCCGTCCAGTTGGATGGCAGATCGCCGGCCATGCGGCGCTCGAATTCGGCCGCCAGTTCCGGATGAGCCGATTTATAAGCGGCAAAGCGTTGATTCCATTCATTCTCGGCAGCGCCCCCTTTCGCTTTGGCATCCCAGCCGGCATAAACATCGGCGGGCACTTCGAAAGGACCGTGATCCCAGCCTATGGCTGCTTTGGTCAGGTTAATTTCCGCTTCGCCCAACGGCGCGCCATGGCAGGCGTGGCTGCCGGCTTTGTTCGGCGAACCGAAACCGATCGTGGTCTTGCAGCAGATCAATGTCGGTTTGTCGGTCATGGCATGCGCCATCTCGATGGCTTTGCCGACCGCGCCGGCATCATGGCCGTCCACGTCCGGAATGACATGCCAGCCATAAGCTTCGAAGCGTTTCGGCGTGTTATCGGTAAACCATCCTTCCACGTGGCCGTCGATCGAGATTCCGTTGTCATCCCAAAATGCAATCAGATTGCCCAAACCCAGGGTGCCGGCCAAAGAACAGGCTTCGTGAGAGATCCCTTCCATCAAACAGCCATCGCCCAGGAAAACATAGGTTTTATGATCAACGATGGTGTGTCCGTCGCGGTTGAATTGTGCTGCCAGTGCCTTTTCGGCGATCGCCATACCGACCGCATTGGTAATGCCTTGGCCCAAAGGTCCTGTGGTGGTTTCCACTCCCGGCGCGTAACCGTATTCGGGATGCCCCGGAGTTTTCGAATGAAGCTGACGGAACTGTTTTAACTCATCGATCGGCAAATCATAGCCTGTCAAATGCAGTAATGAGTAAATCAGCATGGAACCGTGGCCGTTCGAGAGCACAAAGCGGTCCCGGTTAGACCATTGAGGATTGGAAGGATTATGGCGCATATAATCGTTCCACAAAACTTCGGCAATATCCGCCATCCCCATGGGAGCCCCTGGATGGCCTGAATTTGCTTTTTGCACTGCGTCCATGCTCAAAGCGCGAATGGCGTTTGCTAATTCTCGGCGCGATGCCATGTTCTTCTCCTTTGTATTCTGTGATGTTGAGGTGTATCTGCCTAAGCATCAAACCGCTTGTTCCGATGCTTAACTGTGAATTAGTAAGAACGAGTGGTCATGGCCACTCGTTCATGATGGCATTACTCTAAGTTAGCGTGCCGTGATCTCATTTCTTCTTCAGGAATCCCTTTTTCGTGTATCACGTGTGAGATCGTCGCTTCTAAAAAGAATAATGTGGAAAGCTCGAAAACCGTTCCCATTGGCATACCGACTACTTTTCCGTATTGTTCGGCCTTGCCGATCTGGAAAACCGCGTCCGCCATATCACCGATGGTCGAGCTGCTTTTTGAAGAGATCAATACAATGTCCGCGCCTACTTTTTTGGCGCTCTTGGTAAATGCTATCAATTGTTCAGTCTCGCCGGAGCCTGAAATAATAATAAGCAAATCGCCGTTTTTAATGCTCGGCGTAACTATTTCGCCGACCACACTGACATCGTATCCCGCATGCACCAGTCTCATGGCAAAGAAATTGCCAACCAACTTTGATCTTCCTGCTCCCGAAACAAAAATACGCTTCGCTTTATCGAGCATTTGGGTCAGTTTTTGATCATAGCCAGGATCGGTAGCCCCAAGAATGCTTGAAATCTTTTCAATGATAAGCTGCTGATGCATATTTATACAGCGTCGACTAATTCGCGGATTTCACGGGCCGCATCGGAAGGAGATGGAGCACCGTAGATTGCAGCGCCTACCACGATAATGTTCGCACCGGCTCTGACGACGTCTTGTACCGTGGATTGTTTGATACCGCCGGCAACGGAAATTCTGACGTTCAGACCCAATCTTGCGATATCGTTCAAATCGCCGAATGGCGTATGGCCGGCAGCTTGTGCATCAAGACCGGTATGTACGCCCATGATGTGAGCGCCTGCTTCCGCGCAAGCACGTGCGCATGCGATTTTGTCTTCAACGTTGATCAGGTCGATTTGAGCTTCTGCTCCGTGCGCGTTGGCCGCTTTGATAACGCCTTTGCAAGTTGCAAGACCGGATACGCCCAACACAGTGCAGATATCCGCACCTGCCGCATAGAATGGAGTTGCTTCGTATTCGCCGGCGTCCATTGTTTTGAGGTCGACGAGCAACAATTTGTCCGGGAATCTTGCTCTCAATTCTTTAACCAGATTGATGCCGTTGTGTTTGATACAAGGTGTTCCGATTTCAAAGATATCAACGCTGGGTGCCACTTTTTCAGCCAGCGCAATGGTTTGATTGAAATCTAATGAATCTAACGCCATTTGTATTAATGGTCTTGCCATGATGTAAGCTCCAATGAGTTGTTATAGGAATGAGTTAATACCTCTTTTAAGCGGATGTAACTGTAAAGAGAAAGGGGAAAAATGTCAATGTCCGATGATTATCGGGCGTAAGACGGCCTGAGCGCAAGGATTTTGAACCATCCCCATAAATAATATTTATCAATGAGTTATTTGATTATTTGGAGCTACTGGAAAGGATGAATCCGTCCATATCGGGCGTAAATGCAGGTTTTGGAAATTCGCTTGCGGATGTTGTTTACTCGATCCATGGTAAAAAAATCCCTCCGTTTTCGCTTATGACGGACATCCGAAGGGTAGCACAAAACCGGCCTTTTATGAACGGCACAGAACGGTTACCAATTCTCTCCTCTTGATTGTAATTCCGGAAAAATCCGAAAAATAACGCTGAGATTGTTTTTTATCTGTCCGCTTTCTCATCAAAACGGCTTCGTCAATCAGGGACAACCTTGCGTTTGAAGCCGCGGCGCCATTCCGAAGCCGGCCAAGTCCGCTTCGATAATATATAATAGTAAGCGGCATTCTGCCCGACCCATTCGATAACACAATCTAGCCGAAAGGATCTTGCGATAAACAGATATTTCAACGAATATCGAACTTTCGAATTCGCAAACAAGCACGGGAGAATCATTTCGGCTTAACCAACCCTTTCCCTCAACGTCATCCTTTTAAATCTTTTTCTAATAGAGCCCTATGGAAGCTTTTACTAATATTCGTGCCCTCATCATCGATATGGATGGGGTTTTATGGCATGGAGATCGCCCGTTGCCCGGCCTGGCCGATTTCTTTCAGACATTGCGGAATGCCGGGATCCGTTTCTTGCTCGCAACCAATAACGCCAGCCTGACTCAAGAGCAGTACGTATTAAAACTCGCCGGCATGGGCGTAACGGTGGACCGGGATGAAATCCTGACTTCGGCGATGGCTACGGCGCGGTATCTGGCCGAACACACCGAACCGGCCAAAACTCGAGTGTTTGTCGTCGGCGAGGCCGGCTTGACGCAGCCATTGCTCGAACACGGCTTTATCCTGACCGGATTGTATGAAGTCGGCGACGGCAAGACCTCACGTGGCGCCGATGTGGTCGTCTGCGGCAAGGACAAGACGTTAACCTGGGACAAACTGGCGACGGCCACGTTAAACCTGCGGGCCGGCGCCAGATTTATCGGCACCAACGGCGATACGACATTGCCGACCGAACGCGGCGTGGTTCTCGGTAACGGCGCCATCCTGGCCGCGCTGGAAACGGCGAGCGGAGTGTCGCCCACGGTCATCGGCAAACCCGAACCGATCATGTACCGGCAGGCCATGAATCTATTGGGCTCCAGCCCGGACGAAACAGTGGCGATCGGCGACCGGCTGGAGACCGACATTCTGGGAGCCGTGCACGCCGGCATACGCAGTCTCATGGTGCTGTCGGGAATTTCCACGCTGGAAGACGCGCAAAAAGCCGATTACCAACCGACCTGGATCATGCCGGACATTCGTGCCATTACCGAAGCATTGCGGCGCTGACAGCGGCCACCTTAGCCGAACCAATATCTATATTGACTATGGAGGTTGAAACAAAGGATCGTTCCGTCATATAGTGCGGGTTATCGAACCCTCCTCCGTTTATCAGGAACTGTGGCCATGAAAAAATTCATCAATACCATCGACACGCTGCTGGACGACAGTCTCGCCGGCTTCGCCAAGGCCCATGCCGATATCGTCAAATTGAACCGGCAACCCCATTTCGTCAGCCGGTTGAATCCTGCCCGATCCGGTAAAGTCGCGCTGATTTCCGGCGGCGGTTCGGGACACGAGCCCCTGCATACCGGATTTGTCGGGATGGGCATGCTGGATGCGGCCTGCCCCGGCCAGATCTTTACCTCGCCCACGCCCGATCAGATGCTGGCTGCGGCACAGGAAGTCGAAAACGGCGGCGGCGTCCTGTTTATCGTCAAAAATTACGCCGGCGACGTGATGAACTTCGAAATCGCCGCGGAAATGCTGGAGTGTCCGCATGAAACCGTCCTGGTCAGCGACGACGTCGCTTTGCCCAAAACGCACAGCATCGGACGCCGCGGCGTGGCCGGCACCTTGATCGTGGAAAAAATCGTCGGCGCCGCGGCCGAGTCCGGGAAGGATCTGGCGGCCTGCAAGGCCTTGGGCGAGCGGATCGCGCAAAGCACCGCCTCGATGGGCGTCGCCTTGAGCAGTTGCACGGTGCCGGCCCTGGGCAAACCGACCTTCGAATTGAAGGACGACGAAATGGAAATGGGCGTCGGCATTCACGGAGAGCGCGGACGCGAAACGATGAACCTGCTTTCCGCTACCGAAATCGTCGACAGACTGGCCTCCGCCATCGACGAAGAACTGCAACCCAAATCCGGACAAGCCGCCTTGCTGCATATCAATGGGTCCGGTGCCACGCCGTTGCTCGAACTTCATCTGATCTACGGTCTGGCGCATCAATTCTGGGAGAAAAAAGGCATCAACATCGCCCGTTCCCTGGTCGGAAACTACACTACCTCGCTGGACATGGCGGGCTGTTCGCTTACCCTCAGCCTGATGGACGAAGAACTGATCCGGCTCTGGGATGCGCCGGTCCATACGGCGGCTTTAAGATGGGGATGCTGACCGCTGGGACAGCACATCTATAATCGAACAAATCATCAATTGCGCGGTTCTGGCCCCGGCGTCGATATGGCCTTTGGTTCTTTCTCCGAGGAAAGACGCGCGCCCTTTGGTCGCCACCATGTCCCGGGTCGACTCCATTCCCTGAACGGCGGTCTGCGCCAGGCTTTCCAGCAAGTCCGGCAGCGGAACGTCCGCCTCCGCCGAAGCCTGCAATTTTTCAGCGACGGGAATCAGCACGTCCAGCATGGTTTTCTCTCCGGCGCCGGCCCGGCCTCTTGATTTGACCGATTCCACGCCCTGAGAGAAAGCATCGGCAAAGGTTTTCAAAGCCATCGGCTTCCCCTTGGCCGTTTTGCTCATCGTGACGAACAGCGTGCCGTACAACGAGCCTGACGCGCCTCCGATCGTCGACATCAGGATCATGCCGATCTTCTGCAAGGCGGCCGCCCAATCGAGGCCGGCGAGCTCCGTACTTTGCTCGCTCAGGGCATGCAGGCCGCGCTTCAAGTTGAACACGTGATCGCCGTCTCCGATCTCCTGATCGAGTGCGGTTACTTCGTCGGCATTTTTGTCTATCGTTTCGTTGATGGCCCGGATGAAATCCGGCAATAAAACAGGCTCGATCTGCATGGTGAATGTCCTCCTAACGATGATGCGGAGTTCAAGAATAACTCGCTGCCTTTCTGCTGTCCAGCACCCGTTGCCCTATGGGCGGCGCTTCTCCCGCCGTTCGCTTGCCAGCCGCGCCTGACGAGTGATAATCTAAAACCGGGCGATTTCCCCGAGTTAATTCCGGCCGGGCCAGGCAGCGGAACGGTTCGACGGATGTTGCCGGCCGTTATAATTTGACCGAATTTTACCGCTAACCTCTCCCGATGCCATGACTGTTTTCTCTAACGATATCGATGTCCTTTGCATAGGCCATGCGTCCTACGACCTCGTCTTTTCGGTGCCGCATCATCCGGCCGAAGATGAAAAGATTTTCGCTCAAGGCTTTCTGGGCTGCGGCGGCGGACCTGCCGCCAATGCCGCGGTCACTGTCGCCAAACTGGGTTTCAAGGCCGCTTTCGCCGGTTATTTGGGTCATGATCTTTACGGAGAACGGCATCGGCAGGAACTGATCGAACAGGGAGTCGACACCCGCTTCATCGTCCGGGGCGAAGCGCCCACTCCGCTGTCCGCGGTATTGGTCAAGCCGGACGGCAAAAGAGCCCTGATCAACTATAAAAGCGAAACCCGGCCCCTGGCGGCGAATGCCCTGAACTTTTCCGGGATCGCTCCCGGGGCGGTCCTGCTGGATGGCCACGAGCCCCGGATATCGGTGGCTTACTGCCGCGAGCTTCGAACTCGACATATACCGACCGTGCTGGATGCCGGTTCTCTGCATGAAGGGACCGAAGCGCTTATGGGACTGGTCGACTACCTGGTCTGTTCGGAAAAATTCGCTCTTCAGGTAGCGGAAACGCTCGATCAGGCCTTGCATCGCCTGTCTGAAGCGGCCCCGGCCGTAGTCGTCACGTTAAGCGAAAGGGGCCTGGTCTGGAAAAAAGACGGCAAGACAGGCGCCCTGCCCGCATTTGCCGTAACCAGCATCGATTCGACCGGCGCGGGCGATGCCTTTCACGGCGCGTTTGCCGCGGCCGTCGCAACGGGCCGAGACTGGATCGCTACCCTGCGCTACGCCAGCGCCGCAGGCGCGCTGTGCTGCACAAAGATGGGCGCGCGTCCCGGACTGCCGTCAAAAGAAGAACACGCCGCCCTGCTCAACGAAGGGGCCGATTAGACCGGAGCGAGCCTCGGTTGCTGTTATAATATTCTTCCGCTCCGCTGCCGCGACATCTTTTCTTTATAACCAGCCGGGGCTCATTTCCAAGGAAAACCGTGAAAACAAGAAACAGACGAAGAGGATTGGTGGTAGTCAATACCGGCGAAGGCAAAGGCAAGTCTTCCAGCGCGTTCGGCATGGTTTTTCGCGCGGCCGGCTGGGGCATGAAAGTCTGCGTCATTCAATTCATCAAAGGACAATGGCAGACAGGGGAACAAAAAGCCGCGCAGCATTTCGACAATATCGAATGGCATGCCCTGGGCGACGGCTTTACCTGGGACACGAAAAATCCCGAACAGGACGTTAAAACCAGCCGGGAAATCTGGGAATTCAGCAAGCAAAAAATTCTTTCCGAAGCCTACGACGTGGTCGTTCTCGACGAGATCAATTATTGCTGCGGCTATCAGTGGATCTCCGGCCGGGAAATCGCCGATTTCATAAAAAACCACAAGCCCGCCTGGCTGCACCTGATCCTGACCGGACGCAACGCTCCCGCCGAGGTCATCGAGATCGCCGACACGGTCACCGAAATGACTCAGCGCAAACACGCCTACGAACAAGGAATCAAGGCCGAGCAAGGCATTGAGTTTTAACGCCGGCAACGACCGTTGATTCCTTTTCGTTGCCGTCTCCCGAACACGGGCTTTAACATCTTCCATTGCCGTTAGCCGGCAATTCGCATAGAATCTGTAAGGGAGTTTACCGCCGTGCCGGTAGCATCGATTCCAATTACAATCAATACGAGGAGAGATAATGTCTGAAACTAGCAAAATGTTGTGGGCGGTTCTGGGCGCCTTTGCTATCGGCTTTATAGTGGTCGGCCTGAGCAAACAGGAAGAATCGCCCGAACAAAAAGAAGCCGCTTCGATGATCAGAAATTACGTAACGATCCAGTCCATGGCCAATCAGAAATGCCCTGAAGCCATCCTGAAACAAACTGGCGAAGAAGTGTATTTCCCTTCGGAAACGGTAAGCGACAAGGAAACCTACATCACGCTGAAATGGGTCGGCGAAAAAGGCTTCAAAAAAGCCTCCTGTACCGTCTACGGCACGTTGGGCGGCATCTCCGAATTGATCATTGACGACAAGGTCATCATCAAGAAAAAAATATAACGCAATTGCCACTGGCTGGAGTCTTCGGGAAAGCGCTCCAGCCAGTAATAAGCCTGAATACCGATAAAAAAATCTCCTCCGCCCGGAGGCCGGTTTTCAAGACGATTGATTCCGAGCGCCACTGGCCGTCCCTTCCGGATGGGAACGCAAGCCGGAGCTTAATCCTTCACAATAAAGCTTCCGGAAATCATTCCCATCGCACAGCTCCAGCCGATGGTGCCGTTTTCCCTGGGCAGGAACTCCACGATTTGCAAACCCGGTTTCAAATCGATCGTTCTCTTCAAATCGGGAACGACAATCTGTTGATTGCAGAGAGACAACTCCTTGACGTTGAGTATCCATTTGACGGGAATATTTCTTTTCAACGTATAACGGTCCGGAACATACCGGTAACTTTCCACTTCGGTATAGATGACCTGATACCCTTCCTGAAGATGAAACGGGCTTTCAAGTGCATTTCCGCCGATTGCGCTTATCAATACCGCCGATTTCTCCGAAATTTTTGCCAGCAGGGAATTCGCGTCGTAGCCCGTGCCGGAAAGCAACAGGCTTCTGTTCAGCATGACGCTCCCCATCAGCATGATCACCATCCCGGATATTTTTAGCAGACTCCGGGTGGCGTTTGCGGTCATCAGAGAAGACAGCAAACCGAAGGCGAACATGATCGGCAAGGTGCCCAAGGCAAAAACCGCCAACAATGCCGCTCCGTAGGCCGGACTGCCTATTCCGGCCGCCATGATGTACATGGCCTGCAAGGGTCCGCAGGCGATCATAAGACCGTTCAACAAGCCGATCATCAGAGGATTGGAGGTCTTTCTGCGTTTTTCATTGAGACGGTAAATCAAAAACCTGGGCAATCGGATGTGAAAACGCCTCAGGCCCGAAAACGTGTCGAGCAAACTCAATCCATAGACGATTAAAAATACCCCCGCCAGCGCCATCGCAACGCTTTGCATGTCGGTGGTAATATTGACCGCACCGCCGAGAAAACCGAACAGAGCGCCGAAGGCCGCGTAAGAAACGGTTTTGCCGAAGCCGTAGGCAAGATGGCTTGAATAAGAAGGCCCGCCTGTCCGGGCGCCGTCTGCGGCATAGCTCAGCACAAAGCCGCCGCACATGCCGATGCAATGAAAACTGGAAAGAACGCCGATCAGAAAAATGACGCCGAAGCCGGCCTGTTCATTCAAGTCGGTGAAGGAAACATCGAGCCGAATCCACCGGTTTAACTGCAATAACAGGATAATGCCGGCCAGGGCCGTCAATATCAGAACGGTGCGTTTTAGAGAGCTTGCGCTTTTTTTGGAGGCGGCGGCCTGAATGCAGTCGTAACCGGTGGCCTTGACGGCCGCGCATACCGTTTTTAGCGAAGTCACTTCCGTATTGACATCCAGAACAAGACTGCCTGCCGCGAAATCGGCTTTTGCCCGCGCCACTCCGGGCAGACCGGCCACGGCCGTTTCAATGTTGTTCTCGCAGTCAGTGCATTGCATGCCGGAGACGGAGAGCCGGTACTGTTTGATTCTGGTCATTCAATATTAATACATATAAATTCTTTAATAGACGATTATTTTTCAATTCGGTTCATTGCTCGTCGCGTGCCGGCACCGGGCAAGCAGAGTCTCGATGACGGCGCCCACCGGGTAGTCTGCTTCGAGCAGCGACAAGAAAAACGTTCGGTCTACAGGGAGTTCCAATCTTTAAACTTATGCCTTTACGGGAAGAGCATTATCGCGAAAACGCCGGCAGTCAGGCAAGATGGCGGAAGTTTGCCGGGATGATACCGCCCAACCCGGCGCAAACGTCATCACGCGGCAGGAGAAGGACGCATTCAACCGGTCGATTCAGGGGGGACAGGAGGTCTGGCCTCAGAGAAGACGAAGCCTCGGGTTTTCTTTGAAAAAGAGGGAGAAACTAGGCTTCCAGAACGACCGCCGAACGCAGTTTTTTCATTGCGTTTTGTTCCAGTTGCCGGATTCTTTCTGCCGATACGTTGTAGCGCTCCGCCAGTTCATGCAAAGTCGCCTTCTTGTCGGCCAGCCAGCGGCTGGAAAGAATGTCCAGGCTCCGTTCGTCCAGTTCGGACAGGGCTTCCGTGAGCAAGTCCTGCTCGTGCCCGGACCAATCGGCATTTTCCAGTAATTCGGCCGGATCGGCGCCATGCTGCTGAAGATAATGATTAGGCGCCACCGCGCTTTCCTCTTCGGACTCATCGACCGGCAAATCGAAGGACACGTCGCGGTTGCCCAGGCGCTGTTCCATTTCGTAGACCGTGCTGAGTTCGACGTCAAGATCTTTCGCAATGGCTTTCGCCTCGTCGGCGGACAGCCAGCCGACGTCTTGCTTGAATTTACGTAGATTAAAAAACAGTTTCCGTTGGGCCTTGGTCGTGGCCACTTTCACGATGCCCCAGTTTTTGATCACATACTCGTGAATTTCGGCCTTGATCCAGTGCACTGCAAACGATACCAACCGGACACCGACGTCGGGATCGAAACGCTTGACCGCCTTCATCAAGCCGATATTGCCTTCCTGAATGATGTCGGGCATGGGCAAGCCGTAGCCGCTATAGCCTCGCGCAACATGCACGACAAAGCGCAAGTTGCTCAGCACCAACTGCCGGGCCGCTTCCAGATCGCCGTGATCCCTGAACCGCAAGGCCAGCTCCCGCTCTTCTTCGGACGTCAACCGAGGCATTTGCCTGACGGCAGTTAAATAAGACTCGAAGGTTCCCGTCGACAAATTAACAGGTAAGGCTAATGCATTGCTCATAGATGAACCTCTATAAAATGAACCGGATTAATTCTAGCACTCGATGGCTAAGAGTGCTAATCATTTTGCAAGTTCAAATTTTCTATTCGGGTTTCAGTTGGCGGAGTTGATACGTCAGGACCAGCCATGAAGCCAGTACGCTCAGTCCGGAGGAAATGGCCAGCAGAGCCATCGTTTCGGAATAATTCAGAAACAGCAGATGAAAAGAACCTTCATAAAGCAGGGAAAGATCTTCGACCGCCAGCCACAAGACCAGCATGATCACCGTCACGATAAACCAGGCCAGCACTCCGGAAGAAAAGCCGATCCAGAAGCCGGTGTAAAGAAAAGGCCGGCGAATGAAGGCATGGGTGGCGCCGACCAGCTTGGCGATAACAACTTCATCCCGGCGGTTGTGCAGCTCCAGACGAATCGTATTGCCGGTCACGAACAAGACGCCCGCTCCCAGCAACAAGCTCAGGGAAATCATGCCTCTTCGCGCCAGTTTGATGATGGCATGAAGACGGTCGAACCATCGCCTGTCCGTTTGAGCGAAATCCACTTCCTCCGACTTCTGAAAATGACGCACCAGGTCGTCAAGCGCCTTCGGGTCATCCATCGTGCTTCTGGGCAGAACTTCGAGAACGATCGGCAACGGATTGATTTCCAGGTTATCGATCGCTGCACCGAATCCGCTGTAAGTCTGGAACTCCTTCAGGGCCTGCTCCTTGCTGATCACTTTGACTTCCTGAACATCGGGATTTTTTCTAATATCGGATGCCAACTCCCCGGCTTTCGATTCGGACACTTCGTCCTTGAGAAACAGCGAGATTTGATTGGTGGTTTCGATGTTGCCGGCCAGTTGCTGCAAATTGACGACCAGCAAATAAAAACTGGCCGCCAGAGAAATCGCAATGGCCAGGACGCCGACGGTCAACAGCGACGTAAAGGGCGCATCGGCCAGCCGACCCAGGCTGGAAAACAGGCTGTGAGCGTGAAGATCGCGGTAGGCCTTGAATTTATCGATCAGATTACCGCCGGCCTTTTTCGTCTGTCCGCCTTCTTGCCTTTTCTGGCCCACCTCCTGCCTGATCTGTTGTTTTATTCCATGTTTCATCGTTCAATCCCCCAATAACTGGCCGTGATCCAGGGTTAACACTCGATGGTTCATCTTCGAAATCAAGTTGATGTCGTGAGAAGCCACCAGCACGGTGACGCCGACCTGCTGAAATTTCTCGAACAACTGCATGATTTCGGCGGACAATTCGGGATCGAGGTTG
This sequence comes from Methylosarcina fibrata AML-C10, assembly GCF_000372865.1. Lineage (NCBI taxonomy): Bacteria > Pseudomonadati > Pseudomonadota > Gammaproteobacteria > Methylococcales > Methylococcaceae > Methylosarcina > Methylosarcina fibrata. Next base: position 4,430,008 of record NZ_KB889965.1, on the reverse strand, counting down.
CCGGTAGGCTCATCGGCCAGGATGATGGACGGCTTATTGACCACGGCTCGGGCGATACCCACCCGCTGCTGTTCCCCACCCGACAAGGTCAAAGGCAATTTCTTTTCTTTGCCCAAGAGGCCGACCTTGTCCAGCGCCGCCCTGACCCTGCGCGATACCTCAAGATGCCCATAGCCGGCAATTGCCAGCGGCAGGGCGACATTATCGAAAACGGTTCTGTCGTTTAATAACCGGTAATCCTGAAAAATAAGTCCCATTTTTCTGCGTAAAAATGGAATCTGCTTTTCCCTGGCCTGATTGAGATTCTGTCCATCGAAATAAATCTGCCCCCGACTGCAACGCTCAATAATGGCCGTCAGTTTGAACAGCGTGCTTTTGCCGGCGCCGGAGTGACCGGTGAGAAAGGCCATTTCGCCCGGCTGCAAATGGAAACTGACATTAAGCAGGACGTCGCCCGTATCCGGGTACCTTTTACAGACGTTTTCGAAAATCAGCATAATACTCGTTCAATCTTTGGCAAACAAAGCGTTGACAAAATTTTCGGCGTTAAAATCCTGCAGATCGTCTATTCCTTCGCCGACGCCGATATAACGGATCGGAATGCCCAACTGCCTGGCCAACGCAAAAATGACCCCGCCTTTGGCCGTCCCGTCGAGCTTGGTCAAAACAATGCCCGTCAACTCGACCGTCTCGTTGAACAGCCGCGCCTGGGACAAGGCATTCTGGCCGGTGCCGGCATCCAGCACCAGCAGCACTTCATGAGGCGCGGTCTCGTCCAGTTTGCCCATGATCCGTTTTACTTTTTTCAGTTCATCCATGAGATTCGATTTGGTATGCAATCGACCTGCGGTATCGGCAATCAGCACGTCGATGTTTTTGGCTCTGGCCGATTGCAGTCCGTCGTAGATCACCGAAGCCGAATCGGCGCCGGTATGCTGCGCAACCACCGGAATGTCGTTGCGCTCGCCCCAGGTTTGCAACTGCTCGACGGCTGCCGCCCGGAAGGTATCGCCCGCCGCCAGCATCACGCTCAACCCCTGCGCCTGTAACCGCTTGGCCAGCTTGCCGATGGTGGTGGTCTTGCCCGCGCCGTTGACGCCCACGACCAGAATGACGAAAGGGCCGTCCTCTTTTTGAATCTGCAAGGGTTGGCTGCATGGCTCCAGAATAGTCAACAATTCCTGCTTTAGCGCGGTCGACAACGCCGACGCATCATTCAACTGATGACGTTCCATGCTTTGAGTCAGGCCGTTGATAATGTTGGCCGTGGTCTCGACGCCAATGTCGGCCGTCAATAAACTCGTCTCGATTTGCTCCAGCAGGTCGTCGTCGATCTCTTTCTGCCCGAACGTCAGTTGGGCAAGCGCGCCGGTCAAGCCTGTCCGGGTGCGCTTCAGTTGCGATTTCAACCGCAGATAAAGCGTCTCGGGCGCGGCCGGGACATAGTCTTTTTCAACAACCCTTTCGGCCGGAACGCTGACGGCCTCCACCGCCGGCGCTTCCTTCCGCGGCGCCTGGTAGCCATAACGGCTATAAAAACTGATCGCGATGAGCGGCAACATCAACAGAGCGGCGAAAGCGGTATGCGCTACCGCAATCCATAAAGGCAGCGCCAGTTTGACGACGGCAATGCCCAGACCGAATTGTATGACCAGCCCCAGCCCCAGCCATAAAGCGCCTCTTCTGACGGGTTTGGGATAGCTTGCCGAAGCGGCGCAGAGCGCCACTCCGCCCAAAACAATCAGAGTAAGAACGGCCCCGACACGATGCAGCCAATGCACCACCACTTGCGCTTCCGCAGAAAGTATTCCGGTTTCTCCTGTCAGGATACCATGAAAAAAGTTCAAAGCCTCCCGATAATCGGCCTGGGGCCACCATTCCCCCCGGCACAGAGGAAAATCGGGGCAAGCGAGCGAGGCATAATTGGTGCTGGTCCAACCGCCGAGAATGATCTGAAAGAACAGCACCAGCATGCCCAGTCGAGCAAAATTTACCGGTCCGATGCGAACCGTCAGCCTGGAAACGCCGGGAGCGGCTCGCAGATAAAGCCAGAAGAGCAGCCAGAACGTCAGCATTCCAAGCAGCAAATGCGCGGTCACCACGACCGGCATGGTGTGCATTTTCACGGTCCACATGCCCAGGGCCGCCTGCATCGCAACCATCGCCGCCAGCCCCCAGGAAGCGCTCATCGCCGCCGCCCGGCACGATTTCTGCCACCATGACGACAAGGCCAGCCACAGGACGACCACGCCCAGCGCTCCTGCCAGATATCGATGCCCCATTTCTTTCCAGGCCTTGGCGATGTCCAGAGGCCGGTCCGGAAAAGCGAGTTCCGCTTCGGACCGGAATTCGGCGCTGTCTTCGAGAATGGCCCGCCCGTAGCAGCCCGGCCAGTCGGGACAGCCCAATCCGGCGTCCGACAAACGGACGTACGCCCCCATGACGATGACGATCAATGCCAGCAGAATGCCTATCAAAGTTATTTTTCTAAACATGTTTCCGTTAACCAATTTGTGAAATTTTCAACAGATGGGCCAAATCGCTTTTGACTTTGTAAGGGTCGAAGCCCGGTTCGTACTGCATCATCAAATTGCCTAAAGGATCCATCAGCAGCAGCATTCCGTCCGGCACTCCGTCAGGCCTGATGCCGGCTATTTTCTTCACTACGTTTTCATTCGGCCTGACTCTCAACAAGACTTTGTCGTCCTGCCACCATATGCCGGAAGCCGCTTCCTCACTGTCTTTAAAAATCAGCGCCACCCTGCGCGTCCGGGTCAGATCCTTGTTCATCATTAATTGCAATTGCCGGCTTTTATGAATCGCATCCCGGCACGCCTCGTGGCAGGTCGCCTCCGGAATGACGTTAATGATCAGCCAGTGTCCGGCCAATTCGCCGATATGTTCTTGCGAAAACGGATCGAAACCGGTCAAATCGCTGCGCTCCACCGGCACCGGCGGAATGATGAGCTGACCGTGATTGGTCCTACCCTGCAGCCATTGGGGATTTTCTTTCAAAATGTAGGCGATCAGGAAAGGAACAATGGACATTCCGAACAACGTCAGAATGATCAGACGATTTTTTTTCTGCGGGTTATTCATCATGTTTTAAGCGGCTGAACCATACAAATAGCATCGAAAGTAAAAACGCCAACGCAAACCACTGCGTCGCATAGGCCACATGTTGAGCGGGCGGCATGACGTCGGAACTGCGCCATTCGCGCCGGTAGCCTTCGGGCTGGTCTTTATCCAGCTCGATCTGAAACGGAAACAAGGGATACCCCAGTCTTTTGGACAAAATATCGGAATTGGCCACCTGAACCGTCGAAGGCCAGCCGGCGGCAGGAGTTTCCGCGCCCTCCAGTTTAATGCCGACGCCGGGAAAGCTGTTGATTCGCCCCTTCACGAGCGCCGGCATTTGTCGAATGCGCAGATCGGGCAGCTTTGTCCGGTCCGGGCCTGAAGGCACCCAGCCCCGATTGACCAGAACCGCTTTGCCGGAGCCTTCCAGAATAAACGGCGTCAATACAAAATAGCCTACTTTACCGTCGCTGATCCGGTTATCCAGCAGAAACTGATGATCGGCATCGTAGCGCCCCTGGGCTTCGACACGTTTGAATTTGAGTGCCGCCGGCGGCTCTGTCGTAGCCGGGGACAAACGCACGACTTCGGCCGTCAAGCCTAGTTTTTGCTGCTCCAGCCAGGCGCGCTTCTGCTCGGCGCGGTCCAGTTGCCAAAATCCCAATGCCAACAGCAAAGGCAGAAAGATCAGAAAAACCAGTGTAGGAATCTTTTGAAATTTCATAGCAAGGTCCTGAGTCACGTTACATTTTGCCGTCCTGTATTGGCATTTGCATCCGAATCGCCGACAATACCCGAAACCCTTTCAAAAACGTTCATTATCCCATGATAATACAAAGCATCGTAACTATTGCCTTTATTCTGATCATTATCAGCCTGGGGTCCGCGCTGTATCACCTGATTAAACACCAATCCCGGGATCATTCGGAAAAAACGGCAAAAGCACTGACTGTCCGCATTTCGCTCTCCGTGATTCTGTTCATATTCGTCTTTCTATTGATCGCCACCGGTCTTTACCAGCCTCACGGCATCGGAGCCCGAATGCATTTGAAAAAAACCGGACAAATGGAAACGGAAAAGCTCGATCAATCTCGGACAATCCCTGCTCGGTAAAATCCCGACAAAAAAAAAGCGCTGCCCGTCAGGCAGCGCTTTTAACAGGACTTCGTATTATTTACATCAAATAAACGAAAATGAACAGGCCCAACCAGACCACGTCAACGAAATGCCAGTACCAGGCCGCGGCCTCGAAAGCAAAGTGGTTTTCCGGTTTGAAATGCCCTCTCCAACTGCGGAACAGAACGACGCTCAGGATAATGGCTCCGACGCAAACGTGAAAACCGTGAAAACCGGTCAGCATGAAGAAAGTGGATCCGTAAACGCCCGAACCCAAAGTCAGTCCCATTTCGGTATAAGCTTCGTGATATTCGTAAGCCTGGAACGAAACAAACAGAAATCCCAATACGACGGTGGCAATCAAGCCCTTGATCAACTGGTCACGGTTTTTCGCCAGCAAGCCGTGATGGGCCCAGGTGCAGGTGACGCCGCTGCTCAACAGGATCAGAGTGTTCAAAAACGGCAGACCCCAGGCTCCCATCGGCTCGAACTCGCCCGTCATCTGTCCGTCAACGATCTTGCCGCCGAGTTTTTCCGGACCGTTAGTGGGCCAGGTGGCGTCGAACAACGGATGCAGCATCTCTTTCGTGACGCCTTCGCCGAGCCAAGGCACCGATAAGTTGCGGATATACCATAAAGCGCCGAAAAACACGCCGAAAAACATAATTTCGGAGAAGATGAACCACATCATGCCCATGCGGTACGATATGCCTACTTGGGTATTGTACATTCCGGTTTCGCTTTCCAGCGCCTGGAGGGTAAACCAGCCGGTCAACATCAGGACAAACACCATCAGGCCCAGGATCATGAAGAACGAACCCGCCGATGAACCGTTCAAATAATTGGCAAAGCCCGCCAGCATCAACATCAACCCGATGGTTCCGATTATGGGCCAGGTCGCTTTATGCGGAATATAATAAGCGTTGGGTGTCGACATAAGTCTCCTCTCTATTGGTTTACTGATTTTCCAGTATTATCAAAAAATGTGTAGGCAAGTGTAATCGTTTTATATTTTTCCGGAATTGCAGGATTTACGACAAACCTTACCGGCAGGGTTCTGCCCTCGCGAGGCTTGAATTTTTGTTCGGAAAAACAAAAGCATTCCGTTTTTTCAAAATATTCCGCAACGGGTCCCGGAGAAATACTGGGAATGGCTTGGGCGACCAAGTCTTTGTCCGTCTTGTTTTCCGCATAAAAATTCACCGTGTAATAGGCGCCGGGATGAATCTTCATTTTCCTGGTTTCCGCACGAAACTCCATCGGCGCCGCTTCATTGAGCGACGTCATGAATTCTACGGTTATTTCTCTGTTCGCATCCGGCTGATAGACATCGTCTTTGGCCGCGACGGATTCGACTTTACCGTTGATTCCGGTCACCTCGCACAAAACGTCGTAAAGAGGCACCAAGGCATAACCGAAACCGAACATGCCGACGACGACTAACAGCAGGGTTCGGATCAGTTTTCTGTTCTTTTGTCCGGCGTCGTCGATCATTGTGAAAGCGCTTTCATGACCGCGAAGGCATAGATCACGACGGCTATCAGAACCAATATCACTGCCGTCAATATGTTTTTCTTTTTTCTGTCCATTATTTTAATTCGATGCCAAGCAATGACTCGAACGGCCCAAGGTTAAAAATCCATTCACCTTGGGCCATCCCTTTCTTAGTGATGCTCGCTCGGAACCGATTCAGGCGGCGTCGTGAAAGTATGATAAGGAGGAGGCGACGGCAGAGTCCACTCCAGGCCGTGCTTGCTCGCATCTTCCCAAACTTCATCGGTGACTTTTTCGCCGGTGCCGCCCTTGATGGTGTCGATCACAATATAAAGGAACAGCAACTGGCTGGCGCCGAAGATGAATCCTCCGATGCTTGAAATCATGTTCCAGTCGGCAAATTGCACCGCATAGTCGGGAATTCTTCTCGGCATGCCGGCCAAGCCAAGAAAGTGCTGAGGAAAAAACAGGATGTTGACCGAAATGGCGGAAAGCCAGAAATGCAGCTTGCCGATTCTTTCGTTGTACATGTGCCCGGTCCATTTAGGCAGCCAGTAGTAACCGGCGGCCATCAAAATGAAGACCGAAGCGGGCACCAGAGTGTAATGAAAATGCGCCACGATGAAATACGTATCATGGTACTGGAAGTCCGCCGGAGCGACCGCCATCATCAGGCCGGTGAAACCGCCCATCGTAAAAAGGACGACGAAAGCAATCGAGAACAACATCGGCGTTTCGAACGTCAGCGAGCCTTTCCACATCGTCGCGGTCCAGTTGAAGACTTTCACGCCGGTGGGAATCGCGATCAGCATGGTCGCATACATGAAGTACAGTTCTCCCGCCATCGGCATGCCGACCAGGAACATGTGGTGCGCCCAGACGATAAACGACAGGAAAGCGATCGAGGCGGTCGCATAGACCATCGAACTGTAACCGAACAGGGGTTTTCGGGAAAATACCGGAATGATCGTGGAAGCCACGCCGAAGGTCGGCAGAATCATCACATACACTTCAGGATGGCCGAAGAACCAGAAAATGTGCTGGTAAAGCACGGGATCGCCGCCGCCCGCCGCATCGAAAAAACTGGTTTCGAAAAAGCGGTCGGTCAACAGCATGGTGACCGCGCCGGCGAAGACCGGCATGATGGCGATCAGCAAAAAGGCGGTGATCAGCCAGGTCCAGACGAACAACGGCATTTTCATCAAGGTCATCGCCGGAGCGCGCATGTTGAAAATGGTCGCGATAATGTTGATCGCGCCCATGATCGAGGAAATCCCGAGCAAATGCACCGAAAAAATTGCGAACGGCAGTGCCGCTCCGGTTTGCAATACCAGCGGAGGATACAGAGTCCAGCCGGCTGCGGGCGCGCCGCCTTCCATCAGCAGGGTGCTGGCCAGGAGCAAGATGCCGGCTACCAACATCCAGAAGCTCATGTTGTTCATTCGTGGCAGCGCCATGTCGGGCGCGCCGATCATTAACGGAATCATCCAGTTGGCGAGCCCCACGAAAGCGGGCATGACCGCCCCGAACACCATCACCAGAGCGTGCATGGTCGTCATCGAGTTAAAAAACTGCGGATTGACGAACTGCATGCCGGGTTCGAACAATTCGGCGCGGATAACCATCGCCATGGCGCCGCCTACAAAGAACATCGCCAGCGCGAAGACGAGATACAGGGTGCCGATATCTTTATGGTTGGTGGTGATAACCCATCTTAACCACCCTTTGGCAGGACCGTGATCATGATCATGATGATCATCATGTGGTGCTATTACAGCGGACATAATTTATACCTCAAAAATTTTTAAAATTGCTTGCAACGATTCAACAGCGTACAGCCATCATCCGGTCCGGACGGCTATTGCATGGCCTCGATTTCCTTCGGCTGAATGAAGTCATTCACCGCATTGCCCAAACCGTTCCGTGTATAGGTAACGACAGCCGCAAAATCGGTTGCGCTCAAGGTTTTACCGAAAGCCGGCATCATGCCCTTCCCGTTCATCATCAGATCGACCTGGGCTTTAATGTCGCCGGTCACCACCGGGCTTCCGGTTAACGCGGGGAACGTGGGCGGCATGCCCTGACCTTCGGCCTGATGACAGGACACGCAATTGCTCTCGTAAACTTCCTTGCCTCTGGCGATCAGTTCATCCTTCGTCATTTCCGAGACCGCCGGTTGCGCCTCGGCCTTCGGCGCCGAGGATTCGGCAGCCGGGGCCGAAGCACCCGCGCCTTCCGGCAGCATCTCCTGGATCGCTTTCGGCTGGATTTCGTCGCCGACCTTGTTGCCCAGCGCATTCCGGGTATAAGTAATGACCGCGGCCAGTTCATCGGCCTTCAACATTTTTGCGAAGGCAGGCATCGCGTTTTTACCGTTCAGCACGATTTCCGCCTGCGCCTTGATGTCGCCTTTCACGACCGAGCTGCCTTTGAGCGCCGGGAAAGCACCGGGGACGCCTTCGCCGCCGGGCAGATGGCAGGTCGAGCAATTTTTCTCGTAAACCGTGGCGCCTTTGGCAACCAATTGGTCATGGCTTTGATCGCTTAAATCGGGGCCTTTTTGAGCTTCTTCCTGAGTCTTTTTAACCCAGGCGTCGTAGTCGGGCTGATCCATGGCCACCACGACGATAGGCATGAAACCGTGATCCTTGCCGCACAGTTCGGTACACTGGCCGCGATAAGTGCCGGGTTTTTCGACCATTGTCCAGGCTTCATTGATGAAACCCGGGTTTGCGTCCTTTTTCCAGCCCAGAGCGGGAACCCACCAGGAGTGAATCACATCGGCGGCGGTAAAGACGAAACGGATTTTCTTGTTGGTGGGAATCACCAGCGGATGATCGACGTTCAGCAGGTAGTTCGAAACCGAACGGGGATCGATGCCGGAATCCAACTGACGAGCCTTATTGCTGGCCTCGTCCAGGCTGCTGAAAAAATGGATGCCGCTGTCGAGATAGTCGTATTCCCATTTCCATTGCCAGCCGGTCACCTTGATGGACATATCGGAATCTTGAACGTCGTCGAGCTCCAGCATGGTTTTGGTGGCTGGGATGGCCATGCTGATCAAAATGACGGTCGGAATAATCGTCCAGATGATTTCGACGGTCGTGTTCTCATGAAATTGTTCGGCTTTATGCCCTTTGTCCTTGCGATGATGGTAGATCGAATAGAACATAGTGCCGAACACAACGATGCCAATTAATACGCAAATCCATAGGGTCAGCATATGCAGGTCATAAATGTCATTACTGATTTTTGTGACCCCTTTTACTAAATTGAGCGAGTATTCCGCCCGCGCTGATTCCTGGCCTAACGCCATCAAAATCAGGCCTGCGAATAGTTGCTTAGTTTTGTTCACGAGCAGCCTCTTCGTAAGTAGTTATAAACTCTTGATCCGATATATCATTCCGCAACTCCCTGGAAGACAAACAGTCATTACGCAACAATTATCACAAATAAACCGGGTAATTTTAACTCATCATACCGATCAGCGCCAGGATTCTATGGCCATGCAGCAAAATCCACCGGTACTCATGAAGCCCTTTCCGCCGCGCTCTTTCGTCAATTTCGACCCGGCGGCTCGAAGTCCGTTGTAAAATGGGCGGCTTCAACGCCGGCCGCGCGGCTTGTGTCGATCCGCCGGTGTTGCTTTTCCGGAACCCGGTTAACTGTTCGGCAGGAAACGGCAGACGGCTACGGCTTTACCGAAAACGTTTCGGTATAGGTCGTCCCCTGCACGCAGGCGTCCCGGGCGGTAGGACTCTCGCAGGAAGTATCGGTCATCTCGGCCTTCAGAACGCCTTCCTTTTCCGGCACGAAATAAAACCTGAAATTGGGGTCCGAACTGATGGCGATGTCGGTTTTGGCGGTCAATACCGGCTTATCGTTGAACGAGACCCGGACGTTTTTGATGAAATGGGATTTTTTTACAAACCGGGTGACCTGATCCATCTGCATGCCGGTAATGTTGGGATGGCTGATCAACAGTTGCACCAGGGAAGGCTCTGCCGTTTTGAGCCCTTCGTCCAGTCGGAATTTCATTTTTCCGAGCCGTTTCATCGAAGCGTCCAGATCGGCGGTAATCGGCGCCGAACACCCGCCGCTGGCCTTGACGAACTTTTTGGCCATGAATAATTTTCCGTCGTTCGTTTCGGCAACGGCGCGGACATAGCTGTAGGTATTGACGCGAATCCGCATGGCCAGGTCGGCCTTGCCGCTGGCCGGAGTCAATTCGAATTCGCCGACGAACGGAAAAGGATTTTTATCGACCAGCACCAGAATCCTTTTGACGTAGCTTTCTCCGGATTGCTTCATCCTGCTGACGATCCTCAGCGGCACCAGCGCCGGATCCTCGGCCCGGTAAGGCGCTTCCAGCTCGATCATGCCGCTCGCCTCGTCGATAGACCGGCCGGCAAAATACTGTTCTTTCAATACGTTATTCCACTCGACTTCATCGGTTTCGGCACCGACGGCTCCGGTCGACAGCAATGCTAAAAAAAGCAAGCCGCAGAGCGTTTTATTCATGTTCACTTCATTTCACCCGCGAATTCAATTTGATCTAATTTTTCCCTGCCTTTCGACAGCGGCACTGCTTTATCATTCCCTCGGTATTTGAAACCGTTTGCCCGGAATCTGTCAAAATTTTCTCGCCGTGTGATGATTGAAGCAGGGCCTTGCCGGTCAAGAAACCGTCTTTTTGCCGAAACGGCCTACGGTCATTTTCGCCTGACCGTCTGCGGCTTGTCCCTCAGACTGGCGGTCGCCAGATAGATCTCTCTCAAAAAGAACAGCAAGGCGAGAATCAAGGCGATCATCGCAATGATGAACGACGTGGCGATGAAGATGTGGAAATCAAGCCCTACCAACGTGCCCACGAACAAAGAAACAATCACGGTGCAGATCAGCAAGGCGCATAAGGAACACAGGCTGATGGCCCAATTGATCACGCGAATCCGCCGCGACAGCAGAGCCAGCTCGCACCGAATTCCGGCAGAAGCCGAGCTCTCGCTTTCACCGGCCGAAAGGCGGCCTTCGAGCAGGCGGGTGCGGTCGACGATCCGTCCGACGCGGTTGGTCAACACCGACAGGACCGAGCCGACGCCGGTGAGAAGAAACACCGGCGCGACGGCAAGCTGAATGACGTGTGCCAGATCGGTCAGCGGGGTTTGTAATGCAGTCTGCATGATCATGATCGATGAAAAGTCGGAGCGGCGCGGTTGACCGTAAATCCGGAAAAAACGGAGCAGCCGGCGCCGATCGACTGCGGCCGCCTCTTTTACTGATAATCCGACACTGGAGGACACGTGCAGACCACGTGCCGGTCGCCGTAAACGTTGTCGATCCGGCCGACCGGCGGCCAGTACTTGTCGTCGTGCTGCCGGCCGTCCGGAAAAAACGCCTGTTGCCGGCTGTACGGCAAAACCCATTCCTCGAGCAGCAGACGATGGGTATGCGGTGCATTGCGCAGCAGGTTGTTTTCAGGATCGGCGCGCCCCTCGGCGACGTCTTCGATTTCCTGACGGATGGCGATCATCGCCTCACAAAAACGATCGATTTCGGCTTTATCCTCGCTTTCGGTCGGTTCGATCATCAGCGTGTCGGCGACCGGAAAAGCCACGGTGGGCGCATGAAAACCGTAGTCGATCAATCGTTTGGCGATGTCCTCCACGGTAATGCCGACGGATTTTTTAAATTCCCGGCAGTCGATGATGCACTCGTGCGCCACCCAGCCGTTCTTGCCGGTATAAAGCACCGGATAGTAAGGCGAAAGCCGTTTGGCGATGTAGTTAGCGTTCAGGATGGCGGTAAGCGTCGCCTTTTTCAGGCCGGCCGAGCCCATCATCGCGATATAAGCCCAGGAAATGCTGTAAATGCTCGCCGATCCCCAGGGAGCGGCAGAAACGGTGCCGACTGTACCGGCCGGCCCTTTGGCGGGATTGACGCCTTTCACGACCGGATGGTCGGGCAGAAACGGCGCCAGGTGCGCCCTGACCCCGATCGGCCCGACGCCGGGGCCGCCGCCGCCGTGAGGGATCGAAAAAGTCTTGTGCAGATTGAGATGGGCGACGTCGGCGCCCAGCCTGCCGGGCCGGCTCAATCCGACCAACGCATTGAAGTTGGCTCCGTCCAGATACACCTGGCCGCCGTGGCGATGGATCAGGTCGCAAATTTCCCGGAACGACTGCTCATAGACCCCGTGCGTTGAAGGATAGGTGATCATCAGGGCCGCCACCGTATCGCGATGCGCTTCGAGCTTCGCCCGCAAATCGTCCAGACTGACGTTGCCGTGCTCGTCGCAGGCGACCACCACCACTTCGAGCCCCGCCATGACCGCGCTGGCCGGATTGGTGCCGTGTGCGGACGCCGGAATCAGGCAGACGGTGCGCTGAGGCTGCCCGGAGACCTCGTGGTATTTGCGGATAACCAGAAGGCCTGTGTATTCTCCCTGCGAGCCGGCGTTGGGCTGCAAGGAAAAGGCATCGAAGCCGGTCAGATCGCACAGCATGTCTTCCAGTTCGGCGAACATCTGTTGATAGCCCAGGGTCTGATAGAGCGGCGCGAACGGATGCAGCCCGTTGAATTCGTGATAGGAAATGCTCTGCATTTCGGCGGCGGCATTCAGCTTCATCGTGCACGAGCCCAAAGGAATCATCGAGCGGTCCAGCGCGACGTCGCGGCGGGCCAGCTTTCTCATGTAGCGCATCATCTCGGTCTCGGAATGATAGCGTTCGAACACCGGATGCCGCAAAATCTCGTCGCTGCGCAGCAGCGAGGGCGGCAGGCATTCGCCCACCGTCTCGTGCAGTCGGTTGATGTTGGGAAAATCGGCGGAGGACGGTGCGAAGACCTGCCACAGATCCCGAATAGTCCGCCGGGTCGTGGTTTCGTCGAGAGCAATGCCGAGATGGTCCGCATCGATGACGCGCAGATTGATGTTCGCCTCGGCCGCCTGCGCCGCCAGACGTTTGGCCCGGTTCGGAGCGCAGACGACGATGGTGTCGAAATAGCTCTTGCTGATCACTTCGTACCCTAATTGGGCAAGACCCGCCGCCAGGATTTGCGCGTAGCGATGGACCCGGCCAGCGATCAGGCGAAGTCCTTGAGGCCCGTGGTAAACCGCGTAGAATCCGGCAATGACCGCAAGCAAGACCTGGGCCGTGCAGATGTTGCTGGTCGCTTTTTCCCGGCGGATGTGCTGCTCGCGCGTTTGCAGCGCCATTCTGAGCGCGACCTGGCCGTGGCGATCCTTCGAGACGCCGATGAGCCGGCCCGGCATCGATCGTTTGTATTCGTCGCGGGTGGCGAAAAAAGCCGCATGCGGCCCGCCGTAGCCCATCGGCACGCCGAAACGCTGAGAATTGCCGATTGCGATGTCCGCCCCGAACGCGGCGGGCGGTTGCAACAGCACCAGGCTCAACAGATCCGCCGCCACGGTAACGAGCGCGGACCGGGTATGGGCGGTCTGCACGATCTCGTTCAAATCCCTGACTTCTCCCCGAGAGCCCGGATACTGTACCAGCACGGCGAAAAACGAGTACCGGTGCAGATCCCGGTAGGGATCGGCGACAATCACTTCATACCCCATCGAACGGGCCCGGGTTTTCACCACCGCGATGGTTTGCGGATGGCAATCGCAATCGACCACAATGGTATTGACCGGGCTTTTCGACAAGCGGCGCGACATCGCCATCGCTTCGGCGGCGGCCGTGGCTTCATCGAGCAGCGAGGCGTTGGCGATGTCGAGACCGGTCAGATCGATGACCATTTGCTGGAAATTCAGCAAGGCTTCCAGGCGGCCCTGGCTGATTTCCGCCTGATACGGCGTGTAAGCGGTGTACCAGCCCGGATTTTCCAGCACGTTCCGCTTGATCACCGCCGGCATGACGGTATCGTAATAGCCCATGCCGATCATCGAGGTAAACACTTTATTGCGCTCCCGCATCCGGCGCATGTGCTTGATGACGGCGATTTCGCTGATCGTTTCGGTCAGTTTCAGCGGCTCGCGGTCGATAATGTCCTCGGGCAGCGCCCGCTCGATGATCTGTTCGAGTTCGGTCAGGCCCAGTTCGGCCAGCATTTCCCGAATCTGTTGCGAATCGGGGCCGATGTGGCGCTGAATGAAATCGCCGCGCATTTCCAACTGGTTCAGGCTGGGACGGGATTCGGTCATGGCGGTTTACCTGTGGTAGCGAGGGGAAATGAATGGGAGGCGAGTCACAGTCAGCGCAATGCGATGGCTTCGGACTTGCGCATACAGAACAACGCCGGGCGCAGCCAGTTCGCTGCGGACAAAACCCATCGCCACGGGACGGTCCAGGCTGGGAGCGAAGCCGCCGCTGGTGATTCGGCCGGCATCGCAGCCGTTTTCGTCCTTAAGCCCGACGCCTTCCCGGACCGGAATCCTGCCTTCTACGATAAAGCCTACCCGTTTTTGCTCGACGCCCTGCTCCAGTTGCCGATGGATTTTGCCGGCTCCCGGAAACTCGCGATGCCCTTTTCTGATCAGCCACTGCAAGCCGGCTTCCACCGGCGTTATGTTGTCGTCGAGCTCATGCCCGTAGAGGCACAATCCGGCCTCCAGCCGCAACGTGTCTCGGGCGCCGAGGCCGATCGGCTCCACTCCGGTTTCTTCGAGCAGTTTCCGGGCCAGCCGCTCGGCATGCCGGTTTTCCAGCGAAATTTCAAAGCCGTCCTCGCCGGTATAACCGCTGCGGCTCACCAGGCACGGCACGCCGTTCAATTCGGTTTCGACCGCGTGCATGAAGGTCAGCCCGGCGGCGGCAGCGGAATAGTTTTGCATCACGGCGGCGGCCATGGGTCCTTGCAGAGCCAGCAGCGAACGATCGGACATTTCGAGCAATCGGCAAGCGCCGGACAAGCGCTCGGAGAGATGGCGGTAATCCTTGGCGGCGCAGGCGGCATTGACGATCAACGTCAGCCCGTCCTTGCGGCGAAGCACGATGATGTCGTCGATGATCCCGCCGTGGTCGTTGGTCAGCACGGTATACTTCATCTGCCCCGGAATCAATTCTGCGATGCCGCCCGGCGTCAGGCGCTCCAGTTCGTCCGTGGCCCCATCGCCCGAAATCAGGCATTGGCCCATGTGCGAAACATCGAACAAGCCGGCCCTCGTTCGGCAATGCCGGTGCTCGTGCAGGATCCCGCCCGGATAGTGAATCGGCATCTCGTACCCGGCAAACGGAGCCATTTTCGCGCCCAGTTCGAGATGCAGGGGATATAAGGAAGTCTGTTTTAACATGGCGCCACTCGGTCGGCTCATCGAAGCTGAAACCAGTATAACGTCAAGGCCGTCCAAGGCCAAATCGAGCGAACCGAGGAAGGCCGAGGAATCATTCCCGATTTCTATCCCTCCAATAACGTCATATAATCAGACGGCAATTCCAGACCAGGCATTCAGAGCCATGGTCAAGGTTAACTATACATGCCATTGACGACGATAAATACCGATATTCTACAAAAGATGCCCTTTCCGGCCAGCCGATTCCCAAGGAGAACGCATTATGTCTGAACAGCCCGACTTCATTCGCTGGTTCAAGGAATTAACGATCGAGGATATTCCTCTGGTCGGCGGCAAAAACGCATCCCTTGGGGAAATGTACCGAGAATTGACCGCGCAAGGCATTCTGATACCGAACGGCTTCGCCGTCACCGCCGAGGCTTACCGTTACGTGCTGGATCAAGCCGACGCCTGGGAGCCGCTGCATCAGGCCCTGGACGATCTGGATCCCGACGATGTCGCCGATCTGGCCCGGCGCGCCCGCAGAGCCCGCGAAATTGTTTATGCATCGCCGCTGCCGGAGGATCTGGAACGGCAGATTCTTGGTGCCTATGCCGAACTCAAGCGCCAGTACGGGGATGACTTGAGCGTCGCCGTGCGCAGCTCGGCCACTGCCGAGGATTTGCCGACCGCCAGCTTCGCCGGACAGCAGGACACCTATCTCAACGTCAGTGGCGAGCAATCCCTGTTGGACGCCTGCAAGCGCTGTTTCGCCAGCCTATTCACCGACCGGGCCATTCATTACCGGATCGATCAGGGCTTCGATCATTTCAAGCTGGCGCTCTCGGTCTGCGTGATGAAAATGGTGCGCTCCGACCTGGCGTCCAGCGGCGTCCTGTTCTCCCTGGATACCGAATCGGGTTTCAACGACGTCGTCTTCATTACCGGCGCTTACGGACTTGGGGAGAACGTCGTGCAGGGAGCGGTCGATCCGGACGAGTTTTACGTCCACAAGCCGACGTTCGGGCAGGGTTACCGTTCCGTATTGAGACGTTCCCTGGGCGCCAAGAAAATCAAAATGATCTACAGCGACGGCAGTACGCGCGAGCCGATCCGCAACGTCGCCACGTCCTTGCAGGAACGCGATCGTTTCTGCATCGGCGACGAGGACGTCCTGGTTCTGGCCGATTACGCGATAAAAATCGAGAAGCATTACAGCGACAAGGCGGGCCATGCCAAACCGATGGACATCGAATGGGCCAAGGACGGCCTCGACGGCAAGCTCTACATTGTACAAGCCCGACCCGAAACGGTCGCCTCCCAGAAGCAGGGCGCGATTCTGGAACAGTACGAATTGAGGGAGCGAGCCGAACCGATCGTGACCGGCCATGCCGTCGGCAGTAAGATCGCGCCGGGAACGGCCCGGATTATTCGGAAGGTGGAGCAACTGACCGAGTTCAAGGCCGGCGAAATTCTGATCGCCGACATGACCACGCCCGACTGGGAGCCGGTGATGAAGATCGCCTCCGCGATCATCACCAACCGCGGCGGGCGCACCTGCCATGCCGCGATTGTGGCCCGCGAACTCGGCGTGCCGGCGGTCATCGGCTGCGGCAACGCCACGGCCGCCATCGCCGACCGGATTCCGATCACGGTGTCCTGCGCCGAGGGCGACACCGGCAAGGTTTATCCGGGCCATCTGAAATTCGACGTCAACCGGACCGATCTCTCGAATCTTCAGCGTCCTAAAACCCATATCATGATCAACATCGGCAATCCTGAAATCGCCTTCAAAACCAGTTTCCTGCCGAACGACGGCGTGGGTCTGGCGCGCATGGAATTCATCATCACCGAATACATCAAAGCGCATCCGATGGCGCTGATCCATCCGGACCGGGTCCAGAATCCCAAGGAAAAGGAACAACTGGCCCTTTTGACCGCCCGCTACGCTTCCGGCTCGGATTTTTTCATCGAAAAACTGTCCGAGGGCGTCGGCACGATCGCCGCGGCGTTTTATCCGAAGCCGGTGGTGGTCCGAATGTCGGATTTCAAAACCAACGAATACGCCACGCTGCTCGGAGGACGCGGGTTCGAGTTCGAGGAAGCCAATCCGATGATCGGCTTCCGGGGCGCTTCCCGCTATACGCATCCCGCCTACGCCGAGGGGTTTGCGCTGGAATGCGCGGCGATGAAACGGGTGCGCGACGGGATGGGGCTGACCAACGTGATCCTGATGATCCCGTTTTGCCGCCGGGTCGAAGAAGCCGAGCGCGTCCTCGACTACATGGCAAAGCTGGGCCTGAAGCACGGCGAAAACGGCCTCAAAATCTATGTAATGTGCGAAATCCCCAACAACGTGATTCAGATCGATGCCTTCTCCCGGCATTTCGACGGCTTTTCGATCGGCTCCAACGACTTGACCCAGCTCACTCTGGGCGTGGACCGGGATTCCCAAATCGTCGCCGAGGATTTCGACGAACGCGATCCCGGCGTCAAGGAAATGATCCGCCTCGCCGTCGCCGGCGCCCGGCGCAATGGCCGGCATTGCGGACTGTGCGGCCAGGCTCCGTCGGACTATCCTGAAATGGCCGAGTTTCTGGTCGAAACCGGCATCGATTCGATGAGCCTGAATCCCGATACGGTGTTGAAGACGACGCAACTGGTGCTGGAGACGGAGAAGAGGCTGGGCAGGACGTAAAATTTAGTCTGTCCTCGAACCCTAGAGGTTTACAAAAACATATTTCCAAAATCAACCGAAGCTCTAAAAAGAATAGCTAGAGAAAGCCTAATAAATTAAGGGTTAGAAAATAGGGGATCGAAGTCGAAGATAATTAACTTTAATTGCCAGCAAAGATACGTTTTTCAATTTACCGAATAAACCCGACAAGAACGGACTTTAAGAGTATAAAACCATGCCCACACAATTCATTACCGATTCAGAAGGTCACAAAATATCCGTCATATTGCCTATCGATGAATATCAGCAACTCTTGGAGGATTTAGAGGATGCCATGGATGCCTGCGCTGCTCTGACCGAGGCCAAACAAAACGGCTTTATTGACTGGGAAGAAATCAAGACCAAGCATGGCCTATAAAATCAAATTTACGCCTGCCGCCGATAGGCAATTCGCCAAGCTCACTAAAAATCAGCAACAAGCCGTTGCCGGCGCGTTGGTTCGATTGGCGGAAAATCCTCGCCATCCAGGAGTCATTAAGTTATCCGGGGAACACAGTTTATATCGGGTTCGAGTAGGCGAACATCGGGTCATTTTTCAAATTGAAGACGATGTGCTTTATGTCGTTGTAGTAAAGATCGGACATAGGAAAGATGTTTACAAAAAATGATATGACTCATCCCCTACTGTCCGTCAACAACCTCAGCGTCGCCTTCAATCACGGCAATCCCGTAGTCGACGGCATCAGTTTCGACATCCGCCCCGGCGAAACCTTCGCCCTGGTCGGCGAGTCGGGATCGGGTAAATCGATTACCGCCCTGTCGGTATTGAGACTGCTGCCGCCGAACGCAGCCATGACAGCCGGTTCCATCTTATTGCAGGACGACGACCTGCTCTGCCGTTCGGAACTGGAGATGTGCCGAGTCCGCGGGCGGCGCATCGGGCTGATCTTTCAGGATCCGATGTCCTCGCTGAACCCGGTGATGACCGTAGGCAAACAGATTGAAGAAGTGATCCGGCTGCACTTCTCGTTGCCCAAAGCGGCCGTCAAACAGCGAGTGCTGGACTTGCTGCAGCAGGTCGAGATCCCGAATCCGGAACAGCGGCTGAAAGACTATCCGCATCAATTGTCGGGCGGGCAGCGGCAGCGGGTAATGATCGCGATCGCGCTGGCCGGGAACCCCGATTTGCTCATCGCCGACGAGCCGACCACCTCGCTCGACGTCACGATCCAGGCGCAAATTCTGGCGCTGCTGAAGCAATTGCAGCGGCAGACCGGCATGGCCTTGTGGCTGATCAGCCACGATCTGGCCCTGGTGGCCACCCTGGCCGACCGCATTGCGGTGATGCAGAAAGGAAAAATCGTCGAGACCGGTCCGACCGAAGAACTCTTCGCCCGGCCGGAACATCCTTATACCCGAAAATTGCTCATGGCCTTGCCGTCGATGCAAAGCTGCCTGGCCCACGAACCGATGGAAAAGCCGCCGCTGCTGCGGGTCAGCGACTTTTATTATCTGTACCCTGTCCGCAAGGGACTCTTCAAACGGGTGGTCGATCACGTGCGGGCGGTCGACGGCGTCAGTTTCACGATCCAGCAGGGAAAGACCCTGGCGCTGGTCGGCGAATCCGGCTGCGGCAAGACGACGCTCGGCAAAGCCCTGTTGAACCTGATACCGGGCGGAACCGGCCAGGTCCTGCTCGACGGCGTCGACCTGAACCGATTGGACGGCGAAGCCTTAAGGCGGAAACGTTCGGACATACAGATCGTGTTTCAGGATCCTTTCTCGTCGATGAATCCCAGAATGCTGGTCGGCGACATCGTCGCCGAAGGCATCCGGGCGCTGCATCCCGAAATCGATGCCGAAACCCGACGGACCAGAGTCCGACAACTGCTCGAACAGGTAGGATTGCCGTCCGACGCGGCCCTGCGCTATCCTCACGAGTTTTCCGGCGGCCAAAGGCAAAGGATCTGCATCGCCCGAGCGCTGGCCGTCAACCCCAGACTGATCGTCTGCGACGAACCGACCAGCGCGCTGGACGTCTCGGTACAGGCCCAGATCGTCGATTTACTGAAGTCGCTGCAGCGGGACAAAGGCGTCAGTTTTCTGTTCATCACCCACGACCTGGCCCTAGTCGGAGAAATCGCCGACGAGGTCGCGGTGATGTATCGGGGCCGGATCATCGAACAAGGTCCCGTTCAGCAGGTGCTGATGAACCCTGGGCACGCCTATACCCAAAAGCTGCTGGCGGCGGTTCCGTCCGTGAAGACGCCGCCCTCTGCCTCCGGGCCGGCCGTGGAACTTATGGATTCATCGGTCTATCCTAAAAACTGACCGCTGCGATCCATTCCGGATCGCTTCGAGGATTTCGCCTTTCCACATCCATAAGGAATCCAGCCATGAAACCACTGCATCGAATCGCCCGCGCCGAACATTCCCACTGGGTCGGCGACGGCTTCCCGGTACGCACCCTGTTTTCCTATAACACCCAGGATGCCGACGTCAGCCCTTTCCTGCTGCTGGATTACGCGGGACCCGCCGAGTTTGCGCCGGCGGCGAAGCCAAGGGGCGTCGGTTTTCATCCTCACCGTGGTTTCGAAACGGTTACCATCGTTTATCAAGGGGAAGTCGTACACCGCGATACCGCAGGCAACGGCGGTTCGATCGGTCCCGGCGACGTGCAATGGATGACCGCGGCGAAAGGTCTTCTGCACGAAGAAATGCACTCCGAAGCCTTTACCCGCCGGGGAGGCACATTCGAAGCCGTTCAGCTCTGGGTTAACCTGCCCGCCCGGTACAAGATGGATACGCCTCATTACCAGTCCATCGGCTACACCCGGATACCGGCGGTCAAACTGGACGACTACGGCAGCATGCTCAGGATCATTGCCGGCGATTTTCAAGGACACAAAGGCCCGGCCCGCACCTACACGCCGGTCAACTTATGGGATCTTCGCCTCTCTGCCGAACAAACCGTTGAGGTCGATCTTCCCGAAGATTACACGACAATCTTGTTCGCCTTGAAAGGCCGCGTCGAAATCAACCGTTCGGCCATTCTGAACGACGTCGAACTGGCTTTCTTTAAACGCGATGGCACCCGGCTCACGCTGACCGCCCGCACAAATTCGATACTGCTGCTGATGAACGGAAAGCCGATCGACGAGCCGATAGCCGGCTACGGACCGTTCGTCATGAATACGCCGGAAGAAATCCGGCAGGCGCTGGCGGATTTTAAGTACCAGGGGCATTAAACGGATGGACGTATTCGCCATTGGATATTTGTCGACGAACTCGACCTCTATTTGCGCGTGGGTGGCCACACTGGAAGATGAGGTGACCGTGTATAACGCTTTTCTAGTGCCGTAGGTCGGGTTACGCTATCGCTAACCCGACCTACAGGGCTTCCACTTTGCCAGGCATTGAGGCCGTAGCCGCAGGAGAATGATATGGGCTTCTCTTTCCGGCCCAAAGGCGCGACGCAAACTCGCCCGGCTTTATTCTCGCGTTTCAACGGGATCGGCTACCGGGGTTTTTCGTATACCCTGCCGCGCAGTATCGAAACGTCGCGCTCGGTTACAGGGGAAGCGCCGTTGCCCCAACTGGAGCGGATAAAAGTGAGTGCTTCGGCGATGTGCCGGTCGTCGAGCTTCTTTGCGAAACTGGGCATTTTTTGATGCTTCGGGCTCATTTGCATGTCGTGAGGCTCGCTCCCTTCGAGCACAAGGCGGATCAGCGAGGTCGGGTCCTCCGCAAGGACGACCGAGTTACCGGCCAGCTTCGGATATTTATTCGCTTCACCCTGGCCGTCGAGCTTGTGGCATTTCGCGCAAAATGACTGATACAGCCCGGCGCCCGGCCGCTCCACCGAACCGGTTTTCAATGCCGCAAGTTTAATGGCCACGTCGCTTTTTTCGGGCTGATAGAACGATTTTTCGCCGCGCGGAGACAGCGATTTCAGATAGCGGGCGATCGCCTGCAGATCGTCGCCGCGCAAATGTTGAGTGCTGTTTTCGATAACCTCCACCATGCTGCCGAACACCGCAGCGCGACTGCCATGGCCGGTTTGCAAGAAAAAGGCAACGTCTTCTTCCGACCATCGCCCCAATCCCGACGCCGGATCTCCTCTGAGATTGACGGCGTACCAGTTGTCGACCACGGCGCCGCTCAAGTAGTGCCGGGACGACTCCGAAAAAGCCTTTTCCTGGAAGGCCAGGCCGCGCGGCGTATGGCAGGCGCCGCAGTGGCCGAGCGTCTGCACCAGATAGGCGCCGCGATTCCATTGCTCGTCGCGACCGTGCCGCGGCTTGAAGCGTTCGTCTTCGACAAAGAGCAGATCCCAGAACCACAGGGTCTGGCGGATGTTGAATGGAAACGGCAGCCTGGTTTCAGGCGGAGCATGACCGACCGGGGCTACCTCGTGCATGAAATAATCGTAGAGCTCGCGAATGTCCTCGTCGCGAATCGCCGAAAACGACGGATAAGGCATCGCCGGGTACAAATAATGGCCGTCCCTGGCAATCCCGTTTCGAACGGCTCGGCTGAAATCTTCCAGAGTATATTTGCCGATGCCGTGGTCCGGATCCGGCGTGATGTTGGTCGAATAAATGACGCCGAAAGGCGAATTGATCGCACGGCCTCCGGCAAACGGAGCCTGCGGCGGATCGGCGGTATGGCAGGCGTGACAGTCTGCCGCTCTGGCCAAGTATGCTCCCCGGCTGAGAGACTCGGGCTCTGCGGGCTGCACCGCCGCCGGCCCCGAAAGGAAGGCCGCGCAAAGGCCGATTGCGGCCTCGAATCTCAGCCGCCTGAAATAAATTGACGCAAGCATGGCCGGCCGCATGACGATCAATACCAGGAACTGCACAGCGGCACCAGTAAAACGGCCAGCGTATTAAAAACGACCGCCACGATAAAGAGGCCGCTCGACATCAGGCCGAGCCTCGATAAAAAACGGATTCTCCCCCGGCGCAGCCGCAGGAAGTCGTCGCGACCGGCCATCGGCTCCAGAGTCTGCCCCCGCCAGACGGTCAAGGCGGCCCATCCCGACAGCAGCGCAAAGGCCAGACAAGCCAGGCTGACCGCCGGCATGACGACCGACCATCCTTCCCAGGAAGGCTCGGGCAACGGCGTCCGATTGGGATAGCAGGCCCGTGCCGCCAACGGTTCGCTCAAAGCGATCTGGAACGCCCAGGCCACCGGCGCACCGAACAGTCCGAGCAATAAACGCAGTGCGTTCATCCATGCCGGTCGATTCGGCCGAAGATTGTTTGCAAATTCGAGTTCGGGAGATAAAGTCATGCGTTTACCGTTTAAAGATAGGGAAACAGATACAACGTCGAAAATACGAACAGCCAGACCACGTCGACGAAATGCCAGTACCATCCTCCGATCGAGACGGCTGCCATGCGTCTGTCGTCGAAATAACCGAGCCCGATCCAGATCAGGAGCAGGAGCAGAATGCCCAGCCCCACGACGACGTGCAGCAGATGAAATCCGGTAATGGTGAAGTACAGCGATCCGTATAGATGGGTCGTGATCGTGTACGTTTTCTTGTGCCATTCGTTGAGTTGAACAAGCACAAAAACAACGCCCAGCACGGACGCTGTCGCCATCGCGGCAAAACTCCACCGCGGATGCCTGAACTCAAGGCAGCGTTCGCTCGCCCAGACAAAGACGCTGCTGGACAGCAGAATCAGCGTGTTTACGCCGGGCATGAACAGATCCGGCAAGCCTTCCGGCGGCCAGGACTGCGCGGTTTGCGAATCCAGATAAAAATAAGTAAACAACAGATAGGCGAATAAGGAGCCTTCGGTCACGATCAGGCTGACGACGCCCCACCATCCGCCCGAGCGCTTGCCGGCGCTGCCGACCGGTAAAGGTTTATCGAGAGAAATCACTTCAGCCACGGCCGCCTCCTTGAATGGCCGTCCGGCCGCTCGGCACGCGTTGCAGCAATCGGTTGCTCGGCCACATCCACGCGATCAGCGACAGGCCGGCTCCAACGATCATGGCCGCGGTGAACAGGCGCCAGTCCAGCAAGAGGCCCACGAACAGAAGCGAGCTGAACAACCCCAGAAAGAACGGCGCATACGAGTCGTCCGGCATTTTCAGGATGATGTCGGGCCTCGCGTCCAGCGGGGTCGTGCCGAGCGTTTCCCGTCCTTCCATCAGCAGATACCCTCTCTCCAGGCTGGAACGGCCGGTCCCCTCGTTAAGACGGTCTTCCCATAACGGATGGCGGCTGGCGATGACCGGAATCACGGCAAAATTGTAAGGCGGCGGCGGCGACGGCGTCGCCCATTCTAAGGTCGGCGCATCCCACGGATTGGCGGACGCAGGAGCGCCGCGCTTCAGGCTGACGATCAGGTTGACCAGAAAAATCAGGATCCCGACGGCAAAGACGAACGATCCCACCGTGGTGATCAGGTTGACCGTGTTCCAGCCCATCTCGGGCGGATAGGTGTAAATCCGCCTGGGCATGCCCAGAAGCCCGGCCACGTGCATCGGAAAAAAGCCGAGATTGAAGCCGAGGAACATGAACCAGAAGCTCCACCGCCCCCAGGTTTCGTTCATCATGCGGCCGAAGAACTTTGGAAACCAGTAATGGATGCCGCCGACGACCGGAAAGACGTTGATGCCGATCAGCACATAATGCAGGTGGGCGACGACGAAATAGGTCTCGTTCAACTGATAATCGAACGGCACGGCCGCCGTCATCACGCCGGACAGACCGCCGATCACGAACAGCAGGACAAAACCGAAAAAAAAGAGAGACGGCGTATTGAACACCGGCCTGCCCAGCCAGATGGTCGCCAGCCAGGCGAATACGGCCACCGCGCTCGGAATGGAAATGACCATGCTGGTGGCTCCGAAAAACGACTGCGCGAGCGTCGGCAGGCCGGTGGCGAACATGTGGTGAATCCAGACGCCGAAGCCCAGCAGCATGGTCGCCATCGTCGACAGCGCCACCGCGGCATAGCCGACCAGGGGGCGCCGGCAAAAAGTGGGCAGCGCGTCGGAAACGATACCCATCGCCGGCAGCACGACCACGTAGACCCAGGGATGTCCGAACATCCAGAACAAGTGCTGCCACAACAAAGGTTGGCCGCCGTTGAGCACATCGAAGAAATGCATTCCCGCATGCCGGTCCAGCCAGAGCAGAAAAAACGCAAGGCTCACCGAAGGCACGGCAAAGACGTTCGCCACCGAAGCGGTCAGCGTGCCCCAGACCAGGATCGGCACCCGGTCGATCGACATTCCCGGAGCCCGCAGGCGAAACAGCGTCACGATGAAATTGATTGCTCCGACCGTGGTCGAAATGCCCAGCAAGACCATGCCGAGCGCGTACACGTCGATATTGGGCCCCGGATCGTATTCCCGGCTTGAGGCCGGCACATAGTTGAACCAGCCGACGTCGGGAGCCTGCCCCAGGGGAAAACTGGCGTAGAGAAACATTCCGGCAAACAGAAAAATCCAGTAGGACAGCGCATTCAGCCGCGGAAACGCCATGTCCCGCGAGCCCAGCATCAAGGGCCACAGATAATTGGAAAACCCCGACAACACCGGCAGCGCGTACAGAAAAATCATCGTGATGCCGTGCATCGTAAAAAGCTGATTGTACTGGTCGGGGCTCAGCAGGGTTTGATCGGGGCCTGCCAATTGCACGCGCATGATCAACGCTTCGATGCCGCCCATCAGCAAAAAAATGAAGGCGGTGACCAGATAACGCAGGCCGATCTCCTTGTGATCGACCGTAGACAACCAGCCGCGCCAGCCGGGCGCGGTTTCCCACAATTCGGCGAGCCGGACTTGTTCGGGAGAGCCGGCGGGAGCGCTGCCCATTTCGGGTATTCGGGAAAGTTCAAGCCTAGGTGAACTGTGTGCGATACCGGTCATGGCGGGGCTCCTCAGTCAAGTGTCGATAAAAAGGCCGCTAATGCGGCGGCTTCCTCGTCCGAAAACGCGAAATCGGGCATTCGTGCTCCAGGTTTCAGTTCCTGAACATGGGCAATCCATTTCATCCGGTTTTCGGGCGTATTGGCCAGCAAGCCGGCGGCGATCAGGCGGCGCGAGTTCAGATGCGTCAAATCGGGACCGTGCTTGCCCTGAGCCTGGGTCCCTCGTACCGAATGGCAGCCGGCGCAATTGTCTCCGAACAGCTTTTGCCCCGACTCCGCTATGCCCCCGGTAACGGGAGCCGCCGTTTGCCGCTGACGTTCCAGCCATTTTTGAAAATCGGACGGACTCTCGGCGACAATCTCGAAATCCATGTGGGCGTGCTGCGCGCCGCAGTATTGCGTGCATTGTCCCCGGTAAACGCCCGGCGCGTCCGCCTGGAGCCATTGCTGATTGGCCAGGCCGGGAATCATCTGGGTCTTTCCGGCCAACACCGGGACCCAAAAGGCGTGGATGACGTCCGCGCTTTTCAGCCGGATCAGCACCGGCCGGCCGACCGGAATATGGACTTCGTTGGCGGTGACGATGCGCCGGCCGGAATCGCTGTCTTCATACTCGACTTTCCACCACCAGTCGTAACCGGTGACCGTCAACGCCAGCGCCGGGGCGCGGCCGGGTTTAGCGACCGAATTCAGCGTGATCAGGACGTAGATCAGCAAAACGAACAGAATTCCTGAAGAAATCCCGGTGCCGACCGTAACCCACAACAGGTCGTTTTTTTCGGGGCCGATCACGGCATTCGCTTCCGCGGCCGGACGTTTCCGGTACAACGCGCCGAGCAGAAGCAACGCGATGATCAGCAAAATCAAGGCCATCAGCGCCGTGATGACCCAACCCAGGTGCATGATCGGCTCAGAAGCGGGGCCGTAGCTGTGCAGAAAATAGTTAAGCGGGCCGTCAGCCGCAGTAGAGGAAACCGGCGCGGCGATGAACGCCGCCGAAAGCAAGTCAGAGATTCGAGCCATGGCGCCGGCCGGATGGATAACCGCTTGCCGCCCTTGTGAGCGGAAGGAATTGCAGAAAAGCCGTATTTATCACGAAACACCTCCTTGATCCCGAATCGAACGGGATGGAATTCATTGCGGATAACATTAGTGGCTCGCTCGGCGTTCGCTTGTTGACGCCAACGCCAGGACGACGCATAACCGTCGTCCATCAGCCAAATTCAACCGGCGAAACGCGGACCGATTCGGCGCCTGGGGCAAAGAACCGGGCAATTCGGACCTATTGAACCCCACGGCAAAAAAATCAAATCATTCAAAATGACTAAAAATTTCAGATTGAGTTCAAATCTTTCCGGAACACAGGCACTGTTTAACGACCGGTCCCGGTTACCGGCCGGCCTCCGGACGAAGCCGCCGCCAATCGGCAGGGTCGGGACGGCTTAACAACTGCGCGACGAAGCGCCGGCTTTGTATCAGATTGTGCCGGGCGGTTTCGCTCAAATCCGCGCCCAATTCGAACGCTTCTCCCCGGATGCCGAGCAGAAAGCAGGGCGGCGGAGATTGTTTGTTGACTTCCCGGTACACCGCCATCAGCGCGGCAGGACTCAATGCATGGCTGGTGTAGTGGATCGCCTCGGCAGGCTCCAGCTCGATAAAATCGAAGGGGCCGGCCGCGGCTACGGACGCGTCCACAAATAACACCAACATCCGGTTTTCCAGGTCCAGAGCGTGTTCGATCTGCCACTGAAAATCGGCGAGCAGCTCGACGTCGCCAAGATCGCAATGCGCTTCGACGTAGTCCAGCAGAAGCGGTCCTAATGCGTCATCGCCCCGGCTGGGATTACCGCAAGCGAACAACAACATCGGCTTAGGCATCGGGCCGCCGTTCGATCAGGCCGTCGGCGTGCTTGATCAACCGGTCGACCCGCTTGCCCTCGGCATCGATCAGTTCGACCTGGAGCGGCATTTTGCCGACGGCATGGGTGGCGCAAGACAGACAAGGATCGTAGGCGCGCACCGCCACTTCGAGGTTGTTCAGTAGCGGCTCGGTCAGCTCACGGCCGGACAGATACCGGGCCGCCACCTGCCGCACCGATTCGTTCATCGCCCGGTTGTTGTGGGTCGTCGAAACGATCAGATTCGCCTTGACCACAATGTCGTTTTCATCGATCCGGTAATGATGAAACAGCGTACCGCGCGGCGCTTCGATCACGCCGATGCCTTCGTACCGTTTTTCACCTTGCGTTACCAGATCGTGTCCCCGAATGTCCGGATCGCGCAGCAATTCCTTGATGCGCTCGGCGCAGTGGAGGGTTTCGATCATGCGCGCCCAATGCGTCGCCAGCGTATTGTGCACCATCGCCTCCGTGCCGTGCGCCTTGAATTCGAGCCGGGCGGCTTCGGCCAGCGGCGTATCGATGAAATCGCAATTGTTGACGCGCGCCAGCGGGCCGACCCGGTACCAGCCGTTTTCCTTGCCCAAAGACAGCAGATAGGGAAATTTCATGTAGGTCCACGAACGGACTTCTTCGTGAATGTACGAGTTGTAGTCGCAATAATCGACGTGATCCAGAATCGTACCGCCTTCGGCGTCCTTGACGCGAAGCCCGCCGTGGTACAGCTCCAGCGCGCCGTCCGGCCGGGTCAGGCCTAGGTAAAGGCTGCGGAGGGTGGCGAAGTCGTCGTAAAACGCCCGGTCCGAATAAAGAATTTTTTGGATCAGGAGTACGGCCGCCGAGGACCAGGCAATGATCTGGTCGATATCGGCCAACAGGGCCTCGCATTCGGCGCTACTCAGCGATTTGTTCATGCCCCCGGCAATGGCGCCGCTGCCGTGAATGCGCTTGCCGGCGACCGCGCGAATGACTTCCTGGCCGTATTTGCGGACCTTGACGGCCTGAAGGCCGATGTCCGGATAGTCCTCCAGCACGCTGAAAATGTTGCGTTTGTGGATGTCGCTTTCGAAACCGAACAACAAATCCGGGCTGGCCAGATAAAAAAAATGCAGCGCGTGGGATTGCAACACCTGACCGAAATGCAACAGTTGCCGCAGTTTGGTCGCGCTCGGCGTCAGCTCATCGGGATCGACGCCGACCAGTTGATCGATGGCCTTGCCGGCCGCCAGATGATGGGAAACCGGGCAGATGCCGCACAAACGCTGCACCAGAATGGGCAACTCCCAATAGGGCCGGCCCTGAATGAAGCGTTCGAAGCCCCGAAACTCGACGATGTGCAGCCGCGCCTGCCGGACCCGGCCGGCTTCGTCCAGCAGCAGGGTGATCTTGCCGTGACCTTCGACGCGGGAGACCGGATCGATGACGACGCGTTTCAGATTATGGACATTTTCAGCGGTTTCTAAATGATCGTACATGTCGGTAATGTTATGGCCGGGTAAGGAACGCAGCGCCTGCCCTACAGTTGAAAACGGAACACCGAATCAATCGTAATGCACCAGTTCGTAAGGCAGGGCCGGCTCGCGCCCTGCCGTCACGTCGCTGAGGAATTTCCAGAAAACGTCGGCCGACGGCGGGCAGCCGGGCAAAAAATAATCGACTTTCACGACTTCGTGAATCGGCCGCACCTGTTCCAGCAGCAAGGGCAGTTCGGGATCGCTCGGTATTTGCGGATTCTCGACGCCGATGCCGTCCAGGTACACTTCCTTCAGGCAGTCTTCCAGCGGAATGAAGTTGCGCAGCGACGGCAAACCGCCGTTGATCGCGCAGGCGCCGACCGAAACCAGGATTTTACAGTGTTTGCGAAATTCCCGAAGCACGTGGACGTTTTCGGAATTGCAGACGCCGCCCTCGATCAGGCCGACGTCGCACGAGCCGCAATGTTCGAAATCGGTCAGGGGCGAGCGGTCGAATTCGAACACGTCCGCCACCTCAAGAATGCGCTCGTCGATGTCGAGCAACGACATGTGGCAGCCGAAGCAGCCTGCCAGCGAAGTGGTCGCGATTTTGAATTTACCGGTCATCGAGCGCTTTCTCCCGGTCCGGACTGATCTGATCGATTCGTTGGTTATCGTAAATGCGCTGTCCGATCGGCACGCTGAAGCCGGTGCGCTTGATCAGGATCGCGCCGGTCGGACAAATCTGCGCAGCCTGGTCGGTCGCCTCGAGATCGGTGTCCTTCAGCAGGCCGCTTTTGGCGTTGACGATCAAATGCTTGGTGATGCCCCGGCCGCCGATCGCGAACACGTCCTTGCCGTCCTTGTCCCGGCTGGCGCGCACGCACAACGTGCAGAAAATGCAGCGGTTGTGATCGATCAGAACGTCGGGATGAGACGCGTCCATGGCCCGCAGCGGATAAAAATGCGGAAAATGATTGTCGAGCATGTTCAGATAATAGCCGACCGCCTGCAACCGGCAATTGCCGCTTTTTTCGCAGCCGGGACACAGATGGTTGCCTTCGACGAACAGCATCTGAGTAATTCTTCGCCGGTCGTCGTTCAGTTCTTTCGTGTTGCTCAGCACCTCCTGCCCGGCCATCGCCGGAAAGGTGCAGGCGGTGCAAATCCGGCCGTTGACCCGGACCGTGCAGAGTTTGCAACTGCCGTGCGGCGCGTAGTCGGGATGATGGCACAAATGCGGAATAAAGATCCCGGCGGCGGCCGCCGCTTCCATGATGGTCTGTCCCTCTTCGAAAGGAATCGCGACGCCGTCGATCGTCAGGCTGTCATTCATCGTCCGCCACCGTTTGTTCCAGATGCGCCGCCGCATCGCTGCGGTTGGCCATGCGCCTTGCGGTTGCCAGCGCGCCGTCCAGGTCGAATCCCGGTTCGAAGCTGATTTTTTTGAGCCGGCTTTGGTACAGTTCGGTATAGCGCTCCAGCGTCGCCAGCACCGGATTCGCCGCGGTCTGGCCGAGGCCGCAGTGGCTGTGCGTCCTGATCAGCCGGGCCAGTTCTTCCAGCGCCAGGACGTCGCCGGCGGCGCCGTGTCCTTCGCAGATCTTGTCGAGCTGCCCTTTCAACAGCGAGGTGCCGACCCGGCAGGGAGTGCAGAATCCGCAGCTCTCGTGGGCGAAAAAATGGGTGAAATTCCGGGCGATTTCCAGAACGTCCCGGCTTTTGTTGAATACCATAAACGAACCGCCGGTCGCCAGATCGTCAAATCCCAGTTGCCGGTCCAGCTCCCGGTCGGAAATGAAGGTGCCGGAAGGCCCGCCTATTTGCAGCCCGAGCACGTCGTCCGCGCCGCAATCGTCCAGTATCGATCGAATCGGGGTGCCGAAGGGGTATTCGTAAACGCCGGACCGGGCGCAATCGCCGCTGATGCTCAACAGTTTGGTGCCGGTCGAGCCTTCCGTGCCGACCCCGGCAAACCAGTCGCCGCCGTACACCGAAATCGCCGACGCCGCGAAGAATGTTTCGACGTTATTGACGACGGTCGGCTTCCCGAGATAACCGTGGGTCACCGGATACGGCGGACGGTTCCGCGGTATGCCGCTTTTGCCTTCGAGCGACTCGATCAGCGCGGATTCTTCGCCGCAGATGTAAGCGCCCGCGCCCAGACGGATTTCTATGTCGAAATTCAGCTTTTCTCCGAGAATCCCGGCGCCGAGCAGGCCGGCCTGGCGTCGCTCCAGCAAGATCCGCTTCAGTTTGTCGTATAGGTGCCGGTATTCGCCGCGCAGATAAAGAAACCCCTTGCTCGCGCCGATGAGCGCGCCGCACAGCGTCATGCCTTCGAAGACCTGATCGGCGAAGGAATTCAACAGAACCCGGTCTTTGAACGTGCCGGGCTCGCCTTCGTCCGCGTTGCAGACCACGTAGCGCTCCGGTGCCTGTTCCGCCGCGCAGAATCGCCATTTCATCGCGGTCCTGAAGCCGGCCCCGCCTCTGCCGCGCAGCCCGGACCGCTCGATTTCCGCGAGCGTCTCCTCCAGTCCCCGGCCGAACGTCGCTTTCAGGGCGCCGCCCCGGGCGATCGGTCGGCTCAACAACAAACCGGACTTTTTGAGATTGTCCTCGACCGCGAAGAATTCCGCCGGCCATGCCCGCAGCGGCACTTTGCCGTTGACCAGGCCGACAATCGCGTCGATGCGCTCGAAGTCCAGCCGGGCCAAGGCATAGCCGTTGATTAGGCCGGACGGACCCTGGTCGCACAGGCCGGTACAGGACGTGTTACCGAGACTGACCCGGCCGTCGCCGCGGACGCCGCCTACGGCAACGCCCAGTTTGTGGGACAAATAATCGGTCAGCTCTTTTCTGCCCGCCATGTGATCGATAATGCAGTCGCTGATCCGGATTTCATAGCGGCCGTTGGGCGTACCGGAAAGAAAACCGTAGAACTCGACGGCATCGACGATCCGGGTTCTCGGGATGCGCAACAAACCGGCCAGCAATTCTATGTTATCGGACGAAACGGCATGATATCGGGACTGAATCTCGATCAGAATTTCCAGCAGATAGGCCGGCTGATGGCCGTATTTCGCCGCAAGGCTTTGAATAAACTGTCGCATGCGTCCGCCGGGAATCGAGGTTGCTTGGGCTTATTTTTCAGGAAGGAAGAGAGTGAACGTTCCCATGGTATTCACATCCGCTTATTTCTTCAATAGATTTTTGAAACAGCGGGGTCCCGAACCGGTTCACGGGAACAGATCGCGTCCCGGATTGGCCCCCGGCAAACGGCCGCTCACGATCGGCGGCGCAAAAGACTTCGAGTTCTAGGAGCCGGTTGCGCGCCTCCCCTTGAGCCATACCGGTCTCCTCACATCAAAACGACTCGCCGTGAATCGTTGCGATCAACCGCCTCTTTCCGCCCCGATTGCGGTGTTCGCACAGATAAATTCCCTGCCAGACGCCCAGGTTCAGAGCGCCCTGGGTGACCGGAATGGTCAGGCTCGAGCCCAGAAGACAATTCTTGATGTGAGCGGGCATGTCGTCGTCGCCTTCGTAGTCATGCCGATAATAAGGCGCCCGTTCCGGCACATGGACATTGAAATGGCTTTCCAGATCCGCTCTGACCGTCGGGTCCGCGTTTTCGTTGATCGTCAACGACGCGGAAGTGTGTTGAATGAAAAGATGCAACAAACCGCACCGGACCGATTTTACTTCGGGTACTGCGGCGAGGACTGCGTCCGTAACCAGATGGAAGCCTCTGCTTTTTTCGGACAATGAAAATTCTTTTTGCAACCACATAGATTCAACCTGCTGATAATTGAATGATCGGTTGGACCCGACCTTGGCCTGCTTCTGCAGAAGCGGACGGGAAGCTGCCGCCGCCTGCAACGTCTGCCGAAACGGTAACCGTGATATTAACTCATTAAACCGCTCCGACGCTCTCTTATATGAATCTTTTCAAGACGGCGAGATAAAAAAAACGGTTTAAGTTCGCTAACGCACATATTTGTCCGAAGTCGAGAGGTACAGTTTGCAAAAACGCACCTGTTCATCGTTCCGGAGAGCTCCCATGACCCAGCCGACTCAAGCCCCCTCCCCCAACAAGAACACGGCCCTTAAATGCGCCCATCCCGGTTGCCGATGTCCGGCGCGACCCGGTGAAAAATATTGCAGCGACCTGTGCGAGAACATGGTGGGGGTTGATGTCTGCCCCTGCGGGCATCCTGAATGCAAAAACCATAACGGGAGCAAGCCATGAAAGAGAACGTCAGCGATTTTTTAGTGCGCCGTCTGTCGGAATGGGGCGTCAAACGCATTTTCGGCTATCCCGGAGACGGGATCAACGGTGTTTTCGGAGCCCTGCACCGGGCCTCGGACAACATGGATTTCATCCAGGTGCGGCACGAGGAAATGGCCGCCTTCATGGCCTGCGCGCACGCCAAATTCACCGGCGAGGTCGGCGTCTGCGTGGCCACCTCAGGGCCCGGCGCGATTCATCTGCTGAACGGATTGTATGACGCCAAACTCGATCATCAACCGGTGGTCGCTATCGTCGGCCAGCAGAAACGAATGGCCCTGGGCGGAAACTTCCAGCAGGAAGTCGATCTTGTCACGCTGTTCAAGGACGTGGCGCATGAATACGTTCATATGGTGACCACGCCCGCACAAGCCCGGCACGTCATCGATCGGGCCATGCGCATTGCCCAGGCCGAGCGCAACGTCTGCTGCATCATCCTCCCCAACGACGTTCAGGAAATGGATGCCGAAAAGCCTCCCCGCGAACACGGCAGCATCCATTCGGGACTCGGCTACGTGGCGCCGCGCACGGTGCCCCATGCCGAGGAATTGCAGCGAGCCGCCGATATTCTGAATGCCGGGGAAAAAGTCGCGATGCTGGTCGGCGCCGGAGCGCTGCATGCTTCGGCCGAAATCCTTGAAGTCGCCGATCTGCTCGGCGCCGGCATCGCCAAGGCTTTGCTGGGCAAGGCGGCGGTTCCGGACGATCTGCCTTACGTGACCGGCTCCATCGGCCTCTTGGGCACGCGGCCCAGCTACGACATGATGACCGATTGCGATACCTTGCTGATGGTCGGATCGAGCTTCCCTTATTCCGAGTTTCTGCCCGAGGAAGGCCAGGCTCGGGGCGTGCAGATCGACATCAACGGTCGTCTGATCGGCATCCGCTATCCGATGGAAGTGAATCTGGTCGGCGACAGCGTCGAAACGCTCCGCTTGCTGATGCCTCTGCTGAGCAAGAAAGAAGGCCGAAGCTGGCGCCGCCGCATCGAAAAAAACGTCGAGGAATGGTGGGAAACGATGGAAGAGCGGGCCATGGAGCCGGCCCATCCGATCAATCCGCAGCGCGTCTTTTGGGAGCTTTCTCCGAGATTGCCCGACAATTGCATCCTGACCTGCGATTCCGGTTCGGCGGCCAACTGGTATGCGCGCGACTTGAAAATACGCCAGGGCATGATGGCCTCGCTCTCCGGAGGACTCGCCACCATGGGGCCGGGCGTGCCTTATGCCATTGCGGCCAAATTCGCCCATCCGGAACGCGTGGTGATTGCCTTGATCGGCGACGGCGCCATGCAGATGAACGGCATGAACGAGCTGATCACGATCGGCAAATACTGGCAGCGCTGGCGCGATCCGCGCCTGATCGTCATGGTGCTGAACAACCGGGACCTGAACCAGGTGACCTGGGAACAGCGCGCGATGGAAGGCGATCCCAAATTCAATGCGTCCCAGGACGTGCCGGATTTTCCTTATGCGCGCATGGCGGAATTGATCGGCCTGTTGGGCATCAGGGTGGATCAGCCGGAACAGATCACCGACGCCTGGGAGCGCGCTCTCGGCGCCGACCGGCCGGTAGTTCTGGAAGCCTATGCCGACCCCGACGTGCCGCCGCTGCCGCCGCACATCACCTTCAAACAGGCCAAAGCCTATGCCTCGGCCGTTTTGAAAGGCGATCCGGATTCGGTCGACATGATCAAGGCGTCCATCAATCAAATCTTTCCTTAGGACTGTCCAGGGCCATGGCGACCGAGACTCGACTGTTGGTTCCTCCTTTATTCGGCGGCCCGCCGATCACCCGCCTGAACGTCTCTGCCTTTCGTATCCCGACCGATTCTCCGGAATCCGACGGCACTTTCGCATGGACTTCGACGACGCTGGTGCTGGTCGAAGTCCATTCCGATAATAAGACCGGCATCGGCTTCAGTTACGCCGATACCGCCACGGCGAGGCTCATCCATGACGTCCTGGCCGGCGTGGTCATAGGATGCGATGCCTTTTCCGTCGGCTATTGCTGGAACGCGATGGTCGGTGCGATACGCAACCTGGGCCGGCCGGGCATCTGTTCGATGGCGATTGCCGCCGTCGATAACGCGCTGTGGGATTTGAAGGCACAGATTCTCGAACGCCCTCTGGCATCCCTGCTGGGACAGGTTCGCGCCTCGGTTCCGGCGTACGGCAGCGGCGGCTTTACGTCTTATCCGATCGCGGTTTTACAGGAACAACTGGGCGGCTGGATCAGCCAGGGTTTTTCGCGGGTCAAAATGAAAATCGGCCGGGAGCCGGAAAAGGATTTGGGCCGGGTTCATGCCGCGCGCGAAGCGATCGGACCGACCAGTGAATTGTTTGTGGATGCGAACGGCGCCTATTCGCGCAAACAGGCGCTGGCGATGGCCGAGGCTTTTGCCGAAGCGGGAGTGTCCTGGTTTGAAGAACCGGTTTCGAGCGACGATCTGAAAGGCCTGCGCCTGATACGCGACAGAGCTCCGGCGGGCATCGACATCAGTGCCGGCGAATACGGCTACGACAGCGGTTATTTCCGCCGCATGCTGGAAGCCGGAGCCGTCGACGTGCTGCAGGCCGACGCCACCCGCTGCGCGGGCATTACCGGCTTTCTTCAAGCCGCCACCCTGTGCCAGGCCTTTCAGGTGCCGCTGTCCAGTCACTGCGCACCGTCGATCCACGTTCATCCTTGCTGTGCGGCTAGCCCGGTGCGCCATCTGGAATATTTTTACGATCATGCACGCATCGAACCCATGTTGTTCGAAGGCACGTTGACTCCGGTTAACGGCGAGCTGACGCCCGACCTTTCCCGTCCGGGGTTGGGCCTGACGTTCAAGCGCAAGGATGCGTCGCGCTACGAGGTTTGAACCCGAACCGATCTTTTTCAGAATCCTGATTCGCAGGAGTTATCGATGACCATTGCCACGCTTGACGCAATCACTCTTGCCGCCGAACTCAGCCGGGAAATCCGGGGTGAAGTGCGATTCGACAACGGCAGCCGCGCTCTTTATGCCACCGATGCCTCGAACTACCGCCAAGTTCCCATCGGCGTGGTGATTCCCAAATCGATCGACGACGTCGTTGCTACCGTTGCCGCCTGCCGCCGACACGGAGCGCCGGTCGTCTCGCGCGGCGGCGGCACCAGTCTGGCGGGACAATGCTGCAATGTGGCCGTGGTCATCGATATGTCCAAATATCTCAACCGCATTCTTGAGCTCGATCCCGAAGGGAAAACGGCCCGGGTCGAGCCGGGCTGCGTGCTGGACGATTTGCGGGACGCGGCTGAAAAATTTCATCTCACTTTCGCTCCCGACCCCTCGACCCACACCCATAACACGCTCGGCGGCATGATCGGCAACAACTCCTGCGGCGTGCATTCGCTGATGGGTGGCAAGACCGTCGACAACGTCATCGAGCTGGACGTCCTGCTCTACGACGGCAGCCGCATGAAGGTCGGACGAACCGACGGAGAGGAATTTGCTCGCATCGTCGCCGAAGGCGGACGGCGCGGCGAGATTTATAGCCGCCTGAAAGCGCTGGCCGATGCCCAGGCCGAAAGGATTCGGGCGCGCTACCCGAAAATCCCGCGCCGCGTCTCCGGCTATAACCTGGACGAGCTGTTGCCGGAAAACGGCTTTCATGTCGCGCGCGCCCTGGTCGGCTCGGAAGCGACCTGCGTGGTCGTCCTGGAAGCCACCTTGCGGCTGGTCGACAGCCCGCCGTCGCGGTCCCTGCTGGTGCTCGGCTATCCGGACGTATTCAGTGCGGGCGATCACGTGCCCGATGTCCTCCGGCATAAACCCGTCGGTCTCGAAGGTCTCGACGATCTTTTGGTCGAGGACATGAAAGCCATCCACTTGCATCCTCGGAACGTTCAGTTGCTGCCGGACGGCGGCGGCTGGCTGCTGGCCGAATTCGGCGGCAACAGTAAAAGCGAAGCCGACGCCAAGGCCAGGGACTGCATGAAAGCGCTCAAGCAGTCGAGTAACCCGCCGACGATGAAGTTATTCGACAATCCGGCGGAAGAGAAAATGATCTGGACCGTGCGAGAATCAGGGCTGGGCGCGACCGCGCACGTGCCGGGTAAGGAAATCACCTGGGAAGGCTGGGAGGACGCAGCCGTGCCCCCCGACAAAGTGGGCGACTATCTGCGCGATTTTCGCAAACTGCTCGATAAGTTCGGTTATGCCTGCGATTTGTACGGCCATTTCGGCGAAGGCTGCATCCATACCCGCATCGATTTCGATCTCGTAACGGAAGATGGAATCAAAACCTTCCATGCCTTTTTGAACGAAGCGGCCGATCTCGTGGTGCGTTATGGCGGCTCGCTTTCGGGAGAGCATGGCGACGGCCAGTCGAAAGCGGAATTTCTTCCGAAAATGTTCGGCGACGAATTGGTCGCGGCGTTTCGCGAATTCAAATCGATCTGGGATCCGGACGGGAAAATGAATCCGGGCAAGATCGTCGATGCCTATCTGCCGACGCAGAACCTCAGGCTGGGAGCCGACTATAAGCCGGTTCATCACCCGACGCATTTTCAGTATCCGAAAGACAACGGCGAATTCGACCGGGTTGTCCTGCGCTGCGTCGGCATCGGCAATTGCCGTCAGCATCATTCCCACACCATGTGCCCCAGTTACCGGGTAACTCGCGAAGAAAAGCATTCGACCCGTGGCCGGGCGAGGCTGTTGTTCGAAACCCTGCGCGGCGAAGTCATTACCGACCTGTGGCAAAGCGAAGCGATGAAGGAAGCACTCGATCTGTGCCTGGCCTGCAAAGGCTGCAAGGGCGATTGCCCGGTGCACGTGGACATGGCGACCTACAAGTCCGAATTTCTGGCGCATTATTACCGGGCCAGGCGACGCCCGCGCGAGGCTTACGTGTTCGGCTGGATCGACCGCTGGTGCGTTCTGGCGTCTCATGCGCCGGGGCTGGTTAACTGGCTGGCTGAAGCTCCGGGGTTCAGCAGCGTCATGAAAAGCGTGGCCGGCATGCATCCGGAGCGCCGTTTTCCGCACTTTGCGCCGCAAACCTTCCGCCGCTGGTTCCAGGAACGCAACCCGGTCGATTCGGACAAGCCTTCCGTCATTCTCTGGCCGGACACGTTCAACAACCATTTCCATCCGGAAACGGCCAAAGCCGCCGTCGCGCTATTGGAAGCCGCAGGCTTTCAGGTGCGCCTTCCCAAGCGGCCGCTTTGCTGCGGACGTCCTTTGTACGACTTCGGCCTGCTCGACCAGGCCAAGCAGCAACTGCGCCGAATTCTGATCGACCTCGGCGAGGACATCGATCGGGGCATTCCCGTGGTCGGTCTGGAACCCGCCTGCATCACGGTCTTCCGAGACGAATTGGCCAATCTCTTTCCCGAGGATGAAACCGCGCAGAAACTGGTCCGGCAAAGCTATTTTTTCAGCGAGTTCCTGACAACGAAAGCACCGGAATTCGACTATCCGAAGCTTGCCCGGAAAGCTCTGCTACACGGCCATTGCCATCAAAAAGCAACCGTTGCCATGGAGCATGACCAGACGGTTCTACGCAAGCTCGGACTGGACTGGCATCCTCTCGACTCGGGCTGCTGCGGCATGGCGGGCTCGTTCGGTTTCGAAAAAGAAAAATTCGAGGTGTCGCGCCAGATAGGCGAGCTGGTGTTGTTGCCGGCGGTGCGAGCCGCCTCTTCCGACACCCTGATTGTGGCCGACGGTTTCAGTTGCCGCGAGCAGATAGCGCAACTGACCGGCCGCCGCGGCCTGCATATCGCCGAAGTCCTGTTCCTGGCGCTGCAGGACCGGGCAAGTGCAGAGTTGGCCGATCCGCAGCCGAATCAAAAGAAAGTTTTGCCATGACCGGGAGATTTTTCCATGAATTTCAACAATCCGAAAAAGAACCGCTCCGCTCCGGTCGCTGAAAATCGGGTGGTAGTGATCACCGGCGCCGGAGCCGGCATCGGCCGGGCAACGGTTCGTGAATTCGCCAGAACCGGCGCCCGCATCGGGCTGATCGAACGGGATCCGGAGCGTCTCGAACAAACTGCCGACGAAGTCCGCCGGCTGGGCGGCGAAGCGCTGATTTGCCGGGCGGACGTCGCCGATGCGGACCAGGTGGAAGCGGCGGCGGCGAACGTGGCCGCCGAATTCGGGCGGATCGACGTCTGGATCAATAACGCCATGGCGACCATTTATTCGCCTTTTCAGAAGATATCGTCGGAAGACTACAAAAGGGCTACCGAAGTAACCCATCTGGGCACGGTCTACGGCACGATGGCGGCGCTCCGGCGCATGACACTGCAAAATAGCGGAATCATCCTTCAGGTCGGATCGGCTCTGGCATACCGGGCCATTCCACTGCAATCCCCCTATTGCGGCGCCAAGTTCGCAATCCGCGGCTTTACCGATGCCCTGCGCAGCGAGCTGCTGCACGACCGCAGCAACATCAGGATCACGATGATTCATCTTCCGGCGCACAATACGCCTCAGTTCGATTGGGGCAAAAACCAGATGCCGATGCGGCCTCAGCCGGTGCCGCCCATTTTTAAGCCGGAAATGGCGGCCAAGGCTATTTTCTGGGCCAGCCGCCACCCACGGCGCGAAGTTTATTTGGGCTGGCCGACCATTAAAACCATTTGGGCAAACAAGTTCATCCCCGGCTTGATCGACCGCTATCTGGTCCGTGCAGGTTATGCAGGCCAGCAAAGCCCTCAACCGTCCGATCCCGA
Organism: Methylosarcina fibrata AML-C10; assembly: GCF_000372865.1. Taxonomy (NCBI): domain Bacteria; kingdom Pseudomonadati; phylum Pseudomonadota; class Gammaproteobacteria; order Methylococcales; family Methylococcaceae; genus Methylosarcina; species Methylosarcina fibrata. Next base: position 4,390,156 of record NZ_KB889965.1, on the reverse strand, counting down.
TGCCGCCGACAATTTATGGCAGCCCGTTCCGGGCAACTTTGCCGCGCACGGCCGGTTCGACAAACTGGCCAAGCCCGGCACTGTACAGCTTTGGGCCAGCCTTTACCGGGGCCCCCTTGCTCTAGGCTTGCTGACTGCCGGTCTTTTGGGTTACCGGCTGTGGCGCCGCAAACAGCAAAGGGACCGGATCGGGTATGCGATGTTACCAGGACAAACGGAAGCCAATGGCCCGGCTCCAAAACGCTTCAACAATTCGGAGGCAAGTGATTATGAATATCGGGCATAAACGTTGGGTCATCGCCGACGGTTACATTCCGCCGGCCAGTACCGGTACTCGCCGTGAACTGGTCAGCCACGATGCGCTATGTATTCTGAACTGCGGTCTCCAGGAGGCCCAGGTGCAGATCATGGTTTTCTTTTCGGACCGGGAGCCCGCCGGACCCTACCGCTTTACGGTCGAAGCGGCGCGCACCCGGCATTTGCGCTTTAACGAGTTTGACGATCCCGAACCGATCCCTCACAATACCGATTACGCCAGCGTGATCGAATCGGACGTACCGATCATCGTCCAGCATACCCGTCTCGATTCGCGCCAGCCGGAGCTCGCCCTGATGAGCACAATCGCTTACCCTGCTTGATAACGAAACTCCCTGCATGGATGAACCCATCGATAAAATCACCGTGTATTACGACGGCGCCTGCCCGAAATGCGTTCGCGACCGGCAACTGTATGAGAAACTTTCAGGTAAAGCGAGCGACGAGGTTTGCTGGTTCGATATTACCGGACGGGAAAATCAACTGGAGGCGCTCGGGATCGACCCGAAAAAAGCCTTGTCGGAATTGCACGTCAAAGATAAAACAGGACGGGTCGTGTCCGAAATGAACGCCTATATTTTATTGATGAATCAGGTTCCGCTTTTGAAACCCATGGCCTGGTTCATCGGTCTGCCGGGAATTCGCCCGCTTCTGGCCCGGTGTTATCATCGCCAGGTAAACCGCCGGCTGAAAAGAAGAGGCCTGATTGATTAGATGGCGAATCGGGCGCTCACCCTTCCCTCTGCCAGTTTTTTTTCGTTCCCTTAACAAAAACGAGCGCCTTAAAAGATGACGAGGCTTTGCCGGTCATGCCGGATTTCGGATGCGCCCATAGGCCTGAAACCCACCGATAAAAGGCGCTCGCTATAGCCCTCTTGTCCTATCGTCCACCGTTACAATACGACAAATTACAGTATAATGACCAATTCGCATCCATTTATTTATTATTGATTAACGATTTAACCAGGGTTCACATGAAGCAATATAAAATCGCAGTATTGGCCGGCGACGGCATCGGTCCCGAAATCACCGAAGAAGCCATCAAAATTCTTAAAGTGGTCGAAGAACGCAACGCCGTCTCTTTCGAACTGTTGCCCGCTCTGTTCGGTGCCTGCGCCTATTTCGCCACCGGCGACGCTTTCCCGCAAGCGACCATCGATATCTGCGATCAAGCCGACGCGATTCTAAAAGGGCCTATCGGACTCAGCCATGAAGAATCGAAAAAAATTCCGGTCGACAAACAGCCCGAACGCGGGGCCTTGCTGCCGCTGCGCCGCCGTTACAACACCTACGCCAATTTTCGTCCCGTTTCGCTGCCCAAGGCTTTGGCGCATTTTTCTCCGTTAAAAGCCGAAATCATTGGGGAAGGCATCGATTTGATCATGGTGCGCGAATTGGTCGGCGGCCTTTACTTCGGCAACAAGGAAATGGGCGTTAATGAACAGGGGCTTCGTTACGTGCGAGAAACCCTGGAATACGACGAACTGCAAATCCGCCGGATCATGCATCAGGCATTCAAGCTGGCGATGAAACGCCGCAAGTTGTTGCACAACATTCACAAGAGCAACGTGCTGAAGTCGAGCGTGCTCTGGAACGAGGTCATGGAAGAAGTCGCCAGGGAATATCCCGAAGTCCAGGTCGTCAATTATCTGGTCGATGCGGCCGCCACCGCACTCTGCCTGAAACCGACCCAGTTCGACGTCATGGTCATGGAAAACATGTTCGGCGACATTCTCAGCGATCAGGGCGGAGGCATCCTCGGCTCGCTGGGCTTGATGCCGTCGGCCTGCCTCGGCGACGATAAGGCGTACTACGAACCTTCGCACGGATCGGCGCCCGACATCGCCGGCAAGAACATTGCCAACCCCTACTCGATGATCGGTTCCGTCGCCATGATGCTGGAAATGAGCTTCGGCATGGCAGAAGAAGCAAAAAACGTCTGGGCAGCGATGCAGGGCGTGTTCGGCGACGGCTATTCGACAGCCGATTTATCGAAGCCGGGCAGCGGCGTCAAGATGATCAGCACCCGAGAATTCGGCGACAAGGTGGCTGCGAAGCTCAGAGCAATGCCGAAGGTTTAAGGTATTTTTGATTCAGCGCAGCCGATCAAGCAGTGATCGAACCTGTTCTCAGGCAGAATCGGGACAAAAAATGCCTTCGTTCCGTTTCTGCCGCTTCGGACACAATCCGATTGAAAGGTAAGATGTCCACCCTGCCGGTCTTTCGAGCAGTCAAAAGGCGCCGCTAACAAATTCGATGGCTTCAGCGTTTCCTTAAGCCGAAGAACGGAGCCCAAGAAAAAGCCTGTTTGCCAAGACAACCGAATCAGCACTGCCATTTTACGAAACTCTGCAATTCGGCCATCCCGTTTCAGCAAGCCCCATCCGCCCTTAAGGCGGAAGGAGCCGTGCATTGATCCAAAAATCAAGCCGCAAAATTCGCTTCGGCAAACTTCCAGTTGACCAACGCCCAGAAAGCTTCCACGTAAGCAGGACGGGCATTGCGGTAATCGATGTAATAGGCATGTTCCCAGACATCGCAGGTCAGCAGCGGAATTTGGCCGGAAGTCAGAGGACAGCCGGCATTGCTGGTGCTGACCAGTGCCAGACTGCCGTCCACGTTTTTCACGAGCCACGCCCAACCCGAACCGAAAGTGGAGACGGCGCATTTGGTGAATTCTTCCTTGAATTTGGCAAATGAGCCGAAAGACGAGTTGATTGCGTCCGCTAACGCACCCGAAGGTTCTCCTCCGCCGTTTGGAGAAAGACTATTCCAGTAAAAAGTATGATTCCAAACCTGGGCGGCGTTATTGAAAATGGCTCCTGAAGATTTAACGATAATTTCTTCCAGAGACAACTTTTCAAATTCGGTTCCCGAAACAAGGTTGTTTAAATTCGTAACATAAGCTTGATGGTGTTTGCCGTAATGATATTCCAGTGTTTCCCCGGAAATGTGAGGAGCCAGACTGTTTTTAGCAAAGGGTAAAGCCGGTAGTTCGAAAGCCATTTATTAATCACCTTTTTAGTTGTTGATAACAAAAAATTAAAAAATCGATTTATCGGGCAGTATTATAAACCTCAATACCAAGTATTTTTGTCGGTTATACTTTAACATTTACCACTCTATAAATAAAGCGGAGACTCTTATATTGACACGTCCGCAACCGCTTAAGTTCTTTATCTTGTTGATATAAAGATTAAACAAATAATCCCTTATCTTTCCTTCTCAACTTTTCAACTTTAGTTATGGCACTTGAAATCGAGCATAAATTCTTACTCGCCAACGATGACTGGCGGAATCACATTCAACGCTCCGTCAGATACCGCCAAGGCTATTTAAGCTCTCTCCCGACGAGTTCGATCCGGATTCGAGTGAGCGACAATCACGCCTGGCTCAATATAAAAAGCGCCACCATCGGCACTCAACGGCACGAATACGAATATGAGATTCCGCTCCCGGACGCCGATGAACTTCTAACTATGCTGTGTAAAAAACCATTGATCGAAAAAATCCGGCATTTTGTCGAAGACAACAATAAAATTTGGGAAATCGATGAATTTGAAGGCGAGAACAAGGGACTGATTATTGCCGAAATCGAACTGAGCGAGACAGGGGAAACTTTCACAAAGCCGGCCTGGCTAGGAGCAGAAGTCACTGATGATTTGCGTTATTACAACAACAATCTTGCGCTACATCCTTATTCCGAATGGAAGTGAAAACTAATTATTTCATACACCTATTGAATTAAAAAAAAATTTGTTCTATAGTGATTGTATGAGATTCACTACATTTGTTGCATTTTTGATACTTTCTGCTCAGTGTGTTGCTGATAGCCTCATGTCATCGCTTCAGCGCATTGAGTCGGAATGGGCTTCCATTTACTATCAAACTCCTAAAGCAAAACAAGGGGAGGCTTATCAGCACCTGCTCGATAAAACGATCAGCCTGTCGGAGCAATTTCCCAATAAACCGGAACCCTTGTTCTGGCAGGCCGTCATCAAAGCAACTTATGCCGATCATCAAGCCGCTTTGGCGGCATTGGATGCCATCAAGGAAGCGCGCGATTTATTGCTGAAAGTCATTCAGATGAATCCCAAAACCCTGGACGGCTCGGCTTATGTCACTCTTGGCACGCTTTATTACATGGTGCCTAAATGGCCGGTCTCATTCGGAGATGACGAAAAAGCAGAAAAAATGCTGCAAACAGCCTTAAAGATCAATCCGGACGGAATTGACACCAATTATTATTTCGGAGATTTTCTCCTAACCACCGGGCGCCCTTCGGAGGCCATTCATTATCTGGCGAAAGCCGTTAAAGCCCCTGCGCGAAAGGAACAGCTTTTTGCGGACAATCAACTGAAAGCAGAAGCTCAGAACGCGCTTAACAAAACCATGGCACAACTGAAAAATAAAGAAGATCCCGTATTCTTATCCTCCTTTAATTCGGCCGGCATAAACTAATTACTCCCTTATTCGCGTCCAAGGCGAGCCTGAATACCTTCTCCCGTCCCCTTCTACTGCAAAGAACGTAAGGCTCAAAATTTTTTTATTTCATTGCCTTATCGATCTGACCGCCATGAGCAAACTCAATGATCTTCTTATAGCGGTTACGGGAAATTAGAAAAGGCCTGGGAGAAAATAACGGATAACCTGACGTTTTTGTTAACATAGCCTCAGGGGGGTTTATAAACTGAAACTCGGTTTTAAACCATCTTTATAAACTAATTCGCTATTTTATCGATATCGGGTTTCTGATAAGATAGCAGCTAAAAAATTATATTTTGTTACAACATCACTGGAAATTACTATGACTTTTGTAGTCACCGAAAACTGTATTAAATGTAAATTTACCGATTGCGTCGATGTGTGCCCTGTCGATTGTTTTCATGAAGGACCCAATTTTTTGGTTATCGATCCTGACGAATGCATCGATTGCACCTTATGCGAACCGGAGTGTCCAGCCAATGCGATTTTTTCAGAAGATGAAGTGCCGGAAGACCAGTTGGAATTCATTAAACTGAATGCACAACTGGCGAAACAATGGCCCAGCATTACAGAAGTTAAACCGGCCATGCCGGATGCCGACGAGTGGAATGGCAAGGAAAATAAAAAAGAATTACTGGAAAAATAAGCTCTATTTTTCCTGAAGCATAAAAAAAGCCGGAAAAGTCCGGCTTTTTCTATGCCCGATACTGCACTTTATTCAGGACGGTCTACCAATTCGACATACGCCATAGGGGCATCGTCGCCGGTTCTAAAACCGCACTTCATAATACGAAGATAACCGCCTTGTCTGTCTTTATAGCGAGGCCCCAATTCGTTAAACAGCTTGCTTACCACTTCACGGTCACGCAACCGGGCGAAGGCCAAACGTCTTTTTGCCACACTATCTTCTTTCGACAAGGTAATTAAAGGCTCGGCAAAACTTCTTAATTCCTTTGCTTTGGGCAAAGTCGTTTTAATAAGCTCGTGCTTGAATAACGAGCTGGCCATATTACTGAACAAAGCCTTTCTATGGCTGCTATTTATATTGAATTTTCTACCCGATTTACGATGTCTCATTGTAGCAAGGACCTAATATGATTAATTTACGGCGTGATTATGATCTGCAAGGCTTTCAGGCGGCCAGTTTTCCAGGCGCATACCTAGCGACAAACCTTTTAATGCAAGTATGTCTTTTATTTCAGTAAGAGATTTTTTACCGAGATTAGGAGTCTTTAACAATTCAACTTCCGTTCTCTGGATCAAATCACCGATATAAAATATATTTTCGGCTTTCAAGCAATTGGCCGACCGCACCGTTAATTCAAGATCATCGACAGGGCGGAGCAATACCGGATCGAACGGCTGCTCTTCAACAACCGCTTCTTCAGTCACTTGTTCGTGAACCTTTTCGAAATCGACAAATACGGACAATTGATCATGCAATATCGTTGCCGCCAGCTTTATGGTTTCTTCGGGGTCGACCGTACCGTTCGTTTCGAGCTCGATGATCAATTTATCCAAATCGGTACGTTGCTCAACGCGGGTGCTTTCGACCGAATAGGCCACCTTAACGATGGGGCTGTACGATGCATCCAGATGCAGAGCTCCTACGGCGTGGTTATAATCCGAATTCGACTTTCTTGCCGACACCGGTTCATATCCTCGCCCACGACGCACCCGGATCTTCATGCTCAATACACCGGCCTGAGTTAAATTAGCGATGATCAGGTCCGGGTTCTTGATTTCCACATCGTGCGGCAACGTAATATCGGCCGCGGTCACGGGACCTGCACCATTCTTGGTTAACGTCAGCACCACTTCATCCTTGGAGTGCAACACGACGGCCAACTGTTTGAGGTTCAGCAGGATGTCGATAACATCTTCCTGAACCCCCTCAATGGTGGTGAATTCATGAAGAACCCCGTCAATTTCGACATCGGTCACCGCACAACCAGGAATGGTGGATAACAGAACCCGACGCAAGGCATTGCCTATGGAATGACCGAAGCCTCTTTCAAGAGGCTCGATAACAATTCTGGAATGGGTAGGGGATTTGCTTACAACCTCAACCAACCGAGGCTTTAATAAGCCAGCAATTGTATTCTGCATTTAAATTCCTCAGAACTGCAATTATTTGGAGTAAAGCTCAACAACCAACTGCTCATTGATGTCGCTACCTAAATCAGCGCGATCAGGCAAGGAAGAGAATGTACCGGACATGGTTTTCGAGTTTACTTCAACCCAGGAAGGAAATCCGTATTGTTCGGTAACAGCCAAAGCATCCAAAATTCTTTGCTGTTTTTTTGCCTTGTCGCGGATTGACAAGGTATCGCCTGGCGCTAATTGATAAGACGGCACATTGATCGCAGCGCCGTTAACCAGTACCGCCTTATGAGTAACCAATTGCCTTGCTTCCGCTCTGGTTGAAGCAAAGCCCATCCGGTAAACCACATTATCGAGGCGAGATTCGAGCAGATTCAGAAGATTTTCGCCGGTGGCGCCTTTCTTCATGTCGGCAATCTTATAATAATTTCTGAATTGCTTTTCCAGAATTCCATAAATTCTACGCAAACGCTGCTTTGCTCTGAGCTGCATCGCATAGTCGGAGTTTCTGGTACGCTTGGTGCCATGTTGTCCCGGTCTTTGATCAAGCTTGCACTTGTTTTCTAAAGATTTACCCCGGCTTTTTAAAAATAAATCGGTTCCCTCTCTGCGGCTTAATTTACAGGTAGGTCCTAGATATCTTGCCATAATTACTACTCCAGATTCCTATACGCGGCGTTTCTTGGGAGGACGGCATCCGTTATGCGGAATGGGCGTCACGTCAATGATATTGTTAATTTTGAACCCCAGATTGTTCAATGAACGCACTGCCGACTCACGACCCGGACCCGGGCCTTTGATCATAACGTCCAGGTTTTTCATGCCGTATTCCTGCGCAACGACTCCCGCTTTTTCAGCCGCCACCTGCGCGGCAAAAGGCGTACTCTTTCTCGAGCCACGGAACCCCGAACCGCCCGAGGTCGCCCAGGACAAGGTATTTCCTTTTCTATCTGTAATGGTAATTATTGTATTGTTAAATGAGGCATGTACATGGACGACGCCATCAGCCACTTCTTTCTTGATACGTTTTCTGGAACGATTTGGACTAGCCATTTCATCAACCTCTTAAGGAGAATATCTTATTTTTTGATCGGTTTACGAGGACCTTTGCGTGTGCGGGCATTGGTTCGCGTTCTCTGCCCTCTTAACGGCAACCCCCGGCGATGTCTTATGCCGCGATAGCAACCGAGGTCCATCAAACGCTTAATATTCATTGAAACTTCACGGCGAAGATCACCTTCCACGGTCATCTTCGAAACTATATTACGAATAGTTTCCAACTGTTCTTCAGTAAGTTCTTTAATTTTCACTGAAGGTGTTATTCCGGCTTCAACGCAAATATTATTTGCTGTCTGACGCCCAATCCCATAAATAGCTGTTAAGGCAATAACGGCATGCTTATGATCTGGTATATTTATCCCGGCAATACGCGCCATCTAGATATTCCCCTGAGTTGTATATACTGTAGTTAAGCGCCGAATTATAGCACTGCGATAATTTCGGCACAACAAATTTTTAACCTTGTCTTTGTTTATGAGTACCGTCTTCACAGATGACTCTAACAATCCCGTTTCTTTTTACGATTTTGCAATTTCTGCATATTTTTTTAACCGAAGCACGAACTTTCATAACCGACTCCACAATTGTTCAATAATTATTTCTTTAAATTAGCCTTTTTCATTAATCCTTCGTATTGATGCGACATCACGTGAGTTTGCATTTGTGAAATGAAATCCATGACCACCACAACAATGATTAACAAGGAGGTTCCACCAAAATAAAAAGGAACATTCCAGTAAACGATCAGAAATTCAGGCAACAAACACACCAGCGTAATATAGAACGCACCGATCAACGTTAACCGGGTCATTACTTTATCTATATAAGCACTGGTCTGGATACCGGGACGAATCCCGGGCAGAAAAGCACCGGATTTTTTTAAGTTTTCTGCAGTTTCTTTGGAATTGAAAACCAAAGCGGTATAGAAAAAACAAAAGAAAATGATCGCTGTTGCGTACAACATCACATAAACCGGCTGACCGGGCGACAGCATGGTAGCCACGTCCCGCAGCCAATACAGACCTTCGGTATTACCGAACCAGCCAGCGACCGTTGCAGGAAACAATATGATGCTCGACGCAAAAATGGGCGGAATGACTCCCGCCATATTGAGTTTCAAAGGCAGAAAACTGTTTTGTCCAGCATACATTTTACGTCCTTGTTGTCTTTTAGGATAATTGATGATTATCCTTCTTTGTCCTCTCTCCACGAAAACCACCAGAGCGGTTACCGATATGGAAATCAGAAACAGCAGAATGATGAAACCGCCGTTCATTTCCCCGGTTCTCGCCAGTTCCAGCGTGCCTCCGATGGCTCTTGGCAAGCCCGACACGATACCGGAAAAGATGATAAGGGAGATTCCGTTACCGATACCGCGTTCGGTCACCTGCTCGCCTAACCACATCAGGAAAACCGTGCCGGTAACCAAAGTAATGGCGGTAATTGCAATGAATCCGATACCCGGATGCAAGACTACCGGCATCCCTCCGGCGCTCTGGTTCTGCAGAGCCAACGAAATGCCGACGGCTTGAAACGAAGCCAGCACGACGGTGCCGTATCGGGTATATTGCGATATCTTGCGCCTGCCGGATTCGCCTTCCTTTTTTATCTGCTCCATGGCCGGAATGACCACGGTCATCAATTGCATGATAATTGACGCCGAAATATAAGGCATGATCCCAAGAGCAAATAAACTCAACCGCATCAAGGCGCCGCCCGAAAACATGTTGAACATATCCAAGATTGAACCGCTCTGTTGTTCGAACATAGCAGCCAGGGCCTTAGGATCGATACCCGGAACCGGAATATGAGCTCCGACCCGGTAGACGAACAACGCCCCCAGCACGAAAAGCAATCTCGATTTTAATTCAGACAAGCCCGCAGGTTTGTTTGCTATTTGGTTGGGTGATGCGCTCACTTAGACCTCGACTTTGCCGCCAACGGACTCGATGGATTGTTTAGCGCCACCGGTTACCTTGATGCCTTTAACGGTAATCGCTTTGTTAAGCTCGCCGGATTTGATGACTTTCACTGTTTTTGTAAAAGCAGGAACTACGTTATGTTCAATCAAAGCCTTCAAGTCGATCACATCAACAGACAATGAGTTAAGTTCGCTCAGTCTGACTTCGGCACTGTACATGCTTTTCCGGGATTTGAAACCGATTTTAGGCAATCGCCGTTGCAAAGGCATCTGACCGCCTTCAAATCCGACTTTATGGAACCCGCCCGCTCTTGCCTTTTGACCTTTATGGCCTCTTCCGCAAGTTTTTCCAAGGGTGCAACCTATTCCGCGACCAACTCGCTTCGCTTTCTTGCGCGATCCTTCACTCGCCTGAATGGTATTTAAAAACATTACTTTTCCTCAACTTTTAGCATGTATGATATTTTATTGATCATACCTCTGTTTTCCGGGGTATTGAGTACTTCAACGGTCTGATTGATTTTTTTCAATCCCAACCCGTGCAAGCAGGCCTGGTGGCTCGGCAACCTGCCAAACTTGCTCTTAATCATCGTTACGCTCAATTTATTGCTCGACATATTAACTACCCGAGGATCTTTTCTACCGACAAACCGCGTTTTGCGGCTATCTGATTGGCATTATGCATGCGAGTCAAACCATTGATCGTGGCTCGAACCACATTGATCGGATTGCTGGTGCCGATGCACTTCGCCAACACGTTGTGAACGCCAACCACTTCGAATACCGCTCTCATCGCGCCACCGGCAATAATGCCGGTACCTTCGGAGGCAGGCTGCATGTATACTTTTGCTGCGCCCGTGGAATCCATAATGGGATACTGCAAGGTATCGCCCTTCAGTGAAACCTTGCGCATGTTTTTCCGGGCTTGCTCCAGTGATTTCTGGATGGCGATCGGAACTTCCCGAGCCTTGCTCACCCCGTAGCCGACGCGTCCTTCGCCGTCTCCCACCACGGTCAACGCCGTGAAGCCGAATACTCTACCGCCTTTTACAACTTTTGCAACGCGCCGTACTGATACTAATTTTTCTTGCAGACCGTCAGTGCTGCCTTGAGCAGGTGCTGTAGCCATATTATTCCCCTAAAATTTCAAACCGGCTTCACGAGCGGCATCGGCTAATGCTTTCACGCGGCCATGATACTTAAATCCGGAACGGTCAAAAGCCACTTCGGTAATACCGGCGGCCAATGCCCGTTGCGCTATTATTTTTCCAACTTCGGCAGCCGCTTCCATGTTGCTGGTACTTTTCAAGGAAGCCTTGATATCCGCCTGGGTAGTGGATGCACTAGCCAAAGTACTTCTTCCGTCGTCGCTGATTACTTGCGCATAAATATGTTGGCCGGATTTATGAATCGACAGCCTGGTTGCGCCTATCTTTTTAATTTTACTGCGCAATTTTATTGCGCGTTTTAAACGAGCCTGTTTCTTATCCATCACGCCACCTTACTTCTTCTTAGCTTCTTTTCTTGCCACATGTTCATCGGCATAACGAACGCCCTTGCCTTTATAAGGCTCCGGTGGACGATAGGATCTGATTTTGGCCGCAATCTCTCCCACCAACTGTTTGTCACTGCCTTTGACCACTATTTCGGTTTGGCTTGGCGTTTCAACAGTAATGCCGGCCGGCACTTCGAAATCGATCGGATGAGAAAATCCGAGCGCAAGATTCAGATTTTTATCCTTGGCCTGAGCACGGTAACCGACGCCTACCAACGACAATTTTTTTTCGTATCCGGCCGAAACCCCGGTCACCATGTTGTTGACGATGGCTCTTGCAGTCCCTGCTTGCGAAGTTGCATTTTTATCGTCCTTGTTCCATTGCATCTGGATCGTATTATTTGCAACTTCCATGCGGATTGCCGAATTGAAATTGAAAGATAGCTGACCTTTACTTCCTTTTACGGTCATCGTATTGCCATCGAGCTTGACGTCGACGCCACTTGGAATGGCAACTGGGGCTTTAGCAATTCTTGACATAACACACCTATGTTAACAAACCGTGCAAATAACTTCGCCGCCGTGCCCGATCGCGCGCGCGGACCTATCAGTCATTACACCGTTAGATGTTGATACAATAGCAATCCCTAAGCCGCCAAGCACTTTTGGCAATTCGTCTTTAGATTTATAAATACGTAAACCGGGTCTACTAATTCTTTTTATGCTTTCGATGACGGGCGCGCCCTTGTAATATTTCAATTCGATCGTCATCTCGGTATGGTTACCGATCGTTTCTGTGCTGAAATCGGTAATGTATCCCTCTTCTTTCAAAACTCTGGCTATAGATACCTTAAGCTTTGAAGAGGGTTGTTTTATAAACTTTTTCCTAGCAGCCTGACCATTCCGAATTCGGGTCAGCATGTCTGCTATCGGGTCTGTCATACTCATTTTAATATCTCCAAACTTGATCCACGGACCTTACCAGCTCGCCTTGACCACGCCGGGAACATCGCCGCGCATGGTCGCTTCTCTCAGCTTATTGCGGCTAAGCCCGAACTTGCGGTAGAAACCATGCGGGCGGCCGGTCAAGCTGCAACGATTCCGGATTCGGGCCCCGCTGGAATCTCTCGGTAATTTTTGGAGTTGTATCTGAGCCGATTCCTTATCTTCGAATGTCGATTTCGGACTTCTGATAATTTCTTTCAGAGCTTTCCGTTTCGCTTCATATTTCTGTACTAATTTTTTACGCTTGACTTCACGCGCAACCATTGACTTTTTTGCCATAACAAAACGCTCTTTAATTCTTAAATGGAAAATTGAACAATCTCAACAACGCCAAGCCTTCCTCATTGGTTTGAGCGGTTGTCGTAATCGTAATATCCATGCCACGCAAAGCGTCAATCTTGTCATAATCAATTTCAGGAAAAATGATTTGCTCTTTGACACCCATAGAATAATTGCCCCGACCGTCGAAGCTTTTGGAGTTCAATCCCCTGAAGTCCCGGATCCGGGGAATGGCGATATTGATCAGTCGATCGAGAAATTCGTACATTCTGTCGCTGCGCAGAGTCACCTTGCAACCGATCGGCATGTCGTCGCGTATTTTAAATCCTGCGATGGACTTTCTCGCCAGCGTGACGATCGGTTTCTGACCCGAGATTTTTTCCATGTCGGAAAGCGCGGATTGCAGAATTTTTTTATCGGCAACAGCACCGCCCACGCCCATGTTCAGCGTGATTTTAGTGATTTTCGGAGCCTGCATGACCGATTTATAGCCAAATTGCTTAACCAGTGCGGGCAGTATTTTTTCTTTGTATTCAGTTTCCAGTCTAGCCATGATCTTATACCTTAAACATCAACAACTTCTTTTGTTGATTTGAAATATCTGACTTTCTTGCCGTCTTCCAGAAACTTGAAGCCAACGCGGTCCGCCTTTTTAGTTGCAGGATTATACAATCCGATATTGGAAATATTGATAGGCATGTCTTTGGTGATGATACCGCCGGACACGCCTTTATTAGGATTCGGTTTCTGATTCTTTTTGACCTGATTGATGCCTTCAACCACAACCATGCCGTCTTTCAATACCTTGGTGACTCGACCGCTTTTACCTTTGTCTTTACCGGTGCGGACAATGACGTCATCGCCTTTTCTAATCTTTTGCATGTTCGTCACCTAACCTTACAGAACTTCTGGAGCCAGCGAGATGATTTTCATGAATTTCTCACCTCTCAACTCACGGGTTACCGGGCCAAAGATACGGGTACCGAGCGGCTGCAGATTGTTGTTCAGTATCACTGCCGCATTGCCGTCGAAACGAATGACGGAACCGTCCGGACGGCGAACGCCTTTGCTGGTTCTGACAACCAGGGCGTTGTACACTTCGCCTTTTTTTACGCGTCCGCGAGGTATTGCATCCTTGATGCTGACTTTAATGATGTCGCCGATGTTCGCATAGCGTCTGTGCGAACCACCTAATACTTTGATACACATGACCTTTTTTGCGCCACTATTATCGGCGACGTCAAGGCTAGTTTGCATCTGAATCATGATTGTTTCCTAATTTTTAGATAGAGCTCAATTTATTTGCCGGCACTTTCCAAAACTTCAACAAGTTTGAAAGTTTTGTTTTTGGACAACGGCCGGCAAGAGGTAATGGCCACAATGTCGCCTTCCTGGCAGATATTGTTTTCATCATGTGCCATCAGCTTGGTGGAGCGTTTAACGTATTTTCCATACACCGGGTGCTTGACCACGCGCTCGACCAGAACAGTAATGGTCTTATCCATCTTGTTGCTGACTACTTTTCCGTTGATTGTCCGGATTTTGCTTACATTCTCAGTCATCGTTAGCCGCCCGTCTTTTCATTCATAACGGTTAAAATTCTCGCGATGTCGCGTCTCACCCTTTTAATTTCAGCAGGCTTAGCCAACTGTCCGGTACTTTTTTGCATTCTCAAATTAAAGCGTTCCCGGGATAACTCGAGCAACAGCCTCCCCAGGTCGTCTTTACTTTTTTGGCGTAATTCACTTGCTTTCATTACATTATGGTCCGCGCAGTAAACATTGTTTTCAAAGGTAATTTTGCCGCTGCTAAAGTAAACGCTTCGCGCGCCAATTCTTCACTGACACCCTGAATTTCATACAACATGGCACCCGGCCTTACTTGAGCAACCCAGTATTCTACACTACCTTTGCCTTTTCCCATACGAACTTCTAAAGGTTTTTTCGTAATCGGCTTGTCCGGAAAGATTCGGATCCATATTTTTCCGCCCCGCTTAACGTGACGAGTAATGGTTCTACGCGCCGACTCTATTTGGCGCGCCGTCAATCTGCCACGGGAAACGGCTTTCAAGCCGTATTCTCCGAAACTGACGGAGGATCCACGCACGGCGATACCGTTGTTTCTGCCTTTGTGCTGCTTACGGAATTTGGTTCTTTTTGGTTGAAGCATTGTCTTATCCCTTCAACTATTTTTTGGTTTCAGAATTTATCGATGCAACATGCGCATCCATATCGAATACTTCACCCTTGAATATCCACACCTTGATGCCGATAATTCCATAGGTGGTTTTTGCTTCAGCCGTGGCGTAATCGATATCGGCTCTTAACGTGTGCAGAGGAACGCGGCCTTCTCTGTACCACTCGCTGCGGGCAATTTCGGCGCCATTCAAACGACCGCCGACGTTGATTTTGATGCCTTCCGCCCCTAATCGCATGGTATTGGTCACGGCCCGCTTCATGGCTCTGCGGTACATGATCCGCTTTTCCAATTGCTGTGCAACGCCTTCCGCCACCAACTGAGCATCCAGTTCGGGCTTTCTGATCTCTTCGACGTTAAGCTGAACTGGAATGCCCATCATTTTGGACACTTCCTGCTTCAGAACATCGATGTCCTCGCCTTTTTTACCGATAACGATGCCCGGTCTTGCCGTATGAATCGTGATATGAGCGTTATTGGCAGGACGATTGATCTGGATACGGCTCACCGATGCATGAGCCAGTTTTTTCTTGATATAGTCCCGGACGGTCAAATCCTGATGCAAAAAAACGGAATAATCCTGATTGCTTGCATACCATCTTGAATTCCAATCTTTAACTATGCCCAGGCGAACGCCTACCGGATGTACTTTTTGACCCATTTTCTGCCTCTATTCGTATTCTGCGACTTTAACTGTGATATGGCAGGTTCTCTTCAGGATGTGATTCGCACGCCCCTTCGCCCTTGCCTTAAATCTTTTCATGGTCGCCCCTTCATTGACATAAACGGTGGACACCCTTAATTCATCAATATCGGCACTCTCATTGTGTTCCGCATTCGCAATGGCGGATTCCAGAACCTTTTTAAAAATAGCGGCCGCCTTTTTAGAGCTGAATTTCAGCAAATTCAGCGCTTTATCAACCGGCATGCCACGTATCTGATCACCAACCAATCGGGCCTTTTGCGCCGATAGTGGGGCATTATTTAACCTTGCAGTAACTTCCATCTTTCGACCTATTTAGATTTTTTATCAGCCACATGGCCTTTGTATGTTCGCGTGGGAGCGAACTCTCCCAACTTATGCCCAATCATGTTTTCGGAGATGAGAACAGGAATGTGCAAACGCCCATTGTGGATTGCAATTGTTAAACCCAACATATCGGGAATAATCATCGATCTTCTTGACCAGGTTTTAATCGGTTTCCGATTATTGCTTTTAACAGCATCCTCTACTTTCTTCAGCAGATGATGATCAATAAAAGGACCTTTTTTAATTGAACGTGGCACGCTAATTCCTCTCTATTTTTGCTTACGGCGTCTGACAATCATGTTGTCGGTACGCTTATTCTTTCTGGTTTTATAGCCCTTGGTCGGCATACCCCATGGAGATACGGGATGCCTTCCACCCGATGTACGGCCTTCACCGCCACCATGTGGGTGGTCTACCGGATTCATAACGACACCACGAACTGTCGGGCGAACGCCTCTCCAGCGGGTGGCGCCGGCTTTTCCGAGTGAAGCCAGATTATGCTCTGCATTCGATACCTCGCCGATCACCGCCAGGCAATCGGCCATGACTTTGCGCATTTCTCCCGACCGCAAGCGGATGGTTGCATGCGCTCCTTCCCTGGCGACCAATTGCACGGAAGTACCGGCACTTCTAGCCAATTGCGCACCCTTGCCGGGCTTTAATTCGACACAGTGAACCGTGGTGCCCATGGGAATATTCCGCAACGGCATGCAATTCCCCGGTTTGACCGGCACTGTCTCGGATGAAATGATTTCCTGACCGACTTCCATGCCTTTCGGAGCGATAATGTATCTACGCTCTCCGTCTTTGTACAGGATCAACGCGATATGAGCCGTTCTGTTCGGGTCGTACTCCAGACGCTCCACCACGGCCGGAATGTCGGTTTTATTTCTTTTAAAGTCGATGATGCGGTAGTGCTGCTTGTGACCGCCGCCCACGTGCCGCGTAGTGATCCGCCCTTGATTATTCCGGCCGCCGCTTTTCGCGTTTTTGCTCAACAAAGGAGCATAAGGCTTGCCTTTGTACAAATCATCGTTTTTGATTCGGACGACAAACCTAGATCCCGGAGATGTCGGTTTTGATTTTACAATCGCCATGATTACCGTTTCCTATCGTATTTATACTTTAAATAGATTTATGCAGCTGAAAAATCGATATCATGACCGGGCTTAAGCTTTACATAGGCTTTTTTCCAATCAGATCGCTTGCCCAGAGTTCGGCCAAATCGTTTTTGCTTGCCTTTAACGTTTAAAATATTGACCGAATCCACTTCGACTTTAAACATGGCTTCTACTGCATCTTTGACCTGTTTTTTGGTAGCCTCGGGCTTTACCTTAAAAACAATTCGTTTATTCTGTTCGGCTGCATTAGTGCTTTTTTCCGAAATAATCGGCGCCTGTAAAACATTTGCCAATTGATAGTTTGTCAAATTCATGCCAAGTGCTCCTCAATTTTTTTCAACGCACCCGGTGAAGCAATAACCTTGTCTGCCGCGACTAATAAAACGGGACTCAAATTAATGGCCTCGATGACTTCTACGTAAGGAATGTTTCTTGAAGCCAGAGCCAGGTTTTCATCAATGCTTTCGACCACAATCAGGATACGTTTTGCATCCAGGGTTTTTAATTTAGCAGCCAGCTCTTTAGTTTTCGGCGAAGAAGGTAAAAAATCGCTGCTGACCGCCAAACGCTCCTGTCTCAATAATTCGGACAATATGGAACGTATACCGGCACGAAACATTTTCTTATTCAGTTTCTGCTCGTAGGATCTCGGTCTTGCTGCGAAAGTAACGCCACCGGTGCGCCAGATCGGACTGCGCGTCGAACCGGAGCGCGCACGGCCGGTGCCTTTTTGCCGCCACGGTTTGGAACCGCCGCCACTGACATCCGAGCGCGTTTTTTGCGCCTTGGTGCCGGCTCTTGCCCCGGCCAGATATCTTGTCACCAGTTGATGCACCAATGTTTCGTTGAACGACTGCCCGAAAACCGATTCGGATACCTCAATTTTTCCGGCTGAGTCGTGTTCGTTGATAGCAGGTATTTGCAAACCCATAACTTAACCTTTATTCCTCATTTTAGATGCAGGCCGGATGACTACGTCGCCGCCCTTCGCACCAGGTACTGCGCCCTTAACCAGTATGATGTTCCGCTCTTTGTCGATCGAATGAATGATCAGGTTTTGAACCGTCGTTTTTACGTCGCCCAGATGACCTTCCATTTTCTTTCCCTTAAATACCCGACCGGGGGTTTGGTTCATACCGATCGAACCTAACACCCTGTGCGAGCGCGAGTTACCATGAGTCGCATCTTGCATGCTGAAGTTGTGACGTTTGATACCGCCGGCAAATCCTTTACCGATGCTCCGTCCCTGCACGTCGACTTTTTGGCCCACCGAAAAAATGTCCAGGGACAATTCGGAACCGACAGATAGATCTTCGCCTTCGCCGTCCTCGAGTCTGAACTCCCAAAGACCACGACCGGCAGTCACATTTGCCGCAGCATAATGGCCAGCCATTGCTTTATTGACTTTCGATGATTTTTTTTCGCCAACCGCTACTTGAATTGAACGATAACCATCAACTTCAATACCTTTCACTTGAGTGATTCTATTCGAATCAATCTGAAGAACAGTCACCGGTACTGACGAGCCATCATCACAAAAAACCCGGGTCATTCCGCACTTACGACCTACAAGACCTATTGACATCTGCCAATTCCTCTATTTTTAATTCAACTTTATTTGTACATCAACGCCAGCTGCAAGATCCAATTTCATCAATGCATCTACCGTTTTTTCGGTAGGTTCTACGATATCCAGCAATCTCTTATAAGTTCTTAACTCGTACTGATCTCTCGCATCCTTGTTGACATGCGGGGAGATTAAAATCGTAAACCGTTCTTTTTTAGTAGGCAAAGGGATGGGGCCCTTGACCAGGGCGCCCGTTCTCCTTGCTGTTTCTACTATCTCGCCAGCCGATTGATCAATCAGTTTATGATCAAATGATTTCAAGCGGATTCTGATAGTTTGATTTGCCATAATTCTATTACTCGATAATTGATGCCACGACGCCCGCGCCGACGGTACGACCGCCTTCCCGGATCGCAAAACGCAAGCCTTCGTCCATTGCAATCGGCGAGATCAATTTGATTTCGACGGCAATGTTGTCGCCCGGCATGACCATTTCCACGCCTTCCGGCAACTCCACGGCGCCGGTCACGTCGGTGGTCCGGAAATAAAACTGCGGACGGTAGCCATTGAAAAACGGCGTGTGACGGCCGCCTTCTTCCTTCGACAAGACGTAGATTTCCGCCTTGAAATGGTTGTGCGGCTTGATCGTGCCTTTTTGCGCCAGCACCTGACCGCGCTCGACTTCATCGCGCTTGGTGCCCCGCAGCAAAATACCGACGTTGTCGCCCGCCTGGCCTTGATCCAAGAGCTTCCGGAACATTTCCACGCCGGTGCAGGTGGTGGTCGTGGTCGGACGGATGCCGACGATTTCCACTTCCTGACCCACCTTGATGATGCCGCGCTCCACCCGGCCGGTCACCACGGTGCCGCGGCCCGAGATCGAGAACACGTCTTCGATCGGCATCAGGAAAGCACCGTCCACCGCTCTTTCCGGCAACGGAATGTAGCTGTCCAAGGCTTCCACCAGCTTGACGATCGAGGGCACGCCGATCTCGCTGGTGTCGCCTTCCAAAGCCTTCAGCGCCGAACCCACGATGATCGGCGTGTCGTCGCCCGGGAACTCGTACAGGTCCAGCAATTCTCTCAGCTCCATTTCAACCAGGTCGATCAGCTCGGGATCGTCCACCATGTCGGCCTTGTTCAGAAACACGACGATGTAAGGCACACCCACCTGACGGGACAACAGAATGTGTTCACGGGTCTGCGGCATCGGACCGTCCGCCGCCGAGCACACCAGAATGGCGCCGTCCATCTGCGCCGCACCGGTGATCATGTTCTTCACGTAATCGGCATGGCCCGGGCAGTCCACGTGCGCATAGTGACGGGTCGCCGATTGATATTCCACGTGCGAGGTCGCAATGGTGATCCCGCGCGCGCGCTCTTCCGGCGCGTTGTCGATCTGATCGAACGCTTTTACTTCGCCGCCTTGCAGCTCCGCCATCACCTTGGTCAGGGCGGCGGTCAGGGTCGTCTTGCCGTGGTCCACGTGACCGATCGTGCCTACGTTTACATGCGGCTTGCTACGTGAAAATTTTTCTTTGGCCATGAGTCAATACCTTATTTAAATGTTACTTTCTATTTTATGAAGATCTTTTAATAATCGCTTCCGCAATACCAGCAGGTACTTCACTGTATTTTTCAAACTGCATACTGTAGGTTGCCCGCCCCTGTGTTGCAGAACGCAAATCGGTTGCATAACCGAACATTTCAGCTAAAGGAACTTCGCAGCCAATCGTTTTGCCAGACGGTGTATCTTCCATGCCCTGAATGACTCCGCGGCGTCTGTTGATGTCGCCGACCACGTCTCCCATGTATTCCTCAGGGGTCAGAATCTCAACTTTCATGATCGGCTCAAGCAAAACCGGATTCGCTTTTCTCGCGCCTTCCCTGAAACACATGGAACCCGCTATTTTAAAAGCCATTTCGCTGGAATCGACGTCATGATACGACCCATCGATCAATGAAACCTTTACGTCCAGCACCGGATAACCGGCAAGAACACCGCTTTTCAACTGTTCTTGAACGCCTTTGTCGACTGCCGGGATATATTCCTTGGGAACAACCCCGCCAACAATCTCATTGACGAACTGATAACCCGTCCCAGGCTCTTGCGGCTCGATTCTCAACCAGACATGACCATATTGCCCACGGCCGCCCGATTGCCTTACAAATTTACCTTCCTGTTCTACCGTTGCCCGTACGGTTTCACGGTAAGCTACCTGCGGAGCGCCAACATTGGCCTCCACATTGAATTCCCTCTTCATCCGGTCGACGATGATTTCGAGATGAAGCTCACCCATGCCGGAAATTATGATCTGCCCGGATTCTTCATCGGTTTGCACGCGAAACGAAGGATCTTCCTGCGCCAATTTTCCTAAAGCAATACCTAATTTTTCTTGATCCGCTTTTGTTTTAGGCTCCACCGCCACCGAAATCACAGGTTCGGGAAACTCCATTCTTTCCAATACGATGGCTTCCTTGGGGTCGCACAGCGTATCGCCGGTAGTAACTTCTTTAAGCCCTATTGCAGCCGCTATGTCTCCGGCAAAAACTTCTTTTACTTCTTCCCGGCTATTGGCATGCATCTGCACGATACGACCAATGCGCTCTTTTTTCTTTTTTACCGAATTGTAAACACTGTCTCCGGAATTCAGCACTCCGGAGTACACTCTAAAGAAAGTCAGCGTGCCTACAAAAGGATCGGTGGCTATCTTGAACGCCAACGCAGCAAAAGGCGCCTGTTCTCTGGCCGGTCGCTCGACCTCGCTCGAATCCGACTCGAGCACACCCTTTATCGCCGGAATATCGGTTGGAGCCGGCAGATATTCCACCACCGCATCAAGCATCGCCTGGACGCCCTTGTTTTTAAAGGCCGATCCGCAAAAGGCCGGGACAATGCGATTCGCGATGGTTTGCTGCCGTAACCCCTGCTTGATTTCCTCTTCCGTCAGAGAGCCTTCCTGAAGATATTTTTCCATCAATTCTTCATTGGCGTCGGCCGCGGCTTCAACTGCGCGCTCTCTCCATTCCTCGCAACTGGCCTGCATGCCCTCAGGAATTTCCTTCTCAACAAAAGTCATGCCCATATTGGCTTCTTCCCAATAGATGGCTTTCATTTTGATAAGATCCACCACGCCTTCGAACTTGTCTTCGGCGCCGATGGGCAACTGCAAGGGAACAGCCTGACTTCCCAGCTTGGTTTTAATTTGCTCAATGACCTTCAGAAAATCGGCTCCCGAACGATCCATCTTATTGACGAAAGCCAGCCGAGGGACATGGTATTTATTAGCCTGGCGCCACACCGTTTCCGACTGCGGCTCGACTCCTCCCACGGCACAAAACACCGCACAGGCACCGTCCAGAACGCGCAGCGAACGCTCGACCTCGATCGTAAAATCGACATGCCCGGGCGTATCGATAATGTTAATGCGGTGCTGCGGGAATTGCTTCTCCATGCCCGACCAAAAACAGGTCGTTGCCGCAGAAGTTATCGTAATTCCCCGCTCCTGCTCCTGCTCCATCCAGTCCATGGTTGCAGTGCCTTCATGCACTTCGCCGATTTTGTGCGACACTCCCGTATAATACAAGACCCGCTCCGTCGTAGTGGTCTTGCCGGCATCGATGTGAGCCATGATGCCAATATTACGATATCGCTCTATGGGAGTTTTTCGCGCCACAACTGTCGTATTTCCTATTCAGGATTACCAACGGTAATGAGAGAACGCCTTGTTCGCTTCCGCCATTCGATGCGTGTCTTCGCGCTTCTTGGCGGCAGCCCCTCTGTTTTCGAACGCATCCAGCAACTCGCCCGCCAACTTGGCCGGCATATTTTTTTCATTTCTTTTGCGCGAGGCATCAATCAGCCAACGCATGGCCAAAGCCATTCTTCTGGAAGGACGCACTTCAACAGGCACCTGATAGGTAGCTCCGCCAACGCGCCGGGATTTCACTTCCACTCTGGGCTGAACGTTCTCCAATGCTTTCGAAAGCACATCCAGAGGCTCGTGATGCCCCTTGCTTCCGATCACGTCCAAAGCACCGTAAACGATGCCTTCGGCAACGGACTTTTTGCCGCTTTCCATGATCATGTTCATAAATTTGGTCAACATGACACTGCCATACCGTGGATCAGGAATGATCTCTCTTTTTGTAGCAACTCTTCTTCTAGACATTATCGCTCAACCTATTACTTGCCTTTTGGCCGCTTTGTTCCATACTTGGAACGCCCGCACTTTCTATTGTTTACACCTGATGTATCCAGACTGCCCCGCACCACGTGATACCGAACGCCCGGCAAATCCTTTACCCGGCCACCCCTGATCAGAACCACCGAGTGCTCTTGCAGGTTATGCCCTTCGCCACCGATATAGCTACTCACTTCGGAACCGTTGGTCAATCTGACCCGAGCGACTTTTCTCAGCGCCGAATTCGGCTTCTTGGGAGTTGTTGTATAAACACGCGTACAAACCCCTCTCCGCTGAGGACAGGCCTCCAATGCAGGAACGTTGGTTTTTTCTATTTTCTTAGCGCGCGGCTTACGAACCAATTGGTTGATCGTGGCCATATTTGTGTTTACTCCGATTTACAATATAAATAAATGTCAGATAATAAAAAATAACCGCCGCGCAACCGCGCGGCGGTTGATTTAATTTGACCTGATCAATCACGTTAGTTCATGTTAGCCGGATATATTACTTGCTAACTTTCATCAGGTCAAGCCCATTTTTTCGCATACGCTTCGTTTAGATATTCAAAGCCTGTTTGAGTTGCTCTTCTACATCTCCCGCATCGACTACCGGAGCTGCTTCGCTTTCCACAGCCTGGTACTGAGCCGCCCTATTCTTTCTATTCTCATGATAGGCCAGACCCGTTCCCGCTGGAATCAAGCGACCAACGATCACATTCTCCTTCAAGCCTTGCAACCCGTCGCTCAATCCCCGCACTGCCGCATCGGTCAATACCCGGGTCGTTTCCTGGAACGAGGCAGCAGAGATGAATGACTCTGTCGCCAACGAAGCCTTGGTAATACCCAGCAATACAGATTCGTAACTGGCAGGAATCTTGCTTTCGGTTTCCATTCTGTCGTTTTCTTCACGCAAAGCCGACCGTTCGACCTGGTCGCCTTTCAGGAACGAAGTATCGCCCGGAGCGGTTATCTCGACTTTTCTCAACATCTGGCGAATGATCGCTTCAATGTGCTTGTCGTTGATTTTCACGCCTTGCAAGCGGTACACGTCCTGAATTTCCTTGACCAGATAATTGGACAGTTCCTCGACACCGCGCAATCTCAGGATGTCGTGCGGAGTCAGTTCGCCTTCGGCGATGGTTTCGCCTTTTTCGACATACTCCCCTTCAAACACGGTGATATGACGCCATTTCGGTATCAAGGTTTCCACCATTTCGCCGCTGGCATCGGTAATGATGACCCGCTGCTTGCCTTTGGTTTCCTTCCCGAACGAAACGGTACCGCTGGTCTCGGCCAGAATCGCAGGGTCCTTGGTTTTTCTTGCCTCGAACAAATCGGCCACGCGCGGCAGACCGCCGGTAATATCGCGGGTTTTACTCGATTCCTGAGGAATTCTCGCCAAGACATCGCCCACCTTGACCTCGCCGCCGTCCTTAATGCCGGCAATCGCTCCGGCCGGCAGGAAATACTGGGCAGGAATTTCGGTTCCCGGTAGATAAATGGTTTCTCCGTTGTGGCCTACCAGTTTTACCATCGGTCGCAGTTCCTTGCCGACACTGCCGCGCTGTTTCGGATCGGTCACGACCAATGAACTCAAGCCGGTTACCTCGTCCGATACTTTTTGTACGGTAACGCCGTCGATGAAATTGGTCAATTCCACGACACCGTCCACCTCGGTGATGACCGGATGGGTATGGGGATCCCAGGTTACGATGATGTCGCCTGCAGTGATGCGGCTTCCTTCCTGAACCGACAAAACCGATCCATAGGGAATTTTATAGCGTTCGCGCTCACGGCCGTAATCGTCGACCACGCACACTTCGCCCGATCTCGAGACGGCCACCAGATTGCCTTCCCTGTTCACCACCGATTTCAGATTGCTTAAGCGCACCGTTCCCGATGATTTCACCTGAACGTTGCTGATCGCAGCGGACCGGGAGGCCGCACCGCCGATATGGAACGTCCGCATGGTCAACTGCGTGCCCGGTTCGCCGATCGATTGCGCCGCAATAACACCCACCGCTTCGCCGATGTTGACCAGATGGCCGCGTCCCAGATCCCGGCCGTAACATTTCGCACAAACGCCGTGCCGATTTTCACAGGTGATGATCGACCGAATCAGAATCTGATCGATACTTTGTTCTTCCAAAACGGAAACCCAATGCTCGTTCAATAAGGTTCCTTGCGGCACGACTACTTTTTCGCCGGTAGCATCCATGATGTCGACCGCGGCCACTCGGCCCAACACGCGCTCGGACAAAGGTTCGACCACATCCCCGCCTTCGATGATCGGGGTCATGATCAAGCCGTTGACGGTGCCGCAATCTTCGGTGGTGATCACCAGGTCTTGCGCGACGTCGACCAGTCTGCGCGTCAGATAACCGGAGTTTGCGGTTTTCAATGCGGTATCCGCCAAACCTTTCCGGGCGCCGTGAGTCGAAATAAAGTACTGTAATACGTCCAGTCCTTCTCTGAAATTCGCCGTAATCGGCGTTTCGATGATCGAACCGTCCGGCTTGGCCATCAATCCGCGCATACCCGCCAACTGGCGAATCTGGGCCGCGGAACCCCGGGCTCCGGATTCGGCCATCATAAAGATCGAGTTGAAGGATTTCTGTCTTACGGCTTTGCCGTCGGCATCGACGACAGACTCTTCTCCCAATCCGTCCATCATCACCTTGGCCACCTGATCGTTGGCGTGAGACCAGATGTCGACAACCTTGTTATAACGCTCGCCGTCGGTTACCAGGCCGGAGGCGTATTGAGTCTGAATCTCGCTCACTTCGGCTTCGGCGGCCTTGATAATGTCGACCTTTTTTGCCGGAATCGCCATGTCCTCAATACCGAAAGACACGCCCGCGATGGTCGCGTACCTGAAGCCCAGATACATCAACTGATCGGCCAGAACCACGGTATCTTTATTACCCAAATAGCGGTAACAGTAATTGACCAGGCGCGATATGTTCTTTTTGGTCATATCGCAATTGACCAGTTCGTATGGAATGAAATCGGGCACGATCTCCCAGATCAACGCACGGCCTACCGTGGTTTCGACACGATGCGTCTTTTCCGTGACTTCGCCCTGTTCATCGCGGCTTTTCTCGGTTATCCGCAACTGAATTTTCGACTGCAATTCCACGGTCTTCGCCAGCAATGCCTTATGGACTTCGCCGACGCTGACAAAGATGCTGCCGTTGCCTTTCGCATTGATCTTTTCCCGGCTGATATAGTACAGTCCCAAGACCACGTCCTGCGACGGGTTGATCACCGGCTCGCCGTTTGCAGGAGACAGGATGTTGTTCGTAGCCATCATCAAAGTCCGGGCTTCCAACTGCGCTTCAATCGACAGCGGAATGTGCACGGCCATCTGGTCGCCGTCGAAATCGGCGTTGAATGCGCTACAGACCAAAGGATGCAGTTGGATCGCCTTGCCTTCGATCAGAATCGGCTCGAACGCCTGGATGCCCAACCGGTGCAACGTCGGCGCGCGGTTCAACAAGATGGGATGTTCGCGAATGACTTCTTCCAGGATGTCCCAAACTTCGGTGCCTTCGCGTTCCACCATTTTCTTGGCAGCCTTGATGGTGGTTGCCAATCCTCTGAACTGAAGCTTGCTGAAAATGAACGGTTTGAACAATTCCAGCGCCATTTTTTTCGGCAAGCCGCATTGATGCAGACGCAAGGTCGGACCGACCACGATAACGGAACGGCCGGAATAGTCCACCCGCTTGCCGAGCAGATTCTGTCTGAAACGGCCCTGTTTGCCCTTGATCATGTCGGCCAGCGATTTCAAAGGACGCCGGTTGGTGCCGGTAATCGCACGGCCGCGGCGGCCGTTGTCCAGCAGGGCATCCACCGACTCCTGCAACATGCGTTTCTCGTTGCGGACGATAATGTCCGGCGCATTGAGGTCGAGCAAGCGGTTCAAACGGTTATTTCTGTTAATGACCCGGCGGTACAGGTCGTTCAGGTCCGACGTGGCGAAACGGCCGCCGTCGAGCGGCACGAGCGGGCGCAGTTCCGGCGGCAGCACCGGCAGAACCTTCAGAATCATCCATTCGGGACGGTTTTTGGAGCTCAGCAGAGACTCGATGACCTTCAATCGCTTCGAATATTTTTTTATTTTGGTTTCGGAGTTCGTCGAATTGATTTCTTCCCGCAACCGGTCGATCTCTTCCTTCAGATCAATCGCTTTCAGCAGGTCGTAAATGGCTTCGGCGCCCATTTTGGCGACAAAGTCATCGCCGTGCATTTCCACCGCGTCGAGATATTCGTCGTCGGTCAAAAGTTGCCCCTTGTTTAAAGGAGTCATGCCCGGCTCCAGCACGACAAAAGACTCGAAATACAGGACGCGTTCGATTTCTCTCAGCGTCATATCCAGCAACAGCGCGATTCTGGACGGGAGCGATTTCAAGAACCAGATGTGGGCCACCGGGCTGGCCAGATCGATATGCCCCATTCTTTCACGGCGAACTTTGGATAAAGTAACTTCCACGCCGCATTTTTCGCAAATGACGCCCCGGTGCTTCAGCCTTTTATATTTACCGCACAGGCACTCGTAATCGCTGACCGGTCCGAAGATCTTGGCGCAGAACAAGCCGTCGCGTTCCGGTTTGAAGGTGCGGTAGTTGATGGTTTCCGGTTTTTTGACTTCACCGTAAGACCATGAACGAATCATGTCCGGCGAAGCCAAACCGATCCGAATCCCGTCGAAATCATCGGCACGGTTTTGACGTTTTAAGAAATTCATTAAATCTTTCAAGAGTATGTCCTCTTTAAATAGTTTCCGGCTTGGTCCAGAACAAGGCTATCGGGTATTTTTCAAAGTAAAACCTAATCGCGTTCAAGCTCTATGTTTACCGCCAGTGAGCGTATTTCTTTAATCAATACATTGAATGATTCCGGCATTCCGGCTTCCATTTTATGGTCGCCGTCGACAATGTTTTTATACATGCGAGTCCTTCCGGTGACGTCATCCGACTTGACCGTCAGCATTTCTTGCAGGGTATAGGCCGCACCATACGCCTCAAGCGCCCAGACTTCCATTTCTCCGAAACGCTGGCCGCCGAATTGGGCCTTGCCGCCCAACGGCTGCTGCGTGACCAGACTGTAAGGGCCGGTGGAGCGGGCATGCATCTTGTCGTCGACCAAATGATTCAATTTCAACATGTACATATACCCGACGGTAACTTCACGCTCAAACGGCTCGCCGGTCAGTCCGTCATACAGAGTCGTTTGTCCATGCTCGGGCAAATCAGCCAGTTTCAGCATGGTGCGGATGTCCTCTTCGGTGGCGCCGTCGAATACCGGCGTCGCCATCGGCACTCCATCGATCAGATTCGTTGCCAGCTCCAGGATGTCGCTGTCGGCAAGCGAATCCAGATCTTCCTTGCGTCCGCTGCTGTTGTAGATTTTGTTTAAAAACTCGCGAATCTCGGCGATTCTGGCTTTTGCCTCCAGCATTTTGCCGATTTTGATGCCAAGCCCTTTCGCCGCCCAGCCCAAATGGGTCTCCAGAACCTGGCCCACGTTCATCCGCGACGGAACCCCCAGCGGATTCAGCACGATATCCACCGGATTGCCGTCCGCCGTATAAGGCATGTCTTCGATCGGCCGGATCATCGAAATAACCCCTTTGTTACCGTGGCGGCCCGCCATTTTGTCTCCGGGCTGAATTCGGCGCTTGACGGCCAGATAAACTTTGACCATTTTCAGCACGCCAGGCGCCAAATCGTCGCCCATCGTGATTTTTTTCCGCTTGATGTCGAATTTTTCGTCGAAATCCTTCCGTTGCTGTTCAACCTGTGCCTGTACGGCTTCCAACTGCACGTTGAGATCTTCGTCCTTCATTCTGATCTTCAGCCAATCGGAATGTTTCAGACCGTCGAGGTAATCCCGGGTGATTTCAGTACCGGCTTTCAATTGTCCGGGGCCCGACTGAGCCACTTTGCCGATCAGCAACTTGGCTACCCGATCGAAAATATCGCCTTCCAGGATTTTCAACTGGTCGTCGAGATCCTTTCGGTAACGCTTGATTTCGGCATCCTCGATATCCAGCGCCCTTTTGTCTTTTTTGACGCCGTCGCGGGTGAACACCTGGACATCGATAACGGTACCCTCGATACTGCTCGGCACGCGCAGTGACGTATCCTTCACGTCCGCGGCTTTTTCTCCGAAAATGGCCCGCAGCAATTTTTCTTCGGGAGTCAATTGGGTTTCACCTTTCGGGGTGACTTTGCCCACCAGGATATCGCCACCCTTGACTTCCGCGCCGACGTAGACGATTCCGGATTCATCCAATTTGGACAGGGCTTCTTCGCTTACGTTCGGAATATCCGCGGTAATTTCTTCCGGACTGTGTTTCGTATCGCGTGCGACACAGGTTTTCTCTTCGATATGAATCGTGGTAAACCGGTCGTCCCGGACAACCCGCTCGGAAACCAGGATGGAATCCTCGAAGTTATAACCGTTCCAGGGCATGAACGCGACCAGCATGTTCTGCCCTAACGCCAGTTCGCCCATGTCCGTGGAAGGGCCATCGGCCAGGATGTCGCCCGCTTTGACGATATCGCCCGGTCTTACCAGAGGCTTCTGATTGATGCAGGTATTCTGGTTCGAGCGGGTGTATTTGGTCAGATTGTAAATATCGACGCCCGGCGTTCCGGTTTCCGTTTCGGTATCGTTGACGCGCACCACGATCCTTGCGGCATCGACGGCTTCAATCCGGCCGCCGCGGCTGGCCACCACGGTCACGCCCGAATCCTTGGCCACGGTTCTTTCCATCCCTGTGCCTACCAACGGTTTTTCGGCTCTCAACGTCGGCACCGCCTGGCGCTGCATGTTGGATCCCATCAAAGCCCGGTTCGCGTCGTCGTGCTCCAGGAACGGAATGATCGATGCCGCGACCGACACGATCTGCTTGGACGAAACGTCCATGTATTGCACGGTATCGGACATCGCCAAGGTAAATTCATCCTTATGCCGGCAAGAAACGAGCCCTTCGACCAGCCTGCCGTTTTCGTCCACCGGCACACTCGCCTGAGCAATGACGAATTCTCCTTCTTCGATCGCCGACAAATAATCGACCTGATCGGTCACCTTGCCGTCGATCACCTTCCGATAAGGCGTTTCCAGAAAGCCGTAATCGTTGGTTCGCGCATAGACCGAGAGGGAATTGATCAGACCGATGTTCGGGCCTTCCGGCGTTTCGATCGGGCAGACGCGGCCGTAGTGCGTCGTGTGAACGTCGCGCACTTCAAACCCGGCCCGCTCTCTGGCCAGACCGCCCGGACCCAGCGCCGAAACCCGGCGTTTATGAGTCACCTGCGAAAGCGGATTGTTCTGGTCCATGAACTGGGACAGTTGACTGGATCCGAAAAACTCTTTCACCGCGGCGGAAACCGGTTTGGCATTGATGATTTCCTGCGGCATCAAGCCTTCGGAATCCGCCAGCGTCAACCGTTCCTTGACCGCTCTTTCAACTCGGACCAGGCCGACCCGGAACTGGTTTTCGATCATTTCACCGACCGAGCGGACCCGCCTGTTGCCCAGATGGTCGATGTCGTCGACATTGCCGTTGCCGTTCCGGATATCGATCAATTCCTTAAGTACATCAATGATGTCCTCTTTCGTCAACGTACCGGGGCCCGTCGTTTCTTCGCGTCCCAGACGGCGGTTGAACTTCATCCGCCCGACGGTGGACAAATCGTATCTCTCGTCGGTGAAAAACAGATTCTGGAACAGATTTTCCGCCGATTCTTTGGTAGGCGGCTCGCCCGGACGCATCATCCGGTAAATCTCAACCAAGGCTTCCAGAGTATTCGTCGTCACGTCCAGTTTCATCGCATTGGACATATACGGACCTTTGTCCAGATCATTGACGAACAAAGTGTCAATGTCGGTGATGCCATTTTCGATGCAACGGTCGAGAGTGGTCGAGGTCACCTCGTCGTTGACGTTCGCAATCAATTCCCCTGTGGATGGATCGATAATATTGTTCGCGAGTATCTTGCCGATCAGATAGTCCCTCGGCACGTCCACTTCCGACAAGCCGGCCTTGATCATTTCCCGGATGTGTTTGCTGGTGATGCGCCGGCCTTCCTGAACCAGTACCTTGCCTTCGTGCTTGATGTCGAACGCCGCTATTTCGCCGCGCATTCTTTCGGGAATGATTTGAAACAGACACTGATCGGCGGTAACGGTAAAGTGATTTTTTTCGAAGAAAATATTGATGATTTCTTCGTTATCCATGCCCAAGGCGCGCAACAGGATCGTTGCCGGAATTTTCCGCCGCCGGTCGATCCGGACGTAAACGCAATCTTTGTGGTCGAATTCAAAGTCCAGCCAGGAGCCGCGATAAGGAATAACGCGGGCATTAAACAACAGTTTTCCCGACGAATGGGTCTTTCCTTTGTCGTGGTCGAAAAAAACGCCGGGCGAACGGTGCAACTGAGAAACGATGACCCGCTCGGTTCCGTTAATTACGAAAGTTCCGTTTTCCGTCATCAGCGGCAGTTCGCCCATGTAGACTTCCTGCTCGCGAATGTCCTTGACCACTTTTGCAGTAGCCGGCGCATCCTTATCGTAGATAACCAGACGGACCAATACTCTTAAAGGCGCGGCATAGGTAGCGCCGCGTTGCTGACACTCTCTTACATCGAATACGGGTTCTCCCAACCGGTATCTTACATATTCCAATACTGCATAGCCGGAATGGCTTTCAATTGGAAAAACACTGGAAAATGCGGCATGCAATCCTATGTCCGCCCGCTTTTCGGGAAAAACCCCGTCTTGCAAAAAACTGGCGTAGGAATTTATCTGCGTTGCCAAAAGATACGGGACGTCAAGTACTTCCTTACTTTTCCCAAAGTTGTTACGAATACGCTTTTTTTCTGTAAAAGAGTAGGACATATGGATTCCAAACCTTTTCGTCATTGAGAATTTTCTACTGTGCAGGTTTTGCAAACAGTAAAAGGCCGGTGACAAAATCGCCACCAGCCATATTTGAATTAGGGTGATTCGCCATCACCCCTTACATACTAAGGCGCTGCTGTTTATTTGATTTCAACCGTAGCGCCGGCTTCCAGCAATTGCTTTTTGAAATCTTCGGCTTCTGCCTTGGATATGCCTTCCTTCAATGTAGTAGGAACGCCTTCTACGGCATCCTTTGCTTCTTTCAATCCCAGACCGGTCATTCCGCGTACCGCCTTGATCACCGCGACCTTGTTTTCGCCGAAGCCAGTCAGTATCAGGTCGAACTCGGTTTGCTCTTCGACCGCTGCCGCAGCGGCGCCGGCTGCCGGAGCGGCGACGGCCACCGCAGCCGCGGACACGCCGAATTTTTCTTCCATCGCGGAAATCAAATCAACGATTTCCATAACGGTCATGTTGGATACCGCTTCCAATATATCTTCTTTTGTTACTGCCATCTTGTTTTCCTCTAAATAGTGGTATTAATCGGGTTTTAGCCAAGCCTATGCCGCTTCTTTCAGGTCCTTGATCGCTGCCAAGGTCCGAGCGAGCTTCTCTACCGGCGCTTTCATCACCGACATCAGCAAGCCGATGCCCTGATCGCGCGTCGGCAAACTTGCCAGCCGATTCAGCTCAGACGGCCCGTAGGATTGCCCTCCGATAGCCACAATCTTGGTAATCAGCTTATCATGCGTTTTGGCAAAATTACTGATCAAGCGCGCTGCCGAACCCGGATCTTCCATTGAAAATGCCAGCAACAAAGGCCCAACCAGGCCATTCTGCATGCATTCAAATTCCGTTCCGGAAACGGCCCGCCTTGCCAGTGTATTTTTTACTACTCGCAGATAAACGCCTGTTTCTCTCGCAGTTTTTCGAAGTTCGGTCAGCTCCGTAACAGTCAACCCGCGATATTCCGCAGCAACGGCGGAATGAGCTTTAGCGGCGAATTCAGCGACCTCTTCGACGACGGCTTTCTTGCCATCCAAATTTAGTGCCACAGCTTACCTCCGGTATTTTTCTGAAAAAATTTCAGAATGATAAAACGCATCCAGGTGGATGCACCTTACGGTCCCTTTCCCCAGATTTTAGGTTCCAGCTTCCGTCTGCGCAGGACAGATTAAGTTTTGCAACGCCTGCGGTCTTTGACGGTTGCCGTTAATACCGGCAACCCAAAGCCTTATAAATAATTGGTTATCCCGCCAAACTGCTGTGATCCAGCCACAAGCCGGGACCCATGGTTGACGACAATGTGACTTTTTTGATGTAAACACCCTTTGAAGAAGCGGGTTTTGCCTTTCTCAAATCCGACAACAACGCTTCCAGATTGCCCTGAATGGCGTCAGCGTCGAAGGTGAGCTTTCCCAAAGTACAATGAATAATGCCCGCCTTGTCGGTACGATAACGCACCTGGCCGGACTTGGCGTTTCTGACTGCGGTGGCAACATCCGGAGTCACCGTACCCACTTTAGGGTTCGGCATCAAGCCTCTCGGTCCCAGAATCTGGCCCAATTGACCTACGACTCTCATGGCGTCCGGCGAAGCGATGACGACGTCAAAATTCATTTCGCCTTTTTTAACCAGATCGCCCAGATCGTCCATGCCGACGATATCGGCGCCCGCCGCTTTCGCAGCGTCCGCATTGGGCCCCTGAGTGAATACCGCCACTCTCACCGTTTTGCCGGTGCCATGAGGCAAGACGGTCGCGCCTCTTACATTCTGATCCGATTTTCTCGGATCGACGCCCAAATTCACGCTCACGTCGACGGATTCGTTGAATTTTGCAGTTCCCAGCTCTTTTAATAATTGAACCGCTTCGGCAACTGTATACTGCTTGGCGCCATCGATCTTGCTTCTGATTAATTTTGCTTTTTTCGTCAACTTGGCCATTTACAGTCCCTCCACATTCAGACCCATACTGCGTGCGCTGCCGGCGATGGTTCTTACCGCGGCTTCAAGATCGGCCGCATTTAAATCTTCCATTTTTGTCTTGGCAATCTCTTCCAGTTGGGCGCGGGTTACCGTCCCTACTTTTTTAGTATTCGGGTGACTGCTGCCGCTTTTGATGCCCGATGCCTTTTTAAGCAATATGGAAGCCGGCGGCGTTTTAGTGATAAAAGTGAAACTGCGGTCACTGTAAACCGTGATGACGACAGGCAAAGGCAATCCTTTTTCAACGTCTTGAGTCTTGGCGTTAAATGCCTTGCAGAATTCCATGATATTGACGCCACGCTGACCCAGGGCCGGACCTACCGGCGGGCTGGGATTCGCCTCGCCTGCCTTCACCTGCAGCTTGATGTATGCCGTGATTTTTTTTGCCATTTTTTACTCCAATATGGGTGCGAACGCATTTCTGCTCCCCGTAGACACAAAAATCCCTGCCTTATTCAGACAGAGATCCAAATTAAAACAGTTATTCAATGAAAAATGATTAACTTTTTTCGACTTGATTGAAACCCAGTTCAACCGATGTGGAGCGCCCGAAAATGAGCACGGAAATTCTTAATTTGCTTTTTTCGTAGTTGACTTCTTCGACCACGCCGTTGAAATCCTTGAAAGGTCCGTCAATAATCCGGATCACTTCCCCTACTTCGAACAAAATCTTGGGCCGAGGCTTGTTGACGCCTTCTTCCACCCGACTCAGGATGGACATTGCTTCCTTATCCGAAATCGGTGCAGGACGATCGGAGGTTCCGCCGATGAAACCCAAAACCCTGGGAATGTCCCTTACCAGATGCCACGTCTCATCGGTCAATTCCATTTGAACCAATACGTACCCGGGAAAAAACTTTCTGTCGCTTTTCCGCTGCTGACCCATGCGCATTTCAACAATTTCTTCCGTCGGCACCAGTATTTTTCCAAAATACTGCTCCAACCCTTCTCTTTTGATTCTTTCTTCCAGCGCCTGTTTAACTTTGCTTTCAAAGTTTGAATAGGCGTGTACCACATACCAACGCAATGCCATATGCTTACCCGCCCTGACCGGTTATAAGGCGAACGCCCCAAAAAAGAAACATGTCCAACAACCACAAAATCAAACCCACGATGAACACCATCGCGAAGACCAGCATGGTGGTACGCGTCGTTTCTTCACGGGTCGGCCAAACCACTTTTCTGACCTCCACTTTGGATTCCAGAACAAAACTCCAGACGCTCTGCCCCAAATCGGTAGTCAATACCAGCCCCAAAGAAGCCAATACGACAACCACCAAACCAAGAACCCGGTAAAGAAGCTGAATTTCCGAGAAATAGTAGAATGCGGCCACACCTGCAACTACAAGAACTACCGCGAGGACCTGTTTGACAACATCCCCGATAGATGTGGCAGCTTCTGCTTGAGTATTCATGAGTGTTTACTATGAAAATGGATTATGTGTTATACCTTCCCCTGAATGGCAGGCCAGGAGGGTCTCGAACCCCCAACCCGCGGTTTTGGAGACCGCTACTCTACCAATTGAGCTACTGACCTATTCAGAGAAACTTACAGAACTGCTAATAATAAACCAATTTATTTTATTATTCAATAATTGATGCCACGACGCCCGCGCCGACGGTACGACCGCCTTCCCGGATCGCAAAACGCAAGCCTTCGTCCATTGCAATCGGCGAGATCAATTTGATTTCGACGGCAATGTTGTCGCCCGGCATGACCATTTCCACGCCTTCCGGCAACTCCACGGCGCCGGTCACGTCGGTGGTCCGGAAATAAAACTGCGGACGGTAGCCATTGAAAAACGGCGTGTGACGGCCGCCTTCTTCCTTCGACAAGACGTAGATTTCCGCCTTGAAATGGTTGTGCGGCTTGATCGTGCCTTTTTGCGCCAGCACCTGACCGCGCTCGACTTCATCGCGCTTGGTGCCCCGCAGCAAAATACCGACGTTGTCGCCCGCCTGGCCTTGATCCAAGAGCTTCCGGAACATTTCCACGCCGGTGCAGGTGGTGGTCGTGGTCGGACGGATGCCGACGATTTCCACTTCCTGACCCACCTTGATGATGCCGCGCTCCACCCGGCCGGTCACCACGGTGCCGCGGCCCGAGATCGAGAACACGTCTTCGATCGGCATCAGGAAAGCACCGTCCACCGCTCTTTCCGGCAACGGAATGTAGCTGTCCAAGGCTTCCACCAGCTTGACGATCGAGGGCACGCCGATCTCGCTGGTGTCGCCTTCCAAAGCCTTCAGCGCCGAACCCACGATGATCGGCGTGTCGTCGCCCGGGAACTCGTACAGGTCCAGCAATTCTCTCAGCTCCATTTCAACCAGGTCGATCAGCTCGGGATCGTCCACCATGTCGGCCTTGTTCAGAAACACGACGATGTAAGGCACACCCACCTGACGGGACAACAGAATGTGTTCACGGGTCTGCGGCATCGGACCGTCCGCCGCCGAGCACACCAGAATGGCGCCGTCCATCTGCGCCGCACCGGTGATCATGTTCTTCACGTAATCGGCATGGCCCGGGCAGTCCACGTGCGCATAGTGACGGGTCGCCGATTGATATTCCACGTGCGAGGTCGCAATGGTGATCCCGCGCGCGCGCTCTTCCGGCGCGTTGTCGATCTGATCGAACGCTTTTACTTCGCCGCCTTGCAGCTCCGCCATCACCTTGGTCAGGGCGGCGGTCAGGGTCGTCTTGCCGTGGTCCACGTGACCGATCGTGCCTACGTTTACATGCGGCTTGCTACGTGAAAATTTTTCTTTGGCCATTTTACACCTTTATCTATTCTATAATTTGGAGCCCATAACCGGATTTGAACCGGTGACCTCTTCCTTACCAAGGAAGTGCTCTACCTACTGAGCTATATGGGCGAATATCACAGAAGATGGAGCGGGTGATGGGAATCGAACCCACGTGATCAGCTTGGAAGGCTGGAGTTCTACCATTGAACTACACCCGCAGACTACCTAAAATAGATGGTGGAGGGGGGAGGATTCGAACCTCCGAAGGCAGAGCCGGCAGATTTACAGTCTGATCCCTTTGACCGCTCGGGAACCCCTCCAGTATCGAGTAAGTCGACCATTATCTTTTATAGACAACAGTCTGTCAACAATTTATTTCATTCGTTTTCGGCGCGCCTGCATTCAACTGACTCATTACGGACGCCATGTCTCCGGTAACTATTTGACGCATGAAGCCCGAACAATATTCGAACGCATCCCGCATCATTTCCAATTCTTTCTTTGCCGGCGCCGACAATACGTATTCCGCTACAGGCCGACCCGCCGCCGGACGGCCAATACCTATTCTCAGCCGGTAAAACGCATTGGAGCCCAAATGCGCAATGATATCCCTCAGACCGTTGTGCCCTGCATGACCGCCATCTTTTTTCAGTCTGGCCACGCCGACGTTAAAATCCAGCTCGTCATGAACGACTAGGATCTCTTCGGGCTGCAACTTGTAATAGCGAGCCACTTTTCCTACCGACTGCCCGCTCCGGTTCATGAAGGTTTCCGGCTTCAACAACATCACCCTGACCGAAGCCATGCCACCTTCCGCAAGCCACCCTTCAAAACGAGGCTCACTCACCCATGAACAACCCCACGCAGCCGCCAGATCATCCAGAAATAAAAACCCGGCGTTGTGCCGGGTATTTTCATATTGCCGTCCCGGATTACCCAATCCCACGACAAGTTTAATCATCACCCAGACCCAGCGCTCAGGCCTCGCCGGCTTCCGCACCGCCTTTTGAAGGCATCATGGACACTACCGACAAATCGTGCTCCGACCCTTGAGCCAAAGCAACGATCTCAATGCCGGCCGGCAACACCAGATCCGACAAATGGAGAGATTCACCGATATCCAGTTTGGCCATATCCACTTCAATATACTCCGGCAACGCCGACGGCAAACAGGACACCTCGACATCAACCAAGGAATGCGCGGCAACTCCGCCTTTTTTTCCGCCGATGGAGGTGCTTTCGTTGATGAAATGCAGAGGAACGTGCACCCTAATCGCATGAGACATGCTCACCCGCATAAAGTCGAGATGCATTACCTGGAATTTTGCCGGATTGCGCTGAACCCCTTTCAGAATCGCTTTTTCGGTCCTGCCGTCAACTTTCACGTCCAGCACGTGGGAATACACCGCTTCATGCTCAAGATGCTTGATCACTTCATTATGATTCAAGACCAGCATTTCGGGCTCTTTTTCTCCACCATAGAGTATCGCCGGAACGTTTCCCTGACGACGAATGCCTCTCGCCGCGCCCGTGCCCGACTTTCCACGACTCTCGGCAATAAATTCAAATACGTTAGCCATCTTTCCTCTTAACTCCGCGCATTAAAGCGCATCTATAACCCTATCAATTCCTATGCCCTAGTCGACATAAAGCGAACTTACCGATTCACCCACCGCTATGCGCCTGATGGTCTCGGCCAGCATCTCGGCAACACTCAACTGCCTTATCTTGCCGGAATTCGACGCTTCCTGATTTAGCGGTATCGTATCGGTAACGACCAATTCATCGAGTACCGAACCGCTCAGATTTTTCATCGCGGAACCCGACAACACCGCATGGGTACAATAGGCCACGACCTTGACCGCGCCATGCTTTTTTAAAGCCTCTGCCGCATGACACAAAGTACCGGCCGTATCGACCAAATCATCGATCAAGACACAAGTTCGACCTTCGACATCGCCGATGATATGCATGACCTCGGCCACATTCGGTCTGGGTCTCCGCTTATCGATGATGGCAAGATCGGCATCGTCAAGCCGCTTGGCCAAAGCCCGCGCTCTAACCACACCGCCGACATCCGGCGATACCACAATCAGATCCTTGTATTGCTGCCGCCAGACGTCTCCCAGGAGAAGCGGCGACGAATAAACGTTGTCGACCGGAATATCAAAAAAACCCTGAATCTGATCGGCATGCAAATCCACCGTCAGAACCCGATGAGCCCCGGCCTGCTCCAGCATGCTGGCCACCAATTTGGCGGTAATCGGAACCCGCGCCGAGCGTGAACGCCGATCCTGACGAGCATACCCATAATAAGGTAAAACCGCTGTAATTCGTGATGCCGACGCCCGCTTCAGAGCATCGATCATCACAAGCAACTCCATCAAATTTTCATTGGTCGGAGAACAGGTCGGCTGGATTACAAAAACATCTTTCCCCCGAACATTCTCTTCAATCTCTACCGCAATCTCGCCGTCGCTAAATCTGCCTACAGTCGCCATCCCCAGACGCATATTCAGCTTTCTTACTATGCCTTCAGATAAAGCCAAGTTAGCGTTTCCAGAAAACACCATCACCGAGGTGTCATTCATTCAAGCAACTCCTAAAGCGAATTTGACTTATGCAGAAAAATGGCTGGGCCGCAAGGATTCGAACCTTGGTATGCGGGGATCAAAACCCCGTGCCTTACCGCTTGGCGACGGCCCAATAATCAAGAAATATAATTACCAGCTCTCAGCTTTGAATACAAAGGCGATTCATTGACGCCTTTGACCAAGTAAGCCTGCCACTTTTTTTCAAGCGCCCTAAAAGCACCCGAGGCCGCCTGCTCGGAATCAAACTCCGCAAAAACACACGCTCCCGTACCGGTTAGCCTGGCCTCCGAAAACCCGGACAAATCAGCCAAAGCCTCTCGAACAGGCTGGTAACGCCGACAGACCACATCAAGACAATCATTTTGATGCTGTCCGGCGATAAAGTCCCCTATTGTGATCGATTTACTGTTCCTTGTCAAATCTTCAGAAGAAAAAATTTCCCTGGTGTTCACGTGGCAGTCGGGTTTGATAACCACCGTCCACTTTTCCGGTACCCGGATTTTTTCCAACCGCTCGCCCACACCCTCGCCCCAGGCGGCATGGCCGTAGACGAACACAGGAACGTCCGCTCCTAATTTCAACCCCAAACTCATCAACTGGTCGATCGGCAGCCGCAGACCCCATAATTGGTTCAACACCACTAAAGTGGTCGCAGCATCGGAACTGCCTCCGCCCAATCCTCCGCCCATCGGCAGGTTTTTTTCAACGTCGATGACAACTCCCTGTCGGCATCCGGTTTCCTCTTTCAATAAATTGGCAGCCTTCACCGCCAAGTCGTCCGCTTCAGACACGCCCGGCAAAGCCCGGCGCAAACTTACCCGACCGTTTTCCGCCGGCTCGAAAACGATCCAGTCGCATAAATCGATGAATTGAAACACCGTTTGCAACAAATGATAGCCGTCGCTTCTTTGGCCGGTTATGCGCAGCATTAAATTCAATTTCGCAGGCGCCGGCCATCTTTCCGCCCATGCCGAAGAGTCAATTTGCTTGGATGTCATTGAAATTCCATTGATCTATGAACAGTTTTAATTTGACCTGATCGTTTTTAACCGTCACTTTGCGCGGCATCGACTTTCCTGCGACCGTCTGCATTTGCTGATAATCAATCAGCCAGCCGGCCTGCCTGAATCCCCCGACAACCTCGTCGAAAGCCTGATCGGGCATGGGCAATCCTATGACCCAGTAACGCAACGATTTGATCGGCACATACAACCCTACCTGCCGGCTGATAAACTCTTCCGGCCGGTCAGAAGACTCCACTACGCCGTTGCCGCGCGACAACGTAACGAAATCCTTGGTCAGATGAATGGCAACCGCTCCCTGCCCCACAGGACCCGCCAGCTTTATCTGATCTATTCCGGGCTGGTGATCCCAAAAGATTTCAGCCTGCCAGGAATTGTTCGCATCGGCTACCGACAAACGCCCCTGCAAAGACCACGGGTCCGATACATTCAAGGATCGGGCTGCCGCCCTGGAATAACCGGGCTCCTGATGAACCGGCGCCGTCGAACAAGCGGTCAACCATAAAATCAAGAAAATCGGGCACACCCATTTCCACGACCAGAACAGGGAGGCCGAAATAAGCAGAGATACAGTCATTTATGAAAATAATTATCAAACGGGCGGCAAGCCTTGTATGCGCAAAGATAACAAGCCCACAATCACTCGTTATCAAGAATGCGCTTTTTAAAGTCCAGAAGATATTCGTCCTCCGGGGCTTTCTTGAAAGCCTTGTTGAACAGTTTCCTGGCTTCGTCCTTTCGACCCAATGTCCACAGCACTTCGGCCAGATGCGCAGCAATCTCGTTCTCCGGCTGCTTGGCATAGGCCTGTTCGAGATAGATCAAGGCTTTGGCCGGCTTGCCCAATTTAAACTGCAACCATCCGTAGCTGTCCATAATGACCGGCTCGTCAGGTTGCAGCGTCAGGGCTTTGATCAGATATTTTTCGGCTTCGGCGTAACGATCGGGATAATCCAGCAGCGAGTAGCCCAGCGCGTTCAACGCTTCGGCGCTGTTCGGATTGGTTGCCAGGATTTTTTTCAGATCGGCCTCCAGGATATCCATCCGGCCCAGCCGTTCCGCCATCAAGGCGCGAGTGTACAAGATGTCCTTGTCGCCTGGAAATTGTGTTAAAAAATCAGTCAATAATTTAAAAGCCTCTTCATAGCGCTTTTGGTGACTGAGCATTTCCACCTGCAGCAGCCGTATCCGGACGATTTGCTTCGGAAACCGCTCCTCCATTATTTTCAGCCGGGGAGCGACTTCTTCATACCGCTTGTCCTTGATCAGCAGCGACACCGCCGAAAGTGAGGCTTCAAATTCAAACGGTCCTTCGGTGACTTTATCGAACCACTCTATCGCTTTTTGCACATTTTCATGTTTTTCTTCGAGCTTACCCAGGTAAAAACTGGCCTGATACCGCCATTTAGGCTGTTCCAGCAGCTTGGTGAAAACTTCTTCAGCCTTGTCATCCCTGTCCAGTTGAAAATACAGTAAACCGAGAGCAAATTGACTTTCGACGTCTTCCGGATTGCGCGTCACCAATTTTTGATAAACTTCGACCGCCGTCTCGTAGTCGGCCTTCTTGATCAACAACTGAGCATACATCTTGCTGATCTTGTCGTTGTCCGGATATTTGGCGGAGGCGTTGCGCAACAATTCCGCCGCCTTGTTCATATCGCCGGACAACGCGGCTATCTGAGCCTGAAATATCAGAGCCTTGTCCCAGTCCGGCTGAATCATCAGAGCCTGCCGGATCTTATGTTCGGCCACATCCTGCTTTTTCATCTGCATCGCCAGCAGGGACTGCACGTACAAAACGGTCGACTGCTTTGGATTGTTTACCGATATCGACTCCAGCACGTCATACAAAAAATCGGTCTTGCCCTCCTCTTGCAGCGCGGTCGCCAACTCCAGCACCGTGTTTTCGAAATCGGCGGGGTCAATGGCAAGAATCTTGTTCAAGTGTTCTAACGAGGCCTGTTTATCCTGGGCCCGCAGAGCGGTCAATGCCGCCAGCTTTCTGGCCGTCGGATTGTCGGGGTCATTCTTCAGCCATAAATTCAGGGCGCGGTTTAATTTTTTGTTGTCCTTCATGTACATCGCGATCATGGCCGCTCTTTCCGCAGGTTTCGGATCCTTGACGCGCCTGGCGGCCTCCATATAACCTTGGTAAGCGATGTCGTAATGCCCTCTCTGCCCGGCAATTTCCGCCGACAACAAGATGAACAAGACGTCGGGATCAATCGCCGTCCTGGCTTCGCTGGTTGATGTTTTTTCACTGGCTTTGTCCGGGCTGGCTGGAACCGGAAATTCTTTCGGGGCGCCTGGCTTTTCCGGAGAAGCAGCGCAAGCATTAAGTAAAACCAAAGCAACCACTGAAAACAATCTGAAAATTAACACGCAAACATCCTAAATTTATAATCTGATTATAATTATCGGAAAAATCAACCGATTCGGAAACCGGATTCAATCGATTTGGCTTAAGCCGTTATATTTTTTTACAATACGCCGACATAATATACTGTGATTTTTAAATAATACTGCGATTTTTGTTAAAACAAGCCGATCGCAGCGATTATCGCTTTCATAACATTGACACCATGACACTTCTTGCAGTTGGGATTAATTACACTACCGCGCCGCTCGCCGTCCGCGAACGTCTGGCCTATCCTACCGAGATACTGCAACCTTCCCTTCAGGACCTGCTGAAAGTTAAAGGCATCAGCGAAGCCGCCATCCTGTCGACCTGCAACCGCACCGAGCTTTATTGTACTGCGAGCACGGCCAATCAGCAGATACTGGTCGATTGGGTCGCCCAAAACAGAAACATCGACCCGGGCGATTTTACGCCCTACCTGTATTCGCATATCGACAGCCAATTGATTCGCCACATGTTCCGCGTGGCCTGTGGACTGGATTCCATGATCCTGGGCGAACCGCAAATCCTCGGCCAGATGAAATCCGCCTACCAGGCCGCCAGCCAGGCCGGCACCCTGGGCAAACGCCTGGGAAAACTGTTTCAGCATACTTTCATGGCGGCCAAGAAGGTACGCACCGATACCGCCATAGGATCCAGTCCGGTTTCGGTGGCCTTTGCCGCCGTCCAACTGGCGCAACAGATTTTCGATAAGCTGAGTGAACAAACCG
Organism: Methylosarcina fibrata AML-C10; assembly: GCF_000372865.1. Lineage (NCBI taxonomy): Bacteria > Pseudomonadati > Pseudomonadota > Gammaproteobacteria > Methylococcales > Methylococcaceae > Methylosarcina > Methylosarcina fibrata. Next base: position 4,347,002 of record NZ_KB889965.1, on the reverse strand, counting down.
CGCTCCTGATCGGTGCCGGCGAAACGATCGAATTAACGGCACGGCACCTTGTCCAGCTCGGCATCGGCCGCATCATCATCGCCAACCGCACCTATGACAAAGCCCATACTCTGGCCACGCAATTCAACGGGTACGCCATCGCCCTGTCGGAATTACCCAGCCATTTGGAGGAAGCGGACATCGTCATTTCCTCGACCGCCAGCCAGCTCCCTATTTTAGGAAAGGGACGAGTCGAAAGCGCGCTCAAAAAACGCAAACACAAGCCCATGTTCATGGTGGATCTTGCCGTTCCCCGCGATATAGAGCCGGAAGTCGAACAGCTCAGGGACGTTTACCTGTATACGGTAGACGATCTCCAGAACACGATCAATCAGAACATGAACTCTCGCCGGCAAGCGGCGGAACAGGCCGAAGAAATCATCGAAACCCAGGTGGATTATTTCTTGAACTGGCTTCGTGCCCAGGGCGCTCAATCGACGATTCGCGATTACCGCAATCAAGCCGAACTCATCCGCGACGAAGCCCTGCAAAAAGCCCTGGCTCAACTCAAAAACGGCGCTTCGCCGGAAGAAGCGTTGAACCGTCTCGCGCACAGCCTGACCAACAAACTATTGCACACGCCCAGCACTCAAATTCGGGAAGCCGCCGAAAACGACCGGCGCGACCTGATTGCGGCGGCCCGGGAAATTTTCAAATTACAGTAAACTCAATGAAGCCTTCGATAAAAAACCGATTAGAAAACCTGAGCGAACGCTACGACGAAATCGCCGCCCTCCTATCCCAGCCCGAAGTACAAAGCAATCAAAAACAACAGCGTTCGTTAAGCCAGGAGTACGCTCAAATCGGCCCGCTGGTCGATTGCTACCGGCGCTACGAGCAAGTCTTGTCGATGCTGGCCTCCGCCAGGGAAATGAGCAATGACAGCGATCCCGAGCTGAGAGAACTGGCCAAAGAAGAAGCGAACGAAGCCGGAAGTCTGATCGAATCGCTGGAACAGGAATTGCAGATTCTGCTGCTGCCGAAAGATCCGAACGACAATCGCAACATATTTCTGGAAATCCGCGCCGGCACGGGCGGCGACGAAGCGGCCATTTTTTCCGGCGATCTGTCCCGCATGTATCAACGCTATGCGGAGAAAAAAGGCTGGCAAACCGAAGTCATCAGCGAAAGCCCCGGGGATCACGGCGGCTACAAGGAAATCATTCTGCGTGTATCCGGGCGGGACGTTTATTCGCAATTGAAATTCGAATCCGGCACGCACCGGGTGCAGCGGGTTCCCGAGACCGAATCGCAGGGCCGCATCCACACCTCGGCCTGCACCGTGGCGATCATGCCCGAAGTCGAGGAAGTCGATGCCATCGAGATCAATCCCGCCGATCTTCGGATCGACACCTACCGCGCCTCGGGCGCCGGCGGCCAGCACGTCAACCGGACCGAATCCGCGATACGCATCACCCACCTTCCCAGCGGCGTGGTCGTGGAATGCCAGGATGAACGCTCGCAACACAAAAACCGGGCACGGGCCATGTCCCTGCTGCAATCGCGGCTGTTGGCGGCGGAGCAGGAAAAACACCACGCCGAGCAGTCGGCGACGCGAAAACTGCAAGTCGGCAGCGGCGACCGCTCCGAACGCATTCGCACCTACAACTACCCGCAGGGCCGCCTGACCGACCATCGCATCAATTTAACCTTGTACAAACTGGACGACATCATGCAGGGCGGACTGGAACAGGTGGTTCAACCCTTGATCAGCGAGCATCAGGCCGAACTGTTGACGCAACTGGGAGAAGAGGCCTAGCATCATGCCCGACCGTCCTCGCTCATGAACAGCATAGAATCCGCATTAAGGGAAGCGGCCGCCGACCTGCACCGGCTTTCCGAATCGCCCCGGCTGGAAGCGGAAATCCTGTTGGCCGAAACTCTCGGCAAAGCCCGGTCGCATCTTCGCGCCTGGCCCGAGCACTTGCTTTCGGAGGAACAAACCGAAGCCTTCCGGACCTTGGTTCGAACCCGGCAGCAAGGCATTCCTCTCGCCTATCTGACCGGAACGCGCGAATTCTGGTCCCGTGATTTCATCGTCACTCCCGACGTGCTGATTCCCAGGCCGGAGACCGAACTGTTGATCGAACTCAGCCTGCAACGAATCCCGGACGATCGATCCGTTAAAGTGATCGATCTGGGCACCGGCTCCGGCATCATCGCGATCACGCTGGCTGCAGAACGGCCGCTGGCCGACGTGGTCGCAGTCGATTTCAGCCTGCCGGCACTGAGCATCGCGCAACGGAACGCCGAAAAGCACCGTATCCGCAATGTCCGCTTTTGCCGGAGCGACTGGTTTGCCGACGTCCCGGACACACAGTTCGACTTGATCGTCAGCAATCCGCCGTACATCGCCGAGAACGACGGCCATCTTGAACAAGGTGATCTACGCTTCGAACCGAAAACCAGCCTGTGCGCCCCGGAACAGGGGCTGGCCGACATCCGCCGCATCGCCGATACGGCCCGGGCACGCCTGGTTCCGGGCGGCCATCTCTTGATCGAGCACGGCTATGACCAGAAGCAGGCGGCGCAATCCGTTTTTAAAGCGTTCGGCTATGCCGAGGTGGAAACCTGTTATGATCTGTCGGGCCAGCCCCGCGTGACTTACGGTCGATACGGTTCGAGCCGCAGCCCGGAGCCGGCCTGAAGCAAGGAACCGATTCTCTTTTCATCTTTCGGCCCGTCATTTTCAATTGATCAAGGCAAACCATGCGCCAACAAGAAATCCAGCTACCACGAAAACTGACCAATCAACTGCTGCATCTGGCCCAGATTTCTCCCGACCGGGAAATCTGCGGACTCATAGGGAGCAAAAACGGCGTCCCGAACACCTGCTATCCGATTGAAAACGTCGATCCGCATCCGGAACACCGCTTTCTGCTCGACGCCAGACAGCAAATCGCCGCCATGTCCCAGATGCGCAATCAGGGCGAAGAGTTGTTTGCCGTTTATCATTCCCATCCTACCGCCCCGGCCATACCTTCGGCCGCCGATCTGGAGCAGGCCGCCTATCCCGAAGCGCTCTATCTGATCATTTCACTGAACACGAAGGGCATCCTGGAAATGCGGGGCTTTAAAATTTCCGGGCAACAAGCGGCCGAAATCACTCTGACATTGAGCGAAGAATGATAAATATTTTCAATCTTGAAGATTTTCTTCTCACAAGAATCCGGAATTTTGTTTGCTTGCGAAATTATCATAAAAACAGTTGACGATAACACTTAAGACCGTTATCATAGTCAGCTCTTCAAGGGTGGTTGAGAACGTCACAAGCCATTTAGTCGAAGATCGTCGGGGTATAGCGCAGTCTGGTAGCGCGCCTGCTTTGGGAGCAGGATGTCGGGGGTTCGAATCCCTCTACCCCGACCATTTAGCGCTTGTAGCTCAGCCGGATAGAGCATCGGCCTTCTAAGCCGAGGGTCGCAGGTTCGAGTCCTGCCAAGCGCGCCATTTCTTGAATACGTCTGAATTTCTATAATGGTGAGCGTAGCTCAGTTGGCAGAGCACTGGATTGTGATTCCGGTTGTCGTGGGTTCGAGCCCCATCGTTCACCCCATTCAAATCAAACACTTGTTTCTTTAGATTCCCTTCGTTTCGTTCGATTGGTTGCAATTCTGGTTGCAATTGTCCGGATTAATAGCCTCTATCGCGTCATTCCGGCAAGCAATGAGCTGTCGTGATGTTGGCCATGCCGAAAGTTCTCCGAACGTTTTCCTCGATCAAAGCGATGATGTTGCCTTGACAGGCCATGCCGTCTATCTGCTGCAACTCCGTTTCGATTTCTGCTTGTTGGGCTTCCGATAAGGTGAGCAGAGCTCTAAACAGAGAAACAGCGTCTCTTTTCTTCAAGCCTTTAAAATCAAATTCTGTTTAAACCTTTTTATATTCCTGAAAATAACGTCTAGATAAGGCATGGAAGTCGAAAAAAGTGTCGATGAGAGTACCGTTTAACCATTATCCATCCTGAACTGGTTAAAGAATGCGGACTGCTGTATATTTGCAGTACACGACTGTAACGCCAAAACGCCAGGCGCTCACCCATGGCGGCGACTAGAACGACGACGTTGACTTTGCGTATCGCTCCCCTTTCAAAGAAGGTTTGCGCTTACTGACCGAAAAGAAACAGCGCAGCTTGACCAACATGATCGAAGTGATGATTCGCGATTATTGCCGGCAAAAAGGGGGGACGCTACCCGAGCAACCGGCATTATTTGCCGACAAACCCGAACAGACTCAGGATTAAACCATGCCGGAACTGCATTTTAAAGGTAAGGAATACGTTTACAATCATCATCTCAATGTGCCGTTTCGGCCATTGATCGCGCAGCCGGACCAATCAATCGGCGAGGATTCCGGCAATCTGATCATTCACGGCGACAACCTGCATGCCTTGAAAGCTTTATTGCCGCGCTATGCCGGCAAGGTGGACTGCATTTTCATCGATCCGCCGTATAACACCGGCAACGAAAACTGGTGCTACAACGACAACGTGAACAGTCCGATCATGAGGGAATGGCTGAATAGCAATCCGGTCAATCGGGAGGACATGCTGCGTCACGACAAATGGCTGGCGCTGATGTGGCCGAGGCTGAAGCTATTGCATGAACTGCTGGCCGAAACCGGCAGTTTCTGGATGACGCTGGACGACAACGAAGTGCATCGGGCCAGGATGATGCTGGATGAGATTTTTGGGGAGGAGAATTTTGTTGCGGCAATCAGTTGGCAAAATAAAGTGTCACCCGCAAACGATGCAAAATATTTCAGTGATGACTTTGATTTTATTTTGGTCTATGCGGCAAATAAATCAGCCTGGCTTCCTAATGGACTTGAAAGAACCGAAGACCAAGAAGCGTATTATTCAAACCCTGATAATGATCCACGCGGCGTTTGGAATTCAGCAACATACACTTGTAATAAAAGTCGGTTAGAGCGTCCAAGCTTATACTACCCAATTACCAATCCCTTTACTGGTGAGAAAGTTCTACCTTCGGAATCCGCTGTATGGAGATTTTCAAAAGAAAAACATCTACAACTTGAGGAGCAAGGTGCCCTTTACTGGGGAGCAAATGGAACAGCTAAAATGCCAAGATTAAAGCGATTTTTAGAGGATATGGGAAGTATCGTTCCAAGAACAGTCTGGAATTATTCTGAAGTTGGGCATACCCAAGGGGCTATGACAGAATTAAAAAATATTCTGGGTTTTACTCCTTTCCAAACGCCGAAACCTGTTTCTTTATTACAGCGCATCTTACAAATTGCTACCACAGACAACTCTGTGGTTCTGGACTCCTTCGCCGGCTCCGCCACCACCGCCCACGCGGTACTCGCCCAAAACGCCAAAGACGGCGGCAACCGCAAATTCATCCTGGTCGAATGCGAAGATTACGCCGACAGCCTGACCGCCGAGCGGGTGCGGCGAGTGATCAACGGCTACGAATTCCAGGGCACGCAAAAAGAAGAACTGTATCGGGAAAAGATTACCTGGAGCAATTTCAGCCGCGACAAAGCCCATCAGAAAATTTTGCATCAGGTCGAAGGCATCGAAAATCTGGACGGCCTGCGTTTCGACACGATCAAAAAGGAAATCAAGGACGGAGAGCTCACCGTGACCGGCGAGAAGAAAATCACCGAAAAAGTGGCCGGTTTGGGCGGCGGCTTTACTTTTTATACGTTGGGCGAACCGATCGATATCAATCATATTCTAACCGGCGAATCGTTGCCCGATTATCAAGCCTTGGGCGCATGGCTGTTTCACACGGCGACGGGACAACCTTTGCCGGCCGGTCAAACCGATGCGGGGCGCTGGTATGTCGGGGAAAGCGCGCAATATCACGTCTGGCTGATCTACCGGCCTGAGCTCGATTTTCTGAAATCGCGCGAAGCGGCTTTGACCTTGAGTTTGGCCGAGCGTATCGGCGCCAGCCATGCCGACAAACGGCATTTGGTGTTCGCGCCGGTTAAATTCGTCCCCAACAAAACGCTGTTGCCGTTGGGGGTGGAATACGCGCCGCTGCCGTTTGCGTTGTATCGCATCGAAAAAGATTAGTTTTAAGAGAGTTGACCATGCAAACCACGATTACTATTGACGATCAATTGATCGAACAGGCTACTCGGTTGGCCGATACGCAAGATCAAAGCCTAGTGATTACGATTGCCTTGAAAGAGTTTATCCAACGCCATCAAGCCCAGCCCAAGCGCAATCTGATGGATTTATACGGCTTCGGCGGGATTCGCGACGACTACGATTACAAAGCCTTGCGCAACGAGGACGGCAAAGAATGTATCTAGTCGATACGTCGGTATGGATCGATTTTATTCAGGGCAAACCCGGTCCCGCCGTTGACCCGTTACGCTCCCTGGTTCAGTCCGGCCAAGCGGTGGGCATTTGCGCCGTCATTTACCAAGAAATTTTGCAAGGGGCCGAGTCCGAACAACGCTTTGCGGCATTTCGGGATTTTTTTAATGACGTGCAGTTTTACCACCCCAAGCACTTGACGCAAAGTTATGCGCAAGCGGCCTATCTGTTTTTTTCCTGCCGCCGACAGGACCTCACGATCCGCAGCACGATTGATTGTTTGATTGCGCAAATCGCCATCGAACACGATTTAATTCTGCTGCATAGCGACAAGGATTTTACGCGCATGGCGACTGTCATTCCGCAATTGAAACTTTACCCGGCGTGAATCGATGGAACTGAAAGACTTCCAACAACAGGTGCTGGACACGTTGACGCTGTATCTGAATACCTTGAGCGAAAAAAAGGCGCTGGCGGATAAAATTGTCCAGGCCAACGCCAAGGAGCCCGACCCGGAACTGTTGCGTCCGGTGCCGGATTTTGCCGAAGCCGCCTGGAAAGCTCTCAAGGATACCGGTCATTTGCCCAAGGTGCGCGCGGCCGTGCCTTTTAGCCCAAGGCGGGATGGAGTTGGGCGAAGCGTGCCGTCGGTGTGTTTCAAAATCCCGACCGGCGGCGGCAAGACGCTGTTGGCCGCGGCCGCCGTGTCGCAGATTCAAAGCCGATGGCTCAGGCGCAATACCGGCTTTGTGCTGTGGATCGTACCGAACGAGTCGATTTACAGCCAGACCATCAAGGCGCTACGCGACCGCGAACATCCTTACCGGCAAATCCTGGACCGCGCCAGCGCCGGTAAAACCAAAATACTGGAAAAGCTGGACCGTCTGGACCAGCGCGATACCGAACAGCAATTGTGCGTGATGCTGTTGATGCTGCAATCGGCGAACCGGGAAACCAAGGAATCGCTGAAACTGTTCAAGGATCGCGGCAATATTCACGGCTTCTTCCCTCATTCGGACGATGTGCTGGCGCATGCCGGGCTATTGGACCAAATTCCCAATCTGGACGTGTACGGACAAAAGGAAATGGTCGGCGCTATCGTCAAGGATTCCTTGGGTAATGCCTTGCGGCAAATTCGTCCGGTCGTGGTGCTGGATGAAGGGCATAAAGGCTATTCCCGGTTGGCGATGGACACTTTGTACGGCTTCAATCCGTCGTTTGTGCTGGAGTTGACGGCCACGCCGGTGGATCGTGACCGGGACAATCCGCCGACTTACAGCAATTGGCTGGTGGATGTGCGCGGCACCGATCTGGACCGGGAAGAAATGGTCAAATTGCCGATGAATGTCACCGTGCAGGGCGGCGACGGCTGGCAAGCGTGTTGCCGGCAAAGCGTTGAGCAACTGAATGCCTTGCAGCGGGATGCCGAACATTTACGGGCCGAATCGGCGCGTTATATCCGGCCGATTTGCCTGGTGCAAGTGGAGCGGACCGGTAAGGAGCAACGCGATGGCCAGTTTATCCATGCCGAGGATGTCAAAGACTATTTGTTGTCTCTGGGGGTGTCCCAGGAACAGATCGCCATCAAAACGGCGGAAACAAACGATTTGAACGAACCGGAAAACCTGGATTTGCTGAGCCAGACCAATCAAGTACGCTTCATCATTACCAAACAAGCGTTACAGGAAGGCTGGGATTGCCCGTTTGCTTATATCTTATGTTCATTGGCTCCGGTGACGAGTCGCGGAGCCATCACGCAACTGGTGGGCCGAATTCTGCGGCAACCCAATACCAGCAGGACGCCGATCCAATCGCTAAACGAATGTTACGTCTTTTGTTTTCACTCCCGGACCAGCGAAGTCGTCGCGGCGATAAAAACCGGCCTCGAGCAAGACGGCATGGCCGATTTGGTTGAAAAAATCCGCGAGTCTGACAGCAGTGGTTCGGGTGGATCACCCATCGCGCGCAAAATCCGGCGCCGTCCAAAATTTCAGAACGCCAGAATTTATTTGCCTCTGGTATTGTGGGTCGAAGACAAGAGTTTCCGCCCATTGAGTTACGAAGCCGATATTTTGTATCGGATCGACTGGCAACAGATAGATGTTAGCAGCGTGGCGGAGAAATTGCCGAAAACAGGGCAAAGCGCGAATATGCAGATCATCCGCATCGATTTGGCGGACGATCCTGATGCCAAGGAGTTTGTCGAGTCGGAAGAACTCGCCAGTTTGTCGGTGGACGAGGCATTCGATCCCGCCTATGCCACGCGTGCTATTGTGGACATCGTGCCTAATCCCTGGTTGGCGCGTGCGTTGATAGGTCAAGTGCTACAAGATTTGCAACATGCCGGGTTTACCCCGGCGCAGATTACGGATATCGGTCATCGGCTTATTGAAACGCTTCGGGTTTGTTTGCTGCAAGAACGGGACAGGCTGGCCGAAGCCGTTTTTTTACAGGACGTGGAAGAAGGCCGCATTCAGTTCCGCTTGCGGACGGATCGAAATAACTGGCTGTTGCCGCGAGAATTATCCACCGCCAGACCGCCGAATAGCCCGTTACTGCAACGCAACGACGGCAAGGTCGTCGAATCCAGTTTGTTCGATCCGTTTTATAAAGACGATCTTGACGGTTACGAGCAAAAAGTCGCCTGCTACCTGGACAGTGAAAAAGCCTTGCGCTGGTGGCATCGAAACGTCGCCAAAGCCCAGGACGGATACGCGTTGCAAGGTTGGCGCAAAAATAAAGTCTATCCGGATTTCATTTTTGCCCTGACCCATCAGGACGGCCAGGAACGGTTATTGGTTTTGGAAACCAAAGGCGACCATCTCGACAACCCCGACACGGCTTACAAGAAAAAACTGTTCGGGATTTGTTCCGGGGCTTTTCGATTGGATGATGCAAAACCCGCGGGCGAGATCGAATTATTGGATGACGAAGGGGTTAAAGTAAGCTGTGCGCTGATCTTTGAAAGTAATTGGCAATCGGATTTAGCCAAGCTGATTGAGGACAATGTCAGTTAATTGTTGAAAGTCTGGACCCAATAAAGGCGAATTGTGATTCCGGTTGTCGTGGGTTCGAGCCCCATCGTTCACCCCATTCAAATCAAGATCTTCATCTTGTTCGGCAGCAAAGCCGAATCTTCTGCCGGATCGTAGCCGCACTCCTCATCCAGCCCGCATGGAGCGGAATTGCGAAGCGTATTCCGCCGGGCCGGTCTCCATAGACCGCGAGACGTTAATTCCATAACAATTGTTTATCCCCGGTAAAAATTGGGCGCTGAAAACGGCGGCAATGCTGCAATGCCGTGTTATCTGGGCATGCCGAATCAAGACGACAATCTGCCCTTCAGGTTTTCCGCAGTAAACGGCCCCGGTTCGGCGATCAGCGCCCGCGCCGCGTCGACGCGTTCCCAGACGTTCCATAACACTACGCCGCGCACCCGATGCTCCCGCAGATAATAGATCACGCCTTTTTTATGCGGCTCGATCCAATCCTCCATCGTTTCCAGGCGGGAATCGGTTTGGCCGACCGCTTCATAGCCAAGCTCAAACAAATCCGAATAAAAATGAGGAAGATGATGATAAGGCATCGAGTCGCCGGCCATGTTGCGGCCGGCGCATCGGCCCATGGTCAGCGCGTTGTCCTCGTGTTCCGCCCGCATGCGGTTTCTCAAACCGGGATTGTAGAAATTGGCGACGTCGCCGGCGGCGAAAATATCCGGGTGACCGGCGCGCAACATTTCGTCGACCGGGATGCCGTTGTCGATGGACATTCCGGCCTGCTCGAGCAAACGGACGTTGGGCTTGATGCCGATCCCGGCCACCACCGCATCGGCCTCGATGCTCCGATCGGTGCCATCAGCGCCGCGGACATTCAGGAACAATCTGTCCTGTTTGCGCGTCATCCCGGTGACTTTCTGCCGGGGCAGGACGTCAACTCCTTTGGATCGGTAATATTCGTTCAGGAACTGATGCAACTCGCGCGGAAACAGGGAGGCGCAAATGCCTTCCCCGGGAAAGAGCATGACCACTTGCTTGCCGTTCATCGCCAGCGCCGCGGCGATTTCCGAGCCGATGAAGCCGCCGCCGATCACGGCAAACCGCTGCTTTTGTTCGCTCAGTGCGCGAAGTCTCAAATAATCGTCCAGATAGCGATAATAAATGATCTCGTCTCTGCCGAACGGCAACTTGACGGTTTCTCCGCCGGTAGCGATCAGCAGTTTGTCGAAGCGATAGCTGTTTCCCTGATCATCGACGACCGTTTTATCGGCGATTGAAAGGGTCTCTGCGTTACGTCCCAGATGCAGCGTTGCTTTCAGCTCATCGATCGGATACCAGATTTTTTCGAAAGGCTTTCCCTTCCATAAGCCTTTGGAAAGCGGGGGGCGCTGGTAGGGAGGATGAGATTCCGCGCTGATCAGGCCGATGCCGCCCTCCGGATCGACGGCACGGATGCCGCACATCGCCGCGTATGCCGTCATGCCGCCGCCGACGATAAGATAACGATAGTCTGACATTTTCCACTCCCCATGGATCGAACCCGGCTGACGGGAAGAGACTCTAATAAAAAAGACTTGGAAGTTGACCGGTAGTTCCTGATTATCCGTTCCTCCGGCAATGTCCCTGTACGAATTTGGCCTGAGAAGCCATAATACCGTCCCGTCCATTGTCATGATAGAGGCAAACAATGAGTAATCCATCCATTATTGAGTATCTGTCGGCTCACGAGTTTTTCTCCGACCTCGGTGACGACGTTCTGGAATTGCTGTCCGAATGTTCGAACACGTGCCGCATCAAAAAAGGACAAATCCTGTTTCGGCAAGGCGAAAATGCGGACAAGTTCTACGTGATCCTCAATGGACGCGTCTCCGTACAAATACCGGCGATAATAGGCCCGAACCTGGAAATCCAGACTCTGAGCAAAAACCAGGTCTTGGGCTGGTCGTGGTTGATACCGCCCTATCAATGGAATTTTCAAGCCAAGGCCGAAGAGGACTCGGATTTACTTCAGTTCGCTGGGCCTGACGTACTGGCGCGGTGCGAGCAGGAGCCGAAACTGGGCTACGAGCTTCTAAAAAAGTTTGCCGGATTGATGTCGACGCGTCTCGAAGCGGCGCGCCGGAAGATGATGGACGAATGGAATCCGGCCGGATTTGCTTAGTACGAGTTGTTCGCAAAGGCCCACTTAGGCGACTCGAAATACGGTCAAAAATAACTTCCCCATGGCTAACGTAGACCTGCCGGGTTTTAAAAACCCGGCAGGTCTTTGACAGGAATCGGCGTAAGGTACGCCGTATCCGGCTATCCGTCCGTCGGCAGCGGCCTTTTTTGCGCTCGGCGTAAGCGATGGGAAAACTTGTCGGCCGTCGATCGCAAAGCCCTGTCCGAGAGCGTTCTTCGGCACCGGCCAGACGCCGATTTTTCCGGGCTCGCTTTTTGTCGAGTCCGTCTTGCTCGACGTTTGTTGACGGACGCGCAGCGGTCCGCCATCCCGGCTGATTTATCGAAGGCACGTCCAGCAAAACCAAAAAAGGAATTTTCCCCGATTCCATTCCTATCCGGCCATGAACCATGAAATAATAAGCATTTTTTAGTATTGTCATGGTTCATTCGAGAAAAAAGCACTGTATCTTTCCGATTCTCTCGTTACTGCTTCCCTTGGCGCAAGCCGCTGAAAATGAATCCACCAAACTCGACGCCTTCGAACTCCCCGAAGTCGAAGTGGTCAGCGACACGCCTCTCGGCGCCACCGGCTTGGCGCGCGAGAAAGTGTCGGGAAACGTGCAATCGGCCGAAGACGAAGACATTCACCGCCATGAAGCGCTCGATTTATCCGATTTCATGCGGCGGAATCTGGCCGGCGTCAACATCAACGACAATCAGAACAACCCTTTTCAGCCGGACATCACCTACCGCGGCTATAACGTGTCGCCCTTGCTTGGCACGCCGATCGGCATGTCGGTGTATCAGGACGGCGTACGCGTCAACGAAGCGTTCGGCGATACGGTCAATTGGGATTTGATACCGCAGAATGCGATCGCCAACATCGACCTGATCCCCGGCTCCAATCCGCTGTTCGGACTGAATACCCTGGGCGGCGCCCTGTCGGTGCGCACCAAGAGCGGCTTCAGCCATGCCGGCAGCCGCGCCCAGGCGTACGGCGGCTCGTTCGGACGCAAGGCGTTCGAGGCGGAGCATGGCGGCTATGAAGGCAATTTCGACTGGTTTTTTGCCGGCAACATTTTCGAAGACGACGGCTGGCGGCCTTTCACGCACAGCGCTTTGCACCAGGCTTTCGGCAAGGTCGGCTGGGAAAACGAAAATACCGACCTCGACCTGAGTTTCACGTTTGCCGACAACAAGTTGAACGGGGTCGGCCCGGTGCCGACGAGCGATCTCGCCGTCAACCGCGAAGCCATCTATACCGCGCCCGACACGACCGAAAATACCCTGTATTTTTTCAATCTGAAAGGCAAACACCAGTTCAGCAAGACTCTGAGCCTGGCCGGAAATGCCTATTACCGGGGCAACACGACCGATTCGGTGAACAGCAACACCGGCAATATCGATGAAACCTGCGAGACCTTGATCAATTTGACCGAATGCGCGGACGGCTCGGGAAATGCCGTCGCGCCGGCTTCGAACATCGCCAACCGCATCGTGCAGGACGGCGCCGGCATCAATGTGCAAGCCACTTCGACGCAGCCGATCTTCGCTCGCGACAATCAGTTCACGCTCGGCAGCGGCTACAACGCGAGCCGGACCCATTTTACCCAGGCGGGCCAGGACGCGATCTTCAGCCCGTCCCACGCGACGATAGGCACGGCGCCGTTCGATACCGAAGTGAACGTCAACGGCGAGAACGAATACGTCAACGCGTTCGCAACCGACACCTTCTCGGTTCTCCCCTGGCTGCACCTGAACGCCTCGGCGGGCTGGAATCAGGCCAATGTCGTGTTGCGCGACAATATCGGCACCGAATTAAACGGCAACCATACCTTCGACCGGCTCAACCCATCGGCCGGCTTCACCTTGAATCCGTTGAAGGCGCTCGGTTTCAAAACGCCGTTAAAGGAACTGACCTTTTACGGCAATTACAACGAAGGCTTCCGCGCGCCGACGCCGATCGAACTGACCTGCGCCGACCCCAACGCCCCCTGCTCGCTGCCGAACAGTTTTACCGCCGATCCGCCCTTGAAACCGGTCGTGTCGAAAACCTTCGAAGCCGGCCTGCGCGGCAAATTCGGCGACGCTCTGCAATGGCGAATGGCCTTGTACCGATCTCGGCTGAACAACGACATTTTGTTCATCAACGCCCCCGGCAGCGTGGTCGCCGGTTATTTTCAGAACGTCGGCGTGACCCAACGGCAAGGCGGCGAACTCGGTCTGAACGGCGTCTGGAAAAAGCTGAACTGGTTTCTGAATTACAGTTTCGTCGATGCCACCTACCGAACCGCGGAAACCCTCAACAACGCGGTGGGATCGGTCAACGTCAAGCCCGGCGATCGAATTCCGGGCATTCCGCAGCAGACCGTCAAATTCGGCGCCGAATACGAAATCCTGAAGGGCTGGTTTTTCGGCGGCGACCTGCAATACGTTTCCAGTCAATATCTGCGAGGCGACGATAATAACCAGTACGCCAAGGTCAACGAATACGCGATCGTGAATTTGAACACGCGCTATGCGGTGACTCAAAACGTCGAACTGTTTGCAATGGCGCGCAACGTATTTGACGCGAATTACGAAAGCTACGGCGTCGTGAACCGGAATTTTTTCAAGAACGGCTCCCCCGAAGCCTTTCTGGGGCCGGGCGCTCCGATTTCCGGCTGGGCCGGCATCCGCGTCAGATTCGAATGATCCGGAAAACATCCGGCTCGATCCCGTTGCGGGCCGGAGCCTTTTCGGTTCGCGTGTCCGGTCTGCGGCGTCCGGACGAATCGACGCGCCCGGCATGGGATCGGCTCGGAATCATATCCCAATCACGGCATGAACCTTGTAGCCACCGTCAGCTCGGGGCTTTGTTGAAATGAATTTTTAGAGTGGAGTATTCCCTGTCCTGCCGGTTTATCGGCGTTGCATGCGGATCTTTTTCAAGAATGGTTGATTGACAAGCAGATGCCGACGCTTTGATTCCATTTTTCGGTTTCCTGATTTGACTGTAGCTGTCGGCCGGCAACGCCGTGGCTTCCGAGGGGGCTTTTATCCGGGCGGCTTTCGACCGTTTACAGCAGCAAGGCGCTCCGGCTCTGGTTTGGGTTCACGCCGACTGGCGTCCGACCTGCCGCGCCCGGGAGCCGATTTTAAAAATCTACCGGGGAGCGGGATTTGCCACTCCGATAAAAACCTGGGGGCCGGTTTGATTAACGGTATCGGGAGGAGTCCCCGGAGCCGCTGTCGGCGTCGCCGAAATCCTCCGGATGGTAAATGCGGTACAGATCGTAAGGAATGACCAACGTATCGAAAACGCCGGAAAAAGGCAGGTCGAAAACCAGGATCGTACCGATCATACCTTTTACCCATCCCGGTCCCGACGAGTTCGCGCCGGAGGACGGCAGGGGCTCGCCGCCGGTCAGCTTGCCCATTTCGGCGACGTCCAGGCGCACGCCGGGATAGACCGTCCATTGATTCGCGTCGCGTTCTTCCGTTCTGGCGCGTATGCTCGAGCAGCCGACCGCAAGACTACTCGCAAGAATAACTACAGCCCATCTTTGAATATTGAATTTCATCGCCCTTTCCTTCCGATCAATAGAAGTATCGCTCTTAAAGAGAGAACTCCGGCTTGCCGGCTGCCATGAAAGCTGGGCGCCGAACTCGGCAAGCAACGGCTCTCTGCGAAGACGGCTTGCGGTCGCTTCGGCTCAAGCCGGGTGTTCGTTTCCATGAGACCGGCCCGCGCCGCTCTCGGTTCGATATAATCGGTGAAAAATCGGTTTATGTCATCATAAATTTGTAGTTTTGAACCGGAGGTTCGAAAGGAAGCGGACTGGCCCGACGTTACCGAAAGCCCTGCGAAGCCGGCTGGACAGCCTGATCTTGCCGGCCCCGGCGGCGCGCCGATTGCCATTCACGAACGCTCGAACGGGAAATAGAGAATTTTCCGGCTGCGCTTATCGGCTAACCGAAAAATGGTTAAAATTACCCACTTACCTTACCAATGAATGAGAGACAATCATGAGCTTGAAATCCAGTCTAGTAAAAATGGCGATCAAATTGGCTCCGGACATCATCGTCATCTGGGTGGCCAACATCATTCTTAAAGGCATTGCGGAATTGTCCGATTTTAGCTTCGATATCGACACGCGTCAGGCCTATGTCAAGGCCACGCTGGCGGGCGAAGAAGAGCCGATCGAGGTTTGGCTGAATGATTTTGCCATCGTCAGCGACGAGAACTCCCATCAATTGATCATACACCAGGCCCAATCGAACCGGCTCTGGCTGAATAATCTGCTCTCCCGCATCACCGGAAAGGCCTGGGAAATTCCCGAGCTGCCTCAATTCAAGGATCAAATAGAATTGGCCGCCGAGCTGTTCAAACCCGAGAGCACGGAACCGGAAGAGCGGCAAGACACCGAACGGGAAGATGACTGACCGGGGCAGTCCGGACAGAGCGAATGAATTCACGCTCCTGCGCACGAGAGCAAAAACGCTTCCACGCTATCCGCTGCCGTCACCGCTTCATCCCGACACGCCTCCGGCGGGCGGCTTAACGCGGCGGCAGGGCCGTGGCGAGTATTTCCGAGGATCCATTGAGGCATCCTCGAACTCCTGGAGACTTGAATGACGTTCCGTTTGCGCTGCCTGCCGCTTCTCGCTCTGTCGAGTGCACCCTCCCTTGCCCATGCCCATTCGGCCGTCGCCGCAACGAACGGCTGGCTGGACGGGTTTTACCATCCTCTGCACGGCTGGGATCATCTTCTGACCATGCTGGCGGTCGGCGCGTGGGCGGCGCAATGCCGGGGGCACGCCGTCTGGCGGCTTCCTCTCGCGTTCGTCGGCATGATGAGCCTCGGAGGCTTCGCCGGAGCAGGCGGCCTCTCCGTCCCCGGCGCCGAACCGATGATTCTACTGTCCGTCGCCGTCTTCGGCACGATCGTGATCGGCAACATCCGTTTCCGGACCGCCTTCAGCCTGTTCCTCGTCGTCTTTTTCGGCTTCTTTCACGGCTTTGCCCACGGCCAGGAGATGCATCCTTCGGTCAGCCTGCTGTCCTTTGCGCTGGGCTTCATCACGGCCACCCTGCTGCTGCACGGTGCAGGCATCCTGGCGATGCGCCTTGCGTTGTTCGGCGCGGCTTTTCTGATCGGCAGCGGCGCCCTCGCACAGGAGCCGATGACTTCCCCCAAGAATGCCGGCAACGGTCAGACTCCGGATACGAAACCGGAAGCGCTTCCGGAAGTCACGGTCACCGAACGCGCCGACTCCCAGCTCGGCATTGCCGACAGCGCCTCGCAAGGCAACGTCGGCCAGAAACAATTAAAATACCGCCCGATCAGTCGGCCCGGCGAAGTGCTCGAAACCGTGCCTGGCCTGATCGCTTCCCAGCACAGCGGCGAAGGCAAAGCCAACCAATATTATTTGCGCGGCTTCAATCTGGACCACGGCACCGATTTTCTGACCGAGATCGACGGCGTTCCCATCAACCAGCTTTCCCATGCCCACGGGCAGG
Organism: Methylosarcina fibrata AML-C10; assembly: GCF_000372865.1. Lineage (NCBI taxonomy): Bacteria > Pseudomonadati > Pseudomonadota > Gammaproteobacteria > Methylococcales > Methylococcaceae > Methylosarcina > Methylosarcina fibrata. Next base: position 4,330,006 of record NZ_KB889965.1, on the reverse strand, counting down.
GCTGGACCGACACCAATTTCCTCATTCCCGAACTGATCCGGACCATTCGCTACCAGAAAGGCAATTATTACGCCGAGAACGGCGACTTTTCCAGCACCGGTTCGGCCGACGTCCGTTACTTTAAGGACCTTCCGCGCAACCTGGCGAAATTCACCGGCGGCAGCTTCGATTACTACCGGGGGCTGATCGCAGGGTCGCATGCCCTCGGCGGCGGCCGGCTGCTCTACGCCGGCGAAACGGTGCACAACGACGGACCCTGGACCGTCGGCAACGACTACCTCAAATTCAACGGCGTCCTGCGCTACGGCAAGGAACAGGGCCGTTCGGGCTGGAGCCTGACCGCGATGGCGTATCAGGCCGACTGGAATTCGACCGACCAGATTCCGAAACGCGCGGCGGCTTCGGGCCTGATCGGCCGTTTCGGCACGCTCGACCCCAGCGACGGCGGCGACAGCCAGCGCTACAGCCTGACCGGCGAATGGCACCGGTCGACCGACGGAGGCGAAACCCGGGTGATGGCGTACGGTCTTTATTCCAAACTGAATTTGTTTTCGAATTTTACTTATTTCCTCGACCATCCGGTGCAGGGCGACCAGTTTGCCCAGCCCGACCGGCGCTGGACTTCAGGGCTCAAGGCCAGCCATACTCTTTTTCATCGCATCGGCGGCGCGGAATCCGAAAGCACCCTGGGCCTGCAAATCCGTCACGACCGCATCCGCAACGCCCTTCTTCTTACCCAGGCCCGGCAAGCCTACGATATCGTGCGGCAAGATGAAGTGGACGTCGGCAGCATCAGTCCCTACGCCGAAAACACAACCCGCTGGAACGACTGGCTGCGCACCCGCCTCGGCGTACGTTTCGACGGCTACCGTTTTGAAGTTGAGAACAGCAATATCTCCGCCAATAACGGCGATCGCACCGACGGCCTGATCAGCCCGAAATTCGGCCTGGCTCTCGGACCGTGGGCTCAAACCGAATTTTATCTGAACGGCGGACTCGGTTTCCACAGCAACGATGCGCGCGGCGTCAATACCCGTATCGATCCCAAATCGAAAGAAAGCGCGGCGCCGGCCGCACCGCTCGTGCGAACTTACGGCGCGGAAATCGGGATGCGCACGACCCGGTTCAAAGGCTGGCAAAGCACGCTGGCTCTCTGGTGGCTGGACATCGACTCGGAACTGCTGTTCGTCGGCGACGCCGGCACCACCGAAGTCAGCCGTCCCAGCCGGCGCTACGGCGTCGAATGGGCAAACTACTATTCACCCGCCGACTGGCTGACTTTCGACGCGGACTTCAGTTTCTCCAAAGCGCGTTTTCGAGGCGAGGATCCTACCGGTGATTTCATCCCGGGCTCCGTCGGATCGGTGATCGCCGCCGGCGCCACGGTTCATGACCTGTATGGCGGCTTTTTCGGCGGCCCCCGCCTGCGTTACTTCGGCCCGCGCTCATTAACGGAAGACAACAGCGTGCGGTCCGACCCGACCCTCCTGGTCTCGGCAATGCTGGGCTACCGCTTCGACAAGGTCTGGACGGTTCAGGCCGAACTCTTCAACTTGCTGAATCGAAAAGACAGCGCGATCGACTACTATTACGCCTCCCGTCTTCCGGGCGAGGCGGGTGACGGGATCAACGACATTCATTTTCACCCGGTCGAACCCGTCAGTTTCCGATTGACGCTAACGGCGCAATACTGACGAGCCTGCCGGAACGACGGACTCTTATGACAGGGAGCGATTCGTCCGAAGAAAGTCCGGAGCGCGGACTTAAAATGATACAATCGGATTCATTTTGTAGCAGCGAACCGGGCAGGCCGCCCTCTTTCCGGCCGAGAACCCATCTCTTCGATTTCAAGCAATGAAAGAACAAATAAAAATTTTATTAGTCGATGACCATGCGGTCGTGCGGGCGGGGTTTCGCATGCTGCTGGCAACGGCGGAACACGTCGAGGTCGTAGCCGAAGCCGAACGGGGCGAACAGGCTTGTCAATTGTATCTGGAAAAGCAGCCGGACGTGGTGGTGCTCGACTTGTCGATGCCGGGCATCGGCGGGCTCGAATGCATCCGGCGCATTTGCTATCGCGACGACCAGGCCAAAATCCTGGTGTTCAGCGTTCACAATGAAATGGTCTACGTCGACCGCGCCCTCAACGCCGGAGCGAAAGGCTACATCACCAAGAACAGCGCCCCCGGCATCCTGGTCGAAGCCATTCAGCGGATCGCCCAAGGCGGCCGTTACATCGAACAAGGCTTGAAAATCACCCCGCCCACGGCCGCCCAGGAGATCGATTACCGCTCTCTGATCGATTCCCTGTCCGCCAGGGAATTCGACGTGTTCCTGCTGCTGGCCAAAGGACTGACTGCACACAGAGTGGCCGACGAGCTCTGCCTCGGCTATAAAACCGTCGCCAATTACGGCACCCAGATCCGCGGCAAACTCAAGGTGTCCACGGCCGCCGAACTGGCTCATATCGCGATGGTGCTGGGGATGTTGGAGAAATAAACCGGCAAGCCACGCAAATATTGAAATTTTCCCTGAGCCAATCGGGAAATTGACCCGATACTCCTGCAATCCAATTCACGATAATGACGCTTTTTGTTCGAGGCAATTATAACCATGAAGCGGATTCCATTATCTCTACTCGGTATTTTCCTGTTTCCCCCGGCATCTTTCGCGCACGGGCCAACTCCTCAGAAAGCCAAAGAAAGCATTACCGTCAACGCGTCGGTCGATACGGTCTGGAATGCGGTCAAGCAATTCGACGCTATTTCGGCCTGGCATCCGGACGTGAAGGCCAGCCTGGGCGACGGTAAGCACGAATCGGGCGGAACCCGCACCATTACTTTGCAGAATGACGGTCAACTGGTGGAAGAGCTCGACTATTACAACGATCGGCAGCACGAGTACAGCTATCGCCTGAAAACCGAGAACGTGAAGGCTTTTCCGGCAAGTTCCTATTCGATAGAACTCCAGGTCAAGCCCGGAGACAACGCCGGCCATAGCGTAGTGACGCTGAAAAGCCGCTATTACCGGGGCGATACCGGCAATACGCCGCCGGAAAATCTGAACGATGAAGCCGCGGTGAAAGCGATGACCCAATTTTTCAAGAATGGACTCGCGGGTCTAAAGCAGAAACTGGAACAATAACAGGTCAAATAATCCCGGCCTATTCTTGATTCACGTTAATAAGACCTTGCCGGCTCGCCAGCAAGGTCAATTCGGTCAGAGTTTCCACACCCAGTTTTTCCTTGATCGCCGTGCCGTGATTGCACACTGTCTTGTAGCTGAGACAGAGCTTTTCGGCCGCTTTCCGAACGGTATAGCCGTTCGCCAGGAGGCAGAAAACGTCAAACTCTCTGGGCGACAACTGCTTGATTTTTTCCGACTCGTCCTGATCCATGGCCAGGGAAACCGCCAGTTGCTGAGCCAGCTCCGGCTCCACGTAAGTTCCGCCCTGAGAGATTTTACAAACTGCCGTCATCAGCGTTTCCGGAACGCTGCTTTTGGTAATGTAACCTTTGGCGCCGGCTTTGAGGGCGCGAGTGACGTACACCAGTTCGTTATGAATGCTGAAGACCAGGATTTTACAGGAAGGATCGCGGACGAGCAGCCTTCGGATGGTCTCAAAACCGCCGATGCCCGGCATCGACAAATCCATCACCACCAAATCCGGAAGATGTTGAGTATAAAGCTGGCAGGCAGTTTCCCCACGGTCGGCCTCGTAAATCTGCTCGATCCGGTTGGACAGAGCCAAATAGGTTTTATAGCCTGCCCTGACCACGGCATGATCGTCCACCAATAAAACGCTTATTTTTCCCGACACTCGCCGACTCCCCGGTTAAATCTAAAATAATGCCGGTTTAAGCAGAGCAAGCCTATGGGAGATTTTCCTATTTTGGCGGTCGCCTGCGGACAAGACAATTTCTCGGCTGGTTTCAAGATTTTTTCCCGATGATTTCCGGGTTTCTTCCGTAACGATTCTTTACGCCCCTCCATTAACATTATCCGGGCAGAGACCTGCGTCTTGTAGCGCCCCCCCTATATGCTGCGGTCAAGAAAGCCAGACACGGAATTGGCTATCAATACGCAGGACTCTGCCCGACACAAGAAAAATTCATAAACCATGAGGAATAACTATGCGGATTTCCAAACTTACCCGCACGGCTGTCTTATCAGCAATCTATGGCGGCGCCTTATTGTCCGTCTCCCTGCCTGCGCAGGCCAACAAAGAACTGGACAGGCTATCGGAACAAGACACCAACTGGGTCATGCAGACCAAAGACTACAAAGCCAGTCACTTCAGCAAAATGACCCAAATCAACTCGCATAACGTTCACCATCTTCAGCCGGTTTGGTCGTTCTCGACCGGCGTGCTCAACGGCCATGAAGGGGGGCCTTTGGTGGTGGACGGCATCATGTACGTGCACACGCCCTACCCGAACAACGTGTTTGCCATCGATCTGGACCATCCCGACAAAATCCTGTGGCAATACAAACCCAAACAAAATCCGGCTGCCCGCGCCGTGGCCTGCTGCGACGTCGTCAACCGGGGATTGGCTTATGCGCCCGCCGGCGCCGACTATCCGGCCACCATATTCCTCAATCAACTGGACGGACACGTCGTCGCGTTAAACGCCAAGACGGGCGAGCTACTCTGGAAAATGGAGAATTCCGACATTGCCATGGGCTCCACGTTGACCGTGGCGCCTTTCGTGGCCAAAGATCTGGTCATTGTCGGCTCTTCCGGCGCCGAACTCGGCGTTCGAGGCTACGCGACCGCTTACAACATCAAGGACGGCAAACAGGCCTGGCGCGTTTATGCGACCGGTCCCGACGAGGACATCAAACTGGCCAAGGATTTCAATCAAGCCAACCCCCATTACGGGCAATTCGGTCTGGGTCTGAAAACCTGGGAAGGAGACGCCTGGAAAATCGGCGGCGGCACGAACTGGGGCTGGTACGCCTTCGATCCCGATCTGGAGATGCTGTATTACGGTTCCGGCAATCCGGCGCCGTGGAACGAGACCATGCGCCCCGGCGACAATAAATGGACCATGACCATCTGGGGTCGCGACATCAATACCGGCGAAGCCAAATTCGGCTATCAGAAAACGCCTCACGACGAGTGGGACTACGCCGGGGTCAACTACATGGGCCTGTCCGAACAGATGGTGAACGGCAAAATGACCAAACTGCTGACCCACCCCGACCGCAACGGCATCGTCTACACGCTTAACCGCGAGAACGGCGATCTGGTCAATGCCTTCAAAATCGACGACACCGTCAACTGGGTCAAGAAAGTCGATTTGAAAACCGGCCAGCCGATCCGCGATCCGGAATATTCCACTCACATGGACCACGAAGCCAAAGGCATCTGCCCTTCGGCCATGGGCTACCACAACCAGGGCATCGAGTCCTACGATCCTGAAAAAAACCTGTTCTTCATGGGCGTCAACCACATCTGCATGGACTGGGAACCTTTCATGCTGCCCTACCGGGCCGGCCAGTTCTTTGTCGGCGCGACGTTAAACATGTATCCGGGTCCCAAGGGGACTCTCGGACAAGTCAAGGCCATGAACTCGGTGACCGGCAAATTCGAATGGGAAATCCCGGAAAAATTTGCCGTCTGGGGCGGCACTCTGGCCACGGCCGGCGATCTGGTGTTTTACGGCACGCTCGACGGTTACATCAAGGCGCTGGATTCGAGGGACGGCAAGGAACTGTGGAAATTCAAACTGCCTTCCGGCGTGATCGGCCATCCGATCACTTACGGACATAACGGCAAGCAATACGTCGCAATCTATTACGGCGTGGGCGGCTGGCCCGGCGTCGGCCTGGTGTTCGACTTGCAGGATCCGACCGCGGGCCTGGGCGCCGTGGGAGCCTTCAAGGAATTGGCTCACTATACCCAGCAAGGCGGCGGCGTGATGGTCTTCGCACTGGGTAACGGATAATCATGGGCGAGAGGAACATGCAAGCGAACAAGTTAGTGATAACGGCCGCGTTGCTGGGAGCCGGCTGGTTTTCCGGCGGCAGCGAGGCCAGTGTGAACGATACGCTCAAAGTATGCGCCGCCGCGGACGAAATGCCTTATTCCAATCAAAAAGAAGAAGGCTTTGAAAACAAACTGGCGCAACTGATCGGCAAGGCGTTGAACAGGAAAATCGAATATGTTTTCTGGCAGGACCCCCGCTATTACATTCGGGATTTTCTGGACAAGGGACTGTGCGATATCACGATGGGCGTCGACAAGGACGATCCCCGGGTATTAACAACGAAATCCTATTACCGTTCAGGCTATGTTTTCGTTTCTAGAGAAGACGCCGATCTCGACCTGGAAAATTGGGACAGTGAAGTTTTGCGGAAGGCAAATCGCATCGCTTTCGTACCGGGAACTCCGGCGGAAGTCATGATGCGCGCCATCGGCCGCTACAACGATATGTTCAATTATTCCCAGGAACTGGTCGGATTTAAATCCCGGCGCAACCAGTACGTCAAGTACGAACCGTCCAAGCTGGTTTCGGAAGTGGCCTCGGGCCATGCCGAACTGGCGGCGCTGTGGGGGCCTGCCGCCGCACGTTACGTCAATCAATCGCCGACGCCGTTGGTGATGACGCTCATTCCCGACAATAACGTGCGCGCCGACGGACAAAAAGTCGGCCACCACTACAGCACCTCCATTGGCGTGCGCAAGGATGATCCGGCTCTTCTGGCTCAATTGAACCGGGTCATCGAGGATTACTCCGGCGAAATCACCGATTTGCTTGAAGAAGAAGGCATTCCTCTCGTGGATGAACCAGAGAATGACGAATAATCGAACATCAACATTAGGTTTAAGATGAACAAGAAAAAACTGATAACCACAACAGCTGTCGGTCTTGGATTGCTAAGCTTGTCCGCCCTGGCGGATATCACGTTCCACCACGCCATTACCGGCGAACAGTTGGACATGAGCGTCGCCAAGAAAGGCGGCGATACGCCGGCATTCAAGCAATTCGTTCAGGACGGACGCAACCCCTACAACGGCGACAAAGAGGCCATCCAGAAAGGGCACGACCTTTTCATGACCGCCTGCTCCGGCTGCCACGGCCATAATGCCGAAGGAAAACTCGGCCCGGGGCTCGCCGACGACTACTGGACCTACCCTGCCAACGCGACCGACAAGGGCTTGTTCGAACTCTTGTTCGGCGGCGCCAACGGCATGATGGGGCCGCAGTACGTCAACTTGAATACCGACGAAATGCTTTTGATTATGGCCTGGATACGCGACATCTACACCGGCGATCCGCAAAAAGCCAAATGGTTGAAAAAATAACGAGGATACCTTTATGAACAAAATCATATCCCTGAGCATAGGTTTAACGATCGCGGCGATGGCTCTTCCGGCAAGCGCCTATGACGGCCAGAACTGCAAGGAACCCGGTGTCTGCTGGGAAGCCAAACCGGGTTATCCGGATACGGTGGCGGGAAGCAAGTACGACCCGAAACACGATCCCAACGAACTGAATAAACAAGCCCAATCGATTCTCGAAATGGAAGCCCGCAATCAAAAACGCTGGGAACATTTGAGTAAAACCGGCAAGTTTGTTTATGACGTAGAAGAAATCAACTAGCGGTTTCTTCGGCACGGATATTCCGCCTGTTTCCTCGCCATGCGAACGGAAGGATATCCGTGCATTCTCCCGGAATCGAATGCTAGACCTATGTTCGGAAGGCTACTCGTGAATAGCCGCTTTGCGGGCATACGATTCGATTTCAAGTTTGTGTAATTTGACTAATGACACCTCATATCTCCGGCTCTCTCCAGCCGGAGATTTTTTTATAAACCCCATGGCTACCGATCTCTATCTCAGCAACTGGCGCGATAGCGCGTTACAGTTCGAACAACAAATCAACCGAATCGTCATCGGCCAGCAGGCCGCCGTCAGAAAAATCGTGCTGGCGGTATTTTCCCGCGGCCACGTGCTGCTGGAAGGCAACGTCGGCGTCGGCAAAACCACCCTGCTCCGGGCCGTCGCTCAAGGCCTGGGCGGCGATTATCAACGCATGGAAGGCACCATCGACCTGATGCCGGCCGATTTGATTTACTATACCTACATCGATCATAACGGCCGCCCCAGTGTCGAACCGGGCCCTTTATTGAAACAGGGCGAAAAACTGTCCACTTTTTTCTTCAACGAAATCAACCGCGCCCGACCGCAGGTTCACTCGCTGCTGCTGCGGGCAATGGCGGAGCGCAGCATCACCGCTTTCAACCGCGATTATCCGCTGCCGCACATTCAGGTCTTCGCCGACCGCAACCGGGTCGAAAAAGAAGAAACCTTCGAGCTGCCGGCGGCGGCCAGGGACCGCTTCATGCTGGAAATCAGCATCGATACGCCGGCAGAAGATACCGTCCTGCACGAACTCATGTTCGACCCCCGTTTTCACGATACTGACCGGTTGATCGGCAGCATGCAAAATACCGGCATCGCCTACTATCAATTGAACGACTTTGCGCAAACGCTGCAACAAACGATTCAAACCACCCGGAAACTGCACGACTATGCCCTGACCCTGTGGAAAGCGACCCGCCAGCCGCAGCACTACGGCATCCGGCTCGCGGAGGTCGAAATGGAGCAATTGCTGACCGCCGGCGCCAGTCCCAGGGGCATGAGCTATCTGATCCGCATCGCCAGGACGCACGCCTGGCTTCAAGGCCGCGACCATGTCCTGCCGGAGGACGTGCAGGCGGTATTTTATTCGTGCATGGCGCATCGGCTCTTTTTGAATCCGATGTATGCCTACCGAAAGGAACAACTGATGCCGGAACTGGTAAACGGCATCCTGAACCGGATCGCAGCGCCCTGACCGGGCCCTATGAAAATGAACGAACCTTTGCTGCTCTACCGTTTACCTTGGCAAACCGTTTCAGTCCATCCGGGCGCCCATCCGGGCCAGATGATAGGGGCCGGGCATTTGTTCAAGCGCCACGAGCCGCTGGTGGCCAGCCCCGATCCAAGGCGCATCGATTTGCGAGCCACTGTCCTGGACCCCTTTTCCGGCTATCGGGTCCGCGTCTATCAGCAACCGAGCACGGTGAACGTCTATTTGATCGCGGACCTGTCGGCATCGATGAGCCATGCCTCCAAAAAACCCGCGCTCATCCGGTTTTTATTGACGGCGGCCCATTCCGCCTTTAGCTACGGCGACCGCTTCGGCTTTATCGGTTGCGAAGGCAATGTCATCCGGCCATGGCTCATCCCTTCCTGCCAACAATTAGGACCGGTGACGGCGCTGGCCGAGCAACTGGAGGCGAGCCGTTTCGTCGGCGCCGCCGAAGGGCTTCTGCAAGCCTCGGCCTATTTGCCTTCAAGCCGTTCGCTGGTATTTTTGCTGTCGGACTGCCATTTCCCTCTCCAACAGCTCCGCGCAGTGCTCGCCACGCTACAGCTCCATGACGTCATTCCATTGGTGCTCTGGGACCAAGAAGAACACACCCGCCTTCCCGACTGGGGCCTGATCTCGTTTCAGGACATGGAAAACCATGCCCGCCGTACCTTGCTGATGCGGCCGGCGCTGCGCCGGAAAATAATCGACCGCTACCGGCAGCGGCAACACGAGTTGCGGCGCTGTTTCAGATCCTTCGGCAAAGAGCCTTTGTTCATCGCCGAAAATTACACGACCCAATCGATCAATCGTTATTTACAGCAGAGGACGGCATGAAACGCCTGTTGATCCCCTTGTTTCTTCTGAGCGGATGCTCCGGCCCGGCTCCGGATCCCGTCAGTTATTTCAAGGTAGAAACCCCAAGGCCCTTCGGCTATGTCCTCGGAGACGAAATTCCTCAGCGCATCATTCTGGAAACACGCGAAGACATGGTCTTGCAGCCCGGCAGCCTGCCGGTTAAAGGCGCTCTAAACCGCTGGCTGAACCTGAACGAGGCCCGCGTCACCAAGACCGGACGGCATTACGAGATCGATTTACGCTATCAGGTGTTTTACGCTCCGCTCGAAGTCAAAATGTTGACTGTTCCCGGCTTCAACGTGCTCTTTACGCAAGGCGGAGAGACCTTGAGCCAGGCCGTGCCGCCCTGGTCTTTTACCGTATCGCCGTTACGGGAACTGGCCGTGCGCAAGGGGGAACAAGGCGAATACATGCGCCCCGATGCCGCTCCTTCCTTGTTGCCGAACGACCGGAACCTCTATGGCCTGGGCCTCAGTCTGTTGGCCGCTCTGTCGATCGGGCTTTATCTTGGCTATCTGTACGGCTGCTTTCCCAAACTGGCACGGCGCAATGTGTTCAAACGGGCGCTGCGCGAACTGAAAAAGTTGACCAGGGCCGACATGGAGCAGGCCCTGCGCATCGTTCATCAGGCCCTGAACCGTCTCAACAAACAACCCCTGTTTCATAATCAATTGCCTCGGTTTTACCGGCGCCATCCCGAGTATCGCCGTCTGGACCCGGAGCTGGCATGGTTTTTCAACTATTCCAACCGCTATTTCTTCAGCGGCGGTTTGACGGTCATCGATTACGATCTGGAAAGGTTGAAAAATCTGTGCGAGCGGTGCCGGCAAATCGAACGGGGCGGCCAATGAATCTGGCGGTCGATTCGCCCTGGTCGCTGGCGGGCCTTGCTTTGGCGCTTCTGCCTTTGGTCCGCCAAGGCATGCGCCTGACGCCGAATGCCTATCTATCGATGCTGCCGCCCGATCCTGTTTCAACCGCCGTATCGGTGTCATTGCGGCTGATCGCAATGGCCGCGATTATAGGGCTGGTATTGGGCATGGCCGGGCTGCACCGAACCGAACAAAGCATCGAACGCATCGGCCATGGCGCCCATATCGTGATACTCCTGGACCGCAGCAACAGCATGGACGACAGCTTCGCCGGGCGCGCTCCGAACGGCACGGAAGAATCGAAGTCGGCGGCGGCGCGGCGCTTGTTGGCCGATTTCGTCGCCCAGCGCAAGACCGACTTGATCGGGGTGGCCGAATACAGCACCGCGCCTCTGTTCGTGATTCCTCTCACCGAAAACAGGCATGCGGTGCAGGCAGCCATTGCCGCGACCGCTACTCCGGCGCTGGCTTACACCCATGTCGGCAAGGGCTTGGGCATGGCCTTGTCTTTTTTTCAAAACCAACCGGCCACCGGCTCGCGCATCGTGCTGCTAGTCTCCGACGGAGCGGCCGCCATCGAGCCCGACAGCGAACAAAAATTGCGCGAATGGTTCAAGCAGCAAAATGTCCGCCTGTACTGGATATTTCTCAGAACGGCCAACAGCCCAGGAATCTTCGAAAAACCGTCAGATCCTCGGGACGACAACGCCCAGGCCATGCCGGAACTCTATCTGCACAAGTTTTTTTCCGGTCTGGGCAATGCCTACAAGGCTTATGAAGCCGAAAGCCCGAATGCGCTGAAGGAAGCCATCGACGACATCAGCCGTCTGGAAAACCTGCCTCTCCATTATCTGGAACGCATGCCCAGGCAGGACTTGTCCGATGGGTGTTATCTGTTATCCGCCGTATTGATTTTTATTCTTTCGGCAGCCAAATTCTGCGAAGTCAGGGACCTCTCATGATACGACCCCTCCGTCACGCCCTGCTCTGGGGCGGCCTGATAGCCGGCCTGTCCGCCGCCCTTTATCACGCTCTTGCTCTTTACGGTATCCATCGGGAAAACGAACGGATCCGTCAATTGCTCTCCGGCAAGGAAGCCGAGTTGAACGAAGTCATTACCGGCCATCCCGAATTGCGCCTGGCGCGCGCCCTGTTTTTAAAACAAAAACACCGCTACGACGAGGCTTTATCCACTCTTAGCCTGATCATGGACAAAGGCGATCGCCGGTTTCAAGCGCAAATTCGCTACAACCTCGGCAACCTGTATCTGGAGCAAGCCGTGCGCCAAGTCGAAGCGGCCAACGTCAACGAAGCGCTGCCGCTGACCGGACTGGCGAAACAGGCGTACCGCCAGGCCTTGGCCTTGGACAGCCGCAATTGGGATGCCAAATACAATCTCGAAGTCGCGATGCGCCTGCTGCCGGAAATGGACAGCGTTACTCTTCCGGAGGAAGCTCCAAGCCGCCAACAAGCGCAGTTATGGACCACGGTTCCGGGATTTCCGCGCGGCCTGCCCTAAATGCATCCAGTCCCAACTTTTAATCGCGCATCGAAATGAATCCTATGAAATACCGTCTTGCCTTTAAGGATTATCGATTGTGGTGTTTGCTCCTGGCGCTGGCGGCCATGCTGGCCCTGTTCGCGCGTCCGGAGGCGGTCAAGCGGCAGCCGGTCTATAACTTCACTTTTATCATCGATATTACCCGCAGCATGAACGCGGCCGATTACCGCCTGGATGGCTATGAAGTCAGCCGTCTGGAATATGTCAAAAAAACTTTGGGCGAATTGATCGCCAAACTGCCCTGCCAATCCAGGGTGGGCTTGGGCCTGTTCACCGAAAGGCGCTCGACCCTGCTCTTCGAGCCATTGGAAGTCTGTTCCTCGTATGCCGAAATCGAATCTTCCCTCGATAACATTGACTGGCGCATGGCCTGGGCGGCCGACAGCAACATTGCCAAGGGACTGATGAGCACGTTGGAGATGCTGAAAAATGGCGGAAGCACGCTGGTCTTCATTACCGACGGCCAGGAAGCGCCTCCGGTTAACCCGGCTTATCAGCCCGATTTTTCCGAATTGAAATCCCGAATGAAAGGCTTGATTATCGGAGCGGGCGGTTTGCAACCCGTACCGATCCCGAAATTCAACGCGAACGGCGAACAAATCGGCGTTTATTCCGAAGACGACGTGCCCCACCGCTCCACCTTCGGCCGGTCGAATCTCGATCCCTCAAAAATCGAAGGATACGATGCCCGCAACGCGCCTTTCGGCAGTCAAAAAGCCACGGGCCGGGAACATCTGGCGGTGCTCCATGAAGCCTATTTACAGAAGCTCGCCGGCGAAGCCGGCCTGGACTACGCCCGCCTGACGGATTTACGCAGCCTGCAAACGGCTTTGCAAGCGCCCGAACTCGCCACGCTCAAAAGTGTACGGACCGATGTCCGCTGGCAAGCCGCCTTGGCGGCGTTAATGCTGCTGAGCGCCGTGTACCTGCCTAATCCTGGCAAGTTCATTCGTAGGCTCCGCTAGTCCAGCCGATGCCACCGTTTCCCTTTTCTTGAGAAGACATTACGACCATGCACAGACTGCAATCGAATCATCATCTTTTTATCGTACGGCTGGCGTTGTCGCTGCTCGGCATCGTGATTGCCCGTGCTTATCGTGACGCCAGCCATGATTACTGGCTGCTCATGACAGTTTTGTTCGGCGCCCTGGCTATCCTTCCCGGTTATTACCGAGCCCGGCACAACGGCGAAGATCCGGCCGGGCTTGTCCGCCAAGCGCTGCACTGGTCGGGCGGGCTGTTCGCTGCGCTCGTCGTTTACGCCTACCATAGGACCGGCAGAATCTTTCACGAAGAAGCCGGCTTGATCGTGCTGTTGATACTGGCGTTAACCATTTACCTGGACGGCCTGCATACGGGCTGGCGAAACTGTTTCATGGGCGTCTTTCTCTGCCTGACAGCAATCTCTATCGGATATTTCGATGATTATTTCTGGCCGCTGTTTATTTTGGCGTCGGGAGCGATGTTAGCGAGCCGTATTTCGGATACAATGACTCCGCTTTCCAAAAAATCGGAGGTCACGGCCAACGAGGGAGAAAAAGCCGGATTTTTTGGAGAGGACGCAGGATAAGATCGTTTTTTCAGAGCTCACTTACCGAGGAAATCACCATGAAAACAAAATCCATTTCGCTCGTACTGGCCCTCGGCCTGGCCGTGCCCGCCTCCATGAGTTATGCGGCTGCTCAAAGCATTGAAACTTGCATTGCCGCCATCCAGAAACAAAAACCCGGAGAATTGGTCAAGCTGGAAAAACTGAATAGGTCCGGCAAATCCCTGTATGAATTCGAAATAAAGGATTCCAAAGGCAACGAATGGGAATTCATCTGCGACGTTGAAACCGGGAAGATAACCGAAACGGAAGGCGAGGCCGAGAGCGCCGATAGCGAGGCTTTCAAGAAAAACATGAAAATCTCCGAAAAAGAAGCCGCGGCCATTGCCCTTAAAGCCCATCCGGGAAAGATTGTGGAAGTCGAGTACGAAATCGAAAGCAACGGCGATGCCAGTTATGAGTTCGATATCGTCAACGAGAAAGGCACTGAAACCAAGGTCGAAGTGAACGCGGCCAACGGCAAAATAATCGAGGTATCCACCGAAGAGTGGGAAATCGGCGAGGAAGCCGACGAAAAAAGATAATGGAATTTCCAGTTCCAGCTCAAAGCGCTGGAACTGGAGCCCCGCCGCCGCTACGGTTTCACCGCGATCCCCCAAGGGTATTGGCCAACGCCTATCGATTTGGCGACTTCCATCCGCTCAAGATCGATAATTGAAATATCGTTGCTGACTCCGTTGGTCGTATAAAGCCTGTCCTGCTTGGGCGAAAAAGCCAGATTCCAGACCCGCTGTCCCACCAGAAAATATTTTTCAGGTTCCAGCGTTTGGGCATTGATTTGCGCCACCCGGTTGGCGGGCCCCAAAGCCACATAAGCCCATTGCCGCTTTTCATCGATGACGACGCCGACCGGCTGGATTTTGCCGGCGGTCAGACCGGGAATTTCAAATTTTATATTCTTGATTATCTGCCGCGATTCGGCATCAATCACGGTTACCGTTCCGGCCATTTCCGAGGTCACCCAGAGCTGCTTGCTGTCCTGCGTAAAACTCAAAGCGCGCGGGCGCGGATCGACCAGGGTATTATCCGCCACGGCCAACGTCTTGCGGTCTATCCAGTGTACCATATTGGTGGCTTCCGAGGCGCTGGCCACCCATTTTTCATCGGGGCTGACCGTAATCCCCTCCGGCTCCACGCCAACCGGAATTTCCTTGATGGCTTTTTGCTTTTGGATGTCGATTGCGGTGACCCGGCCGTCATCCTCGTTGGAAGCAAAGAGCAAGTCGCCTTTAGGGTTGACGGCAAAGGTCTCGGGATCCTTGCCGGACGGCAGGTTGCCCACGACTTTCATCGTGTCGATATCCACCACCTGGATAGTATCGTCGTCACTGGCCGCCACATAGAGTTGCCGGAAATCCTTACTGATCGCGATGCCCCGAGGCCGCTGACCCACCGCCACCGTTTTGATCAGTTGGCCGGCCTCGGGATCGACAATCGCCAGGGCATTATCTTTTTCCAGCGTGACAAAAACCGTTTCCGAATAGGCATTGCCGCAGAGGATCAGCAATGCCGCCATTAACATAACTTTCATAAATCACCAGCTTAAAAAAAACCGGCAACATAGCATTTTTTATTACTCGATTTTTATCAACGCTGAAAAAAAGATATTTTCCTATGGCGGCCGGCATCGCATGCCTTAATAATACCCCGTTTTAATAAATTATAATTCCATAAAATACATGACGTTACGCTCTCAACTGAATATAAGGATCGCATTTTTTTCACTTTTTATCCTATTCCTGGGCGGCTCGATCGCCATCTGGCAAGCGCGAAATGCCGTCGAAAAGGAAATCGATTCCTCGATCCATCTAGCGGTGCAATTGATTACCTTCGGTTTCGCCCAACTGTCGAAAACGTCGCCGCCGGAAGAGGCCGATTGGTTCGCTCAATTGAATACGCTCAAGGAAACCCGGCATTTGAGCATCCAGTTGAAAAAACAGTCCGGTCAGATCATCCGCTTCACTCACGACGCGCTGGCCGCGGAAGGAAGAGAAAAGCCGCCTCGATGGTTCGTCAATCTGGTCGGAGCGCACTATCCGATGGCGGAACACCGAATCACCACCCCGCGCGGAGAACAGATCAGCCTCGTCATCATGGCCAATCCACTCGATGAAATCACCGAAGCCTGGCAGGAAAGCATGGCTTTTTTTATCTCCATTTTCTTTCTGATGCTGTTTACTTTTCTGGCCGTGCACGTGGTTTTCAACAAGGCGATCCGGGCGATTTCGGTGATCGTGAAGGCGCTCAAGGTCATCGAAACCGGAGACTACCGGCAGAAGCTGCCGGAATTCTCGACCCACGAATATGCCCGCATCGCCCGGGCGATCAATCACATGACCGGGGAACTGGACAAAACTCAGCGGGAAAACCGCGCCCTGACCCTGCATTCGCTGGAGATTCAGGAAGACGAGCGGCAACGGCTGTCCCAGGAACTGCACGACGAACTCGGACAGTCGCTCACCGCGATCAAGGTCATGGCGGTAACCGCGGCGCACGAAAAAGCCGATACGAAAAAAATCACCACCGCCATCATCGGCATCTGCGATCATCTCATCGCCGTGGTGCGCTCGATGATGCACCAACTGCACCCGTTGATCCTGACCGAACTGGGCTTGAAAGCGACGCTCGAGGACATGGTCGCGCACTGGTCGGAACGCCACCCCGGCCTGACGCTGACTCTTCGTTGCGACGACGCGGTCGACGAACTGGATCACACCGTTTCCATCCAGCTTTTCCGGGTCATCCAGGAGTGTCTGACCAACGTGGTCCGCCACGCCGAGGCCCGCCGCGCCGACGTCTCTCTCTCCGTCCGTTCGGATCCGCAAAAGAGGCTGCTGCTCCAGGTCAGAGACGACGGCAAAGGATGCGACATGAGCCGGTTTTCCGCCGGTTTCGGCCTCAGAGGCATGCAGGAAAGAATAAAAACGCTGGGCGGCACGCTGACCTATCGGTCACAGCCGGGTCAGGGCATGCTCATCAGCGCGCAAGTGCCGATCGTTTGAGCCGGCATGAAAAGACTTGCCTGCCGGAATCGCCAAGGTGTAATGTTTGCCTTATCAAACCATAAGAAGCCGGCCGCATTTTTCGTTCTGCATCAAAAACGGAGAGCCGTGCCGCATTGAATGAAAGGAGAAAGCCCATTGGAGAATGAAAAATCCCTGGCGGAACGGTTAGCCGCCCTGCCTGTTTCGCCGGCGGCCGCCTTAACCGTTTTCCTGGTTTTGATCGGCCTGTGGACCTCTTTCTTCACGATTCCGGCCGAATCGGAAGGCATCGTGCTCCGCTTCGGCAAGTACATTGATAAAGTTCCGTCCGGCTTGCATTCCAAACTTCCTTTCGGCATCGACAGCGTCGTCGCCGTGCCGACGCAGCGTCAGCAGAAGCTGGAATTCGGCTTCTCCACGCCGGGCTATACCAATCCCGACCAGCCGGGCACCGAAGCCGCGCTGGAAAAATCGATGGTCACCGGCGACCTCAATTCGGCCCTGGTCGAATGGATCGTGCAATACCGGATTACCGAGCCCGAAGTCTATCTTTTCGAGGTGCGCGAGCCCGGCCAAACCCTGCGCGATCTTTCCGAAGCCGTCATGCGGGAAGTGGTCGGCGACCGGACGGTCGATGAAATCATTACCATCGGCCGGCAGGAAATCGAGGATTCCGTGCTGTCCAGGATGCAGGAGCTGGCGCGGCGTTATCGGCTGGGCGTCACGATCAACCAGGTCCAGTTAAAGAACGTCAATCCACCGGTCCCGGTGCAGCCCTCGTTTAATGAAGTCAACCGCGCGCAGCAGGACCGGGAAAATCTGATCAATCTGGCGAACGGCGAATATAACAAGGCCGTGCCGAGGGCCCGGGGCGCCGCCGATCAGAAGATTCGCGAGGCCGAAGGCTACCGCTTCAAACGGATCAACGAAGCCGAAGGCGACGCCCGTGCGTTTACCACGGTGCTCGAACAATACGTCAAGGCGCCCGACGTCACCCGCACCCGCATCTATCTGGAAACGCTGGGCCAGGTGCTGCCCCAAGCAAGGCAGCAAATCATCGTCGACGACAAAGTCCAGCAGATTCTGCCCTTCCTCTCCTCTCCCTCCGACCTGCCGGTATCGCCGAAATGACCCTGTCCGGACGCTTTTTACTCGTTGCCGCCGTTAGCGCCCTTCTCCTTTTTTTGTCGGCGTATACGGTCGATCAGACCGAACAGGTGATCATCACGCAGTTCGGCCGGCCCGTCGGCCAACCGATCACCGAGCCCGGCCTGAACTTCAAGCTGCCTTTGATACAGCAGGTCAACCGCTTCGACAAACGCTATCTGGCCTGGGACGGACCGATGGTCGAAATGTCGACCAAGGACAAGACCTACGTGCAGGTCGACACCTTCGCACGCTGGCGCATCACCGACCCGATGCGCTATTACCTGAGGCTCAGGGACGAACGCAGCGCCCAATCCCGGCTGGAGGATATCCTGGGCAGCGAAACCCGCACCGCGATCGCCCGGCACGAGCTGATTGAAGTCGTCCGCTCGGACAAAGAACGCATCCCGCTGCCGGATGAAAACGTCAGCGGCGCGCTGCTGGAGGAAGGGACGCTCGGCTTGCTGCGCCCCATCCGCGTCGGCCGGCTGGCGATCGAAAAGCAGGTGTTCCAGGCCGCCGCTCCGAAGCTGGCCGAATTCGGCATCGAGCTGCTCGACGTCCGCTTCAAACGCATCAATTACAACCAGGAAGTGCTGGAACGCATCTATCAGCGGATGATCAGCGAACGCTTGCAGATCGCGCAGAGGTTCCGCTCCGAAGGAGAAGGCGAAGCCGCAAGAATTTCCGGCAAGAAGGACCGCGACATCAACGAGATCGAATCGATGGCTTATAAGCGCGTGCAGGAAATCCGGGGAGAAGCCGACGCCAAGGCCACGGAAATTTACGCCAAAGCCTATACGCAAAAACCCGAAGCGGCCGAATTTTTCCGCTTTCTGAAAAGCATGGAGACCTACCGCCAAATCATCGATCGCGATTCGACGATCGTCTTGTCGACGGACAGCGATCTCTATGCGTTGTTGAAGCGGATTCAGCGAAAGCCTCCGGACGATTAGGCGTCAACTCTTCCTTGTCCAGCCTTCTCCTTCCATTTTCAGAACATGAGCACCGGCCAGTCGGAACGAGGGTTTTCAGCGTGGCCTCCGTGGCCTCGGACACCTGTAATGCCGTCAAGCGGTTTCTTGATTGGAACGTCTATCGTATTGCTGAGCAAATCAGGCTTGAAAGTTGTGGATGAAGAAATGAGGAAAGCGGCGTATTTTTGGCGGTCTTCAAAACAAGGCCGCGGTCAGACTCTGCACATTACATTTTTTTCCTTCCATCACTCGATCCCTATCCTTTCACGTCCCTTCCGGCGCCTGCGGCACCCACAAGTCATCCAGCCGCAACATGACTTCCGCGAACGGCGCCGCACGGACTGGGTCGTCGTCTTTATAGGTGGCTTCGAGCAGCCAGTGACTCTCCGACAAGGAGTAAACTTCCAGAGTACGAAGATCGGGGTCGATCAGCCACAGCCAGTTGACCTGCGTGGCGGCGTAAAGCGGCATTTTGACCGCACGGTCGGTGCGGGCGGTGCCGGGCGATAATACTTCGCAGATCCAGTCCGGCGCGAGACTGAAAAATGCTTCGTCGGGCAACGTCGGCAAGCGTTCCCGGCGCCATCCGGCCAGGTCGGGAACCAGGACGTTCGGCCCCAAATGCAGTTCCGGCTCGTCCAGAATCCACCAGCCGCCGGGGCCGCCGCGGCCGAATTGATATGGATCGCCGAATTTCATGCCGATGCCGGAACTGGCCAATGCGTGTCTCGGCGCCGGCC
Source organism: Methylosarcina fibrata AML-C10 (assembly GCF_000372865.1). NCBI lineage: Bacteria > Pseudomonadati > Pseudomonadota > Gammaproteobacteria > Methylococcales > Methylococcaceae > Methylosarcina > Methylosarcina fibrata. The sequence goes on along the minus strand of NZ_KB889965.1, from coordinate 4,310,394 downwards.
GGGGCTGGGTGATCAGTTGACCGTGAATGATTTCACCGATCACGTGCTCGGGCAGATCAAGCAAATCTTCGTAAGTAGCGTAGCGCTCAGCTGGTTTGGTCATGATTTGTCTCGAAGCGGGTTCGTTAGGTAGGCCCATCTTAACGCGTTCGATTGCATTGGAAAAGCCATCAAGCGTCTTTTGATCGAGAGCAGAGCTGTGTGTAGTGATGGGAAAACGCTCTATCGAGAGTCGCCACTCCGACCGTTCGGACTTTGTTCCTTCCATTTTTATGGCAACATGCCAGGCAAACCGAGACAAAGGTTTTCAGCATTGCCCGGGACACCTATAATGCCGTCAGGCGGTTTCTCAATTGGAACGTCTATCGGATTGCTCAGTCATAGTTTGCGAATTGGAAAAAACCATCAGGAGGAAATGAATTCACCGATATTTAACAGTATCTGGCAATATTAAGATATTAATCTTATATATTGCCCGCCAAAGGGATTTTCGGTATTCCGATCTCTTTTCGTTTCACCCATGGAATTCGACTGATCACCTTCGTTTCAGGAATTCCTGGATTTCAGCATCGTTTAACCTTCCGAGAGGAATTAACAATGAACAAAAAAAACCTCTTTACCGCCGGCGTTCTGGCCGGCGCCTTATTGTCAGGGCCGTCGGCTTACGCCGATGAGCCGCGGCAGGATTATCTGTCCCGGTTTTCCTCCAAAGTCAGCCAGGGCTTCTTCAATACCACCACCGGTTTTATCGAAGTGCCCAAGAACATCATCAACATCAGTCACGATCAAAACATCTTCGTCGGCTTTACCTGGGGACTTCTGCGCGGCGCAGTGCACGCGGTCAGCCGGTCCCTGGTCGGCGTCGGCGAACTGATCACCTCGCCCATCCCGACCGACGACTATATAACGCCTCCTTACGTGTGGGACCGTTTCAGCGAAGATACCCGCTATTTCGGCGCGCATTATCCGGGTTTCTGGACCACCTACGGACCGCTGGACGACGGCGACGACTAACTCGCCGATTGTTCGGCCAGCGTTACCATCTTCCCTACAGGAAGCGATGATTGATTTGGACCAAGAGGATACCATCATGAACAAACCATTAATTTCTCTGCCCTGCGCGGTGCTGGCGGCCGTACTTGCCGGCTGTACGGAGCCCCCGCACAAAGACGTTCCCTTATTGACTTCGGAAATCGATGCCGTTGTCGCCGGCCATTACGGCCAGTCCATTTATCACGAGGAAATGGCCGAAGAAGCTCTGGAGGACGCCGCGGAGGTTCTGGATCACTGGAAAAACGACGAATACTGGAACATAGATGAAGGCGAAAAAGCGGTCAACGCTGCGCGCACCGCCGCCAAGCACCGATTCGAATCGGAAAAGGCGCTGTGCCGGTGGCTGACGGCCGTGCACGGCCCTAACCATCATCAGGCCGAAGTGGGTCATCAGGCCGCCGCCTTCTTCAAAACCGGCAGCGCCGTGCCGTTTAAAATCAACCAGGATGAAATCGCCGTCCTCGGCCGATTTCTGCAAACGCATCCCGATGCGTCCGCCGACGTGACCGCCTACACCGATACGGTGGGCAGTGCGCAAAGTAATCAGAATCTGGCGGAAAGAAGAGCGAGCGAGGTCAGCCGGTTGCTGATTCAACAAGGAGCCAGGCCGGAACAGCTTCGAGTGCAGGCTATGGGCGAGGCGGAAGGTCCGGACAATACGGCCAACCAGCACCATCGCGTAGTGATGATGAGCACCATTCATCCTGCATATCAGGATTGCGCCGGCTTGAAATAAATTAGAGCGTGGCCCTGCAGCCGAGCATGCCTCGGATGCAGGGCAAGCGCCGCCTGTAAAACGGCCGGCCGTCCTTCAGTCCTGAGCGAGACGAAAGCCGATGTTGTAATAGCGGTAATCGGCATTAAGCTTGTAACGGTAGGCCGAGCGTAGCCCTATCGGCGTATCGGCCCAGGAGCCCCCGCGCAAGACGCGCCGGCCGCAATTGCCGTTATTCCGCCCATCCCAGGCGGAACCGTCCGAAGGAGCCGCCTCGTAATTTTCATGCCAGCAATCCTGCACCCATTCCCAAACATTGCCGCTGGTATGATAAAGTCCCCAGCCGTTGGGTTTGAAGGCGGGATCGTCCACTTCGGCGGTCTGCCGGCGTTCGTTTTTGCCTTGCCAGTCGCTTCCGCAGCCGTCGCAGACCGCCATTTGTTTCCCTATCGTATCGCCCCACCAATAGGCCGACCCCGTTCCGGCCCGCGCCGCGAATTCCCATTCGGCCTCGGTCGGAAGGCGGTAAGGCGTTTCCGATCCGGTTTTTTTCGACAGCCATTCGGCGTAACAGAGTGCGTCTTTCCAACTGACATTGATGGCGGGGCGGCGGCCGCGACCCCATTTTTCATCTTGAACCCTGTCGGTTTCCACCTTGTGCTTGTTCGAGCACCCTCCGTCCTTTTCGACCGAATAGGCGAACACCTGATACTGATCGAACGTAATCTCGTAACGGCTCATGCGGAAAGGCTTGCTTAAAGTCACCCGGTGCGGCGGAAATTCGATTTTATCGGCGTCTTTCTCATGAGCCCCGGGACCCATCGTAAAAGCCAGGCTATTTCCTTTTTGCTCCGATGCCTCACCGGGCGGAATGTCGACCATGTCGGGCTCGATAAAAGATGTGATGCCGGCGTCGGCCAGCAAGACGTACAGTCCCAGTTTGGGCGTCAACAGTTCTTCGCCGCCCACCCAAAGCGCGAACCAGGCGATCAGGCCGAAAGGAAGCCCTATCGCGGTCCCCAGCTTGATCTGCCGGACGACCTTCTGCCGATAACTTTGATCGATGAATTTCAGTTCCTCGTTACCGAGCTCGTTTTTTCTGAGGTCCTGCCAGCGCCGGGCTTCGGCCAGAGCATAACCGCTCAGTATTTCCCCGGACGCCCTGGTGCAGCCGAGTTTTTCGCGCCAGACGGCGAATTGCCGGCCCTCGATCAGCCAGCTTCCGATCCGCCGCCACTGCCGGATCAGCGCTTCATGAGCCGGTTCGACCGATTCCTCGGCTTCTTCGAATTCTCTGACGATCGCCAGCAGTCCGCCGTCGGCCAACTGTCGAATGACCGGCACCGCCTCCGAGCCGAATTCGGACAGTTTTTTTCGTCCGGCGGCGTCGGCCATTCCCTGCCTGCTTTGCGCCAGTTGCGTCATTACCTGCTTTGCTATTGCTTGGTCGGGACCGGAAAGTACACGGTAAGCTCCCTCGGCGGCCTGGTGCAAAGCGCCCGCCATTCCCTGCAAAGCGGCATAACTCTGAAGGCGCATACTGCCGCCGCGGCGCTCCGGGTCGCGCCACAACCGCGCCAGGACAAAGCTCAGCAAAGGCAGGCTGTCCGGTTCAACCCTGGCGGCATCGTTCAGTAATTGCGCCACCAGTCCGTCCTCGAAATCGGCGCCCACGCGTTCGGCCGGCTTTTCGACCGCTAGGCGCAATTCGGCGCCGCTCATCGGTCCGAGACTGAGCCAGCCGTCCTGCAGGCGATCGGCCAACGGCCGATAACCGAGCAATTGCCCCGTCGAATCGGCGCGGACCGCCAATACGACCGACAATACTTTGGCCTCCGTTGCCGCCAGCAAGGCATCGATAAAGGCCAAAGTTTCCTTTTCCCCGCCGTGTTCGCGTCGGGGCAACCGGTATAATTCTTCCCATGGGTCCACGACCAGTAAAAATCGGCAGGGAAAGGATTGAATCCGGCTGATCGTCGTGATCCAGTTTTTAAGCTGGGCCGGCTGGCCGGCCAGAAGCTCTCGTTGTTCGTTCAGCTTGACGGCCCGTTTTTCATCGTCAAAGCCGGGATAAAGAAGCGGCATGAACGCCGCGGTCAAATTGAACAGCGGCCTGTCGCCCGGCACCAGCATCACGATTTCCCAAGGCTCTTTGACCGCATGCCGCAGCGCTGGCAGCAAGCCGGCCCTGATCAGGGAAGATTTGCCGCTGCCGGAATTACCGACGACCGCGGTCCAATGGCGGCGCCGGACGAGTTCGACGAGTCTGGCGGCGGCCTCTTCCCGGCCGTAAAAAAAGGCGGCGTCTTCTTCCCGATAATAAGCCAGGCCTTTATAGGGGCTCAAACCGTCCAGGGTTTCCCTAATCCGGGCCTGAAAATCATGGCCCAGAGGACGGCGGCGAATGGCCGCCGCCAGCAGAGTGAACGGCAAGGACTGCTCCAGCCCCTGCCGCAGATCGATCCAAAGCTTCAAGCCCAACAGATTCAGCGCCGGCTGCGAGCCCGGCAACAGCACCGGAATGATCGGAAAATCGGCGTCCGATTTTTTCCTTTCCAGCGCAAAATGAACCTCCCGCTGTTGCCACGAATCCATCTCTCCCCGCCCGAGACAAATCGCAACGGAAGCGCAGGAAGCCAGAATCCGGCCGAGTTCCTGAGGCCACGGCACGCCCGCCGGCATCTGCCACCGCTCGAAATACACCCGAAGGTTTTGCGCTTTGAGCTTGTCCGCCAGAGCGCTGACTTGCGGATGATCCTGCCGGCAACAGCTCAGGAAAACGTCGTATTTAACTGCGGCAACCATACTTTAATTCGTGTTTTTTCGGCTGGGGCAAGATTCGTCGGGATTCAGGGCCGATTTTCGGAGAATCGTTGTAAAAAGATAGATAAATTACCGGCCCTGTAGTCCCTCCGTACAGGTTATCTCGGAGTCTTGTTGAATCGGCGGATTGAGACCTTCCTAAGAAAGTCCCGTTTGACGTCCTGTAATTCTCCGGCAGGCGGCCGCCGGATTGAGGCAAAACATTAAGAAGCCACAGGGCTCTTCGCGATACGGGAGAGGGATTGTTTCCCCGTTTTCGCCGAAGGATTTTATCCAATGCTCTGACTTTGAGCCGTTCAGAGACTCGGGTCCGGTTTTACCTGGCCTGAGAAGGAGGGGTTATTTCAGGTTCGGAAAAACAAAAAAGAGGCTCGTTAATCGAGCCTCTTTCCGGGTCTTTATCTCGAAGCCGTCGGTGCGGGTTAATGCGCTACCTCGACCTTTTTGCCCTTGGCCTGGCCGATTTCGCCCAGCGTCCGGGTGAACCAGGCCAAATCGATATCGAAAGGCTTGCCGCCCTTGATGCGAGGGAATTCGATGGCACGCAACACGTTGTTGCGGTCTTCGTCGTGGCCGATGACGCCGGGCTCCCGGCGCATGGCGCATTCCACGGCCAGATCGGCGCAGGATTTGATCAGCCGAATGTCTTCGGCGTTGGCGGCGGAAGCGCGCGCAAAATAGCCGGATTTTTGCACCAGCGTTTTTTCGGCGCCGATCATCTGGGCGAACTGCTCGCCGAACCATTTGCCCGGATTGACCGCGTCCAGTTTGATATGGCCGAAGGCATCGCGCGGCACTTCCTGGCCTTTGGCCTGCATTTCGGCGACGATCGCCTCGACGCCGGCGCCTTCGGAAACGAAGATGTTCACGCAATCGACCTTGTCCATCACGCCGCGCAGCCGCTTGGCTTCGGCCGCCAGGTCGATGCCCATTTCCGGAACGAACACGCCGTGCACTTCGAAAGCGGCGCGGTCCAGTCCGATTTCGGGCAGCCACTCGGCGCGGTCCAGCAGCTTGCGGTATTCCTGCGCGGTCGCGGCGGTCAGCCAGCCGCAGTTGCGGCCCATGACTTCATGCACGATCAGCATGCGCGGGTTGGAGTTGTTTTCGGCCACGACGTTCCAGAAATAGCGCGCGCCCTGCTCGGCGGCGGTCCAGGCGCCGAGCGACTGGCGAATCGGGAAAACATCGTTGTCGACCGTTTTCGGCAGCCCGATCACGGTCAGGCCGTAATTGTTTTTGGCCAGAAAAGCCGCCAGATCGGCCGCCGCAGTATTGGTATCGTCCCCGCCGATGGTGTGCAAAACGTCGACGCCGTCCTTAACCAACTGGTCGGCGGCCACTTTTTGCGGATCCTGTCCTTCCTGCACCAGTCCACGCTTGATACAGTCCTTGACGTTGGTCAGTTTGACCCGGCTGTTGCCGATCGCGGAACCGCCGAAGCGTTGCAGCAGGCCGGCTTTTTCCCGAATGGCCGGAGTAACCTGGATCGAGTCGCCCAGCAGCAATCCTTTATAACCGCTGCGGTAGCAGATGATTTCAATCGAAGGGTCGATTTCGGTGTAGCGCTCGATCAGGCTGCCGATCGCCGAATTAAGGCAGGGCGCTAATCCGCCCGCGGTCAATATTGCGACTTTTTTGGGTTTATTCATGAGATAGTTAGCTATGAAGTTAAAGATAAAAACGAAAGCGAAGTGCCGGCCGGACAAGCCTCCCACGCCATCCCCCATCCTTCCGCTGCGGAACGGTCAGCCGCGCTGGGGTAAAATGACCGCCCCAGGCAAGAACAGCGCGCCGGCAAAGGAATCGAATCGGCGGGAATTTTATCACATTACCCGAAAATCGCTTGCCCTTTTCTGCTTTTCGTACGGGCTCGAATAGCTTGACTAAGTCGATGAAATCAGTAGCATTCTACTGCCCGAAAAGAGCATGCCGGCAAAAGCTCCGAGAGCTTTGTCTTGCGCATTGATCGTCCATCCTCCCGTCGGAGCCGGCAATCGAGCGGAATAACCATAACAAGTCAGCCGGTAATTAACCGGCGGCTTAAGGCAAATTTATGGGAAAATAATCCGGAAAAACCGTTTTATTTTCCGGGTGGCGGCTGCTCATACCCGGATTTTATCTGAATGAAGGTTTGCTGAATGATCGTTTTATGGACCGACTCCCTGATATTCGCCTTGATCGCCGTCCTGACCGGGCTGGCGGTTTACCTGCACGGCCACGAACCGTTCAGACGGCCTTTGCAAAAAGTCGCCGGCAGTCGGTCCGGCATGATTTCTCTGGTCGTACTTTTATTCTTCGTCGTCATCGGCCTTTTGGATTCGGTGCATTTTCGCCCCCAAACCGGGGTGGACCACGACATCATCAGTTTACTGGATTACTGGGCGACTCCGCTTCGGCAACAGGGGGAAAAAACCTATTCGGCGCCGTTTGCCGTTACCCTTTACAGCAAGGAAATGACGACTCAAGCGGACGGCAGCACCCGCTGGGATTATCCAAGGCTGCAATACGGCGGCCGGCATCTGGCCAATCCCGAAACCGACCGATGGCCCGACATCTTACAAAAATCGCTGTACGGTTTCTTCCAGGGCGCCAGCCTTTTTGTTTTTTTCATGGTCTTGCTGTGGACCATCCTGAAAGAGCGCTGCCGGAACGCGCTCACCGGCGCCACCGCCAAGGCGGTGTGGGCCACGGTATTCATTCTGGTATCCCTCTCATACATGCTCTGTTATCTGTCCGGCTATTATCACGTGCTGGGCACGGATAAAGTCGGCGAAGACGTTTTCTATCAATCGATCAAGAGCATCCGGACCGGCCTCGTGATCGGCACACTGACCACGCTGGTCATGCTGCCTCTGGCCGTCGTTTTCGGCATCCTGGCCGGTTATTTCCGGGGCTGGATCGACGACGTGATTCAGTACGTTTACACCACACTCAATTCCATTCCCAGCGTCCTGCTGATTGCGGCCTCGATTCTGATGGTGCAGGTGTACATGGCCAATCATGAAGAAGACTTTACCAGCGTCGTCGTGCGCGCCGACATGCGCCTGCTGTTTCTGTGCCTGATTCTCGGCGTGACCAGTTGGACCGGGCTGTGTCGGCTGCTTCGCGGGGAAACCCTGAAGCTCAGGGAGATGGAATACGTGCAGGCCGCGACGGCTCTGGGCGTCGGTCAGGGCATGATTCTTTTGCGCCATATCCTGCCCAACGTCATGCACATCGTGCTGATCTCCGTCGTGCTGGATTTCAGTTCGCTGGTGCTGGCGGAAGCGGTTTTGTCCTACATCAATATCGGGGTCGATCCGACCACTTACAGTTGGGGCAACATGATCAACGGAGCGCGTCTGGAAATGGCCCGGGAGCCGATCGTATGGTGGTCCTTGTCCGCCGCCTTCGTGTTCATGTTCACGCTGGTTCTGGCCGCCAACCTGTTCGCCGACGCCGTACAGGAGGCGTTTGACCCGAGACGAAGCGGAAGAGAGTAAAGCGATCGTTATTTTTTGTTTCGAATCGATACTATTATGTGATAGAGTCTATTGCATCGGTCCGAGCCGCGCGGCTCTTGCCGAACGATGAATAAACGAATGCACCATGACTGAACGGAGGCGATGCCCGCCGCTCCGCGACAAACAGATCAATTTGGGAACGCAACCTATGACACAGCACGAAGCAATAGTAACATTCTTACAAAACTGCCGGGAACTGGCCGCGTTTTGCAGCCAGAACGGCTGGATCATCAACGATTCGATCCACTACGGAATTCTGGAGACGCAACCGGACGGCCTCTTGATGTACGTCACTTTTCTGGAAAGCGTGATGGAAGGCTCCGGCTGCCAGGCCGATCAAAAATCGTGTTACGGCCGGTTAAAATTGAAGCTGGACGAGAAAGGAGAGATTAGCGGCGTAGAAATTCCCTAGAAAAAGCACTATCGGTCGGTTCCGCTGAGGATTCGGCCTTTCGCAGCCCTGAAAAGCCGATCAACATTCCGGACAGCCGAAAAAATACCTGGCGAACCGATCCTGAGATGCTCCTTCAACAAGGCTGGGACTCGCCACGAACGGAATCATTCATTGCGGGTCATATCGAACTCTTCATTTAACGAACTTCTCCCGGTTCGGCCAGCCTTTGCTGTTCAAGCGGAACCGGCAAATGCCGGTTTTTTTTCTGCTCGAACGGCTCGACGTGATCCGACCGGAGTCCCCCAAATCGTTTCATTAAGTTTCATTGAAACTTATTGTTGTTTCATTGAAACATTATGAAATAAGAAACATAAATATATCCTTCTCAACAGAACTCCTTGCGAGCCAATGCAGTCAATAGAGCGTCAGCATAAAGCTCTATTGGCACGGCCTTTGCTTTATCCATATCGAAGATGACAATCGCACGTTCCGCGCGCCATAATGCCAACGTACAACAACCGGAGAAATAAAATGATTTTCAAGCAATTATTCGACCCAGAAACCTGGACCTACACGTATTTGATCGGCGACCCGGCCGGCAAGGAAGCGGTCCTGATCGACCCGGTCAAATCCCATATCGACGAATACATCGCCCTGCTGCAAGAGCACGGCCTGACGTTGAAATACTCTCTGGAAACGCACGTGCATGCCGACCACATCACGGCGAGCGGCCTGTTGCGTCAGCGCCTGGGCTCGGAAACCGGCGTAAGCCAGTTATGCGGCGCGGAAGGCGCAAGCCTGCAATTGCAGGACGGCGACCTGCTCGAATTCGGCGCCGGCGAGAAAATTAAAGTCATCTCGACGCCCGGACACACTAAAGGCAGCGTGTCCTTTTTATGGCGCGACCGGGTGTTTACCGGCGACTCCCTGTTTATCGGCGGCTGCGGCCGGACCGATTTTCAGAGCGGCGATCCCGGTGCCCTGTACGACTGCATCACCCAGCGCCTGTTCACGCTGCCGGACGAAACCCTGGTGTATCCGGGCCACGACTATCAACAACACTGGGTCAGCAGCATCATGCAGGAGCGCACCACCAATCCCCGTCTGGCAGGCAAAACGCGCGAACAGTTCATTGATATCATGAACAATCTGAATCTGCCGAGGCCCCGGTTGATCGATGAAGCGGTGCCGGCCAACCGTTACTGCGGACTCGACGAAAACGAGCGGCAGGACGCCATTGTCCGGAGAGAAACGACCCGTCCGGCGCGCCACGAAACCACGGCGCAGGATCTGGTGGCGGAAGCCAAACAGCACATCACCGAAATTTCGCCCGCCCGTGCCAGAGAACTTATCAAGGAAGGCCACGTGACGGTGGTCGACGTGCGCGAGGAAAGCGAATACGCCGCAGGTCACGTCGACAAAGCCGTGCCGTTGCCACGCGGCGTTCTGGAATTCAAAATCGGCAACGTGCCGGAACTTTCGGACAAGTCGAAAGCCGTGGTTCTTTACTGCCGCACCGGCGGCCGCTCGGCGCTGGCCGCGCAAACCCTGCAGAACCTCGGCTATCACAACGTGCTGTCGATCGCCGGCGGCTACGAAGCCTGGCAAAAAAGTGCCTGAGGCAGCCGAGAGAATGTTCCCGTTTTAGAACGCACGGCGGCACGGACGCCGCCGTCTGGATCGGAGCAAGAACAACTTCGCCTATTACGCCGGCCTGCCGGGGCAAACGTTCTGTCCCGGAGCCTTCGCATTATAAATTTTATTGACTTATCCCTTGTTTCAAGTAATAAGGGAGCGTTGAGCCGAGACGGATAACCGGATAAAAAATAAGCCTTTTTTCTATTTTTACCCTAACCCGAAAAGGTTTTTTGTCCCCTATTTCCGCATTCTCGACCAACAACTGAAAAGAATAATAACGAACGACAACGGCATTGCCGCCATCGGCAGCAGTGCCATTCCATACTATTGAGGAGAACTCATGTCACAGCAGCACCATACCGTTTTAATCGTCGGCGGCGGCGCGGCCGGCGTATCCGTCGCCAACAACATGCTCAGGCAGGATTCGAAAATGGACATCGGCCTGATCGAACCGTCGGAAAAACATTATTATCAGCCCGGCTTTACCGTCATCGGCGGCGGGGCCTATACCTTAAAACAGGCCACCCGCAACGAAGCCGATCTGATCCATCCCAAAGTGCACTGGATCAAGGACTACGCCGAATCCTTCCAGCCGGAGCAAAACAGCGTCACGCTTCGCTCCGGCGACGTGATCACTTACGATTACCTGGTCGTTTGCCCCGGCCTGCAACTGGATTGGCACAAAATCCAGGGGCTTAAGGAAACCCTCGGCAAAAACAACGTCTGCAGCAATTATTCCCCGGATTCCTGCGAATACACCTGGGAATGCATAAGAACCGCCGAGTCGGGCACCGCGTTGTTCACGCAGCCGACCATGCCGATCAAATGCGCCGGCGCGCCGCAAAAAATCATGTATCTGGCCGCCGACCGCTTTCGCAGCAAAGGGATTCTGGATAAATTCACCATCGAATTCTGCAATGCCGGCCCCGCCATGTTCGGCATTCCGTTTTTTGCCAAGGCCTTGACCCAGGTGGCCGCCGGCTACGGCGTCAAAACGTCGTTCAATCACAACCTGGTGGCGATCGACGGCCCCGGCAAAACGGCCACGTTCGAAACCACCGACAGCGAAGGCAACAAACAGCAAGTCGTCAAGAAATTCGACATGATTCACGTGACACCGCCGCAAAGCGCCCCCGATTTCATCAAGAAAAGCCCGCTGGCCAATGCCGCAGGCTGGGTCGACGTCAACGAAAATACCTTGCAGCACAACAAGTACTCCAACATTTTCGGACTGGGCGACGCCACGTCGACACCGAACGCCAAAACCGCCGCGGCGGTGCGCAAACAGGTTCCCGTGGTGGTCGACAATATTCTCTACCGGATCAAGAACCAACAGGCCGAGCGCCAATACGACGGCTACGGCTCCTGCCCGCTCACGACGTCGCTGAAGACGGTCATGCTGGCCGAATTTTCCTACGGCGGCAAAGTGACGCCGTCGTTCCCGTCGTTTGATCCCAGAAAAAACCGCTGGATCTGGTGGTGGGGAAAAACCACCGGCTTTCCCTGGCTGTACTGGCATCTGATGCTTAAGGGCTATCGAATCGACATTCCGCACAAGGAAAGCTACGCCCAGCGCTTCATGAAGGAAGAATAAGCGAAGGCGCAAGGTAAGGAGCCGCGGCTTTTTCCCTTGCGCCCCCCCTCTGCCCGTCCTGGTTCCGTTCATCATTCGATCATGCCGTTAATTAAATTCTTTCCCATTTTCGGCCGGCTCAAAGCCTACGACCGGCACACCTTCAAGGACGACCTGTTCGCCGGCGTGCTCACGGCGATCATTCTGGTGCCGCAAGGCATCGCCTATTCGGTCGTGGCCGGACTTCCGCCTGAGTCGGGGCTCTATTCCAGCATTTTGCCGCCCATCCTATATGCCGTTTTCGGCACCAGCCAGACCTTGTCGGTAGGGCCGGTTTCGATTGCCGCGATCATGGTCGCCAGCGCCCTCCAAGCGCCCGAGATCGGCGCGCTCGGCCAGCCCGTGCAGAGCGCGCTGATTCTGGCGGCCGAAAGCGGGCTGGTCATGATGGGGATGGCGCTGCTGCGCATGGGCGGTCTGGTCAACTTCATCAGCCATCCGGTGCTCAACGGCTTCACCAGCGGCGCTTCGATCCTGATCATCGCCAGCCAGCTTCCGCACATGCTCGGCCTGAAGCCGCCGTCCTGCGGTGCCGACGCCTCCTGCTATCTGGTTTATATCGAAAACACTTCGATGCTTACGCTGGCCGTTGGCGCCATAGCCGTAGCGCTGCTGATCTTTTTCGGCAAACCGCTTGCTTTCCTGATAAGAAAAACGGGCGCGAAACCTTCGTTCATTACGGCCTTGAGTAAATGCGCTCCTTTACTGACCGTCATGCTGTCGACGCTGGCCGTCAGTTACGTTCCCGGGCTTGGGCCGCAACAAATCGCCGTGGTCGGATCGATCCCTTCGGGATTTCCGGAATTAAGCCTTGATTTTTTCGTTCCGGAAAAATGGCGCCGATTGTTGCCCTACTCGGCCTTCATTGCCTTGATCGCCTATGTGGAAAGCGTCGCCATCGCCAAAGTCACCGCCAATCTGAGAGGCGAAAAGATTGTGCCCAACAACGAACTCATCGCCCTGGGCGCGGCCAATCTCGCCGCCGGCGTTTCCGGCGGCATGCCGGTAGCCGGCGGCTTTAGCCGCACCATGGTCAATTTTTCCGCCGGCGCGCGGACGCAAATGGCGATGCTGATTGCCGCCGGCATTCTGGCCCTCGCGGTGATGTTCTTTACCCCGTGGTTCGAAAATATTCCGAAAGCCGCGCTGGCCGCGATCATTCTGGTCGCCATCGTGCCGCTGCTGCGCCTGAGGAACATCGTCGACACCTGGCGCTACGACCAGGGCGACGGCCTGGCCCAACTGGCAACGCTGGCCGGCGTACTGGCCCTGGGCATCGAGGAAGGCATCGCCCTGGGCATTTTGCTGACCATCGTCAGCTACCTGCGCAAGACCAGCCATCCTCACATCGCCGTGGTGGGACGCATTCCCGGCACCGAACATTACCGGAACATCAAGCGCTATCGGGTGGAAACCTGGCAACATCTGCTGCTGCTTCGGATCGACGACAATATTACTTTTGCCAACGTCAACTTTATCGAGGACTTTATCAACGAGGAGCTGGCGTTGAAGCCCGGAATCCGGCATATCGTGCTGATCTTCAATTCGGTCAGCGACGTCGACGCCACCGCGCTGGAAGTGCTGGAAAATCTGAACCGCGTTCTGCAAACGTCCCGCATCACCCTGCATCTGTCGGAAGCGAAAGGCCCGGTGCTGGACAAGCTGGACAAAACCGAATTCTTTAAGCATCTGGCGCCCGGAAAAGTGTATTTCCGAACGCAGGAAGCCGTCGACGAACTGGCTTGAGCAAGAAAATACTTTCGGTTGGCCTGCATTGATTATGGGGTAGGGGCGAATTCATTCGCCTTGGGTACACACCTGAGCGAATGAATTCGCCCCTACACGCAATATGAAAATGCTCTAAAACGCCGGCCTTGCGACGGCTTCTCCCGCCACCTACTATTCCTGATCGGTCAACAGCACGACCTTGCCCGACACGTGCCCTTCCTCGATCAGACGATGGGCTTCGGCGGCGTCTTTTAACGGCAGAGGCGTGCTGATGTGGACTCTTAATTGCCTCAGATCGACCCATTTTGCGCATTGCTGCAAAATCTCCACGTGCCGGTCCCTGGCTTCGTGCAGATCCTTCAGCATCGGCGTCAGCATCAGCTCGAAACCGATCAACAGATTGCGCATGCGGGCTTCGGCCAGATCGAAAGTTCCGGGATCGAGCAGAGTGACCAGACGTCCGAAATGAGCGGTCACCGGGATGCTTTCCTGAAAAACGGACGGCCCCACGGTGTCCAGCACCAGATCGCAGCCTTTGCCTTGCGTCAGTTCCAGGACCGCATCGGTAAAACCGTTCGGCTTGTACGTCACCACTTCGTCCGCCCCCAGCGATCGAACAAACTCGGCCTTTTTTTCCGAGCTGACCGTGGTGATCACCCGAGCGCCCTTGAGCTTGGCCAACTGAATCGCCACATGGCCGACGCCGCCGGCGCCGGCATGAATCAACACGGTCTGTCCCGATTGCAGACCGCCCCGCTCATACAAGGCGTCCCAGGCGGTAATCAACACCAGCGGCAGGGCGGCCGCCTCCCGGAAGGACAAGGAAGTGGGCATCAACGCCGCCCAGCGCTGATCCAGCACGGTGTATTCGGCGTAATTGCCCTGCTCCCGGCCCAGTCCGCCATGGCAAAACCAGACCGGGTCGCCCGGCTTGAAGCGGCTGACGGCACTGCCGACGGCGACCACTTCGCCCGCCCCGTCGCAGCCCAGGACGGCCGGCATGGCGTTCGGATAAAACAGACCGTTGCGCCGGACCTTGGTGTCGATCGGATTGACGCCGGCGGCATGCAGTCTGACCTTGATATGCGTGGTCGAGGCAATCTCCGGCTCGGGAGCTTCCTGGAAAACCAGGACTTCAGGTCCGCCGACGGCGGTCATTTTTACCGTTTTCATATTGAACTCCTACATTCTAAAATGAAATCATTTACCCGTTTGACAAAAGAACCGTCCGTTCAATCGTTTCAATGGTCGTAAAACATCGTAAAAACTCACACAATAATCCAAATCGATCGCCACGAAACCGGAACCGGGCTATTTGAGTTCCGGAGAAGATGATTCGGCAAACGGCCGGCTTTTTCCGCAATAAACCGACCGTTCCGTGACGACAACATCCATCGCCACGTCATGCGGCTCCACGGCGATTTCGTCGAAAAGTTGGGATTCGAAGCAGAGGCCGCACAGAACCGTGTCGGGGCGAACACAGACCAAAAGACGGTCGTAATAGCCGGCGCCGTTGCCCAGGCGTCCGCCTCGGCGGTCGAAGCCGACGCCCGGCACCATGATCAGATCGATTTCGGTTGGCTCGATCTCTTTTCCCGGCTCGCCCCAACGCGATTTCGGCGGCTCGAGAATGCCCCAGGTTCCGGGCGACAGTTCGGCAAAATCGGCCAACCGCCACAGACCGAGCTTGGGATGACCATGATCATCCCGGGTACAGTAAGGTATCACCAGGCATTTGTCGCCCGCCAGCATCTCCAGGATAACCGGCTGCGTTCCGACTTCGGTTTTGCAGCCGATATAGACCATGACGGTTTGCGCTCTGCGATAAGCGTCCAGCGCCATGAACCGGGCGCCGATGATCCGGCTGAGCGTTTCCCTGTCGGCTTGCCGGCTG
Source organism: Methylosarcina fibrata AML-C10 (assembly GCF_000372865.1). Classification (NCBI taxonomy): domain Bacteria; kingdom Pseudomonadati; phylum Pseudomonadota; class Gammaproteobacteria; order Methylococcales; family Methylococcaceae; genus Methylosarcina; species Methylosarcina fibrata. The sequence goes on along the minus strand of NZ_KB889965.1, from coordinate 4,295,010 downwards.
CGAGCCTGATAAGCCTGTCGGCGCTGCTCTGCTTTGAGTTTCTGCATATGCATGATCGATAACCGTCGAATACCGTTCGACTCCGAAAAAAATGGAACGATCATACCCGCTTAGCGGAAAATTTGAAATCGGCAGCCCCATCTCCAGTATTAATCCGGCCGATTTTCTTTTATACTTGACGGCCAAATCAATAAAGGGGACATCATGGAAAAACCATTCATTCTACATATGCTGACTACCGCAAAAAACCTCAGCCCGTTCGACGTCAACATGGCGATGGACGCCGGCTGGGTTTCCGCCGTACCGTACATCAATGTCGAGCCCAGCGAAGTCCAGGGCCTGGTGCAGGATGCCATTTTTTCCCGGAGCGCCAAAAACCTGAAACGGACCGGCATTTTCATCGGCGGCCGCGATACCAAACAGGCGATGGACATGCTCAAAATTGCCAAACGGTCGATGGTTCCTCCTTTTGAAGTCTCCGTATTCGCCGACCCGAGCGGGGCGTTCACTACCGCCGCCGGCATGGTCGCCGCGGTCGAGCGCGAGCTAAAATCGAAATTCAATACCACTCTTGCCGGCAAAACCATTCTGGCGCTGGGCGGAACCGGCCCGGTCGGCCAGGCCGCGGCGGTGATTGCCGCCGAGGCCGGCGCCGAGGTCCGGATCATCGGTCGGCAACTGGACAAAGCCCAACACGTCGCCGATCTGTGCAACAACGAATTCGGCGAGGGGAAAATCAACATTGCCGCCGGCGCCGATGCCGATAAAGCGGAATACATCAAAAACGCCGACGTCGTTTTTGCCACCGGCGCCGCGGGCATCGAACTCTTGAGCGCCCAGCTCGTCGCTTCGGCGCCCCTGCTGAAAGTAGCGGCCGACGTCAATGCCGTACCGCCTGCCGGCATTGCCGGAGTCGACGCGTTTCACAACGGCACGCCGATAGAAGGTTCGATCAGCGGGGCTGTCGGCATCGGCGCGCTGGCCATCGGCAATATCAAATATCAGGCGCAGAATCTTTTGTTAAAAAAAATGCTCAACACCGAAAAACCGGTCTATCTTCATTTTGAACACGCCTTCGAAGTGGCGCGCCAGTACATTCAGGCCAACCCTTAAAATCCAACTTTCGACAGATCAGCGCATCAAGGATACCTAATGGAGAAGAAACGCAGCATCCTTCACATGTTTGACCCCATGCCGAACAACAGCCCCTTCGACATCAACATGGCTCTGGATGCTGGGTTCGACGTCCTGATGCCCTACAACAACGTCAAACTGGACAACGTCAACGGCCTGACCCAGGACGCCATTTTTTCGCGCGGCCCGTCCGGAGTAAAACGCACCGCCATTTTCATCGGAGGGCGCGACATCGGCCTGGCGATGGACATGCTGGAATCGGCCAAGCAAGCCATGGTGCCGCCGTTCGTGATCTCCGTGCTGGCCGATCCCAGCGGCGCCTTTACGACGGCCGCGGCGCTGGTCGCCTGTGTCGAGAAGGAACTGAAGCAGAAGCATGGCAAGGAATTCAAGGACTGCAACGCCGTTGTCTTCGGCGGCACCGGCGCGGTCGGCGTTACCACGGGCATCATCGCTTCCCTGGCGGGCCTCGACACCACGCTGGTCGATCATTTGTCGGCCGATACCTCGAACGATCTCGCCCGAGCTTACAACCGCCGCTTCGGCTGTCACCTGAAAGGTGCGGTCGCCGTTTCCGATGCCGACAAGGCCGGGCTGATCGCCGACGCCGACATCGTCTTTTGCACGGCAAAAGCTGGCGTTCAGGTTTTAACCGGCGAAATTTTGAAAAAAGCCGGGCGGCTGAAAGTGGCGGCCGACATCAATGCCGTCCCTCCCCTGGGAATCGAAGGCATCAAGCGCAGCCATTTCGGCGAACCGCTGGCTTTTGCCGGCACCCCTGACGCGGTGGGCATCGGCGCTCTGGCGGTAGGCAACGTCAAGTATCAGTTGCAGAATTCCTTGTTGAGATCGATGCTGAAAACCGAAGAACCCGTGTATCTCGATTTCCGGGCGGCCTTCAGCAAGGCACGGGAAATCACCCAGCCTTAGCCCCTCCAAGGATGTGCCGGCGGCTGCCTTTTTGGCATAGCCGGATGCCGGTAGACACAGAAGCGAAGAAAATCAATCGGAAGCCGCTTCAGCAAGGACGAAAACGCAAGCCGTTCGAAGAGGACGTCTTATTATTTTCGCGCTCAAAAAGACGCTCTATTTAACACACAGCTTCAGCCGCCTCAAGATACGAAACGCCAAACGAATGCCGGAGAATAGAATTGCCGCACCCATGCCCTGAATCGGACACGGATACGGCTTACGGCGGGGAATCAGGCTTCGGCCGCGATTTTAATGGACAGAGTCACCACGACGTCGGAATGCAGATGAATGTCGATCGGAAACTCGCCGACGTGGCGAAGCGCGCCGTGCGGCATACGGATTTCCTGTTTTTCCACGGGCACACCCGCCTGGGTTATCGCTTCGGCGATATTGTGGGTGCCGACCGAGCCGAACAGGCGGCCTTCATCGCCGGCTTTATGAGTAATCACCACCTGCAATTTCTGCAGGGCTTCGGCGCGCGCCTGAGCAGCATTCAGCCGCTCGTGGGCCGCCTTTTCAAGTTCCGCTCTGCGAGCCTCGAACTCGGCGATCTTATTGGCCGTGGCGATCACGGCCTTGCCTTGCGGCACCAGATAATTTCTACCATAACCCGATTTGATGGTGACCTTGTCACCCAGATTACCCAATTTTGCTATCTTTTCAAGAAGTATGACTTCCATCTTTTAATCCTCACCTTTCGGATGTTTAACCGATAATGTGCGCCCTTCAGGCGCTCGTTTGATTCGTATGTTTTTTTCGTATGTTCAACCAGGCGTCGCTCAAGCCGACCAATGCCACCGGCAACAAGGCGTGCGGCAACAAGAATAACGTGATGTAAAACATCGGCACCAGGTAACGGCCCATCTTCATGCCGCTGAAAACCGTATGCATGACCGCCGTACCGATGAAGATGTACAACACGAACAGCAGGATGGTGACGTTCCAGGCTATTTCCGAGACCACGCCGCTGCTGGCCGCCGCCAGAACGATGACGGCAATGCAGCCCAATGCCAGCCTCGGATGCGTGTTCAACGCCAGAAACTCCTGCTTGAAACCGCCCGGATTGTAGAGCAAGGATTGCCACCAGCGCCCGAGAAACAGGCCGAACAACAAACCGAATACCGATCCTGCGGCCACCACGCCGGTCATGTAATGCGCCAATCCGTCGACGGTACGCGGCACGTTTTCAACAGGCGCATTCCCGGACACCATCTGCAACAGGACGCCTTTCCACATCGAGGAAGGATCGTCATTGTACTGATAATAGACGACGACCCCGATCACGCCGAGCAGGACGGCAATTTCAACCGCCAAAGACAAATGGCGGCCTTCGCGCAATACGATCGAGATCAGCCAGACAGGCAACCAAAGCACCATCCCGTACAGCAGGACGAATTGGTAATTGCCGATAACGAAAAAGCCGAGAAGCCCCGCCGCCGCCGCCGAACTGATCAAGACATAAAAGCCTTCCGTTGCGCCGCGCCTTAACGTAACCAGGGCAACGGCGGCCGAGCTCAAAACGCTGATGGGCGGAAACTTCAGTGACAGCAAGGCAAACGTGGACGCCACCAGCATAGCCTGCAGCCGGCCTTGCATGATGTAAGAAGCCAAAAAAGCCACTGAGTTTACCGGCCGCGTTTAGCTGTGCGCGTCGCAGAACGGCAATAAGGCAATGTAACGGGCGCGCTTGATCGCTGCGCACAATTGCCTTTGATATTTCGCACTGGTGCCGGTTATTCTGCTGGGAACGATTTTACCGGTTTCGGTGATGTAGTCTCCCAACATGTCCAGATCTTTATAATCGATTTGGCTGCCGTCTTCGGAGCTGAACCGGCAGATTTTTTTGCGTCTTACGTTACGTGCCATAATATTCTCTTAGCCTGTGATTAAATTAGATTGAAGGCAATTCGTCGGTGTCGAAGTCTTCATCGATATCTTCCATGTCGAGGTCGGCATCTCCCGCCGGCTTGGCTGGCGATTCCTTGACTTTGGCTTCGGACGCCTTGCTTTCTTCCGCTGCCGACAGGGCGATAGGCGAAGGCGCGGTAATGGCTTGCTTCTGCAGCAGCGTCATGCTGCGCAAGATGGCGTCGTTAAAACGGAAGCCGGATTCCAGCTCCGCCAGGGTGGCTTGGTCGCATTCGATATTCATCAGCACGTAGTGCGCTTTGTGCACCTTGTTGATCGGATAGGCCAGATGCCGACGACCCCAGTCTTCCAGGCGGTGAATGGCGCCGGAAGCCCCTTCGATCGTGGCGCGGTAGCGCTCGATCATTGCCGGAACCTGAGCACTCTGATCAGGATGGACTAAAAAGACGATTTCATAGTGTCGCATGTTTGTTCCTTACGGTTAAAGCCTCCCTCCTCTGTTTTAACATAGAAGGTGAAGCAAGGAGAGGCAATTTGCCTCAATGAACAGACCATTATACAGCTTTTGGCCATTTATTGAAAGCTCTTGACCGAAATCGACCGGACTGCCCGGAACAGCGTTTGGCGCCTGCCGCCTCGATATCCGCCGTCTCCCTGTGGCTTCTGCAGGAGGCCGCATATGCGAATCGAAAAGGCTTCGGGAAAGTCGCGGAACCAGTCAAGAAGACCTGCCGGTTTTTTGCAACCTGGCAGGTCTGTCAGCAATTCGATCGTCAAATTAATCCCCATCGGTATCTTGCCGGGGAAAAATCACAGGAAAAGCTTGACAGCCCGGCGCCTGCAATGTAAGTTCAGTTGACTGACACAGTAGGAGGAACTCATGATGCATTCCTTGGTAATTGCTCTACTTTTTTCCATCGGCTGTTCCTGGATCGGCACGAATTCAGCCTGGGCCGTCAGCATCGGCGAGCGCTCGGGAAACCGTTTTCGCACCGCATCGAACAACCAGGAGTTCGTACTCAATAAAAGCAACGTCAATTCCCGGCAATTCGGTCTGTTACGCATGTACGACTTCGATGCCAAGGTGGAAACCCAGCCTTTGATCGTGCAAAACGGCGCCGGCGCCGACGACCTCGTGATCGTCACGACGATGAAAAACGAAGTCATCGGCATTAACGCCCGCACCAACGCCACAATTTATAAAGTCAAACTGGGCCCCGAAGCCGACTCCCAGGACATGGATCTTTGGCAACACACTCCGACCTGGGGCATCTCGGCCACCCCCATCCTTGATCCGACGACGAATACCTTGTTTGTCGTCGCCATGGTTCGGAAAAACTCGAACGACAATCGCTTCCGGGACCATCAACTCTTTGCCCTGAACCCAATGAACGGCGCGCAAAAAGCCATGCCCGTCCGCATCTTCGGCCAGTCGCAGGAAGGCAACGGCTGCTGGTTCAACGACTCGGGCGCGACGTTCAGGGACAACAACGAAGACAAGCAATTCGTGTATCCGAAACTCCGGGCCGGACTCGCCCTGACCGGCAATAACGGACTGGTCCTGGCTTTTGCCGCCAACAGCGAGAGCCTGCTGGGCGGCCGCAAGAATCCGCACGGCTTCGTCATTGCCTACGATACCCGTGCCTTGCAGGGAATGCCCGGCTTTTCCCGGGAACCCGCCATCTTCTGCGCCACGTCCTTCAATGGCTGGGGCGCCGGCATCTGGCATGCCGGAGGCGCTCCGGTCACCGATGGCGACATGATCTATGTCGCCACCTCGAACGGCACTTCGAACAACGGCGACATCGACCTATCCGAAAGCCTGGTTAAATTGCGGTTTGTGCCCGGCTCCGGCGGCAGCCGCCCCGAGCTGCAAAAAGTCGATTGGTACAAAGCCTTTCTCGACGAAAAAACGTCCGGCGACGGCTGCCTCTGGCAGGACAACAGTTCGGAAGTGTCCTGCGGCCGCGCCGCGGTGAACAAGGCCGGCTCGGACTGGGATTTCGGCGCCACCAGCCCGCTGATGATTCCCGGCTCCAATGTTCTTTTGCAAGGCACCAAGGACGGCATCATCTATGCCCTCAACAAGAACGATCTGGGCAAGAACGACCGCTTCAACAAGCTGGTGTTCAGACCGCCTCTGGTGGCCTCCTATTTCGGCGGCGATGTCAACCAGAACTGGGATCGCGCCAACCGTTTGAATGCGAGCATTCCGTGTCCCGGCCGCAGCGACGTCGACCCGGGTACCTTCGACTGGTTCCAGCCCTGCACCAACCCAGGGCCGGAACACAACCGCATGCATCACATCCACTCCCTGGCGTTCGCTCAGCGTGACGGAGGCGGCGGCATCGTCTATGTCTGGGGCGAAAACTCGACGCTGAAAACCTACGATTTTTCGACCACCTCCAACGTGCTTCCAGTTTTCCGGGCCGAAGGCAGCGAAGTCGCTTCTTCGAATCTGGCATCGCCGGGCGGCATGCCGGGCGGATTACTGGCGATTTCCAGCCAACCGTCGAAAAACTCCAGACTTCCGAACGCCGTCGACTTCGGCACGGCCATTCTATGGGCCGTCTACCCCAGGCACGGCGATTCCAACAAAAGTTTCGGAGACGGCCAACTGGTCGCTTACGACGCCACCACGATCCTGCCCGGAAGAAAGCTGCGCCGGCTCTACCGTACCGGCGACGACAATCACGGTGGTCACGGACTGATGGGAAAAATGATTCCGCCGGTCGTCGCCAACGGGCGGGTTTATACCATCATTTACCGCCTGCAGCCCGGCACCGACCACGTCATCGGCAGCCAACTGAAGATTTACGGACTCAAATAACTCGGACCGACCCAAAGCAAAAACCGAACCGCATCGGTCTCGGATCAATATCTGGGCACCGATGCATCGCATTCCAGAGACCAGGCGTCGATGCCGCCCGACAAATTGGCGATTCGCTGAAACCCGCAGTGCGCCAGATAAAGCGCGGCCTGCTGACTGCGCACGCCGTGATGGCAGATGACCACGGTCTCCCGCTCGGGATCGAGTTCGCCAAGACGCGCCGGGAGCTGATGCAACGGAATCAAAACGCTGTTCGCCAGGCTGGCATAGGCGAATTCATAAGGCTCCCTGACATCGAGCAGGCAAAGGCTTTCGCCGTTAAGCAGTTTGTTTTGCAACTCCGGCGCGGACAGTTGTTTTATGGCCATGCGTCACCTCGTATCGATAAATCGTTGAAGACGCTGCATCGCCTCGGCCATGCGCTCGATCGACGTGGTATAAGCGAAACGCAAGGCATGATGCGCATTGTGAGTTCCGAAATCCCGGCCCGGAGTCACCGCCACGCCTTCCGCTTCCAGCAGTTCCATCGCGAAGCGAAAACTGTCGTCGGTGAATTTCGAGCAGTCCGCATAAATATAAAAAGCCCCTTCCGGTTTCACCGGTATGGCAAAACCCAAACCGAGCAAGGCCTCGTACAGAAAATTCCTTCTTGCTTCGAATTCCCGGCGCCTTTGCTCGAGCTCGGCGAGAGTCGCTTCGTCGAACGCCGCCAATGCGGCATACTGAGCATCGCTGGAAGTGGCGATAAAAATATTCTGCGCCAGCTTCTCGGCCGCCTCGACAAACTCGTCCGGCACGATCAGCCAGCCGATTCGCCAGCCGGTCATCCCGAAATACTTGGAAAAACTGTTGATAACGAACACCTCGTCGCTGAATTCGAGCGCCGAGGCGGCCTGGTCGCTGTACACCAGCCCGTGATAAATCTCGTCGGAATAGAAACAGCCGCCCAGCGCATTGACCGTCCGCACCGCCTCGGCCAATTCATCGCGCGGAATCAGGGTTCCGGTCGGATTGGACGGCGAGGCGATCAACGCTCCTTTGGTGTTTTCGTTCCAGTGCCGGCGAATCAGGCCGGCCGTCAACTGGTAACAGGTAGCGGCATCGACCGGAACGGTTCGGGTCGTGCCGTCGAACAACCGCACGAAATTGCTGTTGCAGGGATAACAAGGATCGGACATTAATACTTCTTCGCCCGGATTCAGACTCGCCCCCAAAGCCAACAGGAAAGCGCCGCTCGCGCCCGGCGTCACGAAAATGCGGCGCGCGGGCACGTCAAGACCGTAGCGCCGCCGGTAGAAAGCGGCGATTTTTTCGCGAAGCTCGGGCAATCCGGCGGCCGAAGTGTATTTGACTTCGCCGGTCAGAACATGCTTGACGCTGGCCTCGACAATCGCCCTGGGAGCCGCGAAATCCGGTTCGCCGATTTCCATATGAATGATGTCCCTTCCCTGCGCCTCCAGTTCCTTGGCACGACGCAGCAATTCCATAACATAAAACGGAGAAATGCCGATGGTACGCCTGGCCACTCGTTCTCTCATGATCCTGTCACCCGCAAAAAACGAGAATGATACCAATAATTCTTGCCAATAGGTTAGTATTCTGCTAAAAATGTAGGGTTTTATTCATCTAGTTTTTAGGAGTTAATGGATGTCCGACAGTTCCAACGTGTCGCCTTTCAGTTTTACGCCCTATGTTGAGAAAGAAGGCGAAGAATACATGAACGAGGCTCAACTAAAACATTTTGAGACGATTCTGAAAAACTGGAAAGCCGAATTGATGAAAGAAGTGGACCGTACGGTTCACCACATGCAGGACGATGCGGCCAACTTTCCCGACCCCAACGATCGAGCCACGCAGGAGTCCGAATTCAGCCTGGAATTGAGAACGCGCGACCGCGAACGCCGCCTGATCAAGAAAATCGAGGAAGCACTGAAAGAAATCGAAACCGGCGGTTACGGTTATTGCGAATCGTGCGGCATCGATATCGGCATTCGGCGCCTGGAAGCCAGACCGACCGCCACGTTGTGCATCGACTGCAAAACTCTCGACGAAATTCGGGAAAAACAGATGGGCTAAAGCCAGGCCGTGCCGGAACAGCCATCCTATATCGGCCGGTTTGCCCCCTCGCCTACCGGGCCTTTGCACCTCGGCTCCTTATCTACGGCTCTGGCCGGCTATCTTCAGGCCCGCTCGCAACAGGGCCAATGGCTGCTGCGCATCGACGATCTCGATACGCCCCGGAATGCGCCGGACGCCTCCGACGGCATTTTGGCCACGCTGGATACCTACGGACTGCACTGGGACGATGAGGCCGACTACCAAAGCCGGCATCTGGCCGAATACGAACATCTGTTGCATCAGTTGCAACAAGACGGACTGGCTTATCCCTGCACCTGCACCCGAAAATCGCTGACCGCGCTCCATGCCGAACCGGCGGCGGGAGACGTTTATCCCGGACTCTGCAGAAACCAGCGCCATCCGGCGACAAGCCCCTACTCGCTGCGCATCAAAACCGATCCCCGCATCGTCACGTTTGAGGACCAACTCCAGGGCACGATCTCGCACCGGCTGGCCGAACAACACGGCGATTTCATCATCAAGCGCCGGGATCAAATCATTGCCTATCAATTCGCCGTGGTTGTCGACGACGCCAGGCAAGGGATCACCGAAGTCGTGCGCGGTTTCGACCTGCTCCAGGAAACGCCCAAGCAGATTTTTCTGCAGCAGATACTCGGCTTCTCCAGTCCCGGCTATAGGCACGTGCCGGTCATTGTCGACCGCGACGGCCGCAAACTGAGCAAGCAGACGCTGGCGGAGGCGGTCGCTTTAACCGAGCCTGAAACGGTTCTGTTCCAGTTGCTGGGCTTGTTAAGGCAAAGACCACCGGACGAACTGAGAGGGGCGCCGCCCACGGAGCTTCTCGACTGGGCCATCGGCCACTGGAATCCCGAACCTTTGAGAAATTCCCGCACCATCCGGCCCGAAAACTTGTCGAATACCGGAAGCCCTCACTCTTCATCCCACTCAGGACACGCCCATGTCGGACATCAAACTTTACCCGGTAACCCCTGAAACAGCGGCCCATTCCCATCTCTCCGGAGAGGCTTACCGGACCTTGTACCGGCAATCGGTCGCCGACCCGGAAACGTTCTGGGCCGAGCAGGCCCGGCATTTTCTCGACTGGAGCCGGGAATGGAACCGTGTCATGGACTGCGACTTTACGAGCGGCCACATCCGCTGGTTCGATGGCGGCCAACTGAACGTCAGCTTCAACTGCCTGGACCGGCATCTGGAACGCCGCGGCGATCAGGCCGCCCTCCTCTGGGAAGGCGATGATCCTTCGCAACAGAAAAAAATCACTTACCGCGAGCTGCATCGGGAAGTCTGCCGCTTCGCCAATGTGTTGAAAGCGCAAGGCGTTCGCAAAGGCGACCGGGTCTGCCTCTATCTGCCGATGATCCCGGAAGCGGCCGCGGTGATGCTTGCCTGCACCCGCATCGGCGCGGTCCATTCGGTCGTGTTCGGGGGCTTTTCTGCCGAATCGCTGAAAGACCGCATCCTCGACGCGGACTGCCGCTTCCTGGTCTGCGCCGACGAAGGCTACCGCGGCGGCAAAACCATCCCGATCAAAGCCAACGTCGACAAAGCGGCAAAGGACTGCCCGGGACTCGAAAAAATCGTCGTCATCCGGCACACGGGCGGCGCCGTCGACTGGCAGGAAAGCCGGGATCTCTGGTATCACGAGGCAATGGCGAACGCCGACGACGAGTGCCCGCCGGAAGCGATGGATGCCGAAGATCCGCTGTTCATTCTCTATACTTCCGGCTCCACCGGAAAACCCAAAGGCGTGTTGCACACTACCGGCGGCTATCTGTTGTATGCCGCGATGACCCATAAATACGTGTTCGATTATCACGACGGCGACGTTTACTGGTGCACCGCCGACATCGGCTGGATTACCGGCCACAGCTATACGATTTACGGGCCGCTCTGCAACGGCGCCACGACTCTGATGTTCGAAGGCGTGCCGACGTATCCCGACGCCAGCCGGTTCTGGCAAATCATCGACAAGCACCGGGTCAGCATTTTTTATACCGCGCCGACCGCGATCCGCGCGTTGATGGCGCAAGGGGACGACTTTGTCGCCCGTACCTCGCGCAGCAGTCTGAGACTGTTGGGCAGCGTCGGCGAACCGATCAACCCGGAAGCCTGGGAGTGGTATTATCACGTCGTCGGCAACGGCCGCTGCCCGGTCATGGATACCTGGTGGCAAACCGAAACCGGCGGCATTCTGATCACGCCTCTGCCCGGCGTGACGCCGCTGAAACCGGGCTCGGCCACCCTGCCCTTTTTCGGCATCCTGCCCGACATCGTGGACAATACCGGCGCCATCCAGGAAGGCATCGCCGAGGGCATCCTGGTCATCAGCCGCTCGTGGCCGGGTCAGGCGCGCAGCGTATTCGGCGACCACCAGCGCTTCATCGACACCTATTTCAAAAACTTCCCCGGCCATTATTTCACCGGCGACGGCGCCCGACGCGACGCCGATGGCTATTACTGGATCACCGGCCGCATCGACGACGTCATCAACGTCTCCGGCCACCGCATGGGAACGGCGGAAATCGAAAGCGCGCTCGTGCTTCACGAACAGGTCGCCGAAGCCGCCGTGGTCGGCTATCCGCACGCGATCAAGGGCCAGGGCATTTACGCCTACGTCACGCTCAACGCGGGCGTCGAACCCACGGAACAGTTGAGGCAAGAATTGGTCGAACTGGTGCGGAAAGAGATCGGCCCGATTGCCCATCCGGACATCATCCAATGGGCGCGGGGCCTGCCGAAAACCCGCTCGGGCAAAATCATGCGCCGCATTCTGCGCAAGGTGGCCGCCGATGAGATCGACAGCCTCGGCGATATCTCGACCCTGGCCGACCCTTCGGTGGTCAAGGACATCATCGATCATCGCGCCAAAAAAAAGGATCAAGGATAAGCTGAAGCAAGACCGCCGGATGACAAAGTCCTTACCGGAACTCCGCAGCGGATGGCCAACCGGAGGCGAGCCACGACTTAAACGGGCTTTTTCCGGCGAGTGCCCGACTTGTCACAGATGGCATCGAACCGAATAACTGATAAAATACCCTACTCCTTGTAAATTTATTTTTCGACATGACCACCGTACCCAGCAAAGAACTCGAAACCTTCGTCAACCCGCAACCCGGCCGGGATTACACCATCCGCATCGACATTCCGGAATTCACCTGCCTTTGCCCGAAAACGGGGCAGCCGGATTTTGCGACGATCCATATCGAATACGTGCCTTCCGAATACTGCATCGAATTGAAAGCGCTCAAGCTCTATATGTGGTCGTTCCGCAACCAGGGCGCCTTTCACGAAGCCGTCACCAACTTCATCCTGGACGACCTGGTAAAAGCCATCGAGCCCAAGTTCATGCGGGTCCGCGCCGTCTTCAACGTCCGCGGCGGCATCTACACCACCGTCGTCGCTGAGCATAAAAACAGCGAATGGCAGGCGCCGGAACAGGTCGTACTGCCCTGATTCAAGCTCTCCACAATCCAATCTCAGACCCTGAAACAACCGCTCCTGAATGGCGGCGGCGTTCCGGAGCGGTAACACAATCCATTAAAAGAAGTCTCGATGAATCTGAAAGAAGCCCTGACCACACTGCCTCAATACCTATTGCCTCATCACGGTCTTTCCAGTCTGATGAGCCATCTGACCCACTGCGAAAACAAGGCCTGGAAAAATCTGTTCATCCAGCAGATCATCCGCCACTATGGCGTCAACATGGAGGAAGCGGCGGAACGGGACGTCGATGCGTATAAAAGCTTCAACCATTTTTTCACCCGCGAACTGAAACCCGGCGTCAGGCCGCTGACCGACGCCAAAAATGCGATCGCCTGTCCTGCCGACGGTGCCGTCAGCCAGGCCGGGCGCATCACCGGCGGCGACATTTTCCAGGCCAAGGGCAAAAGTTTTACCGCGGCCAGCCTGCTTGGCGGCAGTCCGGAGCGCGCCCGGCCGTTCGAGGACGGCATCTTCGCCACTATTTATCTGTCGCCGAAAGACTATCACCGGCTGCACATGCCGCTGACCGGCACCTTGCGGGAAATGGTGCACGTTCCGGGCCGGCTGTTCAGCGTCAACGCCGCGACGACAAACTCGGTGCCCGGCCTGTTCGCCCGCAACGAGCGGGTGGCCGCCATTTTCGATACCGAGGCAGGCCCAATGGCGCTGGTGCTGGTCGGCGCCATTTTCGTTTCCAGCGTCGAAACCGTCTGGCACGGCGTGGTGACTCCGCCCACCGTTCAATCGGTACGAACCTGGCAATACGGCGCCGATGCGCCCACCTTGAAAATCGGCGAAGAAATGGGCCGTTTCAACATGGGGTCGACGATTATCGTCCTGTTCGGCAAGGACAGGGCGCAGTGGCGGGAAGATTTCAAGGCCGACAAGGCGGTCCAACTGGGAGAACCCATCGGCACGACGCTGGCTTGAGCGCCGGGCGCCGGTTACACGAATTCACGCCCTGGCCGCTTATCCGCATCCTCGCCTTTGAGTTAAAGCCTTTCTGCTGCCGATCTCCAAACTTGCAGGAACTCGACAGAATCGGGTTTTCCGTTCAGTGTCTCCGTTGCAGCGGTTATCCGGCAAACGGATCAATTAGCCATTCCCTTCTCTTTCCATTCGGCACGGTTCTGCCTGGAAGCCGGATATTTTGTGGGAATTTAAGCCCCCCTTAAATTTCATCTTGTAAAGTAAAGTCATCGCTCTGTTCTTCAAAGGGCGAGCCAAGCTGCGTTGATTTCCGACGCATCCATTTGTAGTTCACCCCTGACCGCCTGTGCGGGCGCTTTTTATACCCCTACACTGACCAGTGCCCCGGCAGTCATCCAGATAAGGTAAAGTTTATGAAGTCAAAACCCTTAATTCCTTTCATCGCCGCCGTATTATTGATCGGCGGCATCGCGCCACAAGCCGCTGTCCGGCCCTCGTCAAAAGATACCACTGCCCCGACGGTTCCCGGCGGACTCACCGTCAGCGCCACGTCTTCTGCGGAGATCGATCTTTCCTGGAAGACGGCCACCGATCAGGTCGGCGTCAAAGGCTACAAGATTTATCGAAACAAAACCCAGATTGCCAATGTTACCGAGACCTCGTTTTCCGATAGCGGACTGGCCGCCGGCACCACTTACGGCTATACGGTCTCCGCTTACGACGCGGCGGGCAATAATTCAGCCCCGTCCAAGACGGTAATCGGAGTAACGCAGGGCGCCTCGCCCGATACCCCAAGCGGTCCGACCATTCCGGACGGGCTTTCGGCTACTCCGGCCTCATCGTCCGAAATCGATCTGTCCTGGGCAGCCTCTACCGACACCCAAGGCGTCACCGGCTATGACGTCTACCGCAACGACGTCCAAATCGCTACGGTTGCCGAGCCGTCTTTTACGGATGTCGGGCTGAAATCCGCCACGGTTTATAAATACAACGTCTCCGCTTACAATGCGACCGGCGAAACCAGCGCGAAGTCCGCCAATATTTTTGCAACCACGCGCGGCAGTTCCGCCGATGCGACAGTAGGCTACCTGGGCTGCTCGATGACCATGCATGCCGCTGAAGGCGCCATCGCGCTCGGCGACACGATTTTCTGGAATCCCGTGCCCGTTTACGACGGCGGCGGCGTGTACGTCTGGGCTAAAAACCTTTCCAACGCAACCAGCTCTTATTGGTCGGAATTCCAGAAGGCTTATAATGCTCAACCGACCAAAACCATTTGGTGGGAACTGTGCGCCGTCTCCAAGGATGCCGCCAGCGAAACCTACGACAACGCACTCAAGGTCTTGAATGAAATCAAACGCCGAATACCGGGCGTTACCGTTTACGTTTCCGCCCAGCCCAGCTATACGCCGTCTTCCCACGAATGCAGTATCGCAGGCATCGGCGGACAATCGCGCATGGCCGGCCTCGCCAGCCAGCTCGTCGCCAACGGCAAGGCGCTGACCGGGCCGAACGTGGGACCTCTGGCCTATCCAAGCCAAACCATAAGCGACGGCTGCCATGCCAATACCTCGGGCAAGCAGTTGATGGGACAGCAGGTCATAGACTTTTTCAACAGCGTATTCTCTTCACCCTAGGCCGTCGCCGGGTTGCCGGGAACTGCCCTCAACGGCAAGGTTGGGAGAGAGACGAACTTCTTTTTCTCGATCTTGCCGGGTTCCGGCGCAAGCGGTACCGCACCCAATTGCCTTTTGCCCGAGGAACCGCCTCATCGGCAGGCGGCAAGACTCGTTCAGCCCGGTGCACGATGGTTACGGGTACACGCTTTATCTTGCACATGGATTACTCTCATATCCGTGTCTTTATCGTGTTATCCTAATGACTCTCCTTCCATTTTTATAAATTCCCATGGCCGAAAACTCTCCCGTCTCTCAAGATCCCTTTCTCCTGGCAGCCCTGGCCGAAGCGGAAGCAGGGCTTGCCGAAGGCGGCATTCCCATCGGTTCCGTACTCGTGCATCAAGACCGGATTATCGGGAGGGGGTATAACCGCAGAGTACAGCGGGGCAGCGCTATTCTGCACGGAGAAATGGATGCGTTCGAAAATGCCGGCAGGCAATCCGCCTCCGTTTATGCGCAAAGCGTCCTGTATACAACGCTGTCGCCCTGCGCCATGTGTTCGGGAGCGATTCTGCTTTACCGCATACCGCGCGTTGTCGTCGGCGAAAATGTCACTTTCATGGGGGAAGAAGCGCTGTTGCGGAGTCGCGGAGTCGTCGTCGAGGTCCTCCAGGACGAGCGATGCATCGGCATGATGAAACGGTTTATTGCGGACAACCCGGCGCTCTGGAACGAAGACATCGGGGTATGACCTGGACAAGCGGTCCGGCTCATGGACATTCCGGCCGCCCATCACAGGCCGGAAGCCGGCCTCCGCTCCGCGTTTCCCGCGACCGTTATTTTTCCCCGTTCGCCTGCAACGCCTCGGGCGCCGCAATGCATAAATAGCGTTGGGGACGATCGCTCTCGAACAGAATGAGACGATGAATAATGTCTTCGGCGCTGCTTTGCCCTATCGGTCCGGCACTGATCCGGCCGGTCGCCGCGCTGACCAGATGAACGTAACTCCGATACGGCCCTCCCGCCAGGGAAGACTGGATCAGCAGTTCCGTTTCGTCCTTCTCCGGAGCTTTTTCCGGTTCCGGCGGAGCGGCACTGCCCGGATTACAGGCCCCGAAAAAAACAAGGCCGTCGGAAGTCACCAGCGAGCGCAGGGTATGGGCGAAATGCAGAAACCGTTCTTCGGACAGCTCGGCCGAAGTCTTGAACTCGAACAGAGGTTCCCGGCAGACGACCTCGCAAATCTCGAGACGCTGCCGGCGAACCTCGTCCGGACTGCCGGCCAGCTTATTCGGAGCGCAATACGTCTGAAAGCAGCCCTGATCCAGAGGCTGCAATTTTTTTTCCATTCCTTTCAATAATTGCCGGATGTCGTCCGTTTTCATCTCGGCCAATTCCTGATGACGTAGCGCCATAAAATCGCTGAACCGGGCATTTTTTTGGGTATCATAGGTGATGGTCAGCACGTTCCTGAGCCCCGGCTGCGCTTCGGAATATTGCAGCAACTGGCCCTTCCCGTCATTGATCCGATAATCCTGCCGGTACACGGCGTTTTTGAGCACGGGGCCGTCGAAGCCGCCGTGGCTGATAAAAATAAGCCGGTCGAAGGGAGCCGTCGTTTCGATCAACCGCGCCACCTGCTGATAATAATCGGTCCAGCTCCAGATATTGCGCAATTGCATGACGGACGCCCCGAACCGCCGACGATAAAACGCTTTGATCGCACGGGCAGGCTGCTCGGACCATCTCGGGCTTTCGTTCGTATGAGGATCCCTGCTCAGCAGCGGCACCAGCAGCACCCGCTGCGGCGGGCGTTGCAGCTTCAAATCGTGCGGACGTCCATAAAAAGACCGGCACGATTTTAAATGGTAGGCATCGCCGTAAACATTCGGCACGCCCATCCAGAACAGCAACATTGCCAGCAATTGAAAATATCCGATCGTCTTCATCACCTGATTCCTTTAAATAAGCCGGAAATAAGGATAATCCCGTCAGCCTGAGAATTTCCTTTTATTCGACAACAAGAGTCCGTAACTTGATCCAGAAATTCAATCTCGCCTTCCCTTCCGAAAATTCCCCAAGCTCTTCACTTTAATGCCCTGGATTTGAGCCATGATCGATCCGGTTTCGCCATAGTAAACCGGATGCCGAAGTGCAGCCTACCCATTCGGGCCATATCGATTATGGCCCCGAGACGGTATGATTCAAACCGTCACCATTTCTCGGTGATCTACCCTTAACACGGATGAAGGATCGGTTTCTTTCAAAACCACATTCAGAGGCAAAGTTTGATTATGATGATCAAGGGAATAACGTTGAGTTTTGCTTTGTCCCTGCCTCTTTTGGCGGCACCTGCCCTTTCATCGATCGACAGCAGTCCGATGCCCCGCCAGAGCCGGTCCGTTCTTGCATGCCTCTCCTCGTCATTACCGCTTGACCCGCAAGAGCTCGCCTTTCTGCAAGGGCTCGATCGCATCCGTCCGAGCGCCATCGACGAGACCGCAGCATCGCTTGGCGAAGGAGACCCATTGCCCATTCCGAACCAATGGTTTCCGGCCGCATTCGAAGCCAAGGGCGACGGGATTCAAACCTGGAAATTCGCCGTCGCCATCCTCGGTCTATTATTGGTGCTGCGCGAGTACGTCATCAACCGATATCAATCCAGACTCGAACATTTGAACAAGGAGCTGGAACAAATCTCGAATACCGATCCCCTGACGGGCATTGCCAATCGCCACTTTCTGAACGACGTGTTTGCCAGGGAAAGCGCCAAAGCCCGGCGGTACCGCTCAAAATTTGCCGTGATCATGCTGGACGTCGATCATTTCAAGACGATCAACGATTTGTTCGGCCATACTGAAGGCGATCGCATCCTGAAACATATCGCCCGTGCGGTGGCCGATACGATCCGAACGCCCGACACGGCAGGACGCTGGGGCGGCGAAGAATTTCTGGTCTTGTGTCCGGAAACGGATCTTAACGAGGCCAGGCAGTTGGCCGAAACGATAAGGCGGAAGATTGAACGGCTCGACTTCGGCCTTCCCATGAAAGTCACCATCGGCCTTGGCGTAATCGAGTACAAGAATCATCCGTCTCTTGAACATCTTGTCAAAATGGCCGACGACGCACTGTATGAAGCAAAAAATTCAGAGCAGGCCCTGGAGGAGCATCGGGAAGACAGACCCAATCGCTCGGCCGGCAGGAAGCGATTGCACAAAGACCACGATAAAACCGGCTAGACGGCCGAAAGATATCAACGGCGAAGGCCGGCCCATCCCGAAGCGGATAAGGAGGATTTCGAAATCCGTAAGCATCGGGCCCACCAGCCGCCTCCTCATCCGTTCGAAATCGGAAAGCCGGAGATCGGCCCGATCGGTGTTTTCGAATCCTGCTTTAATCGAAGCGTCTTATTTTACGACTTCCGCTTTTTCGATCACGATATCGGTTTTGGGCACGTCCTGATGTCCGCCGCGGTTGCCGGTCGGCTGGTTCGCCATGGCGTCGACCACGTCCATGCCTTCCACGACTTCGCCGAAGACGGCATAGCCCCAGCCGCTGGGAGTCGGGCTGGTGTGGTTCAGGAAGGCATTGTCGCGGTAATTGATGAAAAATTGCGCGGTGGCCGAATTGGGATCGGGCGTGCGGGCCATTGCGATGCTGCCGCGTTTGTTGGTCAGTCCGTTATCGGCTTCGTTCTTGATCGGATCGTGCGTCGCCTTTTGCTTGAAGCCGGTATCGAAGCCGCCGCCTTGCGCCATGAAGTCCTTGATGACGCGGTGAAAAATGGTGCCGTTGTAGAATCCTTCATTCACGTATTGCAGGAAATTGGCCGTGGAAACAGGCGCTTTTTCGGCATTCAATTGAATGACGATGGCGCCGAGCGAAGTGGTTAGTTTGACCTTGGGAGAAGTGTCGGACATTTTATTTTCCTTTGCGAATGAAAGTGTTGTGGTTAAAAACAGCATCATGAACAGAATCGGTAAGCGCATGGTTTTCCTTGAGGTTGATGCAAACGGCAAATTTTAGGCGGTTTTATCTTGAAAGAGAAGAGCGTGCTTGGTAAATTGTAGCGTTCCGCCGACCAATCCTTTCCATCATCCGGCACCGATTTAACCACGCGAACGCTTTACTGACCATCATCATGTTGAAAATCCATAACACGCTTACGCGTCAGAAAGAATCCTTCACGCCCCGGGTCGCGGGCAAAGTCGGCATGTACGTTTGCGGAATGACGGTCTACGATTATTGCCATGTCGGCCACGCCCGGGTCATGGTGGTGTTCGACACGGTGGCGCGCCATTTCCGTTATTCCGGCTACGAACTCACCTACGTCCGGAACATCACCGACATCGACGATAAAATCATTCAGCGCGCCAACGAAAACGGAGAAGACTTCCGGCAATTGACCGCACGTTTCATCGACGCCATGCACGAAGACGAGCGGGCGCTGAACGTCCTGCCGCCGGACCTCGAGCCCAGGGCGACGCAGTCGATCGCCGAAATCGTTGCGATGATCGAAGCCTTGCTCGCCAAAGGTTATGCCTATGTCGGCGGCAACGGCGACGTCTACTATTCGGTGGCCAGGTTCACAAAGTACGGACGTCTTTCGGGAAAAAACATCGACGATCTGCAGGCGGGCGAACGCGTCGAGGTCGATCCGGCCAAGCGCAATGCGCTGGATTTCGTGCTGTGGAAAACAGCCAAACCCGGCGAGCCGTCCTGGGAGTCGCCCTGGGGGCCGGGACGTCCCGGCTGGCACATCGAATGCTCGGCGATGTCGACGGGCTGCCTCGGCAACCATTTCGACATTCACGGCGGCGGCATGGACCTCCAGTTTCCGCATCACGAAAACGAGATCGCTCAGTCCGAGGGCGCAACCGGCGAGCCGTTCGTCAATCTCTGGATGCACAACGGCTTCGTTCGGGTCAATGAGGAAAAGATGTCGAAATCGCTCGGCAACTTTTTCACCGTGCGCGAAGTGCTGAAGCGCTACCGGCCTGAGATCATCCGTTTTTTCATATTGTCCAGCCATTATCGCAGCCCGCTGAATTACTCGGACGAGCAATTGAACGACGCCAAGGCCGGGCTGGACCGGCTGTATACCGCCTTGCGCGGAGTCCATGCCGCGGCGGCTCCTGCCGCTTCCGGTTACGGAGCGCGCTTCAAGGAAGCGATGGACGACGATTTCAATACGCCGGTCGCGATCGCCGTTTTGTTCGACCTGGCCCGAGAGCTGAACAAAACCAAACAGAACGATCCGGCCAAGGCCGGCGAACTGGCGGCCGAGCTGAAATTACTCGGAGGCTTGCTGGGGATGTTGCAGGATGATCCCGAGGCTTGGTTGAAAGGCACAATCCAGGCTACTGCGAATATAACCGAGTCTTATACTGAAACGGTTGAAGCAACAGGATCAAGGACTGGCTCGAGCAGCGAATGGATCGAACAACAAATCCAGCTCCGCCTCGATGCCAAAAAAGCCAAGGACTGGGCGACCGCCGACAAAATCCGCGACGAACTGAAACAGCAGGGCATCCTTCTCGAAGACGCCCCGAACGGCACCACGAGCTGGCGGCGCGCCTGAGCGGAGGGTGCGGGTTTATGCCCTTCAGGGTACCGCGCACCTTTCTGTCTTTAATCAAGCATCCATACTTTCCAATCCGTTTTCATCAATGACCGAAATCAAAGACAAACCGCTGCAAATATTTTTGGACGAACTGGCCAGCAAGGCGCCGACGCCGGGCGGCGGCAGCGCGGCCGCGCTGATGGGCGCGCAATCGGCCGCTTTAACCAGCATGGTCTGCAACCTGACCGTCGGCAAGCCCAAATTCGCCGAAGTCGAAGCCGACATGCAAGCCCTGCTGGCAAAATCCGAAAGTCTGCGGGAACGGCTGACGGCGATGATCCAGGCCGACGTCGACGTCTTCGACCGCCTGATGGCCGCCTACGGCCTGCCCAAAGAAAAAGACGAACAGAAGGCGGCGCGCAGCGAAGCGATCCAGGCCGCACTAAAAGAAGCGACCGAAGTGCCTCTGGCGTGCGCCGGACTCTGCGCCGAAGCCGTCGCGCTCAGCCGGATCGCCGCCGAAAAAGGCAATCCGGGCGTGATCAGCGACGCCGGAGTCGCCGCGATGGCCGCGTATGCGGGCTTGAAAAGCGCGGCGCTCAACGTCTACATCAACGCGGGCAGCCTGAAGGACAGAAGCTTGGCCGAATCGAAACTGGCCGAACTGGAAGCCCTGCTGCAAGGCGCGGAGGGGGCCGTCGAAGAAATCTATGGCATTGTCAAAGCCAAGCTTTAACCCGGCCTTTTAAAAAAGCGTCGAGCCCGACGTTTTGAATCCGCGCACGGCGGTAGGCGAATGAATTCGCCCCTACCTGCGCATGAGGTACACGAATCCTTTCTGCAGGAGAGTGCGTCTCGCGGGAAGGCGGCAATCATAATAACGCTCCCCGGCCTAAACCCAGTAATCCAGAGCAATGCCGACAAAAATCGCCAGGCCGAACCAATTGTTGTTAAGGAAGGCCTTGAAGCAATCGTCCCTGTCCCGCCGGAAAATCAGTTTCTGCTGATAACAGGCCAATCCGGACGCCGCCAGCAGCCCCCCGTAATATGGGCCGCCCAGATGCTGCATTTGCCCCACAAGGACCAACAGGATCAGCATCACAATCTGCAGCAGGGCAATGATAAGGCGGTCGTGGCGGCCGAACAGAATCGCGGTGGATTTCACGCCGATTTTGAGATCGTCCTCCCGATCCACCATCGCATACATCGTGTCGTAGATCAGCGCCCACAACACCACGGCCAGATACAGCACCCAGGCCACGGCCGGAATGGCGCCGGTTTGCGCGGCGTAGGCCATCGGCACCGCCCAGCCGAAAGCGATGCCGAGATACGCCTGCGGCCAGTGCGTGAAGCGCTTCATGAACGGATAGCTGGCGGCCAGAAAGGCGCCGACGAACGACAGCAGAATCGTATACGCGTTCAGCAGCAAGACCAGTCCGAATGCGGTCAAACACAGGACGGCGAACAAGGCCAGGGCTTCCTTCGGAGCAACCCGCCCTGCGACCAGAGGCCGAAGCTGGGTGCGTTGGACATGGGGGTCGAACTCCCGGTCGGCGTAGTCGTTGATCACGCAACCGGCCGCTCGCATCAGGATCACGCCCAGGCAAAAAACGGTCAACACCAGCCCATCGGGCTTGCCCAGACCGGCCAGCCACAATGCCCACAAAGTCGGCCATAAGAGAATCAGCGTACCGATGGGCCGGTCAAAACGCGCCAACAGCCAATACTGCTTGGCTCGGTCGAAGAAGCGGTCTCTCGTCATTGTCGTTGTCACGAAAATTGCACCTATATTGAAATTGAAAAACAAAGACTCATCCGGCTCCCTGATCCCGTCCGCACCGAGCAAGCAGGAAAATGCGGCTCTTACCGTGATTCCCTTAGCACCTATCAGTTTTTCCAATCCGTCGTTCCGGCACGGACTGCCGGAACCCAGAGGTCAGGGATGACAAAGTTTCAGCACCTCCCTGTGGACTGGATACCGGCATTCCCTGCCGGTATGACGAACAAATTGAGCAAAATGATAGGTATTGAGCCGTGATTCCAGAGGTGAGTTCTTACCGGGAAATGCTATTATAGCTTTTTTGATTCAGCGAGCGTTCGCGCTCACGGGAGGTCGTCATGACGGTAACCATTTATCATAATCCGCGCTGCAGCAAGTCGCGGGAAACTTTGCAATTGCTCAAGGACCGCGGCATCGAGCCGGAAATCGTCGAATATCTGAAAACGCCGCCCAGCGCACAGGAACTGGAAGAGATTCTGCAAAAACTGGGCATGGAGCCGCGCGATCTGATGCGCAAAAAAGAAGCCGTTTACGAAGAAAGCGGTCTCGACAATCCTTCGCTCGACCGGAAATCGCTGATCAACAGCATGGTCAAGCATCCGATCCTGATCGAGCGGCCGATCGTTCTGGCCAACGGTAAAGCCGCCGTCGGCCGTCCTCCGGAAGCCGTGCTCCCGATTTTATAAAACCGGATCGCCGATCGAAACGCATCCATGACCAGGATTCTGATTCTCTATTATTCCCGCCACGGCACCACCGCCGAAATGGCCCATCATATCGCCCGCGGCGTGGAAGCTCAAGCCGGAGCCGAAGCCCTGCTCCGGACCGTTCCGGAGATTTCCCCGGTCTGCGAAAAGACGGCGCCTTCGATTCCGGATCAAGGCGCCGTCTACGCGACGCTGGACGATTTGAAGCTCTGCGACGGCCTGGCTTTGGGCAGCCCCACCCATTTCGGCAACATGGCGGCGCCGTTGAAATATTTCATCGACGGCACCACGGAACTGTGGTTCTCCGGCGCTCTGTCCGGCAAGCCCGCCGGCGTCTTCACCTCGACCGGCAGTATGCACGGCGGCCAGGAAAGCACTCTGCTCTCGATGATGCTGCCCTTGATGCATCACGGCATGGTCATCCTGGGCTTGCCCTATTCCGAACGTCATTTGCGGGAAACGACTTCGGGCGGCACCCCGTACGGTCCCAGCCGTCTGTCGTTGAACAACGACGCCATCAGCGAAGAAGAAAAAACCTTGTGCCGGGCCTTCGGCCTCAGGCTGGCGAAAACGGCCGAAGCCTTGAAAGCCGGACGTCGATAAGTTCATGACCATCAAACCCGTTTATTATCGTTGGGCCGCCCTGGCCGGTTTTTTCGGGCTGTTTGCCTTGCTGATGCTCTGGCATACAGTTCTTGCGCCATCGGCGCGGTTTCCGGTGGCGCTGGTCTTATTGATCGGAGTCACCCCGCTGCTCCTGCCGATGCGGGGCTTCCTGGCGGGAAATCGAAAAAGCTGCGCCTGGATGGCCTATCTCAGCCTGCCGTATTTTATCCATGGCGCGCAGGAAGCCTATGCCGATGCGGACGAGCGCCTTTATGCCGGCCTGGAGATCGTTTTCAGCCTGTTGCTCTTTTTCGGCTCTTCGCTGTACATTCGCTTCGCAGGAAAAACGCCGTGATTCCGATGGAACAACTGCCGCTGCATTTCGAGTTCCGGGCCAATCAAACCTTCAACGATTTCTTTCCAGGCGCCAACCTCGAGCTGATCGAGCATTTGCGGCGGTGCATCGCAGGCACCGGAGAGCCCTTTATTTATCTCTGGGGAAAAACCGGCGAAGGCAAAAGCCATCTATTGCAGGCCTGCTGCCACGAAGCGCAGCATTTGGAACTTGCATCGTTCTATCTCGATTTGACCCCGGCCGGAAGCTTCGATCCGCAAATGCTCGGCGGGCTGGAGCGCTACGACCTGGTCTGCTTCGACAATATCGAGTCGATTGCCGGCCGGCCGGCCTGGGAAATCGCCTTTTTTAATTTTTTCAACCGGCATCGCGATCTGAATCATAAACTGATCGTTTCCTCCGCGCTGGCGCCTTCTTCGCTCGGCATTGAGCTACCCGATTTGAAAACCCGCCTCAACTGGGGGCTCGGTTTAAAAATACAACCGCTCGACGACGACGATCGCATGGCCGCGTTGATCTTTAAAGCCCGGCAGAGGGGGCTGGAAATTTCTCCGCAAGCGGGACGGTTTTTATTGACCCATACCGAGCGAGACCTGGCTTCGCTCTGGAACGCGCTCGACAAACTCGATCTGGCCTCCCTGTCGGCCCGGCGCAAATTGACCGTGCCGTTTTTGAAACAAGTGCTCGGCATCGGCCATGGTTAAGAAAATACTGGTCGTCGGCGCCGGAGCCATCGGCGGTTTTTACGGCGCACTGCTGGCGAAAGCGGGTGCGGACGTCGCCGTCGTCTGCCGCTCCGATTACGATACCGTCAAACTGAACGGCTTCACGATTCACAGCCAAGATCTCGGAACCTGGCGATTTGCGCCTGCCGGAGTCTTCCGGCACGCGAGCGAGTTTCGGGAAGAAGCCGATTGCCTCCTGCTCTGCACCAAAGTGATCCCCAACCTGGACAGAGCGGCCTTGATCCGCGAGGCCGTGTCGCCGAAGACGGCGATCGTGCTGATTCAGAACGGCGTGGACATCGAACGGGAAATACAGGAGGCTTTTCCGGACAATGAACTCATCAGCGGCCTGGCTTTCATCTGCTGCAACCGGATTGGTCCCGGCAGACTGGCGCATCTGGCCTACGGGCGGCTTACGCTGGGTTCTGTAAACGGACCGGTCAGCACCAAAACCCGTGAGCTTAACGATTTGTTCGGCCGGGCCGGCATCGAATGCCTCGCGAGCGCGGACGTCGTCACCGAGCGCTGGAAAAAATGCGTCTGGAATGCGCCTTTCAACCCGCTGTCGGTCTTATCGGGAGGGCTGCCGACTTCGGCCATTCTGGCCTCCCAGGAACCCTTCGTACGGCATATCATGGAGGACGTCTGCCGCATTGCCGCAGCGCTTGGCCATCCCCTTCCCGAACGGATCGTCGACAACCACATCGACAGTACCCGGACCATGCCGGCTTACAAGACCAGCATGCTGATCGATTACGAACAGGGCCGCCCGCTGGAAACCGAAGCCATTCTGGGCAATGCGCTGCGCGCCGGGCGGCGGGCGGGCGTTGCGGCGCCGTATCTGGAATCGATCTATGCGCTGATGAAGCTCAGAGAACTGCAAAGAGCTCTCTCATAGCGCTTTCGCGTAAAAGACATAATCCGCCGTATAGGGAACGCGTTTCTCCGCGCCGGGATGATTGGCGTCGCAGCCAGAGTCGGGAGCCAGGCCGCCTTTCGTATGGACTCGATTGATGAAATCCACCTTCGCCAACACTCCCTGGCCTTTATGCGCGGCCGCTTCCAGCAGCAGCCAGGGAATCGCCGAAGCGGGCGTCATATCCAGTTTTTTCAGCACGCGTCCGGCGACTTGGCTGCCATCCTGGTATTCCCAGACGGGACCTGCGTAATGATTGCCGACAATACGGCTCCGGTCGTCGTACAGCCGGGCGTCGGGAGCCTTCAGGGTCCAGGCATAGCCGTCCTTAACTGTTGCGCACTGGTAAATCTGATCGCCTTCGGCATGAACCGTCAGCACCTCCTTTTGTCCGGCGGGGGGCTGTATCTGCTGGGGCGCCGCCGCTTCGGCAATAGCGGCACAGAAAAACAAGGCAAGAAAAAGTAAAGTTTTATCGTTCATGTTCGTTTCTCGTCGTCGAAAAACCTCCCTCTCCCGAGGCTGTCGTAAAAATCAATACAGAACCCTCTCCCCGAGAGAGGGCAGGGAGAGGGGCTATCAATGTCTTACTTTATTGATTCCCCTCACCTCAACCCTCTCCTGCGAGAAAAGGGAGATTTTACGACCCTCTCCACTGAGAGAGGACCGGGGTGAGGGTACTTATCCAGAGCTTTCTTAATTCCTGGTGAAACCACTTCCGAAGCCGGAAGGCGCCGTTCCGCGCTACTTCAATCGAATATCGCCGACTCCAGATTCCTGGCCTCGGAGAGCCCTTTGATGCTCGATTTGTCCTTGATGCCGCTAAAGTGCGCGCCGGCGAGATTCGCTCCGGTAAAATTCGCGTCTTCGAGTTTGGTGTCGGACAAATCGGCGCCGGTCAAATCGGCCCGGCTCAGATCGGCGCCCGACAGATCGGCTCCGGATAAAACCGTATTTTTCAGCAGACTTCCCGACAGATTGGCGTGGCGCAACAGCGCGCGGTTGAGATTGGCATCGCTCAAATCGGCTTCCGACAGATTGACGCTGTTCAGGCTGACCCGCATCAACCCCATCGGCTGATTTTTCATATCCGCGCCCCAAACGGCACGAGACAGGTCGGCATGGCTCAGGTTGGCCCGGTCCAGATTGGCGATGAACCGGCTTCCTCTAAGATTGGCATGGCTCAAATCGGCCCCCATCATGCTGACGCCGAAGATGCTGGTGTTGGCCAGATTGGCTCCGGAGAGATTGATCTTGGTCATCACTGTCAAATCCAGATTCAGTCCCGACAAGTCGCTCCGGCTCAGATTCGACCGGCGCAGGTCCGAACCCCATAAATCGGCGTTCCTGAAATCCAGGCCGGATAAATCGAGATCGGTCAGATCCTTGCGGCGCAAATCGGCGGGACGGTCTTTTTCCGCCTGGGCCAGACGCTGTTCGACTTGCGAGCGGTCGAGATCGGCCGCCAGCACCCAGCCGCTCACCAGCACCGCCCACAAGCCCAGCCAGCCCTTCCGGATTTTTCTCATGGCAAACTCCTTAAATAAAGTCTTCGATATTCGTTTGTCCCGCACTCTAACCTCAATTGAACGGTATTGCAACTTGAGGCGGACAAAACTCCAACGGTCTTCTCTTGAAGGAGCGAGGAGGACAATTTCGTCTAAATCGGTTTCCCTGGCGGCTCTTGCGTATCCTCCCTGCTGCCGTTTTTTCGAGAATTCCGGATCCGGCAACTCTCCGTTTTTCTTCCCGGACGCATTTCCTTTCCATCCGGCAAATGGCTTGATAATTGCTTAGTTATTGAAGGCTCGGGGTCTTGCTCCGAAACACACCGGTTTTTCGGCTATTTCCAAGTTTCCCGGACAACCCAATTTCAAAGTCCAACCGATTCGCCCGAGGTTCCCATAACGATGAAAATGAACTCGTTTTTCAATTATCTCGAAACCTTGCACAGAGACTATGCCGATGTGGCCGACGGCGCCGTGGCAAGTTATATTCCGGAACTTCTGAAAGCGGATCCGGCCTGGCTGGGCATCGCCGTCGTCACCGTGGACGGGCACGTCTATCAGGTCGGCGATTCGCAACAAGAATTTACCATTCAGTCGATTTCGAAAATCATCACTTACGGGATGGCGCTCGAGGATAACGGCACCGAAGACGTGTTGAAAAAAGTCGACGTAGAACCGTCCGGAGAAGCCTTCAACTCCATCAGTCTGGAACCTGGAACCGGGCGGCCCAGAAACCCGATGATCAATGCCGGCGCCATCGCCACCGTCTCTTTGCTGGCCGAGGCGACGCCCGCGGCCAGGCTCAAACGCATGCTGGACGTTTATAAGAGATACCTGGGGCACGAAGTCGCCATCGACGACAGCGTTTACCAGTCGGAAAAGGAAACCGGCCATCGCAACCGGGCGATCGGTTATATGCTGCGCAACTACGAAATCATCGAAAAAGAGACCGACGAGGTACTCGATCTTTATTTCAAGCAATGCTCCATTTTGGTAAATTGCCGGGATCTGGCCCTTATCGGTGCGACGCTGGCCAACAACGGCGTGAACCCCATCACCGGCGTTCGCGCGTTGAAAGGCCAGTTCGTCCCGCACGTGCTGGGCGTGATGGGATCCTGCGGCATGTACGATTACTCCGGAGCGTGGATCTACAATGTCGGCATGCCGGCCAAAAGCGGCGTCGGCGGCGGCGTGGTCGCCGTGCTGCCGGGCCAGTTGGGGATTGCGGTGTTTTCTCCCAGGCTCGACGACCGCGGCAACAGCTTCCGCGGAGTGGAAATATGCAAAAGAATCTCGAAGGATTTCGGACTGCACCTGTTCTATTCCAGTCAGACGACGATTTCGACCGTCCTCCACTCTCGCTACGATACCTCCACTGTCCGCTCGAAGCGCAACCGCAATCAGGAGCAAACCCGGTTGCTGAGTGAATTGGGCAAACAGGTCAAAGTCTTTAAACTGGCGGGCGACCTGATGTTTACGGGTTTTCGTAAAACCGTGTGGAATTTCTAAAAATTTCTTTTTTCGGGTTCGTGTGGAAAAATCACCCCGTAGTTTAAGATTTTATCCTCGATAATGCCAGAATAAGCGGGGCTTTTTTCCGTCACTTCTTCTGGAAGTTCGGTGTTTATTTTGCGGAACTCTGACCTAAAAGACTTCGGTTTTAGCTTGTGTTCGGCGTTGGTGAACAATGTTTTAGCCCTCAACACCTCAAAACTGTAACCCCGCCCATGACGGGCAATCGATTTGATAAAATTATTTGCGGATTCAGTGAAAGCATTGGTGATCCGGTAATCAAAGTAGTTGAATATCTCGTGATACCAATTCTCGATGGCTCGCTCCAAGTCAAAAAAGAAGCCCCGGATTTCCGGTTTCATGTTGATTTGCCAGTTTTTGTAGGCTAATTCTGCGCTTTTACGGTTGTGATTATGTTCCCAAATCTCATAAAACCGCTCTTTTTTGAAATACAAGTCGTGCAGTAAGGGATAATTCTCTGTCCAACCCGACAAGAGGAATTCCTCACTAGCGTTTAGATCGCGTTGCCTTCTGAGCATCAGGAATCGGTCTTTTTTGAGTTGCCGGACTTCTTCCTTGGTCATCTGTTCCCGTAAGGCTTTGCGTCCCCGTTCCACGGCGGAATTCGCCATTTTCAGGACGTGGAACTTATCAATGACAATAATGGCATGTGGCAAAACCGCATTGACCGCATCTTTGTAAGGTCGCCACATATCCATTGTGACGTATTTGATAGTTGTGGGTTTCTTAAAACGGTATAAAGCATGGATGACCGTCTGTTTCTTTCTGCTGCTGACGAGATCAATGATGGTACATTCACCAATATTGGTGAACACCAGGCGCATTTGACGGTTCAGGTGGACTTCATCTATGCCGAGTATTTCGGGTGTCTCAAATTGGAATTTTTGCTCCAAAGAAGTAATGTATTCGCCAACAATATTCCGCACCGTGCCTTCGGTCACGCCGATTTCTTCGGCAAGGCTGGTGAATGTCTTGTTTAGGCCATTACTCTCAATATAACTGACTAGCCTATTGGTTGCCCGGTGATGGTCGTTGATGTCATCGCAACGCTGGGAAAAGGTGATGCCGCAACCCCGGCATTTGTAGCGCTTCCTGTCTAACAGGATTCCCACGCGGCGACCGTGCATGGGTGTGTCCATGTAAAGGTGCGTCTTGCTGCCGTGGCCGTAAAGAGCTGCACTTAGACACTCACGGCAGAATTGCGGCTCGAAGGTTGGCACGGCATAGACATGGTAATCGTGGTCGTTTACTTCCTCGAAACGAGACACCATGATGGAACGGAGGTTCAGAAGCATTTTTGTGAATACTTAATAACGGAAAATTTATATAACCACTTTCAGTTATTTGTATAAACAGCAAAATCAGATACTAAGGCAGCAAAAAAAAAAACAAGAACAAGTGAACATGCCAGTGTAATTCCTATATTTTTTTGTTCTAGCTACCAACATCTGATAATCTGATTTAAACAGAAAAGCCTATTACTTAAAGAGCTAAGTAAATTTTTTGCATAGCGGATAAATCGATTTAATGCCGTCATCGAGATGATTGAGTTACCCAGACTTGCTGTCAAACTTCACCATCGGATGCATCTGTACCTTCAAGCTTTTGACGTAATGCCACAAGTACATTATGGGTAGATTCAATGTCTTTAAGCTTAAGTCCGTCTGATAGCTTATTTATCCAAGGTAGTTGTAGCTTCATGGCATCATCGTAGGCCAGTTCACCCTTGTCGGTCAGTGTTACAAGCTGCGCCCGTCGATGATGCGGGTTCGATGCCATAGTAACAAATCCTTCTTTTACCAAATCATTGACAATCCGTTGTACATTTTGACGGTTTACACCCATGTCGCGGGCAAGCCAAGATACTGGTTGTGGTCGATCTGCGGCAACAATCGTGCCTAGCACCTGCCAACGCGCACTGGTTAAGCCTAAGTTCTCAACCAACCTGTCCCCCGCTGTAAGCATAAGGCTTGTGACACGAAACAGATTTAGGATGAGACTGGTCAAAGCTTCCCCCTCTGGGGTTCGGTATGGTTGTAATTTATTAGACATATTTGGCTACATTTGTATCAATAGTTACATATTGACATTATAATGTCAATATGGTATCGTAAAGACGTGTTAAGTAACAATAGCAAAAGGAGAACAAAATGTCACTCATTCAACCGCTCGACCCCGATTTTCCGATTGAACGCCAGATTGGACTTGAGGTTTCACCTGTAGTCCTTATCAATATTTTTAAGCTTGATAAGGCTGATGAAGAGAGTTTTGTCAAAGCGTGGCAGGATGATGCCGATTTCATGAAACGGCAACCCGGGTTTATCTCAACCCAACTGCATCGCGCCATTGGCGATAGCCCAACGTACTTGAACTATGCGGTATGGGAGTCTGTTACTGATTTTAGGGCGGCATTCACCCATCCAGATTTTTTAGCCAAGCACAGTGCCTACCCATCTTCCGCTGTTTGTACACCGCACCTATTTCAAAAGGTTGGCGTACCTGGCATTTGTGTTGCGTAACCGGAACTGTGTTCCAAAAAGGAGGGGGTTGTCATGTTAAAAATTATCCATCCTATGGCCGGTGCAGTCGCAATTCTTACCATTTCGACCTTTTGGTTATCAACAGTATTGACTGAGTTATTTGCTTCTCAAGCAACCGTTACTGCCGTAAAAACAGCGATTCCTTGGGGGTTCTTCCTGTTGATTCCGGCTTTGATGGCGACAGGTGGCTCCGGTTTTGTTTTATCAAAAGGAAGGCAGAGCCAAGTTATTGGCGCAAAAATCAAGCGTATGCGTTTGATTGCCGCTAACGGTATTTTGGTTCTTATCCCTTCGGCCTTGTACCTTGCTTCTAAAGCGAACGCCAGCGAGTTTGATGCCGCCTTTTACACCATCCAGACCATTGAACTTGTTGCTGGGGCAATCAATATAACGATGCTAGGGTTCAATTTGCAGGATGGACTTAGAATGAAGGGACGAATCTAAAATTAGCTAAAAATCGTTTCACACCTACATATGTAATTTTAATAGTTGCTACGATTAAAAATCTCCACACAGTTTTACGATTTTTACACTGTAATCTAGTTGAATTTTTCAGGCAACTTCTACACACTTTTACGAATACCCATGTTTACATCGACCGAAATCGTCGTCAGCGAAGCCGAGAACGCGGCCGACCGCATTCAGTATCTGATTCTGGATTTTAAGCGGGTCACTTCCGTCAATGAAGGTGCGATCAATCTCCTGGTCGACTTTATCCAGTCCTTTTACGCAGGAGGATTGACGGTTTTATTGACCCATGCCTCGGCCAAGTATCTGCTGGTGAACATCATCAAAAAACGCATCGCGCAAATCGACGACATTCCCTTATTGAACCACGGAGACATCGACAGCGCCCTGGAATGGTGCGAGGATCGGTTACTGAACGGACGGGCTTCGGTCGAGCCCGATTTCTTTCCATTGTCGAGCCAGATCTACTGCGCCGGTTTCACGCCGGACGAACTGGCGGTCTTCGAGTCCATGCTCGAGCCTCGAACCTTCGCCCAGGGAGAATATATTTGCCGGGAGGGCGAACCGGCGGATTCGCTGTTTTTTATAACCCGAGGCGAAGTTCGGGTGACTTTGCCGCTGTCGCAGCGAAGGTCGGGAAGAATTTCCACGATATCCGCCGGCAGCGCTTTCGGGGAGATGGGCATGCTGGACGGGGGCGTGCGTTCGGCGGATATTCTGGCCGATTCGGACGTCGACTGCCTGGTTCTTCAGTATTCGAAACTGGAAAAAGACAGTACCGAACAGTTCCTGGGCATCCGGCTCAAACTGGTCACGAACATCGCCAAATTACTGAGCCAGAAGGTAAGGCAAGCCACGCTCGAAATCAAATCCTTGAAAAACTGAAAGATCTTCAAGGAGCGCTGCATCAAAAGCCGCCGTTCGCGGCCTATTCGGCGAAGAGGAATGCCAGGAACAATACTGAAAACAGAAAAGTTTCCACGGCTTCGTCCGGTTATTTGCTGTCCAAACGAATGACGGCAGGATTTTCGGGCAGCTCCGGTTTTTTCATCAACTCCAGGCAATAGGCCGAATGAAACCGCGCCGGGCCATCTTCCGGATAGTCCGATGAAATCGCCTCGAACAATGCCAGAGCTTCCGGAATTCGGCCGTCCGACAAAACGGTCATGGCTTCCTGATAGCGCCGGCTGAGAAGTTCCTGAGCCGGGCTTGCCTCGTCTTTAAGGGCCAGCACTTCAAAAACCGGTTGAGCTTCGGTTTTGCCGACGAATTGAAAATCGCCCAGATAGCGCAATAAAAGCTCGTCCACCCCCTCTACCGCGGCTTTGCCGGCGAGGATTTGCGTTCCCATCTTTTTGTTCAGCCCTTCGATCCTGGCAGAGGTATTGGCGCAATCGCCGACGATGCTGTAGACAAAATGCCCTCCTCCTCCGGAATGACCGACATAGACCATGCCGGCTTCCAGTCCGATGCGCAGTTGCTGGCTCAGCAAGGGATAACGCCGACTGAAGAGCGAAATCGCCTCAACCGCTTCCAGAGCCGCGACGGCCGCCCGGCGGCGGATGACCTCGAAATTTTTTTCCGCAGTCCAGGCGCACATGATGCCGTCGGCGCGAAATTCGACGACATCCACCCCGTTGCATCTGAGCGGACAGGAAAGGGATTCGAAATAGTCATTCAGAAAACCGGCCAGTTCTTTCGGCGGCAACTGTTCGGAAATCGTGGTAAATCCCGCCATGTCCGAGGCGAAGCAAACGCTGTAAGTAACCCGATTCAGGGCACTGGATTCGAGATTTTTTTCGGCAAAGTCCTTGGCCAGTTTTTCGGGCAGGTAAAAGCTGATGGCCTGAGTGGCGCGTTTCTTTTTTCGCCGCTCCGACAGATATTGCGTCAGAAGTCCCGAAAACAACGCCAGCGGTAATTGCAACAGCAAGGGCACCGCCAGCGGCAGCCAGATCTCATTTTCGGCAAAGGCCAGTTCGGCCAGATAAACATAGGCACCGGAAAGGATGAAGATCAACGGCACGGACACAATGGCGGGAAGAATCAAGGCCGTGCCGCCGACGATGCCGCCGAAGGCCGACTGCACCGCAATCGCCGTTACAGGGTCCGCCGGCACCAGGCTTCGCCCGGTCAGCAAATTGGCATAGGCGGTCGCGGCAATTTCCACGCCGCTTAAATCCACGCCGTCCGCGTTGGTGTAAACCGTATAAAACCGGTCCGGCTGGCTGGGATCGTAAAGATCCGAATAGCCGACGAAAACCACTTTCCCTTTCAAGTCGGGTAATGCTTTTCCTCCCGGGCCAGACTCTCCTTGGATTACCTTATGGTAAGGAACCGTCAGGATAGAGCCGGGAGGGCCATAAAAATTCAGGTAGCGATGGTCGCCGCCGGCATAAAGACCGATCAACGCCTCCAATAGCCGAGAATTGGCACCGTCGTCGAGTTTGCCGTTTTCCTTCTGCTTGAGCGCTTCTCGCAGCGTCATTTCAAGCTCGGGAGTCCGGGTAAAGAGTCGGCGCAGTTCCATCATGATGCTACGAATTTCCGGCGTACGGTCCGAGGCTTCAATCCTGCGGGGCAAGCCGGCCGCTTCCTTTACTCCGGCATCTTCCAGCAGCGCAATCAGCCCGGGATACTGTTCCCGGGCACGAATTTGCAGCCCCATGGCCGGCGTGGTCGGCGCATAATCGACTCCATTCTTGAAAGCCCAGAATTCATGCACGGCGACATCCACTTTGGGCAGGGGAAACGTGCCGGCGCCTTTAGCCGCGTCGGCCAGCATCGGCATCGGAGCCACCAACTGTTCGACCCAGAGCGCTCCTTTTACCTTTCCCTCCTTGTCGAAGAGCGGTTGCCGTTTGCCGATCAGTTTTTCGGTGAGAATAACCCGCCCCGCTGCCGCGATGGACTTGGCGAATAGCGCATCGTCCTTAGGCTGCTTGGGCGTCTGAAAATCAAAATCGAAAACAATGGCCGAAGCACCGGCGCGAACGAGTGCATCCACCAAACGGCCATGGCTGGAGCGAGGCCAATCCCGCGGCAGCCTGGAGAGCTCGAGATGTGCCCCGGTTTGATCGTCGATCGCGACCACGGCGACGTCCGGCGGCGGCGCTACCGGGCCTCGCATTCGAAACAGAAAACGGAGTCCCATATTTTGCTCCATTTGAATGCCCAACGGAGTCAAACCGAACAGTAATCCGATCAGCGCTATCCCGGACGCAGCCATGATGCCACTAAGCCAACGCCGCACGTTCTTTATGCTCCGATGCCGGTAAAACCGGCCCAACCCATGGTGCCCTGCCTGTCTATGGCTTGCAGCATCAACGATATCCTTGAGATTCTCTCTTGACCAACAACCGGGTAATGTTTTGCAAAGCGCTCTGTTCATACCGCGCATGAAAAAATTCGGTATGGAAGATGCGCTTCCTTGCCAGAAGAAATTTCAGAAAACTGTTATGCCTTCGGCAATATTCGGAGTCCGACACATCGCCTCGTTCCTTGCGAAGATTATCCGAGTCCATGAGAAAGACGTTCCAGTTTAAACCCATGCTGGATAAATCGATGTCGACAATGAAACACTCGTCATCATCGGCAGGAGCCGTCCGGTGAGAGGTAATCAGGATGAGGTCGGCGACTTTGTTGATGAATTCGCAGGAACAACAGTTCGAGGCCCGGCCGCGGAAAAATTCGGCGCTTTTCTGTTCGTTATCGGCTTCTCCGGGAACATAGACAAGATCATGGAACCACAAAGCCATTTCGACCGCATCGGGATAGGGTATCAAGTGAGAAACCAGATCAAACTGATACAGGCAATGTATCAAATGGCTTAAATTGTGATAGCTTCGGTCAGGCTGATCGTAGCGCATTACCAGCTCCTGATAGACGAGTGCGCCGTTGCAATCCGATTCCGGGACCAGGCAGCGGCGCCATAGACCCAGAAACCGTTCCTTTAACGAGTCCTCTAAAGTCGTGCAGTTTAACCGATAATTCATGGAGCAGCCTTATCTGATTATTTATCCACTTATACAAGCAATAAATGGACCTATCGCCTTGTGTCTCCATTTTCGGCGACATCAAAAGAATTAGAGGAATGATTGCACCAATCAGATGCAATTTTTCGTTTATTTATTTAATTATGGTGCAACGGGAAAGAAATCCTGTTTCTTCTCTAACAAATAACTCAAGGAGTACAAGGTTTCCTGAAGATCAAGAGATTGGCCTGATTTATGCTTTATTGTCATCATTTAAATGTAAATTACACAACGTTTTCTTTCCATATCCGTGACCCGATCCGAACCGCTGACGATATGCGGAGAGTCATCAGAAAAATTGAGTTACTTAAAAGGCAGATGTTCTTCGGAAGAACAATCTCGATAACTCGTGAGATAGAAATTTCTATAAAAGATTTGAATCCGGTGATTTGGTTATAAATTAAAAATAAAAAAGCTCTCCGCCTACGGCTATGAAATTTCTTTTCATTGTTTTTTGATAAGACCGGCAAGTTTTTTCGATCAACTCGCCGGTAAAAATTGAGAGCGGGGTTACCAATTTTAAATGGGGGCAACGGGTGGCAATATTTTTTTCGAAATGGCTTGTTTTACCTTGTTCCCTCATAGCCGCAAGCCAGATGGCAGCCGCCTCCCTGCCTCACTGCACTCCCGTTAAAGGCCAATTGACCTCCGTCGAAGGAACGGTGGAGATCGGCTATGGCGGCACGGATTGGCAGCCGGGAAAACTGGATTCCCCTCTCTGCGAGGACGACAGCGTCCGCGTCGGGGCGAACAGTCGGGCCGCCGTATCGCTTATCGGCGACGTCGTGCTTCGGCTCGATCAGAATACGACCGTGCGTCTGATCGATTTAACAGAAAAGAAAGAAGACCGTTCCGTTATCGAACTTCTGAAAGGCGCCCTGCAATCCTTGAGCCGGTCGCCGCGCAAACTCGCCATTAACACGCCCTACATCAACGGGATGATCGAAGGCACCGAATTCCTGACCCGCGTTGAGCCCGGCCGCGCCGACATCACCGTCTTCGAAGGCAAAGTCATCGCGCAAAATGACCAGGGCAGCCTTCCGCTGACTCACGGCCAATCGGCGGAAGCCGGGCCCGGACAGGCGCCGCAGCCCAGAATCGTGGTGCGTCCGCGCGATGCCGTGCAATGGGCGCTGTACTACCCTCCGGTCCTCGACCTGCATCCGGATGCAATTTACCGACGCGCCCGACTGGCGGCATTCCATCGAAGCCTATCAAGCCGGCGATTTACAGCGGGCCTTCGATCTGATTGCAAAGGTTCCCGATACGGTGACCGACCGCCGTTTTCTGTCCTACCGCGCCGCCCTGCTGCTGTCGGTGGGCCGGGTGGACAAAGCCCATGGCGACATCGGCCGCATCCTGCGGCAAAAACCCGACGACGACCATGCGCTCGCCTTGCAAACGATCATCGAGATCGTGCAAAACCGGGAGGGGGCGGCTCTGAAAATCGCCCAAAAAGCGGCGCAGGCTTCGCCCAATTCCCCTTCGGTGCTGATGGCGCTGTCTTACGCTCAGCAGGCCGTATTCGATCTGGAAGGCGCGAAGAAAACCGTCGAAAAAATTACGGCTCTCGACCCGCAGAATGCCCTGGCCTGGGCTCGCCTGTCCGAACTGCAGGCTTCCTTCGGTGAACTCGATGAAGCACTGAAAAGCGCCCGGAAAGGCTTCGAACTGAAACCCGGCCTGTCGCGTACGCTGACGGTCCTGGGTTTTTCCCAATTGATGCGGATCGATACCCGAAAGGCCACGGAGTCGTTCAAAAAGGCCATCGCCTCCGCGCCCTCCGATCCCCTGCCCCGACTCGGCCTGGGCCTGGCCAAAATACGGAAAGGCGATCTGCAAGAAGGACGCCGCGTGCTCGAGATCGCCGCAGGTCTGGATCCCAATAACGCCATCGTCCGCAGTTATCTCGGCAAGGCTTATTACGAAGAAAAGCGCAAGGATCTGTCCGACCGCGAATTCGAGACTGCCGAAGAGCTGGATCCGAACGATCCGACGCCGTATTTTTACGACGCCATCGAGAAGCAAACCACCAACCGCCCGGTCGAAGCCCTGCACTCGGTCCAAAAGGCCGCCGAACTGAACGACAACCGCGCGGTATACCGCTCGCGTTTGCTGCT
Source organism: Methylosarcina fibrata AML-C10 (assembly GCF_000372865.1). NCBI lineage: Bacteria > Pseudomonadati > Pseudomonadota > Gammaproteobacteria > Methylococcales > Methylococcaceae > Methylosarcina > Methylosarcina fibrata. Next base: position 4,257,218 of record NZ_KB889965.1, on the reverse strand, counting down.
CGATTCGGACGACGCCGCCCGCACCGCCAGCGTCGGCCGGATATACAGCGATCTGGGCTTTCAGGAACTGGCTCTCCGGTCGGGCTGGAAATCGTCCATTACCGATCCGACCAATTTTTCCGCTCACCGGCTGCTGGCGGATTCGTATTCGATTCTGCCTCGGCATGAAATTGCCAGAGTCAGCGAACTGCTTCAGTCGCAATTGCTGCAACCCTTGAACATGACGCCCATTCAGCCTCAGATGGCGTTCAGCAATCTGTTTCTGGTCAGTGCGGGCGGTCCCGGCTCAATGAGTTTTAACGAGTTCAATCCCATATTCAACCGAAACGGATTCACCTTTCAGGGAAGCGGCCTTGTCGCAGAAAATGAAACTTATGCCGGAGAAGGAGTGATTGCGGGTATTCAAGACCATTTCGCTTACAGCGTGGGCGGCTATCATTATCAGACCGACGGCTGGCGCAACAATTCGGATCAAGCGGATTACATCGGCGATGCCTTTTTTCAATACGATCTTTCTCCCAAAACGAGCATTCAAGCCGAATACCGCTACCGGCAAGTCAACTGGGGCGATCTGCAAAGCAAATTCTTCTCCGACGATTATTTTCAGGGACTTTCCAATGACGAGGAACGGAATATATTCCGGCTCGGCGGCCGGCATTCCTTTTCGCCGGATTCCATAGTACTCGCCTCCTATGTCTATCAGCACGCGGTTACCGGCACGAATGACAACCGGTTTCCTTTGCAGCCGATAGCCGGTTTTCCCCTGGACAGCACCTTTTTAATTCCTTCGGAAGAAGACGCTCATACGGTCGAATTGCAGCATCTGTTCCGGTCTCGATACGTCAATCTGACCAGCGGCGCCAGTTACGCCGGCATTAATGGCCAGATCGGCGCGTTTTTAACGGTCCCGCCACCGGTAGGCCCTCTTACCTTGCTAAACCTCAACCTCGATGAAGACCATGAGGTCTATACCGTATACAGCTATGCCTATCTGAAGCTGCTGAGCAATCTGACAGTCACTCTTGGCGGCAGCGGTTACTTTGTGCACGGTTCTCCGGACGTCATTGCCGATAACGGTGAAATCTATCAATTCAACCCGAAAGGAGGGATTACCTGGCAGCCCTTTTCCGGGACGACCGTGCGCGCCGCCTGGTTCAGAAACCTGAAAAGAACCCTGGTAACCAATCAGACTCTCGAACCGACGCAGGTCGCCGGATTCAACCAGTTTTTCGACGATCAGAATGCGACCGATTCATGGCGCTACGGAGCGGGCATCGACCAGAAATTCACCCAAGATCTCTTCGGCGGCGTGGAATTGTCTCATAGAGACGTCAATCTGTACGACATTACCGTGGATTCCGATGGCGTAGCGCCTCCGGCTACCACCGGCAGGACCAGTGACGAGGATCAGATCCGGACCTATCTGTTCTGGACGCCTCACGACTGGTTGGCGCTCAGAGCCGAATACAATTTCGACCGATTCGAATTCAACGAAACGGGGCACCCGCCGCAAGACCCGCTCAAGCTGAATACCCACAGTCTTCCCCTGGGCGTCAGTTTCTTTCATCCGTCGGGATTGAGTACGGCGGTGACGGCAACCTATTGGAACCAGTCGGGAAAATTTCAGAGAGCCTTGACCGGAGAACAACAGTCCGGCAGCGATGAGTTCTGGACGGTCGATGCCGCACTCAACTACCGACTTCCGAAGCGCTACGGCTTTCTTAGCGTCGGCGCAAGGAATTTATTAGACCGTAAGTTCAATTATTACGAAATCGACAAGAACAATGCCCATTTGATACCCGACCGCATGGCGTTTTTCAAAGTGACGCTGGCAGTTCCATAGTGAAGAAGAGCGGTCGGCGGCTCGGGTAGACCATAAAAACCGAAAAATTGAAAATCACAACGAGGAAGAAAATATGAAAAAAAAATTAGCCGCTTACGCCCTGACTTTGATCGCAATCGATGCAGTTGGCGTTGCATCGGCCGGCACGGGTTTCAAACTGAATATCGGCAGTTTAGTGTGCGATGGCGATGTAACCGGAATAGCACAGCAAGAATGTCCCAGCGGAGTGGGGACGTGCAAGGTGCAGTGTCAATTATTAAACGCCGACGCCCTGTATAATTGTCAAAACCCGGGCGGCAATACCGGCGGTGTCGGGCAGCCGTTTACGGAAAACGTTTCGTTCAGCAGCGAACTGGTAGCCTTTACCGATACCCTGAACGGCGGCACCGGAAGCGAGCACGTCAGCATGACCATTACCGATTCTCAAACGATCAATACGCTCGAACCGTACTGTGAACAACAGAACCCGAATTGGTCCGTAGCTACCGAAGCCGGTATTTGTCCAAACGACGATCCGGGATATCTCCGTCCCGTCATGGTCGTCAAGAGTACCCAGATGTTAATCACGGCTACGGATACCCAAGGCGACGTTACCTATTATAACTCGGATTGTCAACTTGCCCCGATCTACTATAACCAATCCGACGCGGCGCTTTTAAGCGGAGCTCCGTATTGCCCAGCAGATATTACTTACACCTGTTCGAATACCAAAAAATTGAACCTTAAATAATCAACAGCCGTGCCGTCTGTTAACCGATGCTCTCCCGGAACCGGCAGGATCGTCGACCGGGGGGCCCGACAGGGGCTCAAACCCGGACGATTTTGCTTCGAATCTTTTCGGTCCCGATTCGCACAGGCGGAATGGATGAAAATCTTTCCCGTCATGACGCCCTTTCGCTTTTAAAAAAAGATGGGCTTAAAACCCATCTTACTCGGTGTCTTTTAAAGCATCCGTGCTATGCCGTGAATGATTCGGCCGATTGAATTCGGTCCTTACCGATCGCTTTCCAGGACTATCAACCATCTAAAATGAAACAGATCATTTTTTCTCTTTTTTCAACCGTCCAGCCCCGGATGGTGCGTTTATTTCGGCTGCTGGGCCGATTGCTGCTCAATACGGATCGCAGCGAAAGGCAACGCGTGTTGGCAACCGTGCGGCAATGGATTAATGCCGGAATCTCTTATTTTCAACACAGACTTTCCGCGTTTAAAATCAAAAAAACGGCGCATTACAGCCACATCATCGTTATCGTCAGCCTGCCTTTGTTGTCCGGTTTTTTTCTTTATCTGGAGCACGTTACGCACTATGAATTTCTGCTCCATGCGGCCGCCATCCCATTAGAAATACTGGTCGGCGCGATTCTGGTCGAACAATACCTGGCGGTCAGCGAAAAAGTGCGGCGCGCACGGCAATTGATGCTGATCAAAAGCTGCCTGTTCCGGACCGAATTGCGCACGCTCTATCTGACCAATTTCGGAGCGCTCGACTATCCAAAAATCAGTCTTTTCGGCATCAGCGAAGCCGGCGTCGATCAGTTGAAAGCTTGGCTTCTCGAGGTGGATAATGCCAGATACCGTTCTTCGGAGGCCATGGAAGCCGTCGTCATGGAATACGTGAACGCCTACCCAGCGTTCAACCGTTTCCTCGAATGGGCGATCAGCAATGATTTCGAACGGATATTCCATGACATGATCATGCTGATGCATTATATTCACGATGCCCAGTTGTTCAAAAGCCTGCACCCGGACGAAATGTTCATCAGCAAGGCGCTTGAAAATCCGGAACTGATGCAGCGAACCCAAACCGTTCTCACCGACGGCCTCAAGAGCTTTTTGAAATTTTGTATTGAGCTGAAGGAATCCGAGCCCGACGTATTCTCCATGTTGATGGACGACTTTCAAGCATCCGATCGGCTAAAGCTCGAACCTCAGAAATTCGGTACGCTCCGTTAAAGGACTGAAACAGGAGTGATTTTTAGTTTAATTTTATAGTCCTCCCCTTTTCCTGGAGTACAGCGATGCGCACATTGCTCAGTTTTTGCGAAGACCTCCCCGAAAAAACCTTTGACGCGGGCGAAGCGTTGCTTACGGAAGCAGGCGAGGATAAGAACCTTTACATCCTGATCGAAGGCGAAGTGGAAGTCCTAAAAGGCGAGACTCAGGTCAATATCCAGTCCGAGCCCGGCGCGATCTTCGGCGAACTGGCGGTCCTGCTCGATGTTCCCCATACCGCCACGGTTCGAGCCGTATCTCCGTCGAGGTTCCACTTGGTCGAGGACGCCGAAGCATTTCTTCGGTCTCACCCGGACCTGACTTTCCAGTTGGCCAAGCTTCTGGCCAAGAAACTGAACAGCATTACGACCTATCTGGTCGACCTGAAAAACCAGTTCGAAGACCGGCAGGACCATCTGGGCATGGTGGACGAAGTCCTGGAAACCCTGCTGCATCAGCCGGTCGGGGAGCATGCGCCGGGATCGGAACGCTATCCGGACGAAACTATCTGAGCCAGACCGGGAACTCGGTCAGGGAAGGCACCGGCCGCAACAGCGGCTGATCCAGAGTGACGGTCTCCGCACCGGCCAGAGAGAACCACAAGGCTGCCTGCTCCTCGGTATCCAGTATGACATGGGTAGGGCACGGTCCCATTTGCCGGCCCGCATTGAAAATCCAGGTGGATCCGATCCGGTCCACCCAGGAGCCGCCTTTCCGGAAAGGCGACTGGTGGATATGGCCGGCCAACACCATGTCGGGCGAATAGCGCCGAATCCACTGAAGAAGCTGCGCATCGCCGAAGTACTGCCGGCCTCCCCAACTGGTCGGCGAGGCGTCGGGCGGAGCGTGATAGACCCATACCCATCGTTCTTTGGGGATTCGACTGTCGCGTTCGAGCTGCTCCCCCACCCTGGCGCTGCTTTCAGGACCATCCCACCACGGACAGATCGTAAACAGGGTGCGGTCGAGCATCAGACAATCTTCATCGGTCGGTACGCCGAACTGCCGCGCCTTCAAGATCCATTTCGAGTATTTCTCGCCGGATGCGTTTCGAGCGTCGAGGTCGTGATTTCCGGAACAGACGATCAGCCGGGTCTTGGCGCAAAGCCTGCGAAGATAGGCCAACACGACCGTGATCTGCGCCCCGACGTCGACCGTCGAAGAAATATCGAGATGATCTCCGGCGATCACGATGACGTCGAAGGTATCCGCTTCCTTCAGCACCCAGTCGAACTGCTTGAGGGTGTAATGGAGGTCGGAGACAAGAAGGCACCTCATGGCTCGACCGGGCAATCAAAATCGGGAATCGGCAAGCGCGGGCGGGCACGGGAGGCTAGGGTCATAATCCGCTTGTTATTGTCGTTGAAATAACGGAGGATTTATAAAGTACAGGAGGACGGTACGGGTGTCAAATGGACACAAGGCATTCCCCTGTGAATGCGGAAACAGTCTGAATTTGAGCGGGCAATTAAGTATGGGTTTGGGTTGCGGCTGTTTCTGGCTGTCCCGGTTCGGCCAGGAAGAAACAGTCCTATGATTTCCGTGAAGGACTGCTTCTCTTGCAAGCGGACATTCAATTTTAAAAGGCATACGTGAATCGGGATGAAACTTTACCTACCAAGCCGAGGGCGCCGCGCGTTGTTCGCGGCGCCCCTCTCCAGTACCTCGTTAGGCGCATTACCGCATTGTGAACCTGTCACTTCATGTACGCTGCGTGCCGGTTACTCAGTTAACGCGAGAATACTATTGCGGACTTGAAGTCCGTGATGCCGCGCCCTCTCTTGAACGAGGATGAGATACTTACAAGCACGGTATGTCCGGGCTGTTGGACTGTGACCTGCACGGGTTGCCCGTGATCGTCACCACGCCTGCGGCCTGGAACGCATTCGTGATCGCTTTTACTGCACCGGAGCCAATAATTTCGATGTTGTCGTTTGCTTTTATGTTATTTGCCTGAACCGTTGCATCTCCTGCTTCGGCTTCGATGAGAACGTCGTCGCCCGAGATTATCGTACTGTTTTTTACCGTTACATTGCCCAGTTGCGAAGTAATCTGCACGTCAGAATCCCCGGGCGGCTCTGTAGTAAGAACGCTTGAAATAATTTTAATTTCGCCGGTTGGTTCAAGCTCTTTGACATCACAGCCGCCGTTCGGTGGATCCACGAACGTGCTATGACTGATGTCGACCAACTGAAATCCGAACATATCCGAATCGCAGGCGTTGATTTTCGAGTTCGTGATGATGAGTGAGCTCGTATCGCCACCAATGAAATTGACGCGCTTGCCATTCGTGACGCTGACATTCACGTTTTGCAGCCTTAGCTTGACCCCGTCGTCCACCTCGATGGTGCAGGTTTGCTGGGTATCCTCCGCTTGCAGGGTCACGCGCTCGTTCTTGACCGTCGTGTCCTGGGTAACCGTGATGGTGGCATCCCCATCCGCCGCACAGGCATCGAAGAATCCCGCCCACGCCACCGACCCATTCCCCATCGCTATTCCAATGACCAGAATCATGATCATGAATTGTTCACGTTTGACCCTGGTCTGCATAATCTTCTTCGTGCTCATATTCATCTCCTCATTTTCTTATGGTTCGAACTGCCATTCATTAAAAGTATTGTTAATGCACAATCATAAGCCTCACCTCCCTCTTTTCGATACGAGATGCCCAAAAGTAATCAAACAGTTTCTGTATATCTTCCATTTTTCGAGGCAATTTTGCAACGAATCTTTGATGTTAGCCGGATACGCTAACCGCCTATCATCCTAAAACGGGACGATAAACGGAACCGGATTCATGACATGCAGCCAGTTCAATCCGGAGAATGCCGATTATTCGTCTATATAAAGGTCAATTTAGATCATCATTGAGAAGGTGCGGGACAGCAAGGCGGAACTTGGAGCGACGCAGTAGATTGATTTGAAAACTAATTTTTTTTATCTCTGCCTTTCTTCTCTTTCTCTCAATCATTCCTTAGGCAGTAATCAACAAATTTTTTCATTTCCTTTACTTTCCGGAAGATAAATTTTACGGTTTTTTTACAGCCCTTTCTTTTAGACTGTCCGCAGTTAAATTTAGCGATCCGGCATGACAACAGGCCTGTTAGCCTGTATCGAAATTCAGCCTTCATATTTTGATAAGGAGGATTTATGGACCTTCTCTATTTCCTGCTCACCGCCGCTTTCTTCGGCGTCACTATTCTGCTGGTTTATGCCTGTGAAAAATTGAGAGGCCGGTCATGAGCTGGATCTATCTTCTGAGCTGCGTTCTGGCAGTGGCCATTTTCGTTTACCTGTTGGCCGCCCTGTTTTATCCGGAGAAATTCTGATGACTGCCAATGGTTACATACAAATTGCATGCTATGTGATTACTCTGCTGACTCTGGCAAAACCGTTGGGCTGGTACATGGCCAGGATTTACGAGGACAAGCCGGCCGGGTTGAACCGGTGGCTAGCGCCGCTGGAAGCGCTGATTTACCGCTTCAGCGGAGTCGTCCCGAAACAGGAGATGGGCTGGACCGAATACGCCGCCGCGCTGCTGGTATTCAATCTGCTGGGGATGCTGGCGGTGTTTGCCTTGCAGCGGCTTCAGACTTATCTGCCGTTGAATCCGCAATATCTGGACGGCATCGCTCCGGATTCGGCCTTCAACACGGCCGTCAGCTTCGCCACCAATACCAACTGGCAAGGCTACGGCGGCGAAACGACGATGAGCTATCTCACCCAGATGGTGGGGCTGACCGTGCAGAATTTCGTTTCCGCCGCCACCGGCATGGCCGTTCTGGTCGCGCTGATCCGGGGCTTCATCGGGCGCAATCAGGACACCCTCGGCAATTTCTGGGTCGATCTGACCCGCAGTACGCTGTACATCCTGCTGCCGCTGTCGCTGCTTCTGGCCTTATTGCTGGCCGGCCAGGGCGTCGTGCAGACGTTCGGCTCCTATCAAACAGTCGCCTTGGTCGAACCGGCCGTTTACGAACAGCCGAAACCGGGCGCGGACGGCCGGCCGGTCATGGTGCGGGTCGAAATCAAGAAACAAACCCTCGCGGTGGGGCCCGCCGCTTCGCAGGTCGCCATCAAGCAGCTCGGTACCAACGGTGGCGGTTTTTTCAACGTCAATTCGGCGCATCCTTTCGAAAACCCGACGCCGCTGTCCAATTTTCTGGAAATGCTGTCGATTCTGCTGATTCCGGCGGCCCTCTGTCATACCTTCGGGACGATGGTCGGGGATACCCGCCAGGGTTGGGCGATTCTGGCCGCGATGACCGTGGTCTTTGTCGCGCTGATTTTTGTAACGGTGCCGGCCGAGCAAAGCGGCAACCCTGCCCTGGCGGCCTTGGCCGTCGATCAGTCGGTAAATGCAGCGCAATCCGGCGGCAACATGGAAGGCAAGGAAACCCGCTTCGGCATCGTCAATTCGGCGTTGTGGGCGGTCGCCACCACGGCGGCCTCCAACGGTTCGGTAAACTCGATGCACGATTCCTTCACGCCCGTCGGCGGACTGGTTCCGATGTGGCTGATGCAATTGGGCGAAGTGATCTACGGCGGCGTCGGCTCGGGTTTGTACGGCATGATCGTGTTTGCGGTCGTCGCGGTGTTCGTGGCGGGGCTGATGATCGGACGCACGCCGGAATATCTCGGTAAAAAGATCGAGGCTTATGAAATGAAGATGGCCGCCGTCGTGATTTTGATTCCGCCGTTGATGGTCCTGGGCGGCAGCGCGCTCGCCGTCATGCTCGACGCGGGCAAGGCGTCCGTTTTCAATCCGGGCACCCACGGCTTCAGCGAAGTGCTCTATGCCTTCTCGTCGGCGGGCAACAACAACGGCAGCGCTTTCGCAGGTCTGTCGGCGAACACGCCTTTTTACAATGTCGCGCTCGGACTGGCGATGCTGTTCGCCCGCTACTGGTTGATCGTGCCGGTGCTGGCCATGGCCGGCTCGCTCGCCGCCAAGAAAATCGTGCCGGCCGGTCTCGGCACGCTGCCGACCCATACGCCGCTGTTCGTGGCGCTCTTGATCGGCACCGTGCTGCTGGTCGGCGCTCTGACTTTCGTTCCGGCGCTGGCATTGGGGCCGGTAGTCGAGCACCTGCAGATGATGAACGTCCATTGAAGGACGGCAAGGAGAATCCAATGAATAAACCGTTTCTTTCAAGTTCCGTGGATAAGCCGGCTCCAAGAGACCGCCGGAAGAAGCAGGCCGGCAAAAAGCACGTTGCCGCCTCCCTGTTCGACACTCGAATCCTTCAGGACGCCGTCGCGGATTCTTTCCGCAAGCTGACGCCGAGACAGCAGTGGAAAAATCCGGTCATGTTCGTCGTTTACATCGGCAGTTTCTTAACGACGCTGCTTTGGCTTCAAGCGGTGACCGGAAAGGGCGAAGCGCCGGCCGGCTTCATTCTGGCCGTGGCCTTATGGCTGTGGTTCACCGTGTTGTTCGCCAATTTCGCCGAAGCGGTGGCCGAAGGACGCAGCAAGGCGCAGGCTTCCTTTCTGCGCAGCGCCAAGCGCGACATCGCCGCGAAAAAGCTCGACGAGCCGCGCTTTGGATCGAATTATTCGAAAGTAGCGGGATCAAGCCTTAGAAAAGGCGATACGGTGCTCATCGAAGCCGGCGATTTCATTCCGGGTGACGGCGAAGTCATCGAAGGCGTCGCGTCGGTGGACGAGAGTGCGATCACCGGCGAAAGCGCGCCGGTGATTCGCGAATCAGGCGGCGACTTCAGTTCGGTGACCGGCGGCACCCGCGTGCTGTCGGACTGGCTGGTGGTGCGCATCAGCGCCAATCCGGGCGAAGCCTTCCTGGACCGGATGATTGCCATGGTGGAAAGCGCCAGGCGCGGGAAGACGCCGAACGAAATCGCCCTGACCATTCTGTTGGTGGCGCTGACCTTGATCTTTCTGCTCGCCACCGTCACACTACTGCCTTACTCTCTTTATGCGGTAGATACCGCCGGCGCCGGCCAGCCGATCAGCATTACCGTGCTGGTCGCGTTGCTGGTGTGCCTGATCCCGACGACGATCGGCGGGCTCTTGTCGGCGATCGGCGTGGCGGGCATCGGCCGGATGATGCAGAAAAACGTCATCGCAACCTCCGGCCGGGCCGTGGAAGCGGCCGGCGACATCGACGTCCTGCTGCTCGACAAGACCGGCACGATCACCCTCGGCAACCGTCAGGCGGCGGCCTTTATCCCGGTCATGGGCGTTTCCGCCAGGGATCTTGCCGATGCCGCGCAACTGGCGTCGCTCGCGGACGAGACGCCGGAAGGCCGCAGCATCGTCGTTCTGGCCAAGCAGACGTTCGGCTTCAGGGAAAGGGACATTCATTTCCTGGGCGCGACCTTCGTCCATTTCAGCGCGCAAACGCGAATGAGCGGAGTGAACGTCGAAGGCCGCCAGATCCGCAAAGGCGCACAGGATGCCATTCGCGCCTACGTTGAAGACCTGCGCAGCCAATTTCCTCCCGAGCTGCAGAAAATGGTCGACGACGTGGCCCGCCGCGGCAGCACGCCGCTGGTGGTCGCCGACGGCGGGCGAGCGCTGGGCGTCATCGAGCTGAAAGACATCGTCAAAGGCGGAATCAAGGAACGCTTCATCGAGATGCGCCGGATGGGCATCAAGACCGTCATGATCACCGGCGATAACCGCCTGACGGCCGCGGCGATTGCCGCCGAGGCCGGAGTCGACGACTTTCTGGCCGAGGCTACGCCGGAAATGAAGCTAAAGTTAATCCGGCAGCATCAGGCCGAGGGCCATTTGGTGGCGATGACCGGAGACGGCACCAACGACGCCCCGGCGCTGGCCCAGGCCGATGTTGCGGTAGCGATGAATTCGGGCACACAGGCGGCCAAGGAAGCGGGCAACATGGTCGATCTCGATTCGAATCCGACCAAGTTAATCGAAATCGTCGAAACCGGCAAACAGATGCTGATGACGCGTGGCGCCCTGACGACATTCAGCCTGGCCAATGACGTCGCAAAATATTTCGCGATCATCCCGGCGGCCTTCGCCGGCACGTACCCGGCCTTGAACGTCCTGAACGTGATGCATCTGGCGACGCCGGCAAGCGCCATCCTGTCGGCGGTCATCTTCAATGCGCTGATCATCGTCGCCTTGATTCCGCTGGCGTTGAAGGGCATCCGGTACCGGCCGGTCGGCGCTGAAAAGCTGCTGCAAAACCATCTCTTGATCTACGGTCTCGGCGGCCTGATCGTGCCCTTTATCGGCATCAAACTGATCGATCTGGCATTGGCCGCGCTGAATTTCGTTTAAAAGGAGTCCACCTGATGACCAAGCATCTGAAACCGGCAATTCCGCTGTTTATCCTCCTGAGCCTGATCACCGGCGTCGTGTATCCGGCGCTGGTAACCGTCTTGGCGCAGCTTCTGTTTCCCAACCAGGCTAACGGCAGTCTGATCATCGACGCTTCCGGCAAAAGCATCGGTTCGAAGTTGATCGGCCAGCCTTTCAGCGATCCGAGCCATTTCTGGGGGCGTCCTTCGGCCACAAGTCCTTTTTCCTATAATGCCGGAGCTTCCGGCGGCTCGAACCTTGGGCCGACCAATCCGACTCTGCCGGAGGTCGTTAAAACCCGCATTGAAGCGTTAAAAGCGGCCGACCCCGGCAACGATGCGCCGGTTCCGATTGATCTGGTGACGGCCTCGGCGAGCGGCCTCGATCCCCACGTCAGCCCGGCCGCGGCGGAATATCAAATCAGCCGGGTCGCCAGGGCGAGGCATATCGATCCGGAAGAGCTCAGGGCCTGCGTGGCTCGACATACCGAGCCGCGGCAGTGGGGACTGTTCGGGGAACCTCGGGTCAACGTTCTGGCGTTAAACCTGACGCTGGACGCCGGTCAAACTCGAACGGGAAGCGCGCTGAAATTCGAGTGCGATTGATCCGATACCGTCCGAAAAAACGAAAGCGCAGGATGCCGGCGACGATTTAATCCCTCTTCCGACACCGACGCAGTAAATAAATGAGCCGCTATAAATCCTTTCCGCCTCCGGGTACACTACCGCTTTCTTTAGTCGCCGATGACTTAGCGGCATGCGGCAGGAAACCGGCCATTCCGGAGGAGGAAATTTTGGACGCGATCGATAACCGCATGGTCATGAAATGCGTGGCCTATCAAAACGGCATCCATATCGGAGAAGTGACCATCAAAGCCATCAGCGACGTACTGAAACGGGAAAATACTTTTGTCTGGCTGGGCTTGCGCGAACCCAACAGCGAGTTGCTGACCCAAGTACAGCGGGAATTCGATCTGCATGATCTGGCGATCGAAGACACCAGTACGGCGCATCAGCGTCCGAAAATTGAAGAATACGGCGAATCGCTGTTTTTGGTGCTGCATACCGCCCAACTTGAAGAAGACCGGGTCAGGTTCGGGGAAACTCATCTGTTCATGGGGCCGCGTTTTCTGATTACGGTCCGGCACGGCTCTACCCAAAGCCACAGTCAGGTCAGAAAACGCTGCGAAAGTATGCCGCAGCAATTGGCGAAAGGGCCGGGATTTGCAATGTATTCGATCATGGATTTTATCGTCGACAATTACGTCCCGGTCATCGAGGGCCTGCAGAAACGCTTCGACGAGTTAGAGTCGGCGATTTTTCAATACCGGCCGAGCCGGCAAACCCTGGAAGGTCTATACCAATTGAAGCGCGAACTGCTCTTGCTGGAAAGCGCCATTACTCCGGTCATCGATATCTGCAATCAATTGATGCATCATCATGAAGGACTGATTCCCAAGGAGATCAGAATCTATTTCCGCGATATTGCCGATCATATTCAACGCATCGACCAGACCATTCACAGCATGCGCGAGATGATGATCGCTGCGATGCAGGTCCATCTGACCTTTGAAACTGTAAGGCAGAACGAAGTGGTCAAACGGCTGGCCGGCTGGGGAGCGATCCTGGCCATTCCGACCATGGTGTTCAGTTGGTACGGCATGAATTTCAGACACATGCCGGAGCTGGACTGGGAATACAGCTATCCGCTGATAGTCGGCGGCGTGGCCATAGGCAGTGTGCTGCTCTATAGACGTCTGAAAAGAGCCGGCTGGCTTTAATCGACTTTTTAATCGGAAATAAAAGCCCCTACAAATGAACACCGACCGTCCCGATCCGGACGCACTATTAGCCCGCGTCGAACGAAACAAAGCCAAGGCCCGGCGCGGCCGGCTGAAGATATTTTTCGGCGCGGCGGCAGGTGTAGGCAAGACCTATGCAATGCTGCTGGCAGCCCGGGAGAGGCGCGCCGAAAACATCGACATCGTCGCCGGCCTGGTGGAAACGCACGGCCGCCAGGAAACCGCCGGACTTCTGGAAGGACTGGAGGTGCTGCCGCCCATGCAGATAAACTACCGGGGAACCTCGCTGCGGGAGTTCGATCTGGACGGCGCGCTCAAGCGCAAGCCTTCGATCGTTCTGGTGGACGAACTGGCGCATACCAATGCGTCGGGCTGCCGACATCCCAAACGCTGGCAGGACATTGAAGAACTGCTCGATGCCGGTATCGACGTTTATACCACGCTGAACGTGCAGCACCTGGAAAGCCTCAACGACGACATCGGACAGATTTCCGGCGTCCGGGTCCGGGAAACGGTCCCCGATATGGTCTTCGACGAAGCGACCGAAGTCGAACTGGTGGACCTGCCCCCCGACGAACTGCTGGTTCGGCTCAAGGAAGGTAAGGTCTACCTGCCGCAGCAGGCACAGGAAGCCGTCCGGAATTTTTTCCGCAAAGGCAATCTGATCGCTCTGCGGGAGCTGGCGCTTCGGCAGACCGCCCACCGGGTCGACGCCCAGATGCTGGATTATCGGGAGAATAATGCGATCCGCGAAGTCTGGCCGGTCAGCGAACGCATCATGGTCTGCATCGGTCCCAACGCCCTGGCGGAACGCCTGGTCCGCGCCGGCAAGCGGCTGGCCAACAGCCTGCGCGCCGAATGGCTCGTGGTTTACGTCGAAACGCCCGAGCTTCAGCGCCTGCCGGCCGAACAACGCGACGGCGTGCTGCGCATTCTGCGTCTGGCCGAACAGCTCGGGGCCGAAGCGGTCACGCTGAGCGCGCCCGAGATGAGCACGGCCCTCATCCGGTTTTCCAACGAGCGGAACATCACCAAGATCGTGATGGGCAAACCGACCCGCAAAGGCCTGAAACGGCTTTTGTTCGGCTCGATTGTCGATACCTTGATCAATCATGCGCACAATATCAACCTGTATCTGCTGGGCAGCCCTCGAAAAAGCAATGGCGACGGCGACAAGGCGGAGTCGGCGCTTTACCGCAAAAGCCCTCTTCCGGGTTTGACTTCGAGGATTCCGTCGCGGAAAAAAAACGTCTATATCGGCTATGTCTGGGCCGTCGCCGTGACCGTTTCGATCGCTTTTTTGGGCCATCTTATATTCGGCAAGCTCCAGTTGGCCAACGTGGTCATGGTATTTTTACTGGGCGTGGTGTTCATCGCCACCCGCTTCGGCAAAGGCCCTTCGATTCTGGCTTCCTTTCTCGGAGTCGCTCTGTTCGACTTTTTCTTCGTCACTCCCTACCTGAGCTTTTCGGTATCCCACAGCCAGTATCTGGTCACCTTCTTTGCCATGCTGACGGTGGCGATGGTGATCAGTCATCTGACGGCCAACATGCGCTCGCAGGCCAAGGTGGCCGCCCACCGTGAACGCAGGGCCACCGTTCTATATACGATGAGCAAGGATCTGGCCACCCGCCAGACCGAGGATGACATCGTGCGCGCCGCGGTGCGCCACCTGTACGCCGAATTCAGCAGCCGCAACGTCATCCTGTTTCCCGACGCCGGCGGTCGCATCGTCTATCCGAAAGGCCAAAGCCTGCCGGAATCCTTGCGCGGCGCCGACCTGAGCATCGCGCAATGGGTGCTGGACCATAACGAGATTGCTGGCCAGGGCACCAATACTCTGCCGGGCGCGGAAGCGGTGTATTTTCCGTTGAGCATCGATCATTCGGTGCTCGGCGTTTTAGCCCTGCTGCCTGTCAATCTGCGCCGGATATTCCTTCCCGAACAACAGAAACTGCTGGAAACTTTCCTCCGGCAAATCGCCCAGGCGATCACGCGAGTCCGGCTGTCCGAGCAGGCCAGAAAAACTCAGGTGGCGATGGAAGCCGAGCGCCTGCGCAACTCGCTGCTCAGTTCCATTTCCCATGACCTGCGCACTCCTTTGGCCACCATTGTCGGTTCGGCCAGCACGCTGGTGGAAGACAACGGCAGGCTCAAGCCCGAGGACAAGCTCGACCTGACCTGGGCCATTTACGACGAAGCGCAGCGGATGTCGAACCTGGTCAACAATATTCTCGACATGGCCCGGCTGGATACCGGGGTTATTGCGCTGAACAAGCAATGGCATCCGGTGGAGGAAATCATCGGCACGGTACTGACCCGCTTGCAGAAAGCTCTGCAGCAGCGACCGATAAAGGTCGAGATTCCACCGGGAATACTGATGATCTATGCGGATTCGGTAATGATGGAACAAGTGTTGATCAACCTTCTGGAAAATGCGCTGCGTTATACGCCGGCCGGCAGCGCCCTGGATATTACCGTTCATCCATTGCCTTCCGCCGTCGAGATTGCGGTGGGTGATGCGGGCCCCGGAATCCCCAAGGGAATGGAAAACCGTTTGTTCGAAAAATTTTTCCGGGTTCGGAACGAAGGCGCGCAAAGCGGCGTCGGCCTGGGTCTGGCCATTTGCAAGGCAATCGTCGACGTTCACGGCGGCGCGATAAAGGCACAAAACCGGCCGGGCGGCGGCGCCGTGTTCACTTTCAGTATTCCGCTCGATCATAAGCCGCCTGCGATGGAGCCTGTTGAATAAGAAGCCGGAGAGATCATTCCGCTATGGCAAACAACAACCCAATACTGGTGATCATCGAAGACGACCCGCCGATCCGCCGTTTTTTGCGCACCAGTCTTAGCGCCTACGGTTTTACCGTGCACGAGGCGGAAAACGGCCGGCAAGGCATCGTCGAGGCGGGTGTGCGCAAGCCCGATCTGGTGATCCTCGATCTGGGCCTGCCCGACATGGACGGGGTGGACGTGATCAAGGCGATCCGGGAATGGTCCATGATGCCGATCATCGTGCTGTCGGCCCGCGACGCCGAGCAGCAGAAAATTGCCGCGCTCGATGCCGGCGCGGACGACTATCTGACCAAACCGTTCGGCCTGGGCGAACTGCTCGCTCGCCTTCGCGTGGCGATGCGCCATTCGGCAAGGAATCCGGAATCCTCCCAGGCGGAGGTCTTCGTCAGCGGACAGCTCAAAGTCGATCTACTGAAGCGCCAGGTGCATCTTAGCGATCAAGAAGTCCATCTGACGCCGATCCAATACCGGTTGCTGTCGGTCCTGGTCAAAAATGCAGGTAAAGTGCTGACCCATCAATACATTCTTAAAGAAGTTTGGGGACCGTCCTATGCCGAAAACTCGCATTATCTTCGTATCTACATGAGCCAGCTTCGGCAAAAACTGGAAGCCGATCCGGCTCAGCCGCAGTATTTGCTGACCGAATCCGGTGTCGGCTATCGGCTTAAGGTCTGAGGCTTCTCTTATTGCCGGCGACGAAACATCCCGTTTGCCATCACCGGTTCGATGAGGTACCTTTAGGAAAAAATCCTCCCCCTTGTTCGCTCCGGAAGGTCCGAAGTTTATCTCAAAGAGAAGAATGAAATGTGAAACGTCTATTTTTTGCCTTATGGCCCGATGAAAGCACCCGCCAGGCCTGCGCCGAGGTCGTCAAACCCTTGAAGCGCGCCGGCGGGAAACGCGTCCTGCCGGAAAACCTCCATGTAACCCTGGTATTTCTGGGCAGCGTCGACGAGGCAACCGAAGCCGCCTTGATCTCGGCCGCAAACGCCATCGTCGTCCCGAAATTGACCATTACTTTCGATCGGCTCGACTTCTGGCGCAAACCCCACATTCTATGCCTGACCGGTCGAACCGAAGGCAGCGAGCTCAAGACGCTGGTTGTCGAATTGAATGCGGTATCGCAGGTTCTGGGCATCGAGACCGATACACGGCCTTATACGCCGCACGTCACGCTGATCCGGAAAATCAAGGACGCCAAGCCCATCACGTTCGAACCCATCGTCTGGCAGTCCGATTCGTTTTGTCTGGTCGAGTCGCACACGCTTCCGGAAGGGGTCGAGTACCGGGTGATCAAGGAATGGGGAAACAATGCAAAAAGCCGTTTTTCGACCTTTTGAAGAATGGTATTGCAAGAGCGTCTACAGACTTGGCGGTATCCTGTAGGCCATCCAAACAGTGAAAAGGAGGCAAAAAAGAGTAGCATCCTATTTATGTTTCTTTTATGTAAAGGAGCGTTTACTATTCAAAGGTCTGCCCCGCTTACTGAAACCAACGGCACCACCCACAGCGGATTCAATTCGTTTTTTGAAGCAATCATTACCCAGCGGTGTTCCGGAATGCAAACTCGCGCGGATTAACTCAAGTTCATCAGGATCGATCGCCGTTTTAAACAACCCTTGATAGCCCGCTTGCCGTGCCTCGGGGGTTTACCCAGCGACAAATAAAGTAGGCTGGGTTGGAGCTTTGCGGAAACCCAGCACAACAACACCTCGATAGGCTGGGTTTCGCTCCTTAACCCATATATGGACTCCTCCCCAATTGCAAGCCAAGATTGATCAGAAATGATGTTCCCAACAGAAATCGAGATTGCCGCCAACTATTCGGCCTCTTGGTGAAGGTGTTTATTTAACCTTCGGGCCCTGATGATGCTATCCGCGCGCTTTTGTCTCTACCAACCTACCGATTTCCAAGAATCTCTGGGTTGAACGGACTTCAAAAGCACCGGTCTGACCTGTTGAATGCCATCACTTTGAGGATCTTGCCTCCGCAATCTGTTAAACTCGTTTATCTCACCGGAATGAGGGTTATACCCACGGGGCACCTTGTCCACGCTTGACCCAACGCCGGAACCCTGCCATCGCGTGGAGGCGTTGGGGCAAGGGTGGATAACCCGGCCTTCATGCCGCTAGGCCGTTTTCGGCACATAATCACTCCCACCGGTCGCCAGCGCCCAGATGATCCGGGCATTTTTGTTCGCCAAGGCCACGGCCGCCTTGTTGAAACCTCGGCGCTCGACCCAGCGCTGGAGCCACAGGCTCAAAGGATCACTTTTATCGCCACAGTATTTCAGCACCGCCCGCGCCCCGTGAACAAGCAAGGTCCGCAACGACCGGTTGCCACGCTTGCTGATGCCCAGCAAGACCTGTTTGTCGCCGCTGCTATGTTGTCGGGGCACCACGCCCAGGCTGGCCGCATAATCCCGGCTCGAACCATAGCCCTTGCCGTCACCGACATCCGCTGCGGCTAAAACAGCCGTCAAAGGGCCGATACCCGGTATGTCGATCAGGCGCCGGCTCAAAGCATTTTGCAGACAGACCGCCGTGATTTCCCGGTCCAGAGCCGTGATCGCTTCGTCCAAGGCTTTCAAGGCGTGATACGGCTCGGCAAATAACCGGCGGCCCAGTGCGCTAAGGTCATTATCGCCATCCTCCAGAATACCCGGCAGTTGTTTTCTGAGCTGATTCACGCTACGCGGCAACACGACACCGCGTTCAGCCAGATGGCCGCGCAGTTGGTTGACCAAGGCCGTACGCTCGTCCACCCGGCCTCGACGGATACCATGTAACATGGCCAAGTCTTGCTGCTCGATGGCTTTGATCGCCACCGTGCATTTGTTCGGCTGACAGGCGGCCGTGAAAATGGCTTCGGCATCGTTGAAATCGTTTTTGTTGCCGACCACGAAGGCCTTCACGAAACGGGCATTCAATAGCACTACCTCATGCCCCAACGTTTGGAACATCCTCGCCCAATGGTGTGCGCCGCCGCAGGCTTCCATCGCGATCAAGCTCACAGGCAATTGCGCCACAAACGCCGACAGTTCCGACCGTTTCAATTTCTTTTTTACGGCTTTGCCGTCTTTCATCGTGACCAAATGAAACACTTGTTTTGCAATATCCAAACCCACTACGTTACGATTCATCTCGGACTCCTCTTTGCCCTGTTTAATTTAGCTTGATGCATGGTGACACCGTTAGAGGGTGAGGAGGAGTCCATGTCATCAATATATCCTTTTGCTTTAAATTGACTGTCTACTAGACATCATAGATATTAGATTACGACCCCATTAGAAACCATGGGGCATATTAAAGCGGATATAGGCACAAGATAAAATACGTGCGAACACGTACGTGAAACCCCATAGCCGGCACCCAAGGGCAAGGAAAGGTTCAATCAGGCCGGGGCCGGGGCGGGAGATGAAAGGCTGTCGGCCGATGTTTAATTCTCAATCGGGCCGACTTCCGGCGAATTGCTTGGTTCCGCGAAAGCATATCCCTATCGCGTTCGAAGGCGGCTTGCCCCCTCGGTCTCCTGCCTTTCAGTCGTCCGGTTCCGTATCATCCGGCTCAATATCCGGCGAGCCCGGTCCCGGTTGGCGGGGCCGAATCTCCTGGCTTTGCACATACATATCGCTCCAATGGCTGATCCGGCTTTCGATGAACTTGCGCGCTTCTTCGGGAGTGTAGCTCCCTTTTTCCTTGCTCTTGGTCTTGGCCCATTCGTTCATCTCCGAGGAGATAATCTCATTGTACTCATCGTGCCCTCCAGCATGCTCGGTTATGTTCAGCAGACGGCCGTTCTTTTTTCCGTTAAATTCAAAGCCTCCGATGACCGCCGCCTGGGCCACTTCGTTATTTTTTAAGACGACGACGGGTACCAAGTGATGAGCGAAAAGATTGGGCGCTACATTGCCCCAAGCGGCCCGCAGATGGTCCCGTTGGCTAATGGCGCGAAGAATGATGGCGGCGTTGTCACCCCATTTCTTCTTGAGCCGTGCCATCACGCCGATTTTTTTTAAGCGCTCGCGCTTCTTCTTGGCTTTTTTCCGGGCTTCTTTCTTTTCGTCCGTGCCCTTGTCATGAGTGCCGCGTTCCTTTATGCCTTTGCTGTCATCACTCGGCTCGTCCTGCTTGGCCTTCGGCTTTTTCTGCGACTTGAGTTGGGATGCTTCCTCTTCCTCGCCCGTATCTTTGCCCGGCTTGTTTTTGGGTTTTTGTTTTTGCTCTAACAGGGTGAATGCGGTTGCTTCTTCCTCTTCGAGCTTTTTCGGATGAGAAGATGCGGCGGGTGAACTCTGGGAACCCGTAGAGACGGCAGCCTGTGGAGCTTCGGGATGACTTTGCGCCTGAGCACTCTGCAATCGATTGGCCAAATCCCGCCCCGCCTGCAATTCCAGGGCAATAGCCTGATGGTCGTAGCCGCGGTTGGACGGGTTGGCACCGGTTCCGGAAGAGTCGGAAGCTTCGCCGGCTTGGGGTTCCGTGGACGGTTTCCTCGGGTCAAGCTCCTTACTCAAATCATTGTCATCGGATTTCTCCTGCTCATAAGGCGTGCTCTCTCCCGCGGTTTCTTCCTCGGGAAGTTTCTTATCTTTCTTGCCGCGCTTGACGGCCTTCATGCCAAGATCCGCGGCCTTGCTGGTGACGGCGCCGATGATGGCGTCGTGGAATTTATCAGCCAGTATTTTAGCCAGCACCTTGGCGGCGATGTGAAGATCGTCCGGAGCCGAGCCCTTCACGTGCATAATGATACAGGCGATGGCATGGCGAACGCGCATGCGCTCGGCTTCGCCTTCGAAAAGGTCGTATGCCGTCGAAGCCAGATTGATAAGGGGAATGACCTTGGCGCCGATTTTCTTGATCAGGTAATTGCGGATCTTCTCCTTCACCTTTTCGATGACGATGGTCTTGCCGATGTTCTTGGCCAGCTCCTCCCAATTCTTATAATCCTGCCTGCCGAGCTTTTCGATTTCCCGGACCATGTAGGGGACCACCGTTTCCGCGAGCTCCGGGAATTTTTCCTCCAGCAAATCGATGCTGATGTCCTGGCGCTGAAACGCCGAAGGCACCACGATGGAAGCCGCATAGGCATATCCGAGATTTATGAGATATGCCTGGATTTTCTCCTGAAACTCATGCGGAGTTCGGATGCCGCCTCCGTGATTCTCCACAAAGCCGCCGATGCCGCCGAAGAGCAGTTTCTTGATCGTGTCGTCGTCAAGCCGGAAGCTCCCATCGCCATAACGCCTGACGCTTAAGTACAGCCCCGGCGGTTCCAGGTGGCGTTCCATCACCGAGCCGGGAGGCGGCACCAGGATGGGGTAGTCAAATCGTCCGGCCAACGTGTAGGGCTCGCCGATAGCGTCAAGAACGACGGAATAAACGCTGTGATAAAGAATGACTTCGGTCTGCTTGATGACGGGCTGATTTTCGAAAGCGGGATTCACGACCACGCCGGTTTGCATCCGTATTTTTCCCAGGGTGACTCCCGACAGGCGCGCGATGGCCTTTTTCACAGCGGGGGTAGCGTCGAGGCCGCGCTGGAAAAGCTGCATATTCACGATTGCGAGGTCGAGCCGTTCCAGCGAAGCGTTCAGCTTATCCTGCAGCGACTCCTGTTCGGAAATAGGATCGGTAGCTTCAATGACGGGGATGGGCTCGAGGATAACCGCGTTGCCTTTCTTATGCGCCGCCAGAGTTTCCGTCCACTTTTTGTAATCGGAGAATGGATCGAGGTCGAGAAATTTTTGTGGTAGCGGCTTGCGATCGCGCGTATCAAAGGCAATGCGATACGGTTTTTGAGTGCGGGCCGCAAGCTCATCGCGGATGTCAACGAGGCGATTTAAAAATTTGAAATACAGTGCCGGATTCTTGCCCGCAATGGCGTAGAGGCTGCCTTGAATGGCCCAGGCCATTTTAAACAAACAAGGCGTACCGTCGAAACCGGGTGTGGAATAGCTGCCCGTCATCGTCCACAGGCGCTTAATTTCCGCGTCCGAAAGATTGGCGCTTGGTTCGAAACCCGGTATTTTGCCGCAGCCCCCCAAGACTATTCCATCTGCATCGATGGAGATGTCTTCCCTGTCCGGATTCTCAAAAGGGAGTCTCGCCTGGCCTAGCAGGATGTCGAAACCTGCCAGGGCTTTGTCCTCCGTGCCGCGCGCCGCCACTGCGATAGCGCCGGTAGCCGTCCTTCCCGCTACACCTCGCGGATCATCGTATTCGGGACCCAGCTTCGGCATGCATCTCCTTAAGGATTATCCACGTCGATGACAGGTCCGGCGCCGCCCTTAACAATGATCTTCTTTTCAACATCCGGATCTTCGCGTTCATTATTCAGCAGGCGCGCGGCAAAACGCAGGTTTTCAATTTCCATTTTCCGGACTTCGGCCTGCACTTTGTAAACGTCCCACTCGCGGTGCTTGAGTTTGAAGTCTTCGAGCAGAGACTTATCGGAAGGAAGCATTTCAATAAACAGAGAACCCGTAGGAACGATCACTTCATCGCCATTGCGCAGAGGGTCGGCCAGTAATTGCGTCAGCCATTCTTTCAACACCGGTTTTAGCCGTTCGTACTCCTCCGGTTTTTCGTGATGCAGACAGCAGATGTATTTTGAAAACTCTTCCAGATTGATATTGCTCAGTTGATCCGGATCCATCGCGCCAAAGGCTTCATCGATATAAGGTGCCGCCATTAACTCGGTCAGCGCATTGTGTTCCTTTAACGGAAAAATCATGTAATTGCCTTTGAAGCCCAGCATGGTGTCCAGATCGGCGACTTCCACCAGTTGCTTATACGCTACTTTGGGAGTTCCATCGGCATTACGGTCGATTTTTCCGTGCAGCCAGCCGTTGTATTTCTGTTTTCCCTCTTCCCGGAACTGCGCAAAAATATCTTCCGCTACACCATCTTCAACAATGCAGGTTCTGGTGGCTTCAAAATAAGGCACCATTACCTTGTAAAGCCGCATGAATCTTTGATCGGGAGGCTCCATGCTCCATATGGCCTGCATGTAGTACAAAATGTTTTCCTTGATATGGGTAATTAATCTCCTGGTCTGGGTAATCCGGTCCAGATGCTCCCGCATCACATCGTTATAATCTTTCGTCAACTGATGCAACGCATTGACTTCACGCTGCACCGAAAGCGCCATTTTTTCCGCCTTTTCCACCGCGTATTTGTGTTCGTCGGTCGCCGCCTGTTCAAGCGCCTTCGCCATTTCGGGGTCCGGCGGTTCGTCAGGCCGGCGGTTTGGATCATTCCACCACCACCACCATTTCCAGGTCCTTTTTTCATGCTCTTCGGTAATTCTTTCCTGAACGGCTCTCTCCATTGCCGCGTATTTATTTTCCACGTCCTGTTTGAGTTTTGAAAATTCGATTTGGAGAGTATTCACCAGCGTGCGCTGCTGCCTGAGATTTTTTCTCAGTTCGCGAATGGCAAAATTATCGCCGACATTTTTCTGGGCGATGTATTGCAGCGTATTTCTAAAACTATCATCCAGTAGCGCCCGGTTTATTATCCAGTCATGCGCGACAATCCAGGCTTCGGTAATCTGATCCGGGGAAGGCACCTGCTGGGCGACCAGAACCACGGGCATGACTCTGTAGAGTTGTTCCGATATCCGGTAGCGCCTTTGCAGTTCGTAAAACAAATAAGTCACCGACAGTTCATCGTTCGGATTGACAATAGTTCCGGATTCGCTATATTCCGAGTTAAAGGTTTCCTCGGTATCAATTTCGAAACTTCTTTCTTCCTTATATTCCTGGACGGCTTTCATTACCGCTTCCCGAAAATCTTTCTTGGCTTGCGAAGATTCTTTTTCCGCATCCTTGCCGAATGTGACCTGGGAGCTGATTTTTGAATAATCCAGCTTCACGCTCATGTTGAAATTCGATTTGTCGTGCGCTTTGGCGACGATTTCCGACTCGGCGCGGGAGGTGGTATTAATCTCCTGATGCAGCGAGGAATTGTATTTTTGAGCCTGTTTTCTAGTAATCTTGGAATTGATTGTCGTTTTCACCGAATACTTTCTTTCTTCTTTTGGAGAAAGCGGTATGGTTTTTACCAACTTCCCCGCCTGGTAAGAGAGCGGTTCCCACTTCTGGCGAAAGGTATTCATCAAGCCAAAATTAATGCTGTGATAATCCTTATCGGCAGCAAATACGGTAAATTCATATTTGGAAAGCAGCCTTTCCTGCAGTTCCTTGAGAAGCTGATTGGTTGTATAAGGGCTGTTGATTCGGATATTATCGATAATTCGCTCACCCTGATCTCTTAATACTGACGCAAGCGTTGCAAAATCCTGATGGGTTGCCTGGAAGGAAAGGGCTTGCGCTTCATAATAATTGATGTCCTTGGCCAGAGAGGCCAGCTTTATCTTATTATCATGAGTGAGCGCATCGTATTCAATGAAGGTGATATCAAAAGCCGTCGAGATTTCCGTAGGCACTTCTTCTTGGGTGTACCACCGTATATCGTCGAGTACCGCAACCATGATATTTTTTCTGGAACTGACAACTCCCTGCATTCTTTCCTGAATTGATTGCAACAGTCCTTTTTTGCCGGAGTTCTCAAGATCATTGTGTATCTTGTCCGTTAGATTAACCAGCGTTTCGTCCAGTAATTGGTGCCATACATAATCGAATGCGATTTGCAGCGAATGAAAATCATAGTAGTCAGTCACGAAGAAACACAAGGATACAGGCGAGCCAGTTTACGTCGTGCCTGTTGCGTCGTAAATCGCCAATTGACGGGCGTCGCCTTGGTGTTGCGCGGTAGGATATTGGCTTCGACCTCACGCCGGAGGCTCTCTGTGTCCGGTATCCGCTGTGATAAACACATGTTCGACAAGACGGCCAGTTCGATCTCAGCGATGTTTAGCCAACTGCCATGCTTGGGCGTGTAGTGGAACTCCAGCCGTCGCGCCAATTCACGGGCTTGCTCTGCTGGAAAGGCTTCATACAAAGACGCCATTTTATGGGTATTCAGATTGTCCAGCACCACCCGGATCACCGCCGCGTCCGGATAAAGTTCAGCGATATGCTTCATGCTGTGCGCGAATTCGATTTTGGTCCGCCGCGCGGTGATGTCCACCTGCCGAAAACCGCGTTTAGGTTCGCAGATCATCATCAAATCGCAGACGCCTTTCCGTTCATAGCCGGTGTCATAGCGGGCCGGTTGACCGGGCTCAGGCGGGAGAGGTTGGCGGACTTCCGCAATGAGTTGCTTCGGACTTTCGTCGAAACACACAACCGGGCGCAACGGATCGTAGGGTTCTTCATAAAGGTCCAGCACGTCTTCCATCGCCGCGACAAATTCAGCACTCACCTCGGGAATGCACCACTCTTGCTTCTGCCAGGGTTTGAGAGTGTTTTTTTAAAAGCTGACGGATGGTTTCATAGCTGCAACGGTCGGCATACGCTAATTCCACCACTTTGTCCGCCAACAACCGCAAGGTCCAGTGATCATGCCCTGTCGGCGCCTCACTACAAGCCAAGGCGATAATATGGGCGGCCTGCTTCTCCGTCAGTTTTGGGGCACGTCCTGGACGGGGGCGTTCTTTCAGGGCGGCTTCCGGGCCTTCTTCCACACACCGTTGGCGCGTCGTCAACACCATTGATTCCGAGACACCCAAAGCTTGGATAATGTCTTTATCCTGAATACCCGCTGCCGCTTTTAATAAAATTCGCGCGCGTGTCAGATGGCGTGCCGCGGCTTTTCCTTTGTTGATCATGGCTTCCAAGCCACGCTTTTCGTCTTCAGTCAGATTGACTTTGTATTTAAGAGCTGGCATTGCTTGACCTCAATCAGTAACCATCAATGCCACTATAGAGTGACTTACAAGCCCAATATATCCTTTTGATTTAAATTGACTGACTAATAGTATGCCGTGGTATCGGCCGGGCCTTTCTGAAGCAGAAAAGAATCCACCTTGGCCTGAACACTGCCAGGATCGGGTCTTTGCGATTTATAATCGACCACATTTTGAAATTGACTGGAATTCTTGTCCGCCAGTATCTTTTCAAGAAAAATGGGAATGTCGTGTGTTGTAATTCCGGTCGCGCCTTCGGCAGTTTCCGGAATCAGAGGATCCGGATCTTGATGCTGGCCAGTATCCGGAACAATTCCCGTATGCATTTCTGCACATTTGTCATCCGTTGATTTTTGGATGCAGTATTTGCTGATAGGATTATTGGAAAATAATATGGCGTTTATTCCCTTGTCGGTTTCCCTTTTAAAAAGAAGCTCCCGAATTTTATCTTCAGGGATATGGTAATAATACTTTTCGTCATATAGGAACTTATATTCTTGTAATGCCAGCTTTTCCTCCTGAGTTAAAACCAGGCTGATCTTAATCCCTTTGCCTGGAATGGGATTGTTTTCATCAAGATTATCAATGACCCCATCGATTTGATTTGCCCCTTTGCGGTAAACCTTTATTTGCACATCTTCAATGGTGTCCATGTTTTCCTTAACAAAATTATCCATTGAATTAAGGATACTCAAATTCGGCAAAACAGCTTCTTTTAGGGTTTTTCTTAACTCCTGCTTTTGTTCGCTTTCCAGTTCGGAAAACTCTTCATTAATTTTTTTGATACCTTCTTTCAGTCTTTTTTGATTGTCTTTCTTTTCACGGTAATTTTGAATTTTTTGATTCAAATTGTCCCGAAAAATGCCTTTATTGGCCAATAGCTCATTACTCAGTTTAATAATGTAGGATTCCCGAGTACCTGCATTGAGGCGTATGTGATTCGATAAATAAAGCAGTCGACTGTTTATATCCAGGCCCGGCTCTTCGGGCGCCAGCACCAACAGGACCAAGTCCGGTTTTTGTTCGGTGGTTTTGGGAGGGAGGTTGAAGTCTTTAGGAATGACGTCAAAAAGAAATTCTCCGGAAGCATCGGTAAGCGTTGAGCCGATTCGATCGCCCATCTTAAAAAGGAGAGATACATCAAAACCGGTATTTGTGCTGGTATTGAGCCCCGTTGCGGATTGCCGAAGCAAGGCGCCGTCGCTCCGTTCTTCCGGATCGCCCCAATTATCGATATCGAAAAGGATCACGAGTAAATCCGGAATTCCGGCTCCCGATTCCTTTACCAGGATTTTGCCGGAAACAATGTTCGAGATAAGTTCTGGTTTATCGGTGTTGATAGACATAATCCGGACCTGCTCATTTTTTGTTTAACAGCCATCTGTTATGTTGAGGCGCTCAACACAAAATCTTCAATTTGTCATTTTGCCTCTTTATCCATTTTGTATTCCTGATCTGAAATTATTGAGCCGGGCGCCGGATGTTTTTCTACATCACGGAAGCCAAATTATCGAGCGCCGTCTTCCAACTGTAAGCGGCGCCGATCAAGGGTTCGAACCGTTCCTGCCGGGATGGCAGCGGCTCGCTGGGGTCCGCTGGAAATTTCGCCTCAATGACGCCGGTAATGGTCAAAGCCCCATAATGGGCAATGCGCTGCATCACGTTGAATTTGTTTTGGGAGACGGGCATCACCGGAGGCGACGGCATGACTCCGTGGACCAGCACTCTGCCGATTTCCTGGATTAACAAAGAACCGTTCTCATCCAGAGCACCGCCCAACGGCCAAGTTCGCTGGAACGCGGGCGGACGGCCGAAACGCCCGGCCACCGTCTTATCGCGCAGCACCTGCACAGCGAAATCAAAGATCGCCTTGGTCTGAGCGTCGCCAATAATGACTACATTATTTTGATCATCGATGGGACGCAGATACGATTGAAGCGTGATGCCTTCATCAAGGAAAGCCTGAAGCAGTTGGCCTTCGCCTTGTGTGACCTGCCGCTCCGTATAGGCACGGGCTGTCTCTCTCAGTCTTGCGGCTTCCATTTTGAACTGCGCGCCTTCTGCGGGCACATTCATGCCGCTCCCTGCCGCGGCGCCGCTACTCGCTCCTGCCCCGGTTCCGCTTGCACCCGCCGGGAGGGTGCCCGTCTTGAGGTCCGGCCCCATGGTCATGCCGGCGCCGTCCGAGGAGCCCAGCAACGCTTCGAAAGTCATGACACGCTGCATGCGGCTGGGAAACTCAGGATCCGTTCCGCTTAGAAACCGGAAATTCTGCAGTATCTTGCTAATGTTTGCCGGAACCTCGCGGTATTGCCGCGGTCGGCATACAAAGTCCATCGCGATCAGTTGGACGAGTTCAATAATGTAATCGAGCGTCCAGCGCTCGTACATATTGGCTATGATGGGGATGTCGG
This sequence comes from Methylosarcina fibrata AML-C10, assembly GCF_000372865.1. Taxonomy (NCBI): domain Bacteria; kingdom Pseudomonadati; phylum Pseudomonadota; class Gammaproteobacteria; order Methylococcales; family Methylococcaceae; genus Methylosarcina; species Methylosarcina fibrata. Next base: position 4,229,266 of record NZ_KB889965.1, on the reverse strand, counting down.
GCTGGTTTACAGCTTCTTCTTTGACTGTCGCCATTGCGATTCTCCTGGGAAGGGAGAGACTAATTTCTAGTCTCGAACGTGATTCGACTTCGGCTTTCAAGGTTATAGCAGCCTCTACGGGCTAGCCTACCCATACAATTCTTGCTCCTCAGGGATCTGGAAATATTTTTATTTTTGACTTCCAAAATAATTCACAGACAAAGCGAACCTACTATAAATGATCTAAAAATTCAAGATGAAATTAAATTTATCGGGTTATTATCTTGACTTTATAAAGTTGGAAATAATATGCCATTCGGGTCTGCTCCCCTTTATGTAGACCTTTTAATTGACTCTTTTATTACTTGCTGCGCAGTCATTCCTCAAAAGTTTTAATCATTAACAAATATCAATCAGGCTGTTTATAATGACTTGCCCCTTCTACATCCTAATGAGACAAGACCATGCCCTACCTTAAGCTGAATACCAATATCTCGGTCGGCGACGACCAGACTCAGCCCCTATTGCGCCAATTGTCGCAATTGGTCGCCGACGGAACCAACAAGCCCGAGAGTTATGTCATGGTCGAACTGGCTGATAAAAAACCGTTGATTTTTGCCGGAACGGACGTTCCCTTGGCGTATCTGGAATGCAAGAGCATCGGCCTGTCCGGCCGGCAGGCGAAATCGCTGTCCGCCTCCTTGTGCCAATTATTGGATAAACAACTGGGCATACCACCCGAGCGTGTTTACATCGAATTCAGCAACTGCCCGGCCGAGTTTTGGGGCTGGAACGGCTCGACCTTTGGTTGAATGATTCTTCCCGGTTTTGACGATTCCGGAAAAGGTCGGCTTCGTTGAAAAAATCACCTGTCCCCACCAACCTGATTCTGGGCTTTCTCGGCGCCGGCAAGACCACCGCGATTCTCCAACTGCTGGAACAAAAGCCGGCCGGCCAGACCTGGGCGGTGCTGGTCAACGAATTCGGTGAAATCGGCATCGACGGAGCGATCTACGCATCCCGCCAAGCCATCGTGCGGGAACTGCCGGGCGGCTGTTTGTGCTGCGCGCTGGGTTTGCCGTTTCAGGTGACGGTCAACCGGATCCTGGCCGAGATCAAGCCGGACCGTCTGCTCATCGAACCGACCGGCCTGGGACACCCTAAAAAAATCCTGGAACAATTAACCGGCGGTTACTTTCGGCAGGCGCTCGACGTCAGGGCCAGCATTTGCCTGGTCGATCCCCGCAAGCTGAAAGAGGCCCGCTATACGAGCAACGAGAATTTCGTCGATCAAATCGCCCTGGCCGACGTTCTGGTCGCCAATAAAACGGATCTGGCCGATGCCGAAGCGATGGCCCTGTTTCACCAGCGGGTCAACAGCAGCCGCCCCGTCAAAACCGTAGCCGCGCAAACCTGCCGAGGCAAGATTTCCGCCGATTGGCTGGATCTGCAAAGACATCCGGAGCGGTCGGCGTTCTTTCCCGAAGCGCATGCGGACGCTCATCGGCAAAGTAAAGCCGAGATTTCGCACGATTCGGCAACCTCCGGGCCGAGGCCGGATTATCGCAGCGAAGGACGGATTTATCCGGCGGACTGCTTATTTTCATATGCCCGCTTGTACGATCTGCTGGCCCGGTATCCGGTCACCCGAATCAAAGCGGTCGTTGCCACCGACCGGGGCTGGTTTATCTTCAACGGCGCGGACGGTCTGCTCGAATGCCGGGAAATCCCGCCGGGACAGGAGAGCCGGATCGAATGGATGCTTGGCCAGGACGAAGCCGGTTTTCCGTGGACCGAAATCGATCGCTGCCTGCTGCCGCAAGATTCGTCAAGGCAATAAAAATAGCCTGAGACGATCGCCGGTAGTATGATTTTCCCATTGAAACGGTTTCATTTTCTGCGTACGGAGAGATTTTATGAACGATAAAGAACGGGTCGCCCAGCATGCGGCCAACCGGATCCAGAATGGCATGATCGTCGGCCTCGGCACCGGTTCGACGGCCAACTGCTTTATCGAAGCGCTGGCGCATCGCCACCGGGAGGAAGGTCTGGAGATCGAGGCCGTGGCCAGTTCGGTGGTCAGCTCGATCAAGGCGCGTCAGCACGGACTGCCGATACTGGCGCTGGAACAGCTCACGCGCCTGGACGTCTACGTCGACGGCGCCGATGAAGTCGCGCCCGATCTCACCTTGCTGAAAGGCCGCGGCCAGGATCTGGTGCGGGAAAAAATTCTGGCCCGAGCGAGCGCGTCGTTCTGGGTGCTGATCGATCCCGGCAAACGGGTGAACCGGATCGGCGAAAAATATCCGATTCCGGTGGAAGTCGTTCCCTTCGCCTGGCAACTGGTCAGGCAGAGCCTGGAAGCCATCGGCGGCAAGGCGGAACTCAGGCAGAACGCCGCGAAAGACGGCCTGATCGTCACCTCCCACGGCAGCCTGGTGCTGGATGCGGTGTTTCCGGAGAGCCTCGACAGCGCCACGCTCGACACGCTGCTGAACGGCATTCCCGGCATTGTCGAACACGGCATCTTCAGCCAGTTGGCCGACGTCGTCTTCTGCGCCGAAAACGGCCAGGTCGAGGAAAAACGGAAATAAGCAAGACTTTTTGCGAAAGCCTGCCGGCGGAACGTATTCGCTGCCCGGGCCTTCGGCGATCAGTATTGAAGTTGTCGCCGGTATAATTCGGCGAACCGGCCGGCGATGAGGCGCCAATCGTAAGCGGAAACGATCTTTTGGCCTTCCGCCGCCAATGAATCGCGCAATTTCCGGTCGTTCAATAAGTTTTCGATGGCGGCTTTCAGTTCGACCGGATCGTTGGGCCTAACCAGCAGCCCGGTCTTGCCGTGCTCCAGCACTTCGCCGATACCGCCGGTCCGGGTGCTGATAATGGCCGTTCCGCTGGCCAAAGCCTCCAGTAAAATCACGCCCTGCCCTTCGGTGTCCCCCGATGAATCGGTGATCGAAGGGGCGATGAAAACATCGGCCGCAGCATAATAATGCGGTAATTGCTCGTTGGGCAGCCGGCCGTGAAAATGAATCTTTGCCGTCAGCTTCAATTCACTCGCCAGCCTTTCCAGTGCCTCGCGTTCGACGCCGTCGCCGACAATCCACAGTTCCGTTCTGTCCCGAAGCCCCCCGTCCAGCATCGCATAGGCGTGGATCAGGTCGCGCACCCCTTTCTTTTCAACCAGACGGCCTACGAACAATATCACCGAAACCTCCGGCGATTTGGTAAAAACCGTCCCGGAATTGAACCGGCGGGAGTCGACTCCCATCGGAATGATTTCCGGTTTCGGCAGCCGGTCGCCGACGGCCTGGGCCGTGGCGGCGGTATTCGAAGTCCAGGTCGAGCAATTGTGTACGGTCCAGCGTTTGATTCCGGCCAGGGCTGATTGCTGTAACGAGAAAGCGTCTCCTCCGTGCACGGTGACGATGACGGGCACCTTCCATCTTCGGCCTAGCCAGGCGGCGATCCAGCCTTGAGGAAAGAGCCAATGCGCATGGATCAGATCCGGCTCGATCCGGCGAATCAGGCTCCGGGCCGACCAGAACTGACCCAGCAAAAAAAAGGGGATTTGTAAAAACAACCACGGCCGGGCCCGCAAATTCGGCAGAATGCCCGATCCGTAGGCAAGCAATTGCAGACGGCGGGGAAAAAAATAGCGGAAGCGGTAGTTTTTTATCAAGTCGTCGGGCAGAGGCCTTTCGACGGCGGAATCGTCGGGCGACAGAACATGCAGGTCAACGCCTTCCTCGAGAAGAAAATCAGCCAGCCGCCGCAAAAAAACGGCGGCGCTGTCATGCTCGAATCGGGGATAGCTCGAGGTTATCCACAAGACCTTGATTTTTTCCGAAGGCTTGTCCGTATCTAAAGCAGGCACCGCTTAATCTTCCGGATATCGGGGGACACGGTCATTCATCCGAAGGCGTGCCGCTATTGTGAGGATGTTCGACATTTTTATAATGCAGCGACGAGATCTGTTCGGAAAGGATGCCGATCAGAAAGATCAATAACGAAGACAGCAGCAGCAAGGCGCTCATGTTGGTAAAGCGGCCGCTGGTCATAAAGGTATAGCCGTAATAGGCCAGGCCGGTGATGAAAATCGAACCGCTGATCGGCAAAAACAACCGCATCGGCGAGAACAGCGTGCCGATGCGCAGAATGATGATGAAAAAACGGATGCCGTCCTTCAGCAACCGGATATGACTCTTGCCCTCCCGTTGCCCGGCATGGATCGGGACGTAGGCGACCGGGAAACCGGAACGGAAAAAAGCCATCGTGCACGTGGTCGGATAGGAAAATCCGTTGGGCAAAAGGTATAGAAACTTGCGGAATTTATCGGTTCTGACCGCGCGAAAGCCCGAGGTCAGGTCCTCGATTTTGTGGCCGGTCATGACGCTGGCCAGCCGGTTGTAAAAACCGTTGGCGACGCGCCGGGACCAGGAAGCATGGGTGCGCGGATTTCTTGCGCCGACCACCATGTCGTAGCCGTGTTCGAGCAAATCGAGCAGGACGGAAATATCCTCCGGATTATGTTGACCGTCCGAATCCATGAAAACCAGGACGTCTCCGGCGGCACGGCGAGCCCCTGTCTTGATGGCCGCGCCGTTGCCCTGGCTGTAGGGATGACTGACGACGTTAGCCCCTTCCTCGATTGCAACTTTTGCCGTTTCGTCGGTGGAACCGTCGTTGATCACCAGAATTTCGGCGGACGGAAACAGCCGTCTGATTTGGGGCAGCAGCAATTTAAGAGAAGAAGCCTCGTTTTTTGCGGGTAAAACAATGCTGAAGGTATCGTTTCGCATAAAGTCTACAGGTATGATTTGTAAATTGTCCGGACAGCCATCCTTCCGGAAAAATGAATGTGACCGCATAGGCTTCAAGACGGGCAACTTCCCTCTCCAGCCTTCGTTGGACGGCCTCCTGCGAGGGCTGGATCTTCCTGTTCAGGCTTAAGTATAGACTTTTTCCGCTGAACCTTTTTTACCGACTGCCCCTGACTGCCGGCTAGCCTGGATTAAGCGATGAAGTAACGGCTTGCTCCATCGAGTCATTGCAGGTTTCTTCCGGACACCGGGTCACTTCCACGGTAATATGCGACAATTTGCGGAAATTTTTTAATAAGGCCTTGTAATATTCCGGCGGTTGCGGATGATGAGTGACCAGCGAAATGATCACGGCGAAATGATTGGGCGCCACTCGCCAGACGTGCAGATCGGCAATCCGGTTATCGGCATCGCTTTCGATGGTTCTTACGATGGCTTTGCTGTAGTCGGCGTCGATGCTTTCATCGAGCAGGATGGGGCCGGTTTCTTTCACCAGGAGATAGGCCCAGCGGGTAATGATCAGCGCGCCTACCACGCCCATGACCGGATCGAGCCATTGCCATCCGTAATATTTTCCCAGTACCAAGGCCACAATGGCCAGCACCGAGGTCAGGGCGTCGGATATGACGTGCACGTAGGCCGCCTTCAGATTATGATCGTGATGGCCATGGCCGTGCCCGTGTTCATGATGATGGTGGTGATCATGGTCATGCCGGCTTTTGAGCAGCAAGGCGCTGATCAGATTGATGAACAATCCGAAGCCGGCGATCGCGATGGCTTCATTGAAATGAATGATCCTAGGATGCAGAAGGCGTTCCCCCGATTCGATCAGCATGATCAAAGCCACCACGCCGAGCGCCACCGAACTGGCAAAGGCCCCGAGCACGCCGACTTTTCCGGAGCTGAAAGCAAAGGTCTGATCGTGGGCATGAGCGCGGGAATAACGGTAGGCGAAAATCGTGATCATGAACGCCGCCACGTGGGTACCCATGTGCCAGCCGTCGGCCAGGAGCGCCATCGATCCGAGATAGATGCCGGCTCCGACTTCCAGCGCCATGGTGATAAAGGTCAGAATCAGCACCGCCCACGTCCGTTTTTCCGCCTTTTTATTGATGACGGCAAAATTGTGATCGTGCTGTAATAAGCTGATGGTTCGTGCATGCATGGTGAATACCGCGTAATAACCGAGTTAACTCTATTTCTTGCCGGAGAATTGTCTGCACGGAACCTGCCGATCAACCCCGGCAGGCCGGGATAAACCCCAACAAGCGGCCCGGACCTGGAACGAAAGAACCCGTCTCCGTCCAGGACGACGCCGCCCGGCAATTCCTTCCCGAATTCTCGAAGTGTCTTGCTGTAGGAGTCGGGAAAACCGGAAAATACTCAATTCGAATCGGGATTGTCGCTCACGACTTCGGCGGACTACCTTCTGCCGGACTTATTGGTTTTCAAGTCCGGCCTGACCGATGCAGCGACTTTTTCCTTTTCCAGACCGGCGAATTCGAACAGCAGATCCAGCTCCTTATCGTTCAACTCATAAAAGGAACGCGCCCGCAAGCGTTCCGGCAGAACCACGGGCCCGTAACGAACGCGCATCAGGCGGCTGACGGTCACCTGTTGCGATTCCCACAAGCGCCTCACCAGGCGGTTGCGCCCTTCGCCGACGGTGACGTAATACCATTTGTTGGCGCCTTCTCCCGCAAAAAACCGGACGTCGTCGAATTTCGCCCTGCCGTCTTCCAGCTCGACGCCCTGTCTGAGCCGTTCCAGCGTCGTTTCCGGAATCTCGCCCAGGACGCGCACGGCGTACTCGCGCTCGATCTGGGTGGAAGGATGCATCAGGCGATTGGCCAGTTCGCCGTTATTGGTGACCAGCAATAATCCGGAAGTATTGATGTCCAGCCGACCGACCGCGATCCAGCGGGCCGTGTCCAGTTTGGGCAACTGGCTGAATATCGTAGGGCGGCCTTCGGGATCGCGGCGGGTCACGACTTCGCCGACCGGCTTGTGATAGATCAGCACGCGGGTCGGCTGCCGAGCGAATTTCTGCCAGTGCACGACCCGGTCGTTGACCTGCAAATGGTCTCCCGGCCGTAACCTGGCGCCCAAACCGATCACCGCGCCGTTGATCCTTACCCGGCCTTCGGCGATCCAGCGTTCGATTTCCCGCCGGGAACCGAGGCCGCCGCGCGCCAGCACTTTCTGGATGCGCTCCCCGAGCGCCGGCGCTTCGTCGTCTCTATTTTTGGCCGTGTTTTTGATCTTTGGCTCACTCGACCGTTTCGGCGAGCTCTTCTCTTGTTTCCTGTTTTTCACTCTCTACCTGTAAGGGGGGCTGCGCGGAATCCAGCGACAAGTCGAGATCCTGAATCTCTTGCAAAGTCGGCAGTTCGTTGAGCGATTTGATGTTGAAATAGTCCAGAAATTGCTTGGTGGTGCCGTACAAGCCGGGGCGGCCCGGAACTTCCTTGTGCGCCACGACCCTGACCCATTCGCGGTCGAGCAGCGTCTGGATAATGCTGGAACTGACGCTGACGCCGCGGATATCCTCGATGTCGCCGCGGGTGACCGGCTGCCGGTAGGCGATGATGGCCAGCGTTTCCAGCAGGGCGCGGGAATATTTCGGCGGTTTTTCTTCGAACAGGCGCGAGACCCAGCGGGACAACTCCTGTTTGACCTGAAACCGGTAGCCGCTGCCTACCTGCTTCAATTCGATCGGACGCTGTTGGTATTCCTCGGCGATATCCTCGATCGCCGCCTGAATGACCGGCAGATCGGGCTGCTCTATTTCCGGGAACACCTGCTGAATCTCTTTGCAGGTCATAGGCCGATTGGCGGCAAATAAAATGGCTTCAACTATGCGTTTGATTTCCACGTCGACTTCAAGCAGTTCAGGTAGGCAAAACGGTGCGGGCGCTTCTAACGCACAACTCATCGAAGGGCTCGGGCTGGAGGATTTCGATGAGTCCTTCCTTGGCAAGCTCGAGAATGGCCAGAAACGAGACAACGACCCCGGGTCGGCCTTCCCTTCGAATGAATAGCTGCGAAAAAAGGAGACTATCCGTTCCTTTAAGGTTTTCCAGAATGGTTGACATTCGCTCACGGACTGATAAGGGTTCTTTGGTGATATGGTGATGGCTCAGTTGTTCCACTCGTTTGAGGACATCCTGAAACGCCAGCAAAAGTTCTTTTAACTGAACGTCCGGCAGCTTTTTCTCGACCGCCAGAGTCGACGTATCGACGCCGAAGGTAAAAATGTCCCGTTCGATCCGGGGCAGCCGATCCAGCTCTTCGGCAGCATTTTTGATGCATTCGTATTCCTGGAGCCTGCGGATCAGGGTCGCCCTCGGATCTTCCTCTTCTTCCTCGCCTTCGGGTTGACGGGGCAGCAGCATGCGCGACTTGATTTCCGCCAGCAACGCCGCCATCACCAGATATTCCGCCGCCAGCTCCATGTTGAGCTGGTTCATCATCCGGATATAGGCGATGTATTGATGAGTGATTTGCGCGATGGGGATGTTCACGATGTCCAGATTCTGTCTTCTGATCAAATACAGCAATAAGTCCAGCGGGCCCTCGAACAGCTCCAGAATGACTTCAAGCGCATCGGGCGGAATGTACAGATCGTCCGGCAACTGATTGATGGGGGTGCCGTTGACGACTGCGATCACCGGCATATCCGGCATGACCGTGAGTTCTTCAATCATCTATGCAATCAAAGCGAATCGTCTCGCAGAAACGGGGGCATGTTCACGAGCCGCCCCTTTATTAAATGCCGGCAATCGATAAAAAGAGCTTCTGCGCGACATACAAGGGATATTCCAGAATAACATTCAAAACTCTAGTATAGAGCAACAACAAGAGAATGATGAATCCGTAGCGTTCCAGCCGATTATACTGCCATGCCCAATAATGGGGCAAAAACCCGGTGACTATCCGGCTTCCGTCCAGCGGCGGAATCGGCAGAAGATTCACCAGCGCCAGCACCAGATTGATCGATATGCCCGCGATGCCGGCATAGATCAGCGGCAGCGAAATCGCTTCCACGGCGATAATCACGCCCAGGCGGGCCAATAAGGCCCAGCCGACGGCCATCAGCAAATTGGCGCCGGGACCGGCCAGGGCGACCCAAGCCATATCTTTGAGCGGTTTTTTAAAATTCCTGGCGTCGACCGGAACGGGTTTGGCCCAGCCGAAGATGAAACCGGTACCCGACAGTAACAACAAGCCGGGAAGAATGACGGTTCCCAGCCAGTCGATGTGCTTGAGCGGATTCAACGTCAACCGGCCCAACTGATAAGCGGTGTTGTCGCCGAATTTCCTGGCGACCCAGCCGTGCGCGACTTCGTGCACGGTAATCGCAAAAATGACTGGAAGTATCCATACCACGATCCGCTGCATCAGCGTCAATTCATTCATCATAATTCTGTCGTCTCGATCAATCTAACATGGGCGCCATACCAATACCCTGCCGGATGATTTCAGGGCCTTTATTGGTAAATTCAATTACGGTGGTCTCGGCAAACTCGATATTGCCGGCATCGATCACCAAATCCAGTTGATGCTCCAGCCTTTCCCGAATTTCGTAGGGATCGGACAGGCCGTCGGTCTCTCCGGGCAAAATCAAGCTGGTGCTCAACAAAGGCTCTTCGAGTTCTTTCACCAGCAGCATCGCCACGGCATGGTCCGGAATGCGCACGCCGATGGTTTTTTTCCTGAGATGCTGCAGCCGGCGCGGAACTTCCCGGGTGGCTTCGAGGATAAAAGTAAAAGGGCCGGGCGTCAGCGCCTTGATCATTCGATAAGCGTCATTGCCTATTTTGGTAAAGGTCGATACCTGCGCCAGATCCTTGCAGACCAGCGTAAAGTTGTGCTTGTCGTCCAATTGCCGGATCCGTCGAATCCGATCCATCGACTGCTTGTCGCCGATATGGCAACCGATGGCGTACGAAGAGTCGGTGGGATAGGCGACGACGCCGCCTTCCCGTACGATCTCCACGGTTCGGTGGATTAGCCGCAGTTGCGGATTATCGGGATGAATTGCAAAAAACTGAGCCATTTTATCGAAAAACCGGAGACAAAGAAGGACATTATACCGTATTAGCGCTCCGATTCTTTTTTTGCAACCTGGTCCCGCAAATAAACGGGCATCGCTTCCTCGACCGGCACGGCCAGCCCCCGTTCGAAGCCATGCGCTCCCAAGCGCGCGACCGCGCCCGCTCTCGGCAGATGATCGGCTTCGATACCGTCTAGACGGCCCGCCAGCCGTTTCGCCAGTTCTTCCCGGTAAACGCCCCAGCCGGTGCCGATGCCGACCCCGCGGAGGTCGGGAAACTCGATCTTATCCGCCGGAATGACCCGTTCCGGGCCTATTAACTCGGCATAACCCTTCTCGCCTCTCCGATAGACGCCCCAGTAAATTTCTCCCATTCGGGCATCCATCGCGGTAAACGCCACCTCGGCCGAGTTCCGGTCGAAGAACTCTTGCGCCAAGGCCGCCAGCGTGGAAACCGGAACGATCGGCAAGTCGGCGCCGAAGGCAATGCCCTGGATGATGCCGGTGGCAATGCGCACGCCGGTGAACGAACCGGGTCCCCGGCCGAAAGCCAGTCCGTCCAGATCGCGGGGCCTAAGCCCTGCCTCCGCCATCAAGCCGTCGATCATCGGCAAGACCAGGCGGGTATGGTCCCTTTGGGTGCGCTGATAACGTTCGATTACGGCGCAATCGATCCATAGCGCCGCCGAACAGGCTTCGGTTGCGGTTTCCACCGCCAGTAATTTCATTGAGCTCGTCCCAAATCGTATTATGATACTCTAACCCGCCCTTGAAAAGGGAGCATCAAACCGGCTAAAAAAGTTGTCCGGAATCCGGGAGGCAGGGCTAAGGACGCACCTCGGGCCAGCCAGGCCACATACAGAAAGGAAGAACGAAGATTAAATCGTTCCGGACCGGCGGTTATCGGGAGGGGCGGCTTTTTCGAGCTGCCGGCGAAATTCTTCCAGTTGGCGCAGTAATTCCTCGCTGAACGACTTGAGCTGATTTTCAAAGAGCGGTATTTGCCGTTCCAGCTCCTTATTAATGGTATCGCCGATCGTCCTGAGGCTTTTGAAAAGCGCTCCCAAAGGCAGCAAGGAAAGATTGTCCAGCGTGGCCTGATAATCGACTTGCCATTGCCGATTTTCTTTCAATAAAACCGTTTCGAAAGACAGCACCTTGTTTTCGGGCTTTTTCAGGGTAAGAATCGTGAAGACTCTTGCATTGCTGCCGTCCACGTCCACCGAACCCGTGTCGACCGAGCCGTTTTCCAGATTTTGCTGTTTTACGACGAGATTTCGAGTCTCCGGCGTTGTGTGTTTTCTCGCGGACTCCAGATCGCCCCGCACCATGGCTTCCCAGAACGAAGCGGTCACCTGCTCCGGCGGAGCCACGGTCTGACAGCCGGACAGCACCCACAATAAAACAAAAAGCCCGGCGGTCGAGACCGGGCTTGTCTTAGTCGGCTTGAAAGAAACGGCCGAAATCGACGGCTTACTCGTCACCGCCGAATACTCCGAACAGTTGCAGCAAGCTCAGAAACAAATTGTAAACCGACACGTACAGCGACACGGTCGCCAGAATGTAATTGGTTTCACCACCGTGCACGATTTCGCTGGTCTGAAACAGGATCATGCCGGACATCAGCAAAATGAACATCGCCGATACCGCCAGCGACAGAGCGGGCAGCGTGAAGAAAATCGCGCCGAGCCCGGCCAGAAAGGCCACCAGGACGCCGACCATCAGAAAACCGCCCATGAAGCTGAAATCTTTCCGTGTCGTCAGAGCATAGCCGGAAAGGCCCAGAAAGATCACGCCGGTACCGCCCAGCGCCATCATGATCAACTCGTGGCCGTTGCTGAAAACCTTGAGATACATGTTCAGGATCGGACCGAGAGTCAAGCCCATGAATCCGGTCAACGCAAACACCCAAAGCAGTCCCCAGGCGCTGTTGCTGAATTTGGTGGTCAGGAAAAGCAGACCGAAATAACCCACCAGAGTGAGGATCACGCCGGGATGGGGCAAATTCAGAACCATCGCCAAACCTGCGGTCAGCGCGCTAAAAAGCAACGTCATGGACAACAGCAGATAGGTGTTTTTCAGCATTTTGTTGGTCGTCAGGATGCCGACTTCCGGACGAGAGATAGAAGTATACGTTTTCATTTTATTTGGAGTCCTTAAAAAATAATCAACAAAGAAAGTGGTTAAATCTTACAAGAGTTGCCTGCAATTTGTAAAAATATTGAGAACGAGATCAATCGAATCGACCGGTCGAAAATCTAAAAATCTCAAACTAAGACCGATACGTTCGAAAAATGTTCACCGAAAGCGGTCCGCAAGCTTTCCGAAAGAGCGTCCGAAGGGAAAAGCTCAAGCCGCTTCGTTGGCATCGACGACGCACAAGGCCGCCATGTTCACGATCCGGCGCACCGTAGCCGCCGGCGTCAGGATATGCACCGGGCGGGCGCAGCCGAGCAGCACCGGCCCGATCGCAACGCCGCTGCCGGAGGCGACTTTGAGCAGATTATAGGCGATATTGGCGGCGTCGATGTTGGGAAACACCAACAGATTGGCGCTGCCTTTCAGCCTCGAATCCGGCATCATCTCCTTCAACAGTTCGTAATCCAGCGCGGTATCGCCGTGTATTTCCCCTTCCACTTCCAGATCCGGCGCCCTTTGCCGGATCATCGCCAGGGCTTCCCGCATCTTTTTCGCCGACTCGCTGTTGCTGGTGCCGAAGTTGGAATGAGACAGGAGGGCGGCGCGCGGCACCAGTCCGAAGCGGCGCATCTGTTCCGCGGCCAGCAGCGTAATCTCGGCCAGTTGTTCCGCGGTCGGATGGTGATTGACGTGCGTGTCGACCAGAACCAACTGGCGGTCGGGCAACACGAGCCCGTTCATCGCCGCGTACACCGTGGCTCCCGGACGCTTGCCCAGCACTTGATCGATGTAATTGAGATGCATGTCGGTCGTGCCGAACGTACCGCAGATCATGCCGTCGGCATAGCCTTTGTGCATCAGCATCGCGCCGATCAGAGTATTGCGCCGGCGCATTTCCAGCTTGGCGTACTGCTCGGTGACGCCTTTGCGGACGGTCATCGCCAGATAAGTCGTCCAGAAATCGCGGTAGCGTTCGTCGAACTCCGGATTCACCACCTGGACGTCGGCGCCGGGCCGGAGCCGCAGGCCGTATTTTTCGATCCGGTACTGCAGGACCGCAGGCCGGCCGATCAGAATGGGGCAGGCGATTTTCTCATCGACCAGAATCTGGGCCGCGCGCAGCACCTTTTTTTCTTCCCCCTCGGCAAACACGATGCGTTTTTTCGCCTCGGGCGCGCTCTTGGCGAGCCGGAACACCGGTTTCATGAAAGGACCGCTGAGATACACGAATTGCTGCAAGCGCTCGATGTAAGCCGGCATGTCCTGAATCGGCCGGGCGGCGACGCCGGACGCTTCCGCGGCCAGGGCGATGGCGGGAGCGATTTTGGTCATCAGACGCGGATCGAAAGGTTTGGGGATCAGATAATCGGGGCCGAAAGACAGGTTGTCGATGCCGTAAATGCTGGCGACGACATCGGATTGCTCGGCCTCAGCCAGTTCGGCGATCGCATGGACCGCGGCAATTTCCATCGCCCGCGTGATGGTCGTGGCGCCGCAGTCCAGGGCGCCCCGAAAAATATACGGAAAGCACAGCGCATTATTGACCTGGTTCGGATAATCGGAGCGTCCGGTCGCTATGATCGCGTCGTCGCGCACCGCTTTCACTTCTTCGGGTAAAATTTCGGGGGTCGGATTGGCCAGGGCCAGCACCAGCGGCCGCGGCGCCATGGTTTTGACCATCTCCGGCTTCAATACGCCGCCTGCCGACAAGCCCAAAAAAATGTCCGCGCCGTGCATCACTTCGGCCAGCGTTCTGGCCGTGGTCTCACGGGCAAAACGCGCCTTATTGGCGTCCACCGATTCGGTCCGGCCTTGATAGACGACGCCCAGGTGATCGGTCACGATCATGTTTTCGATCGGAAAGCCCAGTTCGACGATCAAATCGAGGCAGGCCAGGGCCGCGGCGCCCGCGCCGGACACGACCAGCTTGCATTGTTTGATGTCTTTGCCGACAATCTTCAGCCCGTTCAAAATAGCGGCGCCGACAATAATCGCGGTGCCGTGCTGATCGTCGTGAAACACCGGGATGTTCATGCGCTCGCGCAATCGGCGCTCGATGTAAAAACATTCCGGCGCCTTGATGTCTTCCAGATTGATCCCGCCGAAAGTCGGCTCCAGAGCGGCGATGACGTCGCACAGCTTGTCCGGGTCCGGCTCGTTGATTTCGATGTCGAAGACGTCGATACCGGCGAATTTCTTGAACAACACCCCCTTGCCTTCCATCACCGGCTTGGCCGCCAGAGGGCCGATGTTGCCGAGGCCCAGCACCGCGGTTCCGTTGCTGATGACGGCGACCAAATTGCCGCGCGCAGTGTATTTGAAAACGTTGGCCGAATCCGCGGCGATTTCCTCGGAGGCCGCCGCGACGCCCGGCGAATAAGCCAGAGAAAGGTCGCGCTGGTTGGCCAACGGCTTGGTCGAGTTCACGCTGATTTTGCCGGGCACAGGAAACGCATGGTATTCCAGCGCGGCTTCACGCAACTGTTTACGGAGAAGATCCTTGGAATCTGAAGAAGTCATGCTCTGATACCGTCCTTTCGTTACGTTCGGGAACGTCCCGATTGTAGCAGAGAAACTTCTTTAACTTTTAATGTTTATGGAACTTTGGCGGGCTATAAAAAAATCCCGTCCGGAATGGCAAAAGCAGGAGTCAACAGGAAAAAAACAGCACAGAACCGGCACAAGGACATGTCGTTCCGATCCTTTTCATGGAACGACATGCTTTAGCCCAATGAATCAAGCTCACTTTAACGGTAGATTACTTAATAGCCGGTCATGGAAAACCATTTGTCTTCCGAACCTGCCAGCACCATGACGATCGGCGCGACGCAGGGTCTGGGCAACTCTATTTGCGCGACAATGTCGGAGTTGCCTTTCACGGTGGCCGGAAATCCTTCCGTAACGACGTTCTGCTCGACCACGGCGCCGCTTTCTTCGGTCAGACAACTGACCAGCGCGCGAAATTGCGTCTCGTCATTGGTGCCCCTCAGATTTTCCGGAACGCTGGGATCGTCCGGAAAAACCAAGCCGCGAATCCGGATAATCAAGCGTCCGTCGGAAAAAAGCTTGCCCTTGGCCGATTTCAGGATCCAGGGGAGCTCGTCGCCGTTCACGCCCCGGACCGGATTGGTTTCTCCTAGAAAAGAGCCGGCCACCCCATACATGGTTTTGAAGCTGAGAACCAGCTTCTTGCCCGGCCGGGAATAATCCGTCCCGTAATCCTGCGCCGAGAGTGCCAACGGCGCCGAAATAAAGCAGAAAAACAGCACTAATTTGATCATGCGATTCATAACCCCTCCTCGACAATTGCCTTGTAAAAATTCAATCAGAGACGTGCAGGCCGGATGAACCTACAAATTAGCGATTGAACTACAAGAAAAAAAGTTCCCGCTTTTTTCCGAACGTCTCGTTTAAAAACGAAGGCGAGTTAAACAACCCCACAGCGGTACGAAAATGCCATCGAATTCAGTAAAAGAACGCTATAATCGAAAACACGGTTTCATTAACGGCCGGCTTTCAACTTCTGTCAAAACATGCGTTGGGTTATTATCGATAAAATACTGGGAAATCGGGAAGTCAAGCTCAGGAATTGGCCGACCTTCAGGTTCCTGGCTTTGACGGCGGCGGCCGCCGCGTTCCTGGCCTTTTTCATTAAAGTAGCCGAGGAAGTGGTCGAAGGCGATACCCATGCCGTCGACCGATGGCTGCTGATGCTGCTTCGGGACGCCGGGGACGCCACCGATCCGCTCGGCCCCGTCTGGTTCGAAGATTTTGTGCGCGATATTACCGCTCTCGGCAGTCCCGCCGTGCTGGGGCTTTTTATTCTGATTACGGTCTTCTTTCTGTTCCTGGCAGGACAAAAACGCCTGTCGTGGTTCGTGCTGGCGGCCACCGTGAGCGGAACCCTGGCCGTGACGATTTTAAAAGAAGGTTTCGACCGCCCTCGTCCGGATCTCGGTCCCGGCGGAATCTATGTCTATACGGCCAGTTTTCCAAGCGGCCACGCCATGGTCTCGGCCGTGGTCTATTTAACGCTGGGCGCGCTGATTGCCGGGGTGGTTCCCGGGGTCAGACTGAAGCTTTACGTGATCGCGGTCGCGCTCCTGCTGAGCGGACTGGTCGGCTTGAGCCGGGTCTATCTCGGCGTCCACTGGCCGAGCGACGTGCTGGCCGGGTGGGCGGCCGGAGCCGCCTGGGCGCTGGCGGGCGGCGCCATGGCTCACTGCCTTCTGCCGGGCAATAAGGATACTCAATGAAAGGACAACCTTTTTCAAAAAGATTGACTTTCGCTCTGCGGGGGCTTTCTCTGGCTTTCCGCCGGGAACGCAGCTTGCGTTTTCAAACGCTCGCCGGTACGGCCGTGTTGCTGGTTCTGTCGATTACCCGGCCTGCGCCGCTTTGGTGGGCTGTCGGCGCTTTGACGATAGGCCTGGTGATGATGGCCGAGTTAATGAACGCGGCCTTGGAAACGCTGGCCGACCGCCTGCACCCGGAGCGGCATCCGGAAATCGGCGCGGCCAAGGATATGGCCGCCGGCGCCGTACTGGCGGCGTCGGTGACGGCGGTACTGGTGGCGATTGCATTTATTTTCCGCTGACATTGCGGATTCCACCGAACTCGGCCTCAAAATCAACCGGCCGGGCTTTTGCGCATCGGCCGGCGGCCGCGGCGACGGCCTCTCTTATTCTGACCGTCGATTCCGGATCCAGTCGTGCGGTCCTTGCACTGCCCACGCACAATGCTCCCCTGAAACCCAGATAATCGGGCCGAAGGGCGGTTAACTCCGGTATGTCCGCCAGCCGCAGGGATCCCGCCAGCCCGCACAGCAAGCGCCGGGACCTGGCCAGACCGACGAACTGCCCGATCGTTTCCGGACGCATGACTTCCGTCAAAGAGCCTTTGCTTTTATCCATCGTGTCCAGCATGACGCCGGTAAAGCCGGAGGATTTAAGCAAATCGATCAACGCAAAGTCCGGCTCGGTGTCGGCAAAGAGCACTCCGATCAACGCCGGCTGCCGTCCGGTCAACACCGAGAGCTTGTGCGCGGTTCCCTCCGGGTCGCCGCCGGGGAAAAAGCCGATTTTGATGTAATCGACGCCGGTTTCCTGCAT
Organism: Methylosarcina fibrata AML-C10; assembly: GCF_000372865.1. Lineage (NCBI taxonomy): Bacteria > Pseudomonadati > Pseudomonadota > Gammaproteobacteria > Methylococcales > Methylococcaceae > Methylosarcina > Methylosarcina fibrata. Next base: position 4,212,155 of record NZ_KB889965.1, on the reverse strand, counting down.
GGCCTTGACCGCAGCGAACACCGGATCGGGCCGCACCGGCAAATCGCCGATCGTCGCGCTGACCGGTCTCCGTCCGTTGCAATAGTCGCAAATCCGCCTGATCGCGTCCCGGTCCAAAGCGCCCAACGCGCCCGAGGCCGGCTGCTTGAGATCGATGATGTCGACCTGGGCGGACAACGCCATGATCGTTTCTTCCAGGCTTTGCACACTCGCCAGCATGCCGGTCATGCGCTTCTCCCGGTCTTGAAACGATCGATCGCCGCCATCAGCCAGCCCCAGGCCTCCGTTTCCCGGTCCCCGGCGGTTTTTTCCAGGCCGATCCGCAAATAGGCTATTTCGGCTTCGATTTTCTCCATGGGCAGCCGGCCCAGACGGCTGACCAGGATCGCCGCTTCCAGCACCGAATACTGAGCCCGGTTAAATCCTCTAAAAGGGGCATGATTGACCTCATGGACGGTTTTCACGAACAGTTTCGGCCGAACGGAATCTTCTTCGATCCGGACGATTTCCACTTCGGAGTGCGCCAAGGCGCCTGCCAATACCTGTCCCTTGATTTTTTCGGCGCAATTAAGAGGCCAGTCTCGGCGTCCGGTCAAACAGCCTGCAAATACTCGAACGTCGTCGCAATAATTGATCACCGCAACCCGGGTTTCCAGCAGATTGTCCAGCGTCGTGGACGGGCGAAACGGCAGTATGACAAGCTCGCCTCCGTTCGCATGGATGCCCATCGGCGCAATATGAGCCTCGCCCGAGAGGTTCCGGGTAGTTACAATGGTTTCTTGAATCATATAAGAACAAAATTAAAAAATTCTTCCCGACGGGAAAAACCGGAGACTTTCCGGAAATACAGGGCCATGCTCCAATCCAACCGAAGCCACTTTCCGGAGGCCTCATGCTTCGGAAGCATAGCCTCTGTAACCGCCGAGCCTAGGCTTGACGTCGGCCAGCACTTTCCTTAGCAACTCGGCCTCTCCTGTGTGATAAGAAAAACCGTCCGCCTCCCGGCGCAGCCAGGTAAACTGGCGCTTGGCCAGTTGCCGTGTGGCGGCAATGCCTTTTTCGATCATGGTCTTATAATCGTACTCGCCTTGCAGGTACGCCCATACCTGCCGGTAGCCGACCGCCCGGATCGAAGGCAGTTTGTCGGTCAAATCGCCCCGGCGGTAAAGCGCTTCGACTTCCTCTACCAAGCCTTGCTCCAGCATGCGCAGGAAACGCTGAGCGATGATTTCGTGCAACCGCACCCGATCCATTGGCGCAATCATCAGCCGGATGATTCGATAAGGTATGGCCGGCGTCCCGGGCCTCTGAAAAAAGGACGTCAAGGACCTGCCGCTGATTTCATAAACTTCGAGCGCTCTCTGAATCCGTTGAGGATCATTGGGATGAATTCTTGCCGCCGATTCCAGATCGATTTCGGACAAGCGCCGGTACAGGGCCTCTTTACCCTCTTTTTCCAGCTCCCGGTCCAGTCTGGCCCGCACTTCGGGATCCGCATCGGGCAATTCGGCCAGACCGTGAGTTAACGCATTAAAATACAGCATCGTCCCCCCCGCCAGAATCGGGATTTTCTTACGCCTGCCGATTTCCGCCATCAATGCCAGAGCCTGCGTTCTGAACCGGCCGGTCGAATAAGGTTCGGCCGGATCGAGAATATCGATCAGATGATGCGGAATGCCTCCCCGCTCTTCATTCGAAGGTTTGGCTGTGCCGATGTCCATGCCTTTATAGACCAGCGCCGAATCGACGCTGATGATTTCCCCGCCAATAGCCTGAGCCAACTGAACGGCCAGCGCGGTCTTGCCCGAAGCGGTAGGCCCCATTAAGAAAATGGCCGGGGGAAGTGAAGATGGTTTCATAAAAGTCAGAATGTCGTCCCGAGGTCTTTATTTCTTTCAGTGAAGATGGATGGCCGGACGAATTAACCGGAAACGAACGGTCGCGCCGGGCTTCGGAAAAAAAATGACCGGCATACTCGGAAAGAACAGACCGATTCATCTTTAAGTGCCGTAAATATCCGTTATTTTGACATTTTCGCTCATGAGCAACAAGAGCAAAAAAGTTTGGTTCGACGATGTCAGGACCCAGGAACCCATCCATAAATTATTTCCTTACAAAAATTATGATATCTAGCTTACAAAGTTATCTGTAATTTGCTTCCTGCCGCCTTTATTGTTGAGTTTGAGCTATGGCAAAACGATTTATTTTAAGAAAATCGACAGCCATTGGAACGATCAAACGCGTTAATCAATAAGACTTTTTCTTTTCCGTAATCCAGGTTTATCGATTTTTAATCGATAAAAATGATCTTTCCAATATAAAATATTAAATCTGAACTATTCTTCATTTCAGGCAAGCAGAACGTAAAATACACAATAACCTTATAATTTAAAGTATTTTTTTATTCATGCTTACCTGAATGCGAGGTACACCGAATTGTTCTGAAAAATGAAAAGTTAATGTACTCGTCATTCACAAGGAATTTCCTTCATTATTGGTCTATTCACGAGTACGAGAAAATTATGAAAAGTAAGAAAATAATAAATCAGGGATCTAGAAACACCCATATTAAAACGTTAACGCTGATGGGCTCATTAGCCTCCCTGACTGCTTCGCCCACGGCATGGGCCGGACCTGCGGTGATGGGAGACAGTTATGTGGTTACTGGCTCCACTAAAAACTATGGGACTAAAACCACTTTATTGATCGCGGCCGGATCGAAAAACGGATATCTCAAATTCAATCTCGACAAGTCCGTGCCGGACTCGGGAACGGTCGCCAAAGCCACCTTGAGGCTCTATGTCTCCGGCGTAAAAAATTTTACGAACGGTTTACTGCAAGTCCATGGATTATCATCAGACTGGAATGAATACACCATCGGCAAGGTAACTCCACCTGCCTTGGGAGCCGACATTCTCGACAGCACCGCGACGTCGCCCAGCATCAATCAATGGGTGGAACTGGATGTAACCAACTTTGTCGCTGCTCATATTTCGGAGCCCACTGTCGGTTTTGCCTTGACGGGAACGGATTCGCTGAATATTAAAATTGACAGCAAAGAAAGCAAAAGCACAGGCCACGAACCCGAACTCGACATCATCTGGGCTTCGACAGGCAGTGCGGGAGCTACCGGTGCCACCGGGGCTACCGGCGCCAAAGGAGCTACCGGTGCCACCGGTGCTACGGGCGCTACAGGACCCAGCGGCGGCGCTACTGGAGCTACCGGCGCGACCGGAGCAACGGGACCGGCCGGCGCCACAGGCGCTACGGGAGCGACCGGCGCCATCGGTTTAACCGGTCTTACCGGCGCGATTGGCCCGACCGGACCGACGGGTCCTGCCGGCGCGACAGGAGCGACAGGAGCCGCGGGCGCGATTGCCAGCACGGTGGTCAGAACGGCAACTTACCTCAATCCTGCCGCGGGCGATCTGCTCACGGCAGCCTGTAACGCAGGCGAGATCGTGTTGACCGGCGGCGCGACTCAACCGTTAGGACTTCTTAATGTGGTCACCGGCATTCTGCAGACCAGTGCGCCGACTTTGAACGGCGTCCTGGCTACCGCCGGGCAAACGGCGAACGGATGGGGCGCCTCTTTCGGCGTCCTGGGAGGCTTGTTAGGCACGGTATTACCGACCGGACAATATACGGTCTATGCGGTCTGCGCCAGTTCGTCAGGCTAACTAAACAGCCTTATCCTGAGGACCTGGTTCAACTACCGTTTGGGCCAGGTCAAGCCGGGGGGTTTTCGCCTTAATTATTGCTCCGGTTTTCCATCCGATAGAAGTCACGCGCGGATCATGCAGCAGGCTGAATCATGGCTTGGATAAGCACGTTCATCTTCGCTTCGCGCTCTCGAATTACCGAAAACCTTTCTCTAATGACAGCGAATTTTTCGGACAAAGCCGTTTTCTTTATAAAAACCGCAACTGAATAAAGGGGTCTCCGCCGAAAAGGGTCACTGCCCCCGCATGAAAAATTTATCAAGATCCTGAGTCGATAACTCGATCCAGGTAGGGCGCCCGTGATTGCACTGTCCGCTTCTTTCCGTCCGTTCCATGTCTCGCAGCAAGGCGTTCATCTCGTCCAGACTGAGCCGCCGATGAGCCCTGACCGCCGCGTGGCAGGCCATAGTCGCCAACACCCGGTGGGTTTGCTCTTCGATGCGCCGGCTCATCCCCTGTTCGGACATATCGGCCAGGACGTCGCGCAGCAAAGTCTCGACGTCGGCGCCGGCCAATAAGGGCGGGACCGAGCGCACCAGCAGGGTCTCGGGCCCCGTGCGGTTAATCTCCATGCCCAGCGAATGAAAATACGCCAGCTCCTGTTCGGCCAGATCGGCTTCAGCCGGGCTGACTTTTACTTTGATCGGAAGCAGCAAAGGCTGGCTGGCGACGCCGCCCGCCTGCATTTGTCGCTTCAAACGCTCGTAGCCTATCCGCTCGTGGGCGGCGTGAGCGTCGACCAGGATCAGGCCGTTTTGAGTTTCGGACAGAATGTAGATGTTATGCAGGTGGGCGACGGCATGGCCCAAGGGCGGAAACCCCGGATCGGGCTTTTCGGCCGAAGGCGTCGGCGTTTTCGGCTCCGGATACAGCCGAGCGTAAGCGCGAATCTCTTCCTGCACGGTTAACGGCAGCGTTTCCTGCTGCGGAGACCGTGGCCAATGAACCGGCGTGCGCTCTTCGAACAGAGCCTTCGGGGCCGCAGCGGCAAGTCTCCCGGCGGATTCCGAAACGGGACCGGATTGGCCCGGCCTCAATTCAGCCAACGACCGGTGCAGCGCGGTAAACAAAAAGTCGTGCACCAGCCGGCCTTCCCGGAACCGGACCTCCAGCTTGGCCGGATGTGCATTGACGTCGACCAGCACCGGATCCAGCTCGAGATACAGGACAAAAACCGGATGGCGGCCATGATACAAAACGTCCTGGTAGGCCTGCTTGACGGCATGGGAAACCAGTTTGTCCTTGATCAATCTGCCGTTGACGTAGAAAAACTGCATATCCTGCTGACTTCTAGAAAAAGTCGGCAGTCCGACCCAGCCGAGCAAGCGCAAGCCGGAGGCCTCGAAATCGATCTTGACGCAATTCTCAAGAAACGAGCTGCCGCAAATTCCGGTCACGCGCCGTTCCTGTTCAGGCTCGGTAAGGGCCGGCTTCAGGTTGAGGATTTCCTTTTGATTATGGAGCAGCTTGAAGCCGATGTCGGCGCGGCTCAACGCCATTCGCTGGATCAGCGTTTCGATATGGGCAAATTCGGTTTTTTCCGATCTTAGAAACTTGCGCCGGGCCGGCGTGTTATAAAACAGATCGCGCACGTCGACCGTCGTGCCGGACGGGTGCGGGTCCGGCTCCGGGTCGGAATGACGCTCCGAACCGTCGGCGGTGACTTTCCAGGCGCAAGGAGCCTCGGCCGTGCGCGAAATCAGGGTCAGTCTCGACACGGAACTGATGCTGGGCAATGCTTCTCCCCGAAAGCCCATGCTGGTTACCCGCTCCAGATCGTCCAGCGTCGCAATCTTGCTGGTGGCGTGCCGTGACAACGCCAGCGGCAAGTCTTCCTTCGCGATGCCGCAACCGTCATCCCTGATTCGAATCAAGCGGGCGCCGCCCTGTTCTATCTCGATGACAATCCGGCTTGCGCCGGCATCGAAACAGTTTTCGACCAGTTCCTTGACCACCGACGACGGCCTTTCGACCACCTCGCCGGCGGCAATCTGGTTAATCAATTGAGGAGGAAGCAAACGGATGCGCATGAGCCGGACCGGAATTAAAAGGCTATTTTATCCGACCGGCTGCCGGGATGGTACTTTCGGGAATAAGTTCGTTTTTTCCTCAGATAACCGAAAGAAATTGAAATCTTGTTTGATATCCGGCGGCGCCGAGGACTGCGTGACATCTTGCGCAGCCCCGGCACTACTTGCCGGGTTACAATCCGGCCACTCGCGTATCGACTGGAGAGTATTGTTTGAAATAGTCGCGCACGCCCTTGAAAATAGCGAGAGCGATTCTTGACTGGTGCGCGCTGTTTTTCAGTTTATGCTCTTCCGAAGGGTTCGAGATAAAGCCGGTTTCAACCAGAATGGACGGGATGTCGGGCGATTTCAACACCAGAAAACCCGCTTTTTGGACACTGTCGAAATGCAGCTCGCCGATGTCCTGAAAATGCTTCAGTACGTGTTTGGCCACGTTAACGCTGGCCTCCTGAGTGGCCATTTGCGATAGATCAAGCAATACCGAAGCCAGGACTTCTTCCTTGTCGTCCAGGCTGACGCCCCCGACCAGATCGGAAGCATTCTCGCTGTCGGCCAGCCAACGGGCGGCTTCGCTGGAGGCGCCACTGCTCGATAGAGTAAATACCGAAGCCCCTTTGACATGGGTATTTTTAAACGCATCGGCGTGGATTGAAACGAACAAGTCGGCCCTGGCGGCACGGGCGATTTCCATTCTTTTTCTATGTGCAACGTAATAATCGCCCTTGCGAACCATCACCGCCCTCATTCCGCGCTGGCTGTTGATTAACGATTCCAGTTTGCGAGCAATGGAATAAACGACTTTCTTCTCTTCGGTCCCGTTGGAACCATGGGCACCCGGATCGTCGCCGCCGTGCCCCGCATCGATTGCAACGATAACGTCCTTGGCTTTTCCGGATACCGGCAGGATGTTGTTCGAAGTCTCGGTAACGTCTTTGTCCGCCTGTTTTTTCAAGCGGACCGGCTTAACCGCCGCGGCTCCGGCCTTAACCGGAACGGCTGTTTCCGTATCCCGGGAATCGGCGGCGCCGGGGCTCACCTCGGTCAAATCCACCACCAGGCGATGACCGTACATTTTGTTCGGTTTTAATGTAAAACTGTTCTGACTGACCTGTTTTTTCAAATTGACGACAATCTTGACGTCTTCGCCTTTCTGGGTTGCCCGCACCCCGGAAAACAAGGGATGCTCGGCCGGCGGTTGACCCAAGGCGTGATCCAGATGGGCATTCCGGATGTTGACGACCAGACGGGGAGGTTGATCCAACAACTCGACCCGGTGATCGGGCTGCGAAGACACATCGATCATCATCCGGGCCCGCTTGGGTGCCGTCCAGTAATGCACGGAACTCACATCGACCGACTGCGCCTGTCCCGCCAGAGAGAAAAACAGTGATCCAGACAGAATGAGAGCTTTGCAGGAAATACGCATAACCACCACAAAAATGAAATGATAATCCGATTTAAATTATAGCAGTATCTCCATGTTTTTACAGGCCGGTTATTATTTTTTTCAAGTCCTCGGAAACTTTCTCCAGAAGCAAAAGCCGCCCTTCTTTATCGAAAGACAAACGGATCGCCAAATCGGGCTCTGGGACGTAACCTTTGCCCATGTCCGGCCATTCGATAAAACAGGTGCAGTCCTCCGAAAAATAATCTCCGATGCCTATCCATTCCAGTTCTTCTGGATCGGTAAGGCGATATAAATCAAAATGAAACACCTTCCGATGAGCCAGCGTATATTCTTCCACCAGCGTGTAGGTAGGGCTCTTGACCGCCCCCGAAAAACCGGCCGCCCGCAAAAAACCTCTCACCAGCGTCGTCTTACCGGCGCCCAAATCGCCTTCGAGATAAATCACGCATTGCGCCGGCAATAAAGAGTAAAGCTTCGCCCCGACCTGTTCCGTTTCCTCCGCGTTGTGCAAAAAACGCTGCATCAATTGACCAATTGTCTGAGATAAGGCATCAAATCGGTAGCCAGCAGCCCCCGCTCTCCGCCTTTGGCGGCGGCCAGATCGGCCGCCATGCCGTGCAGATAAACGCCCTGCTCCGCGCCCTCCTGCAAGTATAACCCTTGCGCCAGCAGGCCGGCAATCACTCCCGACAGCACGTCGCCCATGCCGCCCGAGGCCATGCCGGGATTGCCGGTGCCCGAGACCGCAACTCGGTCCGAGGAGGCGACCAAGGTTCCGGCCCCTTTCAGTACGGTGATGCCGCCGTAGCGCGACTGCAACGCCCGGGCAGCCTCAAATCGATCGCGAAGAATTTCAGCCGTTGCGCTGGCTAACAATCGGGCGGCTTCGCCGGGATGCGGCGTTAAAATCCAGTTCGGTTTCCTTACACCGGCAGACGCCAGCAGGTTCAGCCCGTCCGCATCCACCACCAACGGTTTTTGCGATTCGAGGACGGACGCCCACAGCGCTTTGGCCCAGTCGCTCTGGCCCAAACCCGGCCCCACCGCGATCACGTCGGTCTTTTCCAGCAATCCCGTCAATTGCTCCGGCGCCGCCACGCCGTGACACATCAATTCGGGCCGGTTCAGGTTCATCAGTCCTGCGTGTTCGGTCCGGGTCGCCACGCTGACCAGACCGGCGCCGACCCGCAACGCGGCCTCCCCGGCCATGCGCGCGGCGCCGCTGAATCCTTGGTCGCCGCCGACGATCAACACGTGCCCCATCTGGCCTTTATGAGCGCACCGGTCACGGAGGGGCAAGGGTTTCGCCACGACGCGGGTGACGTTCGAAGATACCCGCCGGAACACCGCTTCCGGAACCGACAGAGAAAAATAGACGATCTCGCCGGCGTACTCGGGCGCAGAGCCGGTGAACAATCCCTGCTTGAGGCCGATGAAACTGACCGTATACGTCGCCTTGACCGCACAATCCATGACGTTGCCGGTGTCGGCATGCAGCCCGGAAGGGATATCGACGGCAATCACGGGGACATCGAGCCCGTTGATCTCCCGAATCGCTTCGGCGTATCCTCCCGTTACCGGGCGATCCAGACCGGTTCCCAGCAAGGCATCCACAATCACATCGGCTTCCAAGGGCAATCCGGGCCGATACGCCGACACGGTTCCCGAAACCTTGCAAAAGTCACGGTAAGCCGTCAGTGCGTCGCCTTTGAGAGTTTCAGGATCGGACAGCGCCAGAACCCGCACTTTCATTCCCGACTCCAGCGCCTTTCTGGCGACGACGTACCCGTCTCCCGCGTTATTGCCGCTGCCGCAAAAAACGGCCAGCGACTGCGCATTCGGCCATTGTTGACGAAGAACCTGAAAAACCGCCTCGCCGGCCCGGCTCATCAGTTCGTAACCGGCAATATGGAAATCCTCGATCGCAATCCGGTCCAGTTCGCGGACTTGCGCGGCGCGGTACAGAGTGACGGGAAGTTTTTCCATAAGCAAAGCGATCAATCGGCGGGACGGGCTAAATTATACTTAAGACGTCTTCAATCCGGCCATCTTTTTCCCAGCCGATATGCCGTTTCAATTGGCAAAAAACCGGACAGGGCTTCCTCTCGCCCGTTCATGCAGGCCGAAAATACTCCGGCAAACAATGAACTTTTGCTATTCCATCCGGTTAAATTTATATTGTTTGATCTTCTCTTGGGCGCGAAAGTACGGCCGGAGAAGCGAGACAGTCTTTTACAACAACCTTCATCGCAACACCAAACGCCCGCCCTCCAAAGCATGAAGCAACCGCAGGCCGACGATTCATCCCCGACACCGACCGATTTTATGCCCCATGACAATTTCCATCGCCCACCTCAGCCATCCCGCTGGGAACATTTCGATCACGATGCCGACATGGGCATTCGAGGCATCGCGCCGACCCTGGCGCAGGCCTTCGAGCAGGCGGCGACCGCACTGACGGCGGTCGTTACCGATCCGGAAGGACTAACGCCTTCCGAAAACGTTGCCATCCACTTGGCGAATGCCGATCCTGAAATACTGTTTCTGGACTGGATCAACGAATTGATCTTCCAAATGGCCTCGCGCAGGCTTTTGTTCGGCCGTTACCGGGTAGCCATCGCCGACGGCGAATTGACGGCCACAGCCTCGGGGGAAGCGGTTGACGTCGCCCGGCACCAGCCCGCCGTCGAAATCAAGGGCGCCACGTTTACCGAATTGCGGGTTTATCAAAATTCCGGCGGCCTGTGGGTGGCCCAATGTGTCGTCGATGTTTAGCGGAGAGCCGAAATGGACACCAGTCAACTGATACAGCGTAACGAAACCTGCTGGGAAATTCCTGCCGAAGGAGCGATGCGGGTACCCGCGGTCATCTATGCCGATGCGGCATTGATCCGGGACATGGATCAAAAAGTGCATGACCAGATCACCAATGTCGCGGCCCTGCCCGGCATTGTCGAGGCCGCCTATGCGATGCCCGACGCGCATTGGGGCTACGGCTTTCCGATCGGCGGCGTCGCCGCGTTCGATCCCGAACAGGGCGGCATCGTTTCGGCGGGCGGCGTCGGCTTCGACATTTCCTGCGGCGTCCGAACCTTGCATACCGGCTTGACGATGGCCGACCTCCAGCCGCATCAAGTGCAAATAGCGGATGAACTGTACCGATCCATTCCGGCCGGCGTCGGCAGCCGGGGCAAATTGCAGCTAAACCATTCCGAAATGATCGCGATGCTGACCGGCGGGGCGAAATGGGCGGTCGAGCAGGGGTTCGGCGAAGCCCAGGATCTGGAACATACCGAAGAACGCGGCTGCATGGCCGAAGCGGAGCCCGCCCAGGTGTCCTCCAAGGCGCGGGAGCGGCAGCGGGAGGAGATGGGCACCCTGGGCTCGGGCAACCATTATCTGGAAGTACAGCGCGTTGTAGAAATTTACGATCAGGCGGTAGTCGAAACCTTCGGCTTGCAGATCGACGCCCTGGTCATCACCATTCATTGCGGCTCGCGGGGCCTGGGCCACCAGATCGGCACCGAATTCCTGAAAGAAATGGCGATGGCCGCGGCGCAGTACGGGATTGCCCTGCCCGACCGGGAACTGGCCTGCGCGCCGCTGAATTCGCCGTTGGGCAAGCACTATCTGGGCGCCATGCGCGCCGGCATCAATTGCGCTTTGGCCAATCGCCAGATCATCACGCACCTGACCCGGCAGGCGATGGTCCGCATTTTTCCGGGAATCCGGCTCGAAGTGCTCTACGATGTCTCCCATAATACCTGCAAACTGGAGCAGCATCCGATCGGCAACCGGAAAAAAAACCTGTTCGTGCATCGCAAAGGCGCCACCCGCGCCTATGGCCCGGGCCACCCCGACCTGCCGGCGGCATTCCGGGAAACGGGCCAGCCGGTGCTGATCGGCGGCTCGATGGGCACCTGCTCCTACGTGCTGTGCGGCACGAAGGACAGCGAACGCCTTGCCTTCAGTTCGGCCTGTCACGGCGCCGGCCGGGCGATGAGCCGGCATCAGGCGACCAAACAATGGCGAGGACGGGAGCTGGTCGACGAATTGAACCGGCGCGGAATCCTGATCCGCAGCCCTTCCCTGCGCGGTATCGCCGAAGAAGCGCCCCTGGCCTACAAGAATGTCAGCGCCGTCGTGGATGCGGCAGATCGGGCCGGACTGGCCCGGAAAGTGGCGAAACTGGAGCCGGTCGTTTGCATCAAGGGTTAAACTCGAAGCCGATGGTCCGATACGCGTGTAAGAGCTTCCTTACTAGACGGCTGGATTCGGTACGTTTCTTGGTCCATAGCCAAAAGGTCGTCTCCTGTGCCCTTGTTTACCGATTAAACAAAGAAAATGCGGCGGCGAATAAAATTGCGTAACGTCATTTCCACAGGCCGGCATCGGTTGCTGCGATGTGGCGTCTGATTCTTGCCGATCTGGTGGTGGCGATCCACTTCAGTTTTATCCTGTTCGTCGTGCTGGGTGGATTGCTCGCCCTGAAATGGCGCCGGATTGTCTGGCTTCATCTGCCGGCCGCCGTCTGGGGCGCCCTGATTGAATTCGCCGGCTGGATTTGCCCGTTAACCTTCATTGAAAACAGGCTGCGGACCGGCCACGGCAGCGGCTATTCGAGCAGCTTCATCGAACACTATCTCATTCCGGTCATCTATCCTTCGGCCTTGACCCGGGAAATTCAGATCGGGCTCGGCCTCACGGTCGTTCTGATCAATGTTCTGATCTACAGGCAATATTATATAAAGTGGCTGAAACGGCAGCCCTGAAGGATTTAGCGTTAGAAGCCCGGATAACCCGCGCTCCGGACCCGCGGTGATGTCATCCGCTCGTCCAGAATCTTTTCCATGGTCAGCCGGAGCGCTTCGTATTTTTCCCAGAGGCTCCGGCTCTCCAATCGTTCTTCGGTTAACGCATATTCTGTCGCTATCGACGACTTATGTTCATCCGAGAGCTCTTTTTCCGCCATCGGATATAAAACATGGTCCTCTTTAAAAATATGCTGCTTCATCAGGAGCACGTAATTTTGAACGCTCTCCGCCAGAGCCGGAAGATCGGCCCGGCGCAAGGCGCTCTCCAATTCCTCCAGACGGCTGCGCGCCAGTTCGTGTTCGTACAGCATCTGCGGAATGGGGTCGCAATGCTTCAAAACGCCGGGCAGGGACAGATAACGAAAAAGTATGTTTTCTTCCTTCACGTGATGAAAGGCATCGGCGAATTCGCGGATGAATTCGCTAAAGACACCGGCGTTTTCAAATAACAGCGGGCTTTCGGGATTGGCCAGATTCCAGTAGGCCGATCGCTCCATTAAATCGCCATACTGTAAAATCAATTGATGTTCTCTTTTTAAATTTGAGGTGGTCGACACGAATACACCCTCCCATCGATAATTTTTAATCGAAACTATTTTAACAGGCAATGAACTTGAATGCCGGATTAATTGACATTCTTGTGTATTTGTCAACCGTGAATGGCTTTGGCAGACGCAGATCATCCCCGGACCTAAGGATGAGCACGGCCCCGGGAAATCCGACCGGGGATCTTCGTCCGACCCCGCTCCGCACTTTTATTTTATTTTTCCTCCGATGTAAGCTTTAATTAAACGAATTAAAACGGGAATGCGCCATAGCGTTCTTTCAAAATGTAAGATCCGAACCGACCTTGATTTAGGGAATCCGCTGTGAACGACTTCTTCAGCTTACTCTTGTTTCTTCCCGTTCTCGCCTTGTTCGCCCTGTTTGTCATGACGGCGGTCTTACTGGGGCGACAGCGGAAATATCGAGATGAATGGCTGGAGCGGTTTCAGCGGATGGAGAAGATCCTCGAAGCCCACCAGGCGCTGATGACGAGCATGACACAACCCGTTCCCGAAGCCGGGCAGATATCCGACGCCCCTTCCGCACCGTCTGAACCGCAAGAACCGGAGAAAATCGCCGAGGCACCGGCGCCTTCCGGAATGGCCGCGGCCATCGCCCAAAAGGAGGAGCCGGAGCCCGGCTCGGCCGAGGGCTGGGAGAGTGCTCTTTACGAAACGCTGCCGCCGAGCCGTTTCGAAATCGCCGCGAAAGAAATCCTCCATGAAATCTGGAACTGGCTCATCGTCGGCGAAGGCCATCGGTCGGAAAACGTGTCGATGGAATACGCCGTCGCCAGCAACTGGCTGCTGCGCATCGGCGTGATCATTCTGGTGACCGGCATTGCCTTCTTTCTTAAATATTCCATCGATACCGGCCTTCTCGGCGAACACGCGCGAGTCGCGCTGTCGGTCCTGGCCGGCCTCGGCATGCTGGTCGGCGGCATACGGCTTTTGGGCACGCGCTACCATCTGTTCGGACAGGGCATGCTCGGCGGCGGCATCGCCGTGCTGTATTTCAGTGTTTTCGCCGCGTTCGCTTTTTATCACCTGGTGGCCGCCTACCCCGCCTTCGCCCTGATGGCGCTGATTACCGCCAGCGCCGGCCTGCTGGCGGTGCGTCTGGACTCGATGCTGGTGGCGATCTTTGCGATCATCGGCGGCTACTGCACTCCGATTTTGCTGTCGACCGGCGTGGTCAATTTCACCGGTTTGTTTTCCTATCTGCTGCTGCTCGGCGTCGGCATTCTCGGCATCAATTGGCACAAGCAATGGCATCTGCTCAATTTTCTGAGTTTTTTCTTCAACTACGCGCTGTTTTTCGGCGTGATGCGCAATTACACCGTGGCCGATTTCTGGCGCGTGATGCCGTTTTTGACCGCTTTCTTTGCCTTGTATTCGACCATGGTCTTTCTGTTTTGCCTGATCAGAAAGAGCCGGTCGACGCTGCTCGATCTTTTGGCCCTCATCGTCAACGCCGGCATTTTCTTCGGCACGGCCTACGTCCTGGTCGATCAGGCCTACGGGCAGATCTGGGTCGCCTTCGTCTCCCTGGCGCTGGCGGCGTTCTATGCAGGCCACGTGTATTACTGCCTCGCCCGGCGGGTGCTGGACCGGGAACTGCTCTTGAGCTTTATCGCCTTGGCCGCTTTTTTCGTCGCCGTCAGCCTGCCGCTGATCCTGTCCCGGCAATGGATTACCGTCAGTTGGTCGCTGCAGGCGTTGACGATGCTGTGGATCTCGGGCAAATTGCGCAGCGAATTTCTCCGCCAGGTCTCGTATCTTCTGTATGCCGTCGTGCTGCTGCGTTTTTGTTTTTTCGATCTGCCGGGGCAATACGGCGCCGGTATGGCATCGAACGTTCCGCTGGCGGAATTTTTGACCGGCTTGATCGAACGCCTGATCAGTTTCGGCATTCCGATCGCCTCGTTCGGCCTGGCATTCAAGCTGATCGAAGCGCCGGCGAAAGCCGCGCCGCTTGCCGTGGAAGCCACGAACGACGTCGGGCAATGGCTGAAGGAGCGCTGGATGATGGCCGCGGCCGTGATCGTCGGCGCCGGCATGCTGTTCATGTTTCTGCAACTGGAACTGTACCGGACCTTCGGCTATCTTTATCCGCCGCTGCGCCCGCCGGTCTTGACGCTGCTGTGGCTGGCCCTGTGCGCCGCCCTATTGCTGCGCTACAGAGCCGCTCCCGACCCGATTCTGCTGCGCGGCCTGCAATTTTTCCTGGCCGCGGTGCTGATCAAATTGTTTTTCTTCGACCTGAATACCTGGAATCTCAGCATGGGCTACGTCTGGAGCGGCGAGGATTCCTGGACGATTCTCTACGGCGGCGACTATTCCTTTGCGCTGGCCCTGATGCGGCTGCTCGATTTCGGCCTCGTCATCGCTTTTCTGGCCTACGCCTTTCTGCATTTTCCCATTTCAGTCGAAGACGCCGCGAGAATGCGCGCCTTATTCGGCGGCACGGCGATCGTGTTGTTGTTCATCTTTCTGTCGCTGGAGCTCAATTCGCTGCTGCGCCAATACGTGCCGGGGCTGCGCTCGGGCGGCGTGTCGATCTTGTGGTCGCTGTTCGGTTTGTCTCTGGTCTTCGCCGGCATTAAACGGCAAATCCGCGCGCTTCGTCTGGCGGGACTGGCGCTGTTCGCCGTGGTCGCCTGGAAAGTGTTCTTTGTCGATCTGGCGCGGCTCGAACAGATTTACCGCATCGTCGCCTTTATCGTGCTGGGCCTTCTGGCTCTCGGCGGCTCGTTCGCCTATATGAAATATCAACAAACGTTCATGCCTCGAACCGCTGGAGATTCCAAGCAATGACTCTAAAAATGCTCCTGGCCGCAGGCCTCTTGCTGGCTCAACCCGTCGCCGCCGAAACGGAAAATTTCCGCTTTTCCAGACCCGTCGTCTGGCAGGACAAGGGACAACAGGAACTGTTGACCGTGCCACTGGACAGCCGCATTTACGCCGCGACCGGTGACGGTTTTCCCGATCTTCGCCTAGTCGATCAGGCAGGCACCGAAACGCCCTACCTGCTCGAAAAAGCCGCCGAAACCCGAACCGACACCACGCGTCTGAACTGCAACAGCCGATTGCTGGCCTTGAAGAAAAAAGACAAAACCATCGAAATTTTTCTTCGTCTGGAGAAAAACGAGCCCAATGCCGACGGTCTGACCGTCCTCACGCCGTTGACCGATTTCGAACACCGGGTGCAGGTGTTCGGCTCCGGCGACGGCAAACGCTGGTCCTCGCTGGTCAAGGACGCCGAGATTTTCGATTATTCGAGTTACATGCCGATCGCCAACCGTGATATTCCGTTGCCCGCCAACACCTACCGACAATTCAAGCTGGTCGTCGAGGAAGCCACCTCGACCCGCGAGGCGGAATTGAAGGAGTTGACCCGCACGCTTCACGGCGGGGAAGAAGTGGCGCGCAGCGAACGAATCGACCTGCACCGGATTCCGCTGCAAATCGAGCGCATCCAGTTCTGGCGCAATCAAACCCAGGTCTTGCCGGAAACCGACAAGCGCTTCGACTATCCGGCGGCCGAATACAAGATCACCGAAGACAAGGAGAAACAAGTCACCCTGATCGACGTGGCTACCCTGCGGGAACCTCTGACCGGCTTCACCCTGCACACGTCTTCGGACAATTTCACCCGTCCGGCGGCCGTGCAGATTCCGGTCCGGCGAGGCATCGAAACAACCTTGCAGGAAATAGGCAGCGGTGTGCTGGAATCCCTGCATTTTCGCGACATCAAACGGGAACAGATCACTGTTTCCTTTCCCGAACAACGGCAGAAGAGCTACCGCATCGTCCTCGGCAACCGGGACAACCCGCCCTTGGCCATCACCGGAATCACCGGAACCGGCCCCGGCTACCACCTGATCTTCCTGCCCGCGCCCGGACAAACCTATCTGCTTCGCTACGGCTCGGAGAAAGCCAAACCTTCTTCTTACGACATCGCTTCGATCCAGGAATTGCTGCGCCGGGGATACAAGAGCACTCCGGCCGAACTGGGGCCCGAATCCGCCGAAACCCCGGTTCCGGAAACTCTGGATTTCGCCAAACTGCTCAACAGCCAATGGTTTTTGGGGGCGGTGGTCGCGTTGATGGTGGTGGTATTGGGCTGGGTTTTGGTACGCGCAGGGAAACGAATCGAACAGTTTCCGAGGGACTAAGGTCTTAAAATTCGGAAATCAATAAACTGTGATAAGTATCGTGATAGGTGGATTCGCTCCCTTTATCCAGACTTTACAAAGAATAATTGTTGTTGACCAAACCCCGTAAATCAGGTTCCAGCTTTTTCACCAGTTCCAACATATAATGCTTGCGATTGGCATTGGGAATAGGTTCTCCATCTTTTTGATTGAATTTCACCAAATCGATATAAGCAAAGCCGTCTCCTTTCTTAGCCTCGTCGAACCTATCACCATGTGGCTTAAAAAATTGCAGATGCGCCAATTCTTCATCAGTCGTAAATAAGCAGGGCGCAAAATAAACCGGAACGATCAGTAATCTGCGTCCGGCCTTGAGTTGCCGAATCGCCGCGCCGAATTCTTTTTCCTGGATATACTTTGAATTCATGAACTCCTGACTGACCAGCAACACCATTACATTGCAGTTTGCGACTTTGTCTTGCAGGAATTTGTCCCAATCTGCCCCGCTAGGAATTTCATAGTCGTCAAATATCTCTATGTCAAGGCCAGGAAGTTTGGCGTATTGTCTAAAATCCTCTTTGAAGATTGGAAAGTAGTCGCGCTGTGCGTGGGAATAAGAAATAAAAATTCTCAGGCCTATCTGGTGAGTCTCAGGCTTTTGTACACCGGACTTGTAAAATATCTCATCTATCGGCACGTCCTCACCGCTTTTATCGCATTGTGAAGTCGGTTTGTGTTTCTCAATGCGTTTTTGCAAAGTCTCGTATTCATGGAAGTATGGAATTTCGGCTCGCACGCATTCCTCGCATGGACATGGCACCAGTTTTTCCACTTGCAGATTATCATATTTAGCGTCGCGGTTGATGTCGTCCATATTACGTATGACTTCGTTCAACATCTCCGCCCTTTTGTCTCCGATGGCGCGTAGCTCAATTGTATTTTCGCTATAAACCTCTCTGGCAAATACCCGTCCCTTACCATCGGGTAACATGAAAATCACCGCATCGCACCACACCCGTTGCCCGAGTTCAGGGTCGGCTTCGATGCGCGCATGCAAACGGCAAATCAGACGGGTCAGAATACCTTTAGGCATAAATTTATATTTGTACTGCACCGGCGTAGCATCGGGCTCGTTCCAGCCGTAAGTGCGGCTTTCACTGGGCAGGCGCTGCGGTAGGATATACATGTGCCCGCCGCCTTCGATCCGATAACATAGCTCAAATTCTTCCATCATACGCACCAACAGCCCATGCATACCTCGGTACTCTTCGCCGTCCCAAATGCCCAATGTGTCTTTTTCGGCAAACTTTCCGCGCTTGTCTTCGATCCACGGATGCAGCAGCAGCGCGAATAAAGCATCGATGATCCATTTCGGGCGTAAAAATACAAATCCGGAAAGCATGGCATCGTCCGAGTAATACTGGCAGATACCGAAATAAGTTAATGTATTGGCATAATCGCGCATCAAGTCTTCGGACAGTTCCGGCATCAAGGAAAGATAATCCTCCCATCTCAGATAATGGGTTCCGAGATCGACTTCCGCTTCCAGTTTAACGCGCAGTTCCGTGAAAGAGACTAAATAATAGTGTTCAATATGCAGCAGGTGCGACGCCTGATGGACAATTTCCTGTCGCAATTCAGCGAACTCTAACTCCGTAGCCGCTTGCGAGAGGTCGGTACGGAATACCCGGTTATTGACGTTGCCGAAACGTTCCCGAATCGCAGCTTCTTCACGCAGCGGCTGACAATTTCCGCCATCCATATTCTGAATCAAGATAACAGGACTTTTTTTGCCGAGCATTTCTATAATGTTGAGCCAATAGGACAGATGCACGGAATCCTGTATACGCTCATTGGTCACCAGAGCATAGAGGGAATTGCCGGTTAGGAAAAACTGATGTGCGAAATGCTGGATGTCCTGCCCCCCGAAATCCCAGACATTAATACGTAAAGGCTCACCGGTCTGTGGCATTTTTTCGTCCAGGCGCGTAATTTCGATGCCTCGAGTAGTGTCGCCTGGTTCCGGCATAGGGGCATAGGGATTCTCCAGTTTACGCCGGAGGGTCGTTTTGCCCGCTTTACCCTGTCCGACTATCAGAAGTTTGGCTTCGCGTACTTTGATGGTTCCGGCTCGCCGCTGTTCTGCGAAATAACGCAAGATCGCGGCATTGCCTTGATTTACAATTGCCATTGGCGGATTAGTCATAGGACAATTGGAGACAAATATTCCTTGTGTCCACCAGAGTTCAGGGTGCATTTCAACAGGAAGCCCTTTACTGATTAATCTTTCTAACGGACTCAAATCATTAACTTGAGTCTCGGTAATATCCAGTGCATATAGATTCGCCAAACCGGAAAGGGGCCGTACATCGTTAACCGGTGTATTCGAAACTTCAAGCCGTTCAAGATTTACGAAGTCTGACAATGGCGTCAGATCGGTCACTTGCGTATTCGAAGCAAAAATCATTTGGAGATTTTTACTATCTGCTAACGGAGTTAGATCTGTTACCTGCGTATTTGAAATATCGAGCCATAAGAGATTCTTAAAACCCGACAGTGGAGTTAAATCGGTCACTGGGGTATTCGGAATGTAAAGAGTCCTAAGAGTTTTCAGACTCGATAACGGCGATAGATCACTAAATGCCATCGGTTCAAAAAAACGGTCGCTCAGACAGAGCCACCTCAGATTTACTAAACGGGAAAATGGACTGGATTCAGGATTCGATTGGCAATAAGTTACCGGGGCAAGCCGAACTATATTATTGTCAGGGCCGGAGTTGTTTGAGATTAATGTCTTATTGTCATTTACTGTCCATGCTCTCGCCAACAACAATCCCTCAAGCCAAACCAGTTCGCCGATCTCTTCAGGAACTTCGGTCAACCCGCAATTGCCGAGATCGAGAAAAGGATTTCTGGTCTTTTTGTTTTCGGCGATCAGCTTAAGGGCGAGTTCGGACATGGCGTTATCCTGGTAGCTAAACTAAGCCGTTATCATAGCGTTTTTTCCAGGAGTCTGACGCGGGCATTTACGGAATTTTGTTTGCATGGACGACAGGAGGCAGCACTTCTCCCCGGAATTTTCTGTTAAACTCTGCTGTCTTAAATTTGTTTTTTCCTTTCCCAGATCAAAATCGAGCGGACTTTTCTTTAGTGGCTTACCCAAAAGAAGTCTATGCGGCGGATTTTGAAAAAACCTGAACAAAGTCACAGGAGATCTCCTAATGAATAACAAAAAATTGGTTTTCCTGCTGGCGGCCCTTGTCGCCGCCCCTCTCGCGCAGGCCGAACGCCCGGCCAATATCGTCGACGGCAAAAAATATCATCATGTCGTCGTCATCTGGCTGAAGCAGCACGGCGATCCGGAAGCGCGGCGGAAATACATCGAAGGCAGCAAGCGGCTATCCAGGCTGCCGGGCGTTTTGAGTTACGATATCGGCCCTGTCGCCGACATCAAACGCGACAAGCCGAGCGCCTCGGTCGACGACAGCTTCGACGTCGCCGTTTCCGCGACCTTCGACAGCAAGGAGTCACTGGAAAATTATTCGAAACATCCTGAGCACGGCAAGGTGATTCAGGAGGTCTTGAAGCCTCTAGTCGACAGATACAAGGTTTACGATTTTACCGAGTGAGCCCCCGACCGACCGGATTGAGTTTCTGCTGTCCCCTGACGCCGTAGAGCGGGCCGATAAAACACGCTCGGCAAAAAAAGATACTCGCCGTTTCCCGGCGGCCATTTTCCGGATACTTTCTCGGCCCGGGCATCGCCCTTACCCATCTTTTACGAGGATTCGCCATGATGAAAACACCCGCTTATGCCGCCGCCGATGCGGCCTCCCCGCTGGCGCCTTTTACCATCGACCGCCGCGAGCCCGGCCCGCACGACGTCGTCATCGACATTCTGTATTGCGGCGTCTGCCATTCCGACATTCACCAGGCCCGGGACGAATGGGGCACTTCCATTTTTCCGATGGTGCCGGGCCATGAAATCATCGGGCTCGTGCAGCAGGTAGGAAAGAAGGTCGACCACTGGGAAGTCGGCGACACCGTGGGCGTCGGCTGTTTCGTCGATTCCTGCCGGGAATGCGAAGCCTGCCGCGACGGGGAAGAGCAATTTTGCGAGAAAGGCGCCAGCTTTACCTACAACAGCCGCGAGCGCGACGGCGTGACGCCGACCTACGGCGGTTATTCAACGCGCATCGTCGTCGATGAGTCCTATGTGTTGAAAATTCCCGACAGTCTGCCTCTGGACCGGGCTGCGCCGCTTTTGTGCGCCGGCATCACCACGTATTCGCCGCTTCGGCAATTCGGCGTCCGGGCGGGCGACCCCATCGCCGTGGTCGGTCTTGGCGGACTGGGGCACATGGCAGTCAAGCTGGCAAAGGGCATGGGCGCGCACGTCACGGTACTGAGCCACTCGCCCGAAAAAAAGAACGATGCGCTCAAATTGGGCGCCGACGATTTTATCGTCACCCGCGATCCGGAGGTTTTCGTCGCCAACGCCGGACGCTTCAGCTTTATTCTCGATACGGTATCGGCCCAACACGATTACAATGCGTACTTGAATTTGCTGCGCCGGGACGGCACTCTGGTTCTGGTCGGAGTGCCCGAACCTTCGCCGCTGGCGGCCTGGCCCTTGATCTCCGGTCGCCGCCGCATTGCCGGCTCCTTGATCGGCGGCATTCGGGAAACCCAGGAAATGCTGGATTTTTGCGCCGAGCACGGCATCGCCGCGGACGTCGAAGTGATACCGATACAACGCATCAACGAAGCCTTCGAGCGCACGCTAAAAAGCGACGTGCGCTACCGGTTCGTCATCGATATGGCCAGCCTCAAGTAAAGATTTCTTTTCCGAAGCAATGGACGTCTGCCGGTATGGGCTTTTATCGAAAAATTTTAGTTCCGCTGATTTTTCGGAAATAGCCGGCGGAACAAAACCGGCAGACGTCTCGCCATTGCTCGAACGCGGTCATCCGGCCCGGCTTTTCTCCTCTAATTCCCGCTTCAGGATGATGAAAAGCTTGTCGGTAATAATTTCGTTCTTATTCAGCTTGCTCAAGACTTCCATTTGCAAGGCATGAAGGGAGACTTCGGCGGCATCCCGGTTTAACCGGTTTAAAATGATGGCGTTTTTCTTCAGCAAGGAGGCCATTCTACGTTCGGTATTGGCCTGAAGATCGCGGTAGAGTTTCAGAATTTTTTCCAATGCCCTCAGATCGTCAAATACCGCGCTTTGGTCGGAATGACCGAGCGCGGCCAATTCTTCAATCACTAACGAAGTCAATCGATTTAAAGTCCGATAGTAATGATACAGCTCTTCGGGATTAAAGACATGGTCGCGCCAGAACGCCAGCCGGCTGAACAAAAGCACAAAGCGTTCCATGCCGTCGATGGGAAAATGTTCGCCGGCCGAATGGACCTGCCTCTGGCCACGCTCGATGCGCTCCGTTTGTATGCTCAACATGTTGAAAATCTTTTTGTATGTTTTTTCGTTGATTTCGCCTCGCTGAAAAATTTCTTTTAACTCCCCTTTTTCAAGACCCAGGGCATAAATCCGCAACAGGTTTTCGACCAGCTCACCCGAATCGCCGACGGTTTCCCTGCATTTGATCCAGGCGCTCTGATGAAGCGTCCGGTAATGCCGCTGAAGCAAATTGAATTGCTGTTGAGTCAACTGTTTCTTATCGAACAGGTCGTCGATTGTTCGCAGCGATTCTTCATACATCTGAGCCTTGCTCTTGTAATATCCGACCTCTTCCTCGGGGGTCAACACATCGATTTCAAGAGCGTGCATGACGCGACCGATGGTGGTCGCTTTAATCAAGAGAGTGAAATAAATGCTGCCGATGGTTAGGGCCGCGACAAATTGCTTGAGGCTGAAATCGAAGGTCCAGCCCGGCAGGGTAAGATCGCCGGGTATCAATAAAACCATGATGACCGCCAGAGCGCCGCGCAGACTGCCCCAGGCCAGCAAGTGCATCCAACTGGCAGGAATCGTTTCTTCCTTGCCGGTTTTATTAAGAAACCAGAGCGGCAGATAAACGGCAATTGCCCGCCCGGCTGCGGTCACCGCTATGGCCAGCAGGATATACCAAATGGCGACGTCGAGCTTGATGGACAAGCCCACGAACAGCAAACCCATCAGAATGAATACCAAAGAATTGGCGATAAAAGCAAAATAACCCCAGAACTTTTCCATGTACTCTTCCACTTGGGGCGACATTTTGTACCGGCCGTAATTCCCGATCACCATCGATGAGGTTAGGGTGGCGATAATCGAAGACAGCCGAATTTCCTGGCCAAGGATGACCAGATGCTCCGAGATGACTTCCGTCAGCACAAAAGTCAAATGGGCGACGAGCAAGGTCAAGGTAATCTCGAGATGTTCGTTGCCTTTGGCCATTTCGATCAGCTTGGCAAACACGAACCCCATCATCAAGCCAAAAACGATGCCTCCCAGCAGCATCGTAAAAAACGATGCGAGCGCGGCTGCGATCGAGTCGGCTCCATGGTACCCGTGCTGTACCAGATCCAGCACGACGAGAAACGCGGCAAAGCCGGTCGAGTCGTTGAACAAGCTCTCGCCCTCGAAAATAAGCGTCAATCGGCGCGGCGCTCCGTATTCTTTAAATAAAGCCAACACCGCCACAGGATCGGTCGAAGAAATAATCGCGCCGAACAAGAGCAACGCCAGCATCGGCACTTCCAGCCCGACCCATTTGAACAGGTAATAACCCGCGACCCCGATGAATGATGTCGATATCAGCAGGCCGACGACCGCCAACAAGCCGATGGAGTAGATATTTTCGGTGACGTTGCGGATATTCATGTTGTAGGCGGACTCAAAAATCAGAATCGGCAAAAACACAAAAAACAACAGCTCCGGCGTTAATTTGAAGCTGGTAATGAAGGAGAAAAATTCGACATGCGAAAGCGGCACCAGCAGGGAGCCGGCAATCACCAACAAGACGGTATAGGGAAGCCCTACTTTTTTCGAAATAATGAAAACCGCCAGCGAAACGAGCATTAAGCTGAATAGCGATAAAAATACATCTAAGTGCATAGTATTCGTTATCCTTGAATTGTTACTAAGTTCAGGCTATGACTTGGCTATTAACCGTTTTCAAGTTTCAGGAGACACTGTGTTGTCAGTAAATCCTTTTACTCTTTTTCTGACGGATTCAAATCAAATCTGCAGTCAGTAAAGTTTCAGTTTTCCGAAGCGGACGTTCTGTTCCGCGCGCAGAATTGTTGGATAGTTGAGTAAAATACTTCTTAATTATAAGATCTTTATGAAGCTATAAAATGAAATTGACTAAAGATATTTCGTTGGCTTGATCGCCTATCGAACCAGGCGGGCGGGCGCCAATCGGACAGATCCAGCTTTCTCGGGATGGGATGCCGTGCTTCCCGTCGGGACTTTTACACACTACCGCCTTCTTCCCCTTTGTCGTCGTCCGCGTTGGCCATATCCGAAATCTCTTTCAATCGGCAAATGGCTTTGTAGTTGATGCTGTTTTCCGGATAATTGCCGGCGCTGTCCTCCGTACCTGCGAGTTGACCGGTCAGCAGCTCCAGCGTTTCGTCCACCGAGGATACCGCGTAGATTGAAAAAAGCCCTTTCTCAACCGCATCGATGACTTCCTGCTTCAGCATTAGATTGCGTTTATTGGCGGCCGGAATGATCACGCCGTGCTCGCCGCTCAGTCCTCTCGCGTAGCAAAGACGGAAAAAACCCTCGATTTTTTCATTAATGCCGCCGACCGCCTGCACCTCGCCGTATTGATTGATCGAGCCGGTCAGCGCGAACGATTGTTTGATCGGCGTTCGGGTCAGCGCGGAAATCAGACAGCAAAGTTCCGCCAGGGAAGCGCTGTCGCCGTCGATGTATCCGTAGGACTGCTCGATCGCGATACTGGCCGAGATGGCCAGAGGAAATTGCTGGGCGTAGGTATGGCCAAGATAGCCGGTCAGGATCAGAACGCCTTTGGAGTGGAAAGCCTGACCGAGTTCCGCTTCGCGTTCGATATCGACGATGCCCCTGGAACCCGGATAAACGGTCGCGGTAATCCGGGCCGGCGCGCCGAAGCTGGAGTTGCCGACTTCGAGCACGGTCAGTCCGTTGATTTTTCCCGTGGCCTCGCCTTCCGTATCGATCAGTACGGTGCCGTCCATGATTTCTTCCAGAAGAATCTCGGAAAGCCTGCCGTTACGGTGCTCCCGTGCCCGAAGCGCCTGTTCGATATGGCTGCGGTCGATCTGCTCGCCGCTCGCCTGTTTGCAGAACAGATTGGCTTCGCCGATGATGTCGAGCGAATCGTTGACATGCGCGGAAAAATGGTGCTGATTTTCCGAGAGCCTGCAACTGTGTTCGATCAAGGCTTCAATGGCGCCCTGGGTCAGCGGCCGGGCTCCGGAATCTCTCGCCTGCCGGCTCATCAGCATGGCGAATTGATGCATCGTGGCGTTGGTGCGCGGAATATGGTCGTCGAAATCCGCCAGAATCCGGAAAATTTCGTTGAATTCGCTGTCCTGCTCCTGAATCAGATAGTAAATCTCCTGCGATCCGACCAGGATTACCTTGACGTTCAAAGGGATCACTTCCGGCTTCAGGGTAACGGTATTGATGCTTAGATCGGAGTAAGGCGATTCGATTTCGATGCGGCCCGATTTCAACGCGCGCTTGAGCCCTTGCCAGACAAAGGGATAAGTCAATAATTTTTCGGCATCGAGAATCAAATAGCCGCCGTTGGCCCGGTGCAGGGATCCCGAGCAGATACGCCGGTAATTGGTGACCAGGGTGCCCTGCTCGCTGACGTATTCGATGCGTCCGAACAGGTTTTGGTAGGTCGGATGAGATTCGAAAATGACCGGCGCGCCATTTTCCAGCTTGTTGTCGACCAACACGTTGGGCATGTAAAGTTCCGTCAGCACCTGACGCTTGGCGGTATTTTCCCCGGCTTCCAGGGGCCTTCCGGGCATCAGGTAATCGGCGATCGTATTGGCCAGATTTTTTTTGATTTCCTCCAGAAACGTGATGACGTCGTCGATGTTCTGATATTTATCGTTCAACTCCAGGAACAGAGGTTCTATCGCCTGGCTGATCGTTTCGTTGTCGAGCTGCTTGATTCTTTCCGCCATGGCCCGGCGCCATTGAGGCAATTCCAGCAGGACTTCGCTCAAATAATCTTCCAGTTCCTCGACCTGCTTGTGGAACACTTCACGCTCCGCCGGCGGCAATTGCGCGAACTGATCTTCATCCAGGGTCTTGCTGTCGCGGATGGGAGCAAAGGTAATCTGTTCGCCCTCTCGGAACAGAGCGATATGATAGGAAAGCGCCTTTTTATCGACCAGATCGATCGCGCTGTTGTAGCGCTGATTGAAATAGCGCTCGATCGAAGTCTTTTTTTGCTGATAGGTAGGACTTTCGAACGCGGATGGAAACGTCGCCAGAATATTGTCGATCAGCTTCTCGATGTCCTTGCTTAAAATCTGCCCGTGTTCCGGCGGCAGCTCGACCGCTACCGGTTCCCTGGGGTTTTCGAAATTATCGACATAAGCGTAGGAAGAAGGCGCCGGCAGCGTTTGCGCCAGGGCATCGAGATGATGGGTAATCATCGATAGCCGCCCCAGTCCGGGCTCGCCCATCACGTAAATGTTGTAACCGGGATTGGGCATGGCCACGCCGAACTCCAGCGCCGATTGCGCACGGGGCTGTCCCAGGATGCCGTCCGGTACTCTGGGCACATCCTGCAGATCAAAACCGGACAAATCGACGTTCAATTTCAAAGATTCAACCGGCAGTTTTAATGTTTTTGACATGGCAGGGCAAGACGTCGTCGTAATTATGCAAACCTGTTATTTTATCATCTTTAGTGAAATTGCTAACAACCTCTGAACTCAATCCACTGAATTCGCAAGGCCGAAGAAAATTCAACCATGATTGCCGCTTGTCATTTGCTTGTCATAAAGCGGCTATATAATTTTTCTTAACAAAACCGAGGAAATACTGATGGCACTTGACTGGATTAAACAAAAAGCGCAGGGGCGCTTATTCAGCGATGATTTTGACTTTATCGAGGCTCATACCGGCTTCGACCTGGCCTTAAGCCCCGAAATTATCGGTTTTCTGATCGAACAATCCTCTTCGGAGAAGCGGATCGGCTGCGACAATCGCCCGGATAAAGCATTTTCGCTTCTGGATGAGCACGAATTAGCAATCGGCTAATCGCTTCGGCGAAGGCGGCTGCATAGCCATGCAGCTCATTTTGAAATAATTCGACTCCATAACGGGAGAAATTTTCAAAGGCTGCCGATGACTCCGTAATAAAACCGCGAACTCTTCTTTACCTATCCCGCTTAAAACACTTCCTAATTAAGCCATAAAAAACCCATTCTCCGCCATTTTCATAAGATCAGCCGAATCGCGAACCATGAATTAGAATATGTCGGCCAAAGCCATCATCAGGCTTAAACCGAGCATTCAACGGGGAACTGATAAAAGAAAATTCAACCACAAAAAATTTGCAATTTCTAAAGTTGTCTTTATAATAGGCAATCTTTGTTGGGTCGTTAGCTCAGTCGGTAGAGCATCGCACTTTTAATGCGGTTGTCATTGGTTCGAATCCAATACGACCCACCAACAATTCAAGCACTTAGCCTTGTTTCAACTTCTTCCTCATTTAAGAACGTAGCTATTTCGTAGCCGTTCTTTTCGGTTCATCGGTCATGCTCATTGCATACTGAGACAGATGCTCACCGCTTAAATGAGCGTAACGCCTGACCATTTCCACCGACTCCCACCCGCCCGTTTCGGATAGCGACGCAATGCACTGTTGACGGTGTTGCCGATATCGAAGCAGCACCTGTTGCTGCTCAAATAGCCTTCGTCGCGCCAGCGGCAATAGCGCTGCATCTGATCGTCGGCATTAAAGCCCTGGCATGCCAGCAGGCTGGTCGCCAGGCACAAAGCCATCGAAATATCATGGGTCCATTCTCCGGGTTGAAGCCGGAACGGTCCGCCGCCGACCATGTCGGTAATCTGCGTAAAACTGCCTTTCGGTTTGAATTCCAGCGTGGTCCCGACTGCGTCCCCCACGGCCAGTCCCACCAGACAACCGCGAAAACGATCCAAAGTTTCCATGTTCAATTTCTACCCCATCAAAAATCAGGATTACAGCATAGATCCGCCACGATTCAACGTTTCGTGATACAAATCAATAGGTGAGTTTCAGTTTTTCGAACGCAGCAATAACCGCATGATCATTGGGATGATTGAGCACGGTCAATAATTGCAACTTAGGCACCAGCATGACCGCCTGCGACTCCCAATGCATTTCAGTCGGCAAGCCGCCAACACGACGTGCGAGATAATATCGGGTCAGAGTAGTAGTTCGCTCAAAATCGCCGATATACGCGGTGATTTGGACTTGCAGTCCGGCTTCCTCATAGGCTTCCTTAATTGCGGTGGCCTGCGGCGTCATTCCGGGCTCCAAACGGCCTTTCGGAAAAGTTGCTTTGTAGCCGCCAAACGCATTCGTTGGCGCCACCAGCCAGAACCGCCCATCCGGTTCGACAATCACCACACCGGCTGCCAGTTTCTTACCGTGTTTAGATGTGAAGGGAGGTTCGTCAAGTTGGCTTTGGCTTTTGACATGCTCCCACTCGGCCACAGATTCGGGCACGTCTTGCCAAGGCTCAAAACGAATATCATTCAGGGAATTTGGTGCCTCGCCATTCGGTAGCATCACGGCATAACGGTTCGGATCTTCAAAGGCCGACATCGGAGTAGCGGGAGTAGGGTGAGCAATAATTATCTTTTCGCCTTTATCATTGAGTCTGGGATGGAAAGCGCCAGAAGCACCAAACAATTTACTTTGATCTTTCATTCTGTCTCCTGGATACAGAGTTTTATATAGACCTCTTGAAGGAGGTCGGTGACATCATTGAAATAAGGTATCGCCTGTTCAGATAAATTATCTCTATCTCACCTTCGATTAATTGGAAAAGTACTTTCTCAGTTTTAATCATCTCTTTAGCCCAGTCATTGTCAATTTGAAAAATTCTACTCTGCCTTCCATACATCGCTAAAATTCAGCTTAACATAAAGGATAACGCGCTAATTCTGTAAAAAGATTTTGAATGCCTATTTTAAATAAAACCAAAGAAGGCACTATAAGGCTCAACCACATTGTCTTAATGAGCAAAAATCAGTACAGTAGCGGCCTCGCTCAAAAGGAAATTGCAATAATTACAGATATTGCCGCGGCATGCCGGGGATGAACCGACATTCATTTCCGAAAGCGCCACTGTGCGATAAACACCCAAAAATCTCATAACTTGATGACCGCCAACGCCTTTCACAACATTACCAAAATCGAAGACAATCTCTGGGAAGCCGCCGACCAACTCCGAGCCAATTCCAAACTCACTTCCAGCGAATACTGCATGCCGGTGCTGGGCGTGATCTTTTTGCGCCATGCCAGCAATCGCTATGAAGCAGCGCTGCGTCAGATCGAAGCCGACAAGGCGGCGGGGAAGATAGCGGATCGGCTGCTGGTAAAAGCCGATTTCATCAAACGCCGGGCGCTGATGCTACCGGAACAGTCGCGCTACGATTATCTGCTGAAGCTGCCTTCCGGCGTGTCGTTAAGCGAAGCCCTGGTCGAGGCGATGAACGCGATCGAAGACGATTTCGAACCGCTGGCCGGCCAGTTGCCGAAAGACTACCACATTTTCGACGACACCCTGCTGGAAGACCTGCTGCGGATATTCGACAGCGAGGCGCTGCGCACCGCTTCCGGCGATGTATTCGGGCGGATTTACGAGTACTTCCTGATGAAATTCGCCATTCAGGGCGCTCAGGATAACGGCGAGTTTTTCACGCCACCCGTTCTGGTGCAAACCCTCGTCAACGTCATCGAACCCGATCACGGCGTCGTGTTCGACCCGGCCTGCGGCTCCGGCGGCATGTTCGTGCAGTCCAGCCACTTCATCGAACATGAAGGCTTGGACACGATGCAGCGCGTGACTTTCTACGGCCAGGAAAAAACCGCCACCACGATACGGCTGGCCAAGATGAACCTGGCCGTGCACGGTCTGGAAGGCGACATCCGCGAAGCCAATTCCTTTTACGACGATCTGCACCGGCTACAGGACGGCCGTCCGTTATGGGGCAACTGCGACTTCGTAATGGCCAATCCACCGTTCAATGTCGATATGGTCGATGCCGACCGCATCAAGAGCGACCGCCGTTTGCCGTTCGGCTTGCCGGGCATCAGCAAAGGCAAAGGCAAAAAGGGCGAGATCGATCCGAAGAAAAACAAGGCCACGGTCTCGAACGGCAATTATTTGTGGATCTCCTACTTTCACAGCTATTTAAACGACAAAGGCCGCGCCGGGTTCGTCATGTCCTCGCAAGCCAGCAGCGCCGGCCACGGCGAGGCGGAAGTCCGCCGCAAACTGGTCGAAACCGGCGATGTCGACGTGATGATCGCGATCCGCTCCAATTTCTTCTATACCCGCACCGTGCCCTGCGAACTCTGGCATTTCGACAAAAATAAACCCCCTCTCCCTCTGGGAGAGGGCTGGGGTGAGGGTGTTGCGCTCAATCATCGCGGCAATGTCCTGATGCTCGACGCCCGCAACATCTACCGCAAGGTGACCCGCAAGATTTACGACTTCAGCCCGGAACAGCTCGCCAACCTCACCGCGATCGTCTGGCTGTATCGGGGACAGAATCACCGCTTTCTGGGGCTGGTGCAGGACTATCTGGGCAAACTCTGCGAGGAAGCCGCCGCGATCCCCGGCGAACTGGACCGCTTCGAAAACGGACTGAATGAACTACGGGATCAAATTGGAAGCTTCGTCGAGAGCCTGAAAGATCTGGAAGCTGTCACCACCGAACAAAAGTCGGCGCTGATTGATGCCATCGCCGAACTGAAAGCCGCCGAAACCGCCTACCGCAATGACCGAGGCAGCCTGCTCGACGGCTTGGCCAATTTTCGCCGTGATTACCAGGAGGCATTGCCGACCGAAAATCCGACCCAACACACTGCCCGCGAAGCCTTCAATCCGTTGGCGGAAAAAGCCAAAGGCATGGTCAAGCAGATCGATCTGCTGTACAAGCTGGTCGCCCGCTGTACGCAACTGCCGCATGAACTGGCCGCCATCGAAGAAGCATCGGAATTTTACGACCGTCGCCAGGCCGGCAAACGCTTGAAGCAACTGGACGAAGAACGGAAAGAGGCCGTGGAACAGTTGAAACTGGCGGCCTATTTCCATCGCCAGATCGTCTGGCTGCAGGAGCGTTTTCCGGAGGCGCAGATGCGCGCCGTGCCGGGGCTGTGCAAGGTGGTCAGCCGCGCCGAGATCGAAGCCGCCGACTGGAGCCTGACGCCGGGCCGTTATGTCGGCGTCGCGCCGCCGGAAGTCGACGAGGATTTCGATTTCGAGCAGGCATTGCGTGATATTCATATCGAACTGGCCGACTTGAATAGGGAAGCTTTCGATCTGGCGGCAAAGATTCAGGAGAACTTTGAGGAACTTGGCGTATGAGTTGGCAACCGCGACGACTCGATCAACTGGGTTATGTTTCTCGCGGCCGTTCGCGCCATCGGCCGCGCGATGCCGCACATTTGTACGGAGGTTCATATCCCTTCATTCAAACAGGCGATGTTAAACACGCCGGCCTTTACATCACAAGCTGTGGACAAACTTATAGCGAAGCTGGCCTGGAACAAAGCAAGTTGTGGCCGGTGGGTACACTTTGCATCACCATTGCAGCGAATATTGCCGATACCGCTATCCTAGGTATAGAGGCTTGCTTTCCTGATAGTGTCATCGGTTTTATAGCTGATCCTGAAAAAGCCGATCCCCGGTTCATAAAGTATCTCTTTGACGCCGAAGTTCAGAAACGTTTTAAGCAATTCACCCAAGGAGCAGCCCAGGATAATCTGAGCCAGGAAAAGCTCCTTTCTCTGGAATTCAAAATCCCCATTGGCGTTGACGAGCAAAAACGAATAGCTGACTTGTTATCCGCTTACGATGGTTTGATCGAAAACAACCGGCGGAGGATGGCACTGCTGGAGGAATCGGCACGGCTGCTGTACCGCGAATGGTTCGTCCGCCTGCGCTTCCCCGGCTATGAACACACTCGCATGATTGATGGTGTGCCGGAAGGTTGGGACCGAAAGACTGTTGGTAGTTTAGGTAAAATTATCACTGGAAAAACACCATCTACCAAAGATTTAGATAATTTCGGTTCTTTTGTACCTTTTATAAAAACCCCAGATATGCATACATCTTCGATTGTATTGTTTACAGAAGAGTACTTGTCTGAAAAAGGCGCAAATTCACAGAGGCATAAAACATTGCCTCTAAATTCAATTTTAGTTGCGTGCATTGGCGCAAAATTAGGTGTTGTCTCGCTTAATGGTTTAGAAAGTCAGACAAATCAACAAATTAACGCTGTTGTACCTACAAAAGAAAGCTTTACCTATTACTCATATTTTACTTTGAAAGAATTTAGACAAAAATTGTTGGCAATTGGAGGAGGAGCAACGATGCCAAATGTGAATAAAAGTAAATTTGAGTCAATGCCAGTTATTATTCCGGCAGAACATTTGCTCAGTAGTTTTCATGAAACGGTTAAGCAAAACTTCGAGCAAATTAAGACACTTATATTAATGAATAAGAAGCTCGAAACTGCGCGAGATTTATTACTGCCGCGCCTGATGAGCGGGGAAATCGCCGCATGAGCCTGGAAAATCAGACCACCGATTGCAAATCGTTGCACACGATCATGACCCGCTATACCGATTCATCGAGCACGGATATCAATCGGCGGATCGGAGCAGAAATCTCCGCCAGAACCGTTAAGCGCGCACTGGATGAGATGATTGAAAAAGGAAAAGTGACGTTTACTGGAAACGGCCGTTGGCGAAAATATCGGCCTGCTGAAGGTAATTCGTAAAAGACAAATGCCCGGTAGTTTTTAGAAAAATTTTGGCGTTGTCTTCTACATTTTGTATAACACCATGAATTATAAGAAAAACAATAGAGGACAAAAGAAGAATTTGTCTTTTATCTTTAACCCTATTGTCCTCTTTAAAGCCAAGCCGTTCTGAAAAAACAATAAGGCACTCAGAAATTAGGAAGCGCCCATGGCCTACACCGACATCAACAACGAAGACCGTTTGGTTCAACAAACCTTTGCCGAACACCTGGAAAACAATCTTGGCTGGGACAGCGTTTATGCCTGGAATCAGGAAACCTTCGGTGCCCTCGGAACGCTGGGACGCAACAACGAACGCGAAATGGTGCTGGTACGGGATTTACGGGCCGCATTAATCAAGCTGAACCCGCAACTGCCGGACAAAGCGATAGACGAAGCGATCGCCAAACTGACCCACCACGATTTTTCCCGCTCGCTGCTGCAACATAATCACACATTCTACAAGCTGATTCGGGACGGCGTGCCGGTCAGTTACCGCGACCTGAAAGGCCAGCTGCGCCACGCGCAAGCGGCGGTGATCGATTTCACGGAACCTTTGAGCGCCAACAACCGTTTTCTGGTGGTGCGGGAGCTTAAAATCACCGGTCTCCGGTCGCCACATTACAACCGCCGCGCCGATCTGGTGTGTTTCGTCAACGGCCTGCCGCTGGTGATTTTCGAACTGAAGGCGGTTTACAAGAATATCCGCGCCGGCTTCGACGGCAATTTGCGCGACTATCTGGACGAGAACGTCATTGCCCATGCCTTTCATCACAATGCGTTCCTGGTGGTCAGCAACGGCGACAAAGCCCGCTATGGCTCGATCACCAGCGAATGGGAACACTTCGGCGAATGGAAGCGGCTGGATGAAAACGACCAAGGCAGCCTCGACGCCGAGGTGTTGTTGAACGGGATGCTGGCAAAAGACCGGTTATTGGACTTGGTCGAAAACTTTATCCTCTTCGATGCCAGCAAACCGGGCGCAGTCCGTAAAGTGGTCGCCCGGAATCATCAGGTGCTTGGGGTGAATCGGGCCGTAGCAGCGGCGAAACGGCAGGAAGACTTAAAAAATTTGTTTCCGCCTGAAGAACGCTTGAAGCATCGACTGGTTGAACTGCCGTCCCCGGACAAAGCGACTTCAAATCAAAAATCACTTCAACTTAAAGCGGCGGAACCTGCCGTCCAGCCTTACGTAAAGTCAAAAAAACAAACCCTGCAAATCATCGAGCGAGCGCATCCCGACTTGGGGCGGCTCGGTGTGGTCTGGCATACCCAGGGCAGCGGTAAGTCCTATTCGATGGCGTTTTTTGCCGAAAAGGTGCGTCGTACCCTCCCCGGCAATTTTACCTTCGTGCTGATGACCGACCGCAACGATCTGGACAGCCAGATTTACAAGACTTTCGTCGGCTGCGGCATTGCCGACGACAATACGCCGAGAGCGGCTTCTGGCAGGGACCTTGAGGCGTTGCTGAAGCAGAATCATCGCTATGTGTTCAGCCTGATCCATAAATTCAATCAGGATGTGAATCCAGCACAGCCCTACAGTGAGCGCGATGACATCATCGTGATTTCCGACGAGGCGCACAGGACCCAGGCCGGCAAGCTGGCGCGCAACATGCGCCTGGCATTGCCGAATGCGGCGTTTATCGGCTTTACCGGCACGCCGTTGTTCAAGCACGATGAGCTGACCAAGCGCATCTTCGGCGATTATGTGTCGCGTTATGACTTCAAGCGCAGCGAGGAAGACGGCGCCACGGTCAAGCTGGTCTATGAAAACCGGGGCGAGAAGCTGCAATTAGCCAAGCTGGATTTGAACGACAAAATCGCCGCAGCAATCGAAAAAGCCGAACTCAATCCCGATCAGGAAGCGCTGTTGGAAAAATTGCTCGGCAAGGATTACGAGGTCATTACCGCCGATGACCGCTTGTTGAAAATCGCTAACGATTTCGTCGAACATAGCACGACACGCTGGGAAGCCGGCAAGGCAATGCTGGTGTGCATCGATAAAATCACCTGTGCGCGGATGCTGCAATTGATCGAGCCGCTATGGCAAGCCAAAGCCGTTGCGGTACGTGCCGAGGCCGAGGCCAAGCTAGCCAAAATCAACGCAGCCAGCGACGAGGTGACACGCCAGCAACTCCATGCGCAACGCGACCGCTTGTTGGCCAAGGCCAAATGGATCGAGCAGACCCTGATCGAAATCATTATCAGCGAAGCGCAGAACGAAGTTGCCGATTTCAAGAAGTGGGATTTCGACATCATCCCGCATCGGAAGTGCATGAAACTGGGTTTTGAAACGCCGGACGGCAAGCGGGTGGATGTGGAGTCGGCCTTCAAAGATCCGGGACATCCTTTCCGCGTGGCCATCGTCTGCGCGATGTGGCTGACCGGCTTTGACGTGGAATCGCTGTCGACGCTGTATATCGATAAACCGATGAAAGCGCATACCCTGATGCAAGCCATTGCCCGCGCCAACCGCCGCTATCCCGGCAAGGATTTCGGGTTGATCGTCGATTACAACGGGATGCTGAAAGCCTTGCGGGAAGCGCTGGCGCAATATGCTCTGGGAGATGAGGGTAATAGCGAGCAAGATATTATCGCGCCTATCGAAGAACGTCTGGCGGCACTACAGGAAGCGATCGAAGTGACCGAGGCGCATTTGCTAAGCCTTGGCTTTGACCCTTCGCATTTGTTGGGCAGTCAAGGTTTTGCCCGGATAGCCTTGCTGAAGGATGCGGTCGAATCGATTTATGCAGGAGCTCACGCTGAAAAATCCGAAATCGAAACTGGCAAAAACGCAAGCACAGGCGGCAAAGAATCCAAACGACGCTTTGAAATATTGGCCAGAGTGGTATTCAGCCGTTTCAAGGCATTGCTGACGGAACCTTCGGTAGTTACTTATGCGGAACGGCATGACAATATCGAAGCCATCTATAAGAAACTGTTGGAGCGACGCGATACGGCGGACGTAACCTCCTTGCTCAAGGAGTTGCACCGGATCGTGAATGAGGCTATTCAGGCCGAAACCGCCGGTGAGGATCATACCGAAAGCAAACAATACGACCTGAGCCAGATCGACTTGGAAAAACTGCGTGACGAGTTCGCCAAGAAAGTAAAAAGAAAAGCGACAGCATTACAGGACATTTTCGAGATTCTTGAGCAAAAGCTTGCCCAGATGCTCGCCAAGAATCCGCTGCGCATCGATTATTATAAAAAATACCAGGAGATTATCGCCGACTACAACCGGGATAAGGATCGCATCACCATCGAGGAAACGTTTGTCCAGGTCATGGAGTTAATTCAGAACCTGGATCAAGAGCAGCAGCGCACGGTTGAAGAAGGTTTGAGCGAAGAACAGCTAGCCATTTTCGACCTGATCCGACGCGGAGACCTGTCAAAAACGGAGCGGGAGAAGGTCAAAGAAGTCAGCCGCGAATTGCTGGCCGACATTTTGCACCTGCTGGGACCACTCGATCAATGGACCGAAAAAGAGCAAACCCAGGCGGAAGTCAAAACCTTCATTCTTGATCATATCTATCAAACGCTTCCTGAACCGCCATACTCATCTGACGACAAGGACCACATTGCGGAACTTGTCTTCCAGCATGTGTGGCAACAAAGCGTGAGAGGCGGATTTCCTAATATTCAAGATTAAAACACTAATTTTAGAAATTCTGGTCAGGGGTGTATAACATCTCTTTCTCTTCAGGAGCATCCTTAATGTGGCTATTCACTAATAATTCATTTTTATCCATTGTCGACAAGGGCGATCCCAGCGGTAAAACCTTGTTGGTTCGTGCCCGCTGCGCGGGAGACATCGAACGACTTTTTCCTGAAGCAAAGATCCAGGTTGGCGGCGGTACCGATTATCGCTATCGAGCCCGGATTGACCGTGAAGAGGTGGCTACAGTCATGGCTGACTCGATCCGTAACATTGATTACCGTAATTTCAAATCGACAGTCTCAGATCCGGACCGCCATGAGGCATATATGGATGTTTGGTCAGCCATGTACGCTTTTCAGAGTATCGCTAAATGATGACCTGGCGGCAGGTGACGTGTTTGATCGTGGGCACAGAATACCGAACCATCGGGCGAAATTCTTTGAGGCAAGCTTGAATTATGATTTAATTTCACTTGATTATTCGTCCAAGAAAGCCACTGACGAATGGTGTCCGACGACTTCGGCCCGGCACGACGATGCTCCCGACGCTGCTTGCCCCAACCGATGGCATCGGCTTGTGTCGGCCAAGTCCCGACCGCTGCACGCGTCAAGGAGAACCGGAATGCAGTATCTATTTGAAGATTGCGTGCTCGACCCTGAACGTCGGGAACTCATGCGCGCATCCGAAGCCATTGCCGTCGGGCCGCAAGTTTTCGATCTGTTGCTCTATCTGGTGCAGAATCGCGAGCACGTCGTCAGCAAGGACGCCCTCCTGAAAACGGTGTGGAAGGGGCGGATCGTCTCCGAATCGACCCTCGCCAGCCACGTTAATTCGGCGCGCAAGGCGATCGGCGACAGCGGCCAGGAACAGCGGCTGCTTCGAACGGTGGCCCGCAAGGGATTCCGGTTCATCGGCAAGGTCAGGGAGATACCGACGCCGATCGGCTTCGGGTCCTTCACGGCCACCCCATCGGACGTAGCCGATGCAGAGGCTCTGGCCTTTCCCGACCGTCCCTCCATCGCCGTTCTGCCCTTCACGAACCTGAGCGGAGACCCCAAACAAGATTATTTCGCCGATGGCGTGGTGGAAGACATCATTACAGCGTTGTCGCGCAATCGCTGGCTGTTCGTCATCGCACGCAACTCGAGCTTCACCTACAAGGGCCAGGCGGTGGACGTGAAGCAGGTGGGCCGCGACTTGGGCGTGCGCTACGTGTTGGAGGGCAGCCTGCGGAAATCGGCGAAACGGGTGCGCATCACGGAACAGCTCATCGACGCGACGACTTCGGGGCACATCTGGGCAGACCGTTTCGAGGGCAACCTCGACGATATCTTCGAGCTGCAGGATCAGATCACCGAAAGGGTCGTCGGCACGCTCGCGCCTCAACTGGAGCAGGCGGAAATCGAACGCGCAAAGCGGAAACCCACCGAAAGTCTCGACGCCTACGATTACTATCTTCGCGGAACGGGGAACTTACATCAGGGAACCCGAGAAGCCATCGACGAGGCTCTGTCGTTGTTCATCAAGGCAATTGAGCGCGATCCGGATTTCGCGTCGGCCCACGCGATGGCGGCGTGGTGCCATCTCTGGCGCAAGGCCAACGGCTGGATGACCCATCACCTGCAGGACATTACCGACGGCGTTCGATTGGCGCAGCGGGCGGTCGAATTGGGCAGGGACGATGCCGTCGCTCTTTCCAGAAGCGGTTCCGTGCTCGGCCACTTTTCCGGCGATCTGGATGGCGGCATCGCCCTGATTGACAGAGCCCTCGTGCTCAATCCGAACCTCGCTGCCGCATGGTTCCTCGGCGGCTTCCTGAGGGTCTGGCACGGCGATCCCGACATCGCCGTAGAGCATTTCACGCGCGCCATGCGTCTGAGTCCTCTCGACCCGGAGATGTATCGGATGCAGGCCGGAATGGCGATAGCGCATCTGTTCGCCGGGCGCTTCGACACGGCGTCGTCATGGGCGGAGAAAGCATTCAGGAATTTGCCAAGTTTCCTGATGGTCGTCAGTATCATCGCAGCAAGCCATGCGCTTGCCGGCCGAGAAGACGAAGCGAGCCGAGTGATGAACCATTTGCGCCGGCTCGATCCCACGCTCCGCATCTCCAATCTCAGGAACTGGCTCCCGATCCGCCGACCGGCCGATCTTGCCACGTTTTCCGAAGGTCTGCGAAAGGCAGGGCTGCCGGAATGACGGCGGCACGTGCAATCTGCGAACCGGCTTCGCCCCGCTCAATCCAGCGCAGGCACTTACGCCGTTACCTGCACCGCCTGACCGTTCGCCTGCAGTTTCACCTCGATGTTGCCGCGCGTCGCCTTGGAGTAAGGGCAGATG
The DNA here is from genome assembly GCF_000372865.1 of Methylosarcina fibrata AML-C10. Lineage (NCBI taxonomy): Bacteria > Pseudomonadati > Pseudomonadota > Gammaproteobacteria > Methylococcales > Methylococcaceae > Methylosarcina > Methylosarcina fibrata. The sequence goes on along the minus strand of NZ_KB889965.1, from coordinate 4,173,484 downwards.
GTATGCGCCTTGGCGACGAGCGCTTCGGCCTGCGCCTGGGAGATGCCTTGCAGCTCGGCGTTCAAGGTCACGTCCAGGAAAAAGCCGCTCTCGTCCTGATTCAGGTTCACCGTCGCGGTGACCTTGACGTTGCCGGGCTTCAGCACAATCTTCGCGAGGCCTGCGGCTGCCCCGATCGCGCCGCCGAAGCAGGCCGAGTAGCCGGCCCCGAACAACTGTTCCGGGTTGGTGCCGGGGCCGTTTGAACCGGGCGGGGAAAGGTCGAGGTTGATCTTGCCGTCCGGGCTGGTGGCTTTGCCCGCCCGTGGCCGGTCGTCAGGCTGTTCCGGGAAGCCATGGAGCGCAACCTTCGCCCTGACCCGGTCCCCGACGCGATCTGGGCTCTGCCGGACAAGAGCTCATCAGAATAAACCACAATATAACGGATAAAATTTCCGAATGCGGATTATCATTGCTCGCCGCAGGTTTCGAGAACGACGGCAGGATGACCAAGGACTACCGGGTGAACCGCATCGTAACGCCTCACTCGTGCGCCATGAGCATGGCCCCTGTCGTCCGAAGGCAAGGCCGCCTGATGGCAAAGGAAGTCTTCCCGCTGCACGATATCCTGCATTCTGACCGGTGCCCGCTCATCCACGAGGCAAGAGCCGGTACGACCCGACCGGCATTCCGGTTACCTGAGTTTGGCGGGCACAACCTGGCTCCTGCGACGGCCGTCTTGCGCAATCTCGCCCGATTGTCTCCGCCGCTACGACTCAGCCCCGGATTAATCACGAAACGAATTGCCGACTTGTTAATGGCGATAGTTCAAAATGAGAAAAATACAAGCTCATTGCCAAATTTATTTTCACTTTATGCACAATTAATCGTAGAAATTACTCACGGTCAGAATTTATTGGCCATTTTTAAAGTTATTTTATAATTCATTGATTTTAAATAGTTTTTATTTGAATAAAAATCGTACAATTTAACTCAAACTTAACAATTACAGGGCCTGGGAAGACTTATCTCGAACTTCTCCACAGGGTTATCCACAGTTATTGTGAATAACTATCCTGTATCGATGTTTTACCCATTTTCTCGCCAAGTTCTGGCCTTCTCTCTATCACTCAAACTAAATTCTGCATTCTTTCAATTTTTGCATAAAACATACGCTTTTCTCGCCGAGCCGAACTCCATCAAACAGACCCTAGTATTTAAAATGATTCTTGACAACCGGATTAAAAAGAGTAATAAGGTATTTCCACCTGAGAACTTAGGGGACCGCACCATGACGGAAAATACCAAAGAACCTCCCGACTATCGCTTTTGCGATCTCGTGATGAAAGGGGGCATCACCAGCGGCATCGTCTACCCCAAAGCGATCACCCGCTTATCTCATCACTACCATTTCAAGAACATCGGCGGCACTTCCGCCGGCGCCATCGCAGCCGCGGTTACGGCCGCCGCCGAGTTCCGCCGCAGGGAGAACGGTTCGCGTCAGGGCTTCGACCTATTGGACAAGCTTCCCGAGGAACTCCAGGCAAGATTGCCCGACACCGGCCGCAGCCGGCTGCTGAGTCTGTTCCAGCCTCAGAGATCGACGCGGCGCCTGTTCTCCGTACTGGTCAACTCACTGAATCGCAAAGGCACCTACCGGCGCATTCTCGCGATTCTGAGCGGTTTCTTGTTCGCCTATTGGCCGGCCACACTGGCGAGCGTGGCCGCGGCATTGGCCGTCGGCCTCTTTGGTTCCGGCTGGATCACGGCCGCACTTCTGCTGGTGGTTCTGCTGGCCGTTGCGATCGGCGTCTGGGTCTATCTCGATATCACCCGCAATACGGTGAGCAACGGTTTCGGATTGTGCAACGGCATGTCGGAAAAGGATGTGAAACAAGAAGCGCTGACGCCCTGGCTGCACTCGCTGATCCAGAACGCCGCCGGGCTCCCGCACGACAAGCCGCTGACTTTCGGCCTGCTTTGGGACGTGAAGGGAATTCCTGAGGAGTGGATAAAACAATCCAAAAGCACGGTTCGTTCCATCGATTTGCAGATGTTCTCGACCAATCTGGCCCATGGGCGTCCTTACCTATTTCCCTTCGCGGTTGCCAAGGACGAGCATACGCGGTTCCCGGATCCCGACCGGCTTTTTTTCAAACCGGAGGAACTGGAACCTTATCTGCCGGATGAGGTGCTGGACTGGATGGAAAAACACGCCGGGAAAGGCAAGATCGATGAAAGTCAGAAAAAAACCGATCCTTATTTGCTAGCGGCTGAACAAAGAGGGCTTAAGGAGATTCCGGAGCCGAGAAATTTTCCGGTATTGCTGGCAGCCCGCATGAGCCTCAGTTTTCCGTTCCTGCTCTCCGCCGTGCCGATGTGGGCGATCGATAATTACGAAGTTCCTGCGGAGGAAATCGATTTTCGCCGCTGCTGGTTCTCGGACGGCGGCATCAGCTCGAATTTTCCCATTCATCTGTTCGACGGATTACTGCCGCTTTGGCCGACATTCGGCATCAATCTGGAACCGAAAATCGATGATCGAGACGATCCGTTCTATCTACCCCAGGACTACAGTAAGGGCTATGGAGAACGCTGGAATCTCTTCGACGACAAAACGCCCTCGGCCGCCAGGTTCGGCGGATTCCTGTCGGCGATCCTTTCGACCATGCAAAACTGGAACGACAACACGCTGTCGAGAATGCCGGGCGTACGCGACCGGATTGTACGGCTGAGACTCAACGACAACGAAGGCGGTCTCAATCTGGACATGGAACAGGCCATTATCGAGCGTATCGTTGCGCGGGGCGAAGACGCGGCCGGCGCACTCATATCCTACTATCTCACGGCCCGTACCGACGGCGCCCAAGCCAAAGGCTGGGACGATCAACGGTTCATCCGCTTGTGCACCCTGCTGAAAATGCTCGAAGCGCGAAGTCCCGGAATCCTGCGCGCCATGAGTCCCGGCTGGCCTTATGCGACCGACTTTGACCGGCTTATCGCCAATGCCGTGCGGCCCGATGGCAACGACAACTCCGATCAGGCTCTTCCTCCCGGCTTCGAAGAGCCGCTTACAGAAAAGCAGGCCGAAGCGCTTCGGAAAGCAATGGACGCCTTGAAGCAATTGATGGAAACCCTCGGCACATCGGAAGCACAAAGCGCTTTTAAAGCGATTCCGGAACCGGAACTGCGGGTAAGGCCGCCGCTTTAAGAGGCCGGACAATTCGGCGAATACTGTGCAAAAGGATAACCGCCGGGCTTCGGTTATCCCCAAAAATTGTGGATAACCCTGTCATTAAATTGTCGTAATAGCTTCCAACCCCCTGCCCTTTCTGGAGTTTAATCAAATTGATTCGAAACTGAACCGGCCGTTCTCCGCACAATACTCGTCAGTTGGCAGACGGCCGGCGCGGGCCGTTTAAAGCCCTCATGTCGTTTCCGACCGGCCTGCGAAAATTTGAAATAGTGATTGGATCTTCCGGTTCGCACGCACTTTGACTGATTAGGGGTCAAAATTAGCTGCCCGTTTTATTCAAACAAGGATTCAAATCGTTCGACCGGCAGCGGTTCGCTGAATAGATAACCTTGATAAATCGGGCAGTCGAGCTGCTCCAGAAAAGCCCGCTGGGATTCGGTCTCGACGCCTTCGGCAATGACCTGCATGCCCAGATTTTTGGACATGCCGATAATCGTCTGGACGATGACGGCATCGGCCTCTTTTTCATCAATGTTATGAATGAACGATTTATCGATCTTGAGCTGATCGAGAGGAAGCTGGGTCAGATAGGACAATGATGAGTGGCCGGTTCCGAAGTCGTCCATCGAAAAGAACACTCCGGCTTCGCGAAGCGTGTTCATTTTACGGATACAATCGCCGATATCGTCAAGCAGCAGACTTTCGGTCAGTTCGAGTTTGAGCCTGTCGGGATTGATCCCGGTACGCCCGAGAATCCGGCAAACCTGGTCTACAAAGTCTGCCTGACGGAACTGGCGGGCACTGACGTTAACGGCAACTTGTAAATGGGAATACAGGGCATTGCCTTCCCAGGCTTTGATCTGGGCGCAAGCCGTCTCCAGAATCCAGAGCCCCATGGGTATGATTAAACCGGTTTCTTCGGCGACCGGAATAAAATCGCCCGGCGGCACTAACCCTTGCTGCGGATGTTGCCAGCGAATCAACGCTTCGGCGCCGAGAATCCGATTATCGTGGCAAACCTGCGGCTGATAGTAAAGCTTGAATTGAATCTCCGACAAGGCAAGGCGCAAGTCGGCCTCCATTCGGACGCGTGCGTTGATACGAGCCTGCATTTGCACATCAAAAAAATGCATGGCGTTACGTCCCGATGTCTTGGCTTGATACATGGCGATATCGGCTTGTTTCAGCAATTCGTCGACGGCCTGCTCGTGCCCGTTGAACAAGGTGGCGCCGATACTGGACGAACTGTAATATTCCTGCTGGGCCAGCGAATAAGGCCGGGTCAGGCTATCCAGAATCTTGCCGCCGATCGCTTCCGTCCGGGCGGCCGCTTCAAAAGCGTGTTCGCTCAGATCTTCCAGCATCACCACGAACTCGTCGCCGCCCAGACGGGCGACCGTATCGCCTTCGCGCACACAGGCTTCCAGCCGCTGAGCCACTTGCTGCAACAGGGCATCGCCCATGTCATGGCCGAGAGTGTCGTTCAGCGTCTTGAAATTATCCAGATCAATGAACAGCAATGCGCCCTTTCTTCCGCTGCGACTGCTGGACGCCAGTGCCGAAATCAAACGGTCCCGAAGAAGCTGCCGGTTGGGCAGGCCGGTCAGGCTGTCGTATAAGGCCAGACGTTCAATTTTGTCCGCCGCCGCCTTCTGCTGAGTAATATCGGTCAGGGTAGCGACATAATTGGTTACGAGGCCGCCGGAATCTTTAACAGCGGTGATCGTCAGATGCTGCGGATAAATTTCTCCCTGCTTGCGGCGATTCCAGATTTCGCCTTGCCAGGCTCCCGTTTGCCGCAGACTCGTCCACATCGCAGCATAAAAACCGGAATTCTGGCGGCCGGATTTAAGCAGAGTCGGCTTTTTGCCGATGGCTTCTTCCGCAGTATACCCGGTGATGGCCGTGAAGGCCCTATTCACCCGGAGAATGACGCTATCCGCATCGGTGATGAATATGCCTTCCTGGGATTCAAAGGCTGTCGCAGCGATGCGAAGATCGTTCTCGGCCTGCTTGCGTTCGGTGACGTTCCGCATGGAGACGAGTACGCCTTTGATTTCCGGATTGTCCAGGAAGTTTATCCCGGTGCTTTCGACGTCAATCCACTGCCCTTCCTTATGGCCCACCCGGTACTGGACCGTATGCGGCTGGCCCGGATGCTCCAGCGTATAACGATGGGCTGCATCGACGATAGCCATGTCCTCGGGATGAATCACCCAAGCGCTTGGCCGGCCGATTAATTCTCCCTGCGGAAAGCCCAGTAAACGTTCGACATTGGGCGAGACGTAGAGCACATTCAAACCGGAACCGATCAGCCAGATGGTATCGGAGATATTATCCAGATAAGCCCGCATTTTCTCTTCGTTTTGCCGGAGACTTTCTTCGATCATTTTGCGCTCGGTAATATCCTGAACAGTCCCGTGCATTTTCGCGGGCCGCTCCCGAGCGTCGAATTCCAGTTTGCCCAGGCCATGGACCCAACGTAAGACGCGGTCTTCAGGGCGGAGAATTCGATATTCCTTGTCGAAACTCCTGCCCTGCTCCAGAATATCGTTTCTAAAATAATGTTCCATCTTCTCAAGATCCTCGGGATGAATCAGCCCAAACCATTCTGCCATGGAATGTTCACAGGCTTCGTCAATGCCGAAGATCTTGTCCAACACCGGCGAGCTTTTCCAGATACCGGTGGCAATATCCAGAATGTAACTGCCCAAACCCGCAATCGTTTGCGCTTCCCTGAGCAAGGTTTCGCTTTCGCGCAAGGCTTCTTCCGCCTGGATACGCTCGGTAACATCCTGCACAATGCCCCGCATGATGGTGAGCCGGCCATCCGGTCCTTCTTCCGCCTGCCCTGCCGAACGCATCCAGCGGATGCCTTTCGAGGTTGCAATACGGTATTCCAAATCAAGTTTGACGCCCAAAGTAAGATGGGATTGCACGGTTTCGACGACCCGGTAGCGGTCTTCCGGATGGATCGCATCCAGAAAGTCTTCCCAGGTCGGCTCTTTCAGATCGGGAAAGCCGAGCAAAGAGCTGCAACTGTCCGACCATTTTTCCTTGTGGGTGAGCAGATCCGCTTCCCAGGTACCGATGCCGCCATTGATCTGGCACAGCCGCAAGTGGTTTTCGCTGTTTCTGAGATGGACCTCTTTCTGCCTGATGTCGTTGACGTAGGCCGCCACGACGATGCCTATCAGCGACAGGATAACCATGTAAATCCAGTAATTATGATATCCGGACAGCATGTTCTCATCGGCAAAATAGCCGACTTTCAGGCAAGCTCCCAACAGTGCCTGGATGGCAACCATGTTCAGGGCGAAGGTGGTCGCTTGCATGCCCAACCGGATGGCAATCCAGGTTATGAACAAGAACATGATGAAAGCTTTGGGCGCAAAAACAAGATTCTCGTTGAACCAGCCGAGAAAAACGACTTGTCCGGCCATGAACGTCATGCCGATCAGCAACGATTCTTCCAACAGTCTCTTGAGGTTGAGTCGATCCGGTTTTTTCCTTTGCCACGCTATAATGAATGGTACGGCCAACACAATTCCCAACGTATCACCCATCCACCAAAGCGAGGCATATTCCCAAAAATGGGCGGAACTGATCAGTCCTGCGATTTGTAATGAAAAAATGCCGGTAGCGGCACCGAACATGCTGGCAACGCCGCCCCCCAGAAGAATCAGCCGGAGGTAATCCGGCAAGGTGACCAGTGAAGGTGAAAATTTCCTATTGCAATTAAGAAGCCCAAAACCGACCAAAGCTTCCACAAGACTGGCCAGACTGCTGCTTATCGCTCCCGGCACCGAGTCTTTAATCAAAACGTTGGAAATCAGAACACCCAGTAATACTCCCCATAAATAACGTCTGCCTCCGAGCAGCAAAGCCGCCAAGGACAATCCGTTTCCCCAGCCGATGACATCAGCGATTCCGCCGTACCCGAAACGGTCATGACCGAGGTAGCCGAAAAACACATAAAGCGAAACAATGCCCGATTGTTTAAGCAGATCGATAACGTGGCCCGGCATTTTCAATTTATTGGCTATCAATGCGTCGTTTGCGCTCATGTGAAGTAAGGACGCCCATAGAGTATGGCCGTTCCAAAATGACAACGGCGAACGTTCACACCATTATCCGGCAATAAATAGCTGTCACGTATCCGCCTTCAAACAATCAAGAAAAGATGACTGAGATTTTTTATATTTATCATTTCAAATTATTAAACATTCAAAAAACCGGGCGCAGTTTTATCTCTCAAGATTAGCCGGCCTTGCCATAAACGGTAAGTTTTTATCGGTTCGCTTCAGGTTTTCCGGAGCCGTGCAAGGTAGATCCGAACGGCTGAAAGGACTTTTCGACCGGAACCGCTCCGTTCGCAAGACAAGTTGGAATATGGCCCTGTTCGATCTCTAAAACCGAATCTTTCCAGGCGGCATGATTATAAATCCATTCTTTTAAAATAGCGGAAGTCACAGGTATCCGATGCCGAACGGCGTCAGAATTTACCGGCGGCCTTGTTGTTAAAGTTCCGAAAAAAATCTAGTATTTATGGGCGTAAACAAGCCGACGCTGACAATGATGAATTTTAAATAACTTAACATACGGCTGCTTTACCCGGCAATCGGCAACTTGTATTCCGCCGGTTGACGGCAGCGCCCGCTGCCCGGAGACTGATTGATGACCTGGCTTCCCAATTTTTTAACACTTTCACGCATCCTGCTTTTGCTGCCGGTCATGGGCATGTTGGCAGAGGCGGAGAATACGATTACCTTTCAGTTGGCTTTCGGCCTGTTTTTGATTGCGGCCTTGACCGATCTGGTGGACGGCTGGGCGGCCAGGCGCTGGCACTGCGTCAGCAACGTCGGCGCTTTTCTCGATCCTCTGGCTGACAAAATCATGTCGAACGTCCTTCTGGTATTTCTGGCCTGCCGCTATCCGGCCTGGATTTCACTATGGATGGTGCTGCTTTTGCTGGCGCGCGAATTCGCCGTACAAGGCTTCCGCAGCATGGCGCCCTGTCTGGGAGTCGTGATACGGACCGAGCTGTTGAGCAAGCTCAAGACCCTGTTTCAACTGGTCGCCGCCGGTGCGGTCCTGGCCGGCCTGGGCTGGAAAAACCTTGAGAGCATTGCCGCCCCGGTCGCTTTGGTCAGCCTGATCCTGGCTTTGGCTTCGGGCTATATTTCGATGGCGATGATTTTTATCCGCAATGCCGATCTCTGGTCGCGCCGTCCGTTGGACATGGAGCCGAGATAAAAAGGACGGCCGCCGAACGCGGCCCCGCCTTCTGCCCGACTCCTCCCGATTTTCTACCAAAGATACGGATGCAGTCCGTTATACCAGACGTCCGCTATCATCCAGGCGCCGGCATCGTAAGCGTGAGTATGATCGATATACTTGAAACACCCTGTCTCGGGAGCGGCATCCGTTTCGTTCCGGTCGGCGCTTAGCACTTCGTATTTATCGTCGATCACGCTCAAAGGAATCGACCAGGAGGTACTGGTCATGCCGGATTCGTAACAGGCTGCGCTCTTGTTCCACATACTCTGCGGGTCCAGGGGCGAAAGCACGCGGATTCTCGAATCGAGCGCAGGATCGGCCGATAGTTCAAGCAGTCCCTTGTGCTCCCAGTAAACGCCGGGATTGTAGAACTGCACGAACGGCCGGGACGGCGTCGGGGTTCGCTGATTGTGGGGATGCGGCACTTCGTTCGGAAACTGCGACGACTTTTTGAACCGCTCGACCGGTTTCTGGGAAAACACGACAAAATCAAAACCATACGACGAAGAGATCAACTCGGTCGCAAAGCTTTTCAGCCAGCCGGCGTAGACCTTGGCCGGATTGTCGCCCGGATCGTTAGTCGAGCCTCCGTCGCAATCCCAGTCGACCTTATCGGTGCCGACCAGGCCCGAGCTCGACGGACACTGCCAAGGCGACAAGCTGGCGTTGGTCAAATTATCCTTATCGAACACGTCGGCATCGGTGATGTCGCCGTCGAGATTGTAATCGTCCACCACCCAGCTCGGGCTGGTGGTATCCATAAACAGCGCAATCTTGACGTCCATCTTGTCGAGACAAGTTCTGAACGAGGCGTTTAACAGCGAGGTTTTGGCCCCTCCCGCGCCTTTGACCGCCGAGCCCGAGTAATAGCTGCAATCGCTGACGTTGGTCAGGGCGGTGTCAAGCGTGCTGCATTCGGGACCGGAGGTATTGTCGGTCGCACATTCGTTGGCCCCGGCCGGCGCCGTGCCGTTATTGAAGGCCTTTTCGAAATTCAGCCGCCGGCAGCTCCAGCGGTCGGTACTGCCCGCCGGCGTGCACCATTGCTTGTTTTCGGTGCCGGCCTTAACCCGTTGATAATTGACGTCGTTTTGAGCGAATTTCAATTTGGTCCAGAATAGGCCGCCGTCGCCCGGAAAGATGGCCCTGAGCACGACATAATGCCGATTGTCCGCGGTATTGGCGTTAAGCGCGGCCGCCAGCTTGTCGGGAAAATTGCCCTGATCGGCGGTACTGTGACCGAAGATGACCAGCGCAACATTGGTGGTATGGCCGGGGCTGCCGGTCGTTACCGGGATCTGCCAGGAGCCCGGCGCCGTCTGGCCCGGAATCGTGCAGACATTCGCCGTAGAGCAGGTCTCGGGACTGGTGCATTCGCCGCAGGAACTTACCGTCCGGGCAGTGCCGCAGTTATCCGTTCCCGTTACCTCGCCGCAGCTCTTGGCCAGCCTTGCACAGAACTCGGCATCGGTTTCGGGCGTGCAGGGAGCGCCCGTGTCCACGTCGAGATCGACTTCCTTGAGCTGGGCGGATTGAGTCGACGCCGTTCGCGTCCAGGACAGCCGGGTGCGCAAGTCGGCGCCGCTCGTCAGCGTCAACCCGGTGAAGGTCTCGCTGTAGTCGAACGCCGTCGTGCCTTCGGTGACGGTCCTCGCCAGACTCGTGCCCAGCGTCGTGCTGCCGTTCAACAGGGTCACCGTAACCGAAACATTGCTTCTGGAAGAGGTGCCCGCCAGAAAACGGTAATGGACGGTGACTTGCCCGTTGTTGAGTATGCCGACGTCCGGATAACCGAAAGTCACGTTCGCCCGGGTCGCTCGGGACGCGGTATCGACCCAGGTGTTGTCGGTGTCGTCGCTCACCGCACCCCAGTAGGTGGTAGGCCGGGGCGAACCGTTCAACGACACGTTCGATTTAGAAATATCCCGGCTGGGCTCGTAACTGACCAGCGCGGCCGCATTCACCGGCTCGGCGCTCAACGCATTGGCCGAGACGGCGAATTCGTCACCGGCCATCCCGGCGCTCGAAACGGCTTGCGCGGCGTTGACACCCGTCACGCTGGAAACGTCCAGGCCGGTGGTCTGAACAAAGATCTGCCGGCAGCATCCCGATTCGTCCGGCAGCCCGGCATAAGCGCTGAAGGCCAGCCGGCTGCCGTCGGCACTCGGAGCCGGAGAGGCGATGCCGGTCAGCTCGCGGCGGTTTCCGGAAGACCGGCTCAACCATTGAAGAACGCCGCGTTGCCGGTCGTAGACGTGAATATCGGGCAAATCGTCGGTATCGCCGTCGCCCAGGTTGTCGGCGAAACTTTTGAAAACCACGTAGCGGCCGTCGGCGCTGAGCACCGGCTCGACCGAATCGCCGTTCCAGGGCACGCCGCCGGTGCCGGCCCGGCCGATCCGTTCCTCGGTCCCGGTTTGCAGATCGTATACGAAGACGTCGGCGAACGACTCGGCCTCGCCGCTGCCGGGATCGGAGGCGATGGCGCTGTAGGCCAGATAACGTCCGTCGGCGCTGAGCGACGGTCCCGACAATTTCCGCTCTTCCCCGCTTTCGTCGGCGCCAAGACGCACGATCGATCGGAGGGAACCGCTCGGCCGGTCGTAGACGTAGAGCCCGGGACCGCTGTCGTCACGGCCGCTGCCAAGATTGGAAGCCTTCGAAAAAAACGCCACCTTGCCGCCGTCGGCGCTGAGCACCGGATGCCTGGAATCGCCATTGCCTTTGACGCTGCCGGCTCCGGCCCGGCTGATCAGTTCCAGGGTGCCGCTCCGGCGGTCGAAGAGATGAATGTCGGACACGGTATCGTCGTCGCCGTCGCCGAGGTTCGAGGCGCGAGTGGCGAAGGCGATAAAGCGGCCGTCGGCGCTGAGGGCCGGCTCGGTGGAATCTCCGTTGCCCTTTGCGCCTTGCTCGCTCCGCTCGCTTCGCTCGCCGGCGCGGCTGATCAGCGTCAGCGAGTCTCCGGCTCGGTCGTACAGATAAATGTCGGCCCGGGAATCGGTGTCGGCGCTGTCCAGATTGGAAGCCCGGGAAACAAAGGCAATCAAGCGTCCATCCAGGCTGAGGGCCGGCGCAAAGGAATCGTGATTGGCCTTGCTGCCCGAGGCACCGGCACGGCTGAGCAATTGCAGAGAACGGTTATCCCCGTCGTACAGGTAGACGTCGGAATGAGCATCGCCGTCGCCGGCATTGAGATTGGACGCCCGGGATTGGAACACCAGGTAGCGGCCATCGCCGCTCCAGCGAGAAGCGCCGGTTCCGGAAAGATCGCTGTCGCGGTCACCGTCCCGGCCATCGGCATCGGCACTGATCCGGACGGGCTCCGGGGCAAGGGGTTCCGGTCCGACCGCGCTGCCCGCGATACCGGAAATAAGAAGGCACAGCAAGGCGCTCTGCCAGGGATAGTGCCGTTTCATGGGCCAACTCCTGTGATTGATGGTCAACTCCCCGGATCCAGGGGCTTGCCCGGCGGCAAGCGGCCAGTCTTGAAAAAGCGGCCGATGGGCATCGGCCCAAGGCCGCATTTCGAGGTCCGGACGGGGTAGAAAAGGTCTGCGCCTTCGTCAGGCACGATCTTATGAAAAGCTCGGCCATTTCTAACACTTTTTGAACGGTAATTCAACACTCTGAGCGTTATTGGCGGAACTCGCCCCACACCACAAACATCCGTCATTCCCGAAACTTTCGGCATATTAATATAAAGTCACTCGGTCCAGTTTCGGTTCCATCGTTTCACCATCCTTGAAACATCTGCTGATACCCGAGAAATAATTCGAACCCCGGCTGCTCACGCGCCAGTGCAAAATGGGCGCCGATAGCCACCGCCGCAGCGGCATCGAGCGGGAAAAACACGCCGCCCTCCCACTGCCAGACCGGGCTGGCTCTGCGATCTTCCTGTTGCTCCAGAATGATGGCAGTGCGCAACAGGGCAGATCCGCCGGCCGGCACCGGCAGGAAGTCCAGCGGATAATCCGCGCCGAGCCCCAGCCGGTAAATGAAATCGCGTCCGTCTGCGCCCTGGAAAGCGTTTTTGCCGATTTCGGCATTGAAACTGATTTCCGCCTTCCGGATCCGCTTCGTCAAAATGACCATCGCATGCACGCCCCAGCGATTCGCATCCGACCCTGTCGGCAGGTCCGTGCCGAACATCAGAGCGGCGGCCGGAAGCCGGCGGCCTTCCGAAGCGAAATTATACAGGGCTTGCACATTGACGTTGCCGGAGTCTTCCGCTTCGCGGTTCGCGAATGCGAGCGAAGTGCCGACCGCGATGAAGCCCTGCGGGATAATTCCCCAGAGCAGTTGCGGTTCGAGCCGATAAAGGCTGTCCGCCCCTTCGATGTCTTCACTGCGGAACACCGTCTCGACTTGCAGTGTGCGTTCTGCCGGCGGAAACGCATTGCGCATGGAAGTCGCCATGCCGGCATTCATCATCGTCCGTTCGGCGGCAACGGCGTTCGGCAGCGCTGCCCATACCAGCGCGCTGAGCGCAAACGAGATCACGGAGCAATTTCCGGCTTTTAACCGCCTTTCGTTCATACCCGTGACCATAAGCGTACGCCATCACCGCTTTCATCATTCCGCGCCCGCCTGGCTGCTGTTCGAAGGAGGGTTTACGGCCGGTTCACGCGCGATTCACTCGCGCTCAGGGCGTCCAGGCGTTTTTCCAGTTCCAGTAATTTACGATAAGAGCGAATGTTGATTTCGTAATCCAGTTCGGCGCGCTTTTCCGAATATTCGTACTGATAATTCTGGCTGATCAGCAGAAAGCCGGTGACCAGAATCGCCTCGATCGCCAGGATAAAGCTGAGCAGGTCGTATGGATAGTCGTCGAATCCGGCAAGCGGTCCGATCCACCCCTGATTAAGCATGATCCAGAGCGTAAACCAGGCCACGTGAAAAATGATGAAATGAGGCTTGCTGACGAACAGCGCGACGCGGTCGGCCAGGCGTTCCAGCCAGTTTTTCTGCGCCCCGATTTCTTCCAGTACGTAGCGGAATTCGCCGAGTGCCTTATGGCAGGACGGATTGCCGCAAAATACCGCATCCAGCGGATTTTCACCGCCGCAGGCCGGACAGAGCAGTGCCGATTCCGGTGCGTTCGCCCCGGCGGTGACGGGCAAAGATTCGACGCCTATTTCTTGAGCAGGATTCAGGGTGGTGTTCATGGTATTCTCCCGAGCGTGTATCGAATGATCATCTGCGCCGCGATGATAACGGCAGCGGAAAATGCAGCGTTGACCGTTGTCGTGATGCAGCTTGCAACGGTTGTGCCAATTCCCATTAAAAACTAAAAATTATTTATAAACCGAAAGTTATCTACTTTCGACTGACGCCGGTCGGACATGGCAAAAAATCCATGGCCTCGAATAACCACGGCAGCCACTAATAATTGCGGATTGTCATTGCTTATGGAAGATTAAGATAATGGCGATTCCTCTCTTCGTTCACCCGTTCTCTGATCGTTTCCGCTATTTTCCGGACACTCGTCATGGCTCTCCATTCATTTGTCGTCATCATTATCGACGCCGACGGTCGAAAGCTCTATCAGCAAGCGAACAAACTCCATGACCTTCTCGTTGAAAACGTCGTTGTGATCGGTGATGATTTCGCCGTCGACCCGGATGTTCAGATAAGGGTTTTGCGGATTGGTCTTGTTCAGATGCGTCAGTACGGTTTCGCCGAACCGGGTGGAGCCGCCCGGCGTTTGCGTGCTCCAGATGTTTTTCATGTTGTCGTAAGTCGCGGCGCGCAGATTCTTTCCGTCATCCAGAGGCGTCAAGGTATGGCTGACCAACGGCAGATAATGGCCTACCGTATGCCGGTCGGCTTCGCCTTCGTCCAGTTCCAGCGTATGTTTGCAATCGGTGCGGACAATATCGTCATGCGTCTCGAACACGGTCGAAAAGATGCGTCCCAGAGGAAACAGGGTGCCGGTGGCGCCGTCGGCTTCCGAAGTCAGAATCGCCAGGCGCGGCACCTGTTCCGGGAAGTAGCTGCAGCGCGCCTGGGACAAATCGTAGAAAGGCACGTAACGCAGCGCTTCGAAGGCCGGATTCAGCAGGACGATCAGATCGCCGAAACCCTTGGCGGTATCGGTGTAGCTTTTGCCTTTCCGGCTATCGACGAAGCGGCTCGCCAAGAGTTGCGAAGTCGCGCTGTAGACCACCGCGCCGCCGAAGCTGTGGCCGATCACGACCAGACGGCTACGGATCGGCGGCAGCAGCGAATTGCGCACGTTGGCGATTTCTTCCAGTTTGACCAGGAGTTCGGTGATGCCGAGATAGCCGACGTCCTGAGCGGTGTTTTTACGATCCCAGAAGGTCAGATAATTGAACGGCGGCAGATCGATCGATTCGCCGCGCCAGCCGACGTAAATGCCGGCAATCTTGCGGGCTGGACGTCCCAGTTTTTTGCTGAGTCGGGTTTCGATCGCGCTGAGTTTGGCCAGGTTATCCTTGAAACTCTCGATGTTTGGATCGCCCGGCCGGGCATTGTGATGCCAGCCGTGCACGAGCACGGTCATCAAAAGGCTTTCTTCGGCGGCTTTCCGGTACAGCATGTCCAGTAAAGCCTGCATCTGCCTGCGGTCGCGCATCTGGCCCTGATCGTCGATTTCGACGAAACCCAGCGTGTATTCATCCTCGGCGCCTTTGTTGTATACGTGCAGGGAGTTTCGGTCGCAGGCATCGGTGGGAGAAACGGTGCAAGTCTGATAAACACTTCGGTAGATCTCATCCGATGCGCAGCCGGCCGCCAATAGGACGATTACCGAGAGTAGAGCCCATCCGGGAAATTGGGTTTTCGTTTTCATGCTGATCTCCGTGAAAAAAGAAAAAAGCCGGAATGCCGTTGAATTTAATGATAAACATTTTCTTTATCAGGGCAATACCATGGAAAAAAAATCCGATCGGCTCCTTTCTTCAAAAGAAGAGAGTTTTTCCGTTTGTTCGAAGCTTCCTTAAGACGGACTCGTCCGTTGTTTCTCCGTGATCGGCAGCCTCCGTTTTCAGCGAAAAGCCATGAGTGCTTTATATTTCTCTCTGGAAAAAATGCCTTGTTTCGTGCAGAATCTTGGAAAAAGATCCGATGGGTCTGTCCCCTATGCCTGGGGCAAGCGGATTGTTCTGAATAATTTCCGGCTTCCATAGCTTTTTTGATATCGGATAGGGCTGACGTCGGCGTCAAGACAATCGATCGGCAACATCTCGGACCGGCTGCTGAAAAATACCTCAACCGACACAAGCTGAAACTGTTAAATTCAAATCACGCTTAGAGAGCCATCGACCGTCATTTCACAGGGCAAGCCTGATTATTTTTTCTTCCGCTTTCGGTGAAACTAAGCCACCGCTGTTTAGTCTCTGTCAGTGATAGCGGAACATGCGCTCGATTAAGAGATTGACGCCCCGGCTACTCGGTAAACAATGCTCCTGCCCGTTATTTTCATCAATAACAAATTTCCGGAGCATTCAATGATTTACAGTAGCGGGAACAATCTCCATAATGGCCGGAAACCGTAGCGGTTCAGGATTTTTCGGGAATCGGGACATTCCGCGTAAATGCATGGTCTATGCTAATAAAGAGATGTAACCAAATCATGGTGGGGTTGTAATGAGTATATTTGAGCACTATAGATCGAAATTCGACGAACTGAAGGAAGAGGAGCTGACGCTTCAGGAATACCTGGACTTATGCAGAAAAGATCCTCTTGCCTATGCGAGTCCGGCCGAGCGTATGCTTCATGCGATAGGCGAGCCGGAATTGTTGGATACGCACAATGACCCCCGGCTCAGCAGACTGTTCTTGAACAAGGTCATTAAAATTTATCCTGCATTTCGCGAATTTTACGGAATGGAGGACGTTATCGAACAAATCGTCTCCTTTTTCAAACACGCCGCCCAGGGTCTGGAAGAAAAAAAGCAGATTCTTTATCTGCTGGGTCCGGTCGGCGGCGGCAAATCGTCGCTGGCGGAAAAATTGAAGTCGCTGATGGAAAAGACGCCTTTTTACGCGATCAAGGATTCCCCCGTGTTCGAATCTCCGCTGGGTTTGTTCAATGTCTACGAAGACGGCGACATTCTGGAGAAGGATTACGGGATACCCAAGCGGTATCTGAACACCATCATGTCGCCTTGGGCGACCAAGCGCCTTTACGAATACAACGGCGACATCCGGCAATTCAAGGTAGTCAAGCTGCGGCCGTCGATATTGAAGCAGATTGCCGTTACCAAAACGGAACCGGGCGACGAAAACAATCAGGACATTTCCTCGCTGGTCGGCAAGGTGGACATTCGCAAACTGGAAAAATATTCGCAGGACGATCCGGACGCGTACAGCTATTCCGGCGGCCTGTGCCGGGCCAACCAGGGCTTGCTCGAATTCGTGGAAATGTTCAAGGCGCCCATTAAAGTACTGCATCCCTTGCTGACCGCCACGCAGGAAGGCAACTACAAAGGCACCGAGGGATTTCCGGCGATTCCGTTTCAAGGAGTTATTCTCGCGCACTCCAACGAATCGGAATGGCAGGCGTTCAAAAACAATAAAAACAACGAAGCCTTTCTCGACCGGATTTACATCGTTAAAGTGCCTTACTGCCTGAGGGTGTCCGAAGAGATCAAAATTTACAAAAAACTGCTGGAGAACAGCTCCCTCTATGCGGCGCCTTGCGCTCCGGGCACGTTGAAAATGATGGCGCAATTTGCGGTGTTGTCGCGTTTGAAAGAACCGGAAAATTCCAACATCTTTTCCAAGATGAGGATCTATAACGGGGAAAATCTGAAAGACACCGACCCTCATGCCAAGTCGTTTCAGGAATACCGGGACTATGCCGGCGTCGACGAAGGCATGACCGGCTTGTCGACCCGTTTTGCCTTCAAGATTCTGTCCAAGGTCTTCAACTTCGACAACACCGAAGTGGCGGCCAATCCGGTGCATCTGTTGTACGTGCTGGAGCAGCAGATCGAACGCGAGCAATTTTCCGCCGACGTCGAGGAAAAATATTTGTCGTATCTGAAAGGCTATTTAACCCAGCGTTACATCGATTTCATCGGCAAGGAAATCCAGACCGCCTATCTGCAATCCTATTCCGAATACGGACAGAACATCTTCGACCGCTACGTCACTTATGCCGACTACTGGATCCAGGATACCAATTACCGCGATCCGGATACCGGCGAAATGTTCGACCGGGGCGCGCTGAACGACGAGCTGGAAAAGATCGAAAAGCCGGCCGGCATTAGTAATCCCAAGGATTTCCGCAACGAGATCGTCAATTTTGTGCTGCGCGCCCGCGCAAAACACGAAGGCAAGAATCCGGCCTGGACCAGCTATGAAAAGCTGCGGGTCGTGATCGAAAAGAAAATGTTTTCCACGACGGAAGATTTATTGCCCGTGATTTCCTTTAACGCCAAAGCGTCTCCCGACGATCAGAAAAAGCACGAGGAATTCATCGACCGCATGGTGGAAAAAGGCTATACCGAAAAACAGGTGCGTTTACTCAGCGAATGGTATCTGAGAGTACGCAAATCCTCTTAACCCCGGGTGAATAATGTGGTACAAATCGTAGACCGACGTCTGAACGGGAAAAACAAAAGCGCCGTCAATCGGCGGAAATTCATCCACCGTTTTCGCTCGCAAATTAAAAAAGCGGTGGCGGAAGCGGTCAACAAGCGCAGCGTCACGGATCTGGATAAAGGCGAAAAAATCTCCATTCCGGCCAAAGACACTTCCGAACCTTTTTTTCATCATGGCCAAGGGGGATTCCGGGAGCGCGTTCATCCCGGCAACAAAGAATTCCAACAGGGCGATAAAATCGCCAAGCCTCAGGGAGGAGGCTCCGCGCAAGGCAATCAGGCCTCGGACAGCGGCGAAGGTCAGGATGAATTTGTCTTCGAATTGACGCGCGAAGAGTTTCTCAACTTCTTCTTCGAGGATCTTGAGCTGCCCAATCTGGTGAAGACCCAACTCGCGGCAATCAATGAAACCAAAAAAATCCGGGCCGGACATACCAGCGACGGCATTCCGACCAACATCAACGTCATCCGGTCGCTGAGAAACGCGTTGGGGCGAAGGATCGCCCTGCGCGCGCCCTACAGCGAAAGTTTGATCGCAGCCGAAAAACAACTGGAGGAACTGCTCAAAATCTATAAGGAAACGGATATCCCCGTCATCCTGCTGCGTAAGGAAATCGAAGAGCTCAAGAAAAAAATCGCCCATATCCCGTTTATCGATACCTTCGATCTGAGATACGATAACCGTATCGACCGGCCCAAGTCGATTACTCAGGCCGTCATGTTTTGCATCATGGACGTCTCCGGATCGATGGGAGCCGATAAAAAAGACATCGCCAAACGCTTTTTCATGCTGCTGTATCTTTTTCTTACCAAGACTTACGAAAGAATCCAGGTTGTTTTCATCTCCCACCATACCGAGGCCCGCGAAGTGGATGAGGAAACCTTCTTTTATTCCAGGGAAACCGGAGGCACGGTCGTTTCCAGCGCGCTCAATCTAATGAGCGACGTCATTCAGCAACGCTTTCCGACCTCGGAATGGAACATTTACGCCGCTCAGGCTTCGGACGGAGATAACTGGGAGAACGATTCGAAACAGTGCACTCACATCCTGTCCGAAAAAATCATGCCTTACGTGCAATATTATGCTTATATCGAAATTACCGAAGGCCGGCATCAGATCCTCTGGTACGAATACACCTCGCTCAAGGAGCAATGGAGTAATTTCGCCATGCAAGGGATTGAAACAGTAAAAGACATTTATCCGGTATTCCGCAAACTATTCGAGAAAAAATCCGCATGACCAACAAACCTCTATCAGAAACCTCCGAATGGACTTTTGAGCTGATAGAAAAATACCATAAGGAAATCGCCCGCATCGCCGGAAATTTCGGCCTGGACACGTATCCCGTGCAGCTCGAAATCATCACGGCCGAACAAATGATGGATGCCTATGCCGCGGTCGGCATGCCGATCGTTTACAGCCACTGGTCGTTTGGCAAGGAATTCGTCATGAACGAAGCCCGCTATAAGAAGGGACAAATGGGCCTGGCCTACGAAATCGTGATCAACTCGAATCCGTGCATCGCCTATCTAATGGAAGAAAACAGCATGACGATGCAGGCCCTGGTCATCGCCCATGCCGCTTACGGGCATAATTCGTTTTTCAAAAACAATTATTTATTCACTACCTGGACCAGCGCGGACTCCATTATCGATTATCTGGTGTTTGCCAAAAACTACATCGCGCAATGCGAAGAGCGCTATGGAGAGCAGCAGGTCGAGGAAATTCTCGATTCCTGCCATGCCTTGAGAAACTACGGCGTGGACCGATACAAACGCCCTTCCCGCTTGTCGCTTCAGGACGAGGAAGCCCGGCAGAAGGCGCGCGAAGAATACATGCAATCCCAGGTCAACGAATTATGGCGGACGATTCCGGCGAAAGCCGTCGCCCCGAGCGACAAGAAAGACTTTCAGTTTCCGAAGGAGCCGCAGGAAAACATTCTGTATTTCCTGGAAAAAAACGCGCCTTTCCTCGAGCCCTGGCAACGGGAAATCGTCCGGATCGTGCGGAAAATTGCCCAGTATTTTTATCCGCAGCGGCAAACGCAGGTGATGAACGAAGGCTGGGCCACTTTCTGGCATTACACGCTGCTGAACCAGTTGTATGCGGAAGGTCTGGTCACGGACGGCTTCATGATCGAATTCCTGCAGTCGCACACGAACGTCGTCTATCAACCGCCGTTCCATAGCAAACATTATTCCGGCATCAACCCTTACGCTCTCGGTTTCGCGATGATGTCCGACATTCGCCGCATCTGCGAAGATCCGACCGAGGAAGACCGGCGCTGGTTTCCGGACATCGCCGGCAGCGACTGGAATAAAACCCTGCATTTCGCGATGCAGAATTTCAAGGACGAAAGCTTCATCGGCCAGTACCTGTCGCCCAAAGTCATCCGTGACTTCAAACTGTTCTCGATTTTCGACGATTACGAGAAAAGCGACGTCGAAGTTACTTCCATCCACAACGACAACGGCTATCAATACATCCGGAACATTCTATCCGAGCAGTACAATCTGGGCAGCAACGAACCCAACATCCAGATTTACGACGTCGATCTGAAAGGAGACCGGACGCTGACCTTGCGGCACACGCAACATCACCGCATGCCGCTGGATAAAAGCATCAATGAAGTGTTGAAGCACGTCGTCAGGCTTTGGGGCTTCGACGTGTGCCTTGAAACGGTCAACGAGAACAACTCGGTTGTTCAAGTCTATGAGTGCAGGCATTAGGAGCCCGGTAAAAGATGTAAGGAAAGCCTCTGTGCCCGGGATCCATTCTGTTTCCGCACCGCCATTCCTCGTTAATCGCAGTTTTGATAATGGGCCGCCTTGCATTCTCGCGCCAATGCCTGCGCTTCGATGATTTGCTCGGGCATCATCTGTTGAGCCAGATAATCCCGATTGCTTTTAGCCACGTTTAAATTCTGCGCCGCAGCCAGGTTGTACCACATATGCGCACGCACATAGCTCTGATTGACGCCCAGCCCCTGTTCATACAGTTGCCCAAGATGATATTGGGCCACGGCATTGCCACGGCTTGCGCTGAGGCGATACCATTTGAGCGCTGCCTGATAATCCTGGGAGACGCCTTCGCCTTGCTGATACATCTGGCCAAGATTGTCTTGAGCCGCCGAATTGCCCTTCTCGGCCAGGGGGCGGAACATCTGGGCGGCCTGTTCGAATTGTCCCTTTTCATATAATGTCATCGCTTCTTCGAAAGTACCCGCTTTTACCGTATGACAGTAAAGCGTCAGAAGCGGAACAAGATAGAATAATCCTCTTTTCATAATGGACTCCTTTATAATTGTTTTTATTACCTGCCGGATCATTCCTGATGGATTGAAACAGTTACAGCCCTACGGGCACAAACTGCCTGGCCGAAAAGCCGTAGCTCATTCAAAATACCGCGCGTATAAAACATACACCTTATCCTGCAAAAAAACCACTCTGCAACGCGGCAAGCCGGCCGAGCCTGGTCCGGGACGAATGGAAGACCTTCTTCAAAACCAGAGCAGGCCATGAGCATAAGACCAAATTCCGCCGATCGGGTTTACTCGGCGGAATTTTTCCCTGACAGGGGATCATAAAAAACCGGCTTTCGTTGCGGAAAGCCTGTCGAGAGCATCCCTCCGGAACTTGAAATTCCGACGGCCCTCCGGACGAACCCGGCGTCGGTCTCCGGCGGCGGATTTCGTCATGCCGCCAGAGGCTGGCCCTGGACGTCGAAATAATGGATCGCGCCCAACAGCGGCGTCCTGGGATTCAAGGATATTTTGACCGACATCTTGTCGAGCATCGGGAAAAACCGCCCTTTTGCTTTAAAAGCCTCGATAAAGGCGCCCTGACGCATCGCCGGCAGGATCTTTTCGGCAATGCCGCCGCCGATGAAAACGCCGCCGAGGGCCAGAGATTTCAACGCCAGATTGCCCGTTTCGGCGCCGTAGAGTTCGGTGAACAGCCTGACCGCTTCGGCGCATACCGGATCTTCGCCATGGACGCCGAGCCTGGAAATGACGGCGTTGCGATCGATTTCGCCGCTGCCGGCTCCGGACGGCACGGCGGGGCAAGGCGCCGTCCCCTGCCGAGCGCAAAGAAAGTCGTACAAATGGCCGAACCCGTCACCCGAAATGATGCGCTCGCAACTGACGTGGTCCGGAAAGATCGTTCTGAGATAGGCCAGCAACTGGTCCTGTTGAGGCGTCAGCGGCGCGAAATCGCAATGCCCGCCTTCCGTCGCGATCGGATGATGGCGTCCGCCGTCCCAGTACAGTATGGCTTCGCCCAAACCGGTGCCGGCGGCAATCACGGCCTTGTTGCCGGGCTGGCTCTGCGCATTGGGGTTCAGTTCAAGCAGATCCTTTTCCGGCAAATAGAGCATTCCGGCCGCCATCGCTTCCAGATCGTTGAGCAATTTTACCCTGGGAATCGCAAGCGTCTGCCGGAGCTCGGCCGCATCCAGCACCCAGGGCAGATTGGTGGTATGGCAGCGCTGGTTGACGACCGGCCCCGCGACGCCGAAACAGGCGAAATCGACCGGAAGCCCGGCCGGCAAAAACGCCGCGAGAATGTCGTAAAAGTTGAGAAAATCCCGGCTTACGAAAGACTGCTCCCGATGGGAAATCCAGGTTCCGTCCGTTTCCCTGGTCAACAGCGCCAGCACCGTTTTGGTTCCACCTATGTCACCTGCTAGAATCATACTCAACCTCTCTTTTCCTCGTGTTGCTGTTGTTTAATAAATGAACCAGGGCATCCTGGATGCCGTTGGCGACCCGATGCGGCGGCAATTGATAGAAAGCCTGCCACGCAATCGAGATCTGCTCTTCATAATGATCATTATACTCGGGATGCGATTCCAGCCAGCAAATCCGGACCGCATGCCCGATGATCACGTCGATGACCAGAGTATCATCGATATGGACCGTATTGTCCCGAAAAAGCGAGGCGATCGCTCCGATCGCCTCCACCGTCAACTGGCGATAGACCGGAGCCTGAATTTTATTGAGTAAATGGTTGACGTGCAATTTGAAGGATCGTTCCCCCGACGTCATGTGCGACAGGATCGTATCGCTGTCCAGGCGCCGTTTGCTGTTCAGCTTGTCGCCGATCATCAGCCCTTTGCAGTGATGCAGAATTTTCCAGACGCTGGCGAAGAAAGCGTCGTTTTCCCGGCCGACGCTGCCCTGCTGTTCGCGCCAGTCGTACCAGTCCGCCGTTTCGCCGGGCATGGCGGCATCCAGGGCCTTGGAAAAACGCGCGCCGTCGAGGTCCTGAAATTCTCCTTCGTACTGCATCGTTTCCATCTGTCCCAACTGATGCTTCGTATGGCTGTAATTGGCCAGCGTTTCCTCGACTCTTTTCGACAGTTGGTACGGCGACAGAAACAGGATGTCGTTAAAGGCCTGGTCCATCGTGCAACCCGTCTCGCGCTGTTGCCGGGCCAGCATCAACTGAAGTATTTGCCCCACTCGGACCGTGTGCATGTCGTCGAACAATTCCGGCTTGGCCTTGATCAGCATGCCCAGATACAGGATCAACTCCTGAACGATGATGATTTCGTTGGGATTGTTATTGTTGAAGGCGCGGATGATCTGCAGAATTTCCGAGGAATCGGTCGGACGCGTCAAGGTGGCCCGGCCGCTGTAGGCGCGCCCGACCGTCAACAGATGCTGGCGCACCAGAATGTCGGTCGCCGCCTGCTCCAGGTTGATGTCGTATTTGCCGAGCAGACCGGCGCAACGCCGGACCGGATACCAGGCATGCTGATCCCCGGCCCGCCGATACACTTCTTCCAGCAGGTCGCGCACGGTGCAGTGTCCGCCGTCCGGCGCCGGCAAATCGATGCCGTGGTCGAGACCGTGCCGATGCTCCAGTTGACTCAAAGCTTCCAGTTGCACGTAGAGATTGGCATTGACTTTCAGTTGCTCAATCAGCACCTGATCGTCGCTGATTTCCCACTCGCTCGACAACAGGGTGTCCAGCGGGGCGGACGGCGCGGCATCGTAAGGCAGGGCCTGAAAGAAAGGCCGCTCCGTCTCTTCACGGGAGACTTTCGAGAATTCGAAGTCGTGCAGGTAGTCGATCTTTTCGTGGCTGGAGCTGCCGGTAAACTCGCTCAAATTGCCCAGACGAACGGGAATGCGGTTGACCGTGCCTTGCTGTAACTCTCGGATGAATTCGATCAGCACGTCCCGATTGTCCGCCTGCAACATGTTCTGTTTGATGCCGATGACGATCAGAGGATGGCCCGCCCGGTCCCAGTGCCGATGGATGTAGGCCAGTTCCAGCCGCAGGCGCTGAATCAGCAAGCGGTTGTCCATGGCCAGATAAAAGCCTTTCTGGTTGAGGGACTGCGGGAAGAACGCCAGTTGCCGGCCGGACAGGATGTACAGCTTGGAAGTCGCCAGCGTGCGCAGCATGCGAAGCGGCCGTCCGGTCAAGCCGATACGGTCGTTGCGGCCGACCTGGGTATAGGCATCGGCCAGCTCGTCCGCTTCCCTGATCTGGATGGCCGGAATTTCCGCCAGCGTTTGCGCTTGAATGCCGCACTCGAGCAAGTCCTTCTGCACCGCCTCGTCCTGGGCTAAAAGCGCCATCTGCAGGCGGCTGCAAGGCTTCCGGACCGCCTTGTGCCGGCCCAGAGGATCGACGTCTTCGATCGTCAGCAGACCGTCCTGAATCAGACAACCCAGCAGGAACAGACTCTGCGCCCAGACCAGCGGGATATTCTCGTTCGGAACGCGAAGCTGGCTGTGCGGCCGGGCTTTTTCCGCCGCGACGGCGTCCTTCGGGACAAGATACAGTTCGGGCAGCAGGAATTGTCCGTCCCGTTCGACCAGCAGGCTTTCCAGTTTGCCGCGGTAGTTCGCCGCCGCTTCCAGGTTTCCGGCAAACAGATGATTCAACAGTAAATAGCAGAAGAACAGCGGCCATTCGCATTCGACGTCCATGAACTGTTTCAATTCGTGGGGATCGTAATACAGGCGATGATGGTCTTCGATGACGGTCTGATGGCCGTCCAGCAAGAATCGCTTGCAGCCGTAGCGGCCTTCCAGCTTTTCCAGAATCAGCGCTTCGGTTTTACTGCGGACGGCCTCGTTATCGACGGCAAAAGCCGGAAAACCGGTAATGCTCAGCACGGCCGAGTCGACTTCCTTGGACGTCGACTCCCGCGGCAGCAGCGACTCCAGCGTAATCCGGGAGCGGGCGACGTCGTCGCTGATCACGTGGATCACGGACGCCTGGCCGCCGTCCCGGCCGAACAGATTGAATTCCGACAAGGCTTCGAGAGCTGCCTTGGCCATGCCGATGGAGCTCGCGTTGAGTTCGGCGATGCCGTGGTTGATTTTATTGCCGCGCTCCCAGATGCCGTAATCGGGCGTGCGATAAGTCCGACTGACGTAATGGACCAGGTTCTGCACAAAATTGACTTCGTCCAGGGTGAACACGATGCGCAAACCGGAAGCCGTCATTTGCGCCAGCATCAGCAAAAACAGGGAGGTCGCGTCCAATTGCAGATGCCCCCATTCGTGATCCCCGACCACGGCGAAACCGGTCTTGGTGTCGTATTTGGCGTGAAGCGCGTCCATCGGATTCTGGGTATGCTTGAATCTTTCCACTTTCGGCGCCTGGCGCATCATCGCGGTCAGCAATCCGCGCATCAATTTGACGACGCTTTGTTCGAGCAGATACGCCCGGCCGCTTCCGCCGCCCGCGCGCCGGTAAGCCAGGGACAATCCCCAGGCGGCCAGAATGCTGTAGACGTTATCCCGGACCCAGGCGTCGGTGTAATTGCCGTGCACGGTCACCGCCGTGCTCGCGGGCAACAGGCCGGTCACCCAGTCCTGGCGGCTCAGAATAATGTCCTGTACCTGGCGAAAATAAGCGTCTAATTTATCGTTGGGAGTCGAGTTCATGGCATGAAGCCTCATTCGGAAACAGGCGTTGGGTAAATATCGAAAAATCCGGGCCTGGACGCTTCCGGCAGCGCACGGCACCCCGGCTGCCCAGCCCAAAAACCTTCTATGATAACCTTAAAATCCAGCAATAATTACGCCAATTTATACCGAGCCATTAAGTCAACCGTATGACTTCGGGAAGGCCGCTCAACTTCTTTCGGCGGCCTGTTTCATCGGCAGACGGGGCCCCGTCCATTAAGACGCAGTCGAAACGAATCAGGCTGTCCGCACCAAAAAGGATCACCTCTGTCTCCAACGGGACCCGCAGACGGTTACCGAAAAAGGAAGACGCGCCGGGGCTGCTTTGACCAAACCACCGGCGTTATTCCAATCCCGAAGCAATTTTTATAAAAGGTTGCTTGGAAATTCCCGCTTCAAGCTAGACGATTCAACACAGAGCGAGTCATAGCAATCCAAATTTCGTCTGTGGGGGATGGCAGTTCCCTAAAGTAGAACAGGAGCTGCGCTCTGCGGAATTGTTTGCGTCACACCGCCCTTTCCTGGGCATCAACGCCGTGCACATGAAAAACCGGCTTTGCCAAATCGATACCGACTCGTTTAATATTCATCCCGTGCTCTTCCCCCAGTCTGTCCGACGCTCAAGCTTATCAGTCTGGCACTTTGGCCGATGCTCAAATGGAAGGAATTCTTTCCATTGGGAGAAACAATTATGTCTGGGGCAAAAGCTTAACATGGAAAGTTTTCTTGATGCTCCAAAGAAAATCCTCCAACCAGTCATCCTCTATTTATAATTTCTATTTGCCAGAGCCCTTTAACTGAAGAACACTGTTAATTATTAAAACGAAAGCGAAGCAACATGAACCTAAGCAATGCCTGTAAACCTCGTCAAAGTGTTTTTGATCGTTCCCGTAGAGATGTTGTTTTAAATATTGATGACCTGCTGAAAGACCGTATCAATCCTGGTCGGTTTTTTGATGAGAATTTTATTACGTCGGGTATGCAGACTTTACTGGATAAAGTCTTTGAGCGACTGGAAGGGCACAGCAATCAGGCAAGCACGTTCCTGCTCAGTCAGGCGATGGGCGGAGGCAAAACGCACAACATGATCGCCTTGGGCCTATTGGCTAAAAATCCTGTGCTGCGGTCAAAAATTCTGGGCAACAATGGCCGAGGTTCCCGTTTAGGCACGGTTCGAGTAATCGGTTTTGATGGCCGTGAGTCCGATGCTGCGTTTGGCATATGGGGAGAACTTGCCGAACAGTTGGGAAAAAAAGAAGTTTTTCGTGACCTTTATTCGCCTTTAAGCGCTCCTGGAACAACAGCATGGATAAAGTTATTAAAAGGTGAACCAACAATCATCTTTCTCGATGAATTGCCGCCTTATTTATCTAACGCTAAAGCCAAAGAAATTGGTGAAACTACACTGGCGCATGTCACCACCACCGCTTTGTCCAATTTGATGGTCGCGGTAGACCGTCCAGAATTATCTAATGTTTGCGTGATAATTTCCGATCTTCGCGCAACTTATGGGGATGGCTCAAACGAACTTAACCAAGCCTTGGACAACCTTGCCAACGAAGCGAACCGGTCATCATTGCGATTAGAGCCGGTAAATCCTCAGGGAGACGAGCTGTATCACATTCTGCGGACCCGCTTATTTTCTGAACTACCCGATAATGAAACGGTTCGGGAGATCGCTCAGGACTATGCCGAGGCCGTCCGCAAAGCCAGGCAAATGGATATTACCAATGCGACGCCCGAATCCTTTGCGGCGCAGCTCGTTGAATCCTACCCTTTTCATTTTTCCATCCGCGATCTCTACGCGCGTTTTAAAGAAAACCCTGGCTTCCAGCAAGCACGCGGTTTAATTCGCTTAATGCGAGTCATCGTTGCCGATATTTACACAACAAATAACAAAGGCGTCCGCCGTGCAGACCACGTTAAATTAGTTCATCCTTATGACTTTAATCTTAACAATGTAGAAATACAGTCGGAAATCCGTGGAATTAACCCTTCTTTAACAGAAGCCATTACCCACGACATCGCCAAAGACGGACATTCGATAGCCGAAGAGCTGGATATCCGCCTGGGCACAACCGACGATGCGCAAGACGTAGCCAAACTCATCCTGGTCGCTTCATTAGCGGCAATTCCGGGCGCAACCCACGGCTTACGCGACAGTGACATTGTCAGCTTTTTATGTGCGCCGGGCCGTGATATTTCAGCCGTTAAAAAAAACGTCATCGATTACTTGCCCACGCAAGCTTGGTATTTACATCGGAGCGTCGATGGGCGTTTGTTTTTTAAGAACATCCAGAATTTAGCGGCCAAACTCCACAGTCAGGCCAATTCCTATAACGAAGAAAGCTGTTTAAAAGAATTGCGTAAATATGTCGAGGGTCTATTTACCCCGCATAGCCGCGATTGCTATCAGGATATTCGGGTGCTCCCGGCATTGGACGAGGTTGAACTAAAGATGGACCGGGTCACTTTAATTATTACCCAACCCGCGACCAATCCTGTGCAAAACAGCAAACTCAGCGAGGAATGGCAAAAATTCTTTGACAGCGCCGACTTTAAAAACCGGGTACTGTTTTTAACCGGTAGCCACCGCAACATGGGCCGACTGCTGGAACAAACGCGGCAATACAAAGCGATCAATGACATTTTGGCGGAATTCAATGCCGAACGCATGGCCAGCAGCGATCAGCAATATCGTGACGCCGAAAATTCCCAAGACAAAATCATGCTCAGTTTGCGCAGCGCCCTGCAAGAAACCTTTACGACGTTGGTTTACCCAGGCAGGGACAATGCGCTGCGCGTCACCGATTACCGGATTCACTTCGAAAACAATCAATTCGACGGTGAAAAACTGATCAGAGACACTCTGGAACAAAAAGGCAAATTCACCACCGATATCAGCAGCGACACTTTTCGTAAAAAAGTGGAAGCCCGTTTATTCCGTAACCAGCAGAAATCCCAGTGGAACGAAGTGCTCCGGGCCGCTGCAACCAATACGGAATGGAATTTTCACGACCCCAAGGCGCTCGAGGCACTCAAGTTAAAAATGCTCGATCAATCCGCTTGGGTCGACGACGGCGGCATTATCAACCGGGATCCTCCCAAACCGGAAACTCAGGTCAACATTCAAGTGTTAAGCCGCAATTCCGAAACCGGCGAGGTCAATTTAAAAATTACACCCGTCAATGGCGACAAAGTACTCTATGAACCGGGCAATAGTTTGCCCAGTTCCGCATCGATGGACGTCGCTGAAACCGAGGGCGGGTATTCAAGGTTCAGCACAAGCGACATGCGTGTTTCTTTTTTATGCGTCGATAGCCGGGGCGAACATGACCAGGGCAGTGTCACTGTTTGGGAAAATACCCTGCAACTTAAACACGAAGTGATCCAACAAGGCGATAAATGGCTGGTTGAATTGAAAGCGGTACCCGGCGGTGCGGAAATACGCTACACCACCGACGGTTCCGACCCTGGCAGTTTGGGGGCAAGCTACCACAGTCCGTTCGAGGTCTCGGCTTCCTGCCGGTTCGTACAAGCCATTGCAATCAAAGAAGGCATACGTTCGCGGCTCGAAAAAATCGATATGGACCAGTATCGGGATAAAAAAGTCGTTATAGAACCCTCGAAACCGTTAACATGGCATACCCAACAACAAGGCACCTTATCCGCAAAAGCGGCTTTTGATTTCATCGAACGGCTCGTCAAGTACGAAGGCACGGTTCAAGGCGTGATTATCGATGTGTTCGCCAACGATGAATCGGCCTCGCTCACCTATAGCACCGAAGGCTCTACCAAATACACGGGGGAAGAAATTAAAACGGTATTGGCAAAATTGCAAGGCGTGATGAAAGGCAGCCAGGTCAGCATCAGTGTCGAAGAAGTCAAATTTCAACGCGGCCAACAATTGACCGACTGGCTGGCGGAAGTCGGCCGTCAGCTTCAACCCGGCGAAGTGCGCCAATGAGTCCTGCAGCACCCGCAGAAAGGCGAACACCAGCAAAGAAATCGCAACTCTTGGGTTTCGGCTTCGATCCGGAACAAACCGATCATTGCTTTATCGTAACGGTGCCGATCTCGAAAGCGAGAGACGCCAAGGTGCTTATTTCCGAGCATTTCCATTGGATTAAACCGGAAAAAGGACAGGAAATGCATCCCACTTTTAACGATGTGGATGCACAATTAAAGGCCGTCTTAAACCGCCATACCTGGGAACAGATAGAAGAGCACGTTAAAGCGGAGTTCAATCGCCGCTTGCGCAGCCTGGGCACCAAAACCGGGCAATGGCTTAAAAAGGGCCAGATACCGGTGGACCGTACCTTGGGTAAGGAGCTTACTTTATTAGCCTGGGCCTTGGAAGATGCCGACCCGGAACTTGCAGTCACCGCCGTGCATAACTGGCTGGGCCTGGTGCCTGAGGAACGCTGGTGGCTTTACACGATGACCAACGCCGCGACCGGACACGCAATCAATGGCCGCAATAAAGGCTGGCGTAAAGCCGTTCGCTTTGCGTTAACCGAAAACCCGGTGCTGGAAGGCGTGTTGCGTAATCGCCGAGCGGAGTTCGAGCTGTCGTTAATGTCGGGCAAACCGTAGACCGGGATGGAGCGCAGCGCAATCGCCGAGCGGTGTTTGAACTGTCGCTCATGCCGCAAAAACCGTAGGCTGGGATGGAGCGCAGCGTAATCCCGGCAATCGAAGCTTGATAACAAACATGAAAGGCCTTATTATGGCCAAAATTATAGCCATAATAAGATAGCCGCCGATGAAAACCAGCACCATAGCCGAGGCAAAAAACAACCTGTCGAAATTGATCCATCAGCTTGAATCCGATGGAGCGATTCATCTTACCCGTCATGGCAAGCCCGTTGCCGTGATGCTGTCAGAGGCGAATTATCAAAAGCTTACCCAAAAAAATAAGGGCTTGTTTCAGGCCATCCAGCAATGGCGCGATCAACTGGATGAGGACAGCGCGTTGACTGAAGCCGAACTTAAACAGTTACGCGCCTCCGGTCAGGAACGGAAGTTTTCATGGGACGAATAAGCTATCTGCTGGACAGTAACATCCTGTCCGAACCCGCGCGATTAAAGCCCGACGACAAGGTGTTGCAACAGCTTGCCGATCACGATGGCGAATATGCAACGGCGGCGATTGTCTGGCATGAGCTGGCCTATGGCTGTGAGTTACTGGCCGTGTCGAAAAGGAAAAAACAATTACAATCCTATTTAGCGATGTTATTGGCCAATGGCTTGATTGTTTTACCGTATGACCAAGCCGCCGCGGATTGGTACGCAAAAGAGCGGGCCAGATTACAGCGCCATGGACTGACCTGTGCTTATGCTGACGGAGAAATCGCCGCGATTGCCGCGACTCAACAATTAATTTTAGTGACTCGCAACACCCTGGATTTTGGGAATTTCCGAAACTTGGCCTTACAAAACTGGTTTGAACAAGCTGAATGAAGGCCGCATAATTTCATTTGAATTAACTTTAATAGCGTCTCAGGTGCTTGTATGATGTGTATCAACATACACCACAGGTAAATGTCATCATGCGCGCCCATATTGTCATAGACGATGAATTAATAAACGAAGCCATCCGTTTGACCGGGATTCACACCAAACGGGAATTGGTTAACCTGGCTCTGAAAGAACTGGTGCAAAACCGTAAAAAAAAGGACTTGTTCAAACTGGCCGGAAAAATAGAATTCAGGGAAGATTTTGATCATAAATCGGCTCGCAGCCTGCGTCATGATTTTGATTGATACCTCGGTCTGGATTCCGGTTTTTAAGGATGAAACCGGCACGGAAGCGGAACGGATACAAGCATGGCTGGACGGCCGCGAAGTGGTCTTGACCCAATTTAATCAGTTGGAACTTCTGCAAGGCTGTCGGGACGACAAGGAATGGCAATTGCTGTCCAGCCATCTTGAAGGCCAAACCTATGTCGAGGCAATCCCGTCAACATGGCAGGCAGCCGCGCGAATCTATTTTGATTTGCGCCGCCAGGGCCTGACGGTGCGGAGCCCCATCGATTGCTGCATTGCCCAACTGGCGTTGGAAAACGATTGTTTGCTGCTGCATAACGACAAGGATTTCACCGTCATCCATCAAATACGCCCCTTGCATGAGCAACTCTGGCGATAGCCGGTTTTTACTTTCTTCTTTTTTAACCATTCATGCCGCAAACCGATAAAACCTTTATTGAAACGCAGTTTCCCGTCTCGTTAATCTCCAAAGAATCCTATAAAGAACGTAAAGCGAATAATAGCCAAACATTAACCGGCCTAGGCAAATGGTGGGGTCGTAAACCGCTAATATTAATTCGAGCCTCGATTCTGGGCATGTTGATGCCGGCCGGCAGCAATCCGCAAAAAGACCGGGAGATTTTTTTAAAGATCCTGACGATGGATGCAAACGGTCTCTGGCAACGACGCGCCAAAGCCATTTCAGCACAAACGCTCTACGAATGGTTACGGCAAAATAACCATGAGGTAGGCTGGGATGAGCAACGCGAATCCCGGCATTTCGTGCTCCCTTATGCCGGGATTGCGCTGCCGCTCCATCCCAGCCTACCGGCTCTACCGGCCGGACAATGGTTTGAAGAAGATAATCGGGGTGGCGTCCGATGGGCAAAAGGCTTGGATCAAACAACAAAGGATGAAATTACCCGCCGCTATTTTGACCACTTAAGTTACGACGAAAAACTCGAATACTGCGACCGTCCCGAGCAAATCGAAGGCCCAAGTGAAACGGCATGGCAAGACATCAACGCGCATTTAGATACGACAGCGAACAACATTCAAGAATTGATAGATCAGCTCGGCAAGAAACGTTTTGGCCATACGCCCAGAGTCGGAGATGCGTTTTGCGGCGGCGGCTCGATTCCGTTCGAAGCCGCGCGCATCGGTTGTGAAGCCTACGGCTCCGATCTGAATCCGGTGGCCGCCTTGCTGACCTGGGCCAGTATTCATTTAATTGGCGGCGGCAAAAAAGTACAGGAAAAGGTACGGTCAGCTCAAGAAGCCGCTTTCGCCGCCGCCGACAAACAAATCATCGATTGGGGCATCGAGCATAACGATAAGGGATGGCGGGCCGATGCTTATCTGTATTGCGTCGAAGCCGTGTGTCCGGCAACCGGATTCTTATTACCTTTAGCGCCCAGTTGGATTATTAGCGAAAAGTATAAAGTCTGCGCTGTGCTCAAAGCGGATACGACCAATAAACGTTACGATATTGAAATCGTCGTCGATGCCGATCAGGAAACCTTTGCTAAAGCAAAAAAAGGAACCATTCAAAATGGACGCATGATTTGCCCTGAAACGGGCGAAAGTTTTTCTATTCCGGAACTTCGGGGCGATAAGAGAATTGATGGGAAAACTGTGTATGGCTTGCGGCTTTGGGAAAATGAAGATTTGGTGCCGCGTCCTGGCGATACGTTTCAAGAACGCCTTTATTGTGTGCGTTGGTTAGAAACTTATTGGACCACCAATCCCCAAGGTGAGTCGGTGAAAAAAACGCGCCGTCATTATTGTTCGGTGACTGAAGAGGATTTGGCACGAGAAAAACTGGTTTTAGATTTGTTAACAGAGCGTTTCGTGGACTGGCAGGAAAAAGGCTATATTCCCAGTCGAGAAATTGAGCGAGGCGGTGATAAAACTGAAGAGCCGATAAGAACAAGAGGCTGGAGTTATTGGCATCATTTGTTTACGCCAAGACAATTACTGATGACTGGATGGCTGAATGAATTTGCCAATTTAAAATTCGAAGTAACCGAGGAAAAGACCGCCGGGCTTCTCGGAATAACACGATGTGCCGACTGGAACAGTCGGTTATGCCGCTGGGATTCTAGCCCTGCAAATGAGAAAGTGGCTCAAACTTTCTCAAATCAAGCATTAAATACTATGTACAGCTTCGCCTCCAGAGGGCTTTTAGCTCTTGGTCGGTCTTGGTTTATACGATTTCCTGACTCGGCAGAAACAAAAAAAAGCATTATTAAAGCAATTGATGCAAGACTCATCAATAACATTAATGACGTATGGATAACGGATCCTCCCTACGCCGATGCTGTCCATTATCACGAGTTGACTGAATTTCCTTTATCATGGATTGAAAAAAATAGCTCAACCGTCTTCCCCGGCTGGTCCTCTGCAACAAAAGCCACTCTAGCGGTTAAAGGAGCAGGGAGTGAATTTAAACAAGTGATGGTTGAAATTTATTCCAACCTAGCCAAACACATGCCCGACAACGGTTTGCAAATGGTCCAATTCACCCATCAAGACCCTGCTGTTTGGGCGGATTTAGGCATGATTTTGTGGGCGGCCGGTCTTCACGTCAGTTCGGCCTGGACCATTGCGACTGAAACGTCATCCTCTCTTAAAAAAGGCAATTATGTTCAGGGCACGGTATTGCTGGTATTACGAAAACGTCTTCACCATGAAGAAGTT
The DNA here is from genome assembly GCF_000372865.1 of Methylosarcina fibrata AML-C10. NCBI lineage: Bacteria > Pseudomonadati > Pseudomonadota > Gammaproteobacteria > Methylococcales > Methylococcaceae > Methylosarcina > Methylosarcina fibrata. The sequence goes on along the minus strand of NZ_KB889965.1, from coordinate 4,139,076 downwards.
TTTCCCGACGAATTGCCCAACCTGATTGAGGATGAAGTCCGCGTGCAACTCGATGAAATGACGGCGCTGGACGATAAAGATGAACCCAATTTCGGCGATACCGACTATCAATTGGCCGCTTATGCCGCAGCGCTCAGGGTGATGACCCGATTCTCGACCATCGAAGGCATCAACATCGAGAACGAGCTTTTTCGCGAAAGACAAAAAAACCAAAAATCCGCATTCGAAAAACTGATTGACCAAGCCGTTGAGATTGCCTGCAATTACTTAATACCGAAGAGCTTTGACGAATTTCAATGGAAAGGCTTGTCGGCATCCGAACGGCTTTATTTAAAAGGCCTGGAGCTGGAAAAACATGGCGAATTACGTGCCGGCGCCTATCAGGAACTCGCCAAGGGCTTTGGCGTGCGCGAATATGCGTTCATGTTTGCCAAAACCAAGGCCAATGAAGTACGCTTTAAAACCGGCACGGAATTTAAACGCGCCAATCTCGGCGGCGATAACTTTGCTGGATCGTTAATGCGGCACGTGCTGTTCGCCTTGCATGAAACGGTCACTAAAGAGAATGCACGAGAAGGCGTCAACTACTTGAGGACAGAAATCTCCGATTTTTGGGGCAACCGCAAGAAAATCATCGAAATTTTGCGTTATTTGAATCGTCTTGCCCATATCGATCACATGCCGCATTGGGAAGTGGATGCGGAAGCGGCACAAACCCTGGCGGGAGCGATAGAAAACTTCAACGCCTAACGTGTGGAGGCAAAATATTATGACAACACATCTTGCTATTGATGATGAATTAATTAATGAGGCACTAACCCTCGGCCATTTCAAAACGAAGGAAGATACCGTAGTGACGGCGCTAAAAGAATTTATCAACCGCCGTAAGCAATTGGAAATTATTGACCTCTTCGGTCATTTCGATCCAGACCCAGATTATGATTATAAGAAGGGGTGGCTTTCTTGAAAGTATTGGTCGATACCTGCATCTGGTCGCACGCACTCCGTTCTAAAAAACCGGAATTCGAAGCTCAGGTAAAGAGCTTGGAAACTTTAATCTCAGATCAGCGCGTGCTGATAATTGGCCCTATTCGGCAGGAAATCTTGTCGGGTTATAGTGATCCGAGCAAGTTTGAGGTCTTAAAAACTAAGTTGAGTTATTTCGAGAACACAGCCGTTCTGGACGAAGATTATATTAATGCCGCTAATTTCTACAATGAATGTCGTCAAAAAGGCGTTCAAGGATCGCACATCGATTTGCTGATCTGCGCGGTTGCAGTGCGGTTAAGCGTGCCCAACTTTACGACCGATAAGGATTTTGGATTTTATCAGCGACACTTGCCTATCAAGTTATACCCCGCAACAACGGCTTGATAGCATCGAATGATTACCCGCTACTCTTCCCGCCAAACTCCTTTAGACGGCAGTTTTTTAAATCAAAAACTGCAAAACGCAGAGTCCTATGACCGTATTGCCGGTTACTTCAGATCGAGCATTTTTGAAGTGGCGGGCGAAGCGTTGGACTCAGTCAGCGGTAAAATTCGTGTTATTTGCAATTCCGATTTAGACGCTATCGATGTCAGTACCGCCAAGGCCGCGCAACAAGCGTTGCGTAAATCATGGTGCGCAGGCGAGCCGGAATTGCTGCCGGAAGCGAATCGGGAGCGTTTCCGCAAACTGTACGATTATTTGATCTCGGGTAAATTGCAAATACGGGTATTGCCCGATGCCACGTTCGGTTTGGTCCATGGCAAAGCGGGCGTTATCACTTTAAAGGACGGCTCTAAAACCTGTTTTCTAGGCAGTATTAACGAATCGCTGACGGCATGGAAGCTGAATTATGAGCTGTTATGGGAGGATGATTCCCCCGATGCCGTGGAGTGGGTTCAGCACGAATTCGACACCTTGTGGAATCATCATCATGCCGTCCCTTTAAGCGATTTTGTGATTGCCGACATCAAGCGTATTGCCGAGCGCGAGACTGTCGGAACGATAGAGTGGCAGGCTTATCCGGCACCTGAACAAGCCATTGTAGAAACCCCGGTTTATCGAAAAGAGTTAGGCTTGTGGCCGCACCAGAAGTTTTTTGTGCAACGCGCTTTTGCCGATCATCAGCAAGGCGGCGCGCGTTATGTATTGGCCGATCAAGTAGGGTTGGGTAAAACGGTTCAGTTAGCCCTGGCCGGCATGTTGATGGCAATGACCGGCAACAAGCCGGTATTAGTTCTGGCGCCGAAGCCTTTATTGCTGCAATGGCAGGATGAATTGATGGAATTGCTGGCTTTGCCATCGGCCATTTGGACAGGGAAAAACTGGATTGACGAGCAAGGAATTGTTTGGCCTGCCACTGGACTTGAGAGTATTACCAAATGTCCGCGTAAATTAGGCATTGTCTCGCAAGGCTTGATTACTTCAGGCTCCAATGTTGCCGATTTTCTGTTGGATTTGCAGTATGAATGCGTGATTGTTGATGAGGCGCATCGCTCACGTCGACGTAAGGTGAGCGACAAGTCTATTGAAGAAAAAGCCGAGCCGAATAATTTGATGGCTTTTTTGCTGAAAATAGCGGTGAAAACCAAAAGCCTGCTGTTGGCAACGGCGACGCCCGTGCAGTTGCATCCTATCGAGGCCTTCGATTTATTAAGCGTGTTGGCCCAAGGCAATGATCAAGTCTTGGGCGATACCTGGAGTCCTTGGCGCAATGCCGAAAACACCGTGCCCTTGGTAATGGGCGAAACATCATTCTTGAATTCGGAAGCCCTCGCGTGGGAATGGATACGAAATCCGTTGCCCCACGAACGCGAGCACGCCAGTTTTAAATTGCTGCGCCGCCGTTTGGGTTTAAAACCGAGTGATTACATTGCCTCCGCGGAAAGCTACAACCAGTTGTCAGGGCCTGATAAAACTCAAATCCGGCGTGTACTTGGCAACTATGGCCGAGAGTTTAATCCTTTCATTTTGCATATAATTCGCCGAACTCGCGCCTATCTTGAACACACCATCGATCCTGCAACGGGCGAGCCCTATCTGCAACCGGTAAAGGTCAGGTTGTTTGGCGAGCAAGCCCATGAGTCGATCGCTTTGCCGTTTTATTTTCAACGCGCTTACACCTTGGCTGAAGAGTTTTGTACTGAGCTCAGTAAAAGGGTCAAAGGCGCCGGTTTTTTTAAAACGCTGCTTTTGAGACGTATCGGTAGCACGATGTATGCAGGCCACAAAACCATCGAAAAATTGCTGAATGAATGGAACACCGATGCCGATAGCGACCTGATAGCGTCGGAAGATGAAGACGATACGGAAAGTCTCGCCGCCGAAACCATGAAAGACCTGACTGCACTCGAAATCAAGTTATTGCAGCAATGTCTAAGCGCATTGGAATCCGATCATGAAAATGATCCCAAGTATCAGAAAGTAGTGGATTATTTGTTTGATAAAGGCTGGCTGGAACTAGGCTGCATCATTTTTTCGCAATACTATGACTCAGTATGGTGGCTGGCCAATCAACTATCCGAACATCATGTTCCCGACGAACAGATTGCAATTTATGCGGGGAGCAATCGTTCAGGGATATTAACAAATGGTCAATTCAAGCGGTTGCCTCGCGATGAAATCAAACGCTTGGTTCGTACCGGGGAGTTGCGTTTAGTGCTAGGCACCGATGCGGCCAGCGAAGGCCTTAATCTGCAACGCCTGGGCACCTTAATCAACCTCGATTTACCGTGGAACCCAACGCGACTGGAACAACGCAAAGGACGTATTCAGCGCATCGGTCAAATTCGTGATGAGGTATTGCTTTATAACATGCGTTACCGGGGCTCTGTTGAAGACCGGGTGCATGAGTTGTTATCGGAACGTTTGGAGGATATTTTTGAATTGTTTGGTCAGGTGCCGGACATCCTTGAAGATGCCTGGGTGGACATAGCCCTGGGCGACGTGCAGGAGGCACAACGTAAAATCCGCAGCATTCCCAAGCGTCACCCCTTTGACGAACGCTACAGCCAGGTTGCCGATATTGACTGGGAGAGTTGCAGTAAGGTGCTGGATGCCGAAGATCGGCGGAAAATGTTGATAGGAGGATGGTAAATTTCGAAATCGAAAAAATTTGTTGGAATCGTGAATTTGATCAGGTATTAACACTTACAATGCCAGAGGATGTCCATGTGACGTGACGTCAACACGTCGACCGACCTACTCGTTTTTTCTATTGCCGCCGATACGGCAGCTCGACTTATTCGACACTCTGATGGACAACCGCTGTTTATCGGAGTACCAGGAAGCTGGGGTATAGGTAAATCTTCTTTAGGTAAAATGATCGCGGAATCCCTGCGAAAAACAGATGGATCTGGTGAAAAATAACAAGTTTGTGTATAAAGTCCACATTCGCCATCCATTGTTACCATTGAGCCGCCCATGAACAAGCTGCCGTTTATTTTCGTTATCTGCATCGCCTCCGCCTGTTCCCAAACGCCACATCCGGTCGTGTCGTCGAACGAGATTCACTGGATCGATCTCAGCCATCGCTACGACGGCAAGACCCTGTACTGGCCCAACAACAAGCGCGGATTCGAACACACGACCGAAGCCGAAGGCCAAACCCCTTTGGGCTATTATTATTCTTCCTACAGCCTGTGCACGCCGGAGCACGGCGGTACGCATCTCGATGCGCCGATTCATTTCGCGGAAAACAAATTGACCGTCGATCAACTGCCTTTAGCCAGTCTGACCGGCGCGGCCGTGGTGATCGACGTCAGCGGCAAGGCCCTGGCCGACCGCGATTATCAGATCAAACGGGAAGACGTCGAACAGTGGGAACAAGCACACGGCAGGATACCCGACGATACGATCATTCTGTTCAGAACCGGCTACGGACGGTTTTATCCCGACCGCGAACGCTATTTCGGCACCGCTAAAACCGGACAGGCGGCAATACCGGAGCTGCATTTTCCCGGCGTGCTGCCGGCGGCAACAGAGTGGCTGGTCGAACAGAGAAAGATCAAGGCTCTGGGCCTCGATACGCCCAGTATCGATTACGGCCAATCCAGGGAGTTTCTGACGCACCGGATCTTATTGGGCCACAACAAGGCGGGTTTCGAAAACCTGGCCAATCTGGAGCAGTTGCCGGCGACAAACCTCTACGTCGTCGCCCTGCCGATGAAAATCGCCGGAGGCAGTGGCGCGCCGCTTCGAATCATCGCCACCGTAGTTCCTCAATAAGCCTTTACCCCCGCCCTACGGGCATCTTTCCGTGTCAACTACTCGACGTCGAAGTTGAAGTAGTAGTCAGTCAATTTAAATCAAAAGGATATATTGGGCTTGTAAGTCACTCTATAGTGGCATTGATGGTTACTGATTGAGGTCAAGCAATGCCAGCTCTTAAATACAAAGTCAATCTGACTGAAGACGAAAAGCGTGGCTTGGAAGCCATGATCAACAAAGGAAAAGCCGCGGCACGCCATCTGACACGCGCGCGAATTTTATTAAAAGCGGCAGCGGGTATTCAGGATAAAGACATTATCCAAGCTTTGGGTGTCTCGGAATCAATGGTGTTGACGACGCGCCAACGGTGTGTGGAAGAAGGCCCGGAAGCCGCCCTGAAAGAACGCCCCCGTCCAGGACGTGCCCCAAAACTGACGGAGAAGCAGGCCGCCCATATTATCGCCTTGGCTTGTAGTGAGGCGCCGACAGGGCATGATCACTGGACCTTGCGGTTGTTGGCGGACAAAGTGGTGGAATTAGCGTATGCCGACCGTTGCAGCTATGAAACCATCCGTCAGCTTTTAAAAAAACACTCTCAAACCCTGGCAGAAGCAAGAGTGGTGCATTCCCGAGGTGAGTGCTGAATTTGTCGCGGCGATGGAAGACGTGCTGGACCTTTATGAAGAACCCTACGATCCGTTGCGCCCGGTTGTGTGTTTCGACGAAAGTCCGAAGCAACTCATTGCGGAAGTCCGCCAACCTCTCCCGCCTGAGCCCGGTCAACCGGCCCGCTATGACACCGGCTATGAACGGAAAGGCGTCTGCGATTTGATGATGATCTGCGAACCTAAACGCGGTTTTCGGCAGGTGGACATCACCGCGCGGCGGACCAAAATCGAATTCGCGCACAGCATGAAGCATATCGCTGAACTTTATCCGGACGCGGCGGTGATCCGGGTGGTGCTGGACAATCTGAATACCCATAAAATGGCGTCTTTGTATGAAGCCTTTCCAGCAGAGCAAGCCCGTGAATTGGCGCGACGGCTGGAGTTCCACTACACGCCCAAGCATGGCAGTTGGCTAAACATCGCTGAGATCGAACTGGCCGTCTTGTCGAACATGTGTTTATCACAGCGGATACCGGACACAGAGAGCCTCCGGCGTGAGGTCGAAGCCAATATCCTACCGCGCAACACCAAGGCGACGCCCGTCAATTGGCGATTTACGACGCAACAGGCACGACGTAAACTGGCTCGCCTGTATCCTTGTGTTTCTTCGTGACTGACTAGTAGGTTTCGGGATGGGGCTCGTGGTTCAAGGTAAAATGCCACCATTCCTTCGGATAAGGCTTGAAGCCGTGTTTTTCCATCACCGTTTGCAACAGCATCCGGTTGGCGCGCTGCCAGCCCGTCAAATCCGGGTAATCGGGCCAGGAGCGAGGATCGAAAAAATCGAAGGAACTGCCCATGTCCAGCTCGATGGAGAAACCGCCGGCCTCGCGGTAAACCAGCGTGACGTCCACGGTGCTGCCCCTCGAATGGCCGGATTGCGCGGCAATGTATTCTTCCCGGAACAAATCCCGCTTCGCTACGCGCGGATAATATTTCGATTGCATCCGGACGTCGCGCTCGTCTTTTGCCCAGCGGACGAAATGGTCGACCGCCTTCTGGGGACGATAGGCATCGAACACTTTCAGTCCGAGCCCGAAACGCTGAAGATCCGCCTGCACTTTTTTGAGCGCCTCGGCCGTGGCCAGCGTCGTGACGGCCGTCGGCCTGACGTAGCCGTCGATCGGCCGGCCGACGAAATTATCGGTCCGGGCGTAACGTATGTCGAGCACGATCGACGGCGCAACGTCGGACAAATAGACAAAATCGGCAGGCAAGGCGGCGGCTTCGACTCGTCCGCCGAAAAGTAAGAAAAGCAGCGCAAAGGTAAGAGTGAACCGGCGCATCGTTAGGAAATAAGCTCACTGTAAAATGACGGAAAGGTCTTCGGAAAATCCGCCTTCTTTTGTCCGCGAAACAGCGAAGACTTTGTCGGCAACCCTTGGGTTGTTCAAGACATGGTAAAGCGTTTCGTTTCCCCATGTAAATAGCCCGAACCGGCGGCCGCCGGAGACCGACCGGAATCCGCAGCCGGCGCCGCTTGGACGGCAGCCGGCCAAAGCCCCCACACTCAGACTTATATTGAAAAAACAATGAGTTATATCAATAATTCCCTGAAAGAAATAACTAAAATGACGGCCGTTTGCAGATTACACTCCGCTTCCCGAACGAATTTGATACCATGGGCCACCTATCCTTCGACCTTGAGGCCTTCCGATGGAAACCCAAACGCATCCCAAGCTTGATCCCGATTCCATCAAAATCATCGAAGCCCGGCATCACGACCCTTTTTCGGTCCTGGGCCGCCATCCCGACGGCAAGCTCGTCAAGGTCAGGCTTTATTTGCCTTATGCGGAATCGGTCAGTTTTGCCGGAAACGAGGTGGAGATTCCCCGATTGCCCGGAACCGATTTTTTCGAATACCTGGCACAACCCGACGAATTGCCCCGTCATTATCAACTGGCATGGATCGATAAAAACGGCGGCCGGCACACCGACTACGATCCTTACGACTTCGACGTCCAGTTCCCCGAGTTCGACCGTTATTTATTCGCCGAAGGCAAATTCTGGCACGCCTACCGGAAAATGGGCGCTCATCTGCACACGGTCGACGACGTCTCCGGCGTTCTGTTTTCGGTCTGGGCACCGAACGCCGCGCGGGTCAGCGTCGTCGGCGACTTCAACCGCTGGGACGGACGCTGCCATCCGATGCGCAATCTGGGCAGCAGCGGCTTGTGGGAGCTTTTCATTCCCGGGATTCCGGAAGGCAGCCTGTATAAATTCGAAATTTTAAACCGAGAAAGCCTTCAAGTTCTGGTCAAAACCGATCCTTACGGACGGCAATTCGAGCTGCGGCCGAATACGTCTTCGATCGTCGTACCCGACGATCGTTATCAATGGCAGGACCGGGACTGGATGGAACAACGCAAGGAACACGACTGGCTGCACGAACCGATGTCGGTTTATGAAGTCCATCTGGGCTCCTGGAAACACGATTCGGCCGGCAATTATCTGGACTATCGGCAATTGGCCGAGGAACTGGTCGATTACGTCAAAGAGCTCGGCTTCACCCACATCGAATTATTGCCCGTTACCGAACATCCGCTGGATGCGTCCTGGGGCTATCAAACCACCGGCTATTTCGCGCCCACCAGCCGTTTCGGCACGCCCGACGATTTCCGTTATTTCATCGATCATTGCCATCAGAACGATATCGGCGTCATCCTCGATTGGGTACCGGCCCATTTTCCCAAGGACGACTTCGCTCTGGCCCGCTTCGACGGCACGCCGCTGTATGAACACGAAGACCCGCGCAAAGGCGAGCACCGCGATTGGGGAACTTTGATCTACAATTACGGCCGCAACGAAGTGAAAAACTTCTTGCTGTCCAGCGCCATTTTCTGGCTGGAGGAGTTTCATCTGGACGGCCTCCGAGTCGATGCGGTCGCCTCGATGCTGTACCTCGACTACTCGCGGGAAGACAACGAATGGATTCCCAACCAGTACGGCGGCAATGAAAATCTGGAAGCGATCGATTTTTTCCGGGAGCTGAACACGGTGACTCATCAGCAGCATCCGGGCACTGTGATGATGGCCGAAGAATCGACCGCCTGGCCCGGCGTGACCCGCCCGACCTGGGTCGGCGGCCTGGGCTTCTCGATGAAATGGAACATGGGCTGGATGAACGACATCCTCGAATACATGAAAGAGGACCCGGTGCATCGGAAATACCACCACGACAAATTGACGTTCGGCATGCTGTACGCCTTTACCGAAAATTTCACGCTGCCTTTTTCCCACGACGAAGTGGTTCACGGCAAGGGTTCCATGGTCAATAAAATGCCCGGAGACGAATGGCAGCGGTTCGCCAATCTGCGCCTGCTGTACACGATGATGTTCACTTATCCGGGCAAGAAGCTGCTCTTCATGGGTTGTGAATTCGGCCAGGGCACGCAGTGGAATTTCAATCAGTCCCTGGATTGGTATGTATTGGACTATCCTCATCACCAAGGCGTCCAGACCCTGCTGAAAGATTTGAATGCCCTCTACAAAAAACATCCCTCTCTGTTCAAGCACGATTTCGACCATCAGGGTTTCGAATGGATCGATTGCCATGATGCGGAGCAATCGGTCATCAGTTACCGCCGCAAAGCGGACGATGAAGAGATCATCGTCGTGCTCAATTTCACGCCGGTGGTCAGGCACGACTACCGCATCGGCGTGCCGGCGGCCGGCACTTATAAAGAGATCCTCAATTCCGATTCCGGTGGGTACGACGGCAGCAACGTGACCAACGGATCGGCCGAGTCGGACCCGATACCGTGGATGAATCTGCCCTATTCCATCGGCCTGACCCTGCCGCCTCTGGCAGGCATGATTCTTAAACTGGCCGGCAATTCAAAACCGCTTAAAAAAACGCCCTCCTCTACTAAATCTGCCTCCTCCTGAAAACGGCAAGCCGTAGTGGCAGATCGCCGGCTTCGGCGGCCTGGCACGGACGGCTAGAGTGCTTTCATATTGCAGGGTGAATTTATTCGCCTTCGACGCCCAATCCGGGCGAATACCCTAAGGGCACGAGTGAATTTGCCCGCCCCTGCACGCGAACCGAAATGCTTTGGAAGTCCGCCCCGAGAAGCTCTTTACCGATAGATCGACGCACATTCATCCGCAGAGTCTGCGTAAAATTTCAAAACCCAAAACCGGCATCAAGCTGAGGAAAAACGCTGGAGATGCCGTTCTTTCCTGTGTGCCCGGCCTTGTCAATACAAGTTTTGAAGCCAAATTCGTTGCTTAAGTAAATGATCTTAGCTGTTAAATAAAATTATTGTTACAATTGTCATACAAAAAATAATGAAAATGGCTAGCCGGCCGGGATTGCCTGTCGCCGAGGTTTGCAACCCAGGACGTACCCCGTCCGTAAAATGAGCCCTCATCCTGTTGTCATTTTTAAGGAGAAGATCATGGGCAGATTTATTTTCAAAAAACCAAATAAAAACAGAACGGCAAAAGCTTCAGCCTCGCATGAGCTCCCGCCCCAGCCATCCGACTCCTCAACCTCATACGAAGAAATCAACCTGGCGGCAGCCGCATCCGGAGTCAAGGAAGGCCCTTCCTGGACAACGCCCGAAAAATTTGCTTTTTTCAAACACCGGTTCAGGACGGCCCGCCCACCCGGAAACGATCTTTTTTTGTCCGAAAATGCCACTGAACCTAAAAGAAAGACAAAACAGGAAGGCGCACCCGCTCAAGAAAAACCGCCTCTCCTGCCCGGCTGCGCTGCCGAGCACCGGCTTCAGGAACAATGGCAAACCCAGGACCGCGCCTGTAATTTCTACCATAAGCAGGTGCTGGATTTTCTGGCTCCCAAAATGCAGGAATTCATCCAGCGCCAGGAATTCCTGTTCGTCGCCACGGCGGACCGCCACGGCGAGTGCGATTGCACGTCGAAATTCGGCAAGCCCGGCTTTATCCGGGTACTGAGCGACAAACACTTGATCTATCCGGAATATCGGGGCAACGGCGTGTTCGCCAATACCGGCAACATGATGGAAAATCCTCATATTGCCCTGCTGATGATCGATTTCACTCAGGATACGGTAGGGCTTCACGTCAACGGCAAGGTCCGGATCGTCAGCAACGAAGAACTGCTCGAGTGCCGGGACAAGCTGAGCGAGGACGTCATCGAGGAAATTCATCAGGAAGGAAAGAAATGCCCGGAACGCTGGGTCATGGTGGAGGTGGAAGAAGCCTACATTCAATGTTCGAAACACATCCCCCTGATGAAAAAACTGGACAAGAAAATCGAATGGGGCACCGACGACGTCGCCGCCAAGGGCGGCGATTATTTTCAACTGATGCAGCTTCCGCTGTACGATCGGATCGGCGGCGACAAGGCCTTGGAGATCTGTACCGATCTGTTTTACCGGAAAGTATTGCATGACAAACTGGTCGGGCGTTTTTTTCAGGACGTCGATATGGAAAAACAGCGCCTGAAACAGAAATCCTTCCTGACTATGGCCTTCGGCGGGCCTTACCAGTACACCGGCGCCGATCTCAGGACAAGTCACAAACGCCTGGTGGATCAATACGGACTGTCCGACGTGCATTTCGATCGGGTCTGTGAGCTCTTTCGGGAAACGGTGACCGAAGTGAATATTCCGCCCGATCAGGTAGAAGAAATAATGAAGATTCTGGAAGGCACGCGCGAGTCGGTTTTGAACCGGTAACCGAAAAACGTCGCCGCAATGTTCAGGCTCAACGGCAAATTGAGCGAACGCAGGATGGAACGCATCGCTTTTTACCATCACCCCGGTTTAATAACGACAACTATAAAAAAGGGGACACCATGAAGACAAAAAATGAAGCCGAAGCCATCGGTAAATTATTCTGGCAAAAATCCTTCTTTGCCGGCAAGGATTTAGCCGCGCCCCCTTCACACCCGACCCGAAACGACGCACCGAAGGAACACCCCGGCCTTACGGATTCCAGCGAATACTGGCTGAATCGGCTGTTTGCCGGCATCGGTCCGAATCAGCAACCCGGCGACGTGATGAGGGTATTCAAAAAAGGCAGGATCGTCCTGGAAATTCCTGTGCGGGGACTGGCGCCGGTCACGCTGATCGGCCGACACCGGAGCGCCGATTTACGGCTCGAATCCAATAAAATGGCGCCCTATCACGCCGTCATCCTCCACGACTCCGGAAAGTTCTATCTGGAAAGCCTGGATGCCGAAAACGGCCTTTACCTGAACAGAAAAAAACTGCCGCTAAAAAAACGGATTCAGTTATACGACGGAATTCTCATAGACCTGCCGGGCTATCGACTGGCGTTTTCACTGGCCGGCGCACCGCCTGTCGGCGAAGAGAATCAGCCTTTATCGGAACCCGACGCCGTCCCCGACTTTTTTTATTCACCGCCGGTGGCGCCCACTCCCCTGCGGATCCATCTGATCGAAAACCTGGAGCGTTTGAAAACATGGAATCCGGGCCTTACCCGGTTACGGGTCGTCGATATCCTCGACGAAACCCACGATTGCAAAACCTTTCGCCTGATGCCGGTGCAGCCGCTCCTGTTTTGCTACAAACCGGGCCAGTACGTCACCTTCATACTGAACGTCAACGGCCGGGAAGTCAGACGTTCCTACAGCCTGTCGTCCAGTCCCTCGCGCCCCCATTTACTGGAAATCACCGTCAAGAGAGTACCGGACGGGCTGGTGTCCAACTGGTTCTGCAATCAGATCAAACCGGGTGACGAGCTGACCGTAACCGGACCTTTGGGTCATTTCACCTGTTTCGCATCCTCGTCCCGAAAACTGCTGTTTATCGGGGCCGGCAGCGGCATCGTCCCCATTCTTTCGATGTTGCGCTGGATCGCGGACACCGCTGCGGAAGTCGACGTCAAATTGCTGGCGTCCTTCAAATCGCCGCAGGAGATTATTTTCCGCAAAGAGCTGGAGATGCTGTCGGCGCGCACCGGCCGCTTTCAGGTCGCGTTTACGCTGACCTCGAGCTGGTCGGGAACCGAGCATTGGACCGGGTTTACCGGGCGTATTAATGCCCCCATGCTGAACTTGTTCGTACCCGATCTTATTGAACGCGACGTCTTTCTGTGCGGCCCCGATCCGTTTGCGCAATCTCTCAGCGGCATTTTGCGGGACATGGGCTATGACATGTCGCGGTATCACACGGAAAGTTTCGGCTCGGGACGCTCCGCCCCGCCTGCCGCCAAGACCGGCGGAATTGCGCAGCTCAGAGGCACTCTGCACAAAGTCCGTTTTGTCAAGTCCGGCATAACGGTCGACACCGATGAACACACCACGCTTCTGGAACTGGCCGAAGCGCACGGCATCGAGATCGATTACAGTTGCCGCAGCGGCAGTTGCGGCGAATGCGAAGTCAAATGCCGAGGCCAGGTCAGCATCGGCCCTCATTGCGAAATCGACGAAAAAACCCGCAAAGCCGGTTTTGTTTATACCTGCTCGAGCACCGCCGCTTCCGATCTTGAGCTCGATATCTGAGCATGGAAACGCCATAGTTCCTTGGTATCAACCCGGCTTTTCCTTTTCGTTTCGGCGTAAGCAAAACGGCCGGCAGCCTTCGAGTCATCGGTCCGGGATACACAGGCTCCGCCGGAATCCATTATCATAAGTCGTCATTCTTTTTACTGCCGCCATCGAGCCGTTCTCAGGGGATTTATGAAACAAGGTCTGCTGCCGATTCTCGCCCTATTCATTCTGGCCTGCCAGACTCTGTCCGCACGCGAACTTAAACCGGAACGCCCGCCGGTCGACAAACCCGCTCCGAGCCAATCCGCGCTGCAGTGCGTCGCCTTCAGCCCTTATGTCGGCGGCCTGACTCCGGATTACGGGCCTCCTCCCTCGCCGGAGTTGATCCGGCAACTGCTGGATACCATCGTCCGGGAAACTCCGTTCCGCTGCATCATGACCTACGGCGTCTTAAACGGTCTGGACGTTATTTTTCCGGAAGCGAAAGCAAGGCATCTTAAAGTCGTCGCCATTCTCTGGATCGACAAAGACGTTGCCACCAATTCGCAATCGATCGCCAAAGGGATCGAAGTCGCCAGGGCTTTTCCAGAAACAATCGTCCGGCTCAGTTGCGGTTCGGAAGTCAGAACACGCCACGGCAACCGGTACGACGGCGAAATCAGCCGCTGCCTCGATGCGCTCCGGGAAGCTCGGGTCACTCAGCCCGTCACCACGATCGACATCTGGTGGGAATGGTGTAACCGCTCATCTCCCTGCCAACAAACGGTGTTCGCGCGCTCCGTGGACTGGGTGGGAGTCAATGTTTTTCCGTGGTGGGAAAACAAGCACGCCGGCGTCCATTCCTGTACGCCGGCCGAAAAAGCGGCCGAGTTTCATATCGAACGGCTTTCGGAAATCAGACGCACCTATCCCGGCAAGGAAGTCATTCTGACCGAATTCGGCTGGCCTCACAGTCCCGAAGGAGGCACGGAAACCAATATCCATACCGGAGAGCGGTGCGGCATCGCCGGCCGCAAGAATCAGCAACAGGTGATCCGGTCCACCTTCCGGAAACTGGCGGAAAAAGGCTGGTCCGGGACCGTTTTCGAAGCATTTTCGGAAAACTGGAAGTCCGGCAGTGAAGGCTCGTTCGGAGGCGCCTGGGGAATCTGCGAAGGCCAGCCGCCTTATGCCTGCATGCCAGGCCTGTCGGCTCCGGGAAAACACTCCCCGAAGAAATAAGCCGGCCGGGGCCCGGCCGAGTTGTTTCTATCATGGCTTAGGCAAAATACTATATAATTAGAATACTTTGAGGTTGACTCTTTATAAATTGCTCAAATAAGTCCGGCCAGACGTTTGAGGTAAACTCATTATCGATTAAAAAACGTCTACACTATTGTTTAAAGCAAATTCCCGGTTTTTATGAACGTCTTGCCGTCGTATTAAAAACCGAAACTCTCTGAACACAGCCGATTGCTCAATTCAACTCTGCGCTCATGCACATAGAGTCTGAAAGCTGTGCTCGTTTTCAACCGTATAACTTTAATAATAAATTTTGAGAAGCCCGTTTAATGCTTAAATCGAAATCGATTCTTTTTATTTTGCTGCCGCTCTGGCTGTTGTTCATGTCGGGAGCCAGTTATGGACGTTATGCCGCGATCATGATCGATGCGGACACCGGCAACGTCCTGCATGAGGTGGAGGCGACGCAGCCCTGGTATCCGGCGTCGTTAACCAAAGTCATGACGCTTTATATGACTTTCGAAGCGCTCAATACGGGACAGATCCAGTTGTACGACAACATGACCGCCTCCGCCCATGCCTCCCGCCAGCCGACCAGCAAGCTGGGTTTGAGGGCAGGAGAAACACTGACCGTCGAAGACGCCATTCTGGCATTGATCACCCGTTCCGCGAACGATGCCGCGGTCGTCCTGGCCGAACATCTGGGCGGCACCGAGGAAAATTTCGCGCGCAAAATGACCGCCAAGGCGCGCTTGCTGGGCATGCACAGCTCCCGCTTCATGAATGCGACCGGTCTTCCCAACGAACAGCAAGTGACGACCTCCCGCGACATGGCCATCCTCGCGTGGAAAATTCAACGCCATTTCCCGGAATACTATCCTTATTTTTCCAGCCACAGTTTTTTTTATAAAGGTAGGGAGTTGCGCGGAATCAACAAGTTTACCGCCCGCTATCCCGGCGCGGAAGGAATGAAGACAGGCTTTACCTGCGGCTCCGGTTTCAATCTGATCGGCGCCGCCCATCAAAACGGCAAGCATCTGATCGGCGTAGTATTGGGGGGGATGACCAGCGCCGAGCGTTATCAACTCATGATGAATATGATGGATAACGGCTTCAGCAACCGGTATACGGCCGATGCCGGGCGGAACATCGATGCCATCCCGGCCGGCTACGGCGGCGAACCGCCTTATCAGCTCGACTGCGGCAAAGGCGCCAGAAACTCTCCGGTGTCGTCCCTGGCCCAAAACGAAGATCTCAAGCCACGATATCTAAAGACAAGATCGGCCGGCAAGAGTACCAAGCGTTACAGCAAGGTTCAAAAAGCCCAACTGGCCGGCAAACGAAAATATGGCAGTAAAAAATGGGTAGCCGCCAGGAGTAAAAACGCAAGCACCAGGATAAAGGCCGCCGGCAGCAAAAAAGCCCGGTCCGGCGCCGCCAAAACCAAACTCGCCAAGTCCGGCAAAACCCGTCTTGCCTCGGCCGGGAAGTCATCGAAAACGGTGAAGGCTAAAAAAATCGCCGGCAAGTCCGGAAGTAAAAAACTGGCCAGCACCGGGACGGGAAAGAGCAAGCATTATCACCGCCCCGGCTAAGCCGAAGATATCCCCGACGAACGCTGCCGCCGGATGCGCTGCGCACCTCGATAGGCCCGGGATAAACTTGTCCTGGCTGCGGAACTCCTTGACTTAACGGCAATACCCTCTTCACGCCCGGCCTGCCGTCCCGCTAAAGCGCCTCGCAGCAACTCGACAAACTGAATCTCAGCAGCAATATCGTCGTCAGAATCGGATAAACCAGATAATGGTCCTGCAGTTCCAGACTGGCCAAAACGCAAATCATCAGAATCCAGGGCTGCAATCCGGCCTGCCCGGATAACAGGCGCATCCGATGCAACGTGTCCTGATCGAGCTTGTCGCGTTGATTGATGAAAACCAGCGAAACGAAAACGGTCATGCCGGCAAAAAAAATCGGGAAGAAAAAGAACATCGGAGAGTCCCGCCCGAAAATGGGCTGCCAATAAGCGTACCAGGTGATAAGACTGCTGATGAAAAAGAATTCGTACCAGAGCCGCTGCGCTCCTCTTTTTAGCATCATGCCGACAATCGCGAGCACGGCTCCCGACAAACCGATATAAATAAAAACGGGCGAAGCCAGAATGTCCCGCAAAGGACTCTCCGTTTGCACAATAAAACTTAAAGCGAGACTGGCAGCGATGAATAGCAACATGAAGAGTCCGGGAAATAATGTAAATAAATACCGGGGATTCGGCCCAGCGTGATCGACATCATAATCATAAGCTTAGCGCAACATGATTATGCACAGAATTAATTGAAGCGGCCAAGCCTTGTTTATTCGCCATGCGCTGTGGAATTCATCAGCCAATTAGAATTATCTCATTGATTATAATATAAGATTTTTTATACCGATCGACCGAAGAAGAAGCCAATGGCCGATTCTGAACAAGTTGTCTAGACCTTATCCACAAAGTTATACACAGGCTGCCGGGATAAAAACGGCTTTATTTCTCTAAAAGCCATCGGCGAATTTTTCTGTCGCCGGATCAAAAACCGCCGGCCTTACAGAAACAGACCGAACGGCTCGACCAGAACCGTTTCGCCGGGCTGCACTCCCCGGCAATCGGCCGGCAGCACGATGTAACACTGGCTTCGGCTCATCGGTTCCAACCGGTGAGAGCCCTGGCCGCCCGCCGCCGACACAAAATAATCGCCGTCCGCATTCTGGGCAAGAATGCCGCGCTGGAACTCCTGCCTGCCAGGCGCTTTTTTCAGCCTGGAAGTGCAAACCGCCTTGATCCGCAAACGCTGGCCCGGATGCGTACCCGAAAGCCGTCTCAACGCCGGCTCGACCAGTTGATGGAAGGTGACGAATACGGAAACCGGGTTGCCCGGCAAGCCGAAATAACAGCATCGGTCGATCATGCCGAACGCCAGGGGTTTTCCGGGCTTGATCGCGACTTTCCACAAATGGACCCGGCCGAGTTCGGCCAGCAACTCCTTCATGTAATCGGCTTCTCCCACCGAAACGCCGCCCGTCGTAATGAGGACGTCGAAATTTCTTGCCGCTTCAAGCAGGCAGGCGGCAAGTCGCTCTCTGTTGTCGGGGATGCGGCCCAGATCGGCGATGCTGTATGCAGGATCCTTCAATAATCCGCCCAGTCCGTAACGGTTGCTGTCGTAAATCTTGCCGGGTTCCAGAGGACGACCGAGCGCGGTCAACTCGTCCCCGGTCGAAAAATAAGCGATGCGCAGGCGCCGCTTCACGTCAACCTCGACAATACCGGCGGCCGCCAGTAAAGCGATGTCCATGGGCGTCAGTTTTTTGCCTTCGGTCACCAGCAGGCCGCCCTGCTCAACGTCCTCGCCCGCCTCCCGGATGTTTTGACGGGCTGCGGTATCGGCCGGAAAAAGAATGTTTTGGTCTTCGGCGGCCACCGCTTCCTGCATGACGACGGAATCGGCCGCCGGCGGCACCACGGCTCCGGTAAAGATCCGGATGCATTCGCCTGCCTGCAATTGACCGTCGAACGGCCGGCCCGCCCACGAGCTGCCGGCCAGGCGCAAGCTGAAAGGCTGCCCCGGCATGATGTCGCGGCTGCTGAAGGCATAGCCGTCCATCGCCGAGTTCCTGTCGCAGGGAATGTCGATCGGCGAATAAACGGTTTGCGAAAGGATGCGCCCGAGCGCCTCGTTCAAAGAGGTTTTTTCCCGTCCCGCCACGGACTCGACCGCGGCGACTATGTTCTCTCTCGCTTCCTCGACGGACAGAAGCGGGTTCGGTTCCAGGCTGCAACGATCCTTCATTGACGGCTCGCGCTCCAGTTCAAAACGAATTCGGCGATCAGCCTCGGCTGATTGATGTCCAGCCGGACCAGACGGCCCGGCAAGGCTAAAGGACTGTCGCTGGCAACCGCGAAGATATGGGGATCTTCGGGATAAAGCATCGGCCGATTCAGAGCTTCTCTGTGCAGCTCGATTTTGGGAATCGGTTCCGACTTGAATCCTTCCACCAGAATAAGGTCCAGGCCGGTCTGGTCGAACGCCTTGAGCTGGTCGTCCAGCCGGGGTTCGTCTTGAGCGGCAAATTCGGTTATGATGGCGCGCCTCTTCCGCGATATCAGCATCACCGGAGACGCTCCGGCTGCACGCAAGCGGAAGCTGTCTTTTCCCGGATGGTCGATGTCAAAGCTGTGATGGCTGTGTTTGATTAAACCGACCTTCAATCCCCGTTGTCTCAACATGGGAATGAGTTGCTCCAGCAACGTGGTCTTCCCGGTACCGCTGGCGGCGGCAAAACCCAAAACAGGGACGAGAACATTTTTCATATCGAGTAAAACATGGGTTGGTTAGCGGAGGACGCCCTATTCTAAGGTATTATTTATCCTAGTACCATGTGAAGAGCGTTCTGGACATGTATAATACCGGAGTAAGCATTGATCCGTATCGTTTTGATTCTTTTTCTGCTCGTCGTCGCATTTTATGGTTTGCGGACCTTTTTGAAAACGTCGCCGGCGGTTCTGGCTCGCCACTTCAAATCCCTGCTGCTGATCATGGCATTGCTCGCCTTTCTGTATTCCGCTTTCGCCGGATGGCTGGGCTGGCTCGCTGCTCTCGCAGGGGTCGTCATGGCCACCCTGTTCAGGCTGCTCCCGGTTCTTCTCCAATACGCCCCCCAATTGCACCGGTTGTGGCTGGAGTGGACGGCCGCCAATCAGCGCAAACGGGGCTATCAGCGCCCTCCCGGCGTAAAGGACGGCATGACGATTGCCGAGGCCTATGAAGTCCTGGGGCTCAAAGCCGGCGCCTCCGAGCAGGAAATCCTTGCCGCTCACCGAAGATTGATGCAAAAAATACATCCCGACCGAGGCGGATCGGATTATCTGGCGGCCAAAATCAATTTGGCCAAAAAGATTTTGTTAAAAAAATAACGCGCCATGGATTTAAACCCCTGCTTTTTCCGATTGATTTCGGCGTCGTTTCTGTTGCTGACGTCCGGCTGTACGCCTCGCGCGGATCTCGCTCCGGTCGTCGTGCACAATCAGCGTTTCAGCAGCTTCACCCAGGAAACGGAAAGCCCATACCGGAATGGCTTGCCGGGTCGTGAAACGACTGCGGCCACCGAACAAAATCAGGTCGACGGCGCTAAAAATAAGGTTGATAATAGCGGCCGGCCGGAAGAAAAGAGCCGAAAATCGAATCATTCCGGAGCCGCACCGATACCGTCCGGGACGAAACTTCAGACGGTCGAATCACCCGGCGCCCTGCCCCATGCCGTTGAACTTCCAGGCGATCGGCCGGACGTGCCGATCGCGAACCGTCATCCGGCACCGCCGCCTCAGCCGCCGGATGGAAAGCACGGCAACAGGCCCAGCCGTCCCCTGACGGACGATCCCTCCGGAACACGAAACGGCAAGACAAAGCCGGCGGCTGCGATCTCGACCAATTCCACCCGCAGAAGCAAAAAAACCGTCCGGCGATCCCCTACCGAGGAAAAGGCCGTCTCGTCGGAAAAACGCATCAAATTGAAAAAAAATTCAGCCATTTCAATTGATAGTAAAAATATGCTAATGTTAAGCTTTCAATGGCCGCTAAAAGGAAAAATTAAAAAAAATTTTTCCCAAACCGATAGTAAAGGCATCGACATCCTCGGCACTCGCGGACAGACGGTAAAGGCTTCGGAAGCCGGAAAAGTCGTTTACAGCGGACAAGGCCTCATTGGATTCGGTAATTTACTGATCATCAAACACAATAACGACTATTTGAGCGCCTACGCCAACAACAGCAGCCTGATGGTCAAAGAAGGACAGAAAGTACGAAGAGGCCAGGATATCGCCAGACTCGGCGCGGCGGTATCGAAAAAGCCCGTGCTGCATTTTGAAATTAGAAAAAACGGAAAGTCGGTCAACCCGCTTTCCTTGTTGCCAGACAAATGAATCGCATCAATATAGATAGCCTGAAAACCGGGGAGTTAATATGAAAGAAGAATTAATAGATCCCTCTGAAGATGATATTAATCTCCCTTTTGAGGATGACCTGTTTTTTGAAGAAGACGACTTTGACGCAAAAGCCGACTTGAACGACATGCTGGATCTGGACGATATGCCGTCGGTCAAATCGCGGGACGATCATCTGGATGCGACCCGGGTTTATCTGAACGAGCTGGGCCGGTCGAAATTGTTGACGGCCGACCAGGAAAAGCACTACGGCGCGAAAGCCTTGCGGGGCGATCCCGATGCCCGTAAGGTCATGATCGAAAGCAATTTGCGCCTAGTCGTGAAAATTTCCAGACGCTACCTCAACCGCGGACTGCCGCTGCTCGATCTGATCGAAGAAGGCAATCTGGGATTGATCCGGGCGGTGGAAAAATTCGATCCTGATCGGGGATTCCGCTTTTCGACCTATGCCACCTGGTGGATCCGGCAGACGATCGAGCGGGCCATCATGAATCAGACCCGGACGATCCGGCTGCCGATTCATATCGTCAAGGAAATGAACATCTACCTGAAGGCGCAACGCCATCTGGCGCAAGTGCTCGATCACGAGCCGACTCCCGAGGAAATCGCTCAGCATCTGAACAAGCCGGTCAGCAAAGTCGAAAAAATGCTCAAACTCAACGAGCGCGTCACTTCGGTCGACGTGCCCACCGGCAAGGACATGGACAAGCCGCTGGTCGAATCGATTTCGGACGAGGACAGCCTGTCCGCCGACGAGCAGATACAGGAAAACGGCATTCGGGAAAGCATTTCCAGTTGGGTTTTCCAGTTGCCCGAAAAGCAGCGGGAAGTTATCTGCCGGCGCTACGGACTGTGCGGGTACGAATGCGAAACCCTCGAAGAAGTGGCTCAGGAGTTGAACGTGACCCGCGAGCGCGTCCGGCAGATTCAGATGGACGGTTTAAAACGCCTGAAAGAGATTCTCCACTTCAACGGCTACTCGTTCGAAACAATATTCAATTAACCGACAAAAACTGCATCGGCCAGTCCCGATAATTGAAGACCTGTCCCTGTTCACGCACCGTCTCGATTTCATCCAGCGAGATTTCCGCCATCACCCACTGCGTCGCATTGAGTTCGCCGACGGCAAGCACGCCATTGTCCGGAAATCCATAATCCACCGGCGTATAAATGGCGGCCGCACCGATGTTGACGTCGACGGCCTCCGACCAGGGCGCCGAACCCACCGTCGGCGACTGCACGACAAAACATTGATTCTCCAGCGCTCTGGCCTGGCAGCCGATCCGGACCCGATGATAACCCGCCAGCGTGTCGGTGCAACTGGGCACCAGAATCAGGTTGGCCCCCGCTTCGACCTGTTGCCGGGCCAAAAAAGGAAATTCGCTGTCGTAACAGATATTGATGGCGATTTTTCCGAAGTCCGTATCGAAGCACTTGATTTCCTCTCCGCGATGAATGAGCCATTGTTCGTTTTCAAACCGGGTCATCATCAATTTGTCCTGATAATCGACCTGACCGCCGGGCATGAATAGAAAAGCCCGGTTGCGGTAGGTGCCGTCCTTCATTTTGACCGGAAACGTGCCGGATTGGATGTAGCAGCCGTGCTGCCTGGCCAATCCCTGAAACAAAGCGAGATAGTCGTCCAGCACCGACTGCAGCGCCGTCAGTTGCCGGCTCAGCGACGAATACACATCCCGTCCGAACAGCGAGGCCAGCTCCATGCTGGCGTATTCAGGAAACAGCAGAATTCTCGCCTCCGAACGGGCGGCATCGGCCACCCAGCGTTCGATCTTTTGCCGATAGCGCTGCCAGTTGTCGAAAAAGCCGATATCGTATTGAGCCGCTGCTATCTTAACTTTCATGTTTCAGCCAGAAGGTCATGGGTTTCGGGGTTTCCGTTTCGTCGTCGAGGTCTTTCCAGAGATACGTGGTTTTAAGCTCGGGGTGCTTGACGTAGCCGCGCTTGTTCCAGAATTTGTCGAGCGGCACATAATCGGCCGGGCGGCGCGGATGATCCACAGGCCGTTCGACGCAGCAGAAGGTGACGTGCTTGAAGCCGCCCAGCTCCTGTGCATGCGCCTCTCTTTCTTCGAAAAAACGCACGCCGATACCCAATCCACGGTAATTTTTGTCCAGCACCGATTCGCTGCAATAAAACACTTCGTTCAGATCGTAGCCGTGTTCGATAAACGGTTTCTGCAGTTCTTCGGTCTCGAATTTCATCGGAATCGCAGTCGAGGCGCCGACGATTTTATCGCCGTCGAATGCGATCACAATCACGCTTTGCGGGCAGTTCAAATACGTTTGCAGATATTTTTCTTCATATTCGTAGGTGCCGTCGTACAGATACGGAAACTCACGGAACACCTGGATTCTAAGCCGCGCAAGTTCCGGAATGTATCGCTCTATTGCCTTGCCGCTAAATCTTTCAATGCGAATTGTCTTGGACATGGAGTTAATCGATCGATATGTAAAAGATTGATATTTTACCAAAATTTTGCCTGTCTTGCGTAGTCCGGCGTGCTTGCTCCAGGCCGCTTACGCCGGCCATACAAATCCGCCGTTCCGGCGGCATTCTACCTTCCATCCTTGCGGCCTTCTCTCCCGAATGGACCGGCAGCGTGAGAGCCGGCCTGCGGACGGAGCGGCGCAGCGCCATTTTCTTCTCTACGGATTTGCCAGAAAAGAAGGAATCTTCTATGATTAACTCCAACACAAATCTTCAAAAATATATAGAAATTTCAATATGATCCGACATATTCCAAAAATCTAACACCTGCTCTAATACCTACTTTACCGATAGATCAATAATTTTTTTAACTCATCGGCATCCCGATCTACTTCCCGATTAAGGCGATTATGACCAAAAACTTACTGATGGTGCGGGCAAACGGAAATTATCATGATTGACATTCAACGCTACATTGCCGAAAAAGGACTGATTGCCGAACTGCCGACGATCACGTTGAAAGTACTCGAGATCATCAATCAGGAAAGCGCCACGCTGAACGATCTGGCCGAGGTCATCAAAGTTTCTCCGTCACTGACGACAAAAATTTTGCAGGTAGCCAATTCAAGCTACTTTTCCATCAACGGGCAAGTATCGAGCGTAGACCGGGCCGTCGCCGTACTAGGACTCAAAGCGGTGGCCACCCTTGCTTTGTCCATTTCGCTGCTCAGCGAGATCAGTAAATCCAAAGGCAGCCAGGAACTCTATCAACGCTGGGAACGTTCGTTCTTTACTGCCGTGGCCGCCCGACTGCTCGCCGAAAAAAGAGGCGTCCCCGAGCAGGAAGAATGTTTTGTTTCAGGCTTGCTGACCGACATCAGCTACATGTTTCTTTACCGGCATTTCCCGGAGGAATACAACGCACTCATGCAGCCCGGAATCAGCGAGACCGATCGCTTGAGCCTGGAGATGGAGTACTTCGGCTTGACCCATGCCGAAATCTCGGCTTTGCTGCTGCGCCAAGCCAGGATACCGCCACTGTTGATCAAACCGGTCGAATATCATCATACCCAACATATTCCGACCAAGGCTTACGAGCCAAGCACCTTGCTGATGTGCCAAGTCGTTTATGCGGCCGCCGGCATCACCGCTTTGTTTTATCAGGACACCAAAACCGGCTGCACGCTGAAGCAGGAACTCGAAGAAATCCTGGAACTGCCTCCCAAAGACATCGATCACATCTTCGTCAGCATCAGCAGTAAAGTGAAGGAAGTCGCCGAGCTTTTCGGTTTCCATCCCGATAATTTTCCTTCCTATTTCGATATCCTGCAAAAAGTCAATGAAAAATTGGTCTCGATAAACCTGAGCTACGAAGAATTGCTGCGCCATCTGAAGGAAGAAAAAGAAAAAACGGACCGCTTGGCGACGAAACTGGAAGAAGCCAATCGCAAGCTGCTGGAAATTGCGCTCAAGGACCCTCTAACAGGCGTGTATAACCGGCGTTTCCTTTACGAAATGGTGGACAAGAGAATGGCCGACGCCAGGCGCAATCAACGTCCTCTGTCGATCATAGCCGGCGACATCGATCATTTTAAACGGGTCAACGACACCTACGGCCACGGCATCGGCGATACGGTGCTGAAAAAGACGGCGCTGCTGATGTCCGACTGCCTGCGCACCGGCGACATTCTGGCGCGCACCGGAGGAGAAGAATTCATCGTCGTTTGCCAGGTGGCCAATGCCCAGGCGGGGGCTCTCATCGCGGAACGTATCCGGAGCCGGCTTGAGCAGACGCCCATCCGCCTGAACGACGGACGGACGATTCAGGTCACCATGAGTTTCGGCGTAGCGATGTTCGAGCCGCACTTTCAGAGCCGCGAAGACTTCATCAATCTGGCCGACGAGCGCCTGTACAGCGCCAAGCGCGCCGGCCGCAACCGGGTGCATGCAGGAACCTGAGTCCACCGGGGCTCCGTTTTTCTTAATAAGGCTGAACCCGCCTGACTGCGATGGGTTTGGAAATACGTGCCTTAATGGTTCGTTCCTTGCCGCCTCGCAGGATGTCCAGACTGACCATATCGCCGACCTGCATCAAGGCAATATGACGATACAGTTTGGTCGCGGAGTCTACCGACTGGCCATTGACGGCAACAACCACGTCCCCTCTCTGGATGCCCGCCTGTTCCGCGGCCGACCCCGGAATCACACCGGCGATCACCGCGCCCTGCTGCCGATCGATATTAAACGCGCTGGCTAAAGCGGGCGTCAGATCCTGGATCTGAATGCCCAACTGCCCTCTTTGAATCTTGCCGAAGCGGATGATCTGATTCACGATCAAATCGGCCAGATTGATCGGAATGGCGAAACCGATGCCGACATTGCCGCCCGCCGGTCCCACGATGGCCGTGTTGATGCCGATCAGTTCTCCCTGAAGATTGACCAAGGCCCCGCCCGAGTTTCCGGGATTGATCGAAGCATCGGTTTGAATGAAATCTTCATAGCCTTCGATGCCGAGACTGGTGCGCCCCAGGGCGCTGACGATTCCCGAGGTGACGGTCTGCCCCAGACCGAAAGGGCTGCCGATCGCCACGACGAAATCGCCTACCTGCAATAAATCCGAATTGCCCTTGGGCAACTGGACCAGATTATCGCCTTTGATCCGGATCAAGGCGATGTCCGTGGTCGGGTCGCTGCCGATCAGCGTCGCGTCCAGATTATGGCCGTCCTGCAGGGTCACGGTAATCTTGTCGGCCTTGTCGATCACGTGATTGTTGGTGATGACGTACCCTTTGGCGGCATCGATGATCACGCCCGATCCGAGGCTTTGCTGTTCCCGTTCTATCGGCATGTTGGGAATGTCGAAAAACTGGCGGAAAAAAGGATCCCGAAAGAGAGGATTTTCATCCATGCGAATCCGGGTCGTCGTGGAAATGTTGACCACTCCCGGCACCACTTTTTTCAGCATCGCGGGCAAGGGATTATTGACCAACGGCATCATTTCCGCCATGACGGGGATCGGCTCCAACCCTGCGGCCAGCAGCATCGAGAGCACGAACGCTCGGAGATGGAAGGACAGTCTTTTTTTCATGTTGACTCCTTAATCAATTATCAAGCCTAATCCGGGGGCCGGATGAATAAAATCCGGCCGAGACAACGTGTAGACTCAATTTATGAAAATAGATTCAGACGGAGAGCTTCAACTTCAGCTCGAGGAAAACGAAAACGCTTTCCGACGGGAGGCTTCCGTTCGAAAATTTCGCCTCGTTGTCAGATTAACTCTCCCTGCCTGCAATATAAGGCCGCCTCGAAGCAATCACGAATCGTCGGGCATCGCTTGCAACAAACGGTGTCATTTCCCCTATCCGACTCGGGGCATTGCCTTCTATAATACGTTTCCCGACAATTATTCAGCGATGCCGGGCGCTACGAATCCATTGCTTAGGTTGGGTTAGCTCGATAGAGCGTAACCCAACAATCGAAGCCTGATCCGTCACAACAATGCGTTGGGTTACGGCCAGCGCCTTTTATGCCCTTTAGGGTAAACCCAGCCTACGTTTCTTTCAGCCCATAAAGGGTGCTCCGTGACCTTGGATTTTCAATGAATACTTTATTCGACTACGCCGAAGCCTGCCTGCACCGGGACGACATCGACGAAAAACTGGCCCTGACTCACGAAGCGACGCAGTTGGTAAGCGAAGGTCGGCTGAGTCTCGACCCCTCCGCTCCGATCCGGCCTATCGCCGAAGTCCGGTTTCCGATGCGGCCCAGGCTGTTGCCGCCGCAGCAAATGCCGAAGAGAAAACTCACGACGTCCGAAGGCGTCGCGGCGTTTTTTCATGCCATCGCCCACGTCGAATTCATCGCGATTTATCTGGCCTGGGACCTGCTTTACCGGTTCCGCGGCTTGCCCGAATCCTTTTATCGGGACTGGCTGAGGGTGGCCGACGAGGAAGCGCAGCATTTTGCACTGATCCGCGATCATTTGCGGACGATGGGCCTCGATTACGGCGACTTGCCGGCGCACGGCGGTCTCTGGGAACACGCGACCGATACCGCGGATCACCTTCTGGCGCGGCTGGCGATGGTGCCCCGCTGCATGGAAGCGCGCGGTCTGGACGTCACGCCGGCGCTGATCGAAAAATTCCTCCAGCTCGGCGATCAGCGAAGCGCCGCCATTCTGACGCGCATTCTGACCGATGAAGTCGGGCACGTGGAACTGGGCTCGATCTGGTTCAAATACGCCTGCGTCGCCCAGGGCCTCGAACCCGTGGCGCAATACCGGCAGCTCATCGAAATCTACTACAAGGGCGGCAAACCAAAAGGCCCATTCAACAAAGAATTGCGTATAATTGCAGGTTTCTCGAATGCTGAACTGGACTGGCTGGAGCAACAACCGCAATGAAGACAAAAAACATATTCGATTATCCTTTGTTCGCCTTGGGATTCAGGCCTTTTTTTGCTCTGGCCGGATTCTCCGCGCTGATTCTGATCCTGTTGTGGAATGCGATTTTCAAAGGCACCTGGGCGGCCGAAAACTACTTCACCCCCACGTACTGGCATGCGCATGAAATGCTGCTGGGCTATTCGGTCGCCGTAATTTCGGGATTTCTGCTAACCGCGGTGAAAAATTGGACCGGCCGGCCGACCCTGACCGGCGATCAATTGGCAGGGCTTTGCATTTTATGGCTTTACGGGCGCATTGCGCCGTTTTACGCCAACCTGCTGCCGGATGGCCTGATCGCCCTGATCGATCTGGCGTTCCTGCCTCTTTTAGCCTACCACGTCACCAAACCGATCCTGGCCGCCCAGCAATACCGGAATCTGATTTTTACCGCCCTGCTTTTGTTTCTGGCTTACGGCAACGGCCTGATCCACAGCGAAATGCTGGGACTCAAGGCGCATACGGCCATGGTGGGCTTGCAACTGGTGGTGGGCACCATCGTCATCCTGATCCTGGTGGTTGCCGGCCGGGTCTTTCCTTTTTTTACCGAGCGGGGATTGCCGGGCACGCTGGCCATCCGGAATCCGCAATTCGACCAGGGATCCGTCGTCTCCGCGGTGCTGGTGTTCGGCCTGCTGTTGTTCGATGTTTCCGGAATCTGGCTGGCCCTGCCCGCCCTGCTCGCGACCGTTATCAACATCGCCCGGGTGGCGGGCTGGTACGTGCAAAGAATCTGGTACGTGCCGCTGCTTTGGGTGCTGTACATAGGCTACGGCTGGATCATCCTGGGCTTCGCGTTAACGGCATTGTCGGCGTATTCGCTGATTCAGCCTTCGCTGGCGATGCATGCGTTTACCCTGGGCGGCATCGGCGTTTTGACGCTGGGGATGATGGCGAGAGTGGCGCTGGGCCACACCGGACGGGCGCTTCGGGCTTCCAACGCGATCGCGATCGGCTTCGTGCTGATCAATGTCGCGGCTTTCTTCCGGGTTCTGCTGCCGATCGCCTGGCCCAACGGCTATGAAATCTTTATTTACGGCTCGACGCTGGCCTGGCTGGCCGCCTTTTCGCTGTTCATTTTCGTCTACGGCCCGATACTGACCAGTCCAAGGATCGACGGCAAGGAAGGTTAGGATAACTTCCACTTATGGTTCCCACGCTCTGCGTGGGAATCCCCCGCAAGGACGCTCTGCGTCCCGAACCGCTGGAGCGGTTCAGTCTGCATTCCCACGCAGAGCGTGGGAACGATGAAAGGAAGGTTAAATGTTTAGAGCATTTTCATACGGCAAGTTTGAAGCCGTGGTTCTTGTGCCACGAAAAAAGAAGGCGGGGCCAGGAATGGCCCTGCCTTCAACAAGCGTCCGTTGCGGGGGGACTCCGGGTAAACTCGTTCCTATGCTCAGTCTACCGCCTGGCTGACGGCCGTGAAACTCAGCAGCGCCAACAGGCCGATGTTAAGTTTTTATAATCAGACCGTCGGGTTCATAAGCTTTTATCCATCAAGAAGCCAGCCCGGCACCCGTCGCCCCGGAAAACGCGGCCCCGTCAATCGTCGTCATCGATGCGTTGCAGTAAGTAAGTGTCGGTAACAAAATATGAAGACAAACTGTAACCGATCATGTCCCCTTTATTATTGATGTCCAATATCTTGGATAGCTTTTGATCCGCCGGCATGTTCTCCACGCTGTCGGCCACGTTTAACCGCACGCCGCCGGGCTTGGTCACCAGATAGCTTTTGCCGTCCGACGTCGAGGTAATGACGATCAGATTGTTGTCATTGAACGCCAGGAAATTGCTGATGGTCGGAAATTCCGGCGTCCCTTCGACGAAATAGGTCTTGAATTTTCCTTTTTTGTCCCATAGCCCGATGCGTTCCGTACCGCCGCTGACGAACGAGTAGCCGAGCACTTTCCCGCTGTTGTTGATGTCCACGGCCCAACTGTCCGATTCCGTCGGCAAAGGATCCAATTGCGTCGTTTTGCCGGCTTTTGTATCGAGTAAAATGCCGCGGTTGTGTCCCGACGAGATGGAGTTCGTACCGGATACGGTCCCTTCGTTGTTGACGTGGAGAAATAAATAAGGCAATGCGTTCGGCCCGAAATCGAGCGCGGTGGTCTTGCCGTTCTTGTATAGGAAATACTCCGATGACGCCACGATCGCCGTGCCGGAATCATTCAGATCAATTACATAGTCAAATTCGGTATTGGCCGGAATGAGTTCCACCTGGCTTCCCCGGAACAGGGCGGCCTGGGTAAGGAAGTTATCCGGGTCATTCACTACCGCTCCTCCCACCGTGCCGCTTTCGTTGGCGGCAACGGTAAAGCCGGGGTTTATGATGGTTACCACCCCGTCTTCATAGACGGCTACATAAATGATGTCCGTCTCGTCATACAGCGTCCCATACACCCGGCCACTGTCGTTGATCGCGATCGGATCGAAAAAAAGAAATCCCGGCGGTAGCACGGCATCCTCGAGCGAAACATAACGATAGCGAAAATCTTCCTCCGCCAGGGCGGACAGGGCCCACAATCCCAGAATCAGCATAAGGACCCAACTGAAACGGCCTGGCGGAGGACACAGGTAGGCCCTCAACTCATGAAAATTTCCGACATCGTTTCTTGAATCAATTTCTTTATTGCTTATGACCAGTGATAAGCGGCTTTTCTTGAATTCGGTTTTCATAGCATTACCTATCTTTTTGGGTTTAATCCGGTTGTCTGGCGGTTGCCCGGTTATAGGACTTTCGACAATTTTCTTCTCCTGCGGAGAATGGCTACGAAAGTAGAGTACACGAAGTCGACTTACAGATAGGGTACAGATTGGAAAGTTTTTCTTTTAATGCCGGCCGGACACAGACCGGCGGCATTCACGGCAAAGGTAGGGTACGCACCGCGTACCAGGAACTCGATCACTCTGCCCGTTTTGAGAAGGTACGCGGTGCGTACCCTACTCAGCCGTCGCTCAGTTTACGGTAAAGATCCTGCGTTTCGGCGGTCGGGCTGATGCCGAGATGGGTCAGCAGCGCCTGGCGGCAGCGCTGATAGACGGCCAGCGCTTCGGCGCGCCGGCCCAGTTGAGCCTGGCAGATCATCAGCCGGCGGTAAAAGCTTTCCGCCGCCGGTTCGACTTCGACAACCCGGTGGTAGCAATCGAGAGCGGCCGGCCAGTCTTCTTCCTGTTCCAGCGAAGCGCCGAGATGCTCCGACAGTTTCAGAAAGTGGCTGCGCAGGCGCTCCCGAAAGGTCAAGGCCCAGGCGGCGGGCTCCCCTTCCAGAAAAGGCCCCCGGTAGCGGTTCAGAGCGGCTTGCAGCGTCTTCTTGTCGATGCGCTCCGGGTGGTGGGCGATGCGGTCGAACGCCAGCGCGTCGACCCAGACTAAATGAGGATCGAGCGACAAATAGCGGTCCTCCAGCCGAATCGCGTGGTCGTGTTTCATCAGATGCCGGAGGCGGTGCAGCGTGGTACTCAATGCTTGGTCGGCCGCATCGCCTATCGCCTCGGGCCATAGGATGTCGGTCACGCGGGACGGATGAACGGCGGATCCTCCCAGAGCGCAGAGCAGCTTGATCAGTTCCAGCAGTTTGTTTTGAGCCTTGCGGGACGCACGGAGCGGCTGGCCGTCGCACAGGAGGTCGAAGCGGCCCAGCGTGTAAATCCGCACCAGCCACGGCCAGCGGTCCGACGCCAGGGCGGGATCGGGCGGAACCCATTGATAACGGCGAATCATGGCCTGCACGTGCTCCACCTCGATGCCGGCTTCGAGAGCGCGATTGTACAAGGGGATCATCAGCGGAGGGCCGCCCAGGTCGAACAAGGGACCGCCCATGATCCGGCTCAACCTGAGAGCCTCGACAAGCCGGTCAAGCCCGAGCGGTTCCTGATGGGCTTGAAAGGCCGTCGTCGCTTCCGTCACCAGACAAAGATGCTCGAGCAGCTTGCTGTTCATCGCTCGAGCGATCTCCCTGGCTTGATTCAAGTGCTCCCGGGCTTCAGCCGTTTGCTCCAGGCGGAACAACGCCCGCGCCAGGTCGATGCGGCAATTGGCTTCCGGAAAGGGCTTGCCGGCGGCTATGGCCATCGCCGCGGCCGTGCGGGCTTCTTCCGCGGCCTCGACCCAATTGCCGCGCTGCCCTGCCGCATTCGAGCGCAAATGATGATAAAACGAGAGGTCCTTATAGTGATTCTTGTACGGATGGTTCTTGATCATCTCTATGATGGCTTCGACTCCGGCCATATCGCCGTTAATCAGAAGACAGTTTCCCTGCATCGTATACAAAATAACATCCCACAGATGCAGACCGGTACGCTCCGCCATGGCCAGGGCTTCCGAGGCGCATTGCCGATAGCCGTCCGTATCGCCGAAGACAGCGTGGAACGCCCCGCGCCCTCCTACCGCGCGCCAGAGAATATAGGCGAGAGGCGATATCGTTTCCGAATGAGTATAAGAGTCCAGCCGTTCGATGATCAGGCGGATCTTGTGCGGATCCCCTTGCCATCCCACATAGTTGGTCACAAAGCTGCCCAGCAGGATCGACAGCTCCAGGTGATTGACCGGGTCGAGCAAACCCGGAGCCCGCTCCGACCAGGCTTGCACGAGATCGTCCTGGGGTCTTCGAAACATCACGGTAGCAATGGCGCAAGCGGTGCGCAACTCGACGTCGGGGGAAGGGTATTCCGGATGCCGCAGCCGCAACCGTTTGAACTCCTCGATCCAGGGATCGACCAGATGGAAATCGTCGAACTCGTTCATATACGTTTCCATGAGGCCGGACCAGGACGAATACAGTCCGGCCGTGTCGTTCTGACGATCAAAAACCCAATAAGCCCGTTCGAACAGATCCCGCGCCTCGGCCGGACGCAGCGGCGATTTGGCCATGCCCTGCCAGAACAGCAGCCAGGGCTCGGCTCGAACTGTCGACGGAAGCGTATCGATCCACTGATCCAGCGTTCGATGCCGGCCCGCGGCGAGCAGCGAAGGCGCTTCCCGGAGGATCAATCCGGCCAGCGCCGGCCATTCTTCCGCCTCCTTATAGAGGTGGGCCGCGCGATCGGCCTGCCCCGCTTCGGCCAGCAAATCCCCGGCGCATTTTTGAAGACGCCGCCATTCACTCGCTGCGAATACGCTCCGGGCCTGGTCGAGCAAAAACGCCCGAAACAGGGCGTGATATTCATAGACCGGTTCGCCCTGCCCTCGCTGGACCACGAAACAGTTTCGCCGCTGCAACTCGGCCAACACCGCAGCAACCTCGGAATCGCCGGTAATCCGTGCCAAATGAGAGATCGTCATCGCCGGCAGCAACGCCGAACAGACGAGCCCACACCGGACCGTGGGCGAAAAGTGCCCGAAAACTTCCGTAGTGAAGTAATCGAAGATCAATTGCGGATTGCCTCCCGCTTCCTCCGTTTCAGAAGCGCCGTGGCCGGCTGCCTGATGGGTTCCGAGCAAAAACACGAAACCGGCGATCCAGCCCTGGGATTGCTTCAATATCCGATCTACCCGTTCGGCGTCGATCGCTTTTGGGTTTCTCTGCCCGGATTCGGCAAAAGTTTGGGCTTCCTCGGCCGTCAGATTCAGCTCCTCTCCGTGCACGACGGCGAGATCGCCGTGCAGGCGCAGCCTCGTGAAAGCCGGCGGCGGCTGTGTTCGGCTCAGAATCATCAGGCCGACGTCGGGCGGCAGAGAACCGGTCAATTCCCGGACAATCTCGTGCAAAGCGGCGTCGGGAGGAACCTGCTCGTAGTTGTCCAGGACGATCAGGGCCGGCTTTTTCAGGCACTTGGCCAGGGCTTCGGCGTACAGGCGGACAAAGGCAGTTAATCCCGGCACGTATTCCGGCGTCAGCAAGGGCAGGCTCTGGCGGCTGCGGGGCGCCGCCTGCTGAATGGCCTGCTTCAAATGGAGAAAAAAGCTTGCCGCGTCCGCATCGCCGGCATCGATCTGGTACCAGAGATGAGTCAGCGATTTTTCGGACAGATACGTGCTGGCCAGCGTCGTCTTGCCGGCTCCCGGCGGTCCGACCAGCCAAAGGATGGCGCTCTCTCGAAGTCGGTCAAGCCGTTGGAACAGGCGCGGGCGCAAAACCGGATTGTGGAGCCGAGGCGAAACCAGCTTGGCTGAGAAAGGGGCCCGGTTCGGCGGGAGCTTTATTAATCGGGTCAATTGGATTCTCCGTCCTCTATAGCTACCTTTCGAATTTTAGAGGCTTAGCTTCTTTTACCCTAACACTTTTTCCTAGGAGAATAATAAAAGAAGTTCCGTAGGCCGGACAGGCTTGTCCCGAGCTTGTCGAAGGGCTATCCTTCCGGCTTGCCGAGGAGTCAATAACTCAATCAAAAAACGAGCAGCCCGTAATTTCAGGCGGTTCGATTCTGCAAAGCCGCTCTGATGCAGCGTAATACGTCATAGCTGTAAACGCCGTCGAACCGCTCGTAAACCAGTTTCAGCGAATTCTTTCGATCCTCAGGCAAATCGAGCAGAGCGTCTTCGATTTGCCTGATTTCGGAGTCGGGCAATTCGATTACGCTGCGCATGGCCACGCGGCCTTGTTCTATGCCTTGGGCCAGATGGCTGTAGATCGTCGTTTCTTTCAACATTCTTTTCCGGGCAATCTGCTCAATGCTGTAGCCCAACTGAAACAGTTCCAGAGTCGTGTCGATCGTTTCGGTTATTATGGCGCCGGGCCCGGCGTATTCTCTAATGACCGCCAGGAATTCCTCGCCGTATTGTTCCAGTTTGCGTTCGCCGACGCCCGGCAAGACCGCCATCTGCCGCAACGTGGCGGGTCTGGCTTCGAGCATGGCCGTCAAGGTGGCGTCATGGAAAATAATGTAGGGCGGCACGTCCTGCGCATCGGCAATTTCACGGCGTTTGGCGCGCAGCGCCTCCCACAGGGATTGATCCTGCCCCGAGACGGACGGCTTCCGGGCCTCCCTTCCGCTTCTGGCCGGCTTCGACCGGATGTCCAGGCGCAACATCAGCGGCTGTTCGCCGCGCAAAACCGGGCGGCAGGCTTCGGTCAGTTTTAACGAACCGTGCCCCTCGAAATCGACCGCGACCAGGCCGCGCGCGGCCAGTTGCCGGAAAACCGAATGCCATTGCTGCTCGTTCAATTCCTTGCCGATGCCGAAGGTCGACAAGCGATCATGGCCGAAACGACGGATTCTGTCGCCGGTCAAGCCCCGCAGCACGTCGATCAGATAAGCGACGCCGAAACGCTGCCCCGTGCGGTAAATGCAGGACAGCGCCTGCTGCGCCGCCTTCGTGCCGTCCCAGGTCTGCACCGGCTCCAGACAGGTGTCGCAGTTGCCGCACGGCTGTTCGAGGCTGTCCCCGAAATAACCCAGCAAGGCTTGCCGGCGGCAATGCACCTGTTCGCAAAAAGCCAGCATCGCATCCAGCTTGTGCAGTTCCAGACGTTTGTGCGAGTCGTCAGCGGTGGACTCTCCGAGCATGCGCTTGAGCGTGATGACGTCCTGCAGGCCGTAAGCCATCCAGGCGTCGGCCGGCAGGCCATCGCGCCCCGCGCGGCCGGTTTCCTGATAATAGGCCTCGATGCTTTTCGGCAGATCCAGATGCGCGACGAAACGCACGTTCGGTTTGTCGATGCCCATGCCGAACGCGATGGTGGCGACGACGACCAGACCGTCTTCCATCAAAAACCGGTGCTGATGGCGCTGCCTTGCTTCGGCCGTCATCCCGGCATGATACGGCAAGGCCCTGACTCCCTGAGTTTTGAGCCATTCGGCGGTTTCTTCGACTTTTTTCCGGGACAGGCAGTAGACGATGCCGGAATCGCCGGCATGTTCGGTACGGATAAATTCGATCAACTGCTGACGCGCCTGCTGTTTTTGCACGATCCGGTAGCGGATGTTGGGCCGGTCGAAGCCCCGCAGAAACAGCCGGGCCTGTTCCAGCCCCAGGCGCTGCACGATTTCCCGGCGGGTCCGGGCGTCCGCCGTGGCGGTCAGGGCAATCCTCGGAACGGCAGGAAAGCGCTCGTGCAATAGCGAAAGCTGGAGATAATCGGCGCGAAAATCGTGTCCCCACTGCGATACGCAGTGCGCCTCGTCGATCGCGAACAGGGCAATCCGGAGGCGTTCGAACAGGGCCAGGGTGCGCTCGGCGGTCAGCCTTTCCGGCGCGATATACAGAAGATCCAGATCGCCGTCCAACAGTTGCCGTTCGACATCGCGAATCTGCTCCAGCGACAGGGTCGAATTGAGATAGGCGGCTTTGACTCCCAGTTGCAGCAGCGCATTGACCTGATCCTGCATCAGGGCAATCAGCGGCGAAACGACGATGCCAACGCCGGGCCGGATCAGGGCGGGAATCTGATAGCACAACGATTTGCCGCCGCCGGTCGGCATCAGCACCAGCGCGTCCCGGCCGTCCAACAGATGCTTGACGACGTCTTCCTGGGGGTCCCGGAAACCGTCGTAACCGAACACGGATTTCAGTATTTCGATCGGCCGGCCGCCCTGCTCCGCGTTTTCCGGATGATGATAAAGTTTCTTCAATCTGTCAAACCCCCTTATAATAGCGTCCCATTATAATACAGGACTCAAGAGTAGCGACGCCCACTCCATGACGCATACGAATAATAGGCTTCCGGCACGGCTGGACCGGTTACTGTCCGGCGATCGGCAACAACTGCTGTGTGACGGACTCAAAGGCATTGAAAAAGAAAGCCTGCGCGTAACCCATGACGGTTTTATCGCCCAAACTCCCCACCCGAAAGAACTCGGCTCGGCGCTGACCCATCCGTACATCACCACGGATTACTCCGAAGCCCTGATCGAACTGATTACGCCTCCGTTTGCCGACGTCCGGGAAACCCTCGACTATCTGCATCATCTGCATCAGTTCGTCTACGAGAACCTGGATCGTGAAATGCTGCTGGGCGCCAGCATGCCCTGCGGAATCGACGGCGACGACAGCATTCCCATCGCGCGCTACGGCTCGTCGAACGTGGGCCGGATGAAGCACGTCTACCGGCACGGCTTGTGGCACCGCTACGGCCGAACCATGCAGGCCATCGCCGGCATTCATTTCAATTATTCGGTGCCGACGGCGTTATGGCCGGTATTGCAGCAACTGGAAAACAGCGAACACAGCCTCGAACAGTTCACCGCCGACGGCTATTTCGGCCTGATCCGGAATTTTCAGCGCATCGGCTGGATCATCCTGTATTTGTTCGGCGAGTCCCCCGCCATCTGCAAAAGCTTTTTCAAAAGCCGCCCCGGCCTGATGGCGCAATTCGAAGAGTTCGACCGCGGCACGCTTTACCATCCGTATGCGACGTCCTTGCGCATGAGCGACATCGGCTATAAAAGCAGGAACCAGGCGTCCTTGCACGTCGATTACAATTCCCTGGACCGCTACGTCGCCAGCCTGAGCCGGGCAATCACCACGCCGTATCCCGAATACGAAACAATCGGGGTCAAGATCGACGGCGAATACCGGCAGCTCAACAGCAACATCCTGCAGATCGAAAACGAGTTTTACAGCACGATGCGGCCCAAGCAGATCGCCATGTCGGGAGAAAAACCGACGCTCGCGCTCAAGCGCCGGGGCGTCCGCTACGTCGAAATGCGTTCTCTGGATCTGGACTTGTTCGATCCGGTCGGCATTGACGTCGATAAAGCGCGCTTCATTGAAGCACTGCTCTTAACCTGCCTGGTAACGGACAGCCCGTTCAACACCGAAGAGGATTTTGCGATCAATAATGCCAACCAACTGGCGGTCGCCAATTTCGGCAGGAAACCGGGCCTGGAATTGATGCGCAACGGCAAAAAAATACTGCTGAGGGACTGGGCCGAAGAAATTCTCGACGCCATGCAGCCGGTCTGCGCCGTACTCGATCGGGAGAGCAAAGACAAACCGTACAGTTCTGCCTTGGCCGGTCAAGGAATTCCAGTGCAAAATCCCGACCGGACGCCTTCGGCCCGGCTGCTGGAAACGATGTCGCTCCGGAAGCTGCCGTTTGCGCGCCTCGCCATCGACATGTCGCTCGAACACGACCGCTATTTCAGGCTCAACAAACTCGATGAAACCCGGACCCGTCAGTTCCAGGAACTTGCTGCCCAATCCATTGACAAACAGAAAGACATCGAAAGCAAGGATCGCTTGACCTTCGATGAATTTTTACAACAGTATTTTGCCCAACGTTAACCATGAATTCGTTCGACATCCAACAGCTCCAATCGGAACTGGCCGCCAAAAATCCCCGTGTTATTTTAAAAAAGGCGCTGGAGCTGTTCGACAACATCGCCATTTCCTTCAGCGGCGCCGAAGACGTGGTGCTGATCGACATGGCGGTCCGGATCCGGAAGGATATTCCGGTCTTTTCGCTGGATACCGGCCGTCTGCATCCGGAAACCTACCGTTTTATCGAAAAGGTCAGAAAACATTATCAGATCGACGTCGATGTGTTGACGCCCGACCGGCAGGTGCTGGACGCTTTCGTCAAACGCAAGGGCCTGTTCAGCTTTTATGAAGACGGGCATCAGGAATGCTGCGGCATTCGAAAAGTCGAGCCGCTCAAGCGGAAACTGGCCCATCTCGACGCCTGGATCACCGGCCAGCGCAGGGACCAAAGCCTCGAGACCCGCCAGGATCTGCCCGAAGTGCAGATCGACAGCGCCTTTTCCACCGAACAGCACCGACTGATCAAGTTCAACCCGCTGCTCAACTGGAGTTCGGCGCAAGTCTGGGATTATATCGAAGCCTACCAGGTGCCCTACAACGAATTACATCAGAAGGGCTTTATCAGCATCGGCTGCGAACCGTGCACCCGCCCGATCCTGCCGAACCAGCACGAACGGACCGGACGCTGGTGGTGGGAAGCCGAGACGAAGAAAGAATGCGGCCTGCATGCCGACAACCTCAAGCCGGACAAGCAGTAAATCTTTATTTGAATGTGGGTGTCGTCAAAGCTCCCTCCCCCTCGGGGGAGAGGGTTGGGGTGAGGGGAATCAATAAAGTAAGACATTGATTGATAGCCCCTCTCCCTGCCCTCTCCCCGAGGGGAGAGGGTTCTGTTTTGACTTTTACGACAGCCTCTGAATTGGGCGATTCCAGAGAGTTTTTATCGCTTGATGAGTCCCCACCCAGGTAAAATCCGTACAGACAAACTGAAAATGCTCTTAAAGAAGCCGGAAAGAGCTTCTTTCCCTACCCGCCCACATTGAAAAAGACCGCCATTCGGCAATTTTTCCGAACGCATCTCCA
This sequence comes from Methylosarcina fibrata AML-C10, assembly GCF_000372865.1. Lineage (NCBI taxonomy): Bacteria > Pseudomonadati > Pseudomonadota > Gammaproteobacteria > Methylococcales > Methylococcaceae > Methylosarcina > Methylosarcina fibrata. Next base: position 4,100,453 of record NZ_KB889965.1, on the reverse strand, counting down.
AGGCGTCATTCGACCAGAAAATCGCGCATCATGCCCATGTCTTCATGTTCCAGGTTATGGCAGTGGTACATGAACAATCCTTTGAAATCCTGAAAAGGCTTGATGATGCGCACCGATTCGCCCGGCATCACCAGCACGGTATCTTTCCAGCCGCTGGTAATGAAGCCTTCCCGAACGGTTTCATAGTCGGCCTGCCCTTCAGCACTCATATTCCGGCTGACGATTTGGAAAGACTGCCCATGAAGATGGATCGGATGCGCCATGCTCATCATCATGCCCATGCCGCCACCCATCATGCCTCCGCCCATCATGCCTCCGCCCATCATGCCCATGCCGCCATGCTGGCCGCCTTCGCCGCTCGTGCCTTCTTCCTGATCGCCGCCGTGCATACCCATGCCCATGCCGCCGCCCATCATCCCCATGCCGCCCCGGCCGTGCATGCCCATCCTCATGCCGCCCATCATGCCCATGCCGCCCTGGCCGTGTTCCATGCTTTCTTCACTTTTTTGCGCCGCATCATGCTCCGAACCCGTGCCGGAAGAGCGCTGGCCATGTCCTCCGCCCTCGCCGTGGGCATGGAAAATTTCCATCAATTGAATGCTGTTGAGCCGAATCCGCTCTCCCGGCTGCACGTCGTTATAGGCATAGGGCCTGCCGTTCAGCAGCATCGCCATGGGACCTTCCGAGATCGCGATCGGCACGGGCTTGCCGGGATTGGCCGTATCGGAGATCTTGTACCGTTTGATCGTAGACAACTGATTCGGAAGCGCGGGACTGTCGCTGACTTTTCTGGCGACGCGGACCGTGAAAACGGGATAGTCGCTGCCCACCGGAAGCGCAGCCGTTCCCATCATGCCCATACCGCCCATCATGCCCATGCCTCCTCTGCCGCCACGACCGCCCATCATGCGTTCGGCCATTTTCGGCAACACGCCGGAAAACGGCAGGCTGCGCATGACCAATTGAGAACCTTCGTTGCGTCCGCTGAAGTCCGCCCAGACGTCCAGCCGCTCGCCGGGCGCCAGCATAACGTAGGGCCGGCTGTCGGGCTTTTCCAGTAAGCCGCCGTCGACGCCGAGAACGGTCATCGGCATGCCGTCGTCCCAGGCCAGTTTGTAAATGCGCGCGGTCGAACCGTTCAAAAAACGCAACCGGTAGGCGCGGCTTTCAACGTCGAGATGAAAATCGGGCTTGCCGTTGACCAGAATGCGGTCGCCGTAAAAACCCAGCATGCGGTCATGCATGGTCCGGGCGTAAATCAACTGATTCTGATCGTCGAACAACCGATCCTGGATAACGATCGGGATTTCGTACTCGCCCGAAGGCAACTCCAGGGCCGCCTCTTCTTCGTCGTTGACGAACAGCGCGCCGGCCAGCCCGTGGTAGACCTGCTTCGCCGTGATTTCATGGGGGTGAGGGTGGTAGATGTTCATGCCGGCGCGGTTCAGCACCTCGAATTCGTAAACATAGGTTTGGCCGGGATCGATCGCGTAAACCGGATGGCCGTCGATCTCGGCCGGGACGTGAAGCCCATGCCAATGGGTAATGGTAACTTCAGGCAGTTTGTTGATCAGATGAATGCGGACTTTCTGGCCCTTCTGCAGCCGCATGATCGGTCCCAGGTAAGAACCCGGAATATCGGTCAGCGTATTTTCGGGCCCTTTGAGCAATTTACCGAAATATTGTTGCACCAGCGTTTGTTTTCCCGGAAGAATCGATACCGAATTTGAACGGCAATACAATTCGAGTTCGACGTCCGGCTTGAAATTGGGCGAGGCCGATCTTGGCGTCATTCGGGGCATTGCGCCCATTCCTTCCATCGCCCGCAACAAGCCCGGCATGCCGGTGAAGGCCAACAGCCCCAATCCGGAATGAGCCAGGAATCGGCGGCGTGAATAATTGAATTTGGACATAAAATCTCCTTCGAGTGTGGGTCGTTAGTGAAGGCAGTCTTTCAAAACCGGAAAACCGTGTCCATGAGTTTATATTAGAGTTTTATTATACTCAAGCCTTATTTCCTTAATTCAAACGTGCTTTTTTGAACTGCCCGAGAAAGGCAGGAGCCCGACCTGTTTTTACAATCGACACCGTTTCGTCGAACGTAACAGAGCGCGGTCTTTGGGCTGCAAATAACCATGGTATACTGGAAACACAAACTTTCTTGCCGTATTCCCGTCTAATGCCTGTGCAGTACCGTTAGAGCATTTTCAGATTGTTTGGGCGATGGCCGCCTCTACCGCAATATGGAAATGCTCTAAACCCATTCGGTTTATAGACCGTGGTTTCAGCGGCTTCGTTTCCAACTCATTTATTTTACCGCCCATGCTCATCGGATTACCCAAAGAAATCAAGGACAACGAATACCGCGTCGGGATGACGCCCGCAGCCGTCAGAGCAGTGATTCAGCAAGGCCACCGGGTTCTCGTCGAGAGCGGCGCCGGTACCGGAAGTTCGTTTACCGACCTCGAATATCGATCGGCCGGCGCTGAAATCGTCTCGGGCGGCGAAGCGGCCTGGTCGGCGGAACTCGTCGTCAAGGTCAAGGAACCGATCGAACCGGAATACCGGTTTCTAAGGCCGGATTTGCTGCTGTTTACCTATCTGCATCTGGCGTCGAACAGAACGCTGACCGACGCCCTGCTCAAGAGCGGAACCACCGGCATCGCTTACGAAACCGTGCAAACCGAAAACGGCCATTTGCCGCTGCTGACGCCGATGAGTGAAGTGGCGGGACGAATGGCGCCTCAGGTGGGCGCCACCTATTTGCAAAAAACCCACGGCGGACGCGGCGTGTTAATGTCCGGCGTTCCGGGCGTGGCGCCGGCCCACGTGGTCATTCTCGGCGCCGGCATCGTCGGCAGCAACGCGGCCAGAGTCGCGGTCGGTTACGGCGCGCAGGTCACCGTACTGGACGTCAGTCACGATCGCCTGAAATCCCTGGACGATCTGTACCGCGGCCAATTGCAGACCCGTCTCAGCGATCACTATACGATCGAGGAAGTCGTCTACAGCGCGGACATGGTCATCGGCGCCGTGCTGATTCCGGGCGGCCGGGCGCCCTGGCTGATCGAGGCCTCGATGCTGCTCGGCATGCGCAAAGGCTCGGTGATCGTCGACGTCGCGGTCGATCAGGGCGGCTGCGTGGAAACCACCCGGCCGACCACGCACAGCGACCCGACCTATGAAATCGACGGCGTCGTGCACTACTGCGTCGCCAACATGCCCGGCGCCGTGCCCCGCACCAGCACTTACGCCTTGAGCAACCAGACCATCGCCTACGTCGTCAAACTGGCCAACGGCGGCCTCGACGCTCTCCGCAACGATCCCGCGCTGCGGCTCGGCCTCAACATCCACAAGGGCCGGGTCACCCATCCGGCGCTCGCTAAGTCCCTGGATTTGCCATACACTGAAACTCTGCAAGCGCTGGCAAGTTAACTTGCGCTGAAAGAAACGCATTTTCTCACCGGAAAAGACGATACGCAGCTATCGGACGGTGCGGTGACGGACCCGCTTAAAATATCCGAGAAGACGAATCACCGCTTTCTCCAGCTCCGCAACAGTAAATACGAATAATCCGGCAAGCGTGACCTTCAGCCATTCATCCGGGGAAAGATCGGTCGAACCGAACAGGGCCTGCATGGGTTCTGCATGGGTATATAAAATCTGCAAGCCGGCGCAGACCGCAATGGCCGCCAGGACGTAAGGACTGCCGAACAATCCTTCAAACGATAGAACGGACTTGTAGATATAACGGCTATTGATCAGATAAAACATTTCGGCGCCGACCACGGCGCTTACGGCCATGGTGCGTGCGGTGGCAAGGCTCGCCCCTCGTTCCAGTTCCCAAAGGAACAGACCCAGCGCGCCGGTCATGAACAATACCGAAACCATCAGCACCCGCCAGGCAAAAAACCAGGAAAGCAGGGACTTTCGAGGATCGCGCGGCTTTCTGTGCATGACGTCCTGTTCCGGGCGTTCGAACGCAAGGGCCAGCCCCAGGGTGCTGGAAGTGGCCATATTGATCCAGAGCACCTGAGCGGGCGTCAACGGAAGAGCCAGCTCGAACAGAATCGCGGCCAGCACGACCAAAGCCTCGCCGCCGTTCGTCGGCAACATGAACAGAATGAATTTCCTGATGTTGTCGTAAATGCCCCTGCCCACGTAGACCGCGTTGCCGATCGTGGCGAAATTGTCGTCGGCCAGCACCATGTCCGACGCTTCCTTGGCCGCCTCGGTTCCTTTCAGCCCCATCGCCACGCCGACGTCGGCCCGCTTCAATGCCGGCGCATCGTTGACGCCGTCCCCGGTCATCGCGACAATCTGATCCGAAGCCTGCAGCGCTTGTACCAGGCGCAGTTTGTGTTCCGGACTGGCGCGTGCGAAGACGTCCACGGCCAACGCCATGCCGCGCAATTGTTCGTCGTCGGCCGCTTCGATTTCGGCGCCGGTCAAGGCCGGCCGACCTACGCCTATTCCGAGCCGTGAACCGATGGCCTGCGCGGTATCGACATGATCGCCGGTAATCATTTTGACCCGGATGCCCGCGCTGTGGCAGGTTCTCACCGCGGCGATCGCTTCTTCCCGAGGCGGATCGATGAGGCCCACCAGGGCAAGCAAGACAAATCCTCCTTCCAGATCGGTGAAATTTATCTCGCTTTTCGATATTTCGGTCCGTTTGGCGGCGATCGCCAGAATCCGGAGTCCTCCCGAAGCCAGATCCTTGCCGCAAAGACGCCAGTACTCTCCATCCAGCTCGCTTCGAATCGAACGGTGGCCTTCCTGACGGTCGCACATGTCCAGAATTCGCTCAGGCGCGCCTTTGACATAAATGAATCCGTTGCCTTGATGATCGTGGTGAAGCGTCGCCATGAGCCGGTGCTCGGACTCGAACGGAATGGCGTCGGTGCGAGGCGCCGTTTCTCTTTCCCACACGGGATCCGTTCCTACTTTAGCGGCAAACGCGAGCAAGGCGCCCTCGGTCGGATCCCCGGCTACTTGCCAGAAGCCATCCGGCAGCCGATGGTGTTGCGCATCGTTGCAGAGCACGGCGGCGCGTGCGATTTCCGCCAGCTCGGGATACTCTTCCGGAGCTACGAGCGTTCCTTCCAGGGAAATGGCTCCGTCCGGGGCGTAGCCCACGCCGCTGACGTCAAATAGATGATCGGCGGTGACTATCTTCTGCACCGTCATTTCGTTGCGGGTCAGGGTACCGGTCTTGTCGGAACAGATGACCGTGACCGCTCCCAGCGTTTCCACCGCCGGCAGATGCCGGATGATGGCTTTCCTTCTGGCCATGCGCCGCATGCCGAGAGCCAGCGTGATGGTCATGATGGCCGGCAATCCTTCCGGTATCGCCGAAGCCGCCAGCGCCACGGCCATCATGAACATTTCGGTGGGCGGATGGCCATGCCAGAGCACTCCGATAGCAAAAGTCGCCAGCGACATCAGCACAATCGCCAAGGCCAGCCAGTGGCCGAATCCGGCGATCTGGCGCATTAAAGGCGTGGCGGCGCCGGGAACCCGGTCGAGCATTGAACTGATGCGGCCCAGCTCCGTGTGCACGCCGGTTTCAACGACAATGCCCGTGCCTTGGCCCGAGGCGATCAGAGTTCCGGAGTAAAGCATGCCGCTGCGCTCGCCGAGCGGAGCATCGTCCCGGACGGCATTGGGCATTTTTTCCACGGCTTCGGATTCCCCGGTCAGAAGGGCCTCGTTCGCCCGCAAACCCTTGCCCGAAACAAGCCGAAGATCGGCCGGCACTTTATCTCCGGACGCCAGCACGACGACGTCGCCCGGCACGAGCCGTTCGGCTTCGATTTCGCTGCGCTTGCCGTCGCGGATTACCGTCGTGTGCAGCGAGAGCATGCCGCGTATGGCATCCATCGCTTCCTCGGCCTTGCCCTCCTGGATAAAACCGATGACGGCATTGACGAAGACCGCCGTCACGAGCACGGCGGTATCCACCCAATCGCTCAGCATCGCGGTCGTTCCGGCGGCGATCAGCATCACGTAAATCAAAACATTGTGGAACTGCAACAGAAAGCGCGTCCAGGGGGAGCGCTTCCGTGGCGGCGGCAGCCGATTGAGGCCGAAACGACCGACCCGGCCGTGCGCCTCCTCGGAAGACAGGCCCAGATGCCGGTCCGATTGAAGCCGCAGGATCGCCTCGTCGGCATCAAGGCTATGCCAATGGACGCTTGGCTTATCGATTGCGCTGTTCTTGATCATCGGCTCTCCAATGGGTTCGGTTTCATTCTTGTCGACCGATCGAACAAGCTTTACAAGGAATGGATCGGTTTCAATGAGTCTTTGCAGACAGTGCGTCGATCTCTTTTACAAAATTCGAATCAACATAGGAAATAGATTGAATGCCCGCGCCTGCATGAAGCCTATCTTGCCTTCCGGACGGCGGGAGCGGGCCAAAAATTCATCGTATCAAACCAACCTTTCATCAATCTTTCAGATCAAAAAATGCGCCTGACGATCGGACGAGCCAGCGTCCCGGCTTGAAGGCAAACGCCCTTGCTTGCGCAAGCTTTCTGTTGTCGGGCAATATCAATTCCGCTCGCCGTTTTCCCTAGCGTTCTCGAGCCCGCTGAGCCCCTCCGCCATGGGCCATTGACGCTTCAGGCAATCGCGCCGAGTATCAAAGATGCGCTCCAGTCTGTCCGCGATCAGCCAGCGGTTGAAAAGATCGCCGAGCCAGCCGAACGGCATCGCATAGAACACGACGTCTTCCAGTTGAACGCCGTATCCGGTTTCGGTCAGGCAGACCTCGTGGCTCCAGAATTTGAACGGGCCGATGCGCTGTTGATAGACGAAGCGTTTCGGTTCGTCGCAGTGGCTGATTTCGGACAGCCAGACCATCGGAATCCCGAACACGGCTTTCATCCGGTAGCTGATCATCAGTCCGGCATAAATTTTCGGAGGAACCCCGGACGTAATTTCGACATGAAAAAAAGCCGGCGTGATGTCGTTGAGATGATATGGGGAGGAAAAAAAATCCCAGGCTTCTTCCAAAGCCATGTTCAATTCCTGCCGGCGGTAAAGCTGATGAATTTGCATGTGCTCTCGTTATCCTTCAATTGGTGCAATGATCGAGTGCTCAGGCCATCGCACCGATGGTTCTGCGGAAACGGATCAGCGCCAGGACGAAGAAAACGCCGCCGATGCCGACCAACGCGAGGAACTGCGGCCAGACGATGCTCAAACCCGCTCCCCGGTACAGAATGGCCTGGGCCAACGAAACGAAATGCGTGGTCGGCGCAACCAACATGAGATTCTGCACCGGTTCGGGCATGCTTTCGCGCGGCGTGTAGCCGCCGGACAACATCTGCAGCGGCAACAGCACCACGATCATCAACAAGCCCATCTGCGGCATCGAGCGCGCGACCGTACCGAGAAAAATGCCCATCGAGGTCGTGGCGAAAAGATGCAGAGCCATGCCCAGGACGAACAAGCCGACCGAACCTTCGATCGGCACGCCGAGCAGCCCCTGGACGACGAAGACAAGCGAGGCCGTCGCCACCACGGCCACCACCAGGCCCATGGCCCATACCTTCGCCGTCATGATCTCGAACGGCGTCAGCGGCATCGCCAGCAAATGTTCGATGGTGCCGTGTTCACGCTCGCGAATCAGCGCCGCGCTGGTGAGAATGATGGACAGCATGGTGATGCTGTTGATTAGTTCCATCACCGAGCCGAACCAGACCGAACTCAGGTTGTAATTGAACCGGGCCCGCACCTCGAGATCGGCAGGCAGGACAGGAACGGTGCGATGGCCTTGTACGAAGGCATTCACCTCGCCGGTGATGATGTTCTGAATGTAATTATTGCCGATGAAGGATTGCGACATGCGGGTGGCGTCGACGTTGAGCTGGATGGTCGGCCGGCGACCGGCCAGCACGTCGCGCTGAAAATCGGGCGGAATGTCGAGCACGAAAGTGTACAGGCCCACGTCCATGCCGGGATCGGTGGCGTATTGATCGATCAGTTCCGGCGTCAGAAAATGCGGCGGATAGAAGGCATGGACGATGCGCGACGACAAAGGCGAACGGTCTTCGTCGACGATCGCGATCGGCGCTTTGTGCAGCGATTCGGGCAGGCCGGTCGCGGTCAGGTAGACTTGCGCGGTAAAAGAAAACCCGATCAGTATCAGCATCAGTTTGTCGCGCCCGAGGCTGCGCAATTCCTTGCCCCCGAGATGAAAGACGTTGCGTAGAATGCGCACGGCTAACGCTCCTGTTTCTGCAGCAGCGCGACGCTTAAGATCAGGATCACCGGAATCGCGAGAGCGATCGGCAACAACAAGGGGCTCAGTTCGGCGAAACCCAGCCCTTTAGAAAAGACGCCCCGGCAAATGGTCACGAAATGCGTCGCCGGGAATATCTCGCCGACAAAGCGTGCCCCACCTTCCAGCGACGATACGGGATCGAGCATGCCCGAAAATTGCCGGGTCGGAATGACGGTGGCAATCGACGTGGCGAAAATGGCGGCGATCTGGCTGCGGGTAAAGGCCGAGATCAGAAGACCCAGGCCGGTGGCGGTGGTCACGTAGAGCAGTGCGGCCACGCTCAGCAGCAGGAAGTCGCCTTTGAGAGGCACGCCGAAGACAAACACGGCCAATCCGCACACGAGAAAAAAGTTGATCATCCCGAGGACGATGTAAGGCAACTGTTTGCCCAGCAAAAACTCCAGTCTGGTCACCGGCGTGACGTACAGATTCAGGATCGAGCCCAGCTCTTTTTCCCGCACCACGCTGAGCGCGCTGAGCATGGCCAGAACCAGCATCAGCAGCATCGGGATCACCGCCGGCACAATGGCCGGCAAACTCCTGACGTCGGGGTTGTAACGAAAACGCGTCTCGACCGAAATCAGCTCGGCCGGGCCTCGTCCCGCCGCATGGTGCCGCATCTGTTCGAGCAACCAGACCTGATGCATGGCCTGCACGTAGCCCAGCACGTTCTCGGCGCGAGACGGCATCGCCCCGTCGATCCAGGCGCCTATTTTCACGTTGTCGCCGCGTTCCAGATCGCGTGCAAAATGCGGCGGAATCTCGATCGCCAGGCTCAGCTCGCCGCTGCGCATGCGCCGGTCGAGCTCGTCGTAGTCGGCAAGGGGCGGCTGTGCGACGAAATAGCGGGAGCCGCCGAGATCCAGCGCATAGTTTCGGCTAAGCTGCGTCTGATCGCGGTCGAGCACCGCAAAACGCAGATTCTCCACGTCCATGCTGATGCCGTAACCGAACGTGGCCATCAGCAATAACGTGCCGAACAAGGCGATCAGCCAACGAACGGGATCGCGCCGCAGCTCCACCGTTTCGCGAAGAGTGTAGCTGAACAGGCGCAGCAGGCTGAAATCGGCGATACGGCCGTTCGCCGAGGCAGCGCTCAGGCCAGGACGGCTGGCGTCCAGAACGGGATTTGCCGACGCCGGCTCAGCGCCAAGTCCGCTTGCCTCTTTCAGGTAATCGATGAATGCCGCTTCGAGCCCGGCATGGCCGGTGCGCTCGACCAGGGCAGCCGGACTGTCGCTGACCAGCACCTTGCCGGCGTGCATCAGCGAGATGCGGTCGCAGCGCTCGGCTTCGTTCATGAAATGGGTCGAAATGAAAATGGTGACGCGATCCCGGCGCGAAAGATCGATCATCAGTTCCCAAAAGCTGTCCCGCGCGACCGGATCGACGCCGGAAGTCGGCTCGTCGAGAATCAGCAGGTCGGGCTTGTGAATCACGGCCACGGCCAGGGACAGGCGCTGCCGTATGCCCAGAGGCAAAGAATCGGGCAGGACGTCCATGACCGATCCGAGCAGGAAGCGATCGGCTATCTCGCTGACGCGGGCGGGTATGCCGGCTTCGGGCAAATGGAACAATCGTGCGTGCAGCTCCAGGTTTTGCCGTACGGTCAGCTCGGAATACAGCGAGAACGCCTGGGACATATAGCCGACGCGCTTGCGCGTGTCGAGATTGCCGGCGTCGACCACGCGCCCGAACAACAGCGCTTCGCCCTCCGAAGGTTGCAGCAAGCCGGTAAGCATTTTCATCGTGGTCGATTTGCCGCAACCGTTGGAGCCGAGAAATCCGAAGATCTCGCCACGTTCGATGCGAAGGCTGACCCGGTCGACCGCGACGAAATCGCCGAAGCGCATGGTCAGGCCGCGCGCCTCGATTGCAATTTCGCGCTCTTCCCGGATAGTTCTTGGAGGAATCGTTATTTCTTTGTGGCCCTGGCGCTTTTCTTCCGGCAGCAACCGGATAAAGGCCGCTTCCAGCGAGTCGGCGCCGGCTTCCGACCGCAATTGAGCGGCCGTGCCGGTTGCCAGAACCCGGCCTGCATCCATCGCCGCCAGCCAGTCGAATCTTTCGGCCTCGTCCATATAGGCGGTCGAGACGAGTACGCTCATGCCCGGATGACGTGCCCTCAGGCGCCCGATCAGTTCCCAGAACTGGACGCGCGACAAAGGATCGACTCCGGTGGTCGGTTCGTCCAGCACCAGGAGGTCGGGCTCGTGGATCAAGGCGCAGCAAAGTCCGAGCTTTTGCTTCATTCCCCCCGACAGTTTGCCGGCCGGACGGTCCCGAAAGGAGCTCAATCCTGTGCTGTCGAGCAGTTCGCCGATGCGCTGACGGCGTTCAGCCATCCCTTGACCGAACAGCCGGCCGAAAAAATCGATGTTTTCGAATACAGAGAGCGTCAGGTAAAGATTTTTGCCCAATCCTTGCGGCATATAGGCGATTCGTGGACAAATCGACCGCCGGTGCGTCGCATCGGCGATGTCGCCGCCCAACACTTCGATTCGGCCTTGCTGCATTTTTCGGGCTCCGGTCAGCAGCGACATCAGGCTGGACTTGCCGACGCCGTCGGGGCCGATGAGCCCCGCCATGCATCCGCCCGGAATCTCCAGGCTCAGCTCGTCGAGGGCCGGGAGCCTGCCGTAACGCAGGCTGACGGCCTGTACGCGAGCGACGGGATCCGTAAAACCGGGACTGTTCATTTGGTCAATTTAACCGCCAATTCGGGAGGCCAATCCACGGTCGAGTCAATTTTGACATAGGCCATGCCGGGAATACCGGTCTTGACCTGTTCGAGATGCTGTTTCAGAAGCTCGGGAGCGATTCTCGCGCGCACCCGAAACATCAATTTGAGGCGCTCGCTCTCGGTCTCGACCGTCTTCGGCGTGAACTGGGCGACGCTGGCGACGAAGCTGGCCCTGGCCGGAATCACCAGTTCGGGCGCGGCATCGAACACGAGTCGGACGTCGCTGCCGAGCGCCACCTTGCCGGCCGCTTCGGTCGGCAGAAAGAAGGTCATGTACACGTCGGTCAGATCCACCATGTTCAGCACGCGGCCACCGGCCTCGAGCACTTCACCGGGCTCGGCAATCCGATATTGAACGCGGCCGTCGCGGGGTGCCTTCAATTCGCGGTCGTCGATGTCCACCTTCAGCCGCGCCACGGTCGCTTTGGCGGCTTCGATCAACGACTGCGACTCCACCACCTGCGATTTCGCCGCCTCGATGCCGGCGCGCGCGGCCGCGACTTCCGCTTCCGCTGCTTTAACGGTTGCCTCCGCGCCCAACACTCGAGCATGGTTGTCGTCGACTTCCTGCTGCGGCGTGGCGCCTTCGCCAACCAGCCGCTGCGACCGTTTCAGCCGCTTTCGGGCCACGTCCAGCTCGGCCCGGCGCTGCGCTACCACCGCCTCTGCAGCACGGCGTTCGCTCTCGCGTTGGGCAACGATCGATTTTGCGGTCAAATGAGCGTTTTCGGCCTGGCGAACTTGCGCCTCGGCCTCGGCCTTCTGGGCCAGCAGCACGTCCGTATCCATGCGCGCCAGCAGAGCGCCGGCCTGCACAAAATCGCCCTCGTGCGGTCCAATTTCGACGACCCGGCCGGCAGACTTGGTGGCAACGTCGATTTCGGTCGCTTCGATGCGGCCGTTGCCGGACACGATCCCTGGAGGCAGCCCGTCCGGGCGCAAGCTCCACCAGGCCGCGGCCGCGGCAATGGCCGCTCCGGTCAGAATCAGAGTCAGCGTTTTTTTCAGCGATGCTCTCATCAATTACTCCGACAAGCATTCAGTCATGACCATTGAGCGTTCGCGCCGCCGCCCAGCGCCTTGAACAAGGCAATCAGGCTGGTCGCAGTCTCCGCTTCGGAACCGGCCAGATCGATTTCGGCGACATAAAGAGCCCGCTGCGCATCGAGCACGTCGAGAAAAGAGATGACGCCTTCCTGATAGCGCAAATTCGATAACCGCACCGATTCTTTCAAGTCCGCCACCGAACGGGCCAGCGTCTGCCGGCGGATTTCTTCTTTCAGATAGCGCGTCATCGACGTTTCAGTTTCCTGGAGCGCCTCGAGCACGGCCTTTTCATAGGCGAGATAGGCTTCCTTCTGTTTTGCATCGGCCAGATCGATGCCGGCGCGGATGCGGCCGAAATTGAGCAGAGGCTGCAACAGATTGGCGGCGGTGCCGTAGGAAAAGGCGGCCGATTTGAACAATTGCTCAAGATCGGTATTGCGCAGACCGACGAAGGCCGACAACGAGATTTTCGGAAACAGTTCCGCGATCGCCGCGCCCTGCATCGCCGTGGCCGCCGCCAGCCTCCGTTCGGCGGCGCGGAGATCGGGGCGGTGCCGGATCGTTTCCGCCGGCGAAGCGAGAATGCCGATGGCCGGCGCCGCCGGCACCGCTTCTTCCGAATTCAATCGCCCGTCCAGTGAACCCGGCTGGCGTCCCGACAATACTTCCAGCCGGCGCAACGCGGAAACCAGCCGGGCTTCCAGCGCCGGGATCCGGGATTCGGTTGCGGACACCTGAGCCCTGGCGCGCACCACGTCGTGCCGGGTGCCGACGCCTTCGGCGTCGAGCCGTTCGGTCAGCTTCAGCGTATGCCGCTGCGATTCGAGATTCGTACGGGTTATTCTGAGCTGGTTCTGAAGATTTCGATAGTCGACGTAGGTTCGCGCCAGTTCGGAGGTCAACGTCACCAAAGACTGGCGATACAGTTCCCCGGCTCCTTCGAGATCGGCGGAAGCGGCCTCAAGGCGTCTTCGCTGACGCCCGAACAGATCCACTTCCCACAGCGCATCGAAACCCAGCTCGAACAGATTGTACTTGATGCCGGGGGCGAAACCGGGAAACGGATTCTCATTGCGCTGGGCGCCGGCGGCGATATTGACCGTGGGCAACAGTTCCGCGCGGGTGCTTTTGCGTTCAGCTCGGGCCTGATCGATCCGGGTCAATGCGATCCTGACGTCCAGGTTGCCGGCAAGCGCCTGTTTCATCAAGAGGTCCAGTTGAATGTCGCCGAAACTTTGCCACCATCGCGCCAATGCGTTTTTATCCACGGGTTTCAACACCGCTTGCGCACGCCCAACCTCGGCGCCGCTCCGTTCCCCGAGCAGTTTTCCCGCCTGCCATCGGTCCGGAACGCCGGGTGTCGTTTCCTTGTAATCGGGGCCTACGGCACACCCTGCCAGACCGGCGCTCAACAGCAGAAACGCTATCTTATGCGTCATGGCCATGCCCTTTCAGAAACAGTGAAACGGCGGCATCGATCAGCGCTTCCTTTTCCGCCTCGTTCAATCCGGACTGCATGCCGAGCAGGCAGCGCAAGTGTTCGTCGCCCTTCAACATGCTCAGAAACAACCGGCTGGAGGTCGCCACGTCCGGCATCGTCAAGGCTCCCGACGCGGACAGTTCGGCCAGATAAGCCGACAATTGCTTCAGTATCGGCTCAGGGCCGGTCCGGTAGACTTGCGTCCCCAGCTCGGGAAAATTTTGCTGTTCGGAAATAATCAACCGGTACAGATTCAGGGCGTCTTCGGCATAAATCAGATCGACGAAGGCGTGGGCGATGGTCTTGAGCGCGGCGGCAGGGTTCCTGATTTCCGCCTGGGAACGGGCAAGCGTATTCAATAAAGTCTCGCATTCGCCGGCAATCACCGCGGAAAACAGCTCCTGTTTGCCCTTGAAATGGCTGTAAAGGGTCGGTTTCGATACCGGCGCGGCTTCGGCGATGGATTCCATGCTGGCGCCGCTGTAACCGTGCGCGAGGAAGGCTCGTTTGGCCGCCTCGAGAATGGCCTGCTGTTTGGATTTGGGAGATCGGGTCATGACAGAGTCAGGAAAATTCGTTGCTTTTAGAGTGGGTTACTGATTAGAATAAACCACACCGTTTAGTAAGGCAACCTCTTTTCATGCACTCTCCGTTTTTCAAAAGCCCTTTTTTTATTATCGCGCTGGTCTTGGCCGCCTCGGCAGGCGGCCTGTTGTACTGGTTCAAAACCATCCGTCCGTTCGAGACGACCGACAATGCCTACCTGAAGGCTCACATCAGTCTGATCAGCCCCAAGGAATCGGGTTACGTCAGGGAAGTCCTGTTCGAAGACAACCGGAAGGTCATGCCGGGCGATCTGCTGGTGGTCATCGACGACCACGATTATCAAGCGAAGGTGGCCCAGGCCGAAGCGCAAGTCATGCTGGAAAAAGCCACCATGGCGACTCTGGAAACCGACAAGCAGGCACAAAGTGCGATGATCCGCCAGGAGCAGGCCAATATGGCGGCTTCGGAAGCCAATGTCGAAAAATCCGGCAAGGACTTGCAGCGTTTTCGCAACCTGGCCGCCGAGGGCGCCATCTCGGCTCAAACCCGGGACACGGCGGAATCGGCCTACAAACAGGCCAAGGCCGAGCGGGACAAATATCTTTCCACAACACAGGAAGCAATAAGCCGGCTGTCGTCGCTGGATGCCAGAATCACCGAGACCCAAGCCCGGCTGAAGGCGGCGCTGGCCGCTCTGGAACTGGCCCGGATCGATCTGGCCAATACCCGCATTTTCGCGCCGTTCGAGGGCGTCATCGGCAATCGCAGCGTCCAGGTCGGGCAACTGGTGCAACCGGGCACCGTGCTCGCCTATCTGATTCCGAGCGACGGCATTTTTGTCGAAGCTAATTTCAAGGAAACCCAGATTGCCCGGATGCAACCGGGGCAGACCGTCGAAATCGGCGTCGATGCGCTTCCGGACCAGCAATTCACGGGCATGGTCGACAGCTTCGCCCCGGCTTCAGGCTCAGAATTCAGCCTGTTGCCGCCGGAAAACGCGACCGGCAATTTCACCAAGATTGTTCGGCGCGTGCCGGTAAAGATTCGCTTCCGGGCCGGCACCAGCTTAAGCCGTCTGCGCCCGGGCCTGTCCACCACGGTCAGGGTCAAAGTGCGGTAAATTTTTATGAAGACCCTTGAGACCTCTTCCCCGAACCTGATTCTGGAAACGCCTGCCCTTGAGAAAAATAACGGCTCCCATCTCGGTCTTCCGCAATGGATCGGCTTCATCGGCATGGTGTTCGGCATCTTCATGGCGGTTCTGGACATCCAGATCGTGGCCAGCTCGCTGGAACAGATACAGGCCGGCCTGTCGGCGACCCGGGAAGAAATCACCTGGGTGCAAACCGCCTATCTGGTCGCGGAAGTCGTGATTATTCCGCTGTCCGGCTGGCTGGCCCGGGCACTTTCGACCCGCTACCTGTTTGCTCTGGCCTGCGGCGGATTCACGTTGATGAGCCTGTTCTGCGCGCTGGCCTGGAATCTGCCGTCGATGGTGATTTTCCGGGCTTTGCAGGGGCTGTTCGGCGGCGCGATGATTCCGACGGTGTTCGCGGTGATCTACACGCTGTTTCCGCCGCGGCTTCAACCGGCCATGGTCATCGTCGTGGGCCTCGTGGTCACGGTCGCGCCGACCGCAGGACCGGTGCTGGGCGGCTATCTGACCGACGCGGTCTCCTGGAAGGCGCTGTTTCTGGTCAATCTGGCGCCGGGGCTTCTGGTGTCCCTGTCGACCTGGCTGTTCGTCCGGGTCGACGAGCCGGAGTGGGATCTCCTGGACAAAATCGATTTCCGGGGCATCCTGTACATCGTGCTTTTTCTGGGCAGCATGCAGTTCGTGCTGGAGGAAGGCGTCAAGGAGCAATGGTTCGAAAGCCGCGAGATCGGCTTCTTCGCCTTGATCGCCGTGGTCTCGGGAACGGCGATGCTCTACCGCGAACTGACCATCGAGCATCCCATCGTCGATCTGTGGGCGTTCCGGAACCGGAATTTTGCCGTAGGCTGTATCTTCAGCTTCATTCTGGGCATTGGGCTTTACACCATCATTTATCTGATGCCGGTGTACCTGGCCAACGTCAAGGGCCTGAGCAGCCTGCAAATCGGGCAGTACGTGATGGTGACCGGACTGTTCCAATTCGTCTCGGCCTTTGTCGCGGGCCCCATGGCCAAAATCCTGGACTCCCGCTGGATGCTGGCCCTGGGTTTACTGCTCTACGGCCTGGGCACCTGGATGAACGGCAACTTGACTTACGAAGCCGGCTACTGGGAGTTTTTCTGGCCGCAGGCGGTGCGCGGGTTTGCCCTGATGTTCTGCTTCCTGCCGATCAATTCGCTGGCGCTAGGCACTTTGCCTGCGGAGGAAGTCAAAAACGCCAGCGGGCTCTACAATCTGATGCGTAATCTGGGCGGCGCGATCGGCCTGGCGGTCGCCAATACCCTGATGATACAACTCAACAAAGGCAATTACGCGGTACTGCGCGAGAAAGTGACGGGAGGATCGGCCGAAGCCCAGGCTTTTCTGTCGGGCATGAAACAGCACCTGATCGCGTCGTCGTCCCCGGACCCTGAGCTGGCGGCGCTGAAGCAGCTTTACGGACTGGCCATGCGCGAAGCCGAAGTCCTAACGCTCAATACGCTGTTTCATATTCTCGGCCTGGTGTTTTTCGCCGCCCTGCTGCTGATGCCGTGGGTAAGAAAAGTATCGGCCGGAGAGGATCCGGGCGGCGGGCATTGAGATCGAGGCGGCAGAGCGGGCTATTCCGGAATCGCTGACGGCAGTACACTTGCCGGAACGCTCTCAATCGGCGAGTGCATGGAAGCCCGATGCACCTCCGGTGCATGATCCGGGCGAATAAATTCGCCCCTACCTGCGATTGCCCGGGTATCGGCAGCCTTGGCCTTGACCGGCCCGATGTCGAACCCCGACATCCAGACCCCGGCCGCCGTGCCGGCCTTAACTCAATTTGCCGTGGCACTGTTTGTATTTCTTTCCCGAGCCGCACGGGCAGGGATCGTTGCGGCCGATTTTATTGCCGTAGCGGACAAAAGGCTGCGCTGCCGGCTCTTCCCGGGCAGGTCCCGGCGGCATCGGTTCTTCTTCCAACCCCGGCGCCTCGGCGTGTTCGAAATGCAGTTCCTTGGGCGCCTGCGCCTGTCTTTGCGCATCGATCGCCTGCACATCCTCCTCCTGCCGGACCTGAACCTTGAACAGGATGCCGACGACTTCGTATTTGATGTGCTCGAGCAACTGGGTAAACATTTCGAAGGATTCGCGCTTGTATTCCTGCTTCGGATCCTTTTGCGCGTAGCCTCTGAAGTGGATGCCCTGGCGCAGATAATCCATCGCCGCCAGATGCTCTTTCCAACTGTTGTCGAGCACCTGCAGCATGACCGATTTCTCGAAGTGTTGCAGGACTTCCTTGGTAATCTGTTTTTCCTTGTCCTTGTGGTTTTGTTCCAGAATATCGACTATACGCTGGCGCAGCGCCTCTTCCTGCAGGGCATGGTCTTCGTCGAGCATTTTCCGGATAGGGATTTCGACATTGAATTCCTGCTGAATATGCTCTTCAAGCCCTTTGATATCCCACTGCTCCTCCATCGTTTTGGGCGGAATGTACTGGGTAATGACGTTGTTGACCACGTCCTTGCGTATCGCGGTGATGATGTCGGAAATTTCCCTCGCCGCCATCAGTTCGTTGCGCTGGGCATAGATCACCTTGCGCTGATCGTTGGCGACGTCGTCGTACGCGAGGATTTCTTTACGGATATCGAAGTTGCGGGCCTCGACCTTGCGCTGGGCGTTTTCGATGGCGCGCGTCACCCAGGGATGTTCGATCGCTTCGCCGTTGCCCATGCCCAGCTTCTGCATCAGGCCGGCGACGCGGTCCGATGCGAAAATCCGCATCAGATCGTCCTGCAGCGACAGATAAAAGCGGGAAGAGCCCGGATCGCCCTGACGGCCGGAGCGGCCTCTGAGCTGGTTGTCGATACGGCGGGATTCGTGCCGCTCCGAGCCGATCACATGCAAACCGCCGCTGGCGATGACCTGGTTGTGCCGGTCCAGCCAGGCGCCGCGCACTTTTTCTTTTTCCTCGTCGGTGGCGTCGGGCCCCAACGCCTTCAGTTCGGCTTCCAGGTTTCCCCCGAGAACGATGTCGGTCCCCCGGCCGGCCATGTTCGTCGCGATCGTGACCGCGCCGGGCTGGCCGGCCTGCTCGACGATGTGGGCTTCGCGCTCGTGCTGCTTGGCGTTCAGCACTTCGTGCCGGATGCCCAGTTTTTTCAGCAGGGCGGAGAGCCGCTCCGAATTTTCGATCGACGTCGTTCCCACCAGGACCGGCTGATTTCTCTGGACGCACTCCTTGATGTCGTTGGCGACGGCATTGTATTTCTCGTCCGTCGTCAGAAACACCACATCGCCCAGATCTTTCCGGATCATCGGCCGATGGGTCGGAATCACGACGACTTCGAGGCCGTAGATTTTGTTCAACTCGAACGCTTCGGTGTCGGCCGTGCCGGTCATGCCGGACAGCTTGTGGTACAGGCGGAAATAATTCTGAAAGGTAATCGACGCCAGGGTCTGGTTTTCGTTCTGAATGGTAACGCGCTCTTTCGCTTCGATCGCCTGATGCAAGCCTTCGGACCAGCGGCGGCCGGGCATCACGCGTCCGGTGAACTCGTCGACGATGACGACCTGATTGTTGGCGACGATATAATCGACGTCGCGCTTGAACAGGGCGTGCGCTCTGAGGGATGCGCTCAGGTAGTGCATCAGCCGGATATTGGAAGCATCGTAAAGGCTGGTGCCTTCGACCATCAGCCCGTGCTCGACCATCAGCCGCTCAACCCGTTCATGGCCTTCCTCGGTCAGATAGACCTGGCGGGTTTTTTCATCGACCGTGTAGTCGCCGGGCTCTTCCTCTTTTTCCTGCCGGGTCAGGAAAGGAATGATCGCGTTGGCCTTGACGTAGATTTCGGAATTTTCTTCGGTCGGCCCCGAAATGATCAGCGGCGTTCTCGCTTCGTCGATCAGGATCGAGTCCACCTCGTCGACGATGGCGAAGCTCAGCTCTCGCTGGACTTTCTGATCGAGGCTGAACGCCATGTTGTCGCGCAGGTAGTCGAAACCGAACTCGTTGTTGGTGCCGTAGGTGATGTCCGCCGCATAAGCCTCACGCCTCGCCTCCTGGTCCAACTGGCTGATAATGACGCCGGTGGTCATGCCCAGAAAGGAATACAATCGGCCCATCCATTCGGAATCGCGTTTGGCCAGATAATCGTTGACCGTCACCACGTGCACGCCGCGGCCCGGCAGGGCGTTCAGATAGGCCGCCAGGGTCGCCATCAGGGTTTTGCCTTCGCCGGTTTTCATTTCGGCGATCTTGCCTTCGTGCAGGATCATGCCGCCGATCAACTGGACGTCGAAATGGCGCATGCCGAAAACTCGGGTCGAGGCTTCCCGGACCGTTGCGAAAGCTTCCGGCAGAAGGTTGTCGAGTTTTTCACCCTGCGCCAGACGCTCGCGAAACTCCCGAGTTTTTGCTTTTAAGGCGTCATCCGATAATTTTTCATATTGAGAAGCCAAGGCGTTGATCTTTTTGACCACCTTCCTTTTCTTCTTTATGAGTCTGTCGTTCCGACTCCCTACAACAAATCTAACCAGCTTACCCAGCATTCGTTTCTTCCGGTAATAAAAAGTGACAAAAATTGCAATTATATACTTTCTAAATTTTTTGTTACAGATAAAACGGCATAGGCTGTCCGCCCGTGCCGCTCTTTTCCTGATGCAGGATTGGACAATCGGCGGGGAGGTGGCTATCATGCCTGTTTAAAAAATTTAGTAACTATTCAGCGGAAATCACTGGCTTGTTTATAAGTGGTTTCAAAGTAAGGAAAACCAACTGTAGGAGCGACGCCAGTCGCGATAATCACCGCCCAAATCGCGACTGGCGTCGCTCCTACGAATACCGCTGAATAGTTACAAAATTTAATGCCGGACCTGTTTCATTAACTTCAACCCACACTGCATCGACATGCCGACCTCACTGCTATCCGACAAACCCATCCCCGTTCGCGAACGGCTCATCATGGCGCTGGATCTGCCGAGCATTGCCGAGGCGCAGGATCTGGTCCGGGAGCTGGACGACTCGGTGACGTTTTATAAAGTAGGCATGGAGCTGTTCATGTCCGGCGATTATTTCGGCTTTATCGAATGGCTCAAGGAGCGCCGTAAAAAAGTCTTCGTCGACCTCAAGTTTTTCGACGTGCCCGCCACCGTCGGGCGCGCGATCAAGGCCTTGAGCAACAAAGGGGTGGATTTCGCCACCATTCACGGCAACGACGCCATTATGGAAGCGGCCGCGGCCAGCAAAGGATCGCTGAAAGTCCTGGCGGTCACCGCGCTGACCAGCCTGGACCGGGGCGACCTCAACGATCTGGGTTTTCAGTGCGACGTCCGGGATCTGGTTTTGTCCCGGGCCCGGCGGGCCCTGCAGATCGGCTGCGACGGGATCGTCTCGTCGGGACTGGAAGCGCCGATGATACGCGCCGAACTCGGACAGCGCCTGCTGATCATTACTCCCGGCATCCGGCCGGTCGACAACCGGGAAGAGGACGACCAAAAACGGGTCGCCACCGTGGAAACGGCCTTTCAAAACGGCGCCGATTACATCGTAGTCGGACGGCCGATACGCGACGCCGCCGATCCCAAACGGATGGCCGAAATCATGCAGGAGCAAATCCAGGCTCAATTTCCATCCCGATGATCCGCTCGACAGAAACGGCAAGCCGAACGCTGCCTTCAACCGGTGGGCCATCATCCTTCACTGTGTTAATGTTGGCCGGCTATGGCATTTGATCCCGCATTTACCACTTCTTATCTGGTTTCCTTTCTGATGGGGCTGTTCAGCAGCGTTCACTGCATCGGCATGTGCGGCTCTATCATCGGCACGCTGACGCTAAGCCTAAGCCCGGAGATACGCGGCAGCAAATGTCGTTTGTTGTCTTACGTATTCAATTACAATTTCGGGCGCATCGTCAGTTATACCCTGGCCGGCGCGCTGGCCGGACTCGTCGGTTCCCTGGTCTCGATGCCGATGGGAAAAATCGACGGCTACCGGGTGCTGCAAATCCTGTCCTCGGCCATTATGGCGGGCGCCGGCCTCTATATCGCCGGCTGGTTTCCACGTTTTGCCTACATCGAAAAAGCCGGCAGGCATTTCTGGAAATTGCTGGAGCCGTACGGCCGCAAGCTTATTCCGGTACAAAGCCGGACCCAGGCCTTTCTGTTCGGCATGGTTTGGGGCTGGCTGCCGTGCGGCCTGGTCTACGCAGCCTTGGCGCTAGCCGCCGTCACCGGAAACCCTGCCCGGAGCGCTTCCACGATGCTTTTTTTTGGGCTGGGAACTTTACCGGCGGTCATGGGCGTAGGTATAATGACCGGAATATTGACCAGGTTATCGCGGCTGCAACGGTTCAAACAAGCCATCGGTTTGTTCATGATCGTACTTGCGCTGTTTTCCGCGTTGCCGTGGCTTAACCCGTTGGCTTTCACTAATCACACAGCAATTCATAAAGAGAGCACACTATGAATCATTTCAATTCGATCATCGGTCAATCTCCTGCATTGGATTCCTTAATTCGTAGCGCCAAAATTGCAGCGGCTACGGATGTGACAATATTACTGAAAGGCGAAACCGGAACCGGAAAGGAAGTTCTTGCTTCCGCCATTCAGCAAGCCAGCCCGAGGGCGTCTCAACCCTACATTACCCTGAATTGCGCCGCCCTGCCCGAAAGCCTGATCGAATCTGAATTATTCGGGCATAGGAAAGGCGCGTTTACCGGCGCCAGCGCCAATGCCCAGGGGCTTCTTCAGGCAGCCGACGGCGGCACTCTGTTTCTGGACGAAATCAACTCCCTGCCGGTGTCCATTCAGGCGAAATTGCTGCGCTTTCTGGACTCCGGAGAATGCCTTGCCGTAGGCGACACCAAGCCTTATAAAGTCAACGTCCGGATTATTGCGGCCACCAACGCCGATCTGACCGAACAGATTGCCGCCGGCGGTTTCAGACAGGACCTTTACTTCCGTTTGAACGTCGTGCCGTTGGAGTTGCCGCCTCTGTCGCAACGAACCGAAGACATCGAGCATCTGATCAAACATTTCTTGGGTCTGTTCGAAAAGACCTACGACATTACACCGCCCCAGTTCAGCAAGCTCGCCATCAGAGCCCTGAAAGCCTACCACTGGCCCGGCAATGTGCGGGAACTCAGGAATCTGTGCGAAAGACTCTGCATTTTGCTGGCCGGCAGGACCATCGAGCCGGAAAATCTGCCGCTGGAAATCAGCCAGATCCGCAGCAGCCAGAAACCTACCGGATTCACGTTGCCGGAAACCGGTTTGCAACTGGATTCGCTCGAAGCCGATTTGATCCATCAGGCGCTGAACCGCACCAACGGCAATCGCAGCAAATCGGCGCGGCTGTTGGGGCTGTCCAGGGACACCCTGCTCTACCGCATGCAAAAGCACGGTTTTTCAACTCATTAACTCCCCACGCCCAGGAAACGTCTCGAAAGTCTGTTCTTGCTTAACGCCTGTCAGTTTTTCCAATCCGTCGTTCCGGCAGGGGTTGCCTGAGCCCGGATGCCAGGGAGGACGGGACTTGGTAGGCCGGATAAGCAAAGCGCATCCGGCACCGGGTGGTGGATGCGCTTTTACAATCGGGCCGCCGTCATGATCCGCTTGAGGTCGGCTACCGCTTGCGCCAAGCCGGAAAACAAGGCCCGAGCCACGATGGCATGGCCGATATTGAGCTCGACCAGTTCGGGAATCGCCGAAATCGCTTCCACATTATGATAATTTAAACCGTGGCCGGCATTCACCTGCAATCCGGCGGCCCTGGCGATCTGCGCGGCGTGCCGGATGCGGCCCAGCTCTTCCGCCTGTTCGAGCGCAGAGCCCGCGTCCGCATAGCGCCCGGTATGCAGCTCGACCACCGGGGCGCCGGCCTTGACCGACGCTTCGATCTGTTCCTCATCCGGATCGATGAACAGCGATACCTCGACGCCGGCCGCGCCGAGCCTTTCGCAAGCCCATTGCAGGCGGGGCAGATTGCCGGCGACGTCGAGCCCGCCCTCGGTGGTCAACTCTTCGCGTTTTTCCGGCACTAGGCAGCAGGCCTGGGGCTTCAGTTTTTCGGCGATGCCGACCATTTCCTCGGTCACGGCCATTTCCATATTGAGTTTCGTGTGGATCATGTCTTTCAGCAGATACAGATCCCGGTCCTGGATGTGCCGCCGGTCTTCCCGCAGGTGGGCGGTAATGCCGTCGGCGCCCGCCTGCTCCGCCGCCAGCGCCGCCTGGACCGGCTCCGGATAGCGCGTGCCTCGGGCCTGGCGCAAGGTCGCGACGTGGTCGATATTCACTCCTAACAAAATCGGGGATTTACTCATTTTTGGTTTGTTTGATCAGCGTGTTGATAATGGTGCGGCTTTTCAGCGGTTTGCCCTGTGAATGGGCATCGATCAGCGCGCGCATCAGGTTTTTGGCTTCGGCCAGGACCTCAGGATCGCCGAAGTCTCCGGCCGGAACCGCGCGCAAGGTTTTTCCGGAATACGGCCCGTCGACCGCTTCCGTGGGCCCCAGCTCGGCATCGATCCGGTACCGTTTCGCCGGATCGATCGGCCGGTCGTCGAGATAATCCTTGTCCAGTTGAAAGCCGTAGCCGGCGCATTCCAGCAAACGGAACTCGAAATCGCGCAGAGCGGCTTCCAGTCCCGCGCCTGCCGACAGACGAAACAGACAGTCGCGGTAATGGCCGAAAACGTCCGGATGGGGATCGTGCTTGTGCAGAAAATGCATCACCAGTTCATTCACGTAAAAGCCGGAATAAAGCGCAAGTCCCGTTAATTCAAGATACGGGCGCGCCATTTCGACGTCGGTCAGAAGTTTTAATTCCGACTTGCCGGTAAAGGACACGTTCAAGGGAACGAAGGGCCGCAATAAGCCGAGAAACCGGGATTTCGCTTTGCGAATGCCTTTGGCCAGCAAAGACAGCCTGCCGAAATCCCGGGTCAATACCTCAAGAATTAAGCTGGTTTCCCGATATTTCCGCTCTTGCAGAATAAAGGCCGGTTGCAGATAAACCGCGGTTTCACTCATGAAAGCCCAGGTTCTGCAAAGCGCGTTCATTGTCCGACCAACCCTTTTTGACCTTTACCCAGAGCTGTAGATACACTTTCTGGCCGATCAAATTTTCAATGTCGTGACGGGCGTCGATGCCGATTTTTTTCAATAATTCGCCCTGCCGGCCGATGACGATGCTTTTCTGGGTCAGGCGTTCCACCCAGATGATGGCGTAAATCTTGCTGATTTCCGGATGTTCTTCGTACCGCTCCACTTCCACCGTCAACGCGTACGGCAGCTCATCGCCCAATCGCCGGGTCAGTTTTTCCCGGATAATCTCGGCGCATAAAAACCGTTCGGGGCGGTCGGTGATTTGATCTTCCGGGTAGATCAGGCCGCCTTCCGGCAAAAGCTCCATGATGCACCGCTCCAGTTGCTCCAGATTGATGCCTTTCAGGGCCGAAATCGGCACCATGTGCTGAAACGGAAACCGGTGCTGCGCTTCGGCAAAGAAAGCCAGGATCTCGTCCTTCTCTTTCACCTTGTCGACCTTGTTGACCGCCAGGATGACCGGCAAGCCGGCCTGTTCCAGCTTTTTGAAGATGACTTCGTCGTACTCGTGCCAGGATAGCCCGTCGATCAGCCAGACGACCACATCGACGCCGAGCAGGGAAGTGTCCGCCGTCCTGTTCAAATAGCGGTTCAGCGCCCGCTTCTCGCTGCTGTGCATGCCGGGCGTATCCATATAGATCACCTGCCCGGCCTCGGTCGTGTTGATGCCTAAAATTCGATGCCGAGTCGTTTGCGGCTTTCTGGAAGTAATGCTGATTTTCTGCTTCAGCATGTGGTTCATCAGAGTCGACTTGCCGACGTTGGGACGCCCGATCAGGGCAACGAAACCGCACTTCATCTATTGTTCCTTATTCAGCAAATTAAGCATCTGCTCGGCTGCGGCCTGTTCCGCTCTTTTTCGGGTCGCCCCGACGCCGATGCAGGCATCCTTCAATAGCGGAATGGTGCATTTGACTTTGAACGTTTGTTCGTGAGGAAGTCCCGACATGGTAATGAGAGTGTATTCCGGCAGTTCGATCTTTTTCGATTGCATCAGTTCCTGCAATTGCGTCTTCGGATCCTTTCTCCAGTTGTCCAGCGAAACGCTTTGCAGTTTTTCGGCGAACAGTTGCAGTATCCAGCGCTGGCAAGCGTCGATGCCCTGGTCCTGAAACAAGGCTCCGATAATGGCTTCCAGAGCGTCCGACAGGATGGAGTCTCGGCGAAATCCGCCGCTTTTGAGCTCGCCCGAGCCCAGATGCAGATAATCGCCCAGTTGAAGATGGCGGGCCAATTCGGCCAACGAGCCTTGATTGACCAGACTCGCCCGGAGCCGGCTCAACACGCCTTCGCTGGCTTCGGGAAACAACTCGAACAGTCGTTGCGCGATGACGAAACCCAGGATGGCATCCCCCAAAAATTCCAGGCGCTCGTTGTTTCTGGCGCCCGCGCTGCGATGCGTCAGGGCCACCCCAAGCAATTCCGGATCATTGAACGATAATCCCAATTTTCTGCACAATACGTCGAGTTGTTTCGTCACTCCACCCCAGCCTCGATCACGTCATGAAATTCGGCCAGCACACTGAGATTGAAAGCCAGTTTCTTGACGGTTTCATATTCAATGTCCACCTTTGTGTAACTGCCGGTCTTGAGCACTTTGATGTCGTCCTGCGTTACATCGTAGACATAATTCAAATTAAAACGTTTATCCAGACTTCGCCTGATCTCGAATTCGGACATGTCCGCAAAGCCCGGATCCTCCTTCAGCGCATTCAGCGCATTTTTGACTTTGCTGTGATCCAGGTAAATCGGCACGATATTCAAGGCCAGCAGCACGAAAAATCCAATAAGCGCAAGTATGAAAGCAATGGACAGCAAGGTCAGGCCCTGCTGGGATTTAAGCGACGAATTCATGATTTTCTCCGGTGAAAATAAGTGATTAGCCGCTTAAGTTTAGTTTATTTTAAAGAGGTACCAATACGGTCGAATCCCACCCCTTTGTACTGCCAGTCCCAGTTCATCCAGATAAAAAACGCCTTGCCCACCAGATTTTCTTCCGGCACCGTGCCCCAATAGCGGCTGTCGTTGCTGTTGTCCCGGTTGTCGCCCATCACGAAATAAGTCTCCGGCGGCACGATATAGGTTCCTTCCACGGAAGGCGCTCCGTTCCGGATCAGAATGCTGTGCTCGACGCCGAACAGATTCTCTTCCAACTGCTCCGCACCGGTCATGTCGTTCCCCTGTCCCCGGCCGATGTAACTGCCCAGGGACACCTGATTGACCGGCGTATCGTTGACGTAGAGTTTTTTGTCGTAATAAGCGATTTTATCTCCGGGCAGACCGATCACCCGCTTGATGTAATCGACCGACGGTTCCTTCGGAAACCGGAAAACCACGATATCGCCGCGCTTGGGTTCGTTCAGCTCGATCACTTTTTTATTGATCACCGGCAGCCGGATGCCGTAAGTGAATTTATTGACCAGAATGAAATCGCCGATCAATAAGGTCGGCATCATCGAAGCCGAAGGAATCCGGAAAGGCTCCGCGATAAACGAGCGCAAAATGAACACAAGAAGCACAATCGGAAAAAAGGAGTGCGCATACTCGACCAGCAAAGGCTCCTTGGCGGCCTCGTACGGAATTTTTTTAACTCGGAGCCAAAGAACGTATCCGCCCCAGATCATGCCGGTCACCACCGACGCGGCGAAAAGAAAAAAGGAAAAGTCAAAGTCCATGGGAGAAGTGATTGATTAAGTAAAATTTCGAAAATTCGGGCCGGTTATTCTTTATTGAGTTGCAGCACGGCCAAAAAGGCTTCCTGCGGAATCTCGATGTTGCCGACCTGCTTCATCCGCTTCTTGCCGGCTTTTTGTTTTTCCAGTAATTTTTTCTTGCGGGTAATATCGCCGCCGTAACATTTCGCGGTCACGTTCTTTCTCAAGGCTTTGACGGTCGACCGGGCGATGATTTTGGAGCCGATGGCCGCCTGGATCGCCACTTCGTACATTTGCTTCGGAATCAGGTCCTTCATTTTTTCGACCAGATCGCGGCCGCGCGACTGGCTCTGATCCTTGTGCACGATCACCGACAGGGCGTCGACCTTGTCGCCGTTGATCAGGACGTCGAGTTTGACCAGGGAGGCTTCCTGAAAGCGCAGGAATTCGTAATCGAACGACGCGAAACCGCGGCTCACCGATTTCAGCCGATCGAAGAAATCCAGCACCACTTCGCTCAAAGGCATTTCGTAATGGATCGACACCTGGCGGCCGGCGTACTGCATGTCCTTCTGCACGCCCCGCTTCTCGATGCACAGGGTGATGACCGCGCCGAGGTAATCCTGCGGCACCAGAATGTTGGCCCGGATAATAGGCTCCCGGATTTCCTCGATGGTGCCGACGTCGGGCAGCTTCGCCGGATTATCGACCATGACGATCTGGCCGTTGTGGGTCACTACCTCGTAAACCACCGTCGGCGCGGTGGTGATCAGGTCGACATTGTATTCCCGCTCCAGACGTTCCTGCACGATTTCCATGTGCAGCATGCCGAGAAAGCCGCAGCGGAAACCAAAACCCAGGGCCTGGGACGTTTCCGGCTCGAACTGCAGGGCGGCGTCGTTCAGGTTCAGCTTGTTCAGGGCATCGCGCAGTTCCTCGTAATTGTCGGAACTGACCGGGTACAGGCCGGCGAATACGCGCGGCTGCACCCGTTGGAAACCGGCCAGTTGTTCGGCGGCGGGCTTGTCGGTCGCCGTAATGGTGTCGCCGACCGGCGCGCCGAAAATATCCTTGATGCCGGCGACCACGTAACCCACTTCGCCGGTATTCAATATTTCTTTGTCGAGACGCTTGGGCGTGAACACGCCGACTTTTTCGACCAGGAACGACTTGCCGGTGGACATGATCGTGATCTTCTGTTTTCTGCGGATGCTGCCGTGCACGATCCGGACCAGCGACACCACGCCGAGATAGCTGTCGAACCAGGAGTCGATGATCAAGGCCTGCAAAGGCCCGTCGACGTTGCCTTCGGGCGGCGGCACCTTGGTCACCAGTTGCTCCAGCACGTCGGCGACGCCCAAGCCGGTTTTCGCGCTGATTCTGAGCGCATCGTCCGCCGGAATGCCGATCACGTCCTCGATTTCGTCCTGCACCCGCTCGGGCTCCGCCGACGGCAGATCGATCTTGTTGAGCACCGGCACCACTTCCAGACCCTGCTCGATCGCGGTATAGCAGTTGGCGACGCTTTGCGCCTCGACGCCCTGGGCCGCATCGACCACTAGCAGCGCGCCCTCGCAGGCCGCCAGCGACCTCGACACCTCGTAGGAAAAATCGACGTGGCCGGGCGTATCGATAAAATTGAGCTGATAGACTTCGCCGTCCTTCGCCTGGTAATCCAGCGTCACGCTCTGGGCCTTGATGGTAATGCCGCGTTCCCTCTCGATGTCCATCGAGTCCAGCACCTGTGCGGACATCTCGCGGTCGCTCAGGCCGCCGCAGATTTGAATGAAACGGTCCGCCAGCGTCGATTTGCCGTGATCGATATGCGCGATGATGGAGAAATTTCTGATATGTTTTAAATCCACAGTGTCTTCAAGTTGTGTCAATGAGCTTCGGTTACGAGACGACCCGAAGCATTGGGCCTTAGGAGTAAAAGCCGGGATAAACGGACACGCCAGGTCATGCCCGTATAAAATTCGATATTGTAACAGGTTTTGTTCGTCTCGGCCTTTACTTTCAGCCGATCCGGGCGGCTGAGAGGGCGCGTCCGGAATAATTCAAGGAAATTTTCCGGTTCGCGCCCGACGGGACGCTTTACGCACCGCGGTAAGCGCTAAAGCCCCAGCTCGCCGAGTCCCGGATGATTGTCGGGCCGGCGTCCCAGAGGCCAGTGGTATTTTCGTTCGGATTCCTCGATCGGCAGATCGTTGATGCTGGCGTAGCGGCGGCTCATCAGGCCGTTCTCGTCGAATTCCCAGTTCTCGTTGCCGTAGGAGCGGAACCAGTTGCCGCTGTCGTCGCGCCATTCGTAAGCGAAACGCACCGCGATCCGGTTGCCGTCGAAGGCCCACAGCTCCTTGATCAGCCGGTAGTCGAGCTCCTTCGCCCATTTGCGCGTCAGAAACTCGATGATTTCCTCCCGCCCTACCGGAAACTCGGCCCGGTTGCGCCAGCGGCTGTCGACCGTATAAGCCAGGGCGACGCGCTGGGGATCGCGGTTGTTCCATGCGTCCTCGGCCATGCGGACTTTTTGGGCGGCGGTCTCGCGGGTGAACGGTGGAAACGGGGGGCGGGGTTCGTGGGTGGTGCTCATGGTAAACTCCGGAATGAGTGGATTAACACGGAGGAGTTTAATGGATTTGACGCTTTCTGGATAGATAAGGAGTGCGGCCGCCAGCCTCCTATCGATGGCTATTCATATATTCCGTGACGGCATGAGCCAATAAACCCGACTGGGTTTCTCCATGCTTTTTTGCGTAATGATCGATCGTGTTTAGGATATCGTCACAAATAATTTCCCGGAATTGGGATTGTTCCGAACCGCACGAAATTATTGCTCCCCTCTTTGACAAAGACAACTGCATGGATGCAGGAGATAGAGTAACGCAGGAAGCAGTTACTGAGGGGCTGGGGAAGATTTTTTAATAAATCCCCCTTGATCCCCCTTTTTCAAAGGGGGAAGTGATTTGTAGCGATATCCTTAACAGATATTTGGGCAAGGTGATATTCACCCGCTTCGATTTCGACGACAATTGACTCATATCCAGTTCGACGATTCCCCAAATTCCATCCCGGTATTCCGGATTCGCCTGGTGCTCTTCAATCGGCCGTGATCAATGATCGCTATAGATCGTTTTGCAATTATTATGTCCATCGCAGGAAACTGTTTTTTTCCAAGTAGTTTTACTTGGGTAATCCGATGCCACGGTTTCATCTGCCGTTTCATCGTCGGACGGTTGAAATGTTTGTTGAGACGGAGGAGGTGATAGATTTTCTATTTCGACAATTTCTTCTTCTGGTTCGGCAATGCCTTCCTCCGGTTCGTTATAGGTCACGAGTGTCAGTGTATTTCCGTCTTGTGTCATGCGGAAATACTTTAATGTATTCATGCCAACCAGTACCTCGTTTAGATACTGATTAATACTGGCATCGAGATTTTTTATCTCGGCGTTACCTATTTTTAAGCTGTTTATCCGGGTCTGGTGCTCAAGGACTTGTCCACCCGCCGTATTGGACCGGATCGAACGGCCAACAGGTAAACCGGCCGCAATGGCCATATTTTCCGGAATTGTGGTTGTGGTCGCTCCGGTATCGATCAAAAAGGGCATAGGTACGCTATTTATCGATAGAGTTCCCTTGAAATGTCCTTGACGGTCGGCTTTCAAAATAATGCCGCCTGGTATCAAATCAGAGGAATTATCAGTTGACATTGCTGGCACAGGTTTAACGGTTAACCCATTTTTCATTTTGCCAAGAATCATGTTCGCCCCATGCCACAGTAAAGCAAGCGTCAAAATTGGAGTTAAGAAGTATTTTTTGCCAGTGCTTACTTTTCCAGATTTGTTCGTCGAGTAGGACTTTCTATGCCTTTCTCGGTAATAATCGCGATCCTGTATTCCCATGTTTTCCGTCAAACCTGTCGTTTATTTCAAGAATGTAACGTTTGCCATAATTCGCTAATGATTGCAGCGGATACATCATCCGGATGAGCGACCCCACATGCCCTAATAATTTGCTTTCAGGTTCATGCAACTTAAATGTATTCCGGATCGCCAGACCAAGACTGAAAAGTAGATTGTTCAAATCATCTTTTTGCATAACCGCCAAAGAGATTTTCTGCTCACCATCAAGTATAGCTGTTAACCAATCGACGGCTTCGACAATAGTTTCCGGAGGCTTGGTAATTTCCTGAAAAAAGTCTGACCAATTTTTGGTCAATTTAACATCTCTTCAAAAAGGGTAAGAGGTTAGAGCCGAATGCTACAAATTAATGACATGGTTATCCACAAAGCACGTGGATAACCTTGCAATAGAAATTAATTTACAGATTGGTAATTGACCAGTTCGGGATAGGGAAAAATTATAGTCGGGCATGATGTTCGTCTTGTCGGTTCAACAGAACGGCAGTATAAGCGGCGCATGCGTCAGAATAAGTCGCAGTCAATCGGCTATCGCCGGAGCGATTGGGCGGACAGGACACAAGGCGGAAAAGAGTGGTGGGATTTAATCGTTAGCTGGCTATAAGATGACAAGTGGGATCCTTATGGACTCCTTTTTGAATGTTTGGGTCCTAATCGAACACCACATCCTCGTAAATATCATCCAAGGTCAAAACCGCGCGGTAGCTTTCGCACTCGACCGTCAGGGTTTCTCCTGATTCCAGCATGGCCATTTGCCATTCGCCGGATTGATCGCGCTGAAAATAGTCCGCGTGCATGCTATCGGAGCTCGCCAGCAGGTAATAACGCAGACTCGGCATTTTTTGATAAGCCAGACATTTTTCGCGGCGATCGGTTATTTCGGTGCTTTGGGAGAGCACTTCGGCAATAAAGCAGGGGCTTTGTTTGTAGTTGTCTTCGTCGTCCCGGCTGTCGCAGACCAGCATGACGTCGGGATAATAAGCAGAGTGCTCATAATTCGATCTCAAACCCCGATAAAGCGCAAACTGGATAGGACTCTCGCGCCTGCAAATGGGTTCGGCTTGAAAGACATTCACGCCGAGGAAGAACATTAACAAAGCTCCCCGAAAAAATGGAAAATACCGTTAACCGGCTTGCCTTGCGTCCGCTATCGTTCGAGATCTTGACCGGCTTTCGAAGTTCCGTAGGCCGTGCGGTGGATGCGCTTCGCTTATCCACCCTACCGTGTATTTTTTCTCAACTTAACCGCATTGCCCGGGTCAGCGTCCTCGGCTACCGTTCGAGGCCTGACCGGCCTTCAAAACGGGATAGAAAGCTCGATCTAAAGCTCAAGGCCGTGCCCTAGCGAGGCAAACCGCCATAGCCTAAACTCAGCCGCAAAGGCGCCGCGCGGCTCTGCTCGCCGAATACCGACTGTCCCGCTTTGGCGGAGATGTGCTGGTATTTGGCGTAAGCATTCGCTGCCGCTCTGCGCAGCTCGGCCTCGCTCGCGTGTTCGGCGAATCCCCTCGCCACCGCTTCCAGCACGTAGGCTTCCGGAGCCATGAAGCTGAACGTGGTGACCACCGGCCTGGCGCCTGCGGCCGCCAGATGGCCCGCGAAAAACTCGTCGCTCAGACAGGCCAGAACGACGGCTTCCTTGCCGTGCCCGGCATGTTTCGGAAACCGCTCCGCGAGGGTCTGGTGTTGTTCGTCCATCAGGCCGTCGTGGCCGATGAACACGACCATTTCACGCGCTGCCGCCGCGGGCGGAGTCGCCGCCAGTTGCATGAAATCAAGCATCGCCTGGCCGATCCGGCTGCCGCGGTAGGCGTCGGCGGTGACGATGAGCTTGTCCTGCCAGGCAAAGTCGCAGCGCTCCAGGATCGTATCGTTGATGCCCGGCCGGCAGCCCAGGTTTTGCCAGCCGTCCGCCTTGCTCAGGAAGGTTTTCACGCCGTAGGCCGCGCCCCAGTACAGATTGGAGCGGGGATCGTTGCCGTTGCCGATTTTCGCAGGAACCGGCACGATGCCCTGGGAGACGTTGTCGACGAGGGACACAATGACGTGAATATGGGCGGCGGGAGCGTCGGCATGGGCGGGCGCTCCGGCAAAGCACAGCAGGCCCGATAAAAAGATCGTTCGAAGAGTCGTCATGAGATGAATCCTGCCCGTGGGCAATTAGACTGATTGAAATTGGCCCGGGTTGGAACCCCGGCGGCAAGACAGGGGCGCGGCAACGGGACGGTTTTAAATCGATTCGGTCCAATTTCCGAATTGCCGTTTGTTATTAACAAATTATTATAACCGATTGTGCCGAAACGTTTTTAATAAGTCTTAAATGTATAGCGTAGCGTTCAGGCAGTCAAATTTTTCGTCCCGGCGGTTCGGCGCGTGCCTCGAACGGTCCCGGCTCGCCGCGAAAACAAACCCGCCACGGCTTGCCGCAGGATGTTTCCTGCTTTAAAAAAATGCAGACCTTGGGTAAATTAGCGTTTTTTCGATTTCCTCCGGCTTGGCCTGTATTGGGCTTTTCGGCCCCGGAAATCGTTTCCGTCCCGTACCCAGGAATTGTACCGATGCCAACCGAAACCATCCCGTCGCCCAAGGGCCGCCTGCTGCTGGGCCATCTGCCGGAGTTCAGGTCCGATCCTCTGGCCTGCATGAGCCGCTGGCACCGCGACTTCGGCGATATCGTCGGTTTTCGGCTGGGGTTGCAGCGATTCTACCTGCTCAGCCATCCCGATCTTGCGGAACAGGTATTGGTCGAACAGCCCGACGTCTTCGTCAAAATGTACGATCCCGACAAGCCGAAAGGCCTGCAACTGGTGCTGGGACAGGGCCTGGTGACCAGCACGGGAGCGTTGTGGCAGCGGCAACGGCGGCTGTTGCAGCCGGTCTTTCAAAGGCGAAGCGTCGAGACGATGCGCCCGCAAATGGCCGCAACCGGAGAACAATGGATCCGGCGCTGGCAGATGCTCGCGCCCGGCGCCGAAGTCGACATGGCCGGCGAAATGATGCGCCTGACGCTGGAAGTGCTGACCCGCACGATGTTCGGCACCAGCGTCCTGCACGAGGTCGATGCGATCGCCCCGGCTCTGGACACCTGTCTGCGCCATGCGGCCCGAACCACGATGAACCCCTTCACTCCACCGTTGTGGGTGCCGACGCTCGCCAATCGGCAATTCAGGAAGTCGCTGGCGATCCTGGACTCGGTGATTTACCGGATGATCGAACAGCGGCGCAAGGACGGCCGGATTCACGACGATCTGCTGGACCGGATGTTGTCGGCGGCCGACCCGGAGACCGGCACCGCGATGAACGTCCGGCAACTGCGCGATGAAATGCTTACCATTTTCACCGCCGGTCATGAAACTACGGCCAATCTGATGACCTGGACCTTGTATTGGCTGGCCAGGCACCCCGAGAGCCAGGACAAGGCCAGGGCCGAAGCAAAGGCAATAGCAAACGGAAGCGCGGCCATCTCCGAGCAACCGGACCGGCTGGTCTACACCAAAGCCGTGTTGCAGGAATCGCTGCGGCACAGGCCGCCCGCCGGTCTGGTCATACGAAAACTGACCCGCAGCACCCGCCTGCAGGATCATGCGCTGCCGGCCGGGAGTCTGGTCCTGGTCAGCATTTTCAATATCCATCACCATCCGGCGCTTTGGGACCGGCCGGAAACCTTCGATCCCGAGCGCTTTCTCGGCAGGAAAATGGACAAATACCATTTCCTGCCTTTCGGCATCGGTTCCAGATTCTGCATCGGCAACCACTTTGCGACGGTTGAAACGACCTTGCTGCTGTCGATGCTGATCCGTCATTTCCGATTCGAGCTCTGTACGGAACAGGAGCCGGAAATCGAAATGGTGGTGACGGTCCGGCCCAAGGGCGGCCTGCGCCTGAAGATCAGCTCCGTGCCGGAAAGCTGACGGCGGAGCCTTTTCGATTCCTTTTATGTTATTATCGATTCGAAATTAATAAAGACCGCATCGGCAATTTATCCCGCCGGGAGTGTTAGAATACCGATTCTCAAGGCTGTCTGCCGGGGAATGAGGACAGACACTCAAGCAAAAATCAGCAACGCCGGCAATTCCGGTTAAGGATTTGCCGCCAATCTAGCAGGACGAGGATTATCCGTGAGTAAATATTCCAATTCTTTACCCAAAACCGGACTGGACGGTTTAAAGGAAAACTGGCGCAGCGATCTTCTGTCCGGTTTTTTTGTTTTTCTGATCGCCTTGCCGTTGTGCCTCGGCATCGCCGCCGCCTCCGGTTTTCCGCCTTCGGCGGGAATCGTCACCGCAATGGTGGGAGGGCTTCTGGTGTCGCGGCTCAACGGCTCCTTCGTCACGATCAACGGTCCCGCCGCCGGTCTGATCGTGGTCATTCTGAGCGCGGTCGAAACCCTCGGCGAAGGCGATGCCTTGGCCGGCTACCGGTACACGCTGGCGGCGATCATGCTCGCCGGAGCCCTGCAGGTGTTCATGGGCGTTTACAAGGCCGGGCAATTCAGCGCGTTTTTTCCGGCCTCGGTGGTGCACGGCATGCTGGCGGCGATCGGCCTCATCATCATCGCCAAACAAAGCCACGTCATGCTGGGCGCCAGCCCGCATCCCGGAAGCATCCTGGAGACGATTGCGCAAATTCCGCACAGCCTGTTCAATCCCGAACCCACCATTCTCCTGATCGGTTTGAGCAGCCTGGCGATTTTGATTTTCTGGCCCTGGGTGAAACATCCGAAGTTAAAAGCGGTGCCCGCGCCGCTCGTGGTGCTGTTGACCGGCATCGGATTGGGGCAGTTTTTCGGATTGCAGCACGAACATTGGCATCCTTTTTTATCGGAGGCGGAGCTTGCGGCCGGCCATCGGCATTTGATCGAAAACCGTTTTCTGGTGGCGATTCCGGACGATTTGCCGTCGTTTTTTTATTTTCCCGATTTTGCCAAGGCGTTTACCGTGGATTTTTGGGGGGCGGTCGTCAGCATCTGCCTGGTCAGCAGCCTGGAAACCCTGCTCAGTGCCAAAGCGGTCGACAAGCTGGACCGGTACCGGCGCACTTCCGATCCGGACCAGGAGCTGGCCGCGATCGGTTTCGGCAATACGGTAGCCGGCTTTATCGGCGGCCTGCCGATGATCGCCGACATTATCCGCAGTTCCGCCAATATCGATTACGGCGCCAGAACCGGCTGGTCCAATTTTTTTCACGGACTGATTCTGCTCGGCTTCGTCGCCTTGTTTCCGCACCTTATCCACAGCATTCCGAAAGCTTCGCTGGCGGCTCTGCTGGTTTACACCGGTTACCGCCTGGCCTCGCCGAAAACCTTCAGCGAAGTGCTGGGTATCGGGACGGAGCAGTTCTGTTTGTTTGCGGCGACCATCATCGGCGTGCTGGCCACCGATTTACTGACCGGCGTGGCCATCGGCGTGGCGGTCAAATTCGGCATTCATTTATTGCGCGGCGTCTGGTTGAACAACTTGTTCAAAATCCATTTCCGCATCGAGCCTACAGGCCCCGGCACGATCACCGTCAGGCTGCTGGGTTCGGCGCTGTTTTCCAACTTTCTGCCGCTAAAAAAAGCGCTGGAAGGACTGGAAGACGGCCAGACGATTGTCTTCGATTTCTCGAACGGCTATCTGATCGATCATACGGTAATGGAATTCCTTGATGATTTTTGCAAGCGTTATACGGCGCAGGGCGGCGCTTGCCGGCACGTCGGCCAGGCGCTGGAGAAGTTTTCGGATCACGCTCTGGCGGCCCGGTTAATGACTCCGGATGACAGGAAAGAATAAAAAGGCCGAGGGATCAGGTTCCGCTCGGCGCCGTGGAACCGCAGCCTGAACCTGGGCCGGGCCTTCGGCCCCGGCTGGGTTGTCGTTCAGGATACGGTCAAAAATAACTTCTACATGGCTAACACAGACCTGCCAGGTTTTTAAAATCTGGCAGGTCTTTGGCAGGAAAATGAATTCCGGCCATGTCCTTAATGCATATCGTAGCGGTTGTTCTTCGCCCGGGAGATGTTCCGGTTGGCCATGTTTTGCTGATGCATCAACCGCCGCCGTTCTCCCGGAGTGACGACGCCGTCGGCCTTGGCGGCCTGTTCCAGGCGGTTGATGTGGTACTGTTGAGCGCCCAGGCGATGCGCTTCCTGAGGCGTCAGCTCGCCCGACCGGATGCCTTGCTGAATTCGATCCTGCTGCTTGTCTTCGCGTTGATCGATGCGCGGCGTGTTGACGTCGGCCATGACGGCCGGAGCGGAAATGAAGGCAATCATCAAGCTGGGGATTAGAATTAGTTTCTTCATGGGGTCGTTTTTTCCTTATACAAACGGTTGAGTAAACAAAGGCGCGTTCGATCGGCTAACTGCCGGAACTGCATGGCCCGCCGCGCCATTTTATAATGATCGCGCTTGCGGTAAAAATTTTAAATGCCGAATATCGGAGTATTCTTGAAAAAGCCGGCCTCCTGTTCGAGCCGGACCGGAAATTTCACGCCGGCGCAATGTCGGGAAAAGCGATTATAAAATCGCTAAACTTAAAATTTTTTTAAACCGGGCGGTTTTCGAGGCGGCAGGGCCCGAAGGCGCCGAAGGAAAGAACCGATAGGCTTCTTCCTCATAGCGATTACAGGACTTTTCATCATGCTTGAGTTATATCTGGATACGGCCGACGCCCGGCAGGTGGCGCGGTTCAATGCGTGCCTGCCGATACGGGGAGTGACGACCAATCCCTCCATTCTGGCCCAATCGGCGACCGGCCTGAAGCAGTTGTTGCCGGCGCTGGCCGGGAGTTTGGGCGCCGAGGCTCGGTTTCATGTCCAGGTGGTCAGCCAATCGGTGGAGGAAATGGTCAACGAAGCGGCCGAACTGAACCGATTGCCCTACGACGTCGTGGTCAAAGTGCCCGCCACCGAATCCGGCCTGACGGCGATCCGCAAGATAAAGGCCCTGAATCATCAGGTGCTGGCGACGGCCATCTATTGTTCGCATCAAGGCTTTCTGGCGGCATTGGCCGGGGCGGATTACCTGGCGCCCTACGTCAACCGCATCGATATGATCGGCGCGGACGGCATCGGCGTGGTGGCGGATTTGCAGTTGTTGATCGACCGACACCATCTGCCCTGCAAGCTGCTGCCGGCCAGTTTCAAAAATACCCAGCAGGTGATGGAGGTATTGAAACTGGGCGTCGGCGCAATCACGATCCCGGTCGACGTTGCCGAGCAAATGTTGAAGCATCCGGCGGTTCCCGCGGCCGTTAGCCAGTTTTCCCGCGAATGGCACGAGGCGTTCGGCAATCGGCTGTCTTTTCAAAGCTGATCGGCAGGAAATGAGAAAGGGACTTCCCGGCCCATCGGCCATTGTCACTATTATTACTGCGCCCATGCCTTCATAGGGCGTGACGGCAAAAGGCGATCCCGAATTGCGCGCCTTTTCCTCTTGAATCCGCCTTATCCTGCCTAAAATAAAGACGTTCCGGAACGCTTCGGAAAGGATACATTTCGGCTTTTCAAGGTCTAAAATCGGTACTGGAGGGCATTATCATGGCACTGACTACTCATCCGATCGACCGGGTTATCGAGCACAGAGGGGTCGATATTCCCACCTTTCTCTACGGAACGGCCTGGAAAGAAGACGAAACCGAAGCGCTGACCCGAAAGGCTCTCGATTCGGGATTTCTCGGCATCGATACCGCCAACCAGCGCCGTCACTATAACGAAGCGGGCGTCGGTGAAGCGGTGCGTCAGGTTCTGGCCGAAGGCCGGCTCGGACGCAGCAATCTTTTTCTGCAATCCAAATTTACCTTTGCGTCGGGCCAGGATCACCGAATCCCCTACGATCCCCTTGCAGAGTATGCCGTTCAGGTCAAGCAATCCTTTCAAAGCACGCTGGAGCATCTGCAGACGGACACCCTGGATTCCTACATTCTGCATGCTCCTGCGACTGCCCTGGGATGGTCCAAAGCCGACTGCGAGGTATGGCGGGCCATGGAAACCCTGCAGAAGTCGGGGGCGGTCAGGCTGCTCGGCGTCTCCAACGTCGAGCTCGACCAGCTCAAAAAATTGATCGAGCTGGCCGAAGTCAAGCCGGCATTCGTGCAGAACCGCTGTTACGCCTACACCTGTTGGGACCACGAGATTCGCCGGATTTGCCGCACTCACGACATCCTTTACCAGGGCTTCTCTTTATTGACCGCCAATGCGCTGGAACTGACCCGGCCCGAGATTCAGGCGATTGCCCGGCGGCTGGGCTGCCCCTTGACCCGCCTCGTCTTTCGTTTTGCCCTGCAAAGCGGAATGATCCCGCTGACCGGCACGACCGACCCCGGTCACATGGCCGACGATCTGGCCGCCTACGATATGGAGCTCGACGAGGCGGCCATGGAGACGATCGAACAAATTGCTTTCACCAAGCCGCTATCGCGCCCCTAGAGCCTATTTGATTCGAGCGTACGGCCGGACGTGGGGCAATAATAGACCTGCCAGATTTTTGAAACCTGGCAGGTCTTTCCGGCACGCGATAGGCAAATGCTCTAGCGTTCGCCTGCATGGCAGCGGTATTCCGCGAAATCGCTTGAGAAAGGCAAATTATCCTCGATGATTTTTTCCGCGCGCTTTTCCGCCTCGGTCAGTTCGCCGGCAAAGATGTCGGTGGCGTATTCCCGGCTGGAAACGGTCACCAGCGAATCTCCCGGCGGCCGTTCGGATTCCTCGACGTGAATCGAAGTGACGGTGGAAAGTCCGGGCCGGACAGGATTTTTCAGGATTTCGTCCGCGCGCAACGCAATGCGCACCGGCACCCGCTGAACGATATGGATGAAGTTGCCGGTCGCATTGTCCGGCGGCAACAGCGCGAAGACGCTGCCGGTGCCGGGCACCAACCCTTCGACGGTGCCGTGAAAGGTCAGATGCCTGCCGTACAGATCGACGGCGATTTCCGCCGCCTGTCCCGGACGAACCCTCATCAGCTCGGTTTCCCGCAAGTTGGCTTCCACCCACAGGTGGTCCAGCGGAATGATGGTCATCAGCGGATCGCCCGGCTGCACCCGGTTGCCGACCTGGACTTTGCGTTTGGCGACATAGCCCGAAGCCGGCGCATAAACGTGCTGCCGAGCATATTCCAGATAGGCGGCTATAAAATTATGTTTGGCGGTTTCCACGTCGGGATGACGCTTCGGCGTCGTGCCTCCGACCCGGGCTTCCACGGCATTGAATTCGGCCTCGGCTTCCAGCCTTTGGGCGTCCAGGGCCGCCATTTCGTCCTCGGCGTTTTGCAATGCCTGCTCCGATACCGAACCGTTGGGAGCGGCTTGCCGCAAGCGGACCACGTCGTGGCGGACGCGGCTCAAACTGGCCGAACGGGCAATCAGTTTCTGGCACATCTGCCGGCGCGTCGCGAAAAGAGCGCCGATCTCCCGCGTGGTCTGGCCCAGCTTACCTTCGCTTTGGTTCAACGCGGTCAGCGCCCGGTGCCGGTCAAGTTGAACCAGAAGTTCGCCTTTTTTGACATATCGGCTTTCCTCCGTTAAAACCTGCGTGACGATGCCGGTCGCATCCGCTTCAACCGGAATCAGGTTGCCGGAAACAAAGGCGTTGGAAGTCACCACCCAATGGCGGGCATGCAACCACCAGAACCCGGCATAGATCAAGCCTCCTGCTAACGACGCTAAAAGAACCAACTGCAAATAACGCTTGCGGCGGGCGCGAATAGTCCTGTGAGATACATTCATAGATGAGAATACTGAAACAGTAAACGAAAGTTTGCTTTATAGGATGAAAAAGGTTTTGAGATTCGTGGAGCTTCGCAAAAGAACGGCACGGCACGGCTTCACTCCTTTTGCGAAAATATCAGCCACTTGTACAAGTCGAAGCCTTCGGGATGCTCCGGCTTGTGCCTGATCAGTTGCTGGATGATTTCTATTTCTTTCGAATAGCCGCCGCCCAGCGATTCGATCAAATCCACGCGGGCCGCCAAATGGTCGGTTTCGAGCGTTTTCAAGACATATTCCTGTTCCAGTACGGCATGCCTCCGGTCCAGTAACTCGCGCCGGTCGTCCAGTCCGGCTCGGACACGATCCTCGGCCAGCTCCTGGTTTTTGCGTTGCGAAGACATTAAACGGCCATGCGCTTCCAGTATGGAAAGCGATTCTTTCCAACCGCTCAAGCTATCGGCGACTTCCTGGATCGCGTGCAACAAGGTGTCGTTGTACAGCTCCACGGACTTGTCGTATTCGGCCCGTTGAGCCGACAATTCGGCTCGCAAACGACCTCCTTCAAAAAGAGGCAGTCTGAGACCGGGGGCGACGCCGTAAGCAACGCTGGAACCCGAGAACAGAACATTGGCCAGCGTGCTGGCGCCTTTGGTCAGCCTGAGAGCGTTCACGCCGGCAAAGGCGGTCAAGTCGATCGTGGGCAGGAACCGGGCCTTGGCTTCCTTGATCCGTTGCGCCGCCGCTTCGGCCCTGAACAGAGCGGAAGTCAGGTCGGGCCGGTGTCGGAGCAGCTCCAGAGGCAATTTGTCGGGTAAAGCCAGATCTCTCGGAATGTTGACTTTGTCGAGGAACAGATGCTGCGTCGAATCGGGTCCTTTGCCGATCAGTTTGGCTAGAAGATTCCGTTGCAAATCCAATTGATCACGAGTCAACGCTTCCCGCTTTCTGGCCTGTTCCAGATTAATGGAAGATTCCTTGACGGGATCGACCGAATCCAGTCCCAGTCTTAAACGGGTTTCACTTATATCCAGCAGATCCTGGCGCAGTTTCACCATCTCCGTCGCCAGATCGAGCTGATGCCGTAGTGCAACGCCGCGGAAATAAGACCGGGCAATGGCGGTAGTCAGCCGTAAAAGGGTATCGGCCATTTCGGCTTTATCGGCTGCCGCCTCGCCCAGGGATGCCTCCAATGCCGCGCGGTTTTTTCCCCAGAAATCGAATTCGTAACGGAAGTTTAAAAGATTAATTTTGCTGGCGACGATGTGGGCGCCTGCCGCTTCTTTACGGTTGAGCGCGGCAAAAAGGCCATGAGCCGAAACTCTTTCGTAGGCGACGTCCGCATCGGCGTCGATGAACGGCAGCAGTCTCGATCCTTCCACTCGAGCCAGCGCTTCCGCCTCGCGCACCCGGTCCGAAGCCGCTTTCAATCCCGGATTATCTTTCAGCCCATTTGCCATGAGACTATTGAGTTCGGAACTGCCAAACTCCTGCCACCACCGTTCATTCGGCCATCGTTCCAAAGACGCGGTCGCCTGCTTTTCGTGAAACTCGGACAACGCATGGTCCATGGACGGCGCGGTCATGAACTCGGCCGGCTTGTCCCCTTCCGGAATCCAGGCGCAGCCCGAGATCAGAAACAGGCAACCGATAACCGGTTTGAACAAGCGCATTACGGCCCCTCCATCATTTCTTCCGCCCGCAGATCGTCGACCGATTTTTTCAGAGTAGGGTGCACGCGCGGGTAAGGCGGATGGGCCAGCCAGACGAGCGCCGCCAACCCGGCAAAGATGTAGCCGGACAGCAAAAAATCGTCGTTCATGGCCAGAATCGCGGCGTGTTGCTTGATGACGGCGCCCAGTTTGGCGTGAATCATCTCGTCGGTGAAACCGGCGGCACGCAGTTGCGCCGAAAATTCCTCCAGCAGGTTGAGGGCGGGAAAGCGCCGCCCTCCGAACGTATCCGCCAGTTGCAGTTGATGGGAAGGGGTTCGGCGGAAGACGCCGACTCCCTGCAGCGTAATGCCGAAGGCGCCGCCGGCGATGCGCAGCAATCCCGTTCCTTCGGCGGCTCTCAGTTCCTGAGTGCCGGACAATCCGTACAGAGTCAGTTTGGTCAGCGGCGGAAAAAACGAACCGAGAAACAAGCCGAGCAGCAACAGCGGCCAGAAAATTTGGTCAAACGACGCCGGTTCGTCAAACCGGCCGATCCAGAGCAGAGTCAGCGAGAAACCCAGAAGATTGAAACAAGCCAAGAGACGAGCGTCGAAATTCGACGAGAATTTGTGCATGATCACCGCTACCGGCAGCGCCAGCAATACCATCGCCAGAAACGCCAGGCCGCCCAGGGTGGAAGAATAACCGAGCAGCAACTGAAGCTGCACGGTAAACATCGACATCAACCCCTGGATCAGCAAGAATCCGGTCACCAGACAAAAAGTGCCGATGGCAAAATTCCGGCGCGCAAAAAGCCGTATTTCGAATACCGGATGGCGCTCTCCCAGCTCCCAGACGATAAAGCAAGGCAAGGCCACGAGGACCACGAGCAGTACGAAGCGCAACAAAGGCGAATCGAACCAGTCGAAGTCGTTGCCCAGATTCAGTATCGTCTGGACGCCGCCGAGGATCAGGGCCAAAAGGATGAAACCGGCCGTGTCGAAACGGACATGGCTGCGCTCGAAGCCCCGCCCGGCCAGCAGGGCTCCGGTCGTCGCGGCGATGAACACGGCTACCGGCGCATTGAGATAAAACAGATAACGCCAGCCCAGTTCGTCCGCAATCGTGCCTCCGATCACAAAACTGACGGTAAAAGGCATCAGCGTGACCAGTCCCCAAATGCCCAACCCGAGCAGCTTCAAATGCTCCGGGTATTCTTTCAGCAACAGCGACTGGCCGACCGGCAGCGTGACTCCTCCGGCCAAGCCGAGCAGAATGCGGGCCGGCACAAACAGCCACAGACTGTCGCTGATCGCGCACAATATCGAAGCAAAGGCATAAATAAAAAACGCCGCGACGAAGACTCGATAGGCGCCGTACTTTCCCGACAAACGGCGGCTCAGCGGAAAAGCCAGCGCCAGCGCGATCATGAAATCGGTTTGCGCCCAGGTGCCGAAGCTGGGCGTAACCCCTTCCAGCTCGCCGACCACATGGGGCATCATGACGATATAGGAGCCGATGTTGAACAGAACGATCATGTGGCCCATCGCCAGCACGGCGTTGAACAGGATAAAACGCCAGCCGCGAATGGGTTCGGCGTAAACGATCGCCATCAGGCCGCCGGCCTGTTCAGGGTCAGCGCGACTTGATTGTTGCCCGACGTTTGCCGAAACGGCAGCCCGAGCTCGCTCAAGTTCCGCGCGACAAGCTTTCTGCCGAGCCCGGCGATCAGCGTCTTGAATCGTTCGGATTCCCGACTCAGCAACGATTTCGCCGAATCTTCCGCGGCCTGAGTCTGGGCGCTGCTCCGGCCGATGACTTGCCCGGTAGCCGGATCGACCAGCTTGACCAGAACCTTCAGCGAGGTCTGATTTTCAAAAATCCGGTAGGAGCTGATGCCGACCTCGAGCACGGCGTCGATCCGATTCAAATCCGCCTGCCGGTAATCGACGGACGAGCGGTCCTGCTCATACCATCGGCTGATCGCTTCGCGCCAGGCGCCCTGTTCCGCAGCCCGGTCTCCGCCCGGCATCGGCAGCCGGTAAAACGAATCGCTTAACGTGGCCTTGAGCCGATCGGTGGTTAATTGCTCCGCCGCATCCTGGGCCAACATCCGTGAAGGCGACCAATACGCGGATGCCTGAGTGGCCGGCACGAGAGCCTCGGTCTGATCCGTCAAGTCGCTTATTTGAAGTGAACCGTCCGCC
This sequence comes from Methylosarcina fibrata AML-C10, assembly GCF_000372865.1. Classification (NCBI taxonomy): domain Bacteria; kingdom Pseudomonadati; phylum Pseudomonadota; class Gammaproteobacteria; order Methylococcales; family Methylococcaceae; genus Methylosarcina; species Methylosarcina fibrata. The sequence continues at coordinate 4,055,994 of NZ_KB889965.1, read as the reverse complement.
TCCGTCAGTTCGGATTCGGCGACCAGTCCTGCGATCAGGATGCCGCCCTGATTCCGGTACAGTTTTTTGTTCATCAACAGGGTTGAAGGAACGGTTTCATATTGATACTGCCCGTAGACGGGAGCCCGGCTCCGGATCGGATCGGGGATGACTTCGAGCGGCGGCGACTCGACCGGCACCACCAGAATCCTGCCGAGTCGGCTTAACTGTTGGGCCTCCGGTTTGACCGCCTGCGCCTGACAGCCGCCGAGCAGCAGCGCCAGCGCAAGCGGCAGTCCGATCGCTTTAACGAACGACCGATTGAAAGGACCGGATGCAGAAGAATTCACCCCGGCCCGGCTTGTTTTTAACAATGTTGTATGGAATAAATTGCTCATGGCTGTACACCTGTTGTTCTTATTGGTTTAGCGGATCGGCCATTCGCCGCCGGAACCCGGCGGGAGCGTTTCCTCCTTGTGTGAAGCTTTCGAATCACCGATCTTCCCATTCCGGATCTTCGGGATTTGACGATGCGTTTTATCGCGCATGGAAGAAAACCAATAATCCCGTCGAGCCGTTATGCATTAAGTTAGCAAAATGAATGCCAAATAATAAGTTATTGATATTAAAATATTTATTTGTTCAATTTTGCCGATGATGTCGAAATGACATCGCCATCCGGCTGTTCGATCTTCGCCAAACAGCCGGTTTGAATAGTTAAAGATCTGTTTTCGCGTATAATTTGCAGTAGTTTTACCTTAAAACGTCATAACGCATAATGATGTCGAATCGATACAAAGAAGTCAAATTGACTACAGTCAATGAAAATATCCGAAGCATTCGATTTAATTGATGTAGAGGAAGCTTTTCACCAGTCGGTGCTTAGCCTGACGGCGAATCTTTCCGTACAGGACCGCTACGCCAAGTTTCTCGATATTTTTGCCCGAGTCACCGGGAATCATGCCTGCGCTCTGCTCCGGTATCAGGACGAAGTATTGGTGCCGGTGGCGACTTTCGGGCTTTCGCCCCAGGCCATGACTCGAACCTATCCACCGGAACGGTATCCCTATCTGGTGGAATCGATCCGCTCCCGGCTGCCTGTCCGGTTTCAGGACGGGAACCTCAGGCCCGATCCTTTCGACTCGATGTTTTTGACCGGTCAGGCGGGCAAATCGTTTACTCAATCTTGCGTGGGTTGCGGCCTTTACAACGAAAACACCCTGTTCGGCGTGCTGCTGGTCCTGGCGCCGGAACCGGATGCGTTCGATCACATCGACGACCGCATTTTTCAGGTGTTTGCCGCGATCGCCACCGTGTCTCTGCGTTATGAGACCTATATCAGCACGCTGGAAAAACAGACTCGGCACAGCGAGCTGGTGGCCAGCGAGCTGGTCAACGACGTGTTGCGGCGCAGCAGCCAGAAACTCGGCGACAGCGCGGTCATGCAGGAGCTAAGCCGGGAGATCGACATCGTCGCCCGGTCCGAGCTGACGGTATTGCTGCTTGGGGAAACCGGCGTCGGCAAGGAAGTGGTCGCGCGCATCATCCATTCGCGCTCGCCGCGGGCCGACCAGCCATTGGTCTACGTCAACTGCGCCGCGCTTCCCGAAACCCTGGCGGAAAGCGAGCTGTTCGGCCACGTTCGAGGCGCGTTCAGCGGCGCGACCGGTCACCGTATCGGAAAATTCGAACTGGCCGACGGCGGGACCTTGTTTCTCGACGAGGTGGGCGAATTGCCCCTGTCGATTCAGGCGAAGATGCTCAGAGCCGTTCAATTCGGCGAGATTCAGAGGCTGGGTTCGGACAAGAGCCTAAGAGCCGACGTCCGGATCATTGCCGCCACCAACCGGCGGCTGCTGGAAGAAATCAAGGAAGGACGGTTCCGGGCCGATCTTTATCACCGGCTGAGCGTTTATCCTCTGACCGTGCCGCCGTTGAGAGAGCGGGTCGAGGATATTGCGTTTCTGGCCCGCTATTTCCTGGACCAGGCCAGGGTCCGTCTAGGACTCGAAGCGGTCGGGATGCAGCCGGCCACCGTCGAGGAATTAAAAGCGTATGCCTGGCCGGGCAATGTCCGGGAACTCGAACACGTCATCCTGCGTGCGGTGCTTCGCGCATCCTCCCAGCAAGGCCGAACGGTCGTGCTGGAGCCCGCCGACCTGGGTATTGCGGCGGAAACCCGCTTGCCGCCCGCTTCTCTTCATTTTCCGGCGGATCGAAGCGAAGCGGTGCCGCTGGCCCAGGCGGTCGAGAATTTCCAGCGGGCGCAGATTCTCGCCACCCTCGCCCAATGCCGGCAAAATTGGGCGGAAGCGGCAAGATGCCTGGGCATCGATCGGGGCAACCTGCACCGCCTGGCCAAGCGCCTGGGCATCAAGTAGGATTCGGGCGCCGGTTACAGCATCGTTTCCAGATAATCCTTCAGAACGGCCGCGTTATTGCGCTCCGTTTCCCTGGAACCGTAAAGCAGCGTAGCGTTGCCTCGGCCGAGTCGGCCGATCAAATCTTCAACCGCCGGCCGGTTGTTGCTCAGTTCGTCCAGATAACGGCTTCGGAATTCGGGCCATTTTTCTTCCTCGTGCCGGTACCAGCGGCGAAGCTCGTTGGACGGCGCAGCGTTTTTGGCCCAGTAATCAATGCCGGCTTCCTCTTTCGAAAGCCCGCGCGGCCAAAGCCGGTCCACCAGAATGCGCACGCCGTCATGTTCTTCAGGAGGGTCATAGACCCGTTTCAGTAAAAGTGTCATGATGATTTACCGGAATTTGCAAGGTCAACGTTTCCTCGGACCCGAATTTCTGCCGAAGCGTTCCTGCCGGTTGCTTCGTCCCTCCGGAAAAGACGTGATCTTTATTTGCTCTGCGCGGCGGCTTTAACTCGTCAGCATTCGGGCGGGCTCGGGCTCTCCTTGCCTTTCTCCTGACACCTCGAGAAAAAACAACTGATGACAGGAAACTTTGGTTATGACTCGCAAACAACGGCGGCCGGCGATTCCCGGCACGGTATGGGTATTGGGCTTCGTCAGCCTGTTCATGGACGTCTCGTCCGAGCTGATCCACAGCCTGCTGCCCGTCTTTCTGGTCGGCTCTCTCGGCGCTGGCGGCTTGACCGTCGGCCTTGTCGAAGGTTTTGCCGAAGCGGCGGCGCAAATGATCAAAATCGTTTCCGGTTCCCTGAGCGACTTTCTCCGATATCGCAAGCGGCTGATCTTGCTGGGCTATGGCCTGTCGGCCCTGACCAAGCCCTTGTTCCCTCTGGCAAGTTCGATCGAAACCGTATTTACGGCCCGGTTTCTGGACCGGATCGGCAAAGGCCTTCGAGGCGCACCCCGCGACGCGCTCATGGCCGATGTCGCACCTCCGGAAATCCGAGGCGCCTGTTTCGGCCTCCGGCAGTCGATGGATACGGCAGGCGCTTTTTTGGGGCCCTTGCTGGCCGTTTTATTGCTTTATCTCCATCACGATAACATCAAGGCCGTACTATGGTTCGCCGTTGTCCCTGCTGCGGCCGCCGTCCTGTTGATCCTTGCCGGAGTCCAGGAGACCGAAGCGCCGGGAGGGCGGCATGCCTTTCGGTCGCCGGTCAAAATGGTTTATCTGAACAGTTTTTCCCACGCCTACTGGCACATCGTCGCCATCGGCGGAGTTTTTACGCTGAGTCGGTTCAGCGAAGCGTTTTTGGTGTTGCGCGCGCAACAGGCGGGCCTGACCCTCACTTGGCTGCCCATGGTGATGGTGGTGATGAATGTCGTTTATGCGCTGTCGGCGTATCCCGCGGGCGCTCTGTCCGACCGGTGGAGCAGGCATGCCCTGCTGTCGGCAGGGCTCCTTCTGCTCGCTTGCGCCGACCTGCTGCTGGCGGTGGCGGCTTCTCCCTGCCTGGTGCTGATCGGCGTGGCCTTCTGGGGCCTGCACATGGGGTTTACCCAAGGGATTCTGGCGGCTCTCGTAGCTGATGCCGCTCCGTCGGATTTGAAAGGGTCTGCGTTCGGCGTTTTCAATTTCGTGACCGGCTTAGGCATGCTCGCGGCCAGCCTTCTGGCCGGATGGCTTTGGGACCATGCCGGTGCCGCAATGACTTTCTATGCCGGCGCCGGATTTTCCGGCCTGGCAGTGATACTGCTTCGCTTCGGCAGGGATTGAACGGCAAGATTTTCCTCCGGAAGGCCGGCTTTCCGGGAAAAAGCCAGCTAGCGTAGCTCGGATGGAGCTTTGCGTAATCCGGGAGTTCTGTGCATCAAATCCCCGGATGTCACTGCGTTGCATCCGGGCTACTTGCTACTTGCTGTCCCAAGTCATGGTAGCTAACCATAACGAGAATTAAGATACAAGGTTGGGTTGCCTGCTGTTCGGCAACCCAACCATTGATAACGAGATCTGTTGGGTTGTCTCCGCCAACTCAACCTACCTCAATGTTCGCAAATTTAAGATGGCCGACAATTTGTTCATTGCAAGCCGAAAAAAGGCATGCGAACACGTCAAACCGCTTAATCGTAGCTGTAATGCTTGCGCAGCGGCTTGACCACTTCCCACTGGCTGTTCAAGCCTTCATGGAATACCACCAGATCACCGGGCAGGATGCGCACCGGTTCGCCGCCTTCGGGCGTGACCAGAATCTCGCCTTCCAGAATATAAGCGGTTTCGGTTTCGTCGAAATCGATCGGGAATTTGGAGACTTCTTTCTCCCAGATGGACCAGTTCGCCACGCCCAGTTTCTGTAAACGCTCTTCGCTGGGGTTGTGCTCAATCGTGATTTTTGTCATGTCTTTCCTGAATTGAAGTGTAATCGAGCGCCGATTTTAGCACTATTCGGCAAACCCGAGGGGATACTTGTCGATTATCCGCCCGACCGTCGTTTTTCCCGGCGTTTTCCTGCCTGCGTCGACAAACAGTCGTTCGTCACGAATACGACGGCGTTTCTGGTCAATGTCGACCTGCTGAAACAGGCGCCGATAACCACCTGGAATAACTACACTCCCGACGAATACGGTTTTTACGCCAACGTCAACCCGACCGTACCGCATCCTCGCTGGAATCAGAGCAGCAAACGGTTCCTGGGCTCGAGTTCTTTACGCCGCGCCGGAAAAAACTGCACCGTTGGATCCATCTCGCTTCCTTTCTGGCCGTGCTGCACTATTTCTGACAGCTCAAGGGCGACTTGAGCGAACCCGTCTTTTATCTACTCATCATCGCTTTTCTGTTGGCGTTTCGCGTCGCGGCATGGCTAAAAAACCGACAGCTCGGCCTTTTGATGATTCCGACCGGACAGCGCTACTCGTTGTAAACGTTCTTCTCAAATCCGGCAAGTGTGGTGTAAGAAATCCACGAACCCTTCCCTTTCCGCCCGCAAAGGGCGTCTATTGCAGAGCACCGTCGTTTTTTTCGTGAATGTGGGACAACGCACCGATCCGGACAGGATAAATCATTAATCTATGGCTAAATTCCGGGATAAACGGCAATACAGTCCGGTAATCAACGGTAATAGAGTTCTTATTCAATTTGCTGAGCGGCATGGCCGCTAGCCCGGCCGGATCCGAAACCACTCAGCCTTATTGCTGCAAGACGCTGCTTTAATTCGCACCGGCTGCCGCAATAGTTTCCATAGAGGACACCATCATGAAAGCAAAAGCAACCCGATCGCATACCGCAGCCGCGGCCAACGTCGCTTTCGCGGCCCAACCGGTTGAATTGGCGATAAAAAAACTGTGGCTGCCGATCATTTTCGGAGCCAGCTTATTTTATCTGAGCCATCCTGCCGAGGCTCGAGAACAACAAGGAACGAGCCCTCAAACCCTGCAATCGGCGGACACCCGCATGCAGAGCCGAAGCGGCGGGGTACCGACCACCCAAAAGCAGGGCGCCGGCAGAGGCACCAAGCCGCATCCGGAATACAGCGGCACTCAGCCGAAGCAAGGTTCGGTGCAGCGCTACCGGAATCTGGTTTCAGGCGATGAGCCGGAAGTCGGTCAGGGAATGAATCAGGGTACTGCCTCGGGCCAAAACACAAACCGGGGAGTTCCCCCGGCACGGCTCGTAAACCAAGGCACTACTTCAGGACGAAACGCGCCCGGCGGCCAGGGCACGCCCCGGGATACCACGTTTGACACGGAAAAGATGAACAGCGGCCCTGCTCCCCATACCGAAAACATCAACCAGGATACCGTCAGCCCCGGCGGCGACAATATGATGAGGGACGCCATTCCCGGCGGCAGCGGCCTGAATCGATAGCAAAGAGGCCGCGTGGGCCGGCAAACGGAAGAAAAGCCGGCCCGATTGCGCCTGATGCCGGCCGTTCGCAACATCAGCCGGCCTTGGGCATTCGTCTTTTGATCAACTGTCTGTTTGACCTTAGTTTTCCAACCGGAGGTACGCCATGAAAGCCGTCCGAATACACGGCCCCCAAAAGATCTCTTGCGATACGGTCCCCGACCCGGCGCTCCGTCAGGACAGGGACATGATTTTAAAAGTCACCTCAACGGCGATCTGCGGCTCCGACCTGCACATTTATTCCGGCGGCCTGCCGCAACTGCGCCCGATGGTGATGGGCCATGAATTCATGGGCATCGTCGAGGAAGTCGGTCCGGCGGTAACAAAATTCAAGCGGGAAGACCGGGTCGTGGTCCCGTTTCCCATTGCCTGCGGCACTTGTTTCTTTTGCACTCATCATTTGCCCGGCCATTGCGAAAATTCCAATCCCGACCACTACGGTCCCGAGGGTGGGGTGATGACGGAAAAAGGCGGCGGCCTGTTCGGCTATACCGACCTGTACGGAGGCTACGACGGCGGCCAGGCGGAATACGTGCGGGTGCCCTACGCCGATTTCGGTCCGAGACGGGTGCCGGACGATCTGACCGACGAACAGGTGTTGTTTCTGACCGACATTTTTCCGACCGGATACACCGGCATCGACTGGGGCGAGCTCAGGGGCGGCGAAACGGTAGCGATTTTCGGCTCGGGTCCGGTCGGACTGATGGCGGCCAAATGTGCCTGGCTGCGAGGCGCCGGCAAGGTCATCGTCGTCGACGTTCTGCTCTATCGTTTGGACAAGGCCCAAGCGGCGGCGGGCTGTGAAACGATCCTCTGGAAGGACGGCGCCAAGGACGTCGTTGAACAAATCCGGGCGATGACGGAAGGGCGCGGCGCAGACGTCTGCGTGGATGCGGTCGGCTTTGAGCCCGGCCGCTCGATGCTGGAAAAAGCCAAAGCCGTCGTCAATCTCGAAGTGGGCTCGACGAAAGTGCTGGAGGCCTGCATGAGCGCGGTTCGCCGAGGCGGCATCGTGTCCGTGCTCGGAGTTTATCCGACTTATTACGATAATTTCCCGGTGGGCCAGTTTTTCGAAAAAGCCATCGTGCTGAAAGGCGGGCAGGCTCCGGTCCATAAATACATCGACCTGCTCCTGCAATACATCGAGCAGGGTAAAGTCAAACTGGACGACATCATCACCCATCGCCTGGCGCTGTCGGAAGCGCCTTATGCCTACAAGATATTTCAGGAGAAAGAAGAAGATTGCGTTAAGGTCGTGTTGAAGCCTTAACCGTTCTTATTCGTTCAAGCCTTCCGGGAAAGGCGGAAGCATGCCAATGCGCTCCGGCCGATTTACAGCGGAAACGTTCGGCCTTGCGATGCAGCGCGGCCGCCCGGACTTAGTCGTCGGCAGGCAGGCTGCGCGATGCCGGCTCAATCGGGGACGTATTCGATTCATCGCCGGCTTGTCCGTTCGCCGCCAGCAGCAGGGATCGAAGACGGTCGATATGGGCCTGGGTTTCCTGCAAACTTTTTTCGTATATTTGTTTCGATCTGGGACGCTTTTCTTTATTCGCCATGTTTTTCTGAAGATTCTTGCGCTCCTCGAACATCCTTATGGCGGTCCACAGCGTCTCCTCGATTTTTTTCGACTGATCGTCCAATAACGCCAAGGCGGTGAAGGTGTGGCCCGTGTGGCAGCGAAACCGTTGCCCTTTCTCATCCTTCATCTCCCAAAGCGGGCCTCCACAACCGGGACAAGCGTAAGGAACCAAGGCGCCCAGCCCACTCATTTCCGCAATTTCCGAAAGGACACGCTCGGCAATTTCCGCCTCGATCCGAACGTCTTCAGGTATCGGAACCGATGGGTCCGGAAGCTCGCGGCTGAGTTTGTCCAGGAGCCGCCCCATTTCCCTTAACGGCACGCAATAATCGACGTGGTCGTTATTGATGGCGCTTTGGGGCATGTCGGGGTACAGCGCATCGCTCGGGTCCTGGACGACGGCGACGCCGCCGCACCGGTGAATCGCCATCAGTCCGGAAGTGCCGTCGTCCAGCATTCCGGTCAATACAACGCCGATCACGCGCGGCCCATGCGCCACCGCCGCCGAGCGGAACAGAGGATCGATCGCCGGCCGGTAGCGGTTTTCCTTGGCGCCTCGCCGGACAAGCAGCGTGCTTTCCTTGATTAACAGATGAGCATCCGACGGGGCTATATAGATTTGTCCGGGCCCGAATGCCTCGCCGTCTTCCGCTATCTTGCAGCGGAAAGCTTTGTATGCGCTTAATTTGTGCAGCAGCATGGAGGGCATGTGCGCGGGGTCCAGGTGCTGAACGATAAAAATGGCCGCGGGAAACTCGCCCGGCAGTTGGCCGATCAATCGGTCAAGGGTCTCCAAACCTCCGGCCGAAGCTCCGATAACGACAATGTTCCGACCTTTTTTCGGCATAAAACCAAACCCATTTTCCTTCTGGTTGCCTTCGATTGAAGAAAGATATCATTGGGACGCCGTAACGGAACAATTGGTTCATTGACGTCGAACGTTCATTCGCTTGCGGTTAAGCTTTCCTGGGAATCGTATCGTTCCGACGGATCGGCGGCTCCGAGACGCTCGGGAAGATGGAGCCTATCAGGGATTTCGTCAGAAGAACAAGAGGCGGCCGCAACGCGTTTTCGCGATTCCGGCAAAGTCCCTAACGAGTTGGCCGGGTTCTGCTTGTCCCGGCCGGCTCAGTAGCCGATGTCAGGCTTCCGAAGTCATCGCCGGCCAATCGGTATAGCCGCGCTCGTCTCCTCCGTACCACGTTTCCCTCGGCGCTTCGGCCAGGGCGGCTCCTTTCTTGAATCTTTCGACCAGGTCCGGATTGGCCAGGAACGGCCGGCCGAAACAAATCAGTTCGGCGGTTCCGCTCCGCCGCGCCGCCTTGGCCATCTCGAGCGTATAGCCGTTGTTGGCCATGTATGGCCCCTGGAACAAGGCGCGCAGCTTCTCCAGGCTGACGCCCGAAGGCACCTGCCGCGATTGGCCGGTGGCGCCTTCGATGAAATGCAGGTAAGCCGGATGGAACGGGTTGAGCTTTTCGATCAGATAGCCGTAAGTCGCCATCACGTTGCTGTCCAGCGGCGTGTTGCCGGTATTGGGAGTGACCGGCGCCAGGCGAATGCCCACCCGGCTGCCGTCGCTCCAGACCGAGGTCACCGCTTCGACGACGTCCAGCACCAGGCGCGTCCGGTTCTCGATGCTGCCGCCGTACCGATCGGTGCGGCGATTGGTGGAGTCCCGGATGAACTGATCGAGCAGGTAGCAATTGGCGGCATGGATTTCTACACCGTCGAAACCGGCTCGCCTGGCGCATTCGGCGGCATGGCGGTATTGCTCGACGAGGTCCGGAATCTCTTCGGTCTCCAACGCGCGCGGCGTCGGCACTTTGCGGAAACCCTGCTCGGTAAAGGTATCGCCTTCCGGCGCAATGGCCGACGGCGCGACCGGCAAAACGCCGCCCGGTTGCAGCGAAGGATGCGAATAACGGCCGACGTGCCAGAGCTGGCAGAGGATCTTGCCCTGTTTTTCATGCACAGCCTCGGTGACCCGCTGCCAGCCGGCCACCTGCGCGCCGGTGAAAATGCCCGGAGTAAAGGCATAGCCGCGGCCCTGCCAGGAAATATTGGTGGCTTCGCTGATGATCAGCCCCGCGCCGGCGCGCTGGGCGTAATAGGTCGCCTGAAGCGGCCCCGGCACGCCGTCGTTGTTAACCCGGCAACGGGTCAGAGGCGCCATGACGATGCGATTGGCCAATCGCCAGGCGCCTATGGTCACGGGATCGAACAAATCGGTATCGGCAGGGGCGGTTTTGGTCATTTTCAAGCTCCGGAAAAATTCAGATCGGCACATAAAAAAACGTCCGCTTGGACATTCGGCTCGGAAGATGGTAGGCCAACTCATTCCCGGACACAACAGGAATCCTTCTTCTCCCCGTCCGTACTGAAGCCGGCCGGGAGTCGAAGGCAGAGCGGACTTATTGGCCGCTTTCTTTGTAATTCAGACTGATTTTAACCAGCGATGCGCCCAGAAAAATCATATTGATTCCGAACAACAACCCCAACAGCCATAGCGAGGCTTCCGCCCAGAAGACCGACACGATGACGGCAAAAACCAGCGCGGTGATGCCGCTGAAAAGAACCCATCCCCAATTCGGCAAGGGGCGCAGCATCAAAGCCAGATAAATTTTGGCGATGCCTTCCAGCGCAAAAAACACCGCGATCAGCATCGTCAAGGTCAGTATTCCGGCGACCGGCCTGGCAAGAAACAAATAACCCACGATCCCCTGCAGGAGGCCCATGAAGAGCCAGGCCCAAAAACCGGGCATCGCTCGAAACATCAGAGCCCGGCTTATCTGGACAATACCTCCGAACAAAATGAGCCAACCTAAAAACAGAACAATCGCGACCGAAACGATCCGGGGAACCACCATGGCAATCAAGCCGAGCACCACAAAAAAAATGCCCTCCGCCAAAAAAAATTTCCACCGCGTCCGGAAATATCGGAGCATTTCCTGTTGCATCTGTTGCATTTCGACGTCGATGTATTGATTGGGATTCATCTTTCCTCCTAACGATCATGAAACTCGTGCATCACCCAGGAACATGGAAGCCATCATAGAGGGGGCGAAATTCCTCGATTCCGCTTCGCTGCATCGAGGCTGCATTTTTCACTCATTGATAACTTTCACAGTAACATTCCGGACGCATCATTAAAACTCCGCGGCAGAGCCTCCCCCCCCCCTGATTCAATAGACCCTGAATTCCGGAAGTGGTTTGCATGAATACGGTAAAGTTAACGCAGCAGCGAGGAGGACTTAAGATTCGGAAGGACTTGTGCCAAGGACAAACAGCCGGAGGGAAAATGGCAGCCTGCCGGGGCAGACGACCGGACCTGCCTTCGGTGCCAACCTGGGCGAATACCCTGAGAGCACGAATGAATTCGTCCCTACCCGGCAGGGTTATTTCTCTGGACCGAAAACATCAAATACGGGAGGAAATGAAGCCGCTACCGAAGCAGCAACAATAAGCTCACCAAACTCCAGGCCAGACCGCCCGCAGCCGGAATGGTGAAAAGCCAGGCCCAAACGATCCGCTCGATGACGGACAACCTGAGGGCATGCGGATTTTTGGCGAAGCCCACGCCCATGATCGCGGTGGAAATGCTGTGCGTCGTCGAGACCGGCATGCCGAAATGCGCCGCCGTCAGCAGGATGGTCGCCGAGCTGGTTTCTGCCGCGAAACCGTTGATCGGATGCAGCTTCACCATTTTGTGACCCAAGGTCTTGATGATGCGCCAGCCGCCGACGGCCGTGCCCAACGCCATGACCAGCGCGCAGGTGACGATGATCCAGGTATCGATGTCTTTTTCTCCGCCGCCCGGACGCAGGAATTCGGCCCAGGCCGGCAATTGCTCCAGCGTGCCGGCGCCGTTGGCGGCAAAAATCGACAAGGCGATGATGCCCATGGTTTTCTGCGCATCGTTGCTGCCGTGGGCAAAGCCCATATAACCGGCCGAAATCAGTTGGGCCTTGCCGAATACGATATTGATCCATTTCGGCCGCACCGAGCGCGCCGCTACGCCGCCGGCGGAGTTCAAACCGCTGATGAGGGCCATCAGACCGCCCATGATGACGACGCCCAAGGTAAATCCCGCCAGAGGAGAAGTCACCATCGGAATCAAAACCTTCCAGAGCAGTCCCTTGTTTTCCGTCCATACGGATGCGGTTTTCGACCAGATCAATACGTCGAAATCGTTATGGCCGGCCGCCAGCGCCGCGCCGCACAAACCGCCGATCAAAGCATGGCTGGAAGAGGACGGCAAGCCCAGCGCCCAGGTGATCAGGTTCCAGACGATGGCGCCGATCAATGCACAAATCAAGACTTCGGAAGTAATCGTCACCAGCCCGGTATCGACCAGGCCGGAGGAAATGGTTTTAGCCACGGCCGTGCCGGACAGCGCGCCGACCAGATTGGTTGCCGCGGCGAGAATGACCGCCTGGGTAGGGGTTAAGACTTTGGTGGCGACCACCGTGGCGATCGAGTTTGCGGTATCGTGAAATCCGTTGATGAACTCAAAGACCAACGCCGCCAGAATGACAAGCAAGAGCAGAGTCAGCATGGCAGGCCTTTTAAGAATTCTTCAGGACGATGTGATAGATGACGTTGCCGGCGTCGCGGCAGCGGTCGATCGCTTTTTCCAGAATTTCGAACAAATTCATTTTGATCAGATACCGGATCGGATCGGACTCGTGGGTGTAAGCGTCCTGATACAGTTCCAGAATCTGACGGTCGGCTTCGCCTTCGATGGTTTGCAGCCGGTCGTTTAGTTTTTTGATCTGATCCAGATCCATTCCTTTGCGCAACAGTTTGACCATTTGCTCCAGCACTTCGCAGGCCTGCTCGAGCATGGCGGCGCGGCTGGTAAAATCCACCTCTCCGATTCTGGCCAGCGCGAGAGTATAACGCTCGGCGAACTTTTCGACGACTTTGGGAATTTTATAAAGCGCGCCGTTCAGTGCTTCGATGTCTTCGCGGTCGAGCACGGTCACGAAGGTGTTGACCAGTTCTTCGCTGATCTGTGCGAACAAATCCTTTTCCCGGCGTCGGGCCTGTTTGAATTTTTCCAGCGATTGCTGCGATGCCGGCGTACTGAGCAATTCGATCAACGCCGTGGCCGACGACCGTGCGGATTCCGCGCTCGCTTCGAGCAGGCCGTAGAATTTATCCCCTTTGCCGAAGATGGTCTGTAATGAAAACATGTTTTTTCCTTGATGATCCGTAAGGCATTTATTATTTTTCCCTCATTATCTCATATTCTCTTCGCTAAAGCCGGAGAGCTTTAAGCCGCCGGGAAGCCACAGCCGCCTGCGGCAAAGGGACAAAAGCCCTTCGTGGCAATGCCGCAGGGCCGGAAAATCGGTCAGCCGCCGGGTTTTGCGGCGCTTTGGGAATATTCGGACAATACATCCAGAATGACGGTTTCGCAAGCGCCACAGCCGGCGCCGGCGCCGGTCATTCGCGATATGTTTTCCGGATGATCAATGCCGTCATCGATTAATGCGGTGATTTGCCGGCGAGTAGTGCCGCTGCAATGGCAGACGACGTCCTTGTTTCTGTCCGGATTGAGAGGGGTCATCGGAAGTCCTTGAGGAAAAGATGCCGGCGCTTTCTTCTCAAAAAGCCGGGAGTCTTCGTGGAGGACAGGAAAGAGTTCGAGGCTCAGGCAGCAAGAGCAAGTTCATGGATCCGATGGATTAGAAACTCAATTTCTGGTTTTGTCTTCTTCCGGAAGCAGATCGATCAGCAGGCAATTGAGTGCTTTGGCCAGTTTTCTAAGCACGTCGATCGAAACGTTTTCGGTTCTGCCTTTCTCCAGTTTGCTGATCATCGACTGGGTAACGCCCGAGCGATTGAACAGATCCTCTTGGGTCAGCTCGAGAGCCGTCCTTTTACTCTTCAAGATATCGCCAATTCGCATCAGGTCTTTCCTTAATCGGTTGCAAGCCTCCTTATTATATGAACAGATTCATAATTCGTCCAAATTAATGATGAGAAAGAGCCATAAAAACGGCTCTTTCCGTAAGTAAAATTACTTGATCACCAAGCGCGTGCCGTTGGCAAGGCTGACGCCGGCGACGTTCTCTCCCGCCTGGACCGCCTTCCTGATCGCGGCCTTATCGATTTTCCAACTGACGACCTGCTCCTTGAATTCGGCGGGCACCGCATCTTCGTCGAGAACGTGCACCGCCGGCGGGTTGTTTTGCACGGACAGCTTGAAATACGGGCATTCGATCTCGGTGATGCCGGTCCGCTCCATGCTGTCCTTCAAATAATATTTCAGCCATTGCGCCCGGTTTTCCAAGGCTTTCCTCCGTTTAGCCATGGCCGCTTCGGCGTTTTTGATCGCCTCGGCCATGGTTTCCATGTTGCGCAGAAATTTGGCCACGTTGACCGCCTTGTCTTCCAGTTCGCCGCTCAAGGACTCCAGCGTGTCGTTGACAGCTTCGATGGGCAAATCGAGCTCCGGATCGGTCAAAAAGTCCAGGGCCTGGCAGTAATTCGTGCTTAAATCGTACAGGGTCATTTTGCTCATGTTGCTGCTCCGGCCAATTTGTCGAGCCGGTCATAAAGTTTTCGGTAAAAGTCCTGGTTCAATTCCAGAAAATTGCTGAACCGTTGATGCGATGCCTTGTACATCCATTCCTTGACCCGGTCCCGGTCCAGATTGAGCTCCTTGATTCTGGCTTCGAGCTTCAGCAACTGCTCCTTGCTGATGCCTTCGAAACCCTCTTGGCTGAACAGAATTTCCGCTTGCTGAATGCTTTCGGCTTCCGTTCTTTGCATCATGTCTTCAATATCCTGGGTGAACACTTCCGACAGCCCGGCCATCCGCAGCGTGGCGTCGATGTGAGCGGATTTCTCGGCCATCTTCAATGCCTTGTTGATGTCGCCGTTGTCTTGGGCGATGATCCTCGCCCCGACGCCGTCGGCGACGACGCGGCCCGACGCGTCGACAATTTCGCAGCGGATAATGATCTGGCTCAACTGAGTTCCGGTGAGCGCAGCTTTTTCATAATCGTTCAGCGTCGGATAGCGCACGGTCAGCCCCAGCATGCCGCAGATTTTCTCGGCACCCGGCTTGAACAGGCTGGGCTTGCTGAAATGGGCCGGATTCGTACACAGCTTGCCGGCCGAACATTTACTCCTGGGCACGACGTGGACCTTGCCGAAATCCAGGCCGTCGATCAAGGCGTCACGTATCCATTCCATCAAGGCGGCGCGGTTCTGCTTGCGGCGGTCCAGCCCTTCTTTAAACGTTTCCGCCGGCAGATCGAGCGGATTCGAGGCAATGACGCCTCGCTTGGTTTTCACTCGGCTTTCTACATCGGTTCTGGTCGCCAATGCATTGACTTTTGAATTCATAATAAAAAACACCTGAATGTGCGATTGAAAAAAATCGGACGGATCGGGCGGCTACCCTACCCGCCGAGATTTTAACTGTCTTCCGTCGGAAGAGAGTCGTTACGGAACGGCCGGACCGTTTTCCGCAAATGGAATGAAAATCCGTTGGTTCATTATCGGAACGTTGGCTCCGGCTTGCATCCGGCTCCGTTACCCTTGCCGCCGCCGCAGGCAGGGCGGCGGCAATTCTCTGAAAAGCCCATCGAGAAGCGGCCGAAAGACCGGCATTTTCTTGGGATCGCCAGCGTTTTATCCTACAAGAACAACGGTTTAACTTGATTTTTCGGTTGTATTGTCATACTCTGAAGACTCCTGAATGTGCGAATTTGGGAACGTGCGAGCCGAGGCGGCTACCTCGGTTCGCACAACGCTTGTTTTAGAACGGCGCTATTTCGGAAGTTCCCGTTTTAGCGCCGCTCGTTCGTCCTTTGAGGGAATCGATCAGGTTCCTCACCGCTTCGGCAATCGTCCTGCCGGTTTCATAACAAGGCTCGACATTCGAACCGCTCGGCGCTGAAACAAACACGGCAGCCGCTGCGTGGCGACGGCCATTCCCGCAAACTTCGCTTTCGACGGAGACGCAAACGGAACGGTCGTTGATGCCCCGACTCAACAACGCGGTTTTCACCACGCTGACCGCCCGCCGCTGTTTCTCCATGCTATGGATGGACATTTGCAAACCTCAAAAAAACCCAAATTTTATGAAAATATTCATAACATGAGACGCTTTTCTTCATCCCTCGAGCTCGATAAAGAGGAGTCCAACTCCCGAAACTATTCCTGTTGTCTCCTGTTCGAAAGCGTATCAGCTCAAGATAAACCTGAGCCATTTATGAATATATTCATATTATACAACAAAAACATGTCATATGTTTAATTAATTATTTAATGATTTACAAGAGCTTCCGCCGTGGTGTAACCGCTGTAGCGATCACATGAAAACAATCACTTCGAGCAGGAAGAGCCGGACGGCAGCGTCAGGCGCGCACCTGAAAATGCCTAGCGGCAATGCCGCGAATCGGGAGGATCAAAGTCATGGATTTCCTGAGAGTGATAAAACTCGCTTTGCCACAAGCCCCATCATTGGCATGGCAAGTCTTGTCACTCCCGATAGCGCAACTTCAATTTAACGGCACGATGGATGGGAAGGTCGAATAGCGCCGGGAAGCTGAGGCTTATCCCGGAGCTCTACAATTTTGTATCATCTTCCTCCTTGTTTTGCACTCTGGACAATTCAATCCGTTCCAATAAATCCAGCTCGCTCAACAATTCTTCATTTCCGCTGTTGCCGTATCTGCGTACGTACTCCATTCCGAAATCCGCGAGCCGGCTCAACGCCTGGG
The DNA here is from genome assembly GCF_000372865.1 of Methylosarcina fibrata AML-C10. Classification (NCBI taxonomy): domain Bacteria; kingdom Pseudomonadati; phylum Pseudomonadota; class Gammaproteobacteria; order Methylococcales; family Methylococcaceae; genus Methylosarcina; species Methylosarcina fibrata. Next base: position 4,039,426 of record NZ_KB889965.1, on the reverse strand, counting down.
CACGCAAATCGTCCGGCTGCGAGCCATCCTCGATCACCTGTCTCAGGAAATGGATCAAATCATTATCGTCTTCGATCAACGATTCAATATTGGCAAGAACATCCTGTTTGGTTTCCAGATCGCTATCCGAAGCGAACAGGGTTTCCCGCAGCTCGCCAATATTCGGTTCGGCCCCCGGATTCTCCCAGGAGCCGCTCTCTCTATCCGCAAAGCTTTCATTAAACGAGACGTTTTTTCCGGAATCTCGACTGCGATCGCCATGGATACCGGCCTGTGCCAAGTCAAAACCGTCCTGTTCGTCGAGATATTCGGCTGCCTGCGTAATGGAGCGAATCCGTTCCGTCAAAGGCTCTTCGAGTATCTTTCGCTTCGAATGAAGAGGTTGAGCGCCGACAACGGCTTCCATCGGTTTTGACAGTGCCGTTTGATACAAGTTTTCGGCCATTGCCGGCGGCTTCCAGCCCGATGTTTTATGGCCGGAAGACGCCTTGGTGGCCTGCATGGCCTTCGGCTGTTCGTCGGCCGACTGCCGGATCAGAATGGCCGCCATGAAGAGTGCAATAACGACAATAGTTTTCATGATTCACCTGGATGGGCTGCAATAAACTCAGTTAAAAGCTTCCGGATCAACCTTTTTCCGATCGTAGTTCAACCCCTGAACGTACCAGCAGAAATTCTCGTTTTTCCCGACTTTGAGAGTGGCGCTTAAAACGCCCGTTTCGACTTCAACAAGTTTCTTGGGCTTAAATTTAAAGATTTTTTCCTTGCCCGACTGGCTGATTCGCTTAACAGCGTACACTTCGGTATCCGGATCTTTCTCAAAGTAAACATCATAGGCCGCCCCAGTTGAAAACGGGCACGTCGAGGAAAACTTGGTAATCGGTCCCGGCGCATTCGAGAGCCGATTAAACGTAGTGAACGCCTCTTCGACAAATTTGCCGAGTTTCTCCGATTTGGCTTCCGTTGCGTCCGGATATAAAAATTTACCGGATTTGGTGTTGCCTTTGAGCCGCCAGCGATATTCGCCGACCGGCAAAAGCTTGTTGGCGGTAATGGAAGTAGCACCCAAGTCTTTCACTTTGATCGTTTTATATTTACGCCAGCTCCTTACCGGATCGTTGAATTCGAGTTCGACCGACAAACTCTTCAGCATCGGAGACGAAGCCATCGGGCTGCCCAAAGGAGGCCAGGTGAAGACCGGATAGGGATTTTTGGTTTCATGGATCGGAAAGCGGCCGTTCGAAATGTCCTCGATCAGGCCCGAAATCAGCCCCGAGACGTCATCGGCACTGATCGTCGATACTTTCTGGCCGTTATTGACGGCAGCCAGGGCCGAAAAGTCCGCGCCGGCGGAGTCGTCAGAGCCGACGTGCACCGCCTGCACGCTCGCCGGATGATCCGGATTTTGCAATGCCGTTTTGCAATCGTCCAGCGATTTGCCGCCGGTCCAGGGCTCCGGACTGTGGCCCGGCGCATCGCCCATCAATATGATATGACGGGATACGTTATTGCCGGTCCGCCAACCGCCAATCTCGGCTCCCGTCGCGGTACGCTCTACAGCCGAAAACAAGGCTTCGGGAATATCGGCGCCGCCTCCGACCGAAATCGAATCGATCGCGGCGATCGCATTATCCGTGTCGTCGGTAAAGGAGGTCTTGACCGAGGTAATGTAGTCGCCGGAATCGCCGTAGGGATACTCCGGAAAGTCGCGGTATTCGACGACGGCGATTCTCAAGTCTTCGAATTTCGACTTCAAGTCGGATACCAAAGCAGTGGCCTGGCTTTTGACGTTGCTGATGTAAGGCCCCATGCTTCCCGTGGAATCGATCAAAAAGACGATATCGAGCGATTTGCCCAGGGTTAACGTTTCAGTCCAGGTATTCCCGCCGCTTAACCCGAAGACGACAGATCTGTAATCCGGCGTCGTTCCCGTGAGCGTTGAATAAGCGACCGATGCGGAAACTCCGGGGTTACCCGGCGCCGGTTGGCCATTCAACGGCCACGGATCTTCGATTTTAAAATCCGAGCCGGCATAATCTTTGGCCACCAACACATGCGCTCCGCCGCCGGACCAGTCCTCGCGGACGATAAACGGCTTGCCCCGATCGAGAAAATCCTTGGCGTCGTTTTCGGAAAGCGCCGAATTTTGCACGTCGCTCTTGATGGGGCCGAAGTGTTCGAGCACCTGTTTTATACCTTTTTGAAAGAAGACGATATCGGTACCCGGTATTTTGAACGGCCCCCAACCGTCTGCGCTGAGATAATTACCGACATTCGCTCCGGCCACGGCAAAATCGGCGATCTGAGTCTGGCCGGTCTCATTGCCGTGCCAGTCCAGCAGCATTTCGGAGTTCGCTGCCCAGCACCAATTTGACATTTCCTGGCCGCGGTTCTGTAACGCCCCAGAAGTGGCATCCGCAAGCACGATCAGTGGAAACAGAGCGGCCATCATGGAAAGTAAAGATTTTTTCATTATTTTTCTCCTAATCTAAAATACTTGTCCGGATTCGTTTTATCCGCAAAATACAATCGGCGCGTATTCGGATCGACCAGCAGAACAAAATAAGAACGCCGAGGATGCCTGGCCAGATTCGTCAGATCGCCGGCCAAATTACGAAACCCCAATACGCCGGGACCCCACTGCCCGTTTTTCAGACGCGCCTGGATGAAAACGCAGCGGGGCGTTTTATCCGCCCCCAGCACTTCGATGAGCCTCCTCGGCGGAACATCGGTTTCCGCTGCAATGGCTTGCAAAGGCTTCTTGATCAAAGAAGCCCATTCGTCCAGCGAATAATAAGGGTATGCCCAACCCAGGCGAGCCGAGCGCGCCTCGTCTGCATTCGAGAAACCGAAATCGGCCGGGTATTTAGCCGCAAGCGCAAGGTGCTCCCGCAAGGCTTTGGAACCGTCTTCGGTGAGGGAGGACTCCACCGACGAGCCTTGCGCCAAGACTGTGCCCCAAACGAAACAGAGCAGAATAAGGGACACATTCGTTCGTTTCATGCTTAACCTGCTAGTCAGTCAACATGGTAATAAAGGCCTACGAAGTTTTTAAAACCTCGTAGATCTGGTGGGTTCTAGCTTTTCGTTTCAACATGGCTGACTACTAGCCAAGCTTTGCCGTACCTCTTGTCGAGAAACAGATTATTCATTCCGCCGATCGACTGTTTCTTCTTTGAAATAAATTTAGCCATCTCCTCTTACTCCTTGTTTTTCCTTCGATTTACTTTTCTTTCACGGCCAGACTCTTATTGCTGCAATCACACTAAACTTAATTTTTCCTTAAATCCCGCTTTTTAGTATACTCATTTCGCTTTTGTAATTTGTTAGCAAATTGTTAGCAAATTGTTATTAATCTGTTAACCCTCTCCATAGCTCGAATAACAAACCGAGGGCTTTGCTCTTATGGAACAGAAAATTACTTACGCATTCGGGTCGTTTTTTCTGGATACGGACACCCAGTCGTTACGCTCGGAAAGCGGAATCGTCAGCTTGCAGCCGAAGATTTACCGGTTGCTGCTGTATTTTTTGCAGCATCCCGACCGTCTGATTTCCAAGGAAGAGCTTTTCGATGCGGTATGGCAGGGCCGAATCGTCGAGGATACGGCATTGAGGCTGGCCATTAACATCTTGCGTAAAGCCTTGCATGACGATCGAAAAACACCGAGCTACATTCTGACGTCCTGCCGGCGTGGTTACCGCTTTGTTTCCGAAGTCGCCGTTCAACACGGCCTTCAGGCAATCGAGCCCATGCTCCGGACCGAAGGCATCCTGTTGCGGCCGCAGCCCGGCATTCCCGAAAACAGGCAGCAATTCGAAGCCGAACTGGACCAATTACTTCAAACTTTCGAGCAGGCAACGGAAGGCGACCGTCGGCTGATTTTTTTGAACGGTGAAAGAAGAACGGGAAAAACCGCGCTGCTGGAAAGGTTCCTGACCGAGATCGGCCATCATGAATTTACTCTTCTGCGCGCCCGATGCGTGCCGTTGAATGGAGCCGCCGAACCTTTTCTGCCTCTGCTCGAAGCCCTGGAACGCCGATGCCGGAAGCCAGGAGGAAAGCCACTGATTGAATTTTTATATCAATTTGCTCCGACTTGGCTGCAACAGGTAGCCAATGTGCTGGAGCCTGAAGTAATCGGCTCCTTCCGAAGCCCTCTTCCGCAACTCAAAGCAGCCCGCATGCTGCGGGAAGGAGCCAATTTTTTCGAAAGGCTGGGCAGCGAATCCACTTTTATATTGATCCTCGACAATTCGCAGTGGAGCGATAAATTTACGCTGGACTTGCTGAATTTTTTGGGGTCGAGAAGCTCACCTACGAGATTGCTGATGATAATCAGCTTCCGCCCCGAAGAGAACCGGGCCGGAGCCCGCCGCTTGGCTCAGATGCGCAGTGAATTAGCCTATCGAAGTGTGTTTCGGGAATTGTCGTTGCAGAAACGATAAAAACCCGAACTCTCTAAAATTGATCTATCGTCCCATTCGATTGAACCTTGTCCGTCTCAGACCGGTTACGCTGTAAAGGATGCTGCCGGTAATAAAGCTGCAATTGCCGGTAAACCTCGGGAAAGTGCGTTTGCAGTATGTCCGGAGCGCAGAAAAAATATTCGCTGACGACCGCAAAAAACTCGGCCGGACTGGCGGCCGCGTACGGATCCAGGCAAGGGTGGTGATGGCGCTCGACTTGGCGCACCAGAGTTCGATAAGCGGTAGCGAGAGATAGAGTCCATTGCTTGAGGTCCATGAACCGATGCAGCGGCGGATAGCCGTCGGCGGGGCCGTTCAACACGTCCAGTTTATGGGCGATCTCGTGAATGACGACGTTGCGTCCGGAGCGGCTGTCTTCGAGGTCCTGTTCGATAGCCTGCCAGGACAGGATCAAAGGCCCGCGCGACCAGGATTCTCCGTCCAGTTCCTGCTCCGTAAAATGCACGACGCCGGCATCGTCCGGTTCTTCCCGGGCAACCCGAAACGCTTCCGGATAGACGATGACTTCGGTCCAGCCCGACAAACAGCCGAACCCAAGCCCGAGCACCGGCAGACAGGCCAGCACCGCAATCGTCAGGCACATCGCATCGGTCAATTGCAGCCCCTGGGCGCCGGAAAATTTCTTGTCGCGCAAAAACAAGGTGGCCAGTTCGCGCAGATGCGCTTTTTCCACCGCCGAAAGCCCCTGCGCAACAGGAAGCGTCTTGACGGCTTGCCGCCACAAATCGCACGGAACGGGATAGCGGCGCAGGATATGGCGGATTCGTAAACGCTTGAAAATATTCATGGTCATTGACTCATTGTCTGGCCCCACGCTCTTTTCAGGCTTTGACTTGACTGACAACAACGCCTTTCAATAATCCTTTCCGCTAAAATTCGACATCATCGGATTTCAATGCTCCATGAAAGATCCGCTTCTTGGCGGCCATCAAAGCGGTATGGCCGATTGCCGTCTTTCGACGATACGAAAGCTCAATTAAACAACGCGAGCGCCTTTTTCAGGGTCGACCATACGCCCCAGCCCAAGGGAACGGCGACGTAGAGCCAGAACAGCATCAGCCAGACGGAATGAGTGCGTTGAGCAGATCGGTTCGATTTCATGCCGGATTATCTTCTTCAGAGGGATGGATAAATTAAAAACCAGTTTAACCGAAACTATAACAGAGGTGAGCGATGAAACGAAAAGCCCGGCCGGAAAAATCCTCACTGCTAACCTAACCGTATTGCGAGATGTTGAAGCAGCCTTTGGCAATGTTGGATGAGTTTGGTCAAAACGCTAAGGCATCTCGATACACAACATCCGCTATGCTGATAAGCTACCGCCTGTTTGAATTCAGGGAAACATAGAGATGCGCTAGGCGGGTGAAGAATTGTCAGAAATCGATTTGGGAGATAAACGGTTGAACAAGCGATCGGGGACATTATTGGCCATTGACACCGCCAATCCCAGTGCAAGCATTCCGGTAGCCTGCGGCGGACGGGCGGAGACCATTTTTACCTGCCGCCGCACGCAGGACGGAAAGGGCGCCATATCATCCAGAAACTGCGCTGCCTACGCGTGTGCTTACCCGACGGGAAACGCGGGAGGTTCGAAATCACGGCGCTGTTGGCCCGCGAAATCGATCCGCCGGCTGGCGAGAAGGCATTGGCATGGCGGCTGATGAGTAACCGGGCGGCCCTGGCGCTGGCCTAAGGCGCGACCTTGATCGATGGGTATCGCGGCCGTTGGGAAATCGAACGGTTCTTCAATATCCTAAAAAACGGCTGCCAAGTCGAAGCTTTACAGATGTCGACCCTATCGCGTATCGAACCGGCGCCAACGTTGTATAGGATGGCTGAGTGCCGGATCGGTTACCTGATGCGGGGCTGGGCAGGGCTTGCCCGGAGATGGTCTGCGAAGCGATATTCGACCGTGAAGAATGGCAAGCCGCGGCCGGACACGCCACCGCCTCTGAACGAAGTGATCCGCGTGGTAGCCAGCTTCGGCGGATTTCCAGGTCGCAAAGGCGACGGCGAACCCGGCGCCAAAACACTCCGGATCGGCCTCCAGCGCGTCATGGACTTCGCTTTGGGAATACGGGCGCTGCGGGAGACGGGAAGTTGTGTATAACGAGATGAGCTTAAGTCGGTGAAGACGGATAATTATCAATAAATATTTCGTTAAGATTTTTTAAATACCAATCTAATGCCTCCGATAATCCTGCTTTAACATCATATGTTGGCGCATAACTTAATAACGCCTGAGCTTTAGAAATATTCGCGAGTGAATGACGAACATCTCCAGATCGAAAATCCCGATAAATGGGCTTGAAATTTTCGAGCCTATTAAAATATAAAACTAAATTTTCTTTTAGATAATCCAATAATTGATTTAGCGTAGTACGATCGCCAACAGCAATATTATAGACTTGATTAACTGCTGCGCTATTTTGAGTAATTGCGGCTAGTAGATTGGCTTGCACGACATTTTTTATATAACAGAAATCTCTACTAGTTTCGCCATCACCATTGACATAGACATCCTCCCCCCGAACCATGGCGGTAATCCATTTGGGGATTACTGCGGCGTATGCGCCAGCAGGGTCCTGTCTGGGGCCAAATACATTGAAATAACGTAATCCGATTGACTCCAACTCATAACATCTTGCAAATACATCCGCATACAGTTCATTCACATACTTGGTTACAGCATAAGGAGATAGAGGCTTTCCAATTTTATCTTCCACTTTGGGTAAGCCTGGATGATCGCCATAAGTTGAAGAAGAGGCCGCATAAATAAAGCGTTTCACCTTGGCATCACGTGCGGCAACCAACATATTTAAGAATCCATCGATATTTGCCGCGTTAGTATTAACAGGATCTGCAATGGATCTTGGGACACTACCGAGTGCTGCCTGATGTAATACGAAGTCCACCTTCATGCATGCTTGATGGCAAACAGCAATATCTCTGATATCGCCATTGATGAACTTGAAGTTGTCCCACCGCTCTTCACCAACAATATCTCTAACTTGATCCAAATTACGCTGATGACCGGTAGCAAAATTATCAAGCCCAATAACGCGCTGACCATTATCAAGTAACGCTTCTAACAAATTTGAGCCAATAAAGCCTGCAACCCCCGTAATCAACCAGGTAGCCGGATTATCCGAAAACCGATTTAATAATATTTTAGTAAATTCCATAAATTAAATTATGCATTTAAAAATACATAGTCCTTAAATTTAATTAATCATCAATATTTTTAATAATTAAAAATTATCAATTATTGATGAAATTTATTTTATTGAAATAATCTAATAAAATTCAAATGCTACAGTCGCCACAAATTATAACCAGCCGACTGAATAAAAACCGGATCATATACCGATTTCACATCTACAAACACACCGCCTGGTTTTAGTTTCCCTAATAAATCAGTAAAAGGCAATTCTAAATATTCTTTATGAGAAACTGCTGCAACAATCGCATCTGCGCTTGGCAAATCAGCCCAATTCATCAATGAGATTCCATATTCGTCTATCGCATCTTTAGGATCGGCTATTGGATCATGCACTGATACGTCCCAACCAAAATTCTGTAATTCATAGACTACATCTGCAACTTTTGAATTTCTTAAATCAGGACAGTTTTCTTTAAAAGTTAAACCCAAGACAATAATTTTTGCAGTTTTGATTGAATAACCAGCACGAATTAATAGCATACCCGTTTGCTGCGCAATGAATGAAGCCATACCATCATTAATTCGTCTTCCAGCAAGAATCACTTCAGGATGATAGCCGATCATCTCCGCTTTATGAGTCAGATAATAGGGATCAACTCCAATACAATGCCCACCTACTAACCCAGGGCGGAAAGGTAAAAAATTCCATTTAGTTCCCGCAGCTTCTAATACTTCCAGAGTATCGATACCTATACGGGAAAATATAATAGATAGCTCATTCATCAACGCTATATTTAAATCGCGTTGAGTATTTTCAATAACCTTTGCCGCTTCAGCCACTTTGATAGAACTGGCTCGATAGACACCGGCATCAATTATGCTTTCATATAGTTTGGCAATTTTATCGAGTGTTTCTAATTCATCGCCAGACACTACCTTAATAATTTTCGTAATTTTTTTCTCTTTGTCCCCGGGATTAACTCGTTCCGGTGAATAGCCGACATGAAAATTCTTTTTCCATTTAAGGCCGGATTCTTGTTCGAGTATAGGTATGCAAATATCCTCAGTTGCTCCAGGATAGACAGTCGACTCATAAATAACAATAGCACCTCGTTTTAAATATTTGCCAACTGTAGTTGAAGCTTTAACCAAAGGTGAAAAATCTGGCTGATGTGCAGCATCTACTGGTGTAGGTACTGCTATGATCACAAAATCAGCTCTATTTATCTCACTAGGATCATTGGTTACTTTCAAGCCAAACGAGGCTAAAAAATCTTGCTTTGAGACTTCTCTTGTCGGGTCAATATATTTTTTATAATTGGCAATTTTACTTTCGGATAAGTCATACCCAATAGTTTCAAACTTTTTCCCAAACTCCACCGCTAATGGCAACCCAACATAACCCAACCCAACAATTGCAACAATATTCTGTTTCATACACTTTTCCTTTTCACTTTTCTTCTTTTATTTAATAAGCGCTTAACAAAAAGTCAGCTTATATAAATCCCCAAACTCTTGGCCCATTTCATCGATGGCTCATTCCAGTTCGTCCGGTATATAGAGTTTAAATGGGAGCCATTCGTATTTCATCTTGCGCCAAAGCAGTTCAATCCGATTCAGTTCGGGACTGTACGGGCAAGCAATAAAACCGCATGTCTTTTTTTTCCAAAAGGTCCCAGTAAGGTTTCAATTTTTGGGCTGTGTAAATGGAGGCATTGTCCAAAATCACCATCATGGGCTTGCGGACTTGTTGCCGCATGGCCATCAAAAACGCAAAGAACCATAAGCCATGGATACTTTGCCATAATTTCGTCAGGACCAACTGGCCCGACGACCGCAGGGCACCGATTACATTCAGCCGGCGCCCCTCGTTTCGCCGTGATAGCCTGGGTTTCGCCGCTTGGGGTCCACGCCGAACGATTGGGCGGTTGCGGCGCAAAGCCGGCTTCGTCGACATAAGCCAGTTCAATTTTGCCCGCATTCGCTTGTTCAATCAATTCCGCTATGTCGCGTTGGGCTTGTTCAAAGTACTCGGGGTCGTGCTTTTTGTAAACGGTAACGCGTCCGTTTTCACACATAACCCATCCGCTTCAGCTCGTTACGCAGGGTGCCGGCACTGACGTCGACACCATACTCGGTTTTCAAACGAATGATCAAAGTTCGGCTGCTTAACGGTTCGGCCTCGACCCACATCTTTAACCGCGCTCGGTGCTCATCACTCAACTTCCTCGGCTCTCTGCTGCGCGGTTGATCGGCTAGGCTGGCGAATCCGTTCTTGAACCATTGGCGCCGTCGTTCGCGTATCGTCTCCGGCATCAACCTTTGCTTTTTCGCCGCCTCGAACGACGTAGACCCTTCCGGCAAGCTGTAAAATCGATTCTGCCCGCTCTCGCTAATCGCTGCCTTTCTTAATCAGGTGGTGTAATAACTCTCGCTCGGTTTCGGTCAATTCAACGTGGACAACTCGCATTTCCTTCCGGGACTGTCTGGGTAACTCCGTATATCTTATACACAAGCCGATTTATTGTTAAGCGCTTATCAATAAAGCAGTGGGTTTTGAGTTATTGTCAAATATGATGTTCAAAGATTTCATCAAGCCGCATTCTGATTTAGCGTATAACTTTTGATTTTTTACTGCAACGGCTTATTGTAGAGTCCTGATGTAACAAGGTGGTCCGCATGGTCCAATTGTTTCCGCCCCGTTCGCCTGATTATGCCTTACTGTCCAAGCCATTACACACCGTTTTTACACCCAGCTCATTGAACCTATCGCACCTATTTAAAACATCGAGCTCTCGGACAAGAATTCATGTTTTCATCGACGGAAAGTTACGGGTTCGTGATGGCAAATTAAACATCAAACTAAGACGAGCCCCTTTTCAGAGTTGAACACACACTAATCCAAAGGGATGGTGGCATAAAGCCCGAACAGCAACTGAGGCAGGCGCCTAGGTTTCGTTCGACGGATTTCATTGCAGGCTCACCCTCATCAGTTTGTGGAAGTCTCGGAAACAGCCAATTCGGAACCGGCGCCGTTGCCGATCGACACAGCATCATCGATTTCATCACGGTCCATATGATGTTTTTCATGCACCGGACGGATCAGCAAATTGCACAGAAATCCCAAGGCCAGCAAACCCGCCATCAGATACATCGTCACATTGTAGGCATCGGCTTTCGCCACGCCCTGTTCGATCTGGAATTCGCGCAAATAATTGACCAGCACCGGACCTAATACCCCTGCGGTCGACCAGGCCGTCAGCAAACGCCCGTGAATGCCGCCGACAAAGCGGGTGCCGAAGATATCGGCCAGATAAGCGGGAATGGTTGCGAAACCTCCGCCGTACATGCTCATGATAACGGCATACAAAATGATGAACAGCCCGATATTGCCGAGCATGCCCATCGTGGGAACGGCGGCGTAAAGCAAAGGGCCCAGCGTAAAAAATACGAAATAGGTGTTTTTACGGCCCAGAAAATCGGACGCCGACGACCAGAAAAAGCGCCCGCCCATGTTGAACAAACTCAGCAGGCCGACAAAGCCGGCTGCCGCCGCGGGCGTGACCGCGCCTTTGAACATTTCCTGAATCATCACCGACGCCTGCCCCAACACGCCGATGCCGGCAGTGACGTTCAGACACAGCACCAGCCACAACAGATAGAATTGCGGCGTCTTCAAGGCCTGATCGATATGGACGTGATGATTAATAATCATCCTGTTTTGCCCGGTCTTCGGCGTCCATCCCGCTGGCCGCCAATCGGCAGAAGGAAGACGGATCGTCAGGGCGCCGATCAGCATCGACACAAAATACAGGCCGCCCATGACCAGAAAGGCCTCCATGACGCCCACCGACATAGATGATTTGAAATGATCCATCAGCATGACCGAGAGCGGCGCACCGATCATCGCGCCGCCGCCGAAGCCCATGATGGCCATGCCGGTCGCCATGCCGCGGCGGTCCGGAAACCATTTGATCAGGGTCGACACCGGCGAGACATAACCCAAACCGAGTCCGATGCCGCCGATCACGCCGTAACCCAGATACAGCAGCCAGATTTCATGCAGATACACGCCCAGTGAAGAAATTAGAAAGCCGCCGCCGAAGCAGCAGGCGGCGACGAACATTGTCAACCTGGGGCCAACCTTTTCCAGCCATTTACCGCCGAAAGCCGCCGACACCCCCAGAAAAACAATCGCCAGGCTGAAAATCCAGCCCAGCGTCGTCAGTTCCCAGTCTTCCGGAGTGGAACCGATGATGCCGAGGACCCGAGTCAATGGGTCGTTGAATACGCTGAAGGCATAGGCCTGGCCGATGCAAAGATGAACCGACAACGCGGCCGGAGGAACCATCCAGCGATTGTAACCGGGCCTCGCGATACTGTGCTGTTTGGAGAAAAAACCTGACATATAAACCGAATTACTCCCTCATCGACGTCCGCAGTTTCGATAAGGACATTTTGATGCTCGAAATCGATTGAGGAATGAACACAGCGGTTTTGTCGTTTCGTTAAAGTTACGTTTACTCCACCGTCACCGACTTCGCCAGATTTCTCGGCTGATCGACGTCGGTGCCTTTCAGCACAGCGACGTGATAGGCAAGAAGCTGCAAGGGCACGGTAAAGACGATGGGAGCTATTTCATTCTCGACTTTCGGAATCTTGAGGTACTGCACGTTGCCTTCGTTGGCCGAGGTCAGCGATTCGTCCTTGAATACGATCAACTGGCCGCCGCGCGCGCTGACTTCCTGCAGATTGGACTTGAGTTTTTCCAGCAGGCTGTTGTTCGGAGCCACCGCAATCACCGGCATGTCGCCGTCGATCAGAGCCAGCGGGCCGTGTTTCAACTCGCCGGCCGGATAGGCTTCGGCATGGATGTAGGAAATCTCCTTCAGCTTCAACGCCCCTTCCATCGCGATCGGATAATGGGTGCCCCGGCCCAGGAACAAGGCGTGTTCCTTTTCCGCGAACTGCTCCGCCAGCTCCTGAATTTCGTCGTTGAGTTGCAGCGTTTTTTCGACCTTGCCCGGCAAGCCGAACAGTTCGGAAGTGATTTTCCGTTCCAGCTCTTCGGACAACTGAAAGCGTCGGCCGATGGCGATCAGCAGCAGCAGCAGCGTAGTCAATTGGGTGGTGAAGGCTTTGGTGGAAGCGACGCCGATTTCGGGACCTGCGCGGGTCATCAAGACCAGATCGGATTCCCTGACCAGGGAACTTTCGGGCGCATTGCAGATGGTCAGGGAATGTTTGGCGCCGAGTCGCTTGGCTTCCTGCAGGGCGGCCAGGGTATCAGCCGTTTCTCCGGACTGAGAGATAGTGACAATAAGAGTGTCCGGATCGAGCACCGGATTCCGGTAGCGAAACTCGCTGGCCACTTCGATCTGACAGGGAATACGGGCCAGCCGTTCGAACCAGTAGCGCGCGACCAGGCCGGCATGGTAGCTGGTGCCGCAGGCCAGAATCATCACCGATTTGATCCGGTCGAACACGGCGGAGGCATTATGCCCGAACGAGCTTTCCTGGAGCCGGCCGTTGATGAAACGGCCTTCCAGCGTCTGCGAGATGGCGAACGGCTGCTCGTAGATTTCCTTCAGCATGTAGTGGCGGTATTCGCCCTTGTCGACGGCGTCGGCCGCCAGATGGCTTTCCTTGACCGGGCGGTCCACGAGGTTGTCGTGCGCATCATAGATCAGCAGTTCGTCGATTTTGATGACCGCCAGGTCGCCGTCTTCCAGGAAAATGAACCGGCGCGTCACCGGCAGCAGGGCCGTGACGTCGGAAGCCACAAAATATTCCCCGATGCCGATGCCGATCACCAACGGGCTGCCTTTTCTGCAGGCGATCAACGTGTCCGGATAATCGCTGCAAACGATGCCCAGAGCGTAGGCGCCTTCCAGTTTTTTAACGGCATGTTTGACGGCGCCGACGAAATTTCTGGAAAACTCCAGAGCATGATCGATCGCGTGCACGATCACTTCGGTATCGGTTTCCGAGGTGAATTCGTAGCCTAATTGCACCTGAACGTCGCGCAACTGCTCGTGGTTTTCGATGATGCCGTTGTGAACCACGGCCACCCGGTTCCGGCTGACGTGCGGATGGGCATTGGCGGTGCTGGGCTTGCCGTGCGTGGCCCAGCGAGTGTGAGCGATGCCGATCAGGCCTGAAACGGGATCGGCGTTCAGCAGTTCTTCCAGACCTTTAACTTTTCCCAACTGCCTTTTTCGGCAAATGGCTCCATTGCTTACTACCGCAAGCCCGGCAGAGTCGTAGCCACGGTATTCCAGCCTTTTCAGTCCTTCCATCAGAATGGGGACCACGTTTCGTTGCGCGATGCCGCCTACAATGCCACACATATTATTTTTCCCTCTTGCTCGGCCTTTGCCAGCCGTTTATCGATACCTGTTTCGCTCTGCTCAAGGTCAGTTGGTTTTCTGGGCTGTCTTTGGTAATCGTCGAACCGGCGCCTATGGTCGCATTTTGTCCGATAGTAACGGGAGCGATCAGTTGTGTGTCGGAACCGATAAAGGCGCCGTCTCCGATAACTGTATGAAACTTGTTGACCCCATCATAATTGCACGTGATCGTGCCGGCGCCGACGTTGACCCGGCTGCCTACAGTACAATCCCCAATATAGCTCAAATGATTGATCTTGCTACCGTCGGCTACCGACGACTTCTTGATCTCGACAAAATTGCCGATATGAACGTTGCGTGCAATGACCGTCTCGGGACGCAATCTGGCGAAAGGGCCGATGCGGCTGCCTTGTCCGACAACGGCTTTTTCGATAAGGCTATGGTCGAGTATTTCGGCGTTGTCTTCAATCACGCTGTCGACGATTCGGCAATTGGCGCCGATCCTGACGTTGTTGCCGATGCTGATTTGTCCTTCGAGAATCACGTTAACGTCGATTTCGATATCAAGCCCCAGATGCTCTATTGTGCCCCGGAGGTCGAAGCGCACCGGATCGTAAAGGGTGACGCCTCGCTCCATCAGTTGCTGAGCCTGCTCCAGTTGATGGACTCGCTCGAGATGACCGAGCTGGCTGCGGTTATTGACCCCCAGCACTTCGTCAATCGTTTTCGGCTGGCTGGTGGCGATGTGGACGTGATCGGCCACCGCCATTTCGATGATGTCGGTCAAATAATATTCGCCCTGAGCATTGTGGTTGTTCAGCCGGTCCAGCCATTTTATCAGGTGCCCGCCCTGAACCGCCATGATGCCGGTATTGACTTCCCTGATGAGAACTTCGCTCTCCGATGCGTCTTTTTCTTCGACAATGCGCGTCACCGCGCCATGATCGTTACGAACGATTCTACCATACCCTCTCGGATTCTCCAGATTGACCGTCAACAAGGCCAGCGACTTGTCGCTGACTTCGGCGATCAAATGCTTGACCGTTCCCAGTTTTAACAAGGGAACGTCGCCGTAAAGAATCAGGACGATGTCGGCGGGGTTGATTTGATCCTTGACCTGCTGCACGGCATGGCCCGTACCCAACTGCTGCTTCTGCTCGATCCAGTCGGCATCCAGGTCCTTTAAGACTTCCAGAACCTGCTCGGCGCCGTGGCCGTAAATGATTTTAATGCGGTTGTTCTGCAATTCGCTGCACATGTCATACACATGTTTCAGCAAGGGTTTGCCTGCAATTTTATGCAGCACTTTCGGCAGTTCGGAGCGCATCCGCGTGCCTTTGCCGGCCGCCAGGATAATTGTGGTAATTTTCATTCTACTTTCCGTCAAATAAAAAAGCCCGATAACGAGTTTAAACGCTACCGGGCTTTTTATAAAGTCCTGAGATAGAGATTGCCGCGCCGTTATCCGCCGCGTTTTCTCAACCTGTCCAGTGTTCTGAGCTGCATCACCGCTTGCGCCAACTGGGCCTGAGCCGTCGCGTAGTCGATCTGGCCGGATTTGTCGGCCAGAGCCTCTTCGGCTCGGGCTTTGGCCTGGAGAGCCGCCGCCTCGTCGATGTCTTTGGCACGGATCGCCGTATCCGCCAGGATTGTTACCAGATGCGGCTGAACTTCCAGCATGCCGCCGGAGATGTAGTACGGATGACTTTCCTTGTCGTTGATCTTGACCCGCACTTCCCCAGGATTCAGACGCGTGATGTAAGGAGCATGGCGAGGCGCGATGCCTACTTCGCCCATCTCGGCGGGCGCGAATACCATTTCCGCCGTTCCCGAAAAGATTTCTTTTTCAGCGCTTACGATGTCTACTTGTACGGTCGTGGTCATTCTCGCATACCTTGTGGTGTCATTGACTTACTTCAGGCTTTTTGCTTTTTCCAGAGCTTCGTCGATGGTACCCACCATGTAGAACGCCTGCTCCGGAATCGTGTCGTATTCGCCTTCGATAATGCCTTTAAAGCCGGCGATGGTGTCCTTCAGCGATACGTATTTGCCCGGGGTTCCGGTAAATACTTCGGCGACGAAGAACGGCTGCGACAGGAAGCGCTGGATTTTCCGCGCTCTCGCCACGATCAGCTTGTCTTCTTCGGACAGCTCGTCCATGCCCAGAATGGCGATAATGTCGCGCAGCTCTTTATAGCGTTGCAGGATGCCCTGAACCCTTCGGGCGACCTGATAATGCTCCTGGCCGATCACTAGGGGATCGAGCTGGCGGCTGGTCGAATCCAGAGGATCGATGGCTGGATAAATGCCGAGCTCGGCGATTTGCCGCGACAATACGACGGTCGCATCCAAGTGCGCGAACGTGGTCGCCGGAGACGGGTCGGTCAAGTCGTCCGCAGGCACGTAAACCGCCTGAATCGAAGTGATCGAACCGTGCTTGGTCGAGGTGATCCGCTCCTGCAGAACGCCCATTTCTTCCGCCAGGGTCGGCTGATAGCCCACCGCCGACGGCATACGGCCGAGCAATGCCGATACTTCGGTACCGGCCAGAGTGTAACGGTAAATGTTGTCGACGAAGAACAGCACGTCGCGGCCTTCGTCGCGGAAATATTCGGCCATGGTCAAACCGGTCAATGCCACGCGCAGCCTGTTTCCGGGCGGCTCGTTCATCTGCCCGTAGACCATCGCCACTTTGGAGTTCGACAGATTTTCGATGTTGATAACGCCGGCTTCCTGCATTTCGTGATAGAAGTCATTGCCTTCCCGGGTTCTTTCCCCGACCCCGGCAAACACCGACAAACCGGAATGTTCGGTTGCGATGTTGTTGATCAACTCCATCATGTTGACCGTCTTGCCCACGCCGGCGCCGCCGAACAGGCCGACCTTGCCGCCTTTGGAAAACGGGCAGATCAGGTCGATCACCTTGATGCCGGTTTCCAGCAGTTCATTGGCGGCCGCCTGGTCGGCATAGCTGGGCGCTTCGCGATGGATCCCCCAGGAGACGGTTTCGCCGATGGGCCCGCGTTCGTCGATCGGCTGTCCCAACACGTTCATGATCCGGCCCAGGGTTTCCTTGCCGACCGGAACCGAAATCGGCGCGTTGGTATTGGTGACGGCCAAGCCTCTGCTCAGTCCGTCGGTACTTCCCATGGCGATCGTTCTGGCCACGCCGTCGCCTAATTGCTGTTGCACTTCCAGGATCAGGCCGACGCCGTCGACTGTCAGTGCATCATATACCTTGGGCAGGTTTTCGCGTGGAAACTCCACGTCTACGACCGCGCCGATAATTTGTACGATTTTACCCGAACTCATTCTGTGTCCTCTTGATTTTGTCGCTCTTAGGCTTAAACGGCTGCCGCGCCGCCGACGATTTCCGAAATTTCCTGAGTGATGGCGGCTTGTCTGGCTTTGTTATAGATCAATTGCAGTTCCTGGATCAGCTTGCCGGCATTGTCCGAGGCGCTCTTCATCGCCACCATGCGCGCGGCCTGCTCGCAGGCATTGTTTTCGACCAGCCCCTGAAAGACTTTCGATTCGATGTAGCGCGCCAGCAAATGATCCAGAACGTCTTTGGCGTCCGGCTCATAAATGTAATCCCAATGCCCGGACAGGTCCTCTTCCATTTCGCTGGCGGCGACCGGCAGCAATTTTTCAATGGTGGGCCGTTGCGTCATAGTATTGACGAATTCGTTGCTGACCACGTACAGTTCGTCGATTCGGCCCTGTTCATAGGCGTCCAGCATGATTTTGATGATGCCGATGATGTCCTGAAGATGAGGCGTATCGCCCAGCTTGGAAATCTGACCGACCAGGGTCGTTTTTTTCAGATTGCTGAAAAAAACGGTCGCTTTGGTGCCTATCGTGCAGACGTCGACCTCGATACCGGCCTTGTCCCACTGCGACAACTGGACCAGCGTTTTCCTGAACAGGTTCGAATTCAGACCGCCGCACAAGCCCCGATCGGAACTGATCACGATGATGCCGACGCGTTTGGTCTCGCGCTGCACCAGAAACGAATGCTTGTACTCGGGATTGGCATGCGCCAGATGCTTGATGATCCTGCCGATGCGCTGAGAATAAGGTCGCGTCGCCTGCATTCTGTCTTTGGTTTTGCGCATCTTGCTGGCCGCGACCATTTCCATCGCGCGCGTGATTTTCTGAGTATTTTTAATACTCCCAATCTTATTGCGTATTTCTTTGCCAACAGCCATTAGAAGACCCTTTTACCAGCTATGCGTTTTAACAAAGTTTTCGATCGCGGACTGCAAGCCCCGGGCAATTTCATCGTTGTAATCGCCGGTGGCGTTAATGGTGTCCATCAATTGCGAATGCTCCGTCTTCATGTACAGTTGCAACGCGGCTTCGAACGCCAGCACCTTGTTCACCTCGACTGCGTCCAGGAAGCCCTGGTTCGCCGCATACAGCGACACCGCCATTTGCGCGACCGACATCGGCGAATATTGGTTCTGCTTCATCAGTTCGGTGACGCGTTGGCCGCGCTCGATCTGCTTGCGGGTGCTTTCGTCCAGATCGGAGGCGAACTGGGCGAATGCCGCCAGTTCCCGATACTGCGCCAGGTCGAGACGGATACCGCCGCCCAATTTTTTAATGATCTTGGTTTGCGCCGCGCCGCCTACCCGCGATACCGACAAACCGGCGTTGACCGCAGGCCGGATGCCCGAGTTGAACAGGTTGGTTTCCAGGAAGATCTGGCCGTCGGTAATGGAAATCACGTTGGTCGGTACGAACGCCGAGACGTCCCCGCCCTGCGTTTCGATGATCGGCAACGCCGTCAAAGAGCCGGTTTTGCCTTTCACTTTGCCGCCGGTCAGTTTTTCCACTTCGTCCGCATTGATCCGGGCCGCTCTTTCCAGCAAGCGCGAATGCAGGTAAAACACGTCGCCCGGATACGCTTCGCGTCCCGGAGGACGGCGCAGCAACAGGGACACCTGACGGTAAGCCCAGGCCTGCTTGGTCAAATCGTCGTAAATGATCAGGGCGTCTTCGCCGCGGTCTCTGAAATACTCGCCCATCGAACAACCGGTGTAGGGCGCGATGAACTGGAGAGCGGCCGATTCCGAAGCCGAAGCCGAAACGATGATGGTGTGCTCCATCGCACCGTGCTCTTCGAGTTTGCGCACGACGTTGGCGATCGAGGAACGTTTTTGCCCGATCGCCACATAGATGCATTTGATGCCGGTACCTTTCTGGTTGATGATGGCGTCCACGGCGATCGCGGTTTTTCCGGTCTGACGATCGCCGATGATCAGCTCCCGCTGACCGCGGCCTACCGGAATCATCGAGTCGATCGATTTCAGGCCCAATTGCACCGGCTGGCTTACCGACTGGCGCGCAATAACGCCCGGAGCGATTTTTTCGATCGGTGAAGTTTCCTTGGTTTCAATGGCGCCCTTGCCGTCGATCGGATTGCCGAGCGCATCGACCACGCGGCCGAGCAAGGCTTCGCCGACCGGCACTTCAAGAATTTTGCCGGTGCATTTGACGGTGTCGCCTTCGGAAATGTGCTGGTAGGCGCCCAGGACGACGGCGCCCACCGAATCGCGCTCCAGGTTGAGCGCCATGCCGTAGGTATTGCCCGGGAATTCCAGCATTTCTCCCTGCATCGCTTCGGAAAGCCCGTGGATTCTTACGATACCGTCAGTCACGCTGACGACGGTGCCTTCGGTGTGCGCTTCCGCGCCGAGATCGAAGTTTTCGATCTTCTTCTTAATCAGATCACTTATTTCAGATGGATTTAGTTGCATGTGCTTGATCTCACTCTCACTGTAGAGTCTTTTGCATTTGTTTGAGCTGGCCTCTGACGGAGCCGTCGATAACCTTGTCTCCCGCCCGCACCAGGACGCCACCGATCAGGGACTTATCCACGGTGACCTTCATATGGATTTTCTTGCCTAATTTTTTTTCCAGCGACGAAGCGAACTGAGCCTTTGCTTCCTTGGTCAGGGCATATGCGGTATAAACGTCGGCTTCGATGTAGCCTTCGTCCTGAGCCTTCAATTCTTCGTAAAGCCGCGTTATGTAGGGAACCAGGCCGAGCCGCTTGTTATAAACGAGCAGTTGCAGGAAATTTCCGACTTCCGGATCCACTTTGTCGCCGCACAAATCGAGCATCAAGGCCGACTTGCGTTCATTGCTCACGTTCGGATTATCGACCAGCCTGGAAACGTCCCGATTCGCCAGAATCGCTTCGATAAACGCCAGGGATTGGGACCATTTCTCCGTGGCGCCGGTCTCCTTGGCTCTTTTGAACGCCGCGGATGCGTATGGCCTCGCCAATGTTGCCAGTTCGCTCATTTACTCAACCTATAGTTTGTTGGAAACTTTATCAAGAATGTCCTGATGCCTGGTTTTGTCGATTTCCGCGCTCAGAATCTGTTCCGCAGCTTTGACCGCCAGGTTCGCGACTTCTATACGCAAGCTTTCTTTCGTTTGCTGAATTTCCTGCTCGATTTGCACTTTAGCTGCAAGTTTGAGACGATCGCCTTCTTTTTGTGCGGTGTCCTTGGATTCTTCAACGATTTCATTGGCGCGTTTTTGCGCCTCGTTGACAATCTCAGAATATTTATCCTTCGCTTCCTTAATGACGCTCAAGGCCTTTTTTTCAGCCAGTCTCAAGTCTTCCTGACTCTTTTCGGCCGCTGCCAGACCGGCGGCAATTTTATTTTTTCTTTCTTCCAAAGAATTAAATAAAGGCGGCCAAATGTACTTCATGGTAAACCAGACCAGAAGTGCAAATGTAATCATTTGCCCAATCAGGGTAGCATTGATACTCACGATGCGTTCCTCTTGTCGATAGGTGGTAAATCAGCCCGCATTAACCGGCAGCAGCGGCCTGTACGGCGGACAGGAACGGATTGGCAAAAGTAAAGAACAACGCCAGACCGACGCCGATCATGGTGACCGCGTCCAGAAGACCTGCGACAACGAACATTTTAACTTGCAGCATCGGAACCATTTCAGGTTGACGCGCCGCGCCTTCCAGAAATTTTCCGCCCAGCAAGCCGAAGCCGATCGCCGTTCCCAAAGCGCCCATACCAAGAACCAGACCTACCGCGATGGCAGTCAAACCTTGTACATCGGCAATTAATCTTGCAATTTCCATGATACCTCCAATAGATACGTTATAAAAAAACAGTAAAAAAAGACATTTTGTCCGGCTTGAACCGTCTCACACCGCCTGAAAGCGCTGCTTGAATCCCATGCATTTCAGAGTGATCCGCATCGATCGGAATCGGCGCCGCACGGCATAAATCAATGATCTTCGTGCGCCATACTCAGGTAGACGATCGTCAATACCATGAAGATGAAGGCCTGCAAGGTAATGATCAGAATATGAAAGACCGCCCAGGGAAAACTCAGCAACGGCTGGATGTAACAAGGCAACAGGGCGATCAGGATGAAAATCAATTCGCCGGCATACAGATTGCCGAATAACCGCAGCCCGAGGGAAATCGGCTTGGCGATTTCCTCGACGACTTTCAGCAGCAGGTTGAACGGGAACAGCCAGGGACCGAACGGTTGAAACAGCATTTCCTTGGCAAACCCCCAGGGGCCCTTGACCTTGATGCTGTAAAAAATGATCAGGCAGAACACCGAGATCGACATCGCGAAGGTCGCGTTCAAATCGGTACTGGGCACGACCCGAAGATACGGCAACCCCATCATCGAACCGATAAACGGCAGGAGGTCGACCGGGAACAAATCCATGAAATTGAATAAAAACACCCAGCAGAAAATCGTCAACGCCAGCGGCGCGATCAGTGCACTTCGGCCGTGGAACGTGTCCTTGACCTGGGTATCGACGAACTCGATCATCATTTCGACGAAATTCTGCGCCAGGCCCGGCACTCCGGAAGTGGCCTTTTCCGCCGCCGTCTTGAAAAACCAGACGAACAAAACGCCCAAAACAACCGAAAAAAACAAGGTGTCCAGATGCAGGGTCCAGAAACCCTCCCCTGCGCTAAGGGGTGTTAAATGATGAATAATATAACCAGTTGCCCCTTCAGCGGCATGAGCTTCGGTTGCCATCGTTCCTCTCTACCTAATTAATATTTCAGCGCATCAAGAGCGCAAACCAAAAAACCGACAAGGCTGCCAGATAACCTGCCAGCAGCGGTAAAATTTCTATGTTTGGAATTTGAAAAATCAGCGCGAACAAAGCGGCTGTCAACAGTAGCTTGCCGGATTCCCCGACATAAAACGACCTGACAATCTTTCGTGCTTCCAGCCCGGAGGCTCTTTGCATTTTGATTGCAAAATACAGATTCGGAATGAATGCCGCGAACCCGCCCAGCGCTGCGGAATAACTCGAAACCCATCCCCTCGTTACGGCAAACCCCAAAGCCATCGCTGCAATAATCAAAATCTGAAAAATCAGAACTTTACCGACAGTCGATAGCTTTTTATCCGCCACACTGCGCCCCAAATGAATTAGCTGGACGATTATAGCGGGTGGACTGCATTAAATCAAGGAAGGATTCCATCGAAACGGCAATAGACCGAACGGCCTGAAGAGACCAGCTTAGGTTAACAAAGCCGGCTTTGTCGCTACGAAACCGAATCGCCGGAATAGATTAATGAAAAGAATGCTCTGGGCAAGGGAGGTTTACTTACCCTTCAATATCGATCGTAACAAAACGGCTTAAATCATGCCGTTTTACCGACAGGTTATGATAATTCGTCAGTGCCAGCCGCCGTACTGCTTGGTGGGATCGCCCCGAAAGCCGGCCGTGGTTTTGTTGGCGTCCGGAACCGTGCCCATGCTTTCCGCCGCCAGGACCAGATTGGCGTGCGTATAGCCTCCGAGCTCCCGGGCTTTCTTGGCGATGGCGGTGGACAGCGGATTGATGCTGTAGACAGTCAGGTTCGGATGCACGACCGCCGTGATCAATTCACCGGCATCCGTTTCCTTTCCTGAAGGAAGATAGGACAGGACGACCGGCAAAACGGTCCCGGCCGGGATTTCGATCCGATACCGGTCGCCGTTCTGCAACTGCGTACCGGCGATCATTCGGCCCTGACCGTCCAGGACCCGGACGGTCCCCGTCTTGACCGGTCCCTGGTCATCGGCGACGGATCCTTCCAGAGCGGTAGCCACTTCAAATTTTTTGACTGTTTCCTTGACCAGCGGGCTGTGCTGCGTTTCTTTTTCGCATCCGGTCAAAAAAAAGCCTGCGATCAGAAAAACAAACCCCAAAGCGGCTGGACAACGCCCGAAGGCAAAACTGAAATAATTTCGGCTCATCGTGGTTACTCGCACTTTTGTATCGGCTTCGAATTGTATCACCAACTTTCGCGCCCGGTCTTGCCCGCGTTCAGGACATCCTTTCCTTAACCGCCGAACATCACGCTACGGACAGCATGTTTTCCAGCGCGCGCCTGGCCAGATCAGCCTCTTTCGGCGGCACCGAAATCCGGTTGACGACCTGGCCTGCCGCCAGGTTTTCCATGACCCAGGCCAGATGCTGCGGATCGGTCCGGAACATGGTCGAGCACATGCACAGCATCGGCGACATGAAATGCACGTTTTTCCCCTGGGATTTGCACTCTTCATGCAGACGATTGACCAGATTCAGTTCCGTAGCGACCAGCCAGCGGGTATTGGACTCGGCCTGCCGGACCGTTTTCAAGATGTATTCGGTCGAACCGACGTAATCGGATTTCCGGCAAACCTCGAAACAGGCTTCGGGATGGGAAATTACCCGGGTTTCCGGGTAGCGCTCCAGAAA
Source organism: Methylosarcina fibrata AML-C10 (assembly GCF_000372865.1). Taxonomy (NCBI): domain Bacteria; kingdom Pseudomonadati; phylum Pseudomonadota; class Gammaproteobacteria; order Methylococcales; family Methylococcaceae; genus Methylosarcina; species Methylosarcina fibrata. Next base: position 4,015,676 of record NZ_KB889965.1, on the reverse strand, counting down.
ACGGTCGATCTGTTCCGGCTTGAAGGCTTGGTGCACCGAACAATAGCCGTTCCAGAGTATCATTCTGGCGTTTCGAATTTGTTCTTCGGTCAATCCGCCCAGCGGCTTGTTGAAATCCCACGTGACCATCCGTTCCAGGGGAATGCCCATCCGGTAACCGGTATTGCGCCCCAGATGCTGATCGGGGAAAAACAAAACCTTGGGCCGCTTGGCAAAACTCCACTCCAGAATTTTCTGCGCATTCGACGAAGTGCAGACGATGCCTTCGTGCTCGCCGCAAAACGCTTTCAGATCCGCCGCCGAATTGATGTAAGTGATCGGGGTGACTTCATTCTCGACGTCGATCACTTCAGCCAGTTCCTTCCAGCACTTTCGCACCTTGATCAGATTGGCCATGTCCGCCATCGAACAGCCGGCCGCCAGATCCGGCAAGATCGAGATTTGATCCGGCCTCGACAGGACATCGGCGACTTCGGCCATGAAATGGACGCCGCAGAAGACGATGTATTCGGCTTCCGAACGGGCGGCGTCCCGGGACAGCTTTAACGAATCGCCGGTAAAATCGGCGTGCTTGAAAACTTCATCCCGCTGATAATGATGCCCCAGAATAACGCAACGGCTGCCCAGCCTGGCTTTTGCCGCCACGATGCGAGCATCGCATTCTTTATCGTCGAGTAAGGCATAATCCTCAATAGGTAAGGTCATTTAGTTGAATCCCGGAAAAAAGGTTGAAGCAAAAATTATTACGCTATGACTGATTCCTGAACCGGAAGTTTAACGGGGAATGGTTTGCCCGAACGCCGCCAAGCGAACGGCAATCGCTTATCGATAAACTTTATCATCAGCAAGGCAGCCGGGCTTCCGATCCGGATTTTGGCAAACGGCAAAAAGCAACCGGACATTTCCGGACAAAAAATTTTCCCGGCAGGAGACAGAAAACAAGTGACCGCATGAATAATTTGATTTGACAGTTTGCAACCCGAAGCTGCGCTCTCTACGATCCGTAAAAATTTTTTGATGATAACATATGGACCATATTGGTTCAATGCAGATAAAACATTAATAAACTCAGAGCATTAACTCAGAGCATTAACTCGCGAAGAAACTTTGCCGCGGCCCCCACGACGAATCGCTCTCTCGGCTTGACCCGGGCAGATCCTTGCACAAGCCAAATAAGATAACCTGATACGTTAGAGCCAGCCGAATTTTTCGAATCTTGTGAAAAACCGGCCGGCTTGCGCCATTACTCCATTGGATAACAGCCTACCCTTGATCCAAATCCCTCTCCAGTCATTAGGGACATCTATCCCGCCCCCACCGGGCGAATTAGCCTATTGACAGGATATTAAAATCGTAATAGTTTTTAAGCCCAGGGTTGTCATTATTAAGGGATTCGGACATCAACAAGTATCCTTGTCTTGGGACCGCTCCTCTCCCCTTGTTTAAACACGACCTTGATGATCCTCAGCCGGAAGCGAGGCTCATTCCCTTCTCCGTCCAGACCCTCCTCCTCTATACGTAAGTACAACAGGATGACCGGATTGGGCAATCAGGACCTGTTATTCAGCTTGACGTCAACCGATTACTGTTCGACCAACCTTGACAACTCACTATTAAAATGCAGGAAGGAGGACACCATGTACAACCCATCCATTTTTTCATTTCTGTCGGGACCGCTTTCAGTTCCGGCAAGACAGTGCAAACGGCCCGCTTTAAAAACCGGGGTTTTCGCCTGGATCGCTCCTCTTGCCCTGGCATCCGGTACGGCGGTCGCAGCAACACAACTGGAGACAACAAGACAAGAGCACCTTGCCGATTCATTTTTTCACCGGCCGTTGAGCTTCGAAGCCAATCTCGGGCAGACCGATCCGTCCGTGCAGTTTCTGTCACGAGGTCAGGGCTACAGCCTGTTTCTGACGCCCACCGAAGCGGTGCTGAGCTTGCGCAAGACGGATTCGGCACTTCGATTCAAACCCAGCAAATTGCCTTCGTCCAATCCTGTCAGACCGGCCAAAACTTCAACCGTCGGCGTGCTCAGGATGCAACTGGAGGGAACCCAAGCCAAAGCCCAAGCCGAAGGTCTCGATCAACTGCCGGGCAAGACTCACTATCTGCGCGGTAAGGACCCCAAAGCCTGGCGCACCGGCATTCCGAGCTACGCCAGGGTCAAATACCACGGCATTTATCCCGGCATCGATCTGGTCTACTACGGCAAGCAGCGGCAGCTCGAATACGATTTCATCGTGGCTCCCGGCGCCGATCCGAAAGCGATCCGGTTTCACGTCGAAGGCGCCGAACAACTCCGCCTGGGCAGCAACGGGCAATTGATCGTCAAGACCGAGGGCGGCGAAGTCATCCAGCACCAGCCGGTGATCTATCAGGAGATCGACGGCGTGCACAAATCCATTGCCGGAGGATACCTGCTGCATCCGGATAAAAAAGGAAAAACGGCGGACGTCGGCTTTCAGGTGGCTCGCTACGACACCTCCAGACCGTTAATTATCGACCCGGTGCTGTCCTATTCCACTTTTCTTGGAGGGAGTGATTATGATATTGCAGATGACGTTGCCGTGGATGGCTCGGGCAATGCTTATGTAGCAGGAACCACCGCCTCGGTCGACTTCCCCCTCGTGAACGGATCTCAACCGCTTTCCGTCGGCGGTTCGGCGGATGCTTTCGTAACCAAATTCAATGCCAAAGGCAACAGAGTCCTCTACTCTACTTATTTTGGCGGGAGCGATTCCGACGTCGGAGAAAGTATCGGAGTCGATTACCAGGGCAATGCAATTATTTCAGGCTATACCTATTCGGCAGACTTTCCCAAGCGTAACCCATTGCAGGCAGACTGCCACATCGTCAACGACTACGAAGGGGATGCCTTCGTAGCCAAGCTGAATGCCGAGGGCACGGCCTTTGTCTATGCGACCTGCCTCGGCGGCAGCAGTGCGGAGTTCAATTCGAACATCGCGGTCGATCGATTGGGCAATGCTTATGTCACGGCGCTAACTCGTTCTACCGATTTTCCCACGCTTCATCCGTTGCAGGCATCGCTGTTGGCAGAACAGGATGCGTTCGTGGCAAAGATCGGCCCTACAGGCTCGCTGATTTATTCCACCTACTTCGGAGGCAACCAGACATTCGGCGAGGCGAGCGAAGACATCGCAGTGGACAAGTTCGGCAATGCCTATATCGTGGGCTGGACCACGGCATCCGACTTTCCTACGGTGCATCCCTTGCAACCCGCCAAGGCCGGAGGTACGTACGATTCCGACGCGTTTGTCGCAAAGCTGAACGCATCGGGCTCCGCCTTGATTTATTCGACTTATCTCGGCGGCCAGCAAATCGAAATTTGCAGCGATCCTTTTTGCGCAACGGCCGGCATCGCGGTCGATGGTTCCGGCAATGCGTACGTCACGGGCACCACGAACTCGAGCGATTTTCCGACAGTAAGGCCATTGCAGAATACGCTCAAAGGCTATTCCAATGCTTTCGTGGCCAAACTGAATGCCGCCGGCTCCGCGCTGGTGTATTCCACGTATCTGGGAGGGGATAATTATAATTACGGCAATGCCATTTCCGTAAACAGCAACGGCAATGCCTATATCGTAGGTTCCACCGATTCACAGCACTTTCCCGTGTTCCGTGCATTGCAGCCGAACTGCGCCGTCCAATCGGATTACGACGTCACGCTGACCAAGCTCAATGCGGCCGGGACAAGATTCATTTATTCCACCTGTCTCGGGGGCCGCGATGACGACTACAGTCAGGGCATCGCGGTGAACCGCTATGGCAGCGCCTATGTTGCGGGCGGCACCGATTCGGCCGATTTTCCCACCTTCAAAGCTCTGCAGCCGGCTTTAAGAGGCAGCAGCGACGCCTTCGTGACCAAGGTCAAGGGCAACTAGCGAAAGGCCCGGCAGTTTCTGTCTGCGTTGTTCGGAATCGAGCAATGCAGACAGGGAGCGCTCCGCCTTGCCGTTATTTTTCAACTTTATTCGCTGTCCGGCCAATTTCAACCACCAACAACCATTAAAAGAAGGAGGATTCCATGAACACCGATTCAACCCTGATCAAAGCAACCGATTCGTCAATATATCGGCAAGGAAAAATATCGCGGCAGGGACGCCTATTCTTGCTCGCTTTAGGCGCCCTGGCCGCATCCGGCAGTCAGGCCGCCGCGACTCCGTCCGCGCCGGAAGCAGCCCGGAGCGCTCTGTTGGCTCAATCTTTCGGCCAACGGCCAATGAGCTTCGAGTCCAACCTCGGGCAGACCGATCCCACAGTCCGGTTTCTGTCCCGGGGCCAGGGCTACAGCCTGTTTCTGACGCCGACCGAGGCGGTACTGAGCTTGCGCAAAACGGATTCGGCAGCGCTATTTAAACCCGGCAAATTGCCTTCGCTCAATTCTGTCAAACCGGCCAAAACGTCGACTGTCAGCGTGCTGAGGATGCAACTGGAAGGCGCCAATCCCGCGGCAACCGTCGAGGGACTCGGCCAATTGCCCGGCAAAACCCATTACCTCCGCGGTAAAAACCCCAAAACCTGGCGCACCGGCATTCCCGGTTACGCCAAGGTGAAATACCACGGCATTTATCCCGGAATCGACCTCGTTTATTACGGCAAGCAGAGGCAACTGGAATACGATTTCATCGTGGCTCCCGGCGCCGACCCGAAAACGATCCGGCTCCAGTTTAGCGGCGCGGAACAATTGGCCCTGGACGACAAAGGCCGGTTGGTCGTTACAACGCCGGGCGGCGGCGTCATCCAGCACAAGCCGGTGATCTATCAGGAGATCGGCGATGTACGCAAGGTCATTGACGGAGGCTATGTCCTGAACTCCGGCAAAGAAGGAAAAATGTCCGAGGTCGGCTTTCAGGTAGCCCGGTACGATGTCTCCAGGCCGCTGATCATCGACCCGGTGCTGGCTTATTCCACCTATCTGGGCGGCAGCGGAGACGATTTCAGCTTTGATTATGATATCGCTGTGGATAATGCGGGTAATGCCTACGTCACAGGCAGCACCGACTCGGCCGACTTTCCGGTCGGAAATGCCGAGCCGTTGGCCGGCGGGGGAGCCTTTGTCACAAAGTTCAATCCGGCAGGCGGCATCATTTTCTCCACTGTTCTGGGTGAACAAAGCGATGGCACCGGAATCGCCGTGGACAATCAAGGCAATATATTTATTACCGGCGCTACCACCTCAAGCGATTTTCCCACACTCAATCCGATAGAATCCTGTGACCCCGAGTTTCTATTCAGAGCATTTATAACCAAACTCAGTCCGGACGGCGCATCCCTGATCTATTCGACATGCCTTGGCTTCAGCACCTTCGGTCAAGCCATCGCTGTGGATCGTTTCGGAAGCGCCTATGTGACCGGATTAGTCTCCATTTTCTCCACTCATTTTCCCGTAATAAATGCCTTGCAACCGACCTACGGAGGAGGTGAATCCGATGCGTTCGTCGCCAAGCTCAATCCCGCCGGAAATGCACTCGTCTATTCCACTTATTTGGGAGGAGTCCATGCCGATCCCCTTACAGAAGGAAGTTTTGACGAAGGGACCGACATCGCGGTCGACCGCTTCGGAAACGCTTACGTGACGGGAATCACCGCCGATGAAAACTTTCCCACGAAAAACGCCTTTCAACCGGCATACGGCGGCGGACCGCTTAACTCTACCGACTATTTCGTAGCGAAATTTACCGCCTCGGGCAATGCTTTGATCTATTCCACCTATCTCGGCGGCGATGGCAGTGAAAGCATTTTCGACTCCAGTTCCATCGCCGTCGATGCTTCCGGAAACGCTTACGTAACAGGCGGCGCCGGCTCGGACGATTTTCCGATGTTAAATTCGCTGAAAAACTGCACCGGCAGCGACGCTTTTGTAACGAAATTCACTTCAACGGGCAGAGCCGTCTATTCCACTTGTTTAGGGGGCAATTCGACTGATGCAGGCACGGGAATTTCCCTGGATCGCTTTGGCAATGTATACACCACGGGAGTTACTTTTTCTACCGATTTTCCTAAAGTTCGGCCGATAAAATTCACTTGTGACGGCACCAACGGCGATGCTTATCTAAACAAGCTGAATGCTTCGGGTAAGGCAGTGCTCTATTCCACCTGCATCGGAGGCAGTGGCAGGGAAGTGGGCAGAGGCATTGCGGTGGATCGTTTTGGAAATGCCTATTTAACGGGTGAAACCCGCTCGGAGGACTTGCCTACCCGGCAAGCCGCTCAACCGGACTTCGGGGGAGGAGACCAGGACGCCTTTGTGATGAAGATCGTAGGCAATTAATAACGTCCTTATGTGCCGTTTCTGTACGGAGCATGGAAACGGTGTATAACCTCATTCCAATAAAACCATAAAACTTAAGGAGTCGTCATGAATACTCATTCGAACTTTCATAAATTACCGGATTTTTCCGAATTTTCGACAAAAACCATATTCCGCCTCATGCTCGCAACCGGGTTTCTTTCTTCGGCAATGTTGGCCGCTCCCGGAATCCAGGCTTCGCCTTCGCAAACCGATCCGGCACAGAGGGCGCTGCTCGCCGAATCCTTCGGCCAACGGCTGCTGAGCTTCGAAGCCAACCTCGGGCAAACCGACCCCAAAGTGCAGTTCCTGTCCCGAGGCCAGGGCTACAGCCTGTTTCTGACGCCGACCGAAGCGGTGCTGGCTTTGCGTCAACCTGAAGCCCAAACGTCCAGGACAAAATTGAACCTGATGAAGCCGATGAAATCGGCCCTGCCGAAACCCGCTTCTACCGCTGTACTCAGGATGCAGCTGAAAGGAGGCAATGCCCAAGCCCAAGTCGAAGGGCTCGACCAGTTGCCGGGCAAGACCCATTATTTGCGCGGCAAGGACCCGAAAGCGTGGCGCACCGGCATCCCGAGCTATGCCAAGGTGAAATACAACGGCGTCTATCCCGGCATTGATCTGGTCTACTACGGCAATCAGAAACAGCTCGAATACGACTTCGTGGTCGCCCCCGGCGCCGACCCGAAAGCGATCCGGTTTCATGTCGAAGGCGCAGAACAGCTCAGCCTGGACGCCAACGGGCAGCTCGTCATCAAAACCCGAGGCGGCCAGGTGATTCAGCACAAGCCGGTCGTTTATCAGGAAATTGCCGGCGTGCGCAAGGAAGTGGCCGGAAGCTATGCGCTGCATCCGGATAAACAGGGGAAAACGGCGGACGTCGGCTTTCAGGTGGCCCGATACGATGCCTCCAGACCGCTGGTCATCGATCCGGTGCTGGCTTATTCCACCTACCTGGGCGGCAGTGCTCAGGGAGCTGGTGACGACGGCGATGATTTTAGCTTCGATATCGCTATCGATAAATCAGGCAACGCTTATGTTGCCGGTTTTACCACCTCAAGCGATTTTCCCGTAGTCAATAGCAGCCTTCCTGGAGATCCATTCTTTTTTTATGGGGATGCTTTTGTTACAAAATTCGATTCGAAGGGTTCGGTGATTTATTCCACTGTTCTCGGTGGTTTCACCTCAGATAGCGCCCAAGGAATTGCGGCCGATGACTTGGGCAATACCTATGTGGTGGGATCGACCGGATCGAGCGATTTTCCCTTTCTGTATTCCGCTCCACCGGTGCCACCTTTAACGGATAGCTGCGAGAATGGAGGAGGCTTTGTAACAAAAATCAGTCCGGACGGATCTTCTCTGATTTATTCGATTTGTTTGCGAGGCGATGTTCACGATATTGCCCTCGACCGATCGGCAAACCTCTATGTGACAGGCGCTTCCTTTTCCGATTTTCCTTTTGTAAATCCTCTGTATGATTGTGAAGGCAAACCTATCTTCATAAGTAAGTTGAATGCAGCAGGTACGAGACTGATCTATTCAACTTGTTTCGGCGGCAGCGATTATCGGGATACCACCTCGGGAATTGCAGTCGACCGTTTTAATAACGTTTATGTAACGGGTTCTACTTTTTCGTCCGATTTTCCCAGGGTTAACTCGTTGCAATCAACTTGTGCTTACAGCGACCAAGGCTTCCTTCTCAACGATGCTTTTGTAACCAAGTTGAATGCGGCAGGGACACGGGTGGTCTATTCCACCTGTTTGGGAGGCAATGATATCGATGCCGGCTCGGCCATTGCGGTGGATCACTTCGGCAATGCTTATGTATCTGGCTCGACGAATTCATCCGATTTTCCCGTTAAACTACCGCTCTATGCTTGTCAAGGCCAGGATGCTTTTGTTACCAAATTAAACGCTGGAGGTTCCAGGATGATTTATTCCACGTGCCTTGACAAAGGAGTAGGCGGTGTCGACGTGGACAGGTGGGGTAATGCCTATGTATTAGCAGGCCCTGCAATGGCTAACTGCAATGATGCAAGCAGTGATATCCAAATCTCCAAGTTGAATGCCAGAGGTTCAAAACTATTGTATTCAATGTGTATCGCAGGAAGCGGGCTGGACGAACCTACGGCCATTGCCGTTAGCCGTTCCGGAAACGCTTATGTAACAGGATCGACAATGTCTACCGATTTTCCTGCTGTAAACGCATTCCAACCCACTTTCGCAGGCGGTTTTTGGGATGCCTTCGTATTAAAAGTCGTAGGAAACTAAAACTGTTTTAAACCTGACTCGGTAATAATTTTAGAAAATAAGGATTGCTCCCGGATTTAAGCCAAAGTCGCTATATCAGAAATTTGAGACTTATCATTTCATTTAAGTCACGCCTGGAAATGGTATCAAAACTTGAATGCCCCGGTAATGGATACATGGAGCAAGGCTAGCAGTCAGCCCTGTTGAAACGAAACAATAGAACCGGACCTGCGAGGTTTTAAAAACCTCGCAGGTCTTTTTCAGACGGCGCCCAACGGAACGCGGTCATCCCCGCTGCCGAGGCAAATTGTTGACGGGCTACAATTAAAAATTTCCTCTTCTTATGGCAGTCGTTCCCTTTTTTGTCGGACTTGCACCCAGTGCAATGCCATAGCCTTTGCCGTACCGTTGCTATAAGATAATTATTAGAGGGATAATCCGCCCACCACTAAACCAAAGGAGTGCTGTCCAATGCTTATCGTCTTTATTCACGGCTGGAGCGTCACCAATACCGATACCTACGGCGGGCTGCCCCGTGCGTTGCTGGCCAAGGCTCCGGCCGGCCTGAAAATCGAAACGACTCATCTGTACCTGGCCAAATACGTCAGTTTTTTCGATGAAATCACGATGGACGACATCGCGCGCGGCATGCAGAACGCGGTGGCCAAGGAGGTTTTGCCCAAACTCAAAAAAGGCGAGCGCTTTGTCTGCATCACCCATTCGACCGGAGGGCCGCTGGTGCGAAACTGGATTACCCGCTTCTACGGAAACCAGTTGTCCTCCTGCCCTCTGAGCCATCTGATCATGCTGGCTCCGCCCAATCACGGCTCCGCCCTGGCGCAGCTCGGCAAAAGCCGACTTGCCCGGTTGAGGTATTTCGCCGAAGGCGTGGAGCCGGGCGCCGGCGTGCTCAACTGGCTGGAACTGGGCAGCGAGCAGAGCTGGGATTTGAATTGCGAATGGCTGTCCTACGACTGCACCAGCGCCGGGCTTTTCGTATTTATTCTGACCGGCCAGAAAATCGACCGGGCTTTCTACGACAACCTGAACGCCTATACCGGGGAAGCCGGCTCCGACGGCATCGTCCGCGTCGCCTCCGCCAACATGAATTTCGGGCTGATCCGACTGCTGCAAACGGACGGCACGCTCAAACTCAAAAAGAACGACCATTTCCAGAAAACCGTATTCGGCGTCCTTCCCGGCCTGTCCCATTCCGGCGAAGACATCGGCATCATCCGCAGCGTGCGCGCTGGCGATGACGGCTCTCACCCGACCCTGGCCGCCATCCTGCGCTGCCTGCAGATCGGCACGGCTTCCGCCTACAACAAGGCCGTCAAGGAATTCGACGCAATGACGGTTAAAACCCAGCAGGACGAACGCATCGAACACGCGCGCGCCCTTTTTCTTATCGAACGCACCTTCATCACGAACCGCTATTGCATGCTGGTATTCCGTTTGATCGACGACCAAGGCAATCAGCTCACCGACTACGATCTATTATTTACCGCAGGACCCCAGTACAATGAAAATCATTTGCCGGAAGGATTTTTCGTCGATCGCCAGCGGAATCAATTGAACCGCGGCAAACTGACTTATTACGTCAATTACGACGTAATGAACGAAGGATTGAACCGGCCCGAACTGGAAGGTAAATTCGGATTCAAGATCATCGCCCGTCCCGAAACGGGTTTTGCCTATTACACCGTGGCCGAACACAAAGGAACCTTCGCCGCGCTGAAACGTTATTTCGAACCCAATCAAACGGTGATGATCGAAATAGAAATGCGCCGGCACGTAGTCGAAGGCGTCTTTACCCTGACCCAAAATCTTACGCCGGAAGACTTTCGAAAAACGCCGAAAGGCAAGGAGATTCCCTAACGCAAGCAGTTCCCAAGGAGCTTTCCCGGAACCCTCAACACGGGTCCGATTTGACCCTGCTTGCAGGCATTAACCTTTCAGCAGGAGGAAAACAATGAAAACCGGAATGCATCAGCGATGTCTCAGAATCGTCTGTTTAACGCTTTGCGGCCATACCGCCACCGCTTTGTCGATTGAAGGAGGAACCGCCATGTCCCTATCTCTTAAATCACCCGCTTTCGTCCATCTCAATGAAGCTCCCCAGGAATACACCTGCGACGGCGCCGATGTTTCGCCCGCTTTAAGCTGGGTCGACGTTCCTGCCCAGGCCAAAAGCCTGGTCCTGATCGTCGACGACCCCGACGCTCCGGATCCGGCTGCTCCCAAAATGACCTGGGTTCACTGGCTGCTCTATAACATTCCGCCGTCGGCTTCCGGCCTGGCCGAAAACGTTGCTCCGAAGGACTTGCCGCAGGGCACGCTGGAAGGCAAGAACGACTGGAAGCAAACCGGTTACCGCGGACCCTGTCCGCCGATCGGCCGGCATCGTTATTTTTTCAAGCTCTACGCCCTGGACGTCGAACTGCCCGATTTGCACCAGCCCGACAAGGCCCGGCTGGAGAGGGCCATGTCCGGGCACATTCTGGATCAGGCCGAACTGATAGGAACCTATCAACGCAAATAAGGGAACGAGCGGTTGCCGATGCGTGCGTTGATGATTCTTTGCGTCTTGCCGCTGCTGATCGGCTGCGCTCATCGGCAATTGGTCACTCAGCCCTATCCTTTCTGGGGCGAAGCGGTCACTCTCCCGGTTGCGGGCAGCGATGCCCGACGGCAATTGCAGACGCTCGCGCCTCGATCGCCGGCTTCGATGCAGGGCTGCCTGCTCATCGTGCACGGCATGAACGAACACGTGGGCCGCTACGGCGACGTCGCCCGGCATTTCTCCGGCCGCTTTATGGTGGTAGGAATCGATCTGACCGCCCACGGCATGAGCAATCCGGTGCTGGCCAAGGCCCACGCCCGCGTGACCGGCGGCGCGCCCGGCTACGACGTCGGCCGCGCCTTTCTCGAACAGGAACGGCTGGACGATTTGCAGCCGATGCGGGAAGATCTGGGGCAGGCACTGAACTACCTGGCCGGCCGCTGCCGCAGCCCTTCCGGCCGGAAACCGCTGCCGATTTTCATTCTGTCGCACAGCCTCGGCTCCCTGGTCGCCTCAAGCTATCTGCTTCAGGCCAAAGAAGACCCGGCCGCGGCCAGGGTCCAAGGCATAGTCTTCAGCGGCCCGGCCTTTTCCGTCACGCAAGTGCCGGGCTGGCGCGGATGGTTCCAGAATCCGATCGTCGACTTTACCTTCCATACGCACGAACACTTTTTGAATCCGCACGCCGAGCCGCTCCCGGTCATGCTGTTCAATCAGTTCGTCGCCCTGGTCGCCGTTCCGCTGCAGGACGGCCTGATTGAACTGCTGTCCCTGCCCGGCCTTCGCCTGTTGTTCTCGCCGACCGCACCGGACTGGGTGAAAAATTATCTGACCGACTCGGAAGAGGAAAAAATCCGCCTGATCCACGACAAATACATGATCAAGCGCTCGCTGCTAAGCTTCGTGCTGAGCGTGGAGAAAGAAATCATCGAATTTCGGGCGCGCATGCGGCAATTCGATCTTCCTTATTTGCTGATTTATTCCGAACACGATCCCATCACGCCGGCCTGGGGCAATACCGATTTTGCGGCGGCGACCCGCCGTCTCAACCCCCACAACCGGATCGTGCTGCTGGCGGACGCCAGCCATCACGAACAGCTTTTTTCCGCGAGCCCGGTAAAGGAACAGCTTCTGGAGATCATCGACCGCTGGCTGGAGCAAAGGCTGAAAGACATCGACAGGCTTTGAGATTGTTCTTCGCTGACGAATTCATTCGCTCCGGAACGCGCCATGATCGCCGGGATTGTCTTGCCCGGCGCCCGGCCAAAGTCCGCTTCTCAACAGTAGTTTCCGCAAATATCATACAGAGCCTTCACTCCCGCCCGGTCCCGGCTGAAAGCGCAAGCGGTCTCGCGCCCGTGTTCGTAATATTTCCCGGTCTGATGCTGCCCGTCCGGCCGGGTCGCCAGCCAGACCGGAGTGGCCGCGCCCTGATCCGGCGTCTCGTGGCCGCCGAAGCCCAGGTTATGGCTTAAGACCGAATGGACGTCGCCGGGATGGCAAGCATTGACCGCGATGCGGTAAGGCTCGAGTTTTTCGGCAAAAGCCACGCTGAGCATGCGGTCGGCCTGCTTGGACTGCCGATAGGCTTTGTCGTTGTCATAGCGCCGGCGGGTGAACTCCAGATCGCCAAGATCCAGCCCCCCGGCCCAGTAACTGGCGACGTTGACGATCCGGGCCGGCGCCGAGGCTTTCAAGATGGAAGTGAATTCGTCGATGAGCCGGAAATAGCCCAGTACGTTCGTGGCAAACTGCAATTCGATGCCTTCGGGCGTCTCCAGACGGCTGCGCGGAGTGCAGGCGGCGTTGTTGATCAGGACGTGCAGGGGCCCGCTCCAGCGTTCCGCCAGTCCGCGAATCTCCCGGTACCGGCTCAAATCGGCCAGGATAAAACGCACCCTGGGATTGCGCGTGGCATGGATGATTTCGTTCACGGTCCGTTCCGCTTTGCTCCGGTCGCGGCAGACCAGAACGACTTCCGAATCGTCCGTGCCGGCGAGCTGCCGGGCGATGGCCTTGCCGATCGCGCCGGTCGCGCCGGTCACCAGAAAGACTTTGTCACCATAAGTTCGATAGTTCAGAGCATCGGAAAAAGCGTGCATAGGCAGGGCCTCCTTACGGTTTTTCGGGAACGGACCAACAGAGGCAGGGTTTCGTGTCGGGCGTCACTCTGACGACGGTCGACAGCTTGTACTCGTGACCGGACTCGGTGGCAAGATCCACTTCCATCAGAAAGGCGCGGTACCCGGCCTCGGGCACGGCGATTTCGGCGGCCGCATGGCTGCTTCCGGGGGTTATGTCCAGCGGCCGCTCCGCCCAGACGTCATTGCGAAAGTCCCGGTCTCCGGAATAGGCGCTCCACAAGCGAATGGCCTGTGCCTTCCGGTTGACGGACACCTGCGCCTTTACCTGATTCCGTGACGAGGTCCGATCGAAATGCCAGTTGATTTCGGGCAGCGGCTTGCGGTCCGCGACCAGCTCAAAAAAGGCGGCTAAGGTCTGCAGCGCCTCCCAGCCGCCGTTCAGGTTGTGGCCGGCATTGGGGGTCTGAAAGATCAGTTTCGGCTCGGGCAACTCGTCCCAGTAATGACGGAGCGAATCGACGGTCCAGTAAGGGTCGTTGGTGCCGAGCAGGATCAGCTTCGGCATCGTGAAATGCCGGATATAGGCATACGGATCGATCCAGCCGCGCAGTTTCTGCATCGCCCGATTGTCCATCTTCCGGTGCAGGTTCAACTCGGTATAATCCTGCAATTTCGAACTTTGCTTGCCGTAGATTTGCTCCGACCATTGCAGTTGCACCTTCATGTTCAAGGTATCGATCACCATCGGCGCGATCGCCGCGATTCGTTGATCGACCGCCGCCGTCAGCCAGGTGGTCCAGCCCCGTTTCGAAGCGCCGGTGACGACAAAACGGCCGATTTGCTGGTTGTGCTGGATCCGGGCGATTTCCTGAACGGCGTCCATCGCCTTGACCGCGCTTTTCACCATCGGAAAGAGCAAAGGCCAGGTCTCGTCGCCGGTCTTGACGTATTGGTTCAAAGTGTAGGCGATCAAGGCGTCTTCGCGCCGATTCTCATAAAGCGGCTGATTGGGCACGTTCATTAGGACCGCGGCGATCGCACCGCCTCGCTCCGCCAGGGTTTTCAAACTGTCGACGTGGCCTTCGCCGTCGCCGTCTCCTGCGATTCTGAGTAACGCCATGTCGGGATTGCGGACCGAATTGGGCCTGACGACGACCAGACGATGCTTCCAGAGATGGCCGCGCCAGTTCTGGCTGGTCAGATCGTAATGTCCGACCGTTCCCCAGGAGTAATTGATGAATTTTACGGGCAGCCAGCGGTAGTTCGAATCGGCGGCGGCAACATAGTCTTCCAGCGGATTGCCGAAGGCTGCCGTCGCCAGGAAAAGGAGAAAAAAGGCGATGCCGAGTCTTTGTCTTCGGTTATGCGGACGTAAAGCCATGACGTTAACGTGATCCTTCAACTCAATAAGGAACTTGAATTGTAAGAAGAGCGCAAGAAAATGTCACTCTCTTTCCGGTTAAAAAAATATCGCGTCCGCTTCGGGAAAAGCCGGCGGCAACGCGGCCGTTTCGGGAAAAAATCCCGGGCGGGAAGGAATTTCTCCGAGGGTTGAAAGCGGCTTCGGTGAACTACTCTTTTTTGGCCACCCACTCGTCGGCCTTTTTCTCGTATTTCGTTTTGACCGCGGACCAGGCGACCTTGTGGGCCACTTCTTCCCGGGACGAATCGTCGCGCCGTTTCTCCGGGTCCTTGTATTGATCCCAGGCGTTGTTGAACGCTTCCTTGTAAATCTCCTGGGCGTGCTTGGGCAGATTGTCTTTTACCGAGTCGGGCAGGTCGGATAAGTTATGGTAGGGCATGGCATCCCCCTTTCGGTTAACCAAATGCAGAACAGGGTGGGGTTTACGTGATGATGTAGACCCGGATTGATTTTATTTGTTCAGGGCCGGGTGGAAGTCTTCAGTCGATGCGGTTCGCTTTTTTCCTCCTACGGTCCTGTCGGATGACATTAATCTTCGCCATCGTCGATGCCGGGGCTGCCGTGACAAACCAGGCAATCAGCCATTTTTCCCCGCCGATGGGCTCCCTCTCCTGCTGCCATCAGCCGCCTGACGACGGCGTTATCAAGCACGAACGAGTCCGATTCCCGTCCGGCGCTGAAATCGTGACAAGCCGTACACGAGTCCGCGCCGGTAGCCCGGAATACGAATTCTCCGTGAGGATTGATCATCGTTCCATAAGTTATTCTCGCCAGGACGCCGCGATGCTCGGTATGACAGTCCGCACACGATGTCCGCTCGTCTATGGCTTTCCGGTGAAACGCCGATACGGCCGGATTCGAGCCTTCGGAAAATCGTTTTTCATTGTGGCAGACAATGCATTTTTCGGAGGATGCGCCCTGAAACGGCCGATGACAATCGTTGCAGGCGGTTTCTGCATGAAACCGGCTCAAATCGCCCGGAGCCCAGAGCGATTCGGGATATTTCAGCGTCCCCCAAACGAGCCACGCCAGCAAAAGGAGAAGAACCATGGCAGCCGTGGCGGCGGTGCGGTGAAGAAATGGAAAAAATCGCATTACCATCCTCCAAAATACAAAGCGCCCACGATGTGAAGGATCGTCAAAACCAAAAAGATCACAGACATGGGCACATGAATGATCCGCCAAGTCCTGAAGGCCTTCTCGGCCGCCGCCAGATCATAAAGCCGATCTTCGACCTCATCGGGAGAAAGCCCCTGGCCGAGGAATTCTGCACGCCGGCTCTTCATCAAACTTAATGCTTTGCGATGAACTACTACACCGACGACGCCACTCACTACGGTAACGGCCATCGCCAGCAGGGCTAGAAGGGGGACCAAGGCATGAAGATGGGAGCCCGAGTGAATCAGAATCAACGACGGCCCCGCGATCCCCATCGCCTGATGAACTAAAAACCAGCCTTTGGGCCAGGCGGTTCTTGATCCTGAGCGCTTTTTTACCGAATAGCCGAATACGCTCAGCGTGAGAGCAAATCCGGCCCAGCCGGCTACATGTCCTGCCCGGGTATGGCCGAACGGCCAGCCGGATCGATGGCTGAGGAGCGCTTCAATCGAGAAACCGGCCGCAACGGCTGCCGCCGCGCAAGCCAATACAATAAGAAAGCGCCGAGTGAGCGTAGTCACTTTTGATTTCATTATCAAGATTCGCTGACTCTGTTGATCTTACACTGCGTTTTCGCATTCCGCATAGAGCAAAATAGAGCTTTATCGCGTATTGTGCCGAAGGCAAATCTACTGCATCCGGGGCATTGAGTTATGCAGCCACCTCAATATATTCCACAGAACAACTCGGCTGCGGTATCTCTTCGCCATCCTGCCGCATACCTTCGATATGAAACTCGATGGCTTCCCGAATCTGATTTTCTACTTCTTCAACAGTCGCTCCCATGGCAACGCATCCGGGAAGGTCGGGGACAAATGCGGAAAACTTCGATTGCGTTTTTTCGATCACAACGGCATATTTCATAAGTCATTTAACTCCACAATCTGCCTGATTCGAGAACCCCACCCCATCATCCTCTCGGTGAGGTCAAGCCGTATTCTGATTCAACTCATGCAACTGCATGTTGATGATCTTCAGCGTCGCCATGATCGCGGCAAAAACCTGGTTGGCATGGACGCCGCGGGTCTTGCGCAGTTCGCTGCCGCAGTTCCAGGTGATCACGCACTCGGTCAGGGCGTCGGTGTGGCCGCCCTTGGGAATGCGGACTTCGTAGTCAGCCAGGGGCGGCACGG
Organism: Methylosarcina fibrata AML-C10; assembly: GCF_000372865.1. Taxonomy (NCBI): domain Bacteria; kingdom Pseudomonadati; phylum Pseudomonadota; class Gammaproteobacteria; order Methylococcales; family Methylococcaceae; genus Methylosarcina; species Methylosarcina fibrata. The sequence goes on along the minus strand of NZ_KB889965.1, from coordinate 3,998,749 downwards.
TGTAATCGTGCTCTTTCATCGCTTTGTTGACGGCGTCGATGAAGGCGTCGAAGCCGCCGTTGCCGGCCCCCGATATCACGTGTTTGGCGCCGTTCACGTCCAGCCGGAGGCTGGCGGTCGACTCCAGATGCAGGCCACTGGTAATGAAACAGTTGAGCAACTTGATGTGCTGGTAGTTCTTGCTCTCCAGCACGTCGGCGATGATGAACGGCAGATCGTCGGTGGTGATGGTCTGTTTGGAATCGCCGAGGCTGACGATGCGCGCCAGCACTTTTTTCTGGTTTTCTTCGGACAGATCGATCTCCAGCAACTCCAGATTTTTCTTCAACGAGGCCTTGCCGCTCATCTTGCCCAGAGCATAGCTTCGAGAGCGCGAAAACCGCTCGGGGCTCAATCTGGATTTGTACAAACCGCCTTTATGGTCGCCGTCGGCATGGATGCCGGCAGTCTGAGTGAAGACGTCGCTGCCGACGATCGGCGCGTTGGCGGCGACGCGCTTGCCGGAAAAATTCTCGACCATGTTGCTGAGCCGCACGATGTGGGTTTCGTCGATCGACAACTGCATGTTCATTTTGTCGCGCAACACCACCGCCACTTCCGCCAGCGAAGCGTTGCCGGCGCGCTCGCCGAGGCAATTTACCGTGCAATGGACGGCGGTCGCGCCGGCACGCACGGCCGCCATGACGTTGGCGGTCGCGAGGCCGTAATCGTTGTGCGGGTGAAAGTCGAACTGCAATGCCGGGTAGCACCGGCACATGTCGCTGAAGCTGGTGAAGACTTCGTCGGGGGACATCACCCCCAGCGTGTCGGGCAGCATGAAATGGCTGATGCCGGCCTCCTTAAGGCTGTCCATCAGCGCGTAAACGTAATCGGGGCTGTTCTGGTAACCGTTCGACCAGTCTTCCAGATAGACGTTGACCTTCAGGCTCCGGCTCAGCGCGTAGTCGACGGTCTGCAGAATATCGGCGGTATGCTGTTCCCGCGTTTTGCCCAGTTGTTCGCGGCAGTGCTTTTCGCTGCCCTTGGTCAGCAGATTGATGACGCTGCCGCCGGTTTCCAGAATCCAGTCGACGCTGCGGGTATGGTCGACGAAGCCCAGCACTTCGACGCAGCCGTCGAAACCTTCCTGCTTCGCCCATTGGTTGATGTTGGTGACGGCTTCCTTCTCTCCTGCAGAGACACGGGCCGAAGCCACTTCGATGCGGTCGACCCTGAGCGACTGCAGCAAGGCTTTCGCAATGTTGACTTTTTCTGCCGGAGTAAAGGAAACGCCCTGGGTTTGTTCACCGTCCCGCAAGGTGGTGTCCATCAGTTGAATGAATCTGGATTTTGTCGCCATGCCTAAGGCCTATCCTCTCGCTGCCTGTACTTATAATATCAAACCATCCGTTTAACCGGCCGGAATCGACCGGACCGGCAGCGTAGTCGGAATCGTTTCCGCCGGTCCATCGCTTGTCCGGAAAGTTAAGCGCAATCAGCAATTGTCCCGAAAAAACATGGGATTTGCAATGATATGGCGATAAATTTTAGCAACTACCGCTCCTTTCATCCTGTATCTTTTCTGATCTTTTTTCCTTTTTGCCGACCTGGTCATACCTTGCCTCGCCAACTCACAATAACCCATCATCCATTAGAGAGCAGCCGCGTTTCTGCCGGGAGTCCCGGAAATCAAACGATTAATTTTCGTTGACCTACCGATGCGCTTAAGAAGTAGAATACCGTCCATGAAGCCGCGGGACTGGAAGCGCTCGTTCGCGGGATGCGGCGATGCTGGACCGATGACGATGCCTTGCTCGCCGAAACGGAAAAGATTTTCGACGCGATTTATCAAGCCTTTTCAGGAAACGACTCATGAATGAACCCGCTCCTTCGCAAACGCCTCCTCCGCCGGTCACTTTAGGACAAGCCTTCCGGTACTGGCTGAAACTCGGTTTCATCAGCTTCGGCGGCCCGGCCGGGCAAATCGCGATCATGCACCAGGATCTGGTCGAGAAGAAACGCTGGATCTCCGAACGGCGCTATCTGCACGCACTCAATTACTGCATGCTGTTGCCCGGCCCCGAAGCCCAGCAGTTGGCGATCTACATCGGCTGGCTCATGCACCGCACCTGGGGCGGCATCATCGCCGGCGGGTTGTTCGTTCTGCCGTCGCTGCTGATTCTGATCGTTTTGAGCTGGATTTACATGGCTTTCGGACATCTGCCCGCTGTTGCCGGAGCGCTCTACGGCATCAAACCGGCGGTTACCGCCATCGTCCTTTTCGCCGCGTACCGGATCGGCTCCCGGGCGTTAAAAAACTGGCTGTTGTGGGCGATGGCGGCGCTGGCGTTTCTCGCCATTTTTGCATTGCATGCGCCGTTTCCGCTGATTGTCTTGGTCGCCGCACTGCTCGGTGCCGCCGGCGGCAAGTTCGCGCCCCGAAAATTCGCCGTCGGCGGCGGACACGGCGCGGCCAGACAAAGTCACGGCCCGGCGCTGATCGACGACGATACGCCGACGCCGGCTCATGCCCGGTTCACCTGGAAAGGCTTGAGCAGAATGCTGTGCGCAGGAGGGATTTTATGGGGCGGAGCGATCGGCTTACTGTGTGCACGCTACGGCTGGCACGGCGCCTTGACGCAGATGGGCTGGTTTTTCACCAAGGCGGCGCTGCTGACCTTCGGCGGCGCGTATGCGGTGCTGCCTTATGTCTATCAAGGCGCAGTCGAACATTATCAGTGGTTGACCCCGCAGCAAATGATCGACGGGCTGGCGCTGGGCGAAACGACGCCGGGACCGCTCATTATGGTGGTGACCTTTGTCGGCTACGTCGCCGGCTGGACAAGTGAACTGTTCGGTCCGGATCAGCTCTTCAAGGCAGGTGCCGTGGCTGCCGTGGTCGTGACTTATTTCACGTTCCTGCCCAGCTTTCTGTTCATTTTGATGGGCGGCCCGCTGGTCGAATCCACGCACGGCAATCTGAAATTCACCGCGCCTCTGACCGGCATTACCGCTGCCGTGGTCGGCGTCATTCTCAATCTCGCCACCTTTTTCGCTTACCACGTTTTCTGGCCGCAAGGCTTCGCGGGAAGTTTTGACGCTGTCGCCGCCACGATCGGCTTCTTCGCGATGGCGGCGCTGTTACGCTATAAAGCCGGGGTAATCCCGGTCATTATCGCTTCTGGTACGGCGGGACTGCTGCTCAATTTTGTCAAACCCTGGCTTGCCCAGGCGGTGGGGTGACGATGAACACGATTCATTACTCTATCGGACGGGCTCTTAATGTCCCAATTGCTGCCGCAGCGTTTCCATCTCTTCCAGCAAGTCGAGAATCAGGGCGCTGCCGGGCAGATTCACCCCGAGATCATTCTGCAGGCGGATGGCGATTTGCAAGCGCTTCAAGGCCTTGGTATCGAAACGCCAGGTATGGACCGAAGCCCCCTGCGGTTCCAATACGCCTTCGTCGACCATTTCGATGACGCGTTCCGGCGTGGCTTCGGCGTATCGGCACAGTTCAACCAGGGTAAAGCGCATCGTTTCATCCAGAAGGGTGCCGGAGATAACCAACAATTCCTTCTTCATCGTCATCCTCCCATCTCATTGCGCGGATTCATCGGCATGGTTTTGGCCATCTGTTCGTAGAGTTTTCTGGCCGCCTCCGTTGCCGCCGGCGGGGCCATTATTTTCAGGGTCACGTATTGATCTCCGGGAGGATTGCCGGGAAGTCCCCGGCCCTTCAAACGGAGTTGTCTGCCGGTTTGAGAGCCCGCGGGAATTTTTAGTTCAACCTTTCCTCCCAGCGTGGGCACGCCGACCGTGGCGCCCAAGGCGGCTTCCCATGGCGTTACCGGCAATTCCAGATAAATATCCCGTTCTTTGGCCCGAAACAGCCGGTGCGGCTTGAATTCGATTTCGAGATAGAGATCGCCGGGAGTGCCGCCGCCCATACCCGGAGTTCCCTGCGCCGCCAGTCGAATGCGCTGTCCCGCCTTGACGCCTTTGGGGATCTTGACGCTGAGCGTGCGGATTCTGGAAACGACATGGCCTCCGGCATCGATTTCAGGCGCATTGAGCGAGATCACGTGTTCTCCTCCCTGATAGGCATCCTCCAGATCGATCTGAATCCTGGCATGCTGATCCCGGCCGTGCGCATGAAATTCCTGACGGGAGCCACCGGCTTCGCCGGGTCTGAAACCGCCGCCGAACAGGGCCTCGAAAAAATCGCTGAAGCCCGAACCGTGCGCGCCCGTGAAACCGCCGCCGAAACCGAAATCGGGAGCCCAGTCGGGAGGCGGGGTGAAGCGCTGACCTTCCTGCCAATTTTGCCCTATCTGATCGTAGGCGGCCCGTTTTTTGGGATCCTTAAGCACTTCATAGGCCTCGCCCAGTTCCTTGAACTTGGCTTCCGCATTCGGTTCCTTGCTGACGTCGGGATGATATTTCCGGGCCAGCCTCCGGTAAGCCCGTTTTATTTCCTCCGGCGTCGCCTCCTTGGCAAGGCCCATGATTTTGTAATAATCTTTATATTCCATTCGACCGGCCAATGGTTAAAGTGTATCGGGCGGAAAAACGGCTGTTTTAAAACGCCTTTCCAATAATCAAAACATGCTTCAGCCGTCGATCGAGTCAAACGGCTGTCGACGGATTCGCGCTCTTTATCATTCAATGACAAGAAATGCCCGTTCTAATTCCCTTCCGCCGCGGACAATCGAAGTTCCGTACGATGGATGCGCTTCGCTTATCCACCCTACCGTGTATTATTTTCTTTACTTAACGGCATTGTCCGATTCCCTTCCGCCATGGCGATCGAATGTGTGAGGGAAACCGGCAGGACGCCGGCAAGCCGGGATATGATACATATTGATGCAGCATTGCGTGAAGTGCCGGTTTATACTTTATCCTTAAGGGACTGCCCGGCGGGATTCCGAATCGAGCCACCGCAAGAAATCCGCTCATCCGTCCTCACAAGGGAAATGAACGACGTCTCCGAAGCCTTTCCGGTTCTCCAGCACTGGCTACGGGCGTAGGAGCGCATTCACTTGTCCATCTTTAATATTAATAAAAAGCTAATTGCACAGAGCCGTCCATGACCCATACACCTGTCGATCCGTCACAACTCTATAAACCTTGCGATCTCTCCCAATGGACCTTTTCTTCCACCGAAGAACTGGAAGACATTGATTTGGGCGTCGGCCAGGAACGCGCCATAGAAGCGATCAAATTCGGCATTCGCATACGTCAGAACGGCTACAATATTTTTGCTCTGGCGCCTTCGGGCACCGGCAAACTCACTTCGGTGACCCAATTGGCCGAGCACGAGGCTGTCCGGCAAGCGGTGCCGTCCGACTGGTGCTACGTTCACAATTTCAGCCATCCCGCCAAACCGGCGGCCATCCGGCTGGAACCGGGACACGGCCGGATTTTTCAGGCCGACATGGAAGAACTGATCGACGAATTGAGCGTCGCGATCCCGGCCGCTTTCGACGGCGACGAGTACCGCGCACGCGTCGGAGAGCTGGAGAGCGATTCGCGCCAACGCGAAATCGACCAGCTCAGCCAGTTGCGCGATGAGGCGGCCAACGCACATATCATCCTGACCGAAACTCCGACCGGCTTCGCCTTCATGCCCGGCGACGAGAAGGATCAGCCGATCGGTTCTGAAGAATTCAACAAGCTCGATAAAGCCAAACAACACGAAATCCAGAATACTATCTACGAATTTCAAAATCGCCTGCAAGCCTTGCTGAAGAAATTTCCCGCCTGGCGCAAGGAAACCAAGCGTAAACTACAGGCGCTCAACCGGGAAGTCGCCGAACTGGCGGTGAATCACTCGATCGACGACCTGCTGGAAAAATACGCCAAACACGAAGTGATACTGGACTATCTGAAAGACGTCAAAGCCGACGTCATCGAGCACATCCGGGATTTCATTCCGCACAGCGACAAAGTCCCGCCCTTTATGGAACTGGCGCAGGAGCCCAATCCCTTCAAGCGCTACCAGGTCAATCTGATGGTCGACTTCAGCGGCACCCGGAGCGCTCCGGTCGTCTACGAAGACCACCCCAACTACGGCAACCTTCTGGGCCGCATCGACCATCAGGCCTATATGGGCTCTCTCGTGACCGATTTCACGATGATCAAGCCCGGCGTGCTGCATAAGGCCAACGGCGGCTATCTGATTCTCGATGCGCAAAAGCTGCTGCTTCAGCCCTATGCCTGGGAAACCCTCAAACGCACCCTGCAGGCCGGAGAAATCCGCATCGAATCCCTGGAACGCGCGCTCAGCCTGATCAGCGCGTCCTCCCTGGAGCCGGCGCCGATACCGCTGGACGTCAAGGTGATTCTGCTCGGCGACCCGCTGATTTATTACCTTTTGAGCGCCTATGATTCCGAATTTCAGGACCTGTTCAAAGTGGCCGCCGATTTCGACGACGTGGTTTCCAGAGCGGACAAGAACCACGAATACGTCCGTCTGCTGGCGACGCTGTCTCGGCGTGAAAAATTACGTCCCCTGACCCGGAACGCGGTGGCCAGGGTCGTCGAACACAGCGCCCGGATGGCCGGGGATGCCGAAAAATTGCTGACTCATTTGCGGAGCATCAAGGATCTTCTGACCGAAGCCGATTTTTGGGCGGAAAACAACGGCCACAACCAAATTACCAACAGCGACGTCCAGCAGGCGATCGACCACAGAACCCGAAGACTCGACAAGATCAGGGAAAAACTCTACGAAAACATCCATCGCGGCACGGTACTGATCGATACCGCGGGCAAAGTGGCGGGCCAGATCAACGGCCTTTCGGTTTTGCAACTGGGCGGCTTCAGTTTCGGCCAGCCGTCCCGAATCACGGCGACCACGCGCCTCGGCGCCGGCAGGATCGTCGACATCGAGCGGGAAACGAAGCTCGGCGGCGCCATCCATTCGAAAGGCGTCCTGATTCTGTCAAGCTACATCGGCGCCCACTATGCGCGAAAAAGCCCGTTTTCGCTCTCGGCCAGCGTCGTTTTCGAACAATCCTACGGCCAGGTCGAAGGCGACAGCGCTTCCCTGGCGGAACTGTGCGTCATTCTGTCCTCGTTGACGCAGGTTCCTTTGCGGCAGGATCTGGCAATCACCGGTTCTCTGAACCAATTGGGCCAGGTTCAGCCGATCGGCGGCGTCAACGAAAAAATCGAAGGATTTTTCGACATTTGCGCCAAACAGGGCTTGAGCGGCAGCCAGGGCGTGATCGTCCCGTCCGCCAACCTCAAACACTTGATGCTGCGCTGGGACGTGGTCCATGCGGCGCAAACCGGGCAATTTCACATTTATGCGGTAAGCACCGTCGATCAAGCGCTGGAACTGCTGACCGGCATGGCCGCCGGCCGTCCCGACGACCGGGGCAACTATCCGCCGGACACCTTTAACGGACGGGTCGAAGCTCAACTGGCGCAGTTCGCCACGATAAAAAAAGCCCTTGGCCCGACCCGGAAGACCGGTTCTGCAACAATCCGTCCGCCGGAAGAAAACGATCGATAAGGAAAGAAGACGGTTTTAGCCGGCCGGCGGATTAATGCAATTCACGATGGCGGACGATCACGTTGAGCACGGGGCTTCTGAATTTCCGGGCCAGGGCATCGACCAGATAGACCGAGCGGTGCTGGCCGCCGGTGCAGCCGATACCCACGGTCAGATAACTTCGGCCTTCGGCTTCGAATCGGGGAATCCAGCGTTCGAGAAAATGGCTGACGTCCTGAAAAAATTCGGCGACCAGAGGCTGCGCTTTAAGGAATTCGACGACGTCCTGGTCTTTGCCGGTCTTGGGGCGCAATTCGGGAACCCAGTGCGGGTTGGGCAGGCTTCTGGCGTCGAAAATGAAATCGGCGTCCAGCGGGATGCCGTGCTTGTAACCGAACGACTGGAATTGCAGCGAGATGTGTTTGATGTCCCGCTCATGGAACTGCTCTCGGATCAGCTCGCGTAACTGATGATAGTGCGTCCGGCTGGTATCGATAACAACGCTGGCGTAACGTGAAATCGGAGCCAGCATTTCCTTTTCGATTTTCAATGCTTCCGACAGCGGAACATTGAAATCGGTCAACGGATGTTTACGGCGCGTTTCGCTGTAGCGCTTCAGCAAAGTGGATTCTTCCGCCTGCATGAAAACGACTTCGCAATCTATTTTTTTGCTGCGGATCAGGTTCATGCTGTCGGAAAAATAAGGAAGTTTTTCCAACTGATTCCGGGAATCGATGCTGATGGCCGTTTTGGCGTAGGTCTTGGAGTCCTCCAGCATCACACGATTGATGAAGTCCTCGAGCAGCGTCACCGGCAAGTTGTCGATGCAAAAATAACCGCAGTCTTCGAGCGTCTCCAGCGCGATGCTTTTGCCCGAGCCGGAAAGGCCGCTGATAATCAATAGCTTCATAATCCACCGGTCTATAAAACTAAAGACAACAGGAACAGGGGGACTACGCCGGACCTGTTCCCAGGCGCATCCTTATTTTATCTGTGTCCCCAGTTTTTCTCTTTGTATTTGGTGATCTGACGATCCAGCTTGTCGACCATATTGTCGATGGCTACGTACATGTCCTCCTGGGAATCCTCGGCGAACAGTTTGGCGCCGCTGATCTGCAGTGTGGCTTCGGCTTTTTGAACCAATTTTTCTACGGTCAGAATAACGTGGACGTCGGTAACATTATCAAAATGACGCGCCAATTTCTCAAATTTTGCGTCGATGTGCGCCTTGAGCGCCTCGGTAATTTCAAGATGATGGCCTGTTACGATTACGTGCATGGAATAAACTCCTGTTGGTGTTGATGACTGGTTTTTATCAATGGGCGGGCTTATAGAAAGCGCTTTCTTTCGCTTGAAGGCGGGATGAGCATGGCTTCCCGATACTTGGCTATGGTTCTGCGAGCCACGTTGATGCCTTTTTCATTTAATAAATCGGCTATTTTACTATCACTTAACGGTTTGATGGGATTTTCGTTGGCGATTAATTCCTTGATGAAGGCACGGATCGCGGTCGACGAGCACTCGCCGCCGCCTTCGGTCGAGACGTGGCTGGAAAAAAAATACTTGAATTCGTAGATGCCTTGCGGCGTATGCATGTATTTTTGCGTGGTCACGCGGGAGATCGTGGACTCGTGCAATTCCAGCTCTTCGGCGATTTCCTTCAATACCATCGGCTTCATGGCGATGGAGCCGTGTTCGAGAAAACCGGCCTGCTTTTCGACAATGCTTCGCGCCACCCGCAGCAACGTATCGTTGCGGCTGTTGAGACTTTTGATGAACCATCGGGCTTCCTGCAGGTGATCTTTCATGCAGACGTTGTCCTTGCTGTCGTCCGCCCTTTTGATCATCGACGAATAAAAAGGATTGATGCGCAGTTTCGGAGCAATGTCGGGATTCAGGTTGACCTGCCATTTTCCGTTTTTCTTGACGACGTAGACGTCGGGAATCACGTATTCGGAGCTTTCGCTTTTCAAGCGCGCGCCGGGTTTGGGATCCAGCGTCCGGATTAAAGCCACCACCTCGTTCAGGGCATGCTCGTTCAGACCCAGGCGGCGCATCAGTTTGCTCCGCTCATGATGAGCCAGGAGGTCCAGATGGCGCGTCACCAGCGTCAGCGCTTCCTCCCGGTAGGGTGTGCACTCCGGAAGCTGCGACAGTTGCAGGCGCAGGCAATCGCCCAAATCGGCCGCCGCAACGCCCGGCGGATCGAAGTGCTGAATTCGATGCAGCACCGCCTGGACTTCGTCGAGATCGAGATCGTCCAGTTGGCCTTTAAGCCCCTGATAAACGTCTTCGAGCGAACCGATCAAATAACCGTCTTCGTCGATGGAATCGATGATCGCCACCGCAATGGCATGATCGCGTTCGCTAAACTTGGTCAAATCCAGTTGCCACAAGAGATGGTCGAGCAAACTCGAGGTTTTGCTGCTTTGCGTTTCGAATTCGACCTCTTCGGAGTTCGCGGCGCCGAATTCGGGCGAAAACTCGAAAACGTCCTCCCACGACGAATCGATCGGCAATTCATCGGGAATTTCCGTCTGCGATCCTTCGCTGGTGACCTGATCCGAAAGTTCGGTTCTTTTCTCGGGAACCGGCTCGAGCGTTTGAAAGCCGCTCTCCTCCTCGCTTATCTCCAGCATCATATTGGATTCGAGGGCTTGCTCTATTTCGTGCTGCAAATCCAATGTCGACATTTGCAGCAGCTTGATCGCCTGCTGCAATTGAGGCGTCATCGTCATCTGCTGGCCGAGCCGAAGATGGAAAGATTGTTTCATTGCGGAAAAATAAATCGATTGTCGGTTGTGTTTTACAAACTGAAGTTGCTGCCTAAATATACTTTGCGCACTTCTTCATTGGCAACAATGGCGTCGGCGCCGCCTTCGGCGATCACCCGGCCTTCGTTTAGTATATACGCCCGGTCGCAAATGCCTAGGGTCTCCCGGACATTGTGCTCGGTGATCAAGATGCCGATTCCCCGATATTTCAAATGCTCTATGATTTTTTTAATGTCGTCGACCGAGATCGGATCGACGCCCGCGAAAGGCTCGTCCAGCAGGATAAAATGGGGATTGGTCGCCAGTGCCCGGGCGATTTCCACGCGCCGCCGCTCGCCTCCCGACAGGCTCAACGCCTTTTGTTCGCGCAGATGCAGAATGTGAAACTCCTGCAGCAATTCTTCAATCACCAGCTCGATCTGGCCACGGGTCAGATCCGGCCGGATTTGCAGTACCGCCCGGAGGTTGTCGGCAACGCTCAGTTTCCGGAAGACCGAGGGCTCCTGCGGCAGATAGCCGACGCCCAGTTGCGCCCGAAGATGCATCGGATGGTGGGTAATGTCCCGGGAATCCAGCGTAATACTGCCGGAATCGGCCTTGATCAAACCGACCATCATGTAGAAGCTGGTGGTTTTTCCGGCGCCGTTGGGTCCCAGCAGGCCGACGATTTCGCCGGTATTGACGTGCATGGTCACCCCGTTGACGACGTTGCGGTGATTGAAGGTTTTGACAAGCTGGTTTGCCGCTAGTGTGGCCATGCTATTACTGCTGTTTCGGTTTCGGTTTGATGACGACGCGCACCCGTTTGTCGTCCGAGTCTTTTTCTCCGGCCTTGACCAGCGAGGTCTTGATGTCGTATTGGATGTAATCGCTGGCATACGTGCCGGTGCCTTGCCAGACGACGGCCTGGTTTTTCAATATCAACAAATTCTTTTTCGGATAATATTCGCCGATCAGCGCCTCGCCGGTAATGTCTTCCTTGCCTACCTCGGGAGTTTGTTTGAACTTGGCCTTATCGCCGGTAAAGACCAGTTTGTCGGCTTCGCCGTTGACGAAATAGACGGTCAGTTTATCCGAGTTCACGCGGATGCTGCCCTGAATCGAGATCACGTCGCCGGTGTAAATGCTGACTTGCGCCTTGTCGTCGTAGGTGGCGGTATTGGAATCGATCGTGATCGGCTGATCGGCGTCGCTCTCCAGCGCAAGCACGGCGGCACTGTAAAAAACGGACAGCCAAAGTCCCGTACGAAAGAAACGGGTCGGTTTATTTTGATTCATATTGCCCCTTGACGTTAGCCAGCAGCTCCACTCGAACCGGCTCGGCGAAAAACAGTTTCATCCCGATTCCGGTCGTTCTGTTCGCGGCGCTGATCAGTTCCGCCCATTCGTCGGTTTCGGCATAGCTGGTTTCCGGTTTGACTCTGACGTTGGACGTATTGATCGTGACCGGCTTGACGCCTTCGGCTTCATCGCGCACCACCGAAACCTTGCCGTTCAGAATCAGGTTCTTGCCGTCCGCAGACATCACGCCCTTTTCCGAGCGAACCCTCCAGGGCGGAGCGGCTTCGTTATAGAAATACATCAAAGGGTTCTCCAGATGAGTGGTGCCGTCGTCGCTGTAATGGATCATTCTGTCGGCAATCAGTTTACTTTTCAGTCGGCCGGAGGCGTCCATTTCGTTCTTGGTGTAACCCGCGCTGAAAAAATCCGGACTGTGGGGCGGAACGGCGCCCGGCGCGATCAGCTCGAAACCGGTCAATTTAACCAGAAGCCAGCTTAAAAGAGCAATTCCTCCCAGATAGAGGTAAACTTTGAAATCCCGTAATCTCATTGCAGGTAGGCGGCAACCAGACCCTCGAAATGCCCTTGCGCCTGCATGATCAGATCGCAGACTTCCCTGACCGCCCCCTGGCCGCCCGGCAGGCGGGTGCACCAGTCGGCGCGCTGTTTGACCGCCGTATTGGCATCGTCCACCGCAACGGCCAGACCGACCCGGCTCATGATCGACAAATCGATCAAATCGTCGCCCACGAAGGCGACCTCTTCGGGCGTTACCTGCATTTTTCCGATAATGTCCTCGAAAGCCGCCCGCTTGTTTTCATGGCCTTGATAGACGTGCTCGATGTCCAGATTCTTCATCCGCAAGTTCACCGAGGCCGATGTCCTGCCTGAAATTACGGCGACTTCCACGCCGGTCGTGCGCAGCAGCTTGAGCCCGAAACCGTCCCGGACGTGAAACGACTTGTATTCGTTGCCCTGATTGTCAAAAAACAGTTTGCCGTCGGTCAAAACACCGTCGACGTCCAGAATCAATAATTTGATTTTTTTAGCTTTTTCGATAATAGCTTGCATGTTGTCCGTGTCAGTCGTTACCGTATTCCCGCGCGAATCAGGTCGTGCATATTCAACGCGCCGACCGCCCGATGCCCGGCGTCGGTCACGATTAGGGCGTTGATTCTTTTCCGCTCCATGATCTCCATGGCCTCGGCGGCCAGAATGTCGGGCGGAATGACGGTGCAGTTCGCCGTCATCACCTCGGCAATCGAAGTTTTGCCGACGTCCAGATTTTTACCCAGCATGCGCCTCAGATCGCCGTCGGTAAAAATGCCCGCGACTTTCCCGAAGGAATCGACAATCGCCGTCATTCCCAGCTTTTTTTCGGTCATTTCCAGCAGGGCTTCGGTGACCAGCGCCGATTTCGGAACCGAGGGCATTTTATCGCCGACGTGCATGAGGTCGCAGACCCTCAACAACAGGCGCTTGCCGAGGCTCCCGCCCGGATGCGACAAGGCAAAGTCGTCGCGGGTAAAACCTCGCGCTTCCAGCAGCGAGACCGCCAGTGCATCGCCCATTACCAGCGCCGCCGTCGTACTGGAGGTCGGGGCCAGACCGAGCGGGCAGGCTTCCTGTTTGACGCCGACGTTGATGTGGGTAGTCGCGGCGAGGGCGAGAGTGGACGCCGGATTGCCGGTCATCGCGATCAGCGGCACGCCCAGCCGTTTGATGATCGGCAGGATGGTCAACACTTCTTCGGTTTCGCCGGAATTCGACAACGCCAGCACGACGTCCTGCTTGGTAATCATTCCCAGATCGCCGTGGCTGGCTTCGCCCGGATGGACGAAAAACGCGGGCGTTCCGGTACTGGCCAGGGTGGCGGCGATCTTGCCGGCAATATGCCCCGACTTACCCATTCCGGTGACGACGACCCGGCCCGGGCAATTGAACATCAGCTTGCAGGCCGAGATAAAATGGTCGTCCACCTGCTCGGCCAGGGCCGCCACGGCCTGAGCCTCGACCTGGATAACCGCCAGGCCCAGCTCGCGTAGCTTTGAGTCGTGTAGTTTCATCATCGGCTGGCTCGTCGCGTCAAGCTCCGGCATGGCGGGATCATGCCCTTGATAATCCTGAAATAACATTCAAAAAATGCACATTATGACATGTTTATCCGGGTTATGTCCTAAATTCAACGCCGCGGCCAGGGGGAATCCGCCGAAGCGCTCCCGGAATGACCGGGCGGGACCGGTACGAGAGAAATCGCCGCTTCCGTTCCGGTCCGCCGCCCTTCATAGTTTCGGGGGATTTATAAAAATTGCCGCAATTTATTGACTTTATAAGGAATATTCATTCAAAATAGCGGGTTTAGATTGTCTTTTATCGATATTCCGATCGCCGCATGGAAAACAGCGTCAACTCACAAAATCCTCTGGTTTCGGTTCGAAATTTGTCTTTTTCGCGCGGGGACAAGAAAATTTTCGACGACATTTCGCTTGACCTCCAGCGCGGCAAAATCACCGCAATCATGGGTCCCAGCGGCACCGGCAAAACCACTCTGCTCAAACTCATCGGCGGACAACTAACGCCCGACGCCGGCACGGTGGAGGTCGACGGCCGAAACGTGCATCGTCTGCGCCGGGCCGAATTGTACGAACTGCGCAAGCGGATGGGCATGTTGTTCCAGAGCGGCGCTCTGCTAACCGACATGAGCGTTTATGACAACGTCGCCTTCCCGCTCCGGGAACACACGCACCTGCCCGAATCGATGATCCGCACGCTGGTGCTGATGAAATTGCAGGCCGTAGGACTGCGCGGCGCCCGCACCCTGATGCCGAACGAACTGTCGGGCGGCATGGCCCGGCGCATTGCGCTCGCCCGCGCCATTGCGCTGGACCCGATGATGATCCTATACGACGAGCCGTTTACCGGCCAGGATCCGATTTCGATGGGAGCGCTGGTGCATCTGATCAAATCGTTGAACACCACGTTGAACCTGACCAGCGTCATCGTCTCGCACGACGTGCAGGAAACCTCGGCCATTGCCGATTACATCTATCTGATTTCGGACGGCAAAGTGGTCGGCCAGGGAACTCCGTCGGAAATTGCCCATTCCGCCTCGCCCTGGGTGCAGCAGTTCATGAACGGCTCCGCCGACGGCCCCGTGCATTTTCATTATCCGGCCAGAGACTATCTGGACGATCTGCTGTCGACCGGAAAGCGTTATTAACGACAACTCGATATGACTCAATTTCTGCAGTTCCTAGGCAAAAACACCCGCGCCGGCTTTACCAAACTGGGCCGGGGGACCCGCTTTCTGTTCCATACGGTGTCCGGCATTCCCACGGTATTGCCCCGGCTCCGCCTGCTGGTCAACCAGATGTATTCGGTGGGCGTGCTGTCGTTTCTGATCATCGTCATTTCGGGCCTGTTCGTCGGCATGGTTCTGGGCCTTCAGGGTTATTACATTCTGTCCGACTTCGGCGCCGAAGAAACGCTGGGACTCATGGTTGCGGCCTCCTTGGTCAGGGAACTCGGCCCGGTCGTTTCGGCCCTATTGTTCGCCGGTCGCGCCGGCTCGGCATTGACGGCCGAGATCGGCCTGATGAAAGCGACCGAGCAACTGTCCGGCATGGAAATGATGGCGGTGGATCCGGTCAAGCGGATCATCACGCCGCGCTTTCTGGCCGGGCTTCTGGCGATGCCGCTGTTGGCCGCCCTGTTCAGCGCGGTCGGCATCATCGGCGGCGAACTGGTCGGCACCGGCCTTTTGGGCGTCGACGAAGGTTCCTACTGGTCGCAGATGCAGGCCAACATCGATTTTTACGACGACATCGTCAACGGCGTCATCAAAAGCCTCGTGTTCGGTTTCGTCACCACCTGGATCGCTCTGTTCGAAGGCTACGATTCGGTTCCGACTTCCGAGGGCGTCAGCCGGGCCACCACGCGCACCGTGGTCAATTCCGCTTTTAGTATCTTGGGTCTCGATTTCATCCTGACCGCACTCATGTTTGGAGACGATTAATCTATGCAGTCAACCACCACTCAGGACACCCTGATCGGGCTTTTTGTCGCCGCCGGCATCGCCGGGCTGTTTTTTCTGGCCCTTCAGGTGAGCAATTTGAGCACCTTCATCGAGCAGGACAGCTATACGGTCATTGCCCGCTTCGATAATTCCGGCGGGTTGAAAGTGAAATCCCCGGTGTCCGTCGCCGGCGTCAAAATAGGCCAGGTCAGCTCGATCGGCTTCGATCCGGAAACCTATCAGTCGGTGGTCAAAATGTCGATTTATTCGCAATACGACAACCTGCCCAGCGACACCACCGCCAGCGTCTTCACCGCCGGCCTGCTCGGCGAACAATACGTCAGCCTTGAACCCGGTGGCTCCGAAGAATACCTGAAAGAAGGCAGCAACATCGAGATTACCCAGTCGGCCATCATCCTGGAAAAGGCGATCGGCCAGTTTCTGTTCAAATCCGCGGAAGAAAAAAAGAAGTGAGCAAACTCAACATCATCGACAAAGGGGGCGGGCTGTTTCTGATCGACGGCGATCTGACTTTCGCGACGATCGACAAACGGACCCTGAAGGCTTCTTCATTCCTGAATTCGGGAAAGGACGTCACGATCGACCTGGCTCAGGTGGCCTGTACCGACAGCGCCGGCTTGGCCTTATTGATCGAATGGTTGAAACGCGCCCGCGCTCGCCGAACTCATCTGCATTTCCGCAATATTCCACAGCAACTCCTCACGCTGGCCAAACTGAGCGGCTTCGATAAAACCAGCCATTTCCAAAGCCATGCCGATTGACTCCGGACGGCCGTTTTTTCAATTTCAATAGACTCTAAAAAGACTTTGTATGGATAAACTCATTATTACCGGCGGCACCCAACTTTCCGGCGAACTGCGCATCTCCGGCGCCAAAAATGCCGCCCTGCCGATCCTGGCCGCCACGCTGCTTTCGGAAAAACCAATCATGGTGGGCAACATTCCCCATCTGCACGACATTACCACGACGATGGAACTGTTGGGGCGCATGGGCGTGCATTTGCTGGTCGACGAAAAAATGAACATCGAAGTCGATTCGAGTTCGATCACCAGTTACGAAGCGCCTTACGAACTGGTCCGGACGATGCGGGCGTCCATTCTGGTGCTGGGGCCGCTGCTGGCGCGTTTCGGCGAAGCGCACGTGTCGCTGCCGGGCGGCTGCGCCATCGGCACTCGACCTGTCGACATTCATCTGAACGGACTGATGAAAATGGGCGCCGAGATTACCGTGGAGGGCGGCTACATCCATGCCCGGGCCAAACGGCTGAAAGGCTGTCGGCTGGTGCTGGAGCAGGTCACCGTCACCGGCACCGAAAACCTGATGATGGCGGCCGCACTGGCCGAAGGCACCACCATTCTGGAAAATGCCGCCAAGGAGCCGGAAGTCACCGACCTGGCGCATTTCCTGAATAAAATGGGGGCCAACATTTCCGGCATCGGCAGCGACGTTCTGGTCATCGAAGGCGCCGACCGGCTCGGCGTCGACAATCTCCATTACACGATCCTGCCCGACCGGATCGAAACCGGTACCTATTTGGTCGCCGCCGCCATTACCGGAGGCTCGGTCAAACTGAAAAACACGCGCCCCGACATTCTCGACGCAGTGCTGGAAAAATTGACCGAAGCCGGAGCCGACGTCACTACCGGCGACGACTGGATCAAACTGGACATGCACGGCAAGCGGCCGAAAGCGGTCTCGGTCCGCACGGCCCCTTACCCGGCCTTTCCGACCGACATGCAGGCCCAGTTCATCGCGCTGAACACCGTGGCCGAAGGCGTCGGCATCATTACCGAAACCGTCTTCGAAAACCGTTTCATGCACGTGCAGGAACTTCAGCGCATGGGCGCCGACATCAAACTGGAGTCCAACACCGCCATTTGCACCGGCGTGAACAAGCTGACCGCGGCCCCGATCATGGCCACCGATTTACGCGCCTCGGCCAGCCTGGTCATTGCGGCCCTGGCCGCCGAAGGCAGCACGCTGGTCGACCGGATTTACCATATCGACCGGGGTTACGATCACATCGAGGAAAAACTGGCGCAACTGGGCGCCACCATTCGCCGCGTTCCGAACTAAGGTGTAATTTATGCTTACCATCGCCGTCTCCAAGGGCAGAATTTACGAAGAAGCCCTGCCTTTCCTGGCCGATGCCGGCATCATGCCCGTCGACGATCCGAAAACCTGCCGCAAGCTGATTCTGCAAACCACGCGGGAAGACGTCCAGTTGGTCATTATCCGGGCCACCGACGTGCCCACGTTCGTCGAATACGGCGCCGCCGATCTCGGCATCGCCGGCAAGGACGTCCTGCTGGAACACGGCGCCGAAAGTCTGTACGAACCGCTGGACCTGAACATCGCCTGCTGCCGACTGATGACCGCCGTGCCCAAGGACGCTCCGCCGCCCCAGGGCCGGCTGCGGGTGGCGACCAAATACGTCAAGACCGCCCAGCGTTATTTTGCCGACCGGGGCATCCAGGCCGAGATCATCAAGCTGTACGGATCGATGGAGCTGGCGCCTCTGGTAGGACTCGCCGACTGCATCGTCGACCTGGTCGACACCGGCAATACATTGCGGGCCAACAATCTGGAACCGCGCGACCTGATCATGAACGTCAGCTCCCGGCTGGTCGTCAATAAAGCCGCGATGAAAATGAAGAACCAGGCGATTGCAACCCTGCTGGAGCAATTCGAAACCACTTTAGCGCAAAGGTAACGCCATGACCGAACTACGCATGACCCGCCTCGATGCGGCGGCACCCGATTTCGACCGGCAACTGGAGCAGTTGCTCGCCTGGAACGAATCCGAGGATCTCGACGTCCATCGCCGGGTGATCGACATCCTTGCCGATATCCGCAGCCGCGGCGACCAGGCTCTGGTCGAGTACACCAATCGCTTCGACCGGCGCCAAATCACCCAGGCCGGCGAACTGGAAATGCCGAAGGCCGTGCTGAAACAGGCGTGGGACGGCCTGCCGCAGGATCAGGCCAAGGCCCTGCAAACCGCGGCGGACCGCATCCGGGCCTACGCGGAACATCAGAAAATGGCCTCCTGGGAGTTTACCGAGGCGGACGGCACCGTCCTGGGGCAGAAAATCACGCCGCTGGACCGGGTCGGTCTCTACGTCCCCGGCGGCAAGGCCGCCTATCCGTCTTCCGTGCTGATGAACGCCATCCCCGCCAAGGTCGCGGGCGTCGCCGAACTGATCATGGTGGTGCCGACGCCCGGGGGAGAAGCCAATTCCATGGTGCTCGCGGCCGCCTGGCTGGCGGGCGTCGACCGGGTGTTTACCGTGGGTGGCGCTCAGGCCGTGGCCGCGCTGGCCTACGGCACCGGGACCATCCCTCCCGTCGCCAAAATTGTCGGCCCCGGCAACATTTACGTGGCGACTGCCAAAAAACTGGTGTTCGGACAAGTCGGCATCGACATGATCGCCGGCCCTTCCGAAATTTTAATTATCTGCGACGGCAAAACCGATCCCGACTGGATCGCCATGGACCTGTTCTCGCAGGCGGAACACGACGAAAACGCCCAGGCCATTCTGATCAGCGACGATCCGGGCTTTCTGGATGCGGTCGAGGCGAGCATCCGACGGTTGCTGCCGACGATGGAGCGCGCCGACATCATCCGCGCCTCACTGACGGAACGCGGCGCCCTGATCCGGGTCGACCATCTGCTTGTCGCGGCCTCGGTCGCCAACCGGATTGCTCCGGAACATCTGGAACTCTCGGTGGCGGAGCCGGAAGCCCTGAGCCGGCACATTCGCCACGCCGGTGCGATCTTCATGGGGCGTTACACCGCCGAGGCTCTTGGCGATTACTGCGCCGGTCCCAATCACGTGCTGCCGACGTCCGGAACCGCGCGTTTCTCGTCGCCCCTTGGAGTTTACGATTTTCAAAAACGGACCAGTCTCATCAACTGCTCGCCGGCGGGCGCCAGAACCCTGGGCCGGGCCGCTTCGATCCTGGCCCGGGGCGAACAATTGACCGCGCATGCCCGCTCGGCCGAATACCGGACCGAATAAAGGAAAGATCAAGGCGGCGGCAGGCCGACGGTTTTCCATCGGCCGCCCCGACGCATTCCCATCCCACCGATTTAAAATAAACCATGACGCAAACCGATCCCGTTTCCTCAGTATTTCGCCAGGAAGTGCTGGCTCTGTCCGCCTATAAAGTGGCCAATGCTCACGGCTTGATCAAGCTGGATGCGATGGAGAATCCCTACAGTTGGCCGGAAGACGTTAAAAAAAGCTGGCTGGCGACCCTCGCCGAGTGCCAGCTCAACCGTTATCCCGATCCGGAAGCGGCGGAGCTGGCCGCAACGCTCCGGTCCGTGTATCGGATACCGGCCGAATCGGCTCTGCTCCTCGGCAACGGCTCGGACGAACTGATCCAGTTGCTGCTGATGGCGCTGCCACCGAACGCCGGCGTGCTGTCGCCGGATCCGGGCTTCGTCATGTACCGGCAGATCAGCCGCTGTCTGGGCCTGAACTACATCGGCGTGCCCCTGCAGCCGGACAGCTTCGAACTGGACCTGCCGGCACTGCTGTCCGCCGTCGAACGGCATCGGCCTTCGATCATTTTTCTGGCCTACCCGAACAATCCCACCGGCAATTTGTTCAACGCCGCCTCGATCGACGAGATCATCCGCAGCGCGCCCGGTCTGGTCGTCATCGACGAAGCCTACGAGCCGTTCGCAGGAGCCAGTTTTCTTCCGGAAGCAGGGCGCCGGCACAATCTTCTGGTCATGCGCACGGTATCGAAACTGGGGCTGGCAGGCCTCAGGCTGGGCTACATGGCCGGCCATCCGGACTGGATCGAACAGCTCAACAAAATCCGCCTGCCGTATAACATCAACATTCTTACCCAGGCCAGCGCCCGGTTCGCGCTGACCCATAAAGCGCTGTTCGACGAGCAAACACAGAAGATCTGCGCCGAAAGAAAGATCGTTTTCGATCGGCTGAAGCAACTGGACGGCATCACGCCCTACCCCAGCGCCGCGAATTTCATCCTGTTCAGGACGCAGCCCGGTCGGGCCGACGGCATTTTCGCCTCGCTGCTGCGCCAGGGCGTGCTCATCAAGAATCTCAATCCGCAAGGCGGAGCACTGACCGACTGCTTGAGGGTGACCGTAGGCAAGCCCGAAGAAAATGCCCGGTTCCTGTCGGCGTTGACAAAAACCCTGAGCGCATGAAGCACCGTTGCGTTCGGTCCGGTTCGCAATAATCCCTTACAAGTTCATGACTTTAGGCCTCAGCCGACAGGCATACGCCACTGAAACAATTCCGGCTCCTGAAGGCGCACCTAAACAATTCAATTCAAGCTCTTCAAATTCACTAGGTTCTAGTGGTATATTTGCCCGAAAATTAAGCGCACTTAATAATGGCAAAGACCAAACCAGGAGAATTCTCTAATGAATAAAGAAGGCGTCGATAAGTCCAAACGCCAGTTTTTAACCTCGGCCTTGACCGTGGTTGGCGCAGTGGGAACCGGCTATCTGGCCGTTCCTTTTCTTGCTCAGATGCAGCCCAGCGTAAAAACCATGGCTGCCGGAGCGCCGGTGGAAGTTGACATCAGCAAAATGGAATCCGGCCAGTTGCTCCGCGTTGCCTGGCGCGGCAAACCCGTCTGGATCCTGAACAGGACGCCCGAAGTGCTTGCGACGTTACAAACCCTGGACAGCGAACTTCGGGATCCTCTATCCGAAGAATCCATTCAGCCTTCTTACACTAAAAATCCTGTCCGCTCGATCAAACCGGAAATTTTCGTGGCGATCGGCATCTGTACTCATCTGGGCTGCTCGCCGACTTTCCGTCCGGAAATCGCTCCGGCCGATTTGGGCGACAAATGGAAAGGCGGCTTTTTCTGTCCCTGCCACGGCTCCTGGTTCGATCTGGCAGGGCGGGTCTACCGCGGCGTTCCCGCCCCGACCAATCTGGAAATTCCTCCTTACCGTTACGTGACCGATACCTTGCTGGTCATCGGCGAATCCACCAATGAGGCAAGCGCATGAAACCGTCCCGTTTAACTTCGTTCGGCAACTGGATTTTAGAAAGGTTTCCTCTGGCTAAAGTCTGGAATGAGCACATGACGCATTATTATGCGCCAAAAAACTTCAACTTCTGGTACTACTTCGGCTCATTGGCCCTGCTGGTTTTAGTTATCCAGATACTCACCGGAATCATGTTAACCATCAACTACAAGCCCGATGCCAAATTGGCCTTCGATTCGGTCGAGTACATCATGCGCGACGTCAACTGGGGCTGGCTGGTGCGCTACATGCATTCGACCGGCGCTTCGGCCTTTTTTATCGTGGTTTATCTGCACATGTTCAGGGCTCTGCTGTACGGCTCGTTCAAACATCCGCGCGAACTGATCTGGATTTTCGGCATGTTTCTGTTCGTTGCGTTGATGGCCGAGGCCTTCATGGGTTACCTGCTGCCCTGGGGCCAGATGTCCTATTGGGGCGCGCAGGTGATCATCTCGCTGTTCAGCGCGATACCGGTCATTGGCGATGACTTATCCTTGTGGATCAGAGGAGATTATGTCGTCTCCGATGCCACTCTGAACCGGTTTTTTGCGTTTCACGTCATCGCAGTGCCTCTGGTCCTGGTGATGCTGGTGTTCCTGCATATCGTCGCTCTGCACGAAGTGGGTTCCAACAATCCCGACGGCATCGAAATCAAGAAACTCAAAGACGCCAAGGGGATTCCGTTCGACGGCATTCCTTTCCATCCTTATTACACGGTAAAGGATATTGTCGGCGTGGCGGTGTTTTTAATCTTTTTCTCGACGATCATTTTCTACATGCCGGAATTGGGCGGCTACTTTCTCGAGCACGCCAATTTCATCCCGGCCGATCCGATGAAAACGCCCGAGCATATCGCGCCGGTCTGGTACTTTACACCGTTCTATGCGATATTGCGGGCTATTCCCGATAAATTCGCCGGCGTCATTGCGATGGGCGGCTCCATTTTCGTCCTGTTTCTGCTGCCCTGGCTGGACCGCGGCCCGGTCAAATCAATCCGTTACCGGGGGGGCATTTATAAAAAGGGCTTGTTCCTTTTCGTCGTCAGCTTCCTCATCCTGGGTTATCTCGGCACGCAGCCCCCTACTCCGGTTGCAACGATTGTCGCAAGAATCTGCACCTCGATCTATTTCGGCTTTTTCCTGCTGATGCCCATCTATACCCGCTGGGAAAAGACCAAACCCGTACCGAAGCGCACGACGAAAACACCCAGTCTCGAATACCGTTTGGCGGAACTGAAGACGCTCCTGGATGAAGCCACCATACAAGTGCCGGCAACCGCTTCGTCCGGGCCCGGATCGGCCACCTTGAGAAGACGGCCCAATCCCAAAGGCATCGTCAAGATCATCACTCGATTTGCAAAAAACCTGAAAGCGAGCCTCGATTGACATGAAAAAATTTATTACATTGATAATTACTTTAACTCTGTCTTTCGGGGCGGCCGCTACAGAAGGCATCAAGCTGCAACACGCCAGCATCGACATAACCGACAACGAGTCGCTGCTGCGCGGAGCGCATCATTTCGTCAAATACTGCCTGGGCTGTCATTCGATCAAGTACATGCGCTACAAGCGAATCGCTCAGGATCTGGACATCGATGAAAAGAAGTTCCTGAAGGAGATCGCGCCGGAAGGGGCCAGCATCTACGACCAGATGCACACCGCCATGAATGCGCACGATTCGACCAAATGGTTCGGCACGCAGCCTCCGGATTTGTCGCTGATTGCGCGTTCACGCGGCGCCGACTGGCTTTACAGCTACTTGAAGGGATTTTATCTCGAACCCAAAGCTCCGCTAGGCGTCAATAACGTCGTGTTTCCGGACGTCGGCATGCCGAACGTACTCTGGCAGCTCCAGGGCCAGCAGGAATCGGTCGTGAAGATGGTCGAAGGGAAACAGGTGGTCGAACAGCTCATTCTGAAAGAACCCGGCACGCTTTCGCCCAAGGAGTTCAATGCCTGGGTCAACGACCTGGTCAACTTCCTTGTCTACGTCGGGGAGCCCGTGCAACTGGAACGGCAAAGCATGGGCAAATACGTGCTGTTTTTCCTGTTCATGCTTTTGACCATTGCTTATTTGCTGAAAAAGGAATACTGGAAGGATGTCCTTTAACCCTGCCCGACGACCCGGCCGGCCCGTAACGAGCGGGCTGGGTTTGGGCTACAGCGCCCCATCAAAAAAACGCCTCATACATGATACAATGGCGAAATTTACCGTTCTATCTGTTCAAAGAGGTTGTTATTCGTGGCCAATGTTATTACCCGTAAATCCGTGATGACGCTATTTTCTTCTCCAACCTGTGCGATGAGCCACTCGGCCCGCTTTGTATTACACGAGAAAGCGGTCGTTGCCGATGTTGAATATTATGACCCGGCCAACCCGCCCGAAGATCTGCTTGAACTGAATCCTACGGGCGTTTCCCCGACCCTGATAGAACGGGATCTGGTATTGTACGACTCCCGGATCATTATGGAATATCTGGACGAACGCTTCCCGCACCCGCCGCTGCATCAGATGGATCCGGTTTCCAGAGCCAACGCCCGGATGGTGATCAAACGAATCGATCAGGACTGGTATCAGTTGCTCGACGAGATATTGTTTTCAGGCGAAAAAAAATCGGCCCGTGCCAAAAAAATGCTCAAGGAAAGCCTTCTTTCGGCCGCCCCCGTTTTTGCCGCCCGGCCGTTCTTCATGAGCGACGAATTTTCCCTGATCGACTGCGCGCTGGCGCCGCTCTTATGGCGTCTGCCCAGCATCGGCATCGACGTATCGACGCCCAACGAGGTCATCACCAATTATGCGCAGCGTATTTTCAGAAGGCCGGCATTCAAGCGCAGCCTGAGCGATGCCGAGAAAGACATGGGTGTGCTGCCCAAATGACGCCGCTTAAACCGTATCTGATCCGTTCGTTGTACGAGTGGATTGTCGACAACCGTTTGACCCCTCATCTCCTGGTCAACGCCGAGGACAACAACGCCGTTTTGCCGCTCCAGTTTGCGGAAAACGGCAAGATTATCCTGAATATCAGGCCCGAAGCCGTCGACGCCCTGTCCCTGGGCAACGAGGCGATCGAATTCAATGCCCGTTTCAGCGGCAAGGCGATGCATCTGGTCGTCCCCGTGCCTGCGGTGCTGGCCATTTACGCCAAGGAAAACGGCAAGGGCATGATTTTCGATCCTGAAGACGACTCGGGTCCCGAAGGCGATTCCACGCCGAAAAAACCTTCCGAGAAACCCAATTTACGCATTGTAAAGTAGCATCCTTCCGGATCACCGCACGATCGGAAGGATCAGCACGTGCTCATTTCTTATCCGGCGAATACAAGGGAGCCACCTTGTCGCAACGTTCCGCTCCGTCCTTGCCGAGCGCGACTATTTTAGCCGTTCCCCGTTTTTTAACCTGGTCGATCCGAACCACGCGGTGCATAGGAATAAAGCAGCGATCGACGCCGGCAAATTCGTGCCTCAGTTTTTCTTCCGTCGGATCGACCACAATCGTGCTTTTTTCGCCAAAGATAAAGTCCTCGATCACGACAAATCCGTACCAGTCGCCCTGATAGACGTTCCCGACATAGACTTCGTAGACCTGTTCCTGATTAACGAAAACAACTTTATAGATATGTTTTTCCGACATGCGAACTATTCTGTGATTGAAGTGTAATGGATTGATATCCATTGGCGAGGCCGATCAGCGCTCGATCGGCCAGGTAAAAGCCGGCTTCCTATGGGACAGGATACCCCTGAAACGGCCGACTCCCTGGCGATATGGGGTGCGGGGACAAAAAACAAAAGGGGGGTGCGCGCCGCTTGCCCGGGCAAAGTCAGCCGCGGACCACAAAATCGGTCGCCCGGGCCTGAAGATCCACAAGCCCGTCCGAGCCCGTGCCGACGTGCACGGCATGACTGCGCCGGATGATTTCCGCCAGGCCTTCCACCAGCGGATAATCGGCAAGATCGGCGACGTCGATCCAGCGGGCTTCGCTGGCATCGCTTTGGGCCACCGGCAGGACCGTCGGCTGGTCCATGAGCTGAGCCAGAAAATCGATGATGACATAATGAAAATTTTCGACTCGTCTTTCGACGACCGCCATGATTTGTCTTACTTCCGTAATCAGGCCGGTTTCCTCGAGGATTTCCCGGCGGCAGGCTTCCGCCATCGACTCTCCCGCCTCCTGCTTGCCGCCGGGAACGGACCAAAATCCTTGCGCGGGCGGCTTGTCCCGCTTGATCAGCAGAACCTGGTTGCGGCTGTTGAAGACGATGCCGCCGATGCCGATGGCCGGCTCGGGAACCGAATGGGCTTCATTGTGGTGCATATCTTACTCGACTGAAGAACTTTTTATTATCACCGGAGGCTTTAAGTTGTATATTACTCTCCACAGAAATCAAGAGACCGGATCTTACGCGGCCTTTCGCTCATCCTTCAGGAACTTGTCCGTCGTTATTTTCGTTGAGGTGAAATAAATGAATAATAAGAAGCCATTCATTGCAGCGACTCTGATGTTTTCGTGTTTGTGGGGAATGCCGGCTTTTGCAGCCGATGCCGGAGCCGGCGAACAAAAATCGGCCGTTTGCGCCGGCTGCCATGGACAGGGCGGCAAAAGCAGCAATCCGCAATGGCCCAGCCTGGCCAAGCAACAGCCGGCTTATATTGTAAATCAACTGGAAGCGTTTAAATCGGAAACTCGTAAAAACCCGATGATGCAGGGAATGGCCGCCAATTTGAGCCGCGAGGACATGGACAACCTTGCCGCCTATTATTCCGCTCAGCCCGCGGCCAAAGCCGGCGGCAACCAGGAACTGGCCAAGGAGGGCGAGAAAAAATCCGCCATCTGCATGGGCTGCCACGGGCAAAAGGGGGCAGGCAACGGCCAGTTTCCAAGGCTGGCCGGCCAGCATCCGGATTACCTGATCGCACAACTGAAGAACTTCAAGTCGGGCGAGCGGAAAAGCGGCCCCATGCAGGCGGTGGCCGGCAATCTTTCCGAAGAAGACATGAAGGCGCTGGCGGCCTTTTTCGGCTCTCAGTAACAAAAAAAGGAGAATGCCGCCGTCCTCGGCTTGACGGCGCAAAGGCGCGTCAGGAAAAGAGCCGGGCCATGCATGGATCTGGTTTCGACCTGCTTTAAACCGAAATACCGAACTGTTATGAATTGGGAAGCCCTGTCCAGACAAATCGAATCGGCTACCGGCCGGCCTTTCAAGGTCGTGGCGGCGCAAGCGCTCGCCGGAGGCGACATCAATTCCTCGTACCGGCTCCAGGGGAACGACGCCGCTTATTTCGTCAAACTCAACCATGCCAGTACGTTGCCGATGTTCGAGGCCGAATGCCTGGGCCTCCAGGAAATTGCCGGCACGCAAACGGTCATGGTTCCGGCGCCCGTCGCTTTCGGCGCCTCCGAAGAGCACGCCTTTCTGGTGCTCGAGCATCTGGAATTCGGCCCGTCGAGCCAATCCTCCTGCCGCCTGCTGGGCCGGCAACTGGCTCAAATGCACCGCCAGACCCGCTCTTACTTCGGCTGGAGCCGGGACAATACCATCGGCAGCACGCCGCAGATCAACAGTCCCCAGGACGACTGGCCTTCGTTCTGGCGCGACAACCGCCTGGCCTTTCAGTTGAAACTGGCTCATCAAAACGGCTATCGGGGACGCCTGCAGCTCAACGGCGAGCGCCTGTGCTCGCAATTGGCTTGTTTCTTTGATCGTTATCGGCCGGAGCCTTCGCTGTTGCACGGGGACTTATGGGCAGGCAACAGCGCGGTCGACAAGTCGGGACGTCCGGTCGTTTACGATCCCGCCTGCTATTACGGCGACCGCGAGACCGATTTGGCCATGACCGAATTATTCGGCGGCTACAGCCAGGATTTTTATGCGGCCTACCGGGAAGCCTGGCCGCTGGATCCGGATTACAAAACCCGGAAAACCCTTTATAACCTCTACCATATCCTGAACCATCTGAACCTGTTCGGCGGCGGCTATCTGAGGCAGGCGGAAAACATGATCGACCAGTTGCTGTCCGAATTATAACGGCGCGTCCGGAAGCTCCGCCATTCCGGTTTTTCTGAAAATCAACAGCCGATTGTTGGCGGGCATGGCAACGTCGTCGATCAGCGTCAACCCGCTTTGCCACGCCAGCCGTGCGACTGCTTCAAAGTCCCGGATGCCGCTGGCCGGATCGTTCTCCTTGAGCCATCGGTCGAAGCGCGCATTGCTGTCGCTGGTATAAGCTCCCCGGTAATTGAACGGGCCGTAAATGCACACCGGCGCGCTCTGAATCAAACGCGTCGACAGCCCTTGGAAGAACAGCCCGACCTTTTCCCAGCTCATGATGTGCAGAGTGTTCGCGGTAAACACTGCCTCGATGGTCCGGCAGGGCCATTCGGAGTCGGCCACGTTCAGGCTCAGCGGCGGACGGATGTTGGCCAATTGCGCTTCTTCCAGCCAGAGGCGCATGCCCGGAAGCCGCTCTTCCAGATCGGTCGGCTGCCATTGAATGTGAGGCAGGCTACGGGCAAAATGACAGGCGTGCTGTCCGGTGCCGCTGCCGATCTCCCAAACCGTCGCCGGCCGGTCGAATACGGTGTGAATGACTTGCAGGATCGGATCCTTATTGTTTTCGCAAGCTTGTGAAAACGGTTTGCCGAGCTTCATTGGCGAATCTCCGCCGGTTGATGATATTCTATGAATTTCGTATTCCGCAGATTGAACGGTAACGTTTTGACCTATGGATGTAAAACTGATCGATAGCCTTTCCCGGATCGACGCGTCGGCCTGGAACCGTCTGGCCGGGGAACGTTATCCTTTCCTGCGCCATGAGTTTCTATCGGCGCTCGAGGACAGCGGCTCGGTCTCCGAACAAACCGGTTGGATCGCCAGGCATATGCTGGTTTTCGACGGAGACCGGCTGACCGCCTTGATGCCGTTGTATCTGAAATACCATTCCGCCGGCGAATTTGTCTTCGATCAGCCGTGGGCGGAAGCTTATCAGCGGCATGGTTTTTCCTATTATCCCAAGTGGCTGACGGCGATTCCCTTTACCCCCTGCCAGGGTCCCCGACTCGCGTGCGACGGCTTTCGTTCGGAAGCGGATTTGCTCCCGTTGCTGTTGAACGCGCTCAAGGATCATCCGGAAACCCATGCCGTCTCCTCGTGGCACTGTCTGTTTCCGAGCGCGGCCCAGGCGGCCGGGCTTGAAGCCTCCGGCCTTCTGCTCCGCGAAGACGTGCAGTTTCACTGGTTTAATGAAAACTACCGCGATTTCGAGGATTTTGTCCAGAATTGCACTTCCGGCAAGCGCAAGATGATCCGCCGGGAACGCCGGAAAGTCAAGGAGGCCGGCATCGAATTGATCCGCCTCGCCGGCAGCAACATCGGCGAGGCCGAATGGCGGGCATTTTTCCGGTTCTATCAGATGACCTACCTGAAAAAAGGCATGCGCCCTTATTTGAATCTCGACTTTTTTCTGAAATGCGCGGCAACGATGGGCGACAGAATGCTGATGGTGCTGGCCGTCAAAGAAAAATCCCATGTCGGCGCCGCGCTCAGCTTCATCGGCGCCGATACCTTGTACGGCCGCTATTGGGGCTGCCTGGAAGAATTCGCTTTTCTGCATTTTGAAGCCTGCTATTATCAGGGCCTGGAATATTGCATCGAGCAGGGCCTGCAACGCTTCGATTCCGGCGCTCAGGGAGAGCACAAGATCGCACGCGGGTTTACGCCGGTCGCTACCTGCTCTGCGCACTGGATTAAAGACCCCGGTTTTGCCAAAGCCATCGAACATTTTTTAGCGCGGGAGAGAAAAGCCGTGCATAATTACCGGCAGGAAGCGGCAAGCCATTTGCCATTTAAACATAAAATGCCGAGCCCGGATTGAAAATGGACAGAAAAATAAGCCGGGCCAACCCGGCTCCCCGGCGGAGCCGTCTCTGATGACAAAAAGAGGTGAAACCATGTCTGAATACAGAAGATATCAATGCACTGTTTGCGGCCACATCTATGACGAGAAAGACGGTGACCCGGATACCGGCATTGCCCCCGGAACGCGTTGGGAAGATGTGCCGGAAGACTGGCGCTGCCCCGAATGCGGCACGGTAAAAAGCGATTACGAATTAATCGATTAATCCCCGGTTCAGGCGAAACATATGCATGTGGTCATTATCGGCTCCGGCGTCGCCGGGGTTACTTTTGCCGAAAAATATCGCGCGCTGGCGGCCGATTCCGACATTACGCTGGTCACCCGCGAAACCGACGGCTATTATTCCCGGCCGCTGCTGTCGCGGGGATTCAGCAAGAACGACATCGAGCAATCCATCATCCTGAAGCCCTTCGAAGCGCTGCGCGGCAATCGTATCGACGTGCTCTGCGGCGCCGAGATCACCGCGATTCACCGCAGCGACCGGACTATCGAATGGAAAGACGCCGGCCGGCAGACGCCGCTGTCT
Source organism: Methylosarcina fibrata AML-C10 (assembly GCF_000372865.1). NCBI lineage: Bacteria > Pseudomonadati > Pseudomonadota > Gammaproteobacteria > Methylococcales > Methylococcaceae > Methylosarcina > Methylosarcina fibrata. Next base: position 3,968,716 of record NZ_KB889965.1, on the reverse strand, counting down.
TACGACAAGCTGATTATCGCCCAGGGGTCGGCCGCCTTCATTCCGCCGCCGCTCCGGCCTTACCGGCCGCTGTTTTTTTGTCTGAACAGCCTGGCCGATTTGAAAGTCTTGAGAACGTTCCGCCAGGGTTTTCTGGACCGGAACCGCCGTCCGCACTGGGCCATCGTCGGCGGCGGCCTGATCGGGTGCGAAGTAGCCTCGGATCTGGCCGTGTCCGGAGACCCGGTGACTTTGTTCCACGTCATGGACCGCCTGATGGAGCGCCAACTGGAAGCCGAGGATTCTCAGCGCCTGCTGGAGATCCTGACGGCATCGGGCGTCGAAGTGTTGCTGAACCAGTCCGCGCAAAGCCTCGCCCGCGACGGCGACAAAATCAGCCTGACGAACACGGACGGTGCCGCCGCCGAATTCGACGGCGTGATCGTGGCCTGCGGCTTCAAGCCGCGCACGGAAATGGCGCAACAGGCAGGACTTGACGTGGGCCGAGGCATCAAGGTGGATGAAAGATTGCAGACCGGCGATCCCGATATTTTCGCACTGGGCGACCTGGCCGAACTGCCGAACGGCAAACTGTACGCCTATATCCTGCCGATACGGAGCCAGGCCCAGTGGCTGGCCGGCCGTCTGGCCGGCCGGGAAGACTCGAACTGGACTCCGCCGGCCTTCACCACCAAAGCCAAGGTTCATGGATTCGAAGCCGTGCATCCCTATCATCTTTGATTACCGTTGGCTGCGGCTGGATGAATCGCCGAGCTGCCTGAGCCCATGACCCGGCACCGTTTCTCCGACGCGGAGCGCGCCGCGGTCTACCGGGCCATTTACGAGCGGCGCGACATGCGCCATTTCCTGCCCGATCCGGTCGATCCCGAACAGTTGAGACGTTTGCTCGAGGCCGCGCACCGTGCGCCCAGCGTCGGCTTCATGCAGCCCTGGCGGTTCATCCGCATCACCTGCGCCGACCTGCGCCGGCGGATTCATGCGCTGGTCGAGAAGGAACGCCGGCGCACGGCCAAAGCCCTGGGCGAGCGCGAAGACGAATTCATGAAATTGAAGGTCGAAGGCTTGAGCGAATGCGCGGTGGTGCTCGTGGCCGCCTTGGCCGACGGACGAGAGAAGGCCGTGTTCGGGCGCCGTACGCTGCCGGAAATGGATCTTGCATCCTTGGCCTGCGCCATCCAGAACATGTGGCTGGCCGCGCGGGCGGAAGGATTGGGCCTGGGCTGGGTGTCTCTGTTCGATCCGGAAGAATTGAAGACTTTGCTGGCGATGCCGGCCGGCAGCCATCCTGCGGCCATTTTGTGCCTCGGCCACGTCGCCCGATTTTACGACCGGCCGATGCTGGAACAGGAACGTTGGGCCGAACGCAAGGAGCTTGATGCCCTGCTGTTCGAGAATGACTGGAATACCCCGTGCCGCTAGCGTTCGACATTACGCCGTTGCCGGAGGACCTGGCTCCGGCTCTCCAGGCCAAAATCGATCAGAAAACCAAACCGCTGGGCGCCTTGGGCCAACTGGAAGCGCTGGCGCTGCAAATCGGTCTGATTCTGAACAGCCTGACGCCTTCATTGAATAATCCGCACATTATCGTGTTCGCGGGCGATCACGGCATCGCCGACTCGGGCGTCAGCGCCTATCCCCAGTCGGTGACGGCGCAGATGGTCGCCAATTTTCTGGCGGGGGGCGCCGCGATCAACGTCTTTGCTCGCCAGCACGGCATCGCCTTGCGGATCGTCGATGCCGGAGTAAACGCGGATTTGGGCTCTTGCTCCGGCCTGATCGACGCCAAGGTCGGCCGAGGCACCCGGAATTTTTTAACACAGCCGGCCATGACCTCGGATCAATGCCTCGCCGCCGTGCAGACAGGCGCCGAACAGGTTCTGAGTCTCTACCGGACCGGCTGCAACTGCGTCGGTTTCGGCGAAATGGGCATCGGCAATACCTCGTCGGCCGCCCTGTTGATGCACTGTCTGACCGGTCTGCCGCTGGAACAGTGCACAGGACGCGGCACCGGGCTTTCGGACGGGCAATTCAAGCACAAGCTCGAGGTATTGCGCCAGGCCGTCCGGCGCCATCCCGACGTCTCCGGCCCTTTCGAGGCCCTGGCGACTTTCGGCGGATTTGAAATCGCGATGATGACGGGCGCTTTTCTAAAAGCCGCCGAGTTGAAGATGGTGATTCCGGTGGACGGTTTCATCGCCTGCAGCGCCCTGCTCGTCGCTGCCGGACTGTATCCGGACGTGCTCGACTACTGCATCTTCAGCCATGTCTCCTGCGAGCAGGGCCATCGCGCTTTGCTGGATCATTTTGGGGCTCGGCCTTTGCTCAACCTCGACCTGCGCCTGGGCGAAGGCTCGGGCATCGCTCTGGCGTTCCCCTTGCTGCGATCGGCTACCGGCTTTCTGAACGAGATGGCCACGTTCGCAGAGGCCGGCGTCGATTCCCGCACATTGGGGCAAACTTCACTACCATGAGCTGCTGGAAAAAAGGGAACGGCAGAATCTCAGTTAATTTTTTATTAAAGTATCCGGGATACTCTACTGGAAATATTTGCGAATCATTTTTTACGATATGACCGAAAACGCTTAATGAAAAGACTTCTCTTGTTGATGATGCTGATCTGGCGTCAGCAGTTAAAACTTTACTTGATCGCCGCCCTGGCCGGAGCCGTCATCGGCATACTCGTGCTCGCCCCGAGCTACGATTACATCAACGCACGTGAACAGGACGCCGATGCGCTGTCCTCGATCGAATACATGCTGAGCCAGGTCAAGGACCTGCTGATGGGACGGATTTCCCAGAACAATTTGCTGCTGATCATCTTCTATGCCGAAATCGGGGCGATGATCGGCGTGTTGTCGCTCGGGCTCTACAAGGTCATCCATCACCGCTTCATGCCGATCGACCGCCTGAAGTCGGAACTGGACAAGGACCTGCCGTCGATCATTCGGCAGGGCGAAGGTCCCTATCTGGAATTCAAATCGACGTTTCGCTGGGATCTGGCCGAATCGCGCATCAACCGCGCCCTCGAGGGCGTGGTCCTGAAGACCCTGGCGGGTTTTCTGAACAGCCATGTCGGAGGCACGCTGCTGATCGGTGTCGCCGACAACGGCGAGATCCTGGGTCTGGAAAAAGACTATCAGACGCTGAAACGGCCCGATCAGGACGGCTTCGAGCAGGCCTTGATGACCTCCATTTCCAGCAATCTGGGCGCCGATCTCTGTTCTTTCGTCCATGTGCTGTTCCACGTGATCGACCGCAAGGACGTGTGCCGGCTGATCGTTTCGCCGTCGCGCCGGCCCGTATTTCTCGACCAGGGCAACGGTCCCAAATTCTACGTACGAACCGGAGGCGCCACCCGCGACCTGAACATTCAGGAAGCGCTGGATTATGTCCCGGGCCGGTGGAAACGGCTCAAATAAATTCGCCGACGATGCCTCATCCGAAACTGTTTTTCCTGGCGCTGGGTTACTATACGCGCCTGCCGTGTCCTCCGGCCCCGGATTATCGAAGGCTGCCGGAAGCCTCGGTTTTTCTTCCCGCAATCGGCTGGCTGGTCGGCGGACTTTCGGCCGCGGCCTTTGCTCTGGCCGACCTCGTCTGGCCGCAAACGGTCGCGGTCCTTGCCGCTCTGATCGCCGGCATTTTACTCACCGGCGCTTTTCACGAGGACGGCTTCGCCGACGTCTGCGACGGCTTCGGCGGCGGCTACGGCAAGCAGCGCATTCTGGCAATCATGAAGGATTCGGCGATCGGCGTTTACGGCACGCTGGGGATTCTGTTGCTGCTTCTGCTGAAAATCAGCCTGCTCGGCTCGATGCCGTCCGCCGCCGTTCCGTCGATTTTATTGGCGGGGCACAGCCTCAGCCGGCTGATGCCGTTGCTGCTGATGCACCGTTACCGCTATGCCCGCGAAGAAACCAGCAAAGGCGGCGCCGCGGCCTATCGCCCGGCACTTTCCGATCTCGTTTTCGCGTCCGGCCTCGCACTGATCCCTTTCGCCTGGCTGCCGGCAGCCAGCCTCGCGGCCGTTCCGCCGGTGTTGATCGCCGCCTTGTGGCTCGGCCGGTATTGCCACCGCCACATCGGCGGCTATACCGGCGATTGCCTCGGCGCCTGCCAGCAGGTCGCAGAATCCGTGTTTTATCTCAGCATCAGCGCCTTATGGACATTTATCTGATACGGCATACCCGCACCGCGGCCGAATCCGGACTTTGCTACGGGCAGACCGACATGGCGCTGGCGGAGAGTTTTGCCGAAGACGCCCGGCAACTTTCGGCGAAATTGCCGGAAATCGCTTCGGACTGGCCCGTTTTCAGCAGTCCGCTGAGCCGCTGCCGGCAACTGGCCGTAGCCCTGTCGGACGACGTGACGCTCGACGACCGTCTGCTGGAACTGAACTTCGGCGATTGGGAAGGGCGCCGGTTCGACGACGTCGAGCCCGACCGGCTGCGCTACTGGACCGAGCATTTTGTCGAAGTCGGGCCGCCGGGCGGCGAAAGCTTTACCGATCTGTACCGGCGCACCGGCAGCTTCTGGCAGGAGCTTCTGGCCCGGCCCTACGAGCGGGTCGTGATCGTCACCCACGCCGGCGCGATCCGGGCCTTGCTGGCACGGGTGCTGACCCTGCCTTTGGCTAATGCCTTTCAACTGCGCATCAATCCGGGCTCGGTGCACAAATTGCAACATCAGTCCGATTACACTCATATCGACTATTTAAACCGATGAAGAAACCCTTGGCCGTTTTCGGCACCGGTTCGGACGCCGGAAAAACCACGCTGGTCATGGCCCTGTGCCGGCTTTTCGCCGACCGGGGGCTGAAAGTGGCCCCGTTCAAGGCGCAAAACGTATCGAACAATTCCGGAGTCACCGTCGAAGGCGGCGAGATTTCGAGAGCGCAGTGCCTGCAGGCGGAAGCCGCCCGGCTCGAGCCCAGCCATCTGTTCAACCCGATATTGCTGAAGTCGCACGGCGAGGGCTCGGTGCAGGTCATCGTCAACGGCCAGGTCCATCAGAACCAGTCGATCGCCGATTATTACCGGCGGATCGGATTGCTCGAAGCGCAGGTTAAAATCGCGTTTTCCCGCCTGCTGCAAGACTACGATCTGGTCGTCGCCGAAGGCGCGGGCTCGCCGGTCGAGCTGAATCTGCTGCACAAGGATCTGTCGAATACTTTCATTGCCAAGACGTACGATACTCGGAACATTCTGGTCGCCGACATCGAACGCGGCGGCGTATTTGCCTCGATCTACGGCACGCTGGCCTTGATGGAGCCCGGCATACGGGCGAATACGATCGGCGTCATCGTCAATAAATTCCGGGGCGACCGCCGCTTTTTCGAGGACGGGGAAAAAATCATCCGGGAGCGCTTCGGCGTGCCGGTACTGGGCGTCGTGCCCTATCGGCCGCTCAACATCGACATGGAAGACTCCCAGTCGCTCTGCAATTACCGGCAGCGCCTCGGCCGCGCGTTGATCCGCGTGGCCGTGATCGCTTATCCGGGGCTCAGCAATTACAACGATCTCGACGTGCTGATGAGCGATGCCGAGCTGCGCATCGAGCTGATCGACGGCTACCATCCTCTGGAGGGCTTCGACATGGTCCTCCTGCCCGGCAGCAAAACGGTTATCCGCGATCTCCGCTGGCTGAAGCAAAACGGTCTGTTCGACGCGATACGACAATTCGGCAAGCCTGTGTTCGGGCTGTGCGGCGGCTACCAAATGCTCTGCCAAACCCTGCACGATCCGGACGCCGTCGAGCATGACACGCCGGGCAGCGAGGCCGGTCTGGGCCTGATCGACGACACGGTGGTGTACCGGACTCCGAAAATTCTGGCGCGCGGAAAATATTCGCTGTTTTCCGGCCTGACCATTCCCGGTTATGAAATTCACTGTGGACGGCTGGAAAAATACCCTCTGTTTTACCAGCGGGGCCGCATCGCCGGCACGCACGTCCATGGCGTGTTCGACGACGACGCCTTTCGCGGCGAGTATTTCGGGAGCCTCCATCCCGAGTACCGGGGCTATGCCTATAAAGCGTACCGGGAAGCGGAAATCGACCGGTTCACCGCGATGGTCGAAGCCCACGTCGACGTCGCCCGCATTCTGGAGGCGTTGTGAAGACCTTGTTTACCGGCGGCATCAAAAGCGGCAAGTCGCGTCTGGCGGAAGCCTACATTCTGGAAAACGCCGGAGAGAACAAGCCGTATTATCTGGCGACGACCGAGTTCATCGACGACGAAATGAGGGAACGGATCCGGGTCCATCGGGAACGGCGCCGGGACCGGTTCGTCACCGTCGAGGAGCCGCTTCGGCTGTTTGCCGCGATCGAGCGTTGCCCCGGCCCGGTCCTGGTCGAATGCGTCTCGATGTGGCTGAACAACCGGCTGTATCACGAGTCCTCCGACGCCGAGATTCTGCAGGAGCTGAACGCGGTGATGCATCTGCCGTGCCCGATGGTGCTGGTGCACAACGACGTCGGGCTCGGCATCATTCCCGACAATCCGTTGGCCCGGCGCTTCGTCGATTTATCCGGCAAGGCTGCGCAACTGATGGGCCGTTATTGCGACCGGGTGTTCTTTTGCAGCGCCGGCTGCAAAATCGCGATGAAATAAATCAACCGGCTTTAAAATCCTTTGAAAGCCCGCCTGGTACGGAGTTTGATCGCTCTTGAGAACTTCTTCCGGCTCGTTCAGCAGCGCATCGGACAGAACATGGCAATCGATGCCGAGCGTGCGGCACAACTGCAAAATGGCCTCATCCCGTTGCCGGCTGAACGGCGTATAATCCCGATTCAAAAAACGGCAGCGATCTTTGATTGGATTACAGCCTGCCGAACGACTTCTTCCGGCAAGCCGTGCCGGATGGTGAGCTCCGCTCCCCGCGCCTGAAGTTGCTCCCGCAGATCTTGAAGACTTTGCAGCATGAACTGCAATCCGGGCGCACTTTGATAGGGATAAGGCTCGATCTGGCGAGGATCAAAGATGAAGCAGGGAACGACCTGACCGGACGCTCTGAGCGCTTCGTTCAAGGCCGTATTGTCGTAAAGCCGCAGATCCCGGCGGAAAATAAAGAGCGAAACAGGATATTTTTGCAACGGCGGGACTCTCAGGATAGGGAAAAATCTTTTTCATTCAGGCCAAAAATCAGATGGCGGCAGGCTCTGTTTATTGGGACAGAGGCCGTCATTCGGGTTAGAATAATAGGTTAGATCGATTACGTAAATCCATTGATCCTGTCTACAGTAATTAGCAAGAGAGATATCGAATGACTGAGATAAAAGAAGTACCGAGTCCTTTTTGCGGAATCGGCACCGACGATCTGGCGGTCCGGATCGACGGCCGGACGGTGAAAGTGACGGCCAACGGTTGCGCAGTGAATACGCCCGCATTCGAACAGCCCATTACCGATATCAGCCCCCGTGCCGGCGGCAAGGAAGTCAGTCTGGAAGCGGCGGCGCAAAAAGCCGCGGCCCTGCTGAAAAATACCAGGCTGCCGGTGATCGGCGGCTGCGCGACCGACGTCAACGGCATGCGGGCCTTGCTGGCGCTGGCGGACCGCTGCGGAGCCGTGGTCGACAACATGAATTTCTCGGCCGCCCGCAACAATCTTCTGGTAGTGCAGGATTCGGGCTGGATGAACACTACGCTGGCCGAAGTCAAAAACCGCTGCGATCTTCTATTGGTCGTCGGCACCGATCCGGAAGCGTTCGCGCCGCGTTTTTTCGAGCGCCACCTGTGGAATTCCGAAGCGATGTTTCTCGACGACACCGCAGGCCGGCAGGTGATTTATCTGGGCAAGTCGCCTTCCGGCAATGCGTCGACTTCGCCGAAAGGCCAGGCTCCGAAAGTCCTGAGCTGCAATGATGCGGACCTTCCGGAAGTCACCTCGGTCCTTCGGGCCCTGGTCAAAGGCCGTCCCGTTCAGGCGGAATCGGTTGCAGGCATCGCGGTCTCCGAGTTGAAGACGATTGCCGAGCAATTGAAGGCCGCGCGCTACAGCGTCGTAACCTGGGCGGCGGGAGCCTTGGCGTTCCGCCAGGCCGAACTGACCGTTCAGACGCTGTCGGAGATGATCAAGGAACTCAACGACATGAATACCCGCTGCTCCGGATTGCCTCTGGGCGGCAAGGAAGGCGACCAGACCGCGAACCAGGTTTGCGGCTGGACTACCGGTTATCCCGCGCGCCTCCGTTTTTCGCGCGGCTATCCCGAATACGACCCTTTCCTGAACGACGCCAACGAGCTGATCGCCGGCGGCGAGGCCGATGCGCTGGTCTGGGTGCAGGCGTTCAACGCCCAAGCCGTCCCCCCGACCGACCATCTGCCGACGATCGTGATCGGCCGCTCCGGCATGACCTTTGCCAAAGAACCCGACGTCTTCATTCCGGTGGGCACCCCCGGCATCGATCATGCCGGACACGCCTACCGGATGGACAACGTCGTGGCGATACGTCTGAAAAAATTGCGCGACTCGGGCCTGCCCAGCACGGCCGACGCGCTCCATGCGATTGAACACGCTTTATGCGAGGCAACTCAATGCTGATCAAACTCACTGGCGGAACCATCTATGATCCTGCCGCCGGGATCGAGGGAAAAAAACAAGACATTTACATTCAGGACGGGCGCATCGTCAAGAAGCCCGCGAAGGACGTCCCGATCGACCGGGAATACGATCTGAAAGGCAAGGTGGTCATGTCCGGCGCGATCGACATGCACACGCACATCGGCGGCGGCAAGGGCACCATCGCCCGGACGATGCTGCCCGAAGACCACCGTCAGGACCCGATCGCCCGCACCGAATGCACAAGATCCGGCTGCGGCCACGCGATGCCGAGCACCTTCGTGACCGGCTACCGCTACGCCGAAATGGGCTACACGGCCGGCTTCGAACCGGCGGTGCTGCCGGTCAACGCGCGCCAGGCACACATGGAAATGGCGGACATCCCGATTCTGGACAAAGGCGGCTACGTCATGCTCGGCAGCGACGATTACCTCTTGCGCCTGCTGACCGCCAGGAAAGATCAGAAAGCCGTCAACGACTATGTCGCCTGGACGATGCAGGCCGCCAAAGCGATCGGCATCAAGGTCGTGAATCCCGGCGGCATCAGCGCGTTCAAGTTCAATCAACGCAAGCTTGATCTGGACGAGCAAAACAGCCATTACGGCGTGACCCCGAGGCAGATTCTGCAAACGCTGGCGACCGCGGTCAAGGAGCTCGGCGTGCCGCATCCTTTGCACGTGCACGGCTGCAACCTCGGAGTGCCCGGCAACATGGAAACGACGCTGAACACGATCGAAGGGATCGGCGGCCTGCCGATGCACCTGACGCACATCCAGTTCCATAGCTACGGCACCGAAGGCGACTTCAAATTTTCCTCCGGCGCGGCAAAGATCGCCGAAGCGGTGAACAAGCACAAGAACATCACGATCGACGTCGGTCAGATCCTGTTCGGGCAGACCGTCACGGCGTCCGGCGACAACATGCGTCAGCACGCGAATCACAAGTTCGCGAATCCGAACAAGTGGGTCACGATGGACATCGAGTGCGACGCCGGCTGCGGCGTCGTGCCGTTCAAATACCGCGACCAGAACTTCGTCAACGCGCTGCAATGGGCGATCGGCCTCGAAACCTTTTTGCTCGTCGACGATCCATGGCGCATCTTTCTGACCACCGACCATCCGAACGGCGCGCCGTTCACCAGCTACCCGCACCTGATCCGCCTGTTGATGGACAAGTCGTTCCGTAACGACATGCTGGCGACGATTCATCCCGAAGCGCAGAAAATGACGACGCTGGCCTCGATCGACCGCGAATACACAATGCAGGAAATCGCGATCATGACCCGCGCCGGCGCGGCCCGGTTGATCGGACTGCACGATCGCGGCGGACTCAGCCCCGGCAACTGGGCCGACGTCACGGTCTACACCGACAATGCCGACCGGGAAAAGATGTTCGAAAAGCCCGATTACGTATTCAAGGATGGCGATCTGGTTGTCCAAGACGGCAAGGTGATCGCTACGAAGTGGGGAACCACTCACGTGGTCAAGCCCGATTTCGACCCGTCGGTCGAGAAGGGCCTGAAGGACTATTTCGACCGCTATCTGACGATGAAGCTCGGCAATTTCAAGATCAGCGACGACGAAATCACCGAAGACGGGCGAGGCAGTATTAGCGCGCATCCGTTGAAAGAACGTGTTTAGGGCTTTAGGAGACTCGAGAACGTTACATGCCCGAAATAAGCCGATTTCTTGGCATTGTCATTTTTATGTATTTTGATGAACACAATCCGCCGCATTTTCACGTCAAATACAACGAATACAAGGCTGTGGTGGCAATCGAATCGTTGAATATCCTGGCGGGCCATCTGCCGGGAAAAGTTCGCGGATTGGTTGAAGAATGGGCGGAGCTTCATCAACCCGAATTATTGAAAATGTGGCATACCAAGGATTTCCATAAAATCAAACCATTAGTGTAAGAATATGATTGTCAGCGTAAAAACAGCCACATATCTTGATGCATATCGTTTGAGACTGGTTTTCAATACCGGTGAATCGGGCGATGTCGATCTACAGGATCTGGTTTTCAAGTACGATGCCGCCGCGCCATTAAGGGATATCAATCGTTTCAAATCCTTCACTTTGGATGAATGGGCAACTGTCGTCTGGGATTGCGGTTTCGATGTTTCGCCGGAAACTCTGTATGAAAGAGCGACCGGAAAACGCATCGATTGGGTTCAATACAATGAAAAGAACACTGAAAAAGAGTATCAAGCATGATTATTAACGGCGTAACGATAGATGCAACCTTCGCGGAAGCATTTCCGATGAAGGCGACGCGCGCGATCATCACCGCGCAGAACGAAAAATGGGCGATGATTTCCGCCCAGGCGATGACCGGTTTCGCGACCTCGGTGATCGCCTGCGGCTGCGAGGCCGGCATCGAACGGGTGCTCGATCCGTCCGAGACGCCGGACGGACGGCCCGGCGTCTCGATCATGATCTTCGCGATGGGCGGCAAGGGTCTCGCGAAGCAACTCGAAACCCGCGCCGGGCAATGCGTGCTGACCTCCCCGACTTCGGCGCTGTTCGCCGGCATCGAAGGCGGCAAGCCGATTCCTTTGGGCAAAAACCTGCGCTATTTCGGCGACGGCTTTCAGGTCTCGAAACAGATCGGCGGCAAGCGTTACTGGCGCATCCCGGTGATGGACGGCGAATTCCTGGCCGAAGCGACCACAGCTCAGGTCGATGCGATCGGCGGCGGCAACTTCCTGGTGCTGGCCAAATCGCAACCCGAAGCTCTGGCCGCCTGCGAAGCGGCGATCGAGGCGATGCGCCAGGTACCGAACGTGATCATGCCGTTCCCTGGCGGAGTCGTGCGTTCCGGCTCGAAAGTCGGCTCCAAATACAAGGCGCTCGGCGCCTCGACCAATGATGCGTTCTGCCCAACCCTGAAAGGCATGACCCAGACAGAATTGTCCCCGGAAGTCGAATCGGTGATGGAAATCGTCATCGACGGCCTGACCAAGGAGGATATCAATAAGGCGATGCGCGTCGGCATCCAGGCCGTCTGCGATCTCGGCGCGGAACACGGCATCACCCGCATCAGCGCTGGCAATTACGGAGGCAAACTCGGACCGTTTCATTTTCATCTGCAGGAGATCATGGCATGAGCGCATTGACGTTTACGTTGAAACACCGTCCCGACCAGCGCGTCGATCTGTCGCCTCTGGTCTGCCAGAACCTCGAAGGCAAGGAAATTTCCGAAATCGCGGCGCTCGAACTGCAATCCGGCAAGGTCAGACTGCGCGTCGATGCGCTGTTCAGCATAACCGGCGGGGATGCTCAGAACATCGTGATCAAAAACAGCTTCGGCAAGCTCGACTTCATCGGCAAGGAGCTGAACGGCGGCCGCATTAAAGTCGAAGGCGACGCCGGCGCCTATCTCGGCATGGGCATGAAGGCCGGCAATATCCGCGTTACCGGCAATGCCGGCCTCTACGCCGCCTGCGAAATGAAAAAAGGCACGCTCGAAATCGATGGCGACGCCGGCGACTTTCTCGGCGGCGCCTTGCCCGGCAACAAAATGGGCATGAAAGGCGGGCTGATCCTGGTCCGGGGCAATGTCGGCGAGCGCGTCGGCGACCACATGCGCCGCGGCACGATCCTGATCGAAGGCAACGCCGGCGACTACTGCGGTTCCAGAATGACCGCCGGCACCATCGCCGTCATGGGCCAGACCGGCCGCTACCTCGGCTACGCGATGCGCCGCGGCACCCTGCTCTTGTGGAACCCGCCGCAGTTTCCAGCCAGCTTCAACGACTGCGGCGCGCATACGTTGGGATTTTTGCCGATGCTTTTCGCTTCGTTCAAAAGCCTGAACTCGCGCTTTGCCGATACAGCGGCTGGATTTAATCGCGTGCGGCGCTATGCTGGGGATATGGCGGAGATGGGGCGAGGTGAGGTGTTGGTCAAATTGTAGAAAAAGATCTCATTCATGAAGCCTATTATCGCAAGGAATAGGCTTTTTCAGCCTAACTTTAACTATGTACGATTGTTAAGTTTTCCAAAGAAAATCATCGGCGGTCATGATCAAAAATAAATAAGATAATGCAACGCTTCATCTTGATTTGCAGAAATTTAGCAAATCCTACAGACTAAAAGTAACTGCAAATTATAGATAAAACTCTAATGACTGATAGTACTAGTAGCTTTTATGCCTATCTTTCACGGCTGAAATGGATTAAACGTTGGGGCCTAATGCGTAATGCGCACGAAGAGAACGTAATGGAGCATAGTTGGGATGTCGCTGTAATTGCGCACGCCTTGGCGCTCATTAAAAATCGTTATTTTGATGGTCAAGTTGATGCAAATGCCATTGCAACGGCAGCTTTATATCATGATGTCACCGAAGTTATTACCGGAGATTTGCCAACTCCTATTAAATATCATTCATCGGCGATTCTTGATGCTTATAAGCAGATCGAACATCAAGCTGAACAGACATTATTAAGTATACTTCCTAAAGATCTAAAAGAAGATTACCGGCAATTGCTTGATCACGAACATTTACCAATAGAGCTACAACAAATTATCAAAGCTGCAGATAAAATCTCAGCTTATTTAAAATGTCAGGCAGAACTAAAAGCTGGTAACACTGAGTTTGAAGTTGCAACCAAGCAGCTTGAAAAAATAATATTCAGTATGGTTGAACAGCCAGAAGTATTGTTTTTTATGCAGACCTTTGCGCCAGATTGCGAATTGACACTCGACGACCTAGTTAAGTAGGGAACAATTAAAGAATATGAATTCAAATTTTGAAAGACTATTAGCTTTGCTTAAAGAAGATCGTTTAAGGACTTCAACTAGTGGAAGGCCAGGAATATTAATAGCTTCTGAAAGTGATAAAGGAAGAGTTGTTAACTCTCCAGCTTTTCGTAGGTTGCAACAAAAAGCACAAGTTTTTCCTTTAGAGCCGAACGCCGCAGTCAGAACCAGGTTGACGCATTCGATAGAAGTAAGTCAAATTGGTCGTTATATTTGTCAAAAGATAATCGAGAAATTAGATGCTTTTGACTCTTCTAATTACAAGCAATTAGCCGCTTTTGTAAATACTATCGAAACCGCTTGTTTATTGCATGACATAGGTAATCCTCCATTTGGTCACTTTGGCGAGTCAGCTATTCGAGATTGGTTTAAAGATAGAGAAAAGAATAGCGAAACTGTTCCAGATGATTTAATAAATTTTGATGGTAATCCACAAGGTTTTCGTCTTGCATCATTTCTTAGTGGAGCTGATGAATATGGATTTAATCTAACATGTACTTTGCTGTTGTCTATGGTTAAGTATCCTTATATCAGCGAAGATAAAAAAAATGACCCCGAGATCAAAAAAATTGGTTTATTTAAGAGCGAATACAATTACTATCTGCAGGCATGCGAGAAATTAAGTTGGAGTTCTAAAAATAAATTTCCATTAATGTATTTAATGGATGCTGCAGATGATATCGCCTATTCAATGAGTGATCTTGAAGATGGCTTAGAAAAGAATATTGTTTCTTTGGAGCAATTAAAAATCAAATTTAAGAGTATCGATATGAATTCTTCGTATATTGATCCATTTATCGCATTTAAGACAAAAACAATTACAGATGCTGTTGGGGTTGTTTCTGAAAGCTTTATAAATCAGATGGAAGAAATCTTCGATGGTGAAAAAGTAAATCTATTACCAGAAACATCAGAAGTAGGTGGACTGATCAAAGAAGTCAAAAGTTATGCAAGGAAGAATATATACTCGCATATTTCTGCAGAACAGGTGGAGCTTGCGGGTAGGAGCGTAATAACAGGGTTATTAAAGCATTTTGGAATATTATTGGATTTGGAAGAAAATCATTTTAATGCTTTAGTAAATGGCGATGCTAATTTAATAACAAAACATCATTTAGATTACCATATAAGATTACTGCGTCGAATTCCTCCAAATTATATCAAAAAATATAAATCAAAGGCTGGCTGTGAGGCAACGAGGCGCGCGCATTTAATTGTAGACTATATATCTGGAATGACGGACGATTTTGCACTGGAAACATATCAAATTCTTGAAGGAATTAGAATTCATTGATTAATAAAGATCACCCATATTTTTTTGTTGAAAAATTAAGAGACAAAAAAAACATAGTTTTTCAACTTAGCAAATATATATATAAGCCAGACTCTCTTTTCGACGAGAGAGAATACATCGATATTGTTTCTGACAATCTTTCTGAGGAATATATTGCCAAATTAATCAATTCACTTAACAGTGATCAAGAACTAGCTATACATTCTAAAGTGCATGTAAATGGACGCTTCATGCACATACCGATGATTGATTTTTCAATTGAAGACTCATTAACGGCTGATACAATTTATAGATTAAAAAAATTGTTACCAATAAATATATTTAAAAACATGGCTTTTTATGATAGCGGTAGATCATTACACGCTTATTCAACAACTCTAATTTCTCCTAAGCAATGGATAGAGTTTATGGGAAGACTATTATTGGTTAATAAAAAAGACCTTGAAATTATTGATAACCGATGGATTGGACATAGGCTTTTAGGTGGATATTCATCACTTCGCTGGTCTAATAATTCTGGGCAATACTTATGCGAGCCTCGAATTATTAAATCAATATTTTGACTCTGCTAAATATCGTAGCACCAAAGGTTGGGTTGTCAGCTTCCGTTATTAAGTTGTCTTTGCCAAACCGACCTGAGAATTGATCGGCCGCGCTTTACGTTTTGATAAATAAAATAGTTCCATAACTTTAATCGATAATAAGAAATAAAAATGAACAAACAAATTTTGAGGTTTTTAACGGTGCTATTTATCGGTCTGGCGGGATGCGGCGGCGGGAATGGCGAGGCTGCCGGGGTTAAATCAGTTTTCATCAATGGTTGTGTACAACAGGAGAGTACCTCACGTCCTATAGATCAGGCTAGCGCTTACTGTAGTTGCGTGGCAGATGAGGTGTTCGGCGATGGCGATATTTCCGACGAAACCAAAAATCTCATGCCGACTCTGAGCGATAAGGGCAGCCGGATCTATCAGCAGGATGATATTACCTTGGTCAGGGGGGCGCTGATGTCCTGCTATACCAATAATTTTTATAAGAAAAAATGACAGGCAGCTTTTACCCGCGTCGAAAATAGCCGCGTAGGTTGGGTTGCCTGCTTTTTGGCAACCCAACCTACAAATCTACAGCCTATGCAAATTTCTACTCCGTTTTAACCCGCTTGAAATGCATCAATTTAATCCCGATGGCGCAGGCGATGCCCACCAGAATATCAGCGTAATTGACGAACAAGCCGGACAGGGTGCCGGGATCGTGTTCCACCGCATCGCGAAGGCCCGGAGTGACGGCAAGGGTCCAGGCAAGGCAGGGAACCAGATAGGCCAGAAAACCCAGGATAGCCGAAGACAACGGGTCCTTTCCGGTCGCTTTGGCGCTTTTGGAAAACCGGTAGGTGATCAGGAATGCGGTAATGGTGCCGATCATAATAAAATCCCGTGGGTGAGGTGAGTGGCAGCGGCACAGTAGCAAATTGTTTTCTTGCACTCAAGCGCAACGTCCGCATTCGACTTTTCAGCGTATCGGCTGCATAGCTGTTTAGGTTGTTTGTCCACTTTCGGCAATCCCCTACTCTGTTGCATTGACTGGCTTGAGGGGCCTCGCCAAACTAGCCTATAAATTACGTATCGTCTTTCTTGATTGTATCAAACTCACGTTGCCCGGGTTTTGCTGCCATTCGCGACAGTAACGTCATTGATATGAATTTTTTCCATGACCTAAACATTAAATCTTTGGTACTCCAATGAACTATTACACGAGCTCAAAGTCGTTAATTTGTGGAATTTATCCATGATCAATTTTTGATACCGAATTGATAGTTATGCTCTCTCAAGCCTACTTTCCGGAGATATGACGATGACCAAAGATGAACTGCTTTCTAAAATCCAATCCTCCATTGATGAACGGCAAGCACAGCTGTCCGCGCTGAAAGATAAAGTAAAGGACGAATCAGAGGAAAGGATGAGCGATATTCGCGCGGCTATTGATGATTTGGAACCCAAACTCGAGCAAGCCAAAGCGAAAGCACAGGAAGTTGCCGACACCGCGGATGATAAATGGGATGATGTAAAAGATTCCCTAGAGGAAGGTTGGGATGAAGCTTCAGCCAAATTAGAAAAAGGCTGGGACAATTTTACGTCTTCCGTGAAATCATTTTTTTCCTAAAGATAAAGATTTACAGGCTATTAATCCCAGCCATAAATTTACCTTACGCCGAGCTTGTCGAAGAGCCTGCTCAAAAACTCTATAAACTGCGTAGATACAAGGTTGGGTTGCATGCTTTTCGCAACCCAACACTCATCTTGCAATATATTCGGTTAACGACAACTGCATGGATATCGCCCCGAGAGGCTACGAACTAAGAAGCAGTCGCCGGCAAGCGGTTGACTAACCTATCAGTCTTTCATTGGATATTTTTAGGAATACGGATTTTTTGGCCCGGAAAGATTTTATCCGCGTCTTTGATCACTTCGCGATTTGCTTCGAAGATTTTTTGATACTGGGCGCCGTTTCCGTATGCTTTTTCGGCGACTTTCCACAGCGTATCGCCTTTTTCGATCGTATAAAATTCATCGTCGCTCCCGATTTTGCCTCCGTCCGCGACAGTGACGGCATCGATATTGATTTTTTCGATGCCCTGGGTATTCCCCACGATCAGCACCGCTTTCTCCAGAGCTTCGGCGGATTTCGCGGTGCCGCTCAAGACGGCGCGCCCATCCTTCACTTGCACCTGAAAATTCTCCAGGCCCGGGTTATCTTCATCAATCCGTTTTTTAATTGCAGCAGGGGCGTCATTTTCGTCGCCAAACAGTTTGGTCCCGATATTACTGACAAAGTCGAACAAACTCATGATCTGTCTCCTTTTTCTAATGGAAATTTAGGTATATTCGAAGATTTCCTGAAGTCAGCAAACGAAAAGCTTCGGCTTCGGACCATACACCTTGCCTGGCGTTCAGGTCAAGCACCGTAGGTTGGGTTGCCTGTTTTTTGGCAACCCAACATTCCTGCTCCGATTTGTTGGGTTGTCTTCGCCAACCCAACCTACAGCCTATGCAAATTTCTACTCCGTTTTAACCCGCTTGAAATGCATCAATTTAATCCCGATGGCGCAGGCGATGCCCACCAGAATATCAGCGTAATTGACGAACAAGCCGGACAGGATGCCGGGATCGTGTTCGACTGCATCGAGCAAGGCCCGGGGTGACGATAAGGGTTCAGGCGAGGCAGGGAACCAGATAAGCCAGAAAATCCAGGATAGCCGAAAACAACGGGTCCTTGCCGGTCGCTTTGGCGCTTTTGGAAAACCGGTAGGTGATCAGGAATGCGGTAATGGTGCCGATCATAATAAAATCCCGTGGGTGAGGTCAATGACAGGCACAGTAGCAAATTGTTTTCTTGCACTCAATCGTAACCGTCCGCATTCGACTTTTCGGCGCATAGGGATCGTAATCCTGATAGACTGGTCGCGTACTGCACCGAATGGAGTTCAATCATACGGCACAATACGCGCGGATGCTATTCCGTACTCCGCGGGTTAATCCCGGAATCCGATTTAACCGCAATAATCAAAAGCGGCTTTTTCGATGATCCGTCAGAAAGCCGATGCCGCTTATTGCACTGCCGTTACCTTCTGACTGTGGTCGTAGCCGTTGCGCTATTGTTGGCCGAGTTGGGATCGGTGACCGATGCGCTGCCGACGCTGGCACTGTTACTGATCGTGCCGGTTACTCTGGGCCGGACGGTAATTTTTACCGTTGTTTTGGCGCCGTTGTTCAAGGTCCCCAAAGTGCAGTTGACCGTGGCGCTGCCGGTGCAGGTGCCTTGCGCAGGAACGGCGCCGACCAGGGTGACGTTGGCCGGTAACACGTCGCTCAGTGAAACATTGCCCGCCTGGCTCGGTCCGTTGTTCTGTACCGTCAGCGTATACACCAGGTTGGCGCCTCTCCTGACCGGATCCGGAGCGTCGGTCATCGTCAAAGCCAGATCGGCGCCGGATGACGCGGCAACGACGGTAATGAAGGTCTCGATTCTGTTGTTGGTGAAAACGGGATCGGTCTCGTTACCGCTGACGGTCACCGTACGGGAGAACGTACCGGCTGTCGAAGCGGTCTCGGTAAGAGTACAGCTCGCGCTAGCGCCTGATGAAAGCGCGCCGATGCTGCAGGACGTCATGGACGATACCGAACCGGTAACGGTCACGCCCGTAGCGGAAGATGGGCCATTGTTGGTCACGGTCGCCTGGTAGCTGATGGTTTCTCCGGTCATCGCCGAACCTGGCGTAACGCTCAGACTCAACACCAGATCCGCCGAGGGCGCCGAACCGGGTATTTCGACTAATTTGGCCGTGGTTGCCCCTACCGTATAAACGCTCTGATCGTTGCCGACGGAAAATCCCGCATCATTGCTGCTGCTGTCTGTGGTCCACGCGGACGTACCGTCGCTATTGACTTTGCACAATGCGCCAAAACCTTGCACATAGGCATTATTCTGCTCGTCCATTTGCGTGGGCGACCATTGCTGCAAAACAATGGACGCGCCGTCCGCGTCGAGATTCTCCCAAAGCTCGTTGCCATCGCTGTCGTATTTTGCAAACGCGGCTCCCACTCCCGTATTAAGCCCGCTCACGACCGGATTGTTGTCGCTGCCGACGCCGACGAAAGGCGAAATCATCCTTTTACGGATCGTTTCCCAAATAACCGTTCCAGTCGGCGAGATCTTTTTTATGACGGTGCCTTCGTCGGTTACGCCGTATTCCATATGAACCAGAAAAGTATTGCCGAACGCATCATCCGCGGCAAAGCCCGAGCTACGGCTGTTTAATAATTTGCGCCACAGCGGATTGCCGTTGGTATCCAGCTTGGCATAGACAATGGACCCCGAAATGGCCGACGCCGAGGTCATGACCAAAACGTCATTATTCGGAGTGATATTCAGGTTATAAGGATAGGTCAGCGTTCCGCTTGTGCCGTAGGTCCAGATTAACGTCCCATCGGCTGTGTATTTCCTCACTTTGGCAATACCGCTGTTGCCCACGCCGAGAACGTAGATACTGTTATTGGCGTCGACTCGATGGGTTTGAGTGTAGGAGCCATTGTCTATGCCATCGAAATTCTGCGACCACAACAGCTTTCCCGCCGGGTCGAATTTCAGGATCAGCCCGGCACGATTCGTGCGGTTTTCGAAACTTCCTCCCTGCAATTTGCCGGTCACGACAACATTCCCGGCCGTATCCACGGACACCCAATTGGCGACTTCATAACCGGTGTCGATGTTGGGCGCCGTGGCCGTCCAGAGGATATTGCCTTCGGAGTCGCGTTTGGTCAGATTGATTTCGCTTCCTGGATTGATGTCCGCATGCACCGTATAGACGTTGTCCGAAGCATCCCTGGCGATGGCCGTACCTCCGGGATCGCTCGTCCATTCCGTTAGAACGTATGAATTTACTGATGAACTTATTATCAACAGGCCAACCATTATTATTTTTTTCATATTTTTAATCCTGCAAGATACTAAATAGAGAGAACCGAAAGAACTTAGAGAACCGCTTACCTAGCCATGGAAGCGGATAAAGCTTTCTTTTCGGAATTGGATTCGAAGAGTTTTGAAAGAGCGTTGGAATCGATCAATAAATCGCACACGACAGGCCGGGAAAATTACCCGAAATTGGAAAACAGCATTGGATGCGCGGTAGTCATTTATCGCGTTATGAGGGAAAAAGGTTCAATGATGTGAACAAAATCGGCAATCCCTCGAAGCTCTCGCGGGATGTTCTACGGAAGGTAGCGGCAAATGGCCAGGGATCGCTCCAGGCAATCTCTATCCCTCGCCATTTCGGTTTTTTAAGAGTTGAGACAGAGGATGGCTCCCTGTTAAAAAACGTCGTCGCCGTAATGAAGAGTCATTGATCTTTGGCAATGTCCAATTCCGTCAGACGGCGGTAGAAGGTTGCCCTGCTGATGCCGAGCAGTTTGGCGGCCTGCAGACGGTTGCCTCGGGTTTTTTTCAGCGCCTCCCGAATGCGTTCGCGCTCATCCCCAACGGACAGCAAATGCTCCGACTCAATCACGGCAGGCGCTGCGGCTCGGCTGATTTCCGGCGGAAGGTCCTGACCCTCGATGCGCTCGCCCTTGCAGTGTATGACGGCATAATCGACGCAGGCTTTCAGCTCGCGCACGTTGCCCGGCCAGTCGTAATTCATCAGACATTGCATGGCCTCGGCGCCGAATCGAGGTTGAATCCTGCTGGAAAAGTGGTAACTGTTTCGAAGAAACGCTTCCACCAGCAGGGGAATGTCGTCCTTGCGTTCGCGCAAGGGCGGCACGCAAAGCCGGGCCACCCGCAACCGGTAGAGCAAATCTTCGCGAAAACGTCCCGCCCGTGACTCTGCGGCCAGGTCTTTGTGGGTCGCCACCAAAATCCGGACGTCGACCTTGCGCGGACGAGTCTCGCCGAGGCGCGTGATCTCCTTTTCTTGAAGCACACGCAACAGGGAAGCCTGCATGTTCAGCGGCAAATCCCCGATCTCGTCCAGAAACAAGGTGCCGCCGTGCGCCGCCTCGAAAAGTCCTTCCTGATCGATCACGGCCCCGGTGAACGCGCCCTTGCGATGGCCGAAGAGCTGGCTGGCCAGCAGCGACTCGCTCAGACCGGCCGAATTGACGGCAATAAAAGGCCCGTCCTTGCGCGGGCTGGCCGCATGAATATTATGAGCCACCAGTTCCTTGCCGACGCCGGTTTCGCCTTCGATCAGTACGGTCCAGTCCCCGCGGGCCACGTCCTTGATGAGACTGAACAGCTCCCGCATGGGCTCGGAGTTGCCGAGCATGCGGCCGTAGCGGCTTTCCTCGATGGCTTGCCGCAGCCGATGAATTTCGGTGACGTCGTACAGCAGCAAGATATGACGATGGGAGTTCTGAGGATCGTCGCGAACGTCGCATTCGACCCAGTAAGATTGTTGGTCGGAATCCTCCCAGTGTAAAGTGATGCGATAGCGTTCGGAAGGTAAGCGATCCAGCATCTGCTGCAACTGCAATTTCGACTGCATCGCGAAAGGCAGCACCTGATCCCACGCCTGTCCCAGAGCGCTCTGGTGATCGATCCCGGCGAACTGTTCGCAGGACTTGCTGACGAATTCGACTCGATGTTCGGCATCCAGCATCAAGGTGCCTACCCGAAACTGGTTAAGCAAAACCAACAGATTTTCCTGGCTTCTCTTGAGCTCGGCCAGGGTATGCGCAGCCAGCATCTCGGCTTTCTTGCGCGGGGAAACATCACGCACGATGCCTTTAAACAAAATCCCTTGGGGAAGCTTTACCTCGGTTACCGAGACATCAACGGGAAACACCGTACCGTCCTTCCGGCATGCCGACAATTCCCGGACGGCTCCCATGATATTGGATTGCCCGGTTTTCAAGTAGTTCTCGATATAATGCTCATGCAGACTCCGTTGAGGTTCAGGCATCAGCAGATTGACGTTGCGTCCCAGCAGCTCTTCGGGAGAGTAGCCGAACATGGACTTTACCATCGGATTGACGGATTGAATGATTCCGGACGCATCGGTCGTAACGACCGCATCCAGGGAACTATTCATAAGGGCGCGGTAACGCGCTTCCTCTTCCTTCAGCTTGTTTTCCTTTTCCCTGATCTCGGTTATATCGGCAAAAATCGCCACCGCATGGGTCACCTCGCCTTGCGGATTACGTATCGGAGAGGCGCTGACGTGAAGCGGGACGGCTCGATGGCCGGACCGAATCTCCATATCGCTCACTGACGCCGCGTCCCCCGTCAGGGCTCGGCTGATCGGCAGGATTTCCCGCGGATAAGGCTGGCCGGTGCCGACCACGGTAGCCTGGCAATAGACGGAGAAATCCTCGATACTGTCGCCCGGCTCGAAGCGTCTTCCCATAATGAGACTTGCCGCTTTGTTGGCAAAGAAGATCCGCCCTTCCACATCCAGAACCAGTACGCCGAAAGGGATGGCTTCGAGGCATTCGTGAAAACTCGGGTTCTGCCTTTGCAATTTGGCCTGCGCTTCCTTTTGCGCGGTGACGTCGGTTTGAATGCCGACATAATAGGCGAGCCGGTCCTGGTCGTCGAAAACCGGAGACAGCCGCAATTCATTCCAGAATAACGTTCCGTCTTTACGGTAATTCCTGAGAACCGCCGAGGCTTCCCGACCTTCCTTCAACGCCCGGCCGATGACCGCCAGCTCGGACTGTTCACGGTCCGCCCCCTGAAGAAACCGGCAGTTCCGCCCCAGGATTTCGTCTTTTGAATAACCGGTCATGGCTTCAAATGCCGGATTGACATAAATGAGAGGCATGTCCGGATCTTGCGCATCGGCGACCGTGATGCCGCAACTGGCGGAATCCAGCGCTCTGAAAAGCCATTCCGGCATGTTTTGAGGATGGGTTGTGAGCATGACGAATCCAGTTTTCTATCCAGTTAGAGCATTTAAATTTTATTAGCTTAGCTGGAAATAAGCTCGAATTATTGAAGAAATACCGGAATTCCCGCTATAACGAAGAGACTGACCGAGCTGGGAAGGGAGGAGTATCTTCGTTCATTTCATTCACAATTTTCTAGTTTATCTCAATAACGAGTGATTTTAATGAGCGTTTAACCGCTCTGGCTGAGCATTTGAAATCGGGCTTCGGCCAGACCTGAGGCGAAACCCGAAGAAGGCACTAAAACAGCAAATTCTGCTGGTTCGGTAAAAGGATAAGAGAGGCGTCGCCGGTCCGGCTCAAGATCCGAAGACCTTGAGCCGGGCCGATTTTTTTATTGCACTCTGAAGGACTGGGAGAGCGATCCCGTTGCGCCGGAGGTCTTGGTGAGCTTGATGCCGCGCCAGCCGGTGCGCGCCGTCGAGGCGACGTTGACGGTCAGGGTCGCGCTGGTGGTGCTGTTGACGGTCAGCGACTGCACCGAGACGCCGCCCGGAAACGGCAGGATGGCCGCGGTCATGCCGGCTTCGAAGTTCTGGCCGGTCAAGGTCAGCGCCACGCCGCTGGTGCCGCGTCTGACGGTGGCCGGCGACACCGCGTTGATCACCGGATTGGTCGAGGCGGTTTCGCAGGCATCACCGACGCCGTCGCCGTCGCTGTCGGCCTGGTCGGGGTTGGCCACCGTCGGGCAGTTGTCGCTGCTGTCGGGGATGCCGTCGCCGTCCGAATCGGTGCTGCCGCCGGTCGGGATGTCGCGGACGTCCACCGTCCAGGCGCCGCCGCCGGTGGTGATGTTCTTGAACACCGACAAGGTGCTGGCGTTAATGATCGTGATCTTGCCGTCGATCGGGCTGGTCACGTAACAGTTCTTGCCTTGCGGGTCGAACTTGACCCAGTAGGGACCGGTGCCCACCGGCAAGGTCACTTTCACGGTCTTGGTCGCGGTGTCCATGATCACGCCGGTGTTGGCGTTGGCCGGGGCGGTGCAGGCCAGGGTGCCGTCCGGAGAGAAGTCGATGGTCCAGGGCGTGGCGCCGACGGTGATCGTGTGGGTGACGGTGTTGTTCGAGGTATTGATCACCGAGACGTTGGCGCTGTTGATGTTGACCACCCAGAGCTCGGCCCCGTTCGGCGTCACCGCCATGCCCGCCGGCTTGGTGCCGACGGTGATCGTCGAGATCACAGCTTGGGTCGCGGTATCGATCACCGAGACGGTGTTCGAGTTATGGTTGGCGACATAGATACGGGTGCTGGCCGGATTGATCGTGATGCGCAGCGGAGTGACGCCGACCGCAATGGTTTTGGCGACGGTGTCGGTCTGCGTATCGATGACGCTGACCGAATTGGAGCCCTGGTTGGTCACGTAAATCCAGTGGCCGTCCAGGGTCCTGGCCATGAACCGCGGACTCTTCTGCAGGGTCAACGTCTTGATCACGGTGTTCGAAGCGGTATCGATCACCGACACGGTGCCGTCCTGGTTGTTGGCCACGTACAGCTTCGAGCCGTCGGTGGTGACCACCATGCCTTCGGGAGTCGTGCCGACGCTGATCGTCGTGGTCACGGTATTGGTCAGGGTATCGATCACCGAGACCGATTTCGAGCCCTGGTTGGACACGTAGGCGGTCTTCAGGTCCGGCGAAAAGACGATGTAGGAGGCCCCGTTCTGGGCGACGATATTGGTCACGACCGTGCCGCTGGCGTTGTCGATGACCGTCACGTTGCCCCCTCTCGGGTTGGGCACGAAGCCCCGGACGACGGCTTGGCCGGGAGTGGCCATGACCGCCAGGGCCAGCGCCAGTCCGGATAATAGGTAACGCTGAAAATTCTTCATAAGATATTCTCCATAAAATAAACGTTAATTAAGTATTGCATTTGATAAAAGACAGCAAGGGCAAAAATTTTTCAGCGTACCTTTTCAAAATCCGAAATCAGGCGGAAACCTTACGGCAGGTAAGGCTGTAAGGTTTTATGCCACTGTTGAAACTGCGAAGAATACGCACTGTTCACCAGATCCGTTTGATAAATTTCAAAATAGGTGGCATTGTAATTGTTAAAACCATTGCTCATACCCGCACTCGGCGAGTCGTTTTTGAGCCAGTCGCACTGCGACCATTTTCTTTGGTTCTTCCATTCCCCGCAGGCCTGAAACATGATGCCGGTTTTGCTCTTGACGGCGGCAAGAACGTCGCCCAAATCTCCGCCCAGAGAAGGGGAGTCGCCCGTCAATACCTCCTGAAAAAAGTTCACCTTGTATTTGGACAACAAGCCGTCCCGTATGGTCTCAGCCGTCGAGGGGTTCGACTTTCCATCCGAAACTCCGAACAAACCCACATACAAGTGCTTGTTCGGAAACGCGGAGGCCCAGTACCCTACCGATTGGTAGACGGCATTGGCAAACGTGGTGGCGTTGTAACCCGACGGCATATTAGTCAACCGGACGGATTGAATGCCGCCGATCGAGGCGTCGATTTGCTTAACCGTAGGGTCATCCTTCAAGGCGGTTCCATTCACTTTCGTCGTGCTCATGGCATTGACGAGCTTTTGCAGGGCGGACAGCATGGTACTGTCCCAGGGTACACAGACTTTTCCATAGTTCCCGGAACTGAACGTCTTACACTTGGAGAGCAGCCAAGTAGGGGCGTTCATCACCAATGTGGCGATGCTGACGCTCTGACCCACCGCTTCGGCTTGCTGGATTGTATTCACTATCTTTGAAAAATCGTAAGAGCCTTGCGATTTTTCAATCTGGTCCCAGCCAACGCGAATCAGAACACCATCCACGAACGGCTTGTCCACGAGGGTATCAATGGAATAGATGCCGGCCGGGGCGGATCGGCTGAGCGTTGGCGCTGCGGCTGTGGCCGAAACCGAAGCGCTTTCGCCAAAACTGCCTATCGCCGAAGTCGTTGCACTGACCGGAGAAGACGATGCCGATGTGTTGCCCGCCGCATCGTAAGCGGAGACAGTGTAGCTGTAGGTTTTCGCGGCGCCCAGACCGGTATCGGTGAACGAGGTGCCTTTCACGTCGGCTATCAGCGCGCCGTTTTGATACACCCTATAGCCTTTGACGGATTCATCGTCGGTGGCGGCCTGCCATGACAGATTGATCCGTGAAGCGGTCGAGGCGGCCGCGAGGCCTTGGGGAACCGTAGGTGCCGTCGTATCGCCCGAGGCGGCATACGCAGCTCCCGACAGACCGATGCCGATAGTTAGCGTCAGGGAACGAGCAACAGATCCTTGTAAAATTATCGTGGAAAGCTGATTTTTACTCCGTGGGTTTAACAAAGAATATTTCATGGATTACTCTCTGGGTAAGGAAATGAAAAAAACAAACGGACAGTCAATATAATAAAAAGCGTCCGCTTGCATTTGTTAATGTAAATAAATAACCGCTTTCAAACATTAAAAATTTATTAAGACCACTATTGCTCCTTGACCCCGATTCTCGATTTCAAGGATAAAGCATCCCGCTTGCCGAGAGCGACAGCGTCTTCAGGATTAGCCGTAACTCAACGATTGCATGTTCGAGGCATTTCAACGAATGCCTTTTGCAATTCAGTTCATGTTCTTCATCAAGCCCGAAAAAGATGAGGTTGGAATGGAGGCCACTTTCAAACTTCAAAATTAATTCGTCTTGTTCAAATCCACGTTGATTTTCTGATCCGGTTGAGCCAATTTAGCTGGAGGCCTACTTCTTCGGCCACCCATCCCGATGTATTTATAATCAAGAAGCAGGCCAACAGCGCAGTCGACGAAATTCATTATCTACGTCAATTACTTGTCTACGGCTATCGGAAAAAATTGCAGGGAAGGAGCATGTGATGAGACATATTTATGCCTCAAAAACCGTCTCACGGCTGTCTCTTGAGACAATAAGGAGACACTTTGAAAACAGGCCAGGGATTGGTTTCGGATTCTGATTTTATGGAGCCTGTCGGTGAAACCCGATCACGGCGTGAGGCAGGGGCGATTCTATAAAACGGCTGGAATGCCGGCTCCGGAAGCCGTCGGTTTGACCTACCGTCGAAAAGGTTGAAGCGCCGTTTATCGCGACCGGGACGGGTTCATTCGCCTTCGGCGTCTGATTCGGCAATACCCGGTTTCCGGTTAAATCCAGCAGAAAGACCTGCCGGTTCCGTGCAACCCGGCAGATCCGTTATGACTTCGGGCCCCGACTGTTTGAAGCCGTTAGAATCGGGCCGTCATCGCCCCGGAAGAGGAAAATGGGGATGCCGACGAAGGAGGCCCATTCGGTCACGCACTCCGCCGCCGGGACTGGCAAGGAAAAACAGGTTTTATCCAAGAAAAATCATGCCTGAAAAGCTCCCACGGCATCGGCCAGTTCCGCCAGCAAAGTGCGTTCGGGTTCGCTGACTCTTTCGCCGCCGAAGCCGAGGAAGGCGCCTTCTTTCGCGGCATTGGCGACCTTGTCGCCGAGAGTGAGGAGAAATCCCCGGTACGCCACGACATCGTCAGGGCTGCCTTTCTGCCGCAGCAGATCGACGGCGCCACGGGATTTGGCGATCGCTTCCCGGCGCAAGTCCGATTGCAGAACGGCAAAATCGCCGCCGGCTTTGGCCATGCTTTTGATCGAATCGACCGAAGAAGTCATTTCTTCTTTCTTGCAAATTTCCCGCAATAGCTGATTGCCGCCCTGCGCGGCTTCCATAATAACGCCGGAGGGAGCCATGGCCTCCGCAATGCTGCCGAAAAATCCACTGGCGCCGGCAAAGGCGACCGCAAGCACCACAAGATTGGGCGCATCACGCAGCATTTCCCATTCGTCGGTAGTAAAGTCAGTTTTTGTTGCCATATCGGTTCTCCCGGGGTTGAGTGATTCAACCTCAATATTACAGTGATACGTCGATAAGTGTCGATTTCTCGTTTGAGAGAAATCAGAAGCCGGTTTCCGCTTTATCCCGAACAGTACGATTTAATTAGAGATTGTTGGGCTTGTTTTAATTCAGACCGGAATTGACGTCACAAAACTTTCGAGCTTCGGGAATGGATAAAAGCAAAACCGGGCCGTGTCGCCGGTACAACCGTCCATTGGCTTTCATGCCCCTTTGGCGGCAGCCGCCGGAAAATAATGGGCAAAACAAGACGGGCAAAAAGTATGGCTGGTATTTTTCGGGTAGCGATTTACCCAGGCGGGAATCCAGTCCCAACGTTCCCTATCGCGAAAGTTCTTCATTCTTCGGCAATAAGCGCACTGGCAGAAAAAACCGTTTTTATCGAGATAAATCGATTGATCGGCCGTACTTTCCAGAGCCGGGACTGGACCTCGAACTCCTTCGACAATCAGGGAATTGACGATCAGCAGACCGGCCTGTTGCGACAACGGATAGACAATCTGATGACAGCAACGGTAAATCGTACGGTCCGAACACTCGCAATCGTGGCTCCATACGGTATGAGAATGCAGACAGGCCTTGAATTTCGCCGCATAAAATCCCTTTAGGTCGGACGATATACCGTCCAGAATCGAACGGCCCAGTTTCCATTCTCTGGAAACGTACGGCCCGCCTCGGTTCTCGCGGGCGAAACGGTACCATCCGGGATTCAGATAAGCGAGACGAAAATTCTTCCAGACGCCGTAAACGGCTCCGGAATAGGTCTCCAGATAATCCAGGTTATAAGGGCGAAGCAAGGGCTTGAATTCCCGATCCAGTCTTTCCATGCGGCTGCTCAAAGTGTCACTGATACGCTCCCATATCCCCGCGGCTTGCCGGTGGGATACGATGGAAAAAATAGTGCGGCCTACGCAAAAGGCTTTATTCTTGGAGACTTATTGTATTTGTTAGGTTCCGGATTGTCGATAAAAAAATGGCTCGCCGATCAATTGTTCGGGCCGTTTTCAACTAAAAAACTTACAAATGGGGCGAAACAAGAAAAATCTTCAGGTACATCGGTTTTTTTCATTCTTCCTTTTCTACCAAAAAATTTGAAAGGTCGGCATCGAATCGAAAGGATATGAACGATCGAGCCGGCCTTCCGGTCTTTTTTTTATAATGCCGCATTCGTTAGTGCCGGCGATGGGGGGCTGGAAGTAAGCCGGCAAACTCACCAGAAAGGAGAGCGGTATGATAGAAAATCTCGATACGCCTCGGCTGAGTTTTATCGTCATTCTCGTTTTGTCCTTCGCCCTGATGATCACCGAACGCATCCGCAACGACATCGTTGCCATGCTCATCGTCTTGGCGCTGACCCTGACGGAGGTGTTAACGCCTTCCGAAGCGCTCGCCGGTTTCGGCAGCGAACCGGCCATCATTGTCGCCGGCATCTTCGTGATGAGCGGGGCTTTCCGGCAGACCGGACTGGCCGAGAAAATCGGCCAATGGATCGGGCGTCTGGCCGGCGACGCGTACAGCCGGGTCGTGACGGTGCTGATGTCGGCGGTGGCGCTGTTTTCCGCCGTCACCCATCACGTGACGACGACCGCAGTCATGTTGCCGATCACGCTCGACCTGTCGCGCGAGCGGAACATTCCGGCATCCAAACTGCTGATGCCGCTTTCGTTTGCCGCATCGCTCGGCACCACGATCACCGTCATCGGCGCTCCGGCCTTTCTGGTAGCCAGCGAAACATTGCAGCGATTCGGACGTCCGGAACTGGGCATTTTTTCCATTGCCCCGATCGGATTAAGCCTTTCGGCCGCGGGCATTTTGTTCATGCTGCTCGTCGGCCGTTTTCTGCTGCCGGAGCGACAAGGAACGGAAGAGCCTTCCAACCGCTTTCGCCTGGATAATTATTTCACCGAAATCAAGATCTTGCCGAATTCGCCGTTCATCGGCAAAACAATGAGCGAAATCACCGAGGACGATCATTATCATTTCATCGTCGTCGGCTGGCTTCGCTCGGGACGCAGAATGGACGACCTCCGGAGCCTTCGAAAAGTGAAAGAAGGCGACGTGCTGCTGGTCAATACGCCTCCCGAGGACGTGGTCGCCTTTCGGGAAGAGAAAGGCGTGGAGTTGCATCCGGTTGCCCGGTACGGCGCGGCTGCGCCTTCTCCCGGAGGCGAGCAAAAAGATGTCACGGAGCAATTGGTGCAGGCGGTGGTGGCTCCCAACTCGGAACTCGTCGGCAGCAGTATTCGGGAAATCGATTTTTTATGGCGTTACGGGGCGCTGGTGGTCGGCCTGTGGCGGCAGGAAGGCTTCTTGCGGCAGGAACTCTCGAGCATCCGGCTGGAAGCCGGCGACGTGCTGGTGCTGATGGGCGAGGAAGAAGCGCTGGCCGCCATCGCGCAGGACCGCGCTTTTCTGATGATGGTCCCGTTTCACGGCGAATTGCAGCCGCGGCGCAAGGCCGGCTTGACCGCCGCCATCATGCTGGCGACCATCGTCGCCGCAACCTTTAACGCCGTCCGCCTGGACGTCGTGGTGCTGGCAGGCGCCCTGGCGATGGTCCTCTCGGGCTGTCTGAGCGCACGCCAGGCTTATCGTGCGATCGACACGCGCATTTATGTATTCATTGCCGGCGCAGTCCCGCTCGGAGCCGCGATGCAGAAAAGCGGTACGGCCGTCCTTCTGG
Source organism: Methylosarcina fibrata AML-C10 (assembly GCF_000372865.1). Taxonomy (NCBI): domain Bacteria; kingdom Pseudomonadati; phylum Pseudomonadota; class Gammaproteobacteria; order Methylococcales; family Methylococcaceae; genus Methylosarcina; species Methylosarcina fibrata. The sequence goes on along the minus strand of NZ_KB889965.1, from coordinate 3,938,124 downwards.
CGCAGGGATTGCAGAATCTGGTAGCGGAATGGCCCCTTCTGCTCATTTTGTCGATGATCTTCGTCATGGTGGCCGTCATCACGCAATTCATGTCGGACGCGGCGACTACCGCGGTCTTCGCGCCGGTCGCCGCCTCTCTGGCGCAAGCTTTGGGACACGCGCCCGAAGCGTACGTGGTCACGGTGGCGATGGCTTCCGTGACCGCCTGCTTCACGCCGATGGGTCATCACGGCAACCTTCTGATCTACGGCGTCGGCCGCTATCGCTTCGCCGACTTCATCCGGATCGGCACGCCGATGACGATTCTTTGCGGTCTGGTCGTGATCTTACTGGCGCCGCTGATCTGGCCGGAATGACGGCCACCGCGGGCTATGCCGGAAACGATCCATTGCTTCGCAAGAAGCTCATTCCTCATACTCTTTTTCCAACGGCACGGGCAGAATCGTCCGGTTTTCTAGCAGCTTGGTCTTATTTCCAGGCAACCGCTCTCTCGACACCCGTTCATACCGGGCCCGCGCCAGATAACCGGCAAGGCCGCTGCCCGAAGCCACCAGCACCATCACCCCGACCGTAACCAATTGACTGAAGATCAGAGCGCCGCCGGCCGCCGCCGCCAGCGAGCAAACCACGCCCATCTTGAAATTGGCTTTGGCGTAGGCTTTTCTTATTTCTTTTTCCTGATTCCGGTAGCCCTGCAAAGCCAGATCGGCTTTCTCCCGCTCCGCCGTCAGGAGAATCTTTTCCCGTTCCCGGGCGTGCAGTTCCTGCAACCGGGCTCTTTCCGCAGAAATGCTGGCTTTTTCGCGTTCGGCATTCAGCAGCAGGCGTTCGCGTTCAAACGCATGCCGCTCCTGAAGTTTCCGCAGTTCGTCCTTATTGAGATCGCGGCCGATGTAAACAAACCAGAAAGCCGCCAGCAACGCGACCACCACCGAGAACAAGACGACGACCGCGATAAACTGAGGCTCTTTCAACCAGTTCAGACCCGCCATCAAGGTCACGGCAGTCACCAGTTGAACTACGAGGATTCCAAATAAAAATTTAAGCACCGCTACTTCTCTTTAAAAGTTTGTACAGACGGAGAAACTAAAGAAGGGCACCATAGCAATAAACAGGAAGCCGTACAAGATTTGTGGAAGCCGGAAAGTAGGAGAACCAGGCCGACGAGAAAATGGAGATTGCGCCAGCTCATAGACTGTAAAACCGCGCACAGGTTCCTGTCTTGTTTCGCCCATGGCAAGCCCGGCTTTTCCGTTCTTTCCGAAAAGAAAGGCTTCTCGAAGAGAATATTATTAAATCCGGATCCGGTCGGAATCGAGGAACGAATTTCCCCGGCAAAAGACTAATTCAAAATAAAGGGTTTTTTCCTATCCTGAGGCGTCACGCAGCCTGCATATCCTATCCAACGACAAGAGCTATCCGCATGCTGGATTATAAACAGATCATGGCAATCGTCTTTTCTTCGATATTTCACGCCCTGTCGGTCTTATTGGTCGTGATGGCAAGTTATCAGTTTCTTAAATTCATCATTCATCCTCAGGGAGATTTCATCACTACGATCATAGACTCCATCAACACCTACATCATTTCGCTGGCCATGTTCGAACTGGGCGCCGGCATCAATAAAGAATACAAATTCCCGGACGACGACGAAAACATCTATTTAAATATCCGGAGAACGATCACCCGGTTCGTCGGAACCGTCTGTATTATGCTGGTTCTGGAAGCGCTCATCATGATCATCAAATACAGCCAACTGGAATGGGCCGGCAAGCTTTATTATCCGGTCAGCATACTTTTCGGCAGCAGTTTTTTGCTGGTCGCCCTGGGCATCTTTCTCTGGTTGACCAAGGGGCACAAGGAATGAAAACCTTCCGGACCCATCCGGAAACGGCCGGCGCACACCGAAAGCATCTTCTTCGAGACCATCCATTCCCCGCCCCTTCCGATTGCTCTAAACGGACCGAAACCTGCAAGTAAAATCTCACTTTTATTTCAATGATCGCCGGCAAAGCGGCATTCGTTTCAGAAAAAATTCTAGTTGTCGAACTAATTCGTTTGAGTTGCCGAAAAAAGGGAATAGAATACTAAAACACTCGGTAATACCTTTAGGCGGATAGGGCCTCCGCGTGCCCGGAGCAAGCCATGCCCCGCCTTACCTCTTGCAACATAAGAGGCTGGGATCGGAACGATGAACCGGCACGGGATGCCAGGACGTTTCATTTCTATTGCACCTTAATTCACGTCTTGAGCGGCCTGCATGTCGTTCTTGATTCACTACGCACTGCAGAGAGGGCTTTTATCATGGATATACTCGACCATCGTAAAGCTTACCTGAGCTTATTGTTTCAGATTGCCGTAAGGAGCGTGCTCAAGCGTCAGATCACCGCGGGCAAGCTGTTCAATCTTGCCGTCAATTTCGGCTATGCCGTATTGAGGCGGCCGGCGGTCACCCGGCTGCCTTCGATCCTTCAGATCGACGTCAATAACGTCTGCAATCTGCAATGCCCTGCCTGCCCTACGGGATTGGGCGAACATGTCAAGGCGAACGGCGAAATGAGTTATGACGACTTCTGTCGAATCGTCGACGAGGTCAAGGCCCACGTCTTTTTGATCGTTTTATACAATTCCGGCGAACCTTTCATGCACAAGGACGCTTATAAGATGATCGCCTATGCTACCACGAACGGCATGGCGGTCGTCACCAGCACCAACGGCCATTTTTTTCACAGCGAAGATCACGCGGAAAAGCTGGTTCGAAGCGGGCTGGACGTCATGACCGTCTCGATCTCAGGAGTCTCCCAGGAGATTTACGCTCAGTACCACAAGAACGGCAAGGCCGAGCGCGTGCTTGCCAGCCTGCGGAACATAACGAACACGAAAGACAAGCTGAAAAGCCGCACGCCGGTGATTATTCTGAGATATCTGGTCTTCGACTACAACCGGTCGGAACTGGACGAGGTCAAGCGGCTGGCCCGCGAGTTAAAAATCGAATATTTGAATATCCGCAAGGCCGGAACCTCGGAAGAATACCAAACGGCCAAAAGCGCCGCCCTGCCGGCAACGAAAACCGAAGAAAGTCCGCCCGCTTCGAATCACTGTTACTGGCTGTGGTCATTGCCGATGATTCAGCACGACGGGGACGTCAAACCGTGCTGCTTTCTCAACCTGAATCCGCCCGATCAAGGCAACGTCTTTCGCGATGGGGGAGTTGCCAGCGTCTGGGCCGGAGAAAGATTCCAAAGCTTTCGAACCCGGATGCTGACCGATAAGAGTGAGATTCCGTCGTGCCGCAACTGCCGGTCTTTTCCCGGCATACAGGATTACTACAACAATAAAGGCAAGAAGAAAATGGAGAAGAACTGATTCGAAGACAATACCATCGTCGGCTCCGTCTCTCGCATGGCCGTTGCCGCACATAGGGTACCGGAAGACCGCCAATCTCTCGCTTGATCGTCCGCAGGAAAACGGTCTCGTGGCTATCTGTCCATCAAAAAATAGGCGAATTACTGCGAATCACAGGCATCCGTCAGACTGCCCGCCATTATGGATTTACGTCAGTCTGCCTCCTGCATTACTCGAAATGCGGTTTTTCGTACAGAATACGGTTCCTCTTTTTATTCATGCTCTCTTCATTCTGTACTCTATCGGTCCGGCGGATTTTTTAGGACTGCCGACGCTGCGAATAATGAACTTAAGCTCTAATTCCTTCTTCTAATTTTCCAATGAATAATAAATTTACTTACGACAGTCTGTCGGTACGAATCCCACCCGGGGCTAAACCGGCCCGCCGGATCGGCACAACCGGCATCGGCATTCAGCTCGCCGCTTACTCTTGAATCCTCATGTACTTACAGGGTTTAGCGAATTTTCTCGACGACACACTCGGTGGCGTGGCGCTGCTCGGCTTCAGCTTTATCGTGGGTGGCCTTCTGTGGCGCGCGGTCGTACTGGGTCCGGAATCCGGAAACGCGCACCTCTCTTTAATTCTTCACCGAAACGCCTGGGGCGTTTTGATCGGAGCGGTCGTGTTGGCGGCAGCCACTTTATTGGGGCTGATCGTTCAAGGATGGCTCGTAGCGTCCGCACTGGGAGAGTTTCCGCTTTCGGCCTATTCCGGAACCGTACAATTCAAAGCCGGCATGCTGCGCTTTCTGCTGGCGTCGGCGCTCGCCGTTGGTGCTCGCCGCCTGCTTCGGATTCCCCATCGGCAGTTTGCCTGGATAGTCGCAATCCTTCTGGCGCTCCCGTTGATTATCTGCGGTGCCTGGCTGGTGCACGCCGTCGGCCGTTTCGAAAACCGGGGCTGGTTGATGACGGTCACAGTTATCCATCAATGCTCTGCCGGAGTTTGGGCCGGTGGTCTCTTTCAGCTTCTCTTGCTGCGCAGTCTCGGCCGCCGAGACGCCGCAGCCCGCGCCTTTTGGCCGACGGCTTTAAGCCGGTTCGCCCGGATGGGCATTCCGGCCGTCCTGGTACTGATTACGACCGGAATGCTGCTCGCCTCCAGCTATGTAGGCAGTTGGGGCGGGCTGGTCGGAACCGCCTACGGCAGTTTGATTGCAGTCAAGACAGCCTTACTGGGAGGCGCGCTGGGGTTCGCCTTACTGAACCATCGGGCCGCAAGGCGATCTCTCCGATCCGAGATCGAGCACAAAGTACCGTGTTACCTCGAGACCGAATTCCTGTTGCTGGCGGCGGTGCTGTTCATCGCTTCCAGCCTGTCGTCGCAGCCGCCTGCCGCCGATATTCCGGAACTCACGGCAAGTCTTTCCGAAGTTGCCGGCATGTTCGCTCCGGGTCTCCCCCGTCTGGTCTCTCCCAGCCATGCGGAGTTTCTGGCAGGTGAAGCCGGCCGTCTCGCCGTGGTGGATTATGTTCCGTCCTGGGCATCGGCCGCATGGTCCGACTACAACCACAATGTCTGCGGTTTGTTGCTGACGGCGATGGCCTTTATCGCACTACTGTCTTATCACCCTCGATTCCCTTGGGCTCGCTACTGGCCATTGGGCTTCGCCGGTCTCGGCCTTTTCCTTTTCTTCCGCAACGATCCGCAGGCCTGGCCGTTGGGGCCGTTGGGTTTCTGGGAAAGTACGTTCGGCGACGGGGAAATCATGCAGCACCGCATAGCCACCCTCGCCACATTTGCAATGGCGGCAGTAGAAATTCGGTCCCGAAGCGGCAAAGGCAGCGTCAATCTGTCCTACGTGTTTCCTGCTTTGATGGCCTTCGGCGCCATTATCCTGTTCCTGCATGGCCATGCCGGATTCGAGCCGAAAAGCGAATATCTGATCCGGGCCACGCACAACTCGGTCGGGTTTCTGGCGGTTATCATGGCATGCGGACGCTGGCTGGAGCTTCGCCTGAGGCAAGCCGGTCAGATCACGGAAAGCCGTAGGGCCGGCCTGGCCGGTTGCCTTGCCATGCTGGGAGTGGGCATGATTCTGCTGTTTTACCGGGAACCTATGTACTGACCCGAAACGGTATAAGGCTTCCTCAAGATTTTAAAGCACGGACATCTTTTTCGATTTGCCGAAAGAACGGACCGGTGGCGGTTTCTATATACCGGATTGAACGTGAGTCTTGATCTCGGTGCCTTGGGCGGTTTTGGGAAAAATCACCGTAAAGCAGGTTCCCGCTCCGGGCTCCGAAGCCACCGAGATCTGGCCGCGCATCGCCAAAGTCACCAGATTGTTTACGACGGCAAGCCCCAGACCGGTGCCGCCGCGGCCTCGCCCTGTGGTAAAAAAAGGTTCGAAGATGCGGGCCGCGTGCTCTTCGGCGATGCCGGCGCCGTAGTCGCGTACCGTCAGCACGAATTGTTCCGGAACCTGCGCCGAGGCCGGCCGGTCGGCCAGCGCAACGTCAACCTTGCCGCCTTGTCCGTCCGGATAGGCGTAACGCTCGATGTTTTGTAAAAAATTCAGCAGGATCTGACTGACGTGTCCGGGATTTCCCTGCCATTCCCGGCCGTTTCGAAGGGCGGACATATCGAGCGCAACTTCCAGGTGGGCCTGGCGGGCGCTCAGTTTGAACAGATCGATCGAGTCCTTGACCAATTCGGGCAGATCGACGATCTGCTGCTGTTCGGCCAGTTGATCGACGGCGATTTTTTTAAAGTTTTCGATCAACCGATACGCCGCATTGACGTGCTTGACCATCAAATCGGAGGATTCGAGAACGTCTTCGAGCAATTCCTCGTGCTCGCCAAACAATGCTTGAATTTCCGGCTTCGCCAGGCGATTCTGGACCACGCTCAGCGCGGTGCGCACGATCCCCAGGGGCGTATTGATTTCATGGGCGACCCCGGCCACCGCCTGGGTCAGGGTCCGATGGCGCTCCAGCGCCGCTTCCGCCTGCACCGTCTGGCCGATCAGGGCCATCTCCTGGTCGCGCAGCCGTTTTTTTTCCAGGCTGGCGCCGATGCGGGCTCTCAATAAAGTCGAATTGAACGGCTTGGGCAGATAATCTTCCGCGCCCAGTTCGATGCCTTTGACGACCTGGCCCATTCCGGTGCAGGCCGAAACCAGAATCACCGGAATTTTGCCGAGCGTTTTGTCCTGCTTGAGCTTCGCCAGGACCGTGAGTCCGTCCATTTCAGGCATCAGGACGTCAAGTAGGATCAGATCGAACGGCTCCTCGGCCAGACGCGCCAGCGCCTCGACGCCGTTATTCGCGGTTTCCATCCGGCAGCCCTGGCATTGCAGGAGTCGGGACAGCAGCGCCCGATTGGCAGGATCGTCGTCCACCACCAGAATGCGTGCGCCGGCGAGAGCGTTTCCGCCGGAAGTTTCGAAAACAACGGAGCTCTCGGCGGCCGGCAGCGGCGGTCGACACTCGCGACAGGCCGGCTCAGCAACGGCCGGTGCGGAAAAAATGTCCTCCAGGCGCTGCGCCAGGCCATGCGCCGCGCACCGTATGACGCCCAGATCGTCGCACTGCTGTTGCCGCCCTGCACTGCCGGCGTCTTCGGCCAGCATCTCGGCATAGCCGGTGATCTGATTCAAGGCGTTGAGCAGTTCATGCCGGATTTGGGCATCGATCATAAGGCCTCTCCATTATTAACGAACAGTCGAATTTTATCGAGCAGCCGGGTCAGGTCGATCGGCTTGGTATCGTACTCGTCGCAGCCGGCGTTCAGCGCTTTTTGCCGGTCTTCGCCCATGGCGTGGGCGGTCAGCGCAATGATCGGAATGTGCCGGACGTCCGGATCGGATTTGATCTGCGAAGCCGCCTGCCAGCCGTCCATCACCGGCAGGCTCATGTCCATCAGGATCAAATCGGGCCGAAGTTCCTGGGCTAGCCGCACGCTTTCCTCGCCGTTGACCGCAATCGCGATCTCGTAGCCGTATTTGACCAGCCGCCGCGACAGCATGTCGCGGTTCAGTTCGTTGTCTTCGACCAGCAGGATTTTGGGCATGGAAACCTCAACAGCTTAAAGTCAACGGAAGCCGCACGACAAACAACGAGCCTTGGCCGGGCTCGCTGTCGATCGCGATCGTGCCGCCCATCATTTCGCAAAACTTCCTGGTGATGGTGAGGCCAAGACCCGTCCCGCCGTATTTGCGGGTCGTCGAGTTGTCGGCCTGGGTGAAGGCGGCGAACACCTTGTCGACCTGATCCCGGCTCATGCCGATGCCGGTATCCTGCACCGCGAAAACGATCCAGCCGTGTTCGGGCGCGTCGTCCAGGGTGACGCTGAAATTGATTTCCCCGGCATGGGTGAACTTGCCGGCATTGCTGAGCAGATTCAACAATATCTGCCGCAGCTTGATGGAATCGGTCTTGACGGCCGGAATCCCGTCGGGGCAGTCGATGAACAACGTGTTGGCGTTTTTGACAATGATCGGCTTCACCGTATTGGCGACCTCGTCGATCACCGAAGGCAAATGGATCTCTTCCAAACACAATTCCATTTTGCCGGCTTCGATTTTGGACAGATCGAGGATTTCGTTGATGATGGCGAGCAGATGCACCGCCGAGGAATGGATTTTCAGCAGATCGCCGGCCGCCTGCTCCTGCCCCGATTCTCTGGCTTCCTCAAGCATCATTTCGCTGTAGCCGATGATCGCATTCATCGGCGTGCGCAGTTCGTGCGACATGTTCGCCAGAAAAGCGCTCTTGGCGCTGTTTGCTTCTTCGGCCACCGCGCGCGCCTTTTGCGCCTCCGCAATCGCCTTGGACAATTCGATTTCGGTCTGTTTCAGCTCGGTGATGTCGGTTCTGATCGCCACCGTGCCGGTATTCCAGACCCGTCTTTCACTGACCCGCATCCAGCGGTCGCCCTTGAAATGCTCGACGAAATTTTCGCGCGGCGTGCGGTGCCGGGTCAGTCTTTCGGCCAGCCATTCTTCTTCACAGTCCTCGGCGTCGAGGATCAAGCCGGCCCGGGCGGCGCAGCGCATGATCGACTCGAAGGTCATGCCGGGCACGATCGGCACGCCGACGTTCATGATCTCGCGGTAGCGCTGATTGCACTCGACCAGGCGGTCCTCCATGTCGAACAGACAGAAACCGTCCGGTATGCTTTCGATCGCTTCGCGCATGCGAAAGCGGCTGACCGCTTCCTCGAGCGTGGCCTGCTGAATCCGGCTGTCGACGATGGTGATGAAGATTGCCAGCGAGGCGATCAACACGGAGGTGAACGATACCCAGAACACCAGCGCGGACGTGTTTAAAACACTGTGGGTCACGGCCGGCGAGGCGTCGCCGGCAAAAAAATAGGTCGCCGCCATGCCCGAATAGTGCATCCCCGACACGGCAAAACCCATCACGAAGGCCGCGCCGATCTTCGACCACAGCATACTGCGCGCCTTTTTGTTGCGCTCCACGATAAAGTCGATGGACAGGGCGACACTGGAGAGCACCACCGCGGTCAGCACCGAGAGCGCCACCAGCCCGGGATCGAACATCATGATCAGGCGGCGGGAGAGACCCTGCATCGCGGCCATGCCGATGTAGTGCATCGCGCCGATGCCGAGTCCCATCAAACCGCTGGCCAGCAGGATCAACTGGCTGATTTTGGGCCGGCTGATGACTTCCAGCATCACGTAGCTGGAGAATACGACGGGAACCGTCGACAAAATCGTGATCGAGACGTCGTAACTGACGGCCATCGGCAGCTTCAACGCCAGCATCGCGATGAAATGCATCGCCCAGACGCCGCCGCCCATCGTCAGGGATCCGGCCAGCAGCCAACTGCGGCGTTTGGTGCCGGAATCGGCGGCGCGAATGCGCCCGGCGACGCTGAGCGCCGCATAGGACGCCAGGATCACGATCGCAATCGACAACACCACCAGTCCCGCGTCGTAGCGGGTTTCCAGGGCGTCGCCGGGATTCCTGCCGTCGTAGAAATAATGATTCATCGCGGCTGATCGTTGTCTGGAAAAAACTAGCAGTCCATCCGGCTCTGCCGCCAGATCACCGCGAGTTGTCCGACGAAACCGTGCATCAGGGTCACGATCAATTCGGGGGGAGTGAAGCGGCTTTTGAATAAAAACGCCACGTGCGCGCGGGCAGGCCCGCCCGCCACTTCGATCAGACGATAACCCTGTTCGTCCAGCACGTAACGGTCTCCGGAAGGATTCATCGGCCTGCCTTCGCTGTTACGGAGGCGTTCCATCAATTGCAGGCCGCGGTCCGCGTCGATTTCATCGGCAAACAGCACCTCGCCGTCGACGATCAGCCAGCGCGGCGTTTCGGCTTGTTCCGGACTGAGGCCGCCGATCGGAGACAGCGCATAGAGCAACTTTCTGCGCGACCCGGCCGCTTCGATCAGGTTATTCGACAGCTCGACGGTCGCCAGCGCCATGCCGTAGGAAAGGTATTGGCGAATGCTGCTTTTGATCAGCGAATACAGCTTGTCTTCGGTCGCCTCGACTTTAGTGAAATAACCGTTGATGTCGTAACGGTCGATCACTTCCCGCTCCGGCGCAATCCCCGGCTGGCCGGTGCGGATAAAGATCTGGGTCAGTTTGTTGCCGAGGTGGTTGCGGATGTAGTCGCACAGTTCGAGCCCGGCGCGCTCGGTTTCCATCACGACGTCGAGCATGGCGACCGCCAGCGAGCAGCCGACCTCGACGTCGTCCTTGATCAATCGGATCGCTTCTTCCTTGCTGCCCGCGGAATAAATTTTCAGGGGCAGGCCGTAGACTTCGAAATTTTTCATCGCCAGACGCGAAATCGCCAGCACGTCGGGCTCGTCGTCGACCAACAGCACCGGCCAGTGTTTGAAGAACATGACGGCCTCCTCAATAAGCCAGCGGTTGTCGAAGTTCGCTGAGTTTCGCCGCGTCCAGCCGCATGTGCTTGGCCAGATAGGCGGCCGTTTCCTTCGGGCGGACCTTGTGCACGAAGTTGTAGCGCGCTTCGTGATAATTGACTTCGCCGCCGTAAAACTTGCCCGAAAAATTGATCTTCATCTTCTGCAGTTCGGCGGCGCGGTAGGCGGACAAAGGCTTCACCCGCTCGTCTTTCTGCCGAAGCAGGCGCTTTTCTTCGAGCAGGCGGTCATAATGGGGATCGGACGCCAACGCTTCGGCTTTTTGCCGAATCTGCCGCAGATAGTCATCGTAGTGGTCGGACAAAACGTCATCGATAAAGCCGATCGCCTTGGCTTTTTTCGTGCCGATCGGCAACGGCGTTTCGGTCAGTTCCAGCGCTTTGACCGGCCCCACTCGCTTCGGCAGCGAATAGGTCCAGTATTCGGAACCGTACAATCCCATCGTTTTATAATGCGGATTAAAGATCACCCCTTCGCGCGCCCAAACCTTGTCGGCGGCCAGAATCGCCATCGCGCCGCCGGCGCCGCAGCCGCCCCAGACCGCGGAAACGGTCAGTTTTTCCTCGGTATTCAGAACTTCGAGCACGAAATCGTCGATCGCGTTGATGTTCCGCCAGGACTCATTGGCCGGATTTTCGGCCGCCTCGATCGCGTTCAAATGAATGCCGTTCGACCAGAAATCGCTGCCGCCCATCAGCACGAGGACTTTGGTCGGCTTCGCCAGCGCCAGACGATAGGCTTCGGTCAGCCGCCGGCATTGGGAAGTTGACATCGCGCCGTTGTGAAAATTGAAATGAAGATAACCGACCTGGTTTTTTTCTTCGTACCAGATTTCCTTGAAGGTCGGTTCCGCACCCATGAATAAAGGATCGATCGGCGATTCGGGGGTATCCTTCAGCACGCTGCCCAGCACCTTCGCGGCGGGCAGCTTGAAATCGAAATGCCTGTCGTGCGACAGAAAACGTTTGTAAAAAGGGATCTTGACGATGTTTTTACGTTTCAGGTGCGAAATCCAGACCGCGCCGTCGATCGCCGCGCGGCAAATCGCGCCGTGGCGATGGGCAATGATCGCGCCCGGCTGCCAGCCCTGCAGCAGGCTTTCTTCGTGCGCTCCGTAAAGATAATATTCCTGGCCGTCGATCACGTCGAGCACGCCGGGCGCGCTGTCGGCGGCATTGATTTTTTTCAGGATGGTCGCGACGTGGTCGTGTTCCCAGTCGATCTTCCGTTCCTGCTGCTTCATCAGCGGCCGGAGCTCGCCGCGTACGTCCGGTTTCGAATAATCGAGCGGTTCGGGCCGGTAGCTGCCGGATTCGACGCGCTTGACCGCCAGCAGCATCGCCTTGATCGCGGCCTGCGTCAATTCGCGCCGGTAAATGCCGGCCTTGCTGGCGGGGCGCATCTTGAACGTTTCGGCGGCCCAGATATCGCCGGCGTCCATCTCTTCGACCGCCTGCAGGACGGTCACGCCCCATTCCTGCTCGCCGTGCAGGATCGCCCAGTCCAGCGACGAAGGCCCCCGGTCGCCCTTGATGCCCGGATGGATGATCAGGCACAGGTGCTTGCTCCAGACGTCTTCGGGTATTTTTTCCTTCAGGAACGGACAGATGATCAGGTCGGGCTGAAAGAAGGTGACGCCTTTTCGGATATCGTCTGGGCTCAGCGCCAGCGTAATCGAAATATCGTGTCCCAAGGCTTCCAGCTCGACGTGCGCCCTTTGGCACAAGCCGTTGTACGAGGATGAAATCAATAAAATTCGCATGCAGTGTACCCCCCTTTTTATTATTATGATTTTTATATACGGTTGCCGGCTCCCGGCCCGAAGCGGCTATTTGAAATTCGATCGATACTCCTGAGGCGTTACATTTAAAAACCGTTGAAACGAACGGCGCATTTGCTCCGAGTTGTTGAATCCGCACTGGCTGGCAATGCTTTCCATCGGATGGTCGGAGCGCAGCATCAGGTTGCGCGCCGCTTCCAGGCGCACGCGTTCGACGAACTTGGCCGGCGTCAGGCCGATTTCCTGGCAGAAAACGCGGGAAAAGTTCCTGGGGCTCATGGCCATGCGCCCGGCCAGACTTTCCACGCTGAGATCCTCTTCCGGATGGCTGACGATCCACGCCTGCAATTCGCGGAAATCCTTGCGGGTTTTGGCTTCATTGAAGATGTAGCTGCTGAATTGGGACTGCCCGCCCGGACGGCGCATGAAGATCAGCATGCCCCTGGCCACGCTGGCCGCCACTTCCCAGCCCCAGTCCTCTTCGACCAGGCTCAGCGCCAGATCGATGCCGGCGGTGACGCCGCCGGAGGTATAGACATTGCCGTCGCGCACGAAGATTTTGTCGGGCAGAATCTGAACGTCCCGATACTGGCTGGCTATTTGCTCGCAAAAAAGCCAGTGGGTAGTGGCCTTGCGGTGGTTCAACAAACCGCATTCGGCCAATACGAACGCACCGGTGCAGATCGACACCACGCGCCTGACCTTGAGCGCCATGCCCGGCAGCCACCGTTTGAGTTTCTCGTCGCGCCAGGAGTCCACGGTAAAGGGCGCGCCGGTCACCATCAACGTGTCGGTGTCTTCGGGAATGTCTTCATACGCCAGATCGGCGCAGAGCCGCATTCCTGAAGCGGTCCTGATCGGTCCGGACTGTTCGGCGATCAGCGACAGCGAATAGACCGACTCCGTTTCGGCAATCCGCCCTGACAGGCGCAAGGCGTAATTCGCGAAGCAAAACACATCCATCGGCCCGGTCACGTCCATGATTTCGCAGTCGGGATAGACCACCATCGCAATGCGGCGATGTTGCATTAAAGGCGTTGTTCTGGCGTAGGTCATGACCGAACTCCTTGCTGGTATATTTTTGAATTACGATACAGTGCATCTTTTTTTTTGCCGGGTAAATGACAAAAATCCAGCAATTTCGGACGTCCAGGCCCGACAAATCGAATCAGGATTAATCTATCACAGGATCATTCCCATAGGAATAGTCCGGGTTTAAGCTTTTCGGCAATTCGCGAACGATTCACCGCCGGTACTGTCGAAAACGTTGGAATTGGTTTTCCGGCGCCAGGCCGGCTGTGTATCGTGCCTGACATTTTTTCTGCAATTTATTGACCGAAGCCGATGCAGCCGATACAAGCGTTATTGAGCCGCATTCGTTGGGATGCGGATTGGGCGAAGGACGATTTCAGGATCGGCTATTACGACCGGATCGAACAACAGGTCCTGATGGTCGCTTTCAAGGAGCTGATCTTTCCGAAGAACGATCATTTTTCGTTTGAACTGATCGATGAAGAAGGGCGGCTCCATGCCGTGCCTTACCACCGGGTCAAAGCCGTTTACCGGAACGGCCGGCTGATCTGGCACCGGGAACGCTGAGTCAGCCCTGCACCGCCTTCCTGTACGCGACGGCGGGTTTCGACTCGATGATGGCCCGAATCTCCGCAGCCTCCAGCGTTTCGTTTTCCAGCAACGCCTCGGCGAGAGCGTCCAGTTGCGGACGGTAGTCCCTGAGCAGGTCGGCGATTTCCTTTTCAATGCCGCGCAGCAAAGCGCCGATCTCGCCGTCGATGATTCGCGCGGTGTATTCGCTGAAATCCCGGGGCTGGGCTATTTCGCGGCCCAGAAAAACGTGTTCTTCGCCGCGATGGAAGGCGAGAGGGCCGAGCTTGTCGCTCATGCCCCAATGGCTCACCATTTGACGGGCCAGGCGGGTCGCTTCCTTGAGATCGTTCTCGGCGCCGGAGCTGAATTCTCCAAAAATCAATTTTTCGGATACGCGGCCGCCCAGCATCACGCCGATGCGATCGCGCAAATAACTTTCACTCAGATTATGCCGCTCCTCTTCCGGAACCTGTTCGGTCGCACCCAGGGCCCGGCCGCGGGGAATGACGGTAACTTTGTCCAGCGGATCGGCGTGAGGCAGCAGGCTCGCGGCAACGGCATGCCCCGCCTCGTGATAGGCGATCAGTCTTTTTTCCCGGTCGCCGATGGCCAGTTCGCGTTTGCCTCCGAGCACGACCTTGTCGCGTGCGTTCAACAGCAACGCCATATCGACCTGTTCCTTATACTCGCGGCCGGCCATCAGCGCCGCTTCGTTCACCAGGTTCTCCAGATCCGCTCCGGCGAATCCCGCGGTCAGCGCCGCCAAGCGTTCCATGTCGACGTCGCTCGTCAACGGCACCGCTTTGCTGTGAATTTTCAGAATCTGCAGGCGCGCTTTTTTATCGGGCAAATCCAGCGTGATCTTGCGGTCGAAGCGTCCCGGCCGAAGCAGGGCGGCATCGAGCACGTCGGGACGGTTGGTGGCGGCCAGAACGACCACGGCTTCATGCGGATCGAAGCCGTCCATTTCGCCCAGTATCTGGTTCAGGGTCTGCTCCCGCTCGTCATGGCCGCCGCCCAGGCCGGCACCGCGCGCTCTGCCTACCGAGTCGATTTCATCGATGAAAATAACGGCCGGCGCCTCTTTTTTTGCGCTTTCGAACAGGTCCCGCACCCTCGAGGCGCCCACCCCGACGAACATTTCAATGAATTCGGAGCCGCTGATGCTGAAGAACGGCACTCCGGCTTCACCGGCCATCGCTTTGGCCATCAGGGTCTTGCCGGTGCCCGGCGGCCCCATCAACAGAATGCCCTTCGGGATGTACGCACCCAATTTCCGGTAGCGGGCGGGATCTTTCAGATAGCCGGTGATCTCGCGCATGTCGCGCTTGGCATTTTCCAGCCCGGCCGCGTCGTCGAAGGTAATCCGGGACTCTCCGCTGCGAAAACGTTTGGCCCTGGATTTACCGAAGCCGAAGAGTCCGCCCGGGCCTTCGCCGCCGGTCATGTTCTCCTGCATCCGGCGGGGGGAATACCATAAAAAAGCGAGAATGAACAACCAGGGAATCAGACCGATCAAGGCCTGCTGCCACCATCGGGCCTGTTCCGACTCGGCGCTGACGTTCACTCCGTGTTTTTCCAGCAAGGGAATCAGCTCGGGATCGTCGATCGGAGGCAGTGTGGTGATAAAACGAGGCGGGGGCTGTCGTTCTTCGGCGGCGGTATGTTTCTTCGAAGAATCTTCCCGCAAAACGCCGGAGACCTGGTCGCCCCGCAAAGTCGCTTCAGCCACTTGATCGGCCCGCACCCTGGCCTTGAATTCGGTATACGAAAGGTTCAGCGGCGGCCGGGTTTGCTCAATGCCGTACCAGTACCAGGAGAACAGCAATATCAATAAAAACCACACCAAATAACGGGGTCGGGAAGAGCGTCGCTCCGGCCTTTCGGAGGATTCTGAATTCCGGACTCCCGGATTCTTGTCGATCATGTTGCGGCTTTATCCTGGGTTTGAAAATGAAAAAAGCAAATACGCCGGGCTACGGCTTTTTGTCTTTTGCCGTATCCGGACGATCTCGCCGGCTTCTGCTCTTTACACAGCGGGAAAACCGGCATTCCCGTACCGCCGCGTCAATGTCCCTTCTCCCGCTTTCCCGTTCCAAACCGGCTAACGGAACATGCAGAGGCAATCCATTGGACCGGCCGTACTTTTTTCTCCGGCCGGGCAAGAATGGCCTACGTCAACCGCCGCGTTCTTTACGCAGCCTGTCGATTTTGTCGCGGTGTCTGGCCCGGAATTCATCCCGTTCTTTTTTTGTCTTCATCCCGTCCAGAGTCAGTAAATAATTGCACCGCTCTTGCTCGTTCATGAAATCCGCGCCGTAAATATGGGAATAAACCGGCACATCGCCCACATGACCGGTTAAATTTTCAACAGGTTGGCTAAAAGATTCTTCCTGCTGTTCTTCCTCGGTTTGGGCTAGAAGAGGGGAAGCAAAAAAAACGAAAGCCGTAAAGAAAAGAATTGCCGGGAACGGTTTTGTTGTTAACATGGGATACCTCCTTAATAAACATTGGATAAAAGCATCTTCCGCCGGTTATAGAGGAAAAGCTCTAATGGGCACTTATTCGCCCGGACAGAATAGTGATTACCCCTGCTTTATTACGTGGATATCGATTCGAATTTTTCAGCTTTGGTAAATTTCCGGATGACCAACAAAGCTGTTTTCCGCATAATTTTTGAGACTGCTCCATTTTTTGACTAGTTCAATTTACGGCTTCAGCTCCCTTGCCGGCTCCGGAGGTTCAAGGAAAGGCATAGCCATTTTCACTACCCATTCTTCGATGACGGCTCGGATCGGTCCCGGAAGACAAATGGCCGGCGCTGTTCACCAGCGCCACGTGGGTCATCGCCTGGGGAAAATTACCCAGAAGGCAGCGGGCGCGAGGGTCGTATTCCTCCGAAAACAGGCCGACGTCGTTGCCGAACAACAGAAGCCGCTCGAACAACCGGTACGCTTCGTCATGACGGCCCAGCATGGCCAGATTGTCGACCAGCCAGAATGAGCAAGGCAGAAAAAAACCTTCCCCCGGCGGCAGCCCGTCCACCTCGCCCGAGGTGACGTAGCGCAGCACCAATCCATCCTGAAGCAACTCTCTCTCGATCGCCTCGACCGTCCCCCGCACCCGCTCGTCTTTCGGCGGTAGAAAACCGACCAGAGGCATCATCAACAGACTGGCGTCCAATCGCGTCGAATCGTAGGACTGCACGAAACTGCCCAGCTCCGGATTGAAGCCCCGCTCGCACACCTCGGCGTGGATGCGCCCGCGCAATTCCCGCCAGCGTTCCACCGGCCCGTCCAGACCGAAACGTTCGACGGCTTTCACGGCCCGATCCACCCCGACCCAGGCCATCATTTTGGAATGGGTGAAGTGCCGGGGACCGCCCCGCACTTCCCAAATGCCGTTGTCCGGACGCTGCCAGGAGGATTCCAGAAAATCCATCAGCACCTTCTGGATTTCCCAGGCATGCGCCTCGGGATCCAGCCCGGCAATGCGGGTCAGGTGAAGTGCATCCATGACTTCTCCGTAAACGTCAAGCTGGAATTGCTCGCTGGCGGCATTTCCTATGCGCACCGGTGCGGCTCCCTGATAGCCGGGCAGCCAGCCAAGGGAGGTCTCATGGAGACGGCGTTCTCCGGCGAGGCCGTAAAGGATCTGAAGATCCTGGGGGCGGCCGGCGGCCACCCGGATCAGCCATTCCCGCCAGGCCGCCGCTTCCTGCCGGAAACCGGAGCTCAGCAGCGCATAAAGGGTAAAAGTGGCGTCGCGCAGCCAGCAAAAACGATAATCCCAGTTGCGTATTCCTTTCGGCTGTTCGGGCAGGGAAGTCGTTGGAGCGGCCACGATGCCGCCGGTGGGCGCAAAAGTGAGCGCTTTCAGAGTAATCACCGAACGCTGCACCTTATCGAGCCAGGGTCCGTGATAAGTGCAGTGTTTCGACCAGGACTCCCACCAGACCGTCGCGGCATTGACCGAAGCAAAAGGATCGATCGGCAGCGGAGGCGGCTCGTGCGAGGCGAAGTAGGACAGCACGAACGGAATCAACTGGCCTTCGATAACCGAAAAGTCGGCGATCGTCTTGAAATCTTCACCGTGCAGATTGACGATGGTCCGAAGCTCCAAGGCATCCGGTCCGGCCATCGCCGCCAGCCCGCCTTCCAGGGAATGAACCCACGGCACGATGGAACCGTAGTCGAAACGGATCCTGAGGTCCATGCGCATCGGGACGCAGCCCTTGATGCCCTGCACCAACCGGACGACATCCGATCGGCCCGGCCAGAGCGGCATGCAATCGATCAGGCGCACCTGTCCTTCGACGGTGGTAAAATCGGTTTCCAGAATCAACGTGCCCGGACGGTAACGGCGCTTGATTTCCTTGATTTCGCCGGCAGGAGCGACGAGCCAGCGCCCGTGCTCCGGAGTGCCCAGCAGCGATGCGAAGCAGGCCGCCGAATCGAAACGGGGCAAACACAACCAGTCGATCGAACCGTCGCGCCCCACCAGAGCAGCCGTCCGCGTATTGCCGATGAGTGCATAATCGGCTATAGGCAACGGCATGACCGTTTTCCTGCGTTCGGATTTTTGGGCTTTGGATAAGAGCGGGACAGAGTCCCTGTGGGCATTCCGTTCATTGCAAACCGCCTCTTTTTCAGTTTGAGGGCGCCGGAGAACCGTACGGCTTCGGCACGTCTGTCATGGCACCTGAAACCAGACCTTTCGTCCCGCCGGTTTTATGCCGGAACAGTTCCGGATTTGGCCGAATACAGCATTTAAGACCCGGAAGAAGAAACAAAGTTCGAACGTCGGCGCCCCGCTAAACCAGAGCCTGATCGGGATAAAGCCGGGCGCCCAGGCCCAAGCACCTCGGTGGATCGGCAGTGAAAACGCAGCCTCTATTTCTTCAACGCGCTGATGTGCTCGGCCTTGAGGTAATGGTCCGATTGCATTTCCATCAACCTCGAGACCGTGCGCTTGAATTCGAAAGCCCCGTCGCCTTCGGTGTAGAGCTCGGGAACATCCACTTCGGCCGTGCAGATCAGTTTGACCTTATGCTCGTAGAGCGCATCGATCAGCGTGACGAAGCGTTTCGCTTCGTTGCGGTTGGCCGTGGTCAGTTTCGGGATGTCCGACACGATCAGCGTGCTGAATTCTCCGGCAATCAGCAGATAGTCGGCGGCGCCGAGCGGCTGCACGCAAAGCTCTTCAAACGAACTGAGCGCGACGTCTCCGTGAGCGGCGGACAATTGCACCGTCCGGCCCAGCAACGGCAAGATGCGCGGCTCTATCGCGGAATGATCGGTCAATTCCTCGAAGCAGTGTTTGATGAAGAGGTCGGCCTGCCGATCGATCGGGAAATAATAGGTCTTTTTCAAAGACCGCAAATGGCCCAGCCGGAAATCTTCCTTCGCCGCCAGTTCGACAATGTCGGCCCGGCTTTCCAGCACTTTGATGAAAAAAAGGAACTGCTCTCGTTGCAGGCCGCCCTGATACAATTCGCTCGGGGGACGGTTGGAGGTCATCACGGTCACGATGCCGCGTTCGAACAACTGGCCGAACAGTCGCCCCAGAATCATCGCATCGGCAATGTCGGTCACATGGAATTCATCGAAGCACAGCAGCAGCGCCGATTCCCTGATATGATCCGCCAGTGCCTCGATCGCGCCCGTCTTGTTCCGTTGCCGGCATTGATGGATGAACGCATGAACTTCCAGCATGAAGGTGTTGAAATGAACTCGCCGCTTCCGACTGAAAGGACAGGCTTCGTAAAACCAGTCCATCAACATCGATTTGCCCCGACCGACGTCGCCGTATATGTAGAGGCTTTTGCATTCGGGAGGACGCTTGACGAGCAACCTTCGCGCCGCCGGCAGGCTCCGATAGCTCAGATTCGCCAGCAGGCTGTCCAAAAGCGCCTGCAACCGGCGCAAGGCCTCGATTTGAGCCGGATCGCACTGAATATGCCGCTGCGCCACCTGATCCCGGTAGCGCTGTTCCAGCATTCCGGCCAGATCGGGCAACAATTCGGACGAGGAAGACGAGGTAATCTTCTGAGCAATTTTTTTCAGCATGAGGCCGATAATGCGGCTGCATCTCCGCCGGAAAGGCTCCGACCCTCCGCAACGAAAAGGAGGACCGGAACGCTGCCGGGCTCTTAAACGTCCAGGGCCACTTTATCCGCTTGTTTCCGATAGCCGTCCATCCGGTCGAAATTCAGATAACGGTAGGTATCGTCCGCGGTCGCACCGATCCGTTCCGCATACTGCCGGTATTCCTCGACGGTCGGAATCCTGCCGAGCAAGGAACAGACGGCGGCCAGTTCGGCCGACGCCAGATACACGTTCGCGCCGTTGCCGAGCCGGTTCGGGAAATTGCGGGTCGAAGTCGAGACCACGGTCGCATTGTCCCTAACCCGCGCCTGATTGCCCATGCACAGCGAGCAGCCGGGCATTTCGGTGCGGGCTCCGACTTTGCCGAAAGTGCCGTAATAGCCTTCCTCGGTCAACTGGTTCTGATCCATTCTGGTCGGCGGCGCCACCCACAGACGGGTCGGCAGTTCGCCTTTCTGCTGCTCCAGCAGTTTGCCGGCGGCACGGAAATGACCGATGTTGGTCATGCAGGAGCCGAGAAAGACTTCGTCGATCTTCGTGCCGGCAACTTCCGACAGCGGCTTGATGTCGTCCGGATCGTTGGGGCAGGCCAGCAAAGGTTCCTTGATCTCGTCCATGTCGATCTCGATGATCTCGGCGTATTCGGCGTCCGGATCGGGTTCCAGCAGCACCGGATTCGCGAGCCAGTCTTCCATCGCCCTGATTCGGCGCTCGAGCGTGCGCCGATCGCCGTAACCCTGGGCAATCATCCATTTCAGCAAGGTCACGTTCGAGGTCAGGTATTCGCGGATCGGCGCTTCGTTCAAGCGGATCGTGCAGCCGCCGGCCGAGCGTTCGGCCGAAGCGTCGGACAATTCGAAGGCCTGTTCGACTTTCAGATCCGGAAGTCCTTCGATTTCGAGAATGCGGCCGGAAAAGACGTTCTTCTTGCCTTTTTTCTCGACGGTCAGAAGCCCTTTTTGCAATGCGGCATAAGGAATCGCATTGACCATGTCGCGCAGCGTGATGCCGGGCTGCATCGTGCCCTTGAAGCGCACCAGCACCGATTCGGGCATGTCCAGCGGCATCACCCCGGTCGCAGCCGCGAACGCGACGAGGCCGGAACCGGCCGGGAACGAAATGCCGATCGGAAAGCGGGTGTGCGAATCGCCGCCGGTGCCGACGGTGTCGGGCAGGAGCATCCGGTTCAGCCAGGAATGGATGATGCCGTCGCCGGGACGCAAGGAGACGCCGCCGCGGTTCATGATGAAGTCGGGCAGCGTGTGCTGCATCTCGACGTCGACCGGCTTCGGATAGGCGGCGGTATGACAGAACGACTGCATCACCAGGTCGGCCGAAAAGCCCAGGCAGGCGAGGTCTTTCAATTCGTCGCGGGTCATAGGTCCCGTCGTATCCTGCGAACCGACCGTGGTCATGTGCGGTTCGCAGTAGGTATGCGGACGGACGCCGGCAACGCCGCAGGCTCTGCCGACCATTTTCTGCGCCAGGGTGAAGCCGCGTCCACTGTCCTGAACGGCGTCCGGACGGCGGAATACGGTCGAAGGCGGCAACCCCAGGGATTTTCTTGCCCGGTCGGTCAGGCCGCGTCCGATGATCAAGGGAATCCGGCCGCCGGCGCGGACTTCGTCGAGCAGCACGTCGGTTTTTAACTGGAACCGGCAGACGACTTCGCTGCTTTCATGACGCCTGACCATGCCCTCGTAAGGATAAATGTCGATGACGTCGCCCATCGCCATCGAGGTGACGTCGCACTCGAACGGCAAGGCTCCGGAGTCTTCCATCGTGTTGAAGAAGATCGGCGCGATCTTGCCGCCGATGCAGACGCCGCCTTCGCGCTTGTTCGGAATGTACGGGATGTCGCTTCCCATGTACCAGAGCACCGAGTTGGTCGCCGATTTTCTGGACGAGCCGGTGCCGACCACGTCGCCGACATAGGCGACCGGAAAGCCTTTCTTTTTCAGTTCGGCGATCTGCTCCGGCGCATTGGTGATGCCTTCGCGCGGCATTTTCAGCATCGCTTTCGCGTGCAGCGGAATGTCGGGACGCGACCAGGCGTCGGGCGCCGGCGACAAGTCGTCGGTATTGGTTTCGCCGGTCACTTTGAAAACGGTCACGGTCAGTTTTTCGGGAACTTCTGGCCGGGCGGTGAACCATTCGGCCTCGGCCCAGGACCGGATCACCTGCTGCGCATGGGCATTGCCGGCATCGGCTTTTTCCTGGACGTCATGGAAGGCATCGAAGATCAGCAGAGTATGCGCCAGCGCCTTCGCCGCCACCGGCGCCAGCTCGGCCTGATCGAGAAGATCGATCAGAGGCTGGATGTTATAGCCGCCCAGCATCGTGCCCAATAAACGGGTGGCTTCGGCAGGCGATAAAATCGGAGAGACGGCTTCTCCCTTGGCGATCGCGGCCAGAAACCCGGCCTTGACATAGGCGGCTTCATCGACGCCCGCCGGAACCCGATGGGCCAGAAGATCCAGCAAAAATGGCTCTTCCCCGGCCGGAGGATGCTTGATCAGTTCGACCAGTGCGGCAGTTTGCTGCGCGTCGAGCGGCTTCGGCACGATGCCTTCGGCGGCGCGTTCTTCGACATGTTTACGATAATTTTCTAGCATAAAGTATCTTCAATTCCTCTCATACCGGATGCGGGGCACGACTGCCCCACGATGGATCGTTTCCGACCCAGATGGATGCAAAAAGTTAAGCGTCTTCCGGTTCAGGCTTATTGACAAGCCGATCCTGCCTCCGCTTTTTACCATTAGACAATTTCAAGCAAGACTCATTCCAATGCCGAGACAATGGCATCGCCCATTTCTTTCGTGCCGGCGCCGGAATTCGAATTCAGGTCGGGAGTCACGTGCGTCCCGTCGTTGACGACTTTTTCAACGGCTCTGACGACTCTTTGCGCCGCCTCGGTTTCGCCGAAGTGGTTCAGCATCATCGCTCCGGCCATGATGACCGCGGTCGGATTGGCCAGATTCTTGCCCGCGATATCGGGCGCGCTGCCGTGCACCGCTTCGAACAAGGCCGCATCGCTGCCGATGTTGGCGCCGGGTATCAGGCCCAGGCCGCCCACGAGCCCTGCGGTCAGATCGGAAAGAATGTCGCCGAACATGTTCGTGCATACGACCACGTCGAACTGCTTCGGGTTCATTACCATATGCATGCACGCCGCATCGATGATTTTCTCGTCGAACTGGATGTCGGGATAACGCGCCGCGATTTCCCTGGCGACGTCGAGGAACAGGCCTTGAGTGTATTTCAGAATGTTGGCCTTGTGGCAAACAGTGACTTTTTTACGGTTGTTTTCGCGCGCGTATTTGAACGCGTAGTCGATGATCCGCTCCGAGCCGGTGCGGGTCACCACGGCCAGACTTTCGGCGATGTCCTTTTTCGGAGTGAGAAAGTGTTCGAGCCCGGCGTACAGGCCTTCGGTGTTTTCCCGGACGATGACGATGTCGACGTCGTCGTAACGGGTTTTCACGCCCGCCCAGCTCTTGGCCGGCCGCACGTTGGCGTAGAGTTCGTATTTCTGGCGCAACGCCACGTTGATGCTGCGGAAGCCGCTGCCGCCGACGATCGTGGTCAACGGTCCCTTGAATGCAACCCGGGTTTTATCGAAAGAAGCCATCGTTTCATCCGGCAGCGGCGTGCCGAATTTTTCGTAGGCGCCAAGGCCGGCGTGCGCTTCTTCCCATTGAATCTTTGCGCCTGCGGCGTCAATTACTTTAACGGCCTCGTCCATGATGGAAGGGCCGATACCATCGCCTTTGATCAAGGTCACGTAATGCATTCAAATCTCCATAGATAAAAAGAGAATAATACACGGATTTTTCAAGAATTTATATCCGAGCCCCGGAATCCGGCGGCGGACGGTCGTTTTTCTCTTACAGGACCGAAACGATCAACGCGAATACAAACATAAAAATCACGAAAAGACTGAACTTGGCCCTGGGAGGCAGATCGGCATACGCCGATTTCAGCTCGCCGGCCAGTTCCTGCCGGACGTTGCCGGATTTCAGGATGCGCCGGCAGCGCCCCCGAAAGGAACTTCTTTCCTCTTTTTCCTCCTCTTCGTCGATCAACTGGATGATTTTCGAATAATAAGCGCCGCAAACAGGACATTTCATTCCCGAGCGATCGCTTTCATGACCGCACGACGGACATTTTTTCATTAAGACTCCTCAAGAACGGATCAGGATCGATAGGGTTGAATGCGAATATGAACAGCCGGATAAAATTTCCGGACAAGAACAACTCTCTTTGGGTGATTGTATTAAAATAAAAGACATTATTCCAAGCCATCGGGCAAGCACATGCAAAACTTCAAGCAACCGGAAGCCTTGACGGCTTCGGATTATATCGGGATCGTTCTGGAAAAAACCAAAAACAACCGGAAACTGGCGTTCACGGTCTTCAAAAAATTGTTTGAAGAACTGCCCGAGCAGATCGTCTGCATCGAATCGGCCCTGTCGGCAGGCCATTATGAAACGGCCAAGGACATCGTCCATAAAATGCACGGTTCGGCCTGCTTTTGCGGTCTGACGGGGATTGAGGAGCCCGCCGGCAAACTGGAGCAATACGTGCTCGACAACAATTATCCGGCGCTGATTCATGATTTCCGGCTGCTGCAGGAAAGAGTGCTTTTGTTTGTCCGGCATCGGGAATTCATCCTGGCCGAACTGGATCAGGGAATTTGACAACGTTTCCAAATCGGCGATTGGCCGGCATCGGCGGTTCCGATGCAAAACCGGCACCGCTTTATCCACTCTCTCATCCGTGACTATGTCAGCGAAAAATAGAATTCTGGGGTTTATCGGCATCGGACTGATGGGAAAGCCGATGACCCTGCGTTTGCTTGAAGCCGGTTTTCCGGTCAACGTGTGGAATCGCAGTCCCGAAAAGCTCGCCGCCGTCGTCGAGGCGGGCGCCCGTGCTTACGCCTCGATGGCCGATCTGGTCAGAGACTCCGACGTCGTGCTGCTGTGCCTGGCCGATACGAAAGCGGTCGAAATCGTGGTCAACGAGGCCATTCTCCCGAACGGCGCCCAGGACAAGCTGCTGATCGATTTATCCAGCATTCATCCCGAAACGACGCGGCAACTGGCGGCCGCGCTGCACGCCCGGTGCGGCATGGGCTGGGTCGATGCGCCCGTTTCCGGCGGCGTCGGCGGCGCCGAACAAGGCAGCCTGGCGATCATGGCCGGAGGCAGCGCCGCCGACATTGCCGTTGCACGCGAGGTTCTGGCGCCGCTGTACCGGCAGTTGACCCACATGGGCGAGGTCGGCAGCGGCCAGGTCACCAAAATCTGCAATCAGATGATCGTCGGCTGCAATGTGCTGGTCATCGCCGAAATGATGGCGCTGGCGAAACGGGCCGGAGTCGCTGCCGAAAAAATTCCGGAAGCTCTGGCCGGCGGTTTCGCCGATTCCCGCCCCTTGCAGATTGTCGGCCCGGAAATGGCGTCCGGGACCTTCGAGCCGGTCAAATGGCGGGTCAAAACGCTGTTGAAGGATCTGAGCATGGCGGTGGATTTGTCCGGCCAACTGGGCAATGCCGTGCCGATGTCGGGGCTGGCCGCGCAATTGATGCAGTTGCACGGCAGCCACGGTTATCTCGAAGACGATCCCTCGACCTTGATCAAATTATTCGGAGACGATGAATGCTGCGCTTCAGCGCCAATCTGAGCCTGCTCTTTACCGAAGCGGAACTGCCCCGGCGTTTCGGTCTGGCGAAGACCCACGGCTTTGATGCCGTGGAGATTCAGTTCCCCTACAGCCTGGAACCGGCGGCAATCGAAGAACAATTATCCGAGCACAAGCAGAAACTGGTCCTGCTCAACATTGCCGCGGACGATTTAATGCAGGGTGGAGAAGGCCTCGCCTGCGTTCCGGAAAAACAGTCCCGTTTCAGGCAGGCGGTTAAGGAGGCACTCCGTTACGCCGAAAGGCTACAGCCGGCCGCGATCAACGTACTGCCCGGACGTTGTTTCGACCGGCGGCGGGAGCCGGCTTATCTGGACACCTTCAAGCAGAATCTGCTGTATGCGGCGGCAACCTTTTTCCCTTTGGGCATAAAAACCGTATTCGAAGCGATCAATACGCACGACATGCCCGGTTTCATCATTCACAACGGCGAACAAATGCTGGCAATCCGGCGTGAACTCGACCATCCCGGCATTTTTCTGCAATACGACATCTACCATATGGAAAGAATGGCGGAAAATTACATCGAATTCATCGGCCGTCATGCCGGTCTGATCGGCCATGTCCAGTTTGCCGACTGCCCCGGCCGGGGCCAGCCCGGAACCGGCCGGATCGATTTCGGCGGAGTATTTGCCGCAATCGAGAACTCGGCTTATTCCGGATGGGTCGGCGCGGAATACCGCCCCGTGGGCGCTACCGAAGACAGTCTGGACTGGTTCGGTCATTCTTCCTCCAGCGCCGCCTGACCGGCGGCTCTTCACTCTGGGTACCGTGATTTCTGCCGGAAACGCTCCGGTACAAGACAAGCCGCAGACTTTTAATCGCCTTTTGCGGGATAGGTTCGGCGTGACTGGAGTCTTATAATCATAATAAGATTACATCTGAAGAACCGTTCAAGGAAGGACGGCAGGCCGTGCCGCAACAGTCCCATTCTTCATTTGGACAGAGGGGCGGAAATTTGTCAAAGGGTGCGAGCCATTCGTGTTTTTGATCAACCTCCTAACCCGCTTGAGGAAACACTATGAAACGGCCACTTACCGGCGGTTGCCTTTGCGGTGCGGTCCGCTATGAAATTAGCGAGGAGCCGGTGCGCATGATCAATTGCCATTGCCGAACTTGCCAGAAAGCTTCCGGTTCGGCTTATCAGCCTCTTCTATTCGTTCCCGACCGGGCGCTCCGCGTCAGCGGCAGTTATATGGAATATCCGACCGTCGCCGACAGCGGCAACACCGTCTACCGTGCGTTCTGCCCCAAATGCGGCAGCCCTTTGTTCGGACGGAACAGCGCCTTTCCCCGGTTAAGGCCCGTGGTTGCGGGCACGCTTGACGACCCCGCCTTCTATCGCCCGCAAATGGACATGTGGGCGGCCGAGGCCCAGCCGTGGGACGTCATGAATCCCGACCTGCCCAAATGCAACGGCAATTTCTGGTAATCCATCACAAAGGTAGACCATGCATTCGAAACTCAGTATCGTTGAAATCAAGCCCAAATCGGAACATAAATACAGCATCGTCTGGCTGCACGGACTGGGCGCCGACGGTCACGACTTTGAAGGGATCGTGCCCGAATTGCGCTTGAACGCCGAGGCCAACATCCATTTCATCTTTCCCGACGCGCCGGTGCTGGCGGTGACGATCAACGGCGGCATGAAAATGCGCGCCTGGTTCGATATTTTTTCTCTGGCGCCGAAGCTCGAACCCGACATCCCCGGCATTTACCGTTCGTCGGAGTTGGTGGAACGCCTCATTCGCGACGAGATCGACAAAGGCATTCCCTCCCGAAACATTCTGCTGGCCGGATTCTCCCAGGGAGGCGCCATTGCTCTGCATGCCGGTTTGAGATTCTCGGAGGCGCTGGGAGGCATCGTCGCTCTGTCCACGTTATTGCCGACAACCGGACAATTAAGAACCGAGCGCGCTCCGGCCAACGACAATACGCCGATCCTGATGGCGCACGGCATCCTCGACTCGGTGGTGGCCGTCGAATACGGCAAGCAAACCTGCGACGAATTGAAAGCGATGCAGTACCCGGTCGAATGGTACGACTTCATGATGGAACACTCGGTCTGTCTGGAAGAAATCGGGCGCGTCGCCGATTTCATCAACCGGATTTTTCCGTAAGAATCGGACGTATCGGTAAATTAAGAAAAAGAAGGCGTCTTGCTTCTATTCCCGGCTCAAATAACGGCCAAGGCGCGTCCTGACATGATCGACATGAGAGCCCTCCCAATACACCTGACCGCAATCGCGGCAGCGGTAAAAGCGGTCATAATATTTTTTGGTTTTAGGTTCCAGAAGAGCTAAAACCTGATTTTTTTCGACCGCTTCGATTAACCCGTTGCAGCGGGTGCAGCGGCGAAACGGCCGGATTTGAGCGGACAGGTCGAACCGTTCGACGACTTCGGCCAGTTGCCGTTCCGGCACGACCGAACGCACCCAGTAGCCGTGAGTAATGGCTTTGGCATACAGCAGACGGCGGTCGCGCGTCAGCACGATGCGGTTTTGCTCGGCCGAAATGGCGGCGATCTCCCGGTCGTCGAACGAATTGGCAAACAGCGTATCGAAACCCAGCAAGCGCAGCAGCCGGGCCAGTTTGCCCAGATTGACGTCGGCCACGAAAGCGGTGTTTCTAAGCGGCTTGTCGCGCAACCGGACAATCGGAGAAATATCGATCCCTTCGAAGACCGGATACACCGCCACTCGATCCGCATCCTGCAATGGGTAGCCGAAGCCGACCGAGATGCCGTTGACGACGATCAAATCGACCTCGGTATGCGGCACGCCGAAGACTTCGATCGGGTCCTTGATGCCGGGATGGCCGTTGAAGCGATAGGGCAAGGATTGCTTTCTCTGCTCCGGCAGCAGAAAATCGTTCAGTTCTTCATAAAACCGAAATTCGGCGGCGTGCTCAAAATCCCGGTCCGGTTTTCGGCGGTGGTTCTTCATGGCATATCAGCGTGGCGAGATAAACAAGAGCACCGAACAACATGCCCGGTCCTACAATCTACAGGTTCGGGTTTTCAAAAACAATCCTGCGCTTCCTGCTTCCGCCCGGCCTCCCATCAAGCAATAACTCGTCGTCATGGGCAGTGGTTTTTACGTTCATCCCGCTTTTTGCTAAGATGTCGACCCATTCCTTTGAATCGAGCATTTCCCTTTTTACGACAAAGCCAGCCGCATAGTTTTCTGGAATGGACGGAATCACATGAATTCGCGATTTTACACCTTTATAGGCGGAATTTCCGGACCCTGGCAGGTTACCGCGATGCGCACCCTGACCGGTGAACCGCTGGCTCCCGTCGAAAAACTGAACATCATCGGCTCTCAGGAATTTCTCGAACGCCGGGGCGCCGCCTGGCTGCTCAGCGGCATCACCAGCTACGACCGCTATCTTACCCGTTGCGAGAAAGCCTTGCTGGCCGCAAAACAGCCGGATCTCGGCAGACCGGAGGCGGTCTGTGCCGCCCTGATTCCCATTCGCAAAAATGCCGCCTGGTGGAATCTCACCCAGGAAGAGCGGCGCGAGATTCTGGAAACCCGGTCGAGGCACATCCAAACCGGCCTGAATTATCTGCCCGCCATCGCGCGCCGGCTATACCATTGCCGAGACTTGAGCGAGAACGAACCGTTCGACTTTCTCACCTGGTTCGAATTCGCGCCGGGCGATGCTTCCTTGTTTGACGATTTGACCGCGGAGCTGCGCGCTTCCCGAGAGTGGAGCTATGTCGAGAGAGAAGTCGACATTCGGCTGATTCGCGTCCACCCGGCCTGACTGTTGGCTTTCAGGCCCAGGCAGGACCTCATTCGGCGCGACATGGGACTATAATTTATCGCGCTATCATCCTAAACCCTTCGGGGTGGAACAAGAATCGGCTTTCCCGAAGGAGGGACAAACGATGAACGAATTTCCCGAGTATGACGAAATCCATGTCATTTCGGACATCCACATGGGCGGCAAGCCGGGTTTTCAGATTTTGCGCGAAACGCGGCGTCTGGCCGGTTATATTGCCTGGGTCGGGCGGCAGCGGCCTTCGGGCCGGGTGGGGCTGATTCTGAACGGCGATGTCTTTGACACCCTGGCCGAAGACATTCATGGCTACGTCGCGGTCGACGAAGCGGTCGCAACCCTGCGGCGGATCATGGAGGATCCGTCTTTTTCCGGCATCTGGCAGGCGCTTGCCGATTTCGTCAGGTTGCCCGGCCGCATGCTGGTGTTCGTCATCGGCAATCACGATATTGAAATCGCTTTTCCTACCGTTCAGCGGCTGATTGTTTCGCGGCTGGCCGGAAATGATCTGTCCGCCCGGGCACGGATCGAATTTTCCGCCACCGGCGCGGGCTATGCCTGCACGGTCGGAAACGCCCGCGTTTATTGCACGCACGGCAACGAAGTGGATGCCTGGAATTACAACCGCTACGAAGACCTGGCGAAAGTCGGGCGCCGTCTGAACGCCGGCCGCCCGCTCGATCCCGGCGAATGGTACCCGAACGCCGGCACGCGCATGGTGAAAGAGGTAATGAACGAGGTCAAGCGCAAATTCGCCTGGATCGACCTGCTCAAGCCGGAAACGTCGGCCGCCATCGGCACCTTATTGGTGCTCGACCCTTCCCAGATAAAAAAAATCGGCCGATTGATCTCGATCGTCGGCGAAAAGGTGGAGGGGCGGCAGCAGGTCGACCAGCGCCTTTCGGCGGAAGGCTTTCAGACGCCCGCGCCCGATGCCGCCGTGCCGCTTTCGGTCGATGGTTTATTGGGGCCGAACCTGTTGAGCGGCCGCGCTTCCGGGGAAGGCTGCGCCGATGCCATGTTACTCGAAGCGGAAGAACGGATCGGACACAAGGATGCGCTTTCGACGCTGGCCGACGGCACTCTGGGCACCCCGCAACTGATCTGGGACTGGATGACCGGCGTCGGCAAGGATGAAGCGCTCCGCCGCGCGCTGCTGGATTGGCTGGCGAAGGACAAAACCTTCGTTGTTGACGACCAGGACGACACCTTCCGGCAAGTCACCGCCGCCGTCGGGCCGGCCGTCGATTTTATCGTGACCGGCCATACTCATCTGGAACGCGCCATCGAAATAGCCGATGGGCGCTACTATTTCAACAGCGGCACCTGGATACGCCTGATGCAGTTCACTCCGGACATGCTCAAAGATACGAAATCTTTCAAGGAAGTTTACGAAGTGCTCGTCAACGGCCGAATGGAAAGACTTGACGAGGCCAGGATCAAAGGCGAACCGTTCGTCATGGATCAAACCAGCGCGGTCTCGATCGTAGAGGAAGGCGGCAAGGCGGTCGGCCGGCTGACGCACGTGGTCGGAGACGGTTCCGGCAAGCCCTTGGAAATAAAAAAATTCCCGGAGAAGTAAGATGAACGCCACCCCCGACAAGGCCATCCAGAAAGTCAAGCTCGAGTTTTTACGGCCCGGACCGCCGCACAATCAATTGCTTTCTCCGCTCACGCCTTATATCGCCTTATGCGGCGAGGACGGGCCGGTGACGGTCCAGATGCCGTTCGAACACCGGCAATTGCTGATGCGTTTGCGCCGGTTGCGCTACGAATCCGGCAAAGACCCCGGCCGGGACGAACAACGGCAAGCCGAAGTCCGCGACATGGGCGAAGCGATCGGCCGGGTTTTCGGCCAGGTTCCGGCGCTGTTGTCGGAATTGGGCAATGCGGTCGGCGACAGCGGCCGGCTGGTGCATTTGTCTCTGTCTCTTTCGGCCTTCGAATTGGGCTTGATTCCGTTCGAATTCGCGATCGGCATGGACGGGTTTCCAAGTTCCGGCTCGCCGCTCTTTCTACAAACGCGCACCCCGATCACGATAACCCGGCAAATTCGCCGGGGCTCGCCGCTGCCGATCCAGTGGAACCGTCCGGTGCGCATCCTGTTCGCGTTCGCCGAACCGGACAACCTCAAGGTGCCGGCCCAGGCGCATCTGAATGCACTGCGGATGGCGATCGAACCCTGGGTCAAGTTGAGGAATCGGGGCATGGCCCGGGAACGCGTTGAGGATGTCAAAAAAATACTGACGGTGCTGCCGAATGCCAGCCTGAAACAAATCCGCGACGCCTGCAGTACTACCGAATACACCCACGTTCATATTCTGGCGCACGGCGCTCCTCTGGAAAACTCGGGCGACAAACGCTACGGGGTTGCCCTGTGCGGCGACCTCAACAGCCAGCAGGACGTGGTGGACGGCGAGCGCCTTGCCATTGCTCTGACCGCCCGTGATGCGTCGGGAAAAATGAAATTTTGTCCGACGATGGTTTCTCTCGCCACCTGCGACTCCGGCAATATCGAATCGGTACTGACGCCCGGCGGCAGTATTGCTCATGAATTGCATGCGGCCGGCATTCCCTGGGTGATCGCTTCTCAATTTCCGTTATGGATGCGCGCTTCCGCGATTGCGGCCGAAATGCTTTACAGCCGCTTGCTGAACGGCGCCGATCCGCGTTGGGTGATTTACGAGCTGAGGCAGCGCCTGCGCACCGATTCGGCCGGAACGCACGACTGGGCCAGCATCGTCGCCTATGCAACCGTGCCTTCCGATTTCGAGCAACAGGTTGCGGCCTTTAGAGATCGCCAGATGCGGGCAAAACTGGATATCCTGTTTGACCGCGTCGACGAATTGGTGGGAGCCAATGAAGAATCCGAAATCAAGACGTCCATCCCTGCCGATTGCGGGGAAGAAATCGAATTGCGGTGCCGCTCCATCCGGGCCGAACTGAAAGCCTGGCGCGAACAACCGGAAGCGACGGCTTCCGCCAAGATAAAAGCCGAGCGCTTCGGGATGAGTGCCGCCAGCGAAAAACGCATCGGCATTGCCTATGCTCTGCTTGCCTCAGGTCAGTCCGCATCGGAAAACAGTGAGAAAAACCATGAGCAAAGCAGAAAAGCCTACGAAGCCTCCCGGGAATTTTATCGGGAAGCGCTGGAAGCCGAACCGCATAACTATTGGGTCATTACGCAATATCTTTCGATCGAGGCCACGCCGGTATTGGCCGATGCGGGGGACTTTAAAGAATTATCGAAAAAATATGGCCTCTGGTGGGCCGCAGCGCGGCAAATCACGCACTGGCAGTTGCGTCAGTCCACCGGCGAAAGCAGGGCCTGGGCACTGGCCACCCTCGCCGAATTGGCCTTGCTCGGCGTCGCTTACGGAGGATCGGGATTCGGTTACAAACAAGCCAGGGAAGAGATTCCGAGGCATTGTGCAGAGATGCGCGCCCTGGTCGGAGCCGATGCGTTTCCGCTCTTGTCGACGCAGCGCCAATTCCGGCGTTACATCAAGCATTGGCCCAGGGAGGAATGGAGGGAGCTTCCGCAGATGGCTCTGGAAGCCCTGGGGGATAAATCCGGAAGAAAAGACAAGGCGGGCCCGACTCAATGACTCGGGATTGATTGAAGCGGATGCCTTTCCTGGACTGAGCTGCTTTTAAAAGCGAACTGCTGGCCCAGCAAAGGCAAATATGCGTAATCGATCAAAACGAATCGACGTCCAATAAAGTCTCCGGGAATGCGTCGGGATCCGTATCATAAAACCAGTCCAGGTTGCCCGCTCCTTGCAAAGCCGCCTTGACCTCGGCGGGTGATTTGCCCGGATTGTTGGCTATGTACAAGGCCGCCGCGCCGGTAACGTGAGGCGTCGCCATCGACGTACCGCTCATCGTGGCATAACTGCTGCCCTTCCAGGTGGAATAGATGCAGACTCCCGGAGCAATCACGTCCACATCGGCACCGTAATTGCTGAAGTCGGCAAACGTATCGTCTTCGTCGGTCCGGCAGGTGGCCGCTGCCGATCCGCCGTCAAGACCATCGAAATCGGCCAAAGCGGAAACGGTAATGACCTCGTCGAAAGCGGCGGGCACGTGATTGGCCGCATCGCCTCCGTCATTTCCAGCAGCCACGACAAAGGTTACCCCCGCATTGACCGCATTGCAGATGGCCTGATGCAGGCCGCCGTCGTCACATCCGGTATCGGTGCCGTCTCCGCCGAGACTCATATTGGCCACTTTAATAATGCGGGCGTTCTGCTTCACAAAATTAATACCGCAAATGATGCTGCTCCAGGCGCCGTTGCCGGAGTTATCCAGGACGCGTATCGACCACAGGCGAGCGCCCGGCACCACGCCCACCACGCCGACACCGTTATCTTTGGCGCCGATCGTCCCGGCCACATGGGTGCCATGGCCATTGCCGTCGGCATAGTTTCTGCCCGTGGAGCAGTTTTTTCCGCCGACGACATTCAAATCGGGATGCTTCAAGTCGATGCCGGTATCGATCACAGCGATATTGATATTACTCACGCTGCCGGAGCCATTCCCGGATTCTGCCGAGCTGATGTCGCCGAAGATTCTTTCGATTCCCGTCGGGACCGTTTGAGCGTCTGCATGGACATAACGGTCCTGGACCACGCTGGCCACTCGGGAATCCTTCAGAAGCGCCTGCAGACGCTCCGGCGGAACATGGGCTGCAAAGCCGTTTAAAACATGATCATAGACA
The DNA here is from genome assembly GCF_000372865.1 of Methylosarcina fibrata AML-C10. NCBI lineage: Bacteria > Pseudomonadati > Pseudomonadota > Gammaproteobacteria > Methylococcales > Methylococcaceae > Methylosarcina > Methylosarcina fibrata. Next base: position 3,904,138 of record NZ_KB889965.1, on the reverse strand, counting down.
TGGGCAATTTTCAAGCCGTGCAGTTTTTCCATTTCCGCAGCCCTTCCGGAGGCCGGTTCGCTCGATTTCATGGTAATGATGTACTGATCGGGAATCGGACCTCTGTCCACTACCTCGGCTAGTACCAAGGAACCTGTTCCAAGCCAACTCACGAGTACCCAATACAATAATCTAAAGGTCGTTGTCATTTTTCTTCTCCCCTTATGAAACATCCGCGAGACATTCGTTTTCTTTATTCATCTTGCACGCTATCCCTACCGTCTTTGTCGGGCACGAACCAACGCTCGACGTCATTTCCGCTGTTTGAGAAGACACCATACTCCGAATGATAGAAAAATTGAATTGTACTTTAGTACTACGGCATCGATTTTCAGTCAGCAACATAATCCTAACTTTCATTTCGGGGCTTTATGAGCTGCACTGTCTTGACCGGAAATAAGACTCATCCGATTTCTTCGATGATCTTCAGCATCGGATACGGCTCTCCCGCTACCTGCCGATTCGGCGGATCGTTTTTTCAGCGTGGTTCGTATAAGCAATCAAATAACGTGCCAAAATTACGCAAGACCATTTTTCTGTTTGAATTCAAAAGATTATTTTCATGCGGCCAGAAATGGTTCGAGCAAGAATCTGGACCTGAGACACAGGCGTGTCTTATGCCTGTATCATTACTGTCTCTTGAGACAAGATTAAGACAGATCGAAAATATTGCCCTGCGCGTCCGGAGACAAATGAATTCCCCAGGTCAGTCCGCCGCACAGGCTGGCCGGAACTTCGGCATTCCCTAGCCGTGCCGGCGCCGACAGGGTATAACCGCCAGGCGACACCGGTCTCGCCGGAAGATTTCGTAAGCCGAATTTTAAATCGGTCCTTTGCGAAGGACGAAGGAGCGCCGGATTGAACGTTCCCCTGATCCATCTTGAGTCAGTGAAATGCACCTTTTTTATTGGCCGGAGGAGTCCAGCGAAAGAAGAGTGAAAAGGGGCCGCCTCGCTTTTCCCTCTCGCTCATCGGGCAAAAATGCGAGGATATTCAAGGGATATAGACCACTTTGGGCTTGCCTTCGGCCGAGACCAGTTCTCCTAGCGGGAACGCGGTTTCGCCGGAACGGGATAGCGCGTCGATAGCCGACGATTCGTCCTCGGGCGCTACACAGACAATCATGCCGATTCCGCAATTAAAGGTGGTCAGCATATCGTCTTGCGGGACGTTGCCCTGCTCTTGCAGCCATCGGAAAATGGGCGGAAACTCCCAGGCGGAAAGGCGAATACGGGCGTCGATGCCGACGCTTAAAACCCTCGGCAAATTTTCGGTGATGCCGCCGCCGGTAATATGGGCCAGCGCATGCACATCAATTTTTTCGAGCAGCGACAGCAAGGATCTGACATAAATCCGGGTCGGCTCCAGCAAGGTTGCGCCCAATGATTTTTCGTGAAACGGGTCGGTTAAGTCAGCACCGCTTTGTTGCAAAATTTTCCGTATCAGCGAATAGCCGTTGGAATGGGGGCCGGACGAGGCGATGCCGATCAGTTTGTCGCCGGCTTTGACCTTGCTGCCGTCCAGAACCTTGTCCTTTTCCACGAGGCCCACGCAAAAGCCCGCCAGATCGTACTCGCCCGCCGCATACATGCCGGGCATTTCCGCCGTTTCTCCGCCGACCAGCGCGGCTCCCGCAAGCTCGCAGCCTTTGCCGATGCCTTCGATGACCGAAGCGGCCGTGTCCACGTCGAGTTTGCCGGTAGCGAAATAATCCAGAAAAAAGAGCGGCTCGGCGCCCTGAACGATGATGTCGTTGACGCACATCGCCACCAGATCGATGCCGACGGTATCGTGAACGTTCATATCGATCGCCAGTTTCAGCTTGGTTCCCACGCCGTCGGTGCCCGACACCAGCACCGGATTCCGGTAGCGGTCCAGCGGCAGTTCGAAAAGGGAGCCGAAACCGCCCAGCCCGGCCAGGACGCCGGCGGTGCGGGTTCTGGCGGCGATCGGCTTGATGCGCTCCACCAGTTCATTGCCGGCGGCAATGTCCACCCCGGCGCTTTTGTAGTTCAGGGTCTCTTGATTTTTTGTGCTCAATGTCGTGTCTCTGAATGGATTAAACCGGCGATATTGTACAAGACATCCCGAGAGGAGGGTGAGCGCTATCGCCGTCTTTTGAAAATTTTTATCGATGACAATCGTTTGCAACGATCGGAAAGGAGTCAACCGGCCAATTCTTCATTAAAAACATCATAATAAATACGGTTGAATTTTGACTGAAATATAATTAAAGTTCGTAAGGTTGCATCTTTAAAAACTTATAACAATAAAGATACCGGCGGGTTTGTATATGAAAATTAAAATAATAAACTTTGCATTCACCTTGGCTGCCCTCTGCCTTAACGGCCCGGCTCTCGCCTATGAAGCGGACATCGAAGAGGAAATGTGCAAGAAACCGAAGTATACCGATTTTACTCTTACCGAATATAAGGAACCCGAGCGGATCGAAGTGGCTCCCGAATCGGAATTTGAATTCAAGATATCGGCCTGGGCCGACCCCACCACACTCAAGCTGACCGCCAGAAGAGAAAAAGTCGACTACACCGTCGAAAGCACTTCGACTTTTCATCGGATCAAAGCCAAATTGCCGTCCAGTTTGAACGGCAAGTTCGCCCGGATCGACGCCAGCGTCAAAGCGGTACTGGGCTGCGACGAACAAAAAGGCTGGCTGGTAAAGATAGCCGATAAGACACCGGAATCCGCCGCGCCCGCTCCTACGGTAAACGAGGAAGCACCCTCTCCGGCTCCTCCGGCGGAAGCCCGGCCGAATCCTCCTGTAGCTGCGCCCGTAGCGCCAGAAACCGCACCGCAATCGCCTCCAGCAGAAGCGCCGGCTACTCAGTAAGGTATCTTGTCGTTTTTTTCCGACCACACCTGAAACGGAAGCCGGGCATCGGGCAAACTCAGTTGCACCATCGCAATCTTCCGCTCCAGCGGTGAAACCGAGATTTCGTCGTAAATAAAACTGTCGTCGAAATCGGCGGCTGCCGCATCGTAGCGGTTACAGGCAAAATAAACCTTATCGAGCCGCGCCCAGTAAATGGCTCCGAGGCACATGGGGCATGGCTCGCAACTGGTATAGAGCACGCAGCCTTTGAGCTGGAAATCGTTCAGCTTCCGGCAGGCCAGGCGGATGGCCATGATCTCCGCATGCGCGGTGGGATCCAGGTCCTGCGTCACCCGATTGCCGCTGGAAGCAATCAGAACGCCGTCCCTGACAATGACGGCACCATACGGTCCGCCCCCGATTTCGACATTCTCGACAGCGACTTCAACGGCGCGCTGCAGAAACAGTTCATCCATTTATAAACCCAAAGGATTGTCGGGATCGATGCCTTCCATAAAAGGCAGACGGCGATCCTGATTGGTCAGTTGATACACCTTTCCCAGCCAGTTGTTGAAAACCGCTTTGGCGGTGTCTCTCCAAGTGTTGTCGATGTGTTCGAGCACCCGGTTTTCGGGGAATGGCTCCAGTTCCCGTCCGTTTCGTCTTGCCGAAACGACGTGATCGCGGTAGACGGTAAAAATCTGCCTTGCCTCCTCATTAAAATAATTTTCCGGAAAAGGCGGATAATCCTCGATTTCTCTTCGGTAATAACGCAGCACCTCGCGTTTGTATTCCTTCAACAGGCTGATTTCGTCGTATTCGGGATGCCCCTGAAAAAATACGATGCGGAATCCGTCCGAACTGACCGCCAGATGCACCCCAGCCTCTTTACTGACCGCCAGCACCTTGAGCCCCTTCCGCTCCATGTCGGCCTGAAATATCTCGTTAAAGCGCGAGTGAGGCACGTCGAAGCGCGTATTGATTTCGGCGACCAAAGGATGAGTGCGGTCGGTCAATTTGTGCGAAAACACGCCCCAGCGCTTGCCCGGCAGGCGGGTGCGCTCGATGCCGTAACAGTATTGGATCAAGGCGTGAGTGGCCAGACAGGAGCAGAGCACCGACGTCACGTTTTCCTTGGCCCACGAAAACACCTCGGTCAGCGGCATCCAGAAATCCTCTTCCTGAAGGTGCGGACGCGTTACGTTGGCGCCGCTGATAATCAGGGCGTCCAGGCCATCCTCCTTGATTTTTTCAAAAGGCTCGTAATATTTCGCGATGTGCGCTTTTGCTGCATCGCTCCTGGGCAAGCCGTCGATGGTGAAGGGATGGACGTGAAACTGGGCGATCTGGTTGCAGGCGCCGACCAGCCGGAAAAATTGTCTTTCCGTCGCCTCCAGCGCCGCATCGGGCATGATGTTGAGCAGGCCGATGTGCATTTCCCGGATGTCCTGATGACTGGCGCGGTCGGGCGCCAGGATCGTTTCGCCTTCTTCGCGCAGCCTCTGAAAGGTAGGCAACTCGGTGTGAGCAACTAGGGGCATAATTTAAACTCGGTCAATGTCACTGCTGTTGGGCCATCGCTTCGGCCACCAATCCAAGAAAGTCGCTCTCGGTTTTTATCTGAGCGACCTGATCGGCATCGATCGTATAACCGTAGCGCTCGGCGATCGCCTCGTACCGGGGGATTCTTGATTTGAACAGCTCGGGGAAAATCCAGGTGACGAAATCATCGGGGGGGATTTCGTCCGGGCTTGAGTAATGCCTCATCTTCATGAATTCATCCAGCTTGGCGTCGAGAAACGCTTCCCGGTAATAAAGCGGCTTGGGGTCCGATTTGGCCCGCTCGATGATGGTCTGCTCCAGCGATTTCGGTATCCTGATATAGACGATGACGGTATGGGCGGCCAGCGTTTCCAGCACGTCCGGGCAATCCAGTTCGCATACGCTGCCTCCGGCATCGTTGATGAAATGTCTGTATCCGTAAATGTCCTCGGCCTTGTGAATAAACTCGGGCACGTCGTTCATCGCAGCGATCTCGGCCTGATGATGCAGTTTCTGGCGGCGCTTGAATTCCTGCAAAGGCAAGCCGCCCAGTTCGGGGCTGCCGAGTTTTCCCAGAAAACTGGAAACCGGCGCAAGATTTTCGACGGTAATTTTACTGCCGATATAAATCGAGTCGGTGAGCAGCAACTCGCGTAAAAACGGCACCGTCATCGCCTGACGTTTGAGATTGTCCAGTATCGGCTCTTTCAGGTATTTCGTGCCGATCCGATAGTCGCCCGAATAATGGAACCAGTTGGCCTTGGGCAATTTATTGGCCAAGGTCGTCTTGCCGGCCCCGGACATTGCTAATAAGGTAATACGTTTCGATTGCCAGTCCAGAAACTCCTGTGGACTCATTTTCATAAATTGTTCCAAATCAATCCAGATAATCGTCTATGTCCAGGTCTTCGGGGTTGGGCCTGTGTTCGTCGGGATCGGAATAACCCAGGTCGTCACTCTCCAGCTCATCAAAAGGCGCGCTCCAGTCGTCCGGATCCTCGATGTAATCAAAAGTCGAGTTATACCAGCTTTCGTGGTCGTATTCGCCGATGTCTCCATCAAGATACTGCACCTCGATGGAATCGTCGCTGTCTTCGATGTTGATCACTTTAAAGGTCAGGTTGTTTTCCAGATCTTTGTACCAACTGCCGACAATCGGATCTGCTACTGTTGCCATGATGTTCACCTCAATACTTAAATTTGAATATCCAATACAGGAGGCGGCCGGATCCAACAGAGCAAAAAAGATGAAAACCCCTGCGGAAGCTCCCGTAGCCGTTTATTTTTTGTTCATTCAGAAATGTCCGTCCTGTACCGGCCCGATGTCGAAAAACAAGGCCGGCCCCCGCATTCAAAGGTTATATTTATAGAGTAATAGCCCCTATCTTGCAAGAGTTCACTGTGCTACGATGGAGGAAAAATCTTAACCAACCGGGAGCATGAACGATGCAGGAAATATTAGTCGGTGGCAGCCCTCATAGCCAAGTTATCATGGATGCCGCACTGGCCAATCGACACGGCCTGATTTCAGGGGCAACCGGTACGGGTAAAACGGTCACGCTGCAAATTCTGGCCGAAGGGTTTTCCCGTATCGGAGTGCCGGTTTTTCTGGCCGACATCAAGGGCGACCTGTCCGGTATCGCGTTGCCCGGCGAGAAGAATGAAAAAATCGCCGAGCGTCTCCGCGAAATCGGCCTGGACGATTTCCAGCCGCGCGGTTATCCGGCCGTCTTCTGGGACCTCTTCGGCAGAAGCGGCCATCCGGTGCGCACCACCGTTTCCGACATGGGGCCGCTGTTGCTCGGCAATCTGCTCGAACTCAACGATACCCAAAGCGGCGTACTCTACAGTTGCTTTAAAATCGCCGACGACAACGGCTTGCTGTTGCTCGACCTGAAGGATCTGCGCTCGATGCTGACCTGGATGGGAGAAAACGCCAGGGAATTGCAGGCCGAATACGGCACGATTGCCGGCGCCAGCCTGGGAGCCATTCAACGGCAATTGCTGGTGCTCGAGCAGCAAGGCGCCGATCGTTTCTATGGCGAACCCGCTCTCAAACTGGAGGATTTATGCCGGACCGACTTCTCGGGCAACGGCATCGTCAGTATTCTGGATGCGGCCGAGCTGACGTCGAAATCACCGCGCTTATACGCCGCCTTTCTGCTCTGGCTGCTGAGCGAATTGTTCGAAAATCTTCCGGAAATCGGCGATGCCGACCGGCCGAAGCTGGTGCTGTTTTTCGACGAGGCCCATCTTTTATTCGATCAGGCCCCGAAAGCGCTGCTCGACAAAATCGAACAAATCGTCCGGCTGATCCGGTCGAAAGGCGTCGGCGTATATTTCATCAGCCAAAGTCCGCTCGATATTCCCGAAGATATTCTCGGCCAGCTCGGGCTTAAAATCCAGCATGCCTTGAGGGCCTTTACGCCGAAGGATCTGGCCGTCGTTAAAAGCGTCGCCGGCACTTTCCGCGCCAATCCCGGCATCAATACCGAAGCCGCGATTCAGGAATTGAAAAAGGGCGAGGCCCTGGTTTCGGTGCTGAACAAGGACGGCAGCCCGATGCCGGTGCAACGAATCCTGATCCGTCCGCCCGAATCCCGCCTGGGTCCGATGACCGATGCCCAGCGCCAGGAGCTCATCGCTCGTTCTCCTTACAAAGGGCAATACGAGCAAACGGTGGATCGGGAATCGGCCTATGAATTGCTCAAACAGAAGGCAAACCGGGCCGAGCAGCACGACATCGAAGAAATCGAAGCCAAAATAGCCGGACAAAAGTCTTCCGCCGCCGGCCGCAGCCGTGCGCGGGAAACCCCGACCGAAGCCTTGCTGAAAAGCGCGGCCCGCAGCATCGGCAGCCAGTTGGGCCGGCAACTGGTGCGCGGCGTTCTGGGTTCCCTGTTGGGAGGGCGGCGCTGATCTCGAATTCTACGATTAACGGCGCCCGCGTCAATAAGACGGACCATCTTTGAGGCAGACTACAGGTTTGTTCAATAGAATCCTCCCCGGCCGTTCCGCTTTTTAATAATGCTGTTCGCTCGCCAGCGCCCATAGCGAGGATACGCTACAATTTCCCCTGTCTACCGGCCAAGGAAAACCCGACAGTGGAACTTACATTTTTCTAACCATGAAAACCCTTTATCCTGAACTCGATCCCTACGACACTTTTTTTCTCGAAACCGGCAGCCGACATTCGGTTTATGTCGAACAAAGCGGCAATGCCGACGGCATTCCGGTGATTTTTCTGCACGGCGGCCCTTGCTCGGGCACCAAGCCGGATCACCGGCGCTATTTCAATCCCGAACGGTATCGCATCGTTCTTTTCGATCAGCGCGGCTGCGGCCAGTCCAGGCCATTCGGCGACATCGAAAACAACACGACCCAAGATTTGATCGACGACATGGAACGAATTCGGGCCCGGTTGCACATCGATCGATGGCTGGTTTTCGGCGGCTCGTGGGGAGCGGCGCTGGGACTTTTGTACGCCCAGCAACATCCGGGCAACGTTCTCGGCCTGATCCTGCGCGGCGTTTTTCTGGCGCGGCAATGCGACATGGACTGGTTTCTCTTGAACGGAGCCGGCCGTATTTATCCCGAACAGTGGCAGCGCCTCTACGAAAGTATTCCGGTTCCGGATCGAGGCAATCTTCTGCAGGGATTGTGTAAAGCCATCTCGGGCGACGACGAAGTGGCCCGGCGCCGGGTCGCTCGGGAATGGACAACCTGGGGCAGCCAGGTCGCCTTGGGCAATCTCTTTCATCCGGAACAGGAGGAACACGTGACCGAAAAAATGGTCCGGCAGGCGGCCATGGAACTGCACTATGCCGGCCATCGCTATTTTATCGGGGAGAACCAGATTCTTGACCGCTGCGAGCGGCTGCTCGACATTCCCTCTGTGATCATTCACGGCCGCCACGACCTGGTTTGTCCGATGGAAGCCGCGATGAAACTGCATCAGGCGTTGCCGAACGCCGACTACGTGATCCTGCCCGAGGCCGGCCATATCGCCCAGGGAGCCGACATGATCGACGCCCTGGTTGCCGCAACCGACCGGTTCGCACTTCGGGCCAAGCCTTGCAAATAGCCGGAAGAATTCGTTCAGGAACGGAGTCATCCTTTTTACCGCCGTCTTCCCTTGCCTGCCGACACCGAATTACAAAATGACCAAGAAAAAACGATTGATCATCGCCCTGACCGGCGCAACCGGCGCAGTGTATGGCGTCCGCATGCTCCAGGTGCTGCAGCCGCAGGAAGAATGGGAAAGCCATCTGGTGATCTCCGACGCCGGCGTCGTCAATTTAAAGCACGAAATGAACATGAAGCGCGCCGAATTGTCCCGCCTGGCCGACGTCACACACGGCATCGGCGACATCGCCGCGACGATCTCCAGCGGCGGCTTTAAAACGGAAGGCATGATCGTGGCGCCTTGTTCGATGAAAACGCTCTCGGCGATCGCGCACGGTTTCGGCGACAACCTGATTTCCAGGGCGGCCGACGTGGTCCTGAAAGAGCGGCGCCGCCTGGTGCTGATGCCCAGAGAAACGCCGCTGAACCTGGCGCACATCCGGAACATGGCCGCCGTCACCGAAATGGGCGGCATCGTTTATCCGCCCATGCCCGCTTTTTACAGCAAAACCGACTCGCTTTCGGCCATGGTCGATGAAACCGTAGGCCGGGTTCTGGAATTATTCGGCGTCAACGTCGACGGCCTGTATACGCCATGGCACGGCTTGTAGCATGCGCTAGCGGACGGTTAACGCCGGAGAAACCGCAGGCTGCACGTCAAACGCCACGCAGATGCGCTCTTCGTCGGAATGAAACGGTATCGTGCGATGAAACAGCGAAGAAGGGAACAGCACCAGATCGCCGACCTGCTGATCGATAATCCGGGTCGGAAACCGGTCATGCAGCCTGGGATAATCGTCGCCGTCGGTGCCGCATTCGAAGCTGCCTTCATGCCCTTCGTGCTTCTCCGGCAATTTCAAATACACGCAGCCGCTGATCCAGCCTTCCTCGTGAATATGCGAAGTCAGATAGCCGCCTTGATTCATCCGAAGGTACCAGGAACTGGCAAACTCGATCCGGCGTGGAAACGCCTTGATGATTTCTTCGCGGCTGCCGGCAAAATGCTGCCGGTATTCGGCGACTTTCCGGCGAATCAGCGCCGCCAGTTGTTGGAACGACGACTCGGAACGCAGCAATAAATTGCCGGCCGACTGCATGCCATAATAGAGGCGTCCCTGCTTTCTTTCAGCAATCGCCAGATGCCGGATATCCTGGAGCAGCGATTGCAGCAGCGGGCTTCCGGACGCGGCCAGCTCGTCGATCCGGGTAAGGAGCACATAGTTCATCGGCTCCTTGCAAAAACGGTAGGCATTCTGCCGGCCGAAATTGGTCGCGTAGTGGGTGGACAAAGCGCCGAGCAGCACCGAATGATGCCGGGTTTGGGCCGCTCTCTGCTCGAAGCGCTGACTGAACAGCTCGAATTGCCCGGTTTTGTAAAGGCATTGCAGCGCCCGCTCCTTGCTGTCGGCAAAATCCGACGCTTCAAAATGAGGGATCGCTTCCTGCAACCGGCCGGCAAGACAAAGCGTCTCGCCCAGATTGTATTGAGCCCGGCCGTGTTCCGGCTGTGCCGCCAGCGCACGCTCGTAACAACGCACCGCTTCCTCCATCTCGCCGCGGTCGCGCAGGGTTTCTCCCAGAGAATTCCAGGCATCGGCAAATTGCGGCTCCAGATCGACCGCTTTTCGAAACTCCGGAAGCGCTTCCTGATGCCGCCCCAATCCGTACAATACCGTGCCGAGATTGAAATGGCCGCGCGCATCGGCCTGAATCGTTAAAGCGTTGCGGTAGCATTGCTCGGCTTCTTCCAGTTTTCCCTGCTGCTGCAGAACGGTGCCGAGATTGCCGAGCGCTTCGAGGAAATCGGGTTGCAATGCCAGAGCTTGCCGGTAATGTTGCGCGGCTTCCTTAAGAAAACCCTGTGCCTGTATCAAAGAACCCAGGTTGAAATGAGCCACGGTCAGGCCGGGCTTGAGCTGCACGGCTTTCCGGAAACTGGCTATGGCCGTCTTGGCCTCGCCCAACTGAGTCAGAATCGCGCCGAGATTGAAATGAATTTCGGCAATACCGGGGTCGATCGCCAGCAATTTGCGGAAACTGGCCGCCGCTTCCCGCAATTTGCCCTGGCCTTGCTGGCACAGGCCGAGCAAATTATACAAAGGGATCGCCCTGGGAAATTCACCGAGCAACGTTTGCGCCCAGGTCTCGGCTTCAGGCAGGCGGCCGCTCTGGAAGAGCCGATGCAAGTCCTGCAAGTCGGCAGGATTGGGCTGCTTTGGAGGCTTCGGCTGCATTTTCATCAAAAAATCACCTCATTCTGTTATCTCAAGCTTCTAACGTCTTTTCGACTCGTATACTTCCGGCTGGAGAGGCGAATTGTTTCGTCCAGGTTTGATAAGAACCGGAGGCGAATGAATTCGCCTCTACGTTCAATATGAAAGCGCTCTGCTTCGCTGAAGATTTTGCGAAAGCGCCTCCTTCTCGCCGATCTCCTTTGGGCTCGGCTGTCTGAAGTCAGGACATCGATCGTGAGTTTTTGCTGTTGCGGAAGATCAGCGGTTTTTCCGAACCGGACAAGGCGCTGGCTCTCGCCGCATCGATCGCCGCTTCGATCAAATGATGATGGGGCGACTTGCTGCAGACCGGATCGGCCGCATACATGTCGCCCGCCAGCAGATAAGCCTGGCAGCGGCAGCCGCCGTGATCCTTTTCTTTTTCGTCGCAGCTTCGGCACGGCTCCTTCATCCAGTCGTCTCCGCGAAAGAAATTGAAGGCTTTCGATTCGTTCCAGATTTGCTCGATGCTGTGTTCCCTGACGTTGGGGCAGTCGAGTCCGGGGAGTTCGCGTGCCGAATGGCAGGGCAGGGCAACGCCGTCCGGCGCGATGGTCAGAAAGGTCGTGCCCCAGCCGTTCATGCAGGCCTTCGGCCGGTCTTCGTAATAATCGGGAACGACGTAGTAAATTTTCATTCGGCCCGCGACCTTTTCCTTGAACGCCTGAGCAATCGCTTCGGCCTGTTCGAACTGTTCTCGGGTCGGCATCAGCAGATCGCGGTTGGCGTGCGCCCAGCCGTAATACTGAGTATTGGCCAGCTCCAGATAATCGGCGCCGAGCTGTTCGGCCATCGCCAGGATATCCGGCATCTGGTGGATATTCTCGCGGTGGATGACGACGCACAGCACCATCGGATAACCGTGCTTCTTGACCAGCCGGGCGATTTCCTGCTTATGCAGGAACGACTCGGTACCGGCGAGGTGGTCGTTCAGTTCCTGGGTGCTGGCCTGGATGCTGACCTGGATATGATCGAGGCCGGCTTCCTTGAGCCGGACGATTTTTTCCTCGGTCATGCCGTAACCCGACGTAATCAGATTAGTATAATAGCCAAGCTGCCGGGCATGTTCGACCAGCTCGACCAGATCCTTGCGGGTCAAAGGCTCGCCTCCGGAAAAACCGAGCTGCACCGCGCCCATTTTGCGCGCCTGTGACAGCACGCGCTTCCAGTCTTCCGTGGTCAGTTCGGAAGGATATTTGCTGTAGTCGATCGGATTAGAGCAATACGGGCACTGCAGAGGGCAGGCATAGGTCAGTTCCGCCAGCAGCCACCGCGGCGGTGTTATGTTTCTATTGTTGGATCCAGCCATTTTTCAAAGCAACCTCAAGAAAAGCGGTAATATCGCCCATCAGACCGGTGGTTTCGAATTTCCGTTCCAGCTCGCCGACGATTTGTTCAAGAGTATGAGTGCCGTCGCACAGCTTGAGTATCTCTGCCGAACTCTGATTCAGTTCGACCATGCCTTCGGGATAAAGAATGACGTATTTCTGCTGGGCTTCTTCCCATTGCAGGCGGTGCATGGGAGAAAAATGAATGGGTTGTTCCGGATGAATGCTCATTTTGATCTGTTTTTGGGCAGGCTTAATGTCCCGGCTTGCTTGAGGCGATATTACATTCTGGTAAATTACCGAAGGAGTTTTATTTATCAATGTTGAAATACGGCGGCATCTTATTGACGTAGGCCATATACATCGCGTCGGCCATCGTCCATAACACGTCCAGTTTGAACTGCAGAATTTGCAGCATGCGCTCCTGCTGCGCGCGGGTTTTATACCAGTCCAGCGTAATCTCAAGACCGTGCTCGACGTCCCGGCGCGCTTCGGTCAGACGTTTGCGGAAATAAACATAGCCTTCCTGTTCGACCCAGGGGTAATGCTCGGGCCAGTTGTCGAGGCGTTGCTGATGAATCTTGGGGGCGAACAGTTCGGTCAGGGAGGAACTGGCCGCTTCATGCCACTCGGACCGGCGCGCGAAATTCACATAGGCGTCGACGGCAAATCGAACGCCCGGCAGCACGAATTGTTGCGAAGTAATTTCTTCGCGGGTCAGACCCACTGCAATGCCCAACTGAATCCAGGCTTCAATGCCGCCGGGATCGCCGGGATGACCGTCGTGATCGAGAATGCGCTGAATCCATTTTGCCCGGGTTTCCCGATCGGGGCAATTGGCGAGGATATTCGCATCCTTCAACGGAATGCTGACTTGATAATAGTAGCGGTTGGCAACCCAGCCCTGAAGCTGCTCCTTGGTCAGTTTCCCCTCATTCATCAGGATATGGTAAGGGTGATGAACATGGTAATACTTTTCCATGCCGCGCAGACGGGCTTCGAACTCTTCCCGGCTCCAGGCTTTTTTGTCGACGTCGGTCATAAGGTCTCCGTTATAAATCGATTTCCAGACCGTCGTAAGCGACTTCGATACCGCACGCATCGAGCTGTTTGCGCTCGGCGGAATCATCGTCCAGAATCGGGTTGGTGTTGTTAATATGAATCAATAGTTTGCGGGCCTTGGCCACGCTGTTCAGCACCTCGATCATGCCGCCTTCGCCCGATTGCGGCAGGTGGCCGATTTCCCGGGCTTTTTTATGGCTGATTTGCTGAGTGCACATTTCCTCGTCGGTCCAGAAGGTGCCGTCCACCATGACGCAATCAGCCTGCAGCATGGCTTCCAGCACATGCGGCTCGATCTCGCCAAGACCCGGTGAATAGAACAGTTTTTTCCCCGTCGAAATCTGCTCGATGATCAAGCCGATATTGTCTCCTTCGTGCGGGTCGTGCCGGTGCGGGGAATACGGCGGCGCCTTGCTTTTCAGAGCCTGGGTATAAAAGCGCAGATCATGGATGCCCGGAATGGTGAAACTGCCGCCGTCGGTCGGCACCGGGTGGTGATTGACCGTGCAGTAATGGGCCAGCATGTTGAAGACCGGAAATCCGGTCGTCAGGTCCTGTCTGACCATTTCAGTGCAATAAATCTCCAACGGCCTGCCTTCCCTGAGCATGAGCAAACCCGTAGTGTGATCGATCTGACTGTCGATCAGCAGGATTGCCCGAATGCCGGTGTCGCGTACGCCCTGCTTGGGCTGAATGGCGGGAAACGCCTCCAGTTGGGCGCGAATATCGGGAGATGCATTGATCAGCAGCCAATTGGCCTGGTCGGTGCTGACCGCAATCGACGACTGGGTGCGTGCCCTGCCGTTCATTTCCTTGCGGCGTATTCTACGGCAATTATTGCAATTGCAGTTCCATTGCGGAAAGCCGCCGCCCGCTCCCGAACCGAGAACTCTGATCTTCATGATTTAAGATAACCCAAAAATTGCCTATGAAAATGAAATGATACGGCAATAAGAAAGTTCAGGCAAAAAAAAGGGGTTCTCGACGAACCCCCTTGTTTCCATAGATCGTATCGTAATCAACGATTGTAAATATACATCGTCACTTCGAAGCCGAAACGCAGGTCAGTATAGCTTGGTGTTTCCCATTTCATTGTATTAACCTCCAGAAGTTTTTTTGTGTTTATGCCAGCTTGATCAAGTAAGCCAGCTCGAAGTATACGATGAACCCTTTGTTAACGCAACCTTGGCCGGCTAAAATTATCCTGCCCCACCGGAGACCGAAGACAATTGTTTTCCATAGCTCCGAAAACGGCTCGTCCGCTCTGGTTACATTTACGAGGAATAAGATGAAGATACGGGTGTTTTTTACCGGAGAAAAGAGTATTATCGGACTTCACCGATTACAATAATTAAAAAATCTTGAGGAGGTGTCATGGGTGAAGTGGTTGAATTATGGGTAGTTATGCTCGTTTTCGCGGCAGCGACGTTTGCACCCTTGGGCTATTTCATTTATAAATTTACCCAAATCAATGCAAAACCGTTTGGCGAAACGGAGCCGCATGGCGACAGCCCTTCGGTGATCAACGATTTTGCCGAAAAGGCCATAACTACCATTAAAGGAATCATAGGCAAATAAATAAACAACGCTCAATGGGCTTCCGGGAGTTTCAGTACGCACCCGGAAGCCTTTTATGATTCCCTACCGGATATTTTTCCGCTATCACCGCAAGTGGGACAGGACGGGTTCTTTTTTAACTTCAGAGTGTTCCATTCCATCGACAGCCCGTCCACCAGCAATAACCGTCCGCACAAGGTTTCGCCGACGGCCATGATCAGCTTCATTGCTTCCAGCGCCTGAATACTGCCGATTATCCCGGTAATGGGAGCAATGACGCCATTCGTCGAGCAATTCAACTGCTCTTCCCCGTCAAAATGGTACAGGCAATTATAACAAGGGCTATCATTTCGGCCAGGGGTAAATACGGAAATGTGGCCTTCAAACCGGATCGCCGCCCCGGACACCAAAGGCGTCTTCTGTTCGACACACGCTTTGTTAATGGCAAAACGGGTAGCGAAATTATCGCTGCAATCGATTACAACGTCGGCGTTCATGACTTCCTGCTCAAGCTCCACGCTCATCAATCTCTGTTTTACGGCCCGGACATCCACGTCCGGATTCAAGCGATTCAATGTTTGCCGGGTTGAAATTACCTTCGCCGTCCCTATATCGTCAGTGTAGTGAGCAATCTGCCTTTGCAGATTGGATAAATCCACTTCGTCATCATCGAACAGGCTGATACGGCCGACTCCGGCAGCGGCAAGATAAATGGCCGCGGGCGAACCCAAACCGCCTGCGCCGACAATAAGTACGTGAGCGGAAAGCAATTTTTGCTGCCCTTCCACATCGATCTGGGGCAGCATGATTTGGCGGCTGTATCGTAATAATTGATTGTCGTTCATTGTTTCGTTTTTTAAATCTTGAAAAGCGGATGATGCCAAAGAACTTGACAGACTGCAAAAGCTGATTATCATTAGCACTCATTACTAGCGAGTGCTAATAATTTTTAATTTTAACGTTAGGAGATATTGAATGAAAATACGTCCGTTACACGACAGAGTGATAGTCAAACGCGTTGAAGAAGAGCTGACTTCCGCCGGCGGTATTGTCCTGCCTGGTTCCGCGGCTGAAAAACCAAGCCAGGGCGTGGTTCTGGCTGTCGGCGAAGGCAAAGCACTGGATAACGGCCAGGTTCGCCCACTACAGGTCAAAGTCGGCGACAAAGTGCTTTTCGGTAAATACTCTGGTAACGAAGTCAAGGTTGACGGTGAAGAACTCATCGTCATGAGAGAAGACGACATCATGGGTATTTTGGGTTAAACCCAAACGTTCTCTTATCTACAATCACTTATTTACATAGTTGGGAATAAAAATGGCAGCAAAAGACGTATATTTTGGCGATGACGCTCGCAG
This sequence comes from Methylosarcina fibrata AML-C10, assembly GCF_000372865.1. NCBI lineage: Bacteria > Pseudomonadati > Pseudomonadota > Gammaproteobacteria > Methylococcales > Methylococcaceae > Methylosarcina > Methylosarcina fibrata. The sequence goes on along the minus strand of NZ_KB889965.1, from coordinate 3,888,026 downwards.
CCGTATGGCCAGAGGCGTGAATATTTTGGCAAATGCGGTAAAAGTCACATTGGGCCCCAAAGGTCGCAATGCAATTCTGGATAAAAGCTTCGGCGCTCCAACCATTACTAAAGACGGTGTATCGGTTGCAAAAGAAATCGAATTAAAAGACAAATTCGAAAACATGGGCGCTCAAATGGTTAAAGAAGTCGCCTCTCACACTTCCGATGTCGCCGGAGACGGCACCACCACCGCGACGGTCTTGGCGCAATCCATCGTTAACGAAGGTTTGAAAGCGGTCGCCGCCGGCATGAATCCGATGGATCTGAAACGCGGCATTGATTTGGCGGTGGCCAAAGCCGTCGATGCGATCGTGGCTTCCGCTGCACCATGCACCGACAACAAAGCGATTGCTCAGGTCGGCACCATCTCGGCCAACTCGGACGAGTCTGTAGGGAAAATTATTGCTGAAGCCATGGAAAAAGTCGGCAAGGAAGGCGTGATCACCGTTGAAGAAGGCTCCGGCCTGGATAACCAACTGGACGTGGTAGAAGGCATGCAATTCGACCGCGGCTATCTGTCTCCTTATTTCATCAACAAACAGGACAGCATGAGCGTCGAACTGGACGATCCTCTGATCCTGATTTATGAGAAGAAAATCTCGAATATTCGCGAAATGTTGCCGGTCCTGGAAGCAGTCGCCAAATCGGGACGCCCTCTGCTAATCGTTGCCGAAGACGTGGAAGGCGAAGCTCTTGCCACTCTGGTTGTCAACACAATTCGCGGCATTGTGAAAGTAGCAGCGGTCAAGGCGCCCGGTTTCGGTGATCGCCGCAAAGCCATGCTGGAAGACATCGCCGTCCTGACCGGCGGCACCGTCATTGCGGAAGAAGTCGGCCTGACTCTGGAAAAAGCCGAGCTTTCTCAACTGGGCACAGCCAAACGGGTGCAAATTACCAAAGACAATACCACCATCATCGACGGCGCCGGCTCCGAAGATAAAATCAAAGGCCGAGTCGCGCAAATTCGCGCCCAGGCCGAAGAAGCCACTTCCGATTATGACAAGGAAAAATTGCAGGAACGCCTGGCCAAATTGGCAGGCGGCGTTGCCGTCATCAAAGTCGGCGCAGCGACTGAAATCGAAATGAAAGAAAAGAAGGCCCGTGTTGAAGATGCTCTGCATTCCACCCGCGCAGCCGTTGAAGAAGGCGTCGTAGCGGGCGGCGGTACCGCACTGGTTCGCGCCATCTCGGCACTGGAAAAACTGGAAGGCGCCAACCACGATCAAACCGTCGGCATTAATATTCTTCGCCGTGCGATTGAAGAACCTCTGCGTCAAATCGTTGCCAACGCCGGCGACGAGCCTTCCGTGGTCTTCAACGAAGTCAAGAAAGGGAGCGGCAGCTTTGGTTATAACGCGGCAACCGGTCAATACGGCGACATGATCGAAATGGGCATTCTGGACCCGGCCAAAGTAACCCGCACCGCGCTTCAAAACGCAGCGTCCGTTGCCGGCCTGATGCTGACCACTGAAGTCATGATAGCCGACGCTCCAGCCGATACCAAAGGCTCAGGCATGCCGGATATGGGCGGCATGGGCGGTATGGGAGGAATGGGCGGCATGGGCGGCATGATGTAAGTCGTCTTAAAGCCTCGTTTCTTTAAAACAAAAACCCGCTTGGTATATTACAGCCAAGCGGGTTTTTTATATTCGAAGAAGCCGAGATCTAACAATATAAATTTCTTCTCAGCTCCTGGCAAAGACAGGGGATTACCGAAGTCCAGTCGTCCTTTCGAAAATCCTTGCAAAGCAAATTGATCAAGCTTTTTAAGCAATGATATCGCTTTTCCTAATTCTCCTATTTGGTCTTCCCATTATGATAAATGGGACCATTACAAAGTTTTTTATTTGCTAATGACTTATTGAAAAACTGTTGACTTAGATGAGCCATTGATGATAATAAGAAGCATGGAAATTTCCTACTGGAATTCTATTGATTTGATCGGCGTTACCCTGAACCGGTTTTTTTGACACTCTCTTTCCGCAGCTATAATAAATCTCTTGTTTTTAGTTTTTATTCCAATCTTATCGATGCCAACAAGTAGGAATTTCAGCTTCATTATCCACTTTTCATATTGTCATACTTGAATTCTTTGCCTTTCCACTATCAAATACGCCGCAGTGAACGTGCAATTAAAACGAGAATAATCGTCGCACCGGGCAAAATTGAAGTAGTGGCTCCCCGCCATGTTTCCGAACATAAACTGCACCAATTTGTTTTATCGCAACAGCAATGGATTACCAATGCTTTAAAAAAATTGGAATCCAAAAAATCGCAATACAACAGATTATCTCCAGAAAGCTATCATCATGGAGTAAACATTCCTTATTTAGGAGTGTTTTATCCCCTTGTCGTTCGTCCGTCAAAATTAAAAAAGGTCAAAATCGAATTAGCGGATGAATTTATTGCATCGGTTCCCGAATACCTTTTAAACGAATCTTCCAGTCATGCGATTAGACAAGCCTTGACCGTCTGGATGAAGCAGCAATTAAAACTTCAAGTGGAATTAATAGTGCAGCAGCACGCGCCAAACAAAAATCTTTTTCCTCGCTCTATCTCCATAAAAAGCCAGAAAACACGGTGGGGAAGTTGCGGTATTCACAATGATATTAATATCAACTGGCTTCTTATTCTGGCTCCTCTTCCTGTTCTTGAGTACGTTGTCGTTCATGAACTTTGTCATATTCAATTTAGAAATCATTCGCACCATTTCTGGACTCTAGTTGCGCATCATCTGCCCGATTATCAAAATCAGAGATATTGGTTAAAACAATTTGGAAGCGCTTTGATGCATGGACTGTAGATGCTTTTCAAGTTTTGAAACCAATAATTGTAAGTGCTTCGCAAGAAGTCCGTTTGCGTTATGCTATTGAGTATTTGGATACAGCTAAGGAACATCATTTGGCACGGGTAGAGTTAATGGAAATTGAAAGTGATTGTCTACGGGCAGTCATAAAGAAGAGCTCTGATTGGCGTGAACGTGAGCGCGCCGAGACGGTTTTATTATTGGCCTCTGGAAAAACCGTTAAAGAAGTGGCCGAGCAACAGAATCTGTGTCGAGAAGCGGTTCGTATTCGGCGACGTAAATGGTTGAAGCGAGGCTTAGCCAGTTTACCGGATCAGCCCCGAAGCGGCGCCCCGACGAAACTGACCAATGAACATCGGCAACAATTAGGACAATGGGTTGAAGCCGAAGCTTTATCATCCCGAGAATTATTAACGCGCTTAGCAGAGCAATATCAAGTCCATATTGGACCGACGACCTTGCGAACTGAACTCAAACTCTTGGGCTACGTGTGGAAACGAACGCGCTATAGTTTAAAAAAAAAAGCGCGATCCCGAACGCTTCGAACAAGCCCAACACGAGATTAACGGATTGATCCGGCAAGCGAACGCGGGTGAAATTGAATTGGCTTACGTGGATGAGGCAGGATTCTCAGCACAACCTCCTAATCGCTCGGCCTGGACGAAAAGTGGTGAGACCCACGCCGTCACGGCAAAGCGGGGGCAACGTTTGAATGTCATTGGCGCTCTTTGATCTTCGGGAGCACTGATGCTGGCTAAATTGTGGAAAAGCGTAAACGGTTTGTGGTTCTTTGGTTTTTTGATGGGGCTGATTGAGCGAATAAAAAAACCGCTCGTAGTCATTTTGGATAATGCTTCGATTCATACTGCCAAAAAACTCAAGCCTTATTGGGACTTACTGGAAGAAAAAGGCATGCGTTTTTACTTTTTGCCCCCGTACAGTCCTGAGTTGAACCGCATTGAAATGCTATGGCGCAAAATGAAATACGAGTGGTTGCCTTTCAAATCGTTTACGCCATCTGAACTTGAGCAAGCTATTGATGAAATTACCGCTGGTTTTGGCGCTCAATACCAACTGACTTTCTGCTAAGAACTTATCTTGAGCTATATGAAATTCCAGGCATCGCTTCAATACCGGCAAAAACTGTATTGACTGACAAGTCAACATGGAAGCCGAATGCAAAATAAAGGCTCATCTAAGCGCCTTATGCTCTGAAATGACGACTTCATTGGCTGATGCAATTAGAAATAATTCCAGATTGAAAATCGATTAAGCGCGCTGTTATTTATTGAGCTTTTTTCCCACTTTCCGTTTTTTCACGAAAACCCGATTTTTGATTTTTTGACGCGCTTTTCAAAAAATTTAATTTTCAGTATCACATCTTAGAGAATAACAAACCCTATAAAATAAAAAACCCCCGCCTTCTTTCGAAAGCGGGGGTTTACCCAATTAGCCTTTTAACAAGTATTAGGCTAATTCACTCATTAGATGAATGTTGGGATTAATGGAGCGTCGATCGTTACGACTTGCTTGTTGCCATTTTCGTCGTGGAAGAACAGCAAACCAGCAAAACGGCTGTCTGGATCGTAGATCAAGTCAGCCAAACGATATACTTCCCAAGCTGCGTCAGATGCGTTTACTTGGATGGTTCTTGTTTGACCAGGAGCCAGTGGGCTGTTATCGCTAACAGTCAGACCTTCTGGAGCCAACAAGTCATCTGGGTAACCGGTGGTGTCTTCAGTTACGTTGGCATCCAGGAAACGAACGCCAGCAGTGTTGAATTCACCCAAACGGACTGCTGAATCACCGTTGTTGGTTACGGTCAGAGTCATGTTCATCGAACGGCCTGGTACACGATAGGTAGCATCGTCAACTTTCACGCTAACAGTCGGAGTTGGCATTTCGATTGGTTTCATGCCACGCAACAAGCCTGCTTGCAATGGAGTTGTTACAGGGTATTGTGAGTTGGTGCTTTGCATTGTGAATGCAACGATAGCGATTGAACCGGCAGCGAATGCCAGAGCAACTTTTTTATCGGTTCCAGTGATCAACGAATCACCTTTGCCAGCGTCAACAGCAATCATGCGAGGAACAAACATTGGCTTACGCATCCAGTAAACCATCCAAGCGACACCGATAGCATACCAGAAAGTATGCCAGAAATAGGTGTTGCTCAGGTTGTAAGTTTCCAGGTCGATTGTTTGACCGGTCAAAGTGGTGATTGGGTTGGTGAACGAGCTCATTGAACCGGTGATGGTTACCCATTTACCTGGACCAATGATTGGACCACCGCCTTCAACGTTCATCATAGTGTGAACGTGCCAGTCACCTGGACGACGTGCTTTCAACAATACTTTGAACTCATAAGTTTCGCCCAATTCCAGACTAACGGAACGAGGAACCAATTGACCACCGATCCAAGATCCAGCACGGATAAATACTGGTCCAGGAATACCAATGTTCAGGAATGCGCTTTCTGGTTTGTCAACAGTTTCAGGCCATCCTGCGAATACCAGGAATTTACCGGAAATTGTCATTGTATCGTTAACGGCCAATACTTCTTTTGACCAGTTAAGATCGTACCAGTGAATTGTACGCATACGCATGAATGCCGCTTGCGATTTTTCACCATGAGCTGATGCAGTTGGCGTGTAGAACATCGCTGCCGTAACAGTCAACAGCAGTGCGACAAAGGATAATTTTGCCACTTTGTCTTTTATCAATTTCATATATCCTCCTCTATTAATAGAGAATCTATAGTTTCTAGAGTATCCAGCAGTTTTATTTCTGCTAGTCATTATTTTTATTCAGATACAAACTCTTTCAACAAGCGACTAGGTTTGTTGAGTGAATGTTTGTTGTCCGAACCATCTTCCGAAGAAATGCCACAAGAAGTAGATAATGATACTCACGAAACCAGAGAAGAACGCAGATACTGGAGCAACGTCTTTACCGAAAGTTCTCAGTGTACCTTTTTCAACCATCCGGATGTACTCAGGGGTACCAGTTCTTACGTAGTGGTAACCTTGCAAGTCAGCCAGAGTCATTACCATGCCGTTGTATTCAACAGGCACGTGCAATGGAGCGATGACTGGCCAGTTGCCTGGATAGAACAGCAAACCGTAAGCCAAACCACCGATAACGGCAGTCAACTGCATGCTGTTAGACAACATCAGAATTACGTCCAGAACGATAGCGCCTGGAACGAATTGTGATGGGAATACAAAGTTAACTGGGAAGTAAGTCCATCCCCAGAAGTTGAAGTATCTGTTGACCCATTCGCCGAACAACAGGCCCAGAACGGCCAGTATTGCGCCGAATGGCAGACGGTAACGCCACCACAGAACTGCTTGAACAGCCGCTGGGAATGTAATACCAACGATAGGCAACACGGTTACCCAAAGACGACGGTCTTTCCAGTCTGTCCAGAAATCCCAGTCACCACCAGTCAACATGAAGTGAACGTGATAGCCACCGAGAATGGTGAAGAACAAAGCAAAACAGATTAGCCAATCGAACGTGCGAGAAACTTTAACTGCTTCCGCGCGTGAACGTACAGCTGATTGAGATGCGCTCATTAGCTTACCTCCTAAAGGATTTAAAATTATTTTTATTTACTATCTTTCTCTATGCTGTTTCGCCAACAACTTGGTGACGAAACAGCTAGGAGATAGTTATTACAAGCTCAGGCTAATATTAAGCCAGGTCTTTTTTCAGAAGTTTTGAAAGTGCCGAAACTTCGATGTTCAGTACACCCAATACACCCAAAGCAGCCCATCCGAAGAATACGAAGCCGTAGTGCAAAGGAGCAACGAACAACTCTTCCATAAACCAGAAAGTATGACCCCATTCGTTCAAACCAACGTTTGGCAGAATCATGAAAGGACCTACAATGGCAACCATGTAAGCAATGGAGTGACCTTGCTGATAGGTTGGCAGTCTGGTTTTAGCGTAAAGATAAGACGCACCACCGGTGATGATGTAGATAGGATAGCTCAGATAGAACTCGATAATGTGACTTGGAGTGAAGTCGGTATCGCGAACGATCGTTTGATGCCATGTACCATCTTGCTCTGTGAAGTAGCTAGCGCCGAAGTAAATTGCAACGCTGTAGCAAACCAGCCAGATCCAGTGCGTGAAGTGTCTTCTCAACTCTTCTCTTGGAGTGATCGACATAACTTTACGGTCACGAGTTTTCCAGATGTAGCCCCACAGAATACCTGCAGTCGATACTTCCAGAACGAACTCGATGTACAGGAAGTTCATCCAGTACGTTTCAAATTCTGGCGCGAATGAGTCAAGACCAGCGGACCAGCCATAAACACCTTCGTACCAGCGAACCCATGCATAAAACACGTTATACAGTGCTACGCCCAGGAACAGATTTCTTTTATTTAACAGCGGTGCTTCCGCAGCATCAGCTTTCACTGATTCAGTTGTAGCTGCCATTTCTACCTCCTAAAAATTATCAAATCCCCAGCCGACGTCGACCGGGAGTCTTTTTTTATTACTGATCCCTGTTCCCACTCTTCTTATTTAAAAAAATAATCGAATGCATCAAGTCAATTTGATGAAACCACAGTTTACCAGCTCGCACCCCCTTGTCAAGTCCAAAAATAGTCTTAAGCGGATTTTGGCAATAGGCCCCTTGCCACCCATAAAATCACATGCCTTTAAAACCATGATTTCTGTTACAATTGCCCCACCTGAACTATTCGATCAACCCCTGACATCCATGAAAAATTTTCTTAAAAAATACAGCCTGCTTGTACTGATTGTCGGACTTGGCCTGCTCATTTTCTTCCAGAACAAGGTGATCATGCCTCTGGTGAATGACGTGATCAAGTCAGACGCCTTTCTTGTCGACACCAAAGATCAAGGCAGCCAATTACCCATCTCCACAGAGCTGGGCGATATCGCTTTCATGCATTGCAACAACTATATCAAATCCGAGCTTGACTCCGACCAATCGGTTGAATTTGCCGAAAAACCTCTAAAAGTCTGGAGCCTCGGCAATTATCAATTTATGGTAAATGCCGAAATCACGATCGGCGACAAATCGGGCGGAGGCGGCACTGCTCAAAAATATCTGTGCCGCATTACCTATGATGAAGGCGAAAATCAGGAAGGAGCCATGGACTTTGACAATTGGACATTGGTCGGAATATCCGGCATCGAAGGGCTTTAAAAGATTCTTTATCCTTGAATCAAGCCAAACGGAGCCTGAGTTTACCCCTCCCATGGACGAAAACCAACGGCAGAAGCAATGCCGACAACCAACCCGGAAAAAGAAATTTTACAACGTGGCGGAGGAGTTCGATTTATTTATCGGAACCCTCCCTCCCTGCCGGCCACGCCCGTTAATTTCGTCATTGGCACGGCTCAGGTGAGTTTATTCAACCTCAGCGTATAACTCGAAATTCCGGAGAAGTTCCGAAGACCGGATGTAAATTCTCCAGAAAATACCTTACGTGACTACAATCGAATTGTGCAGGCAGAGTTTTCTAGAAGTCGATTTCCTTAAAAACGGCATCGGGTGACAAAGCCTCAATTCTGGCTATCTGAGTCAATTCAATCGACTGCCTTTCTCCGTTTTCGATCACCAGACACTCCTTCTTTTCGGCGGTAACCGACGTGTCGACCGCCACTCCCGTTACGACTCGACCGCCCTTCAATTTGATTTTTATCTGATACCGGTGCATGCAGGCTATTTCAATATAATCATGAAGCTCGCACGAAATGGGGGATTGGCTCATGACGCTCTCCTTTATTTCCAGATAGTAACAATATTACTGAAATCGTCGGTCCAAGGTTTCAAATCGAAATAAAGCGGCAACTTTTGCCACTCTCCCAGGTTACTGGTCCGCAAGGACTCCAACGTTTCCGGCTTGGCCGCCATCACCACCCAGTCCGTTGCCACGACGAGCGGAATATCGGTTGACGGCTTAAATTCCTGAATCAGCGCCGAAAGGCCCAGCCGCTTGGCATGATCCGACAATACTTTTTTCAAAGCCAAATGCCGGTTAGTGATATGCAGCGCCAGTATGCCGTTCGGCTTCAGCTTCTTGAAGTAAAGCCGAATGGCTTCCTGCGTCAGCAAATGGATGGGGATCGAATCGGAGCTGAAAGCATCCACAATATAGAGATCGAATTTTTGATCGGGTTCCTTTTCCAGAGACAGCCGGGCATCGCCGACGACCATGTTGACCTTCGGATTGCACTGGCTGATGTAGCTGAAATAAGCCGGATTCTCGGCAATCTCCACCACCAGCGGATCCAGCTCGTAAAACGTCCAGTTTTGCCCTTCCTTGGCATAGCAGGCCAGGGTTCCCGCCCCCAGGCCGATAATGCCGACGGTCCAATTCCGGTCGCTGTTATCGAACACGCTGAACAGTTGTCCGATAGGACCCGGACGGCTGAAATAAGTCAACGGAGTACGCGACACGTCGGCCGCCAGGCGCTGAGCCCCGTGCTTGGTCGTTCCGTGGAAAAACTCGTGATATTTTTCCGGCCGGTTTTGCTCGTTGATCAAAACGCTTTCCCGTACCGACAGCACGCCAAAAAAAGTGCGTTCCTGATAGAGCGTATTGGACAAGAGCCCATGCAGGGCCATCGTGAAAAAAATGAGAATGCCGCTCAACAAAGCCAGCGTTAAAGGCTTGGCCCGAAAAGAATAAGACAAACCGGCCAGCAAGATCAAACCGACGCCGATCGTATCCAGGTAATCCGGCAAATTGTCGATGCCGGCATAAATCGCCATCCCCATCACCAGCAACACCGCCGGGAAGATCGCTTGCCGCAACCAGCCCAGTTTACCGGACTCGACAGACGACTTCAGTCCGGGACGCAGCAACAGCGCCGCAACGATCATGATAGGATATTCATAGACGCCGTTAAATACGAAAGGCGCCACAAACGTATTGAACATGCCGCCGAGCATGCCCGCAAACGACATGATGAGATAAAAAGTCGTCAAGTAGCGGGTATGGGGGCGAAGCCGGGCCAACTCGCCGTGACACACCATCACGGCAATGAAAAACGCCGTAAGATGCAGCCCCAAATCAACCCAGTAAGGAAGTACCGCCGGATTGATGAACGAATAGGCGATGAACGGCAGCAACACCATCGGCTGCAAGGAGACCATAACCGGATGAATGCGATCGCCCCACTTGGAAAAAACCAGAATGAACGACAACAAATACAAGGTTAACGGGATAATCCACAACAAAGGCACGGAGGCAATGTCGGTACTGATAAAATTGGTCAGTCCCAGCAGCAGGCTCGAAGGGACGAAAGCCAGCGCCAGCCAGTGCAACTTGGTGACCGGCTGCAACGTGATGTCTTCGAGAACACTTTCCTCGGTTGCCGCTTCTTTTTGCTGCGATTTCCACAAGACAAAAGCACAGCCCGCCACCAGCACGCCCAGCAGAACATAACCGATGCTCCAGTATTGTTGCTGCTCGGCCAAGCCGACATGAGGCTCCAGCAAAAACGGATAGCTGAGCAGAGCAATCAAACTGCCGGCATTGCTGGCTGCGTACAGATAATAAGGGTCGTGACTGGTATGGTGGCCGACGCCGGCGAACCATTTCTGCATCAGCGGCGCAGTCGTCGAGACCACAAAAAAAGGCAGCCCGATCGAAAGCAAAAGCGTCCACAAGAGCCATAGCGTCGGATTGCTGTCGGTGGGCGGCGAGACCTGTTCCGGCAAGCCCACGGGCAAGGCAACAAGACTGACCAATATAACCCCGGCGTGGAGCAAAACCTGACGATGGTGGCTTTGCGTAGTGGAAAGGCCATGGGCGTACAAATAGCCAAGAAACAGAATGCTTTGGTAGAAAACCATGCAGGTATTCCAGACGGAAGGCGACCCTCCGAGGAGGGGCAGCAGCAATTTTCCGAACATGGGCTGCAGGACAAACATCAGCGATGCGCTGATAAATAGAGTCACCGCAAACAACAGGATGAGTGAGAAGCTGCGGTCGGTATTTGATTGTGAATGCTGGCTCATTATTTAATCAGGGCGCTCTCTGAGCTTGTTATTTTTTAAAAAAGCGCTAATGATAAACCATTTGAGCGGGAATGGTTCATCGGAAAATTGCTTCGCCAGAAAAACCGGTTTATTTTGGCAAAAAATCGCCGAATCGTTGGCGCACGGACAATGCTCAATAAACATGCTGCTTGGCCGGCGCGCCGGCCTGCTCCTGCACGAGCCTGGGCACAAGATAGCCGGGCAATCTGTTCTGCACCTGTCGGAGAATCGCCAGAGCCTCCGTCCTGGATACTTCAAAGTGCCCGGTTCCCCTGGCTTTATCCAGTAAATGCAGGTAATAAGGAATAACGCCGACACCAAACAAACGCTCGCTCAATTCGCACAGCGCATCGGCACTGTCGTTCACGCCTTTTAACAGCACCGATTGATTGAGCACAGTGATGCCGCTCCCGTTTAAAATGCGGCAAGCGGCCGCGACGCGGTCATTGATTTCTCTCGCATGATTGCAGTGGATTACCAGAATGATCTGCTTACCGCTTTCAACAAGCAAACCTACCAACTTTTCGGTAATGCGGGACGGCAGCACCACGGGCAAACGGCTGTGTATCCTGATCCGCCGCAAATGACCGACGGCCGACAACTCCCGAATAAGGCTGCCTAACCTCGCATCATTCAGAAGCAACGGATCACCGCCGCTCAGGATGACTTCCGTAATGGAGGAATCCTCCCGAATCGACTGCACGGCGGCAAACTCCCGCTGTTTGCTCAGTTGAAAGTCGCCGTAAGGAAAATTGCGCCGAAAACAATAGCGGCAGTGGATTGCGCAACTGCCGGTATTAATCATCAGCATCCGGCCGTGGTATTTATGCAGAACGCCGGACTCCGTCGCCGCCTGAAGATCCCCTACCGGGTCGTCGCTATAATTCGGATAGAACGTCAGCTCATCCCGTACCGGTAAAATCTGCCGCAACAAAGGGTCGTTCGGGTTGCCTTTTTCCATGCAGTCGGCAAAATTCAGCGGAACCCGCAAAGGAAAATCCTTTGCAGCGGCCACCGATACCGGCAACTGGTCCATCGGCAAATCCAGATAAGCACACAACTCTTCAAGAGAACCGATCGCTTCGGCAAGCTGCTGCTGCCAATTTTTTTGATAATGCCGTATTTCGGCTGGAATTTCTGACATGAATTAACTTATTTAATTTATCTCGATACAGGCCTCTATTATAATGGTAAGATTTTACATTGTTTTTAAGAGTCTCGAGGAGAAAATGGCTAGTTTTAGCACCAATGAATTCAGAGCCGGGTTAAAAGTCATGCTGGACAACGACCCTTGCGCCATCATCGAAAATGAATTTGTCAAACCCGGAAAAGGCCAGGCGTTTAACCGGGTCAAGATCAGAAACCTGAAAACCGGTCGAGTCATAGAAAGAACCTTTAAATCGGGAGAATCTCTCGAAGGCGCCGACGTGGTGGACGTAGAGATGCAATATCTTTACAACGACGGCTCGTTCAGGCATTTCATGAAACCCGATACGTTCGAACAGTACCAGGCCGATGAAAAGTCGGTCGGCGAAGCGGCCAAATGGCTCAAAGACCAGGACATGTGCACGGTTACTTTATGGAACGACGTCCCCCTGGCGGTATCTCCGTCCAACTTTGTCGAGCTGGCCATCACTGAAACCGATCCCGGCGTGCGCGGAGACACTTCCGGCGGCGGCGGCAAGCCGGCTACTCTGGAAACAGGCGCCGTGGTTCGAGTGCCTTTGTTCGTGCAGACGGGCGAAGTGATCAAAGTCGACACCCGAACCGGCGAGTACGTTTCGCGCGTAAAAGAATAGTGTCGACCGAATGGCAGCCGACCTGCTCCGTGGAACTGATGCGCGCAAGAGCGCACATGCTCCGGTCGATTCGTAATTATTTTCTGGAACACTCGGTTCTGGAGGTGGAAACGCCTCTGCTCGGTCGGGCCATCGGCACCGATCCACAACTGGCCTACTTCAGCACCGAGTTCAATTGGGCTCCGCAACGGCAAACCCTTTTTCTTCAGACTTCGCCTGAATTTGCGATGAAGCGGCTGCTGGCCGCGGGCAGCGGCTCGATTTATCAGATAGGCAAATCGTTCAGAAACGGCGAATCGGGGCGGTTTCATAATCCGGAATTTACCCTGCTGGAATGGTACCGCGTCGGCTTTGACCTGTCCCGTTTGATGGATGATTGCGAGGCGCTCATTCAAAACCTGTTCAAGGAACGGCGTCCGTTGCAGGCGACGCTGAGAATAAGCTATCAGGAAGTGTTTCAGCGCCATACTGGTTTGAATCCGCTGCGGTTTGCCTACGAGGATTACTGCGCTTACGCCCGGGATAATGCCCTCGGCGAGGCGGTGGACATTTGCGGCCACGACCACTCTCTCTGGCTGGATTTTTTGTTCAGCCATAAAGTTCAGCCTCATCTCGGCAAGAACGCATTATGCATGGTCTATGGTTACCCTGCCTGCCAATCGTCCCTGGCGCGCCTGAATGAACACAAACCTCAAACGACCGATCGGGTCGAACTGTTCATCGATGGCGTGGAATTGGGGAACGGTTATTACGAATTAAGCCATGCGGAAGAACAAGAGCGGCGGTTCAATGAAGAATTGACGATCAGAAGCGAAAGACAACTCCCTGCCGCGGTAAAAGATACCCGGCTTATTGCGGCTCTGGCGGCAGGATTGCCCGATTGCTCGGGAATGGCCATCGGCCTGGACCGGCTGCTGATGGTATTGTTACAGAAACCTTCGATCGACGAAGTGCTCTGCTTTCCGATCGATCGGGCTTAAGCTGTTTGAATATTTTCCATGTTATAATCAAAAAGATTATAAATTTACGATCTTTTTTTCGACGACCACATGAAATTAAATTCCTTTTCTCGCCTGCTTTTTCTGTGCCTGCTGATGGCCCAGGCCGCTAAAGCCGATGAAGAGTTTATAGTCAAGGATATTCAGGTCAAAGGTTTACAGCGTATTTCATTAGGCACGGTTTACAACTACCTGCCGGTCAACGTAGGCGATACATTTTCTCTGGACAATGCCGCTCCGGCCATTAAAGCCCTATTCAAAACCGGTTTCTTCAAGGACATTTCGCTGGAACGGGAAGGCTCCACGCTTATCGTCAACGTCGTGGAGCGTCCTTCCATTGCAAAAATCATATTCGAAGGCAACAAGGACTTAAGCAAGGAAGATTTGACGAAGGCTTTGGATTCGATCGGTTTGTCGGAAGGCAAAGTCTTCAACCGACAGGTGCTCGATAAAGTCGAGCAGGAATTAAACCGCCAATATCTCAGCCACGGCAAATACGCCTTAAAGATTAAAACCGAAGTTACCCCGCTGACTCGCAACCGGGTCGGAATCCATATTCAGATTTCCGAGGGCAGGGTCACCAAGATCAAACAGATCAATATCGTCGGCAACAAGGCATTCGACGACAAAACCTTGCTGGGCGCGCTGCAATTAAGCACGACCAATTTGTTGTCCTTCTATACCAAGGACGATCAATATTCCAAACAAAAGTTGTCGGCCGACCTGGAATCTCTGCGCTCCTACTATCTCGACCGGGGATATATCAATTTCTCGATCGAATCCACTCAGGTTGCGATCACCCCGGACAAAAAGGACATCTATGTCACCATCAACGTCAAGGAAGGCGACATTTATTCGCTGGAAAAAGTAAAACTGGCAGGCAATCTCATCGTTAAGCCGGAAGAACTGATCAAACTGGTCAGCGTCGGCCCCGGCGAGATTTTTTCCAGAAAAAATGCGACGGAAACCTCGAAAGCCATTGCCGAGCGTTTAGGCGACGAAGGTTATACCTTCGCCAACGTCAATATGGTGCCGGAAATCAACGAAGCCAAGAAAACGGTCGACATGACCTTCTTCGTCGATCCGGGCAAACGCGCTTATGTCCACCGCATCAATATGAAAGGCAATACCAAAACACGGGATGAAGTCTTACGCAGGGAAATGCGGCAAATGGAAGCAAGCTGGGCCTCCAGCTCCAAGATTGAACGCTCGAAAACTCGTCTTGAGCGCCTGGGCTATTTTGAAGAGGTCAATGTCGAAACTCCCCAGGTCGTCGGCACGGCCGATCAAATTGACGTCAATTACAAAGTGACCGAAAAGGCCTCGGGCAATCTGTCGGCGGGTATCGGATATTCCCAGGTGCAGGGCGTCGTATTGAATGCCAACATTACCCAGGACAACGTCTTCGGCTCGGGAAAACGGGTCAGCCTTGTGTTCAACAACAGCAGTTACCTTACTTCTTATCAATTCGGCTTCTTTAATCCCTATTACACCGTCGACGGGGTCAGTCAAGGATATAACCTGGGTTACACCAGTCGGGATGCCGGTCAGGTCAATATCGCCAGTTACTCCACCGACGTTTATAATGCCGGTATTAATTTTGGCATTCCACTCAATGAATTTGATCAATTGCGCTTCGATGCCGACGTCAAGCAAACTACTCTGAGAGATACCGACAACTCGTACATAGAAATTAAGGATTTTGTCCAGCAATACGGCGATTCGTTTTTAACCTTCGCTCCTTCCATAGGATGGACTCACGATACGTTAAACCGTGCACTCTTCCCGACCAAAGGCGGCCAGCAGCGGCTATCCGCTTTAGCCACCATCCCCGGGAGCGATCTGGAATACTATAAATTAAGCTATAAGCACCAGGTTTACTTTCCACTGGCCAAGGATTTCACCTTCAGGCTGCAGGGAGAATTCGCTTACGGAGACGGTTACGGCGACACGAACGGGCTACCGTTTTTTGAAAATTACTTTGCCGGCGGCACCGGCTCCGTAAGGGGATACAAGAACTACACACTAGGTCCCAGAGCTCATATCCTCGTCAACGGCGTACCCGTTGCGAGCAACCCCATCGGAGGCTCGACAAAAGTCATCGGCAATGCCGAAATGTTTTTCCCGGTTCCTTTCTTTTCAGAAACCAAATCGATCCGGTTGGGGGCGTTTTTTGATGCGGGGACCGTCAGCGACGGCTTCAGTGTCAGTGATCTCAGGTATTCCACCGGAGTTTCCGGTGAATGGCTTTCGCCATTCGGCGCCTTATCCGTGAGCGCCGCCCTGCCGTTAAATGCGAAATCCGGAACGGCTACCGAGCCGGGCGACCAAAAACAATTTTTCCAATTCAACTTCGGCCAGAATTTCTAGTAGAAGTTGTTTTGGATTAGAATGCTTATCCCCTATAATCTACAAGATTATCAGTAATATATAATTTAACTTTAACTCTGGAGATGAAATTGACAATGAAAACAAAAATTGCCTTATTTTTAGGATTGTTGCTGATCGCAAACGTGAGCTTTGCCGAATTAAAGGTCGGCGTCGTCAACATGCCCACCATTCTCAAAGAGACTCCTCAAACGGAAAAAGCCCTTAAACGTTTGGAACAGGAATTTTCTCCCAGAAAAAAGCAATTGGATACGCAACTGAATGAAATCAAGAGCCTGGACGAAAAATTGAGCAGAGATGCGTCCATCATGAGCGACTCGGAACGCGGAAGCCTGGAAAAAAAGATACTCAACAAGAAAAGAGATTTCGAAAGAACGAAAGAGGAAACCAGTTACGACTTTAATGCCCGCCGTAACGAAGAACTCGGCAAATTGCAGCGCCGTATCGTTGAAGCTATTCAGGCGATCGCCAAGGAGCAAAATTTCGACTTGATATTAATTGACGGAGTTATTTTTGCCAGCGACAAGATAGACATCACGGCTCAGGTTCAGAAAAAACTGTCAAGCATGCCGGAATAAGCCGGCCGCCTGGCGGTCCTTTTTCACTCATCACTCTTACGTAGCACCGTTTATCCATGTCCGTTAAACTAGATATTTTACAAATACAAGATTTTTTGCCGCACCGGTATCCGTTTTTATTGGTTGACAAGGTGATAGAGTGCGAACCAGGAATCAGGCTGTTAGGCGTTAAAAACGTGACTTACAACGAACCTTTTTTCCAAGGGCATTTTCCGCAAAGACCGGTCATGCCCGGCGTCCTCATTCTAGAAGCCCTGGCACAAACGACCGGCCTGTTGGCTTCGGAAACGTCACCCGACGTGTTGCGCGGCATGATCTATTATTTGGTCGGCATCGATAAAGCGAAGTTCAAAAGACCGGTCGTTCCGGGTGATCAATTAATGCTGGAAGCTAAATTCCTTAAGAGCAAACGCAACATCTGGGCTTTTGATTGCTGCGCGGAAGTGGACGGCGAATTTGTGGCAAGCGCGGAAATCCGATGCGCTGCGGTGGTGGATTAGCCTTGATCGATCCAACCGCAATAATCGATAAAAAGGCCGAACTTGCCGATGACGTTGTCATCGGCCCTTATTCCGTGATTGGTCCCGACGTCAGAATCGACTCGGGCACGGTAATCGGGTCGCATGTCGTGATCAAAGGCCCCACGGCAATAGGCAAACACAACCGCATCTATCAGTTCACCTCGATCGGAGAAGATCCTCAGGATAAAAAATATGCGTCCGAAATTACCCGACTGGAAATAGGAGACCGCAATACCATCCGGGAATTCGCCACGATGCACAGAGGAACGCAGCAAGATCATAGCGTGACTCATATTGGCAACGACAACCTGTTTATGGCTTATACGCACGTGGCCCACGATTGCATTATCGGAGACCACGTCATCATGGCGAACGGCGCCTCCCTGGCCGGCCACGTCTGTTTGAACAGCCATGCCATTCTGGGCGGTTTTACCCTGGTGCATCAGTTTACAAAAATCGGCCAGTACAGCTTTGCCGCGATGGGCAGCGCGATAACGCAGGATGTCCCTCCGTTCATCATGGTCGGAGGCAAGCCGACCAAACCGCACGGCATCAATTCGGTCGGCATGGAACGCAACGGCATCTCGTCCGAAGACATTCGATTGATCAGAAAGGCTTACAAAATCATTTACAAGATGAATCTCAGACTGGAAGACGCGATAGATCAAATGGAAGAGTTGGCCGGCGACAGCAAGGAGCTGTCTCTGATGGTTGATTTTTTGCGCAACGTGAGCCGCGGCATTTTGCGTTAGCGATCGGCTAACCGCTGAAGCCCTGACTCAAGCAATCACTGGCTTAATAGACAGAATGCCAACTTTATCCCTTTTACGGCAAGGTTTGGTCGCCGGCGTCGATGAAGCGGGCCGCGGACCTTTGGCAGGACCGGTCGTTGCCGCGGCCGTCATTCTGGATCCGGCCAGACCGATCGCCGGCCTGGCTGATTCAAAACTAATCAGCGAAAAAAAACGCCAGACCCTTTTCCATGCCATCCAGGAGCGCTCTGTGGCTTGGTCGGTAGCTGAATCGAACGTCGAGGAAATAGATCGCCTCAATATCCTGCAGGCCACCCTACTGGCTATGCAACGGGCTGTCCATCGATTACCCGTCGTACCCGACTGCGTATTGATTGACGGCAATGCACTGCCTGTACTGCCGATGCCAACCCAAGCCATCGTGCGGGGAGATCGAACCGTCCCGGAAATCAGCGCGGCCTCCATCGTAGCCAAGGTCTATCGGGATGAACTCATGCGTGCTTACAGCAACATCTATCCCGACTTTTCATTTCAGATTCATAAAGGTTACGGAACCCAAAAACATCTAGCCGAAATTGAAAAATTCGGACCTGTGGCCGTGCATCGAAAGTCTTTTAGACCTGTAAAAGAGATACTCGAAAACAATAACTCTTGAAACTTATAATGCCATAACGCAGTCAGTAGATTCTATGACATATCTCTCCGACTCATAGGCCCAATCAAGATTACCTCGCATCCAGGATCGCAATACTCCCACAAATTTTTGTAGCTGAGCATCTATTTCAGGTGAAAAGGATGGCAATTTCTTCTCTAGCTCAAGAAATTCCCTAATTTCCGAATTAGTCATTTCAGTCGCCAAATTAATGGCTTTCTGTAGAGAATGCTGTGAAGACAACAATGTTGCGACCAAATTATGAACATCATGATGCCTGGATTCCTTAGCAAACGAAATAATATCGTTCGACCAGCACACAACATTATTGGCCTTTAATGCCAAGCGCTGAAGTACATCATTTTTACGGATATGCAACGGTAAATCTATGTTTTCAGTAATATCGATCAGCTCAATATCGGTATATAAGCCCCCGGTGTATGGCCGCATTAAAATATAAGTTTTCGTATCGGGAACAATGCCAAATGCCCGATTCTGAGCTTCCCATTCTGTGGAATCGAAATATTCGATTGCACTATAAATAAATCTCCCCCACCACGCCGGAGTTACTTTACTCATTAGGCGGTTACGTATATCATATAACGCATGGGCTAAAGGCGAACTGTTTTGCTTCGGTGATCGTCCGTTAAGTATCTCGATATAGTCTGCATGTACGTGGGAGAGAAGAATTGGATCTTTACCCAAGCCGGATTCATCACATTGATCATCTCGAATGAATAGCCAAGTATTCCAGTCAGATACTATTTTAAGCTCTTCAAGAGGTGCATTCGGATAGGCGCGAGCCAGTAACCAGCCGAATTTAGATTTCCTTACAAGATCAAAGTTATCTTCGTGCGGAACTAAACCGAATTTTTTTATCCAAGACAAGGTATGATTATTGACGATTTCAGCATACGGGTTAACAGCGCTTGGGATAGGACAATGGATTTTAGGAAAGTTGATCATATAACTGCATCCCAGGGTTAATTATAAAATTGATACGGAATTTTTATTGTTATTGCGGACAGTTTTCATGCCCGAGCAAGAGAAATCTTTTACTTCTAATAGATCAACCATGGTCGGCAGGAGGATCCGGCTATGATTTTCGAAAAAGGGAAGCCTAGCCTCTAGTAAAACACAAGGTTTTACGGTACAATTTTTCTTCGCCATAAATTCCAGAATAACATCCTTTAAAAATTTGATCGGCTCATACTGACAATTCGTCCGTATATAGGCGGCTTGGATGCCCTGTCTCGTAACATCAAACCTGGTTGTTCAAATTCACTCCCTAAGCTTAGTGTATTTTTAATTCGTCATACGTTCTCACGTCAGTAAATATTAGCGTATTCATGCCTTATACTCTTCATCTCATATTTACCAAATTTTCCGTCATGCCCGGAAACAAAGGCATGTTTTGACCTTTCGAATAAAAACGCCAACGTCCGCGCCCCGCTTTTTTAGCCTGATACATGGCGGTATCGACGTTGGCCATTAGAGCCTCCACATTCTCGCCGTGCCAAGGCATCAGAGCGATGCCGATACTGGCCGATATGCGGTACTCTCTATCGCCAAACCGGAATTGCCGTTCCGATAGCCGTTCATTCAGAGACTGGGCAAAAGATTCGGCGCCTACCTGACCCGTTGCCGGCATCAATACAGCAAATTCGTCTCCTCCTAACCGAGCAACAAGATCGGATTTACGTGATCTTGATTGCAACTCGTCGGCCAGATAGACCAATAAGGCATCGCCCGCGGCATGACCGCTGCTGTCATTAACTTCCTTGAAATAATCCAGATCGAGCAGAAGCAGCGCTGTCGGTATGCCGCTGCGGTTCGATTCGGCAAAACTGCGCTCCAGCTCTTCCTGAAAGCGCAGGCGGTTAGCCAGACCGGTCAATGGGTCGTGGTGAGCCAGCCAGCGACTGCGGGTTTCGGCTTGTATGCGGTCGGTGGCATCCATACCGACCGACAGCACGGTTACGTCATCCTTATGCCCATGACCTAGATGGGTATGAACCCATAGAATATGACGCTTTTCGCCATCCACGCCGATGACGGTCGCTTCATGCTCCAAACGATGAAGGGAGGAAGAAAACAGATTTTCCCTGTTTTTTTCGAAATGCTCTCTACCCGAATCCTGTTCGATGAGATCAATAAAAGGAGTACCTTGAAGATTATTGAAAGAACGCCCAAGAAGGTGAGACATGAAATTATTGACAGTATGGATTCTGCCGGAAGCGGTCTGGGTAAGTATCATGACCTGAGCACTATCCAATAGGCCCTGAATAAAATCCCTTTCAGATGCCAGGGCCATTTGACTCTCTTCGATTTGCTGAGCTAATTTAACGGAAGTCTCATACAGAATGTCGATTTCATCCCGGCTTCGGTCCAGGCGGCTACGAGGATTTAACTGCCGGCAAGCTTCATGATAGCCTCCTTGCGCTACCAAAGGCAGCGTATCCGCCAAATGCTTGAGCCGTAACAACGGATGCCGTATGAGCATTAACAAGAAAAGCTCGGCAAAGATCAATGCGCCGCCCATCAACAGCAGACCATCCTGCTTGTATTGCTGTAAAGCCGAGGTGATTGCGCTTACATCGGAAATAAATAAAATATATCCGTTTGCGCCATCCATGATTTTGTTGAGCGGCACGCCGTGCAAGCTGTAATTCTTTTCTTTCCATGGCAACCATAGATCGCTAGGGATATCCAGAGGCGTTGCATAACGTTCGGAAAGATGTTCAATAATCGGTTTTAGCTCTTGACCGTGGGTCAATGCCGCCGTTTGTAGGGACCAGCGCGGCAAAACCTTGCCGGACGCATCGGTCACCGGCACTAGAATGGCGACATCGGCACTTGTGGCGGTTGAAAATTCCAATACCAGATCCGCTATTCGCTGGCTAAGAGAAATAAAGCCGACATTCCGGCCTGCTGCCAGCAAAGGCATGAATACATCGAGACTGCAGTGAGGATCGCAAGAAAGGGCGACAGTCGGCTGCTCGGTTTCCCGAACCCGTTTCAATTTATCAGCCAATTGTTGCGTGGTAACCGGCTTACTCGACTCCGGCGACCATTCCCATTGAATATTACCCTCCGGGTCAAAAACCATCACATGGTCAACGTCGAGTTCATAACGAACACTGGCGAATTGTTGTTTCAAAAGATCGGAATTGGCAGATCCGCCATTCGGATCGATACGCCCGGTCAATTTGCCGAGCGAGGCGAGCACGACGCCCAAACGCTGCAAACGGTTGACCGAATGATCGATCAGACCTTTGAACTCTGCCTGCAGGGCCGCTTGAGTTGCCGCGTGCTGAGACTGAGATTGAACCTTGAGATACCAGTAATTCAAGGTTCCGAATGCGGCACTTAAAGTGAGCAGCAATAAACTCAGAGATAACAGCCCCTTGTGATGCAGACTGTTAAAACGAAGTATTCTGTTTTTTTTAGAACCGTCGTTAACCACCATGCAAACTCTCAGAATCGAAAGGACAGCATTGTAGTAAATAAATTCCAATCGGCAGGACCGCCGCCGCCACTGTTTAGATCGGGATTATCGGTGGTATTAAGCCAAGCCGTACCGTTAACATAGTGATAATCCGCAGCCAGCAAAAAATTGCGCGCAAATTCCCAGCGCACTCCGACAGTCAGGTCACGCGCGTAAAAACGATGACGCGGCAGCCCTGTCAGAGCCGAGGCTCGATCGCCATCCCGGTCATCCCGATTGACATGAAAAACATCATAGCGCAGTATTCCCGAAATATCCGGTGTAAACCGATATTCACCCTGCACATAGAAATTTTCGGAAGTGCTTTGCTGAACAAACGGTGTAAAACCAGTACGCTGAAGACCAATCCAGCCATATTCGGCCGTCAGTGACCAGTGCTCTGCATTGTACTGTCCAGAAAATAATGGATAGGTTACTTTAACGTTGCCAGAAGGCATGGTAGGCGATGTGGAATTATAGTCTCGATCCAGATCGACTACAGTAGCCATTAAGCGCCCTTGTCCGCCTTTCCATTCATAAGAGGCTCTTCCTAACAAATATGCTCGACCGCTCATATTTTTCCCTACTGCATCAGGAAGTCCAGTCAGAAACGCGGCGGTGCCGCCCGTATCATCCTGAGGCTCTGCCGCCAAAAATTCCAATCCGAACCTGTGATCTCCGTAGGTATATCGTCCGTATAATATGCCTCCATCGGCCGCAATCTGGGCTTGCCGTATAGCGAGTGTATCTAAATAGATCGATTGAGGCAAAAGTACGGTTGGCCGCGTCCATACCACGTCTCGAGTGTCGTTATAGAGACCGAAAGGAACTTTCACACGACCGGCACGAACACCCAGCACCGCTGCCGAATCAAGCACAGGTACGCTGTAATCGATCTGCGCGAAATCAAGACGAGCTCCCTGCGTATCTGATGCGCCGGTACTTCGATAAAGCCCTTGCGCCGACACTAAAAGATTGGGCGTCAGTTTAACTGATCCGTTAATGCCCAGTTCGGTAAAATCGAAACTTCCATCCCTACTGGAGCCAAAAACCTGATAATCCGTAGTGTAATTGAACCCCTGGCTTAAGAAACCGTGTACCTGCCAATCCCCATTGTGCCACTCAAGAGCCAAAGCTTCGAAAGCTACCCCAAAAGATATGATTGCAACCAGGATCTTTTGAGTTATTTTGTATTGGCAAAAAACCTGAAGTATCACTTTCACTCAAATTCTCCTTATTTGCCGATATAACCTATGCCGCCTGGAGTCCTTTCAATACGCGCTTTCATCTCTTCCTGAGTTTCGACGGTGGTAGGAGCCACGCCAGTGCCTGAATAAACCAGGCGGTCCCATGCGGATCGAAGTTGAAACGGGTATACACCCAACACTTCTTTCGCAAACTGAACGTGTATGGGGTTATTATCGGGAAGGACAAATACACGGATAGGGGAGCCGTCCGGCCAGGAACTCAGACGCATGAAGAAAATTTCCCTGATGGTTTCCTGGGAAAGACTGCTGGCTTTACCGCTGGAATCTAATACCTTCGGTTTAAGTTCATCTGCAAGGAGTAGTTCGGAAGGATGCAAAATAACGAGAAACATGAACAGTTCTCTCAATAATTTCTTAAACGAAACCATTGAAACATCAGCCCCTCCGGAAAGCGCTCGAACCAAAATCGATAGCAAGGATAAACAATAATCGTTAATTTGCCGCATATCCGTTCCGTAGATTAAAAGCAAACAAGCTCGGAGCGGTAGCGTTTTCTCTCGTCTTTATCAGATGCGAACATTCGGAATCATGCGGCCTGTCCTCATCGAGAGGAAAATCATTATTGTCGGGATTAAGTACGGAGTCGAACAGCTCGTAGATTGTTTCCAAACGGATAGAACGGTTCATTCCTGATATCGGGAAAGCGGCATGAGTGCATTCTCCTTCCTGTTGCGGCAGGCAGGACGAGTCAGTTCGGCTATCGAGAAATCTGGAACTATATTTCATAGAATGAAATATAGTACAAATATCCCGGCTAGTGAATTTTATTGACCGGGGTAGTCATTGAGATCTCACACTATTTTTAAGAATATTCGACATAAACACTCCGGCCTTTAATGATTAAGAACTAAAACTCAGGCAAGAAAATGCTTATAATCCTGAGGTTTGGGCGAACGGGAAAAGTTCATGAAGGCTTTTCCCGTTTCGACAGGAAACGGACAAAGGGCTTACGATTTGAATTGCCCGATGATGCCGTCCAGCTCTTCGAGACTGGCATAAGTGATGACGAGCTTGCCGGTACCGTTGGCCTTATGGTCGATGGAGACTTTGGCCCCTAATCTTGCAGTCAATTGTTCCTGTAACCGCAAAGTATCCTTGTCCATTACTTTCGGCGAAGAAGTCTTGGGGGCCTCCAGACTTTCTTTTACCAGCCGTTCAGCCGCTCTTACGGTCAGTCCTTCTTTGACTATTTTATTGGCAACCGCAACCTGTTTAGAGCCTTCCAGTGCTAACAGCGCCCGCGCATGCCCCATTTCCAACTGCCGGTTGATGACCAGTTTTTTCACTTCCGGGTGCAGCTCCATCAATCTCAACAGATTGGTCACCGTCACCCTGGATTTTCCGACCGCATCGGCAATCTGTTGATGGGTCATCTGAAACTCGTCGAGCAAACGCCTTAACGCTTCGGCTTCTTCCAGGGGATTGAGGTCTTCCCGCTGGATGTTTTCGATCAACGCGATTGCCATGGCCGTGCGATCGTCTATTTCCTTGACGACCACGGGAATTTGTTGCAGCCCGGCCAACTGGGCAGCGCGCCATCGGCGTTCTCCCGCGACAATCTCATATTTTTCCGGATCGATTTTCCGGACGACCACCGGTTGAATCACACCCTGAGCCTTGATCGAATCCGCCAGTTCCTGCAACTTTTCCGGATCGATGTCTTTCCGCGGCTGATATCTGCCGCGCTGCATGAACTCGATCGGAAGAGTTTGCAGTTGATGCTGTGTTTCCTCTTTTACAGAGGACGGCGCCTCGCCGAGCAAGGCGTCCAGACCGCGATTGAGTCCCCGTTTCTTTACTACCATGCCGTCAATTTTTCTCTTTTCTAATCAATTCCCCCGCCAAGGCGATATAAGCCACAGCGCCTCGGGAAGTTTTATCGTAATTCAGCACCGGCAGCCCATGACTGGGCGCCTCGGCCAGACGAATGTTTCTCGGAATGCAGGTTCTAAACACCTTGTTGCCGAAATATTCGACCAGTTGTTCCGATACGTCTTTCGTTAAACGGCTTCTGTCGTCGTACATCGTTCTCAGAATGCCTTCCAGGTAAAGCTCGGGATTGACCGAATTTTGAATGCTCTTAAGCGTGCTCATTAATGCCGAAAGACCTTCAAGGGCATAATATTCGCACTGCATCGGAATCAGCACGCTGTTGGCCGCCACCATGGCATTCAACGTCAGCATGTTCAAGGACGGCGGACAATCGATCAAGATGTAATCGAACTGCGATTTGATCGGAAGCAAAACATCGGCCAGCCGGCGCTCACGGCGGTCCGCCTGCATCAAATGGACTTCGGCGGCGGTTAAATCGGAATTCCCGGCGACCACTGCAAAACCAAGTTCCGGCACATTGATAATAGTTTCCGAGGCCGGCACTGTTTCGAGCAACAGATCGTAGCTTGAATGGCTTACTTTTTGTTTATCGATACCGCAGCCCATGGCGGCATTACCCTGAGGGTCCAGATCAATCAGCAACACTCGGCGCTTGGCTGCCGCCAGCGAGGCCGTCAGATTCACGCTGGTCGTTGTTTTACCCACGCCACCTTTTTGGTTGGTTACGGCAATTATTTTTCCCACACCATTTCCTCGGACATATCTTGCATTTTTAGTTTAACCACATATCTTTCAACTTTTATCCCTGGAATCAAAAGCGGGATAAGATCGGATTTCGCTGCCAGTTGCGCCACTTCCGCATCGGCTTTTTGCCCCTTCATTGCCAATAAAATGCCGTTTTTTTCGAGTAAATGGGAAGAAAGTTTGACAATTTCAGGCAGTGTGGCGAAGGCTCGGGTTATGGCAGTCGTAAACGTCGTTTTCGGATGAAAATTTTCCACTCGCCCCAACTGGACGTCCACATTCTTAAGTTTTAACTCGATAGCGGCCTGCTGCACAAACCTCGTTTTCTTGGCGTTGCTGTCGAGCAGAGTAAATACGGTTTCAGGCCGGGCTATTGCTAACGGAATTCCCGGCAGTCCGGCACCGGTCCCTATATCGATGACTCGGCCGCCTTCGATATAAGGAAGCACGGCCAAGCTATCGAGAAGATGCAGGTTCACCATCTCTTCCCGGTTGCGTATCGCCGTCAGATTATAAGCCTTGTTCCATTTTTCGATCAGAAGAATAAAAGCCAGCAACTGATCTATTTGATTTTCGGAGAGATTAAACTGTAATGACTCCAGTCCGGATACGAGCAATTTTCGGCAGCGTTCCATCAGGCGCTTTTCTTTTTCAGATAAATCAAAAGCAAGGAAATGGCCGCCGGAGTAATCCCCGGAATACGCGAAGCCTGTCCTAACGTTTCCGGACGTTGCGACTTCAGCTTCTCGCTGACTTCGTTGGACAAGCCGGGAACTCCTTTATAATCGAGAGCTTCGGGCAGGCGCAAATGATCGTAGCGCGAGGCTTTCTCGATCTCGTTCTGCTGCCTGACGATATAGCCGGCATATTTTGTCTGGATTTCGACTTGCTCGCCGACCGCTTCGGACACCGTCCCGCCTTCCTCAAGAAAAGACAGCAGCCGCTTGACATCGACTTCCGGACGGCGCAGCAATTCAATCAAACTGGCCTCTTTCAGCAGCGGCTTGCCCCAGTATTGTTCCGCCAGCGCCGCCTGCTCCGTTTCCGGACGGATCCATTTCCGTTTCAGGCTTTCCTGCAGATCGGAAACGGCCGCACGTTTGGTTTCAAACGCACGCCAGCGTTCGTCATCGACCAATCCCAACTCCCGTCCTTTGGGCGTCAGACGCAAATCGGCATTGTCTTCTCTGAGCAGCAAACGGTATTCGGCCCGGCTGGTAAACATCCGGTAAGGTTCCTGGGTGCCCCGGGTAATCAGATCGTCAATCATGACGCCCATATAGGCTTCATCGCGCCCGGGACTCCAGCTTTCCAGACCTTGTACATGGCGCGCCGCGTTCAGTCCCGCAATCAGACCCTGAGCCGCGGCCTCCTCATAACCGGTGGTGCCATTGATTTGGCCGGCAAAGAACAAACCCGGCATGTGCTTGGTTTCCAGAGAAGCCTTCAAATCTCTCGGATCGAAAAAATCGTATTCGATGGCGTAGCCCGGGCGTACGATTTCGGCGTTTTCAAAGCCGTGCATCGAACGGACGAACGCGTACTGAACGTCGAACGGCAGACTGGTGGAAATGCCGTTCGGATAAATTTCATGGGTATCGAGCCCTTCCGGTTCGACAAAAATCTGGTGCGTGTCCCGATCGGCGAAGCGTACGATCTTGTCCTCGATCGAAGGACAATAGCGCGGTCCGATGCCTTCAATGATGCCTGAATACAAAGGCGACCGGTCCAGGCCGGCGCGGATGATGTCGTGTGTTTTACCGTTGGTGCGGGTAATATGGCAGGGTATTTGCCGGGGATGCTGATCGCGGCTGCCCATAAAGGAAAACACCGGCACCGGATCGTCGCCGTGCTGTTGCTCGAGTCTGCCGAAATCGATCGTCCTGCCGTCGATGCGCGGCGGCGTGCCGGTCTTCAGCCGGTCGACCCTGAACGGCAGTTCTCTCAAGCGTTGGGCAAGAGCGATCGAAGCCGCATCGCCGGCGCGGCCGCCGCTGTAATTTTCGAGGCCGATATGGATCTTTCCGCCTAAAAAAGTGCCCGTGGTCAAAACTACCGCCTGCG
The DNA here is from genome assembly GCF_000372865.1 of Methylosarcina fibrata AML-C10. NCBI lineage: Bacteria > Pseudomonadati > Pseudomonadota > Gammaproteobacteria > Methylococcales > Methylococcaceae > Methylosarcina > Methylosarcina fibrata. The sequence continues at coordinate 3,860,063 of NZ_KB889965.1, read as the reverse complement.
CCATGAAGCTCAGGCCCATTTGAGTCTTGACGCCGGCCACCCGGTCTCCCACGACAATCAGGTCGGCCACCGTTTGCTGAAACAGAGCCAGATTCGGTTGATTCTCCAGCATGTGTCTTACGGCCTGTTTGTACAGTTTACGATCGGCCTGGGCGCGGGTCGCTCGAACGGCCGGCCCTTTGCTGGCGTTCAGAATACGAAACTGGATGCCGCCCAGATCGATCGCTTTGGCCATGCAGCCGCCGAGCGCATCAATCTCTTTTACCAGATGGCCCTTGCCGATACCGCCAATGGCCGGATTGCAGCTCATTTGGCCCAGCGTATCGAGATTCTGCGTCAGCAGCAGCGTTTTCGCTCCGCACCGGGCGGACGCCAGAGCAGCCTCGGTACCGGCATGACCGCCGCCCACTACGATCACATCAAAATCTTTTTGGAATTTCACAACGGTTTCGGAATCTAATTAAAAAATTTATAATCTTTTCTTCTGAAAAAATTCAGTTCCGTATTATAAGAGGTAATGTATGAAAAAACGTAGAAATTTGAAAGAAATAGCCAATTCTCCCGGGCAAAACCCCGTAGCCAAATACGCCGGCCGTTTCAACAAGGCCAAAATCTTCGCAGACAAGAGCCAATATCGGCGCAAAGCCAAACACGCCAATCAGGAGGCATTTCCAATCCATTCCGCAGGATCGATTGGAAATGCCTCTTGTTCAGGTTTTTCCAATCCGATTTATTGACACACTTCCCTAAATCACCCGACGGCACAGGCGGCGCCCCATCGCCCGTGCCGATCGTCTCGATATCCTGATCATCGTTTATTTCAACGGGCGCCCTTTGGCATCCTTATCGATTTTTCCCGAAAACAGCAAAATGGCTTCCACAAATCCCCATTGCGGGACGAAAACCACAAACCCCGACCGCAGCAAAATCGCCGTCAAGACGATCTGAACGAACCCTATTCGATAATCTCCCAGATAAAATCGGGACAAACCCGCCCAGCCGAAAAAAAGCGACAAAGCGCCCGCCAGATATTTAAATTTGACCGCTTTCGGTTTCTCCAGATAGGCGCCGACCAAGCTGATCCGACTGGCTTTGCCGTCCTCAAGTTCAAAAGTGACGTCATCGCCTGCATCGGGCGGAACGTCCGAAAGCCAGTCGTCCATATGAAATGAAAAAGATTCCTCTCCGCTTTTTATCACTCCGGTTTGCTGCTCAGGATCGTAGCTTTCAATATGTCCAATCATTTTTTGACTTACCTAAATTAAAGATTTTTTTGCGCCCGGCGATTTGTCGCTTGTACCGACCTGAATACCGGTTATTTTCGCAGCGCTTATTGTATACGGACCGCCAGTACGTCACACCCTGCGTAATGTAAAACTCCGTTGGCGGTGGATCCCAATAACAATGCCAGACCATGCCGCCCGTGCGAGCCCAGCACGATCAAATCGGCCTGGATTTCTTCAGCAACGCGAATGATTTCCTGTTTGGGGCTGCCGGCCTCCAGCCGCAGATCGGCTTCGTCAACGTTCAGTTCCTTGGCCAGCGCGATTAGTTTGGTTTTTGCGGTAGCCATGAATTCCGCCGTCAAATCCATATCGAAAGGCATCAGCATCTCATAAGCCGGATCGGCAATAGGCAGCGTATCGACCACGTGAACAATACTCAACCTGGCTTGATATTTTTCCGCCAGGTCTTTCGCCTTGTCCGCAACAGACTGATTCTGATCAAAAAAGTCGACTGCCAACAAAATATGTTTATAGCTGCCCATAATAGCTCCTTAAATAATACCGAAACGGTCGGGAAACAAGAAATCCAGCAACAGATAGGATCCCATAAGAAATAAAAACGCCACGCCGATGCTCAAGCTTAATCGCTGATCCAGAGTATGGTAAATAATATGCGCCGTTACCGCGCAAAACCAGCTTGTTATCGCCAGCATCACTATAAACACAAGCCATCCGCCATGTCCTATGGCGATCGAGGCAAACGCCGGCAATGTAAAAAAGCCGATCACGGCAAACGTGCCGTAAAAAGTGCTGGTTACCTGGCAGAGGCGAGGCAATCTGCCGATACAATACAGCATGATCCAACTGAAGCTCCAGATAAAAGTGATCTCCACTCCGATGTGCAGTAGCACGTTCCGCCAGTCCATGTCGAAATTCAGCATTAAAAAACGGACAGAGGCATAGGTCAGGAGCAGAATTTTTTGCAGCCACCGGGAATAAGGAATATCGGCGGGTCCTTTTCTAAAAAGGCAGATATCAAACAACAATTTTATCGTTTCATACATTGATACCGCCCCCCGATGAAAAATAATTCGTGCCGCAACCCGCCATGTTCCCTGACGAGCGTATTTTCGGCCCGTGCGAAGCACGCCGGATTAAACAGCCGAAGTAACCTTCCCTATATTAATAACGCAGCTTAATTCCTTTTTTCGGCCCAGCCGATCGAATCGGCTGAAGGAAAATCAAGCCTTACTTCGCCGCTTCCAGTCGTTCTTCGGCCTCCAGCCAGCCGGCCTCGGCTTCTTCCAGCGCTTTATCGATTTGCGCTTTTCTGGCCAGAATCTGTTTTAACCGGTCTTTTTGAGAATCTTCATAAAGGGCGGGATCGGCCAGAGCCGTTTCCAGTTGCCGCTGCTCATTATGATATTTTTCAACCAAATTTTCGGCTTTTTTCAACGCGTCGTACAGCGGCTTCATCTTCTGCCGGCGCTCGGCATCCAGCTTGCGCTGATCCTTGCGGGTCAATCCCGGAGCACTCTCGGAGTCCGGTTTTTCTTCGCCTTTCTTTTGCTCGGCAAGCCAATTCCGGTAGTCGTCCAGATCGCCGTCGAAGACCTTGATCCGACCTTCGGCCACCAACAAGAATCGGTCGGTGACCGCCCGCAATAAATGCCGGTCGTGCGAAACGACGACCATCGCCCCCTGATAATCCTGCAACGCCACGCTCAAGGCCTGGCGCATTTCGAGATCGAGATGGTTGGTCGGCTCGTCCAGAAGCAGCAGGTTGGGATTCTGATAGACCAGCATGGCCAGCACCAGACGGGCTTTTTCTCCGCCCGAAAAAGGCCTGACGGCTTCCAGAACCTTGTCGCCCTGAAAATCGAAACCGCCGAGAAAATTGCGCAGATCCTTTTCGGTGGCCTGAGGATCGAGTTTTTGCAAGTGCCACAAAGGCGACTCGTCGAGACGCAACTGCTCCAGTTGATGCTGGGCAAAATAGCCGATTTTCAGATGGGCCGATTCCCGCCGCTCTCCGGACAACGGGAGCATGGTTCCCGACAATACCTTGATCAGGCTGGACTTGCCGGCTCCGTTCGGGCCCAGGAGGCCGATCCGATCGCCCGGAGACAAAGACAGATCGGCTTGTTCAATTACGGTCGTTTGACCGTAACCGATGTCGGCCTTGTCGAGCGTCAGCAGCGGATTGGACATCCGTCCGGGTTCGGGAAAACTGAAATTGAACGGCGAATCGACATGCGCCTGGACAATGATCTCCATCCGTTCCAGGGCCTTGATCCGGCTTTGCGCCTGCCGGGCTTTGGTCGCCTGCGCCTTGAACCGGTCGATGAAACTTTGAATATGGGCGATTTCCCGCTGCTGCTTCTGAAAGGCCGCCTGCTGCTGCGCCAGTTTTTCCGCGCGCATCTTTTCGAAAGCCGAATAGTTGCCGGTATAAATCTCCGCCTTATTCTGCTCGATATGTACGACGTGGTCGGTAATGGCGTCGAGAAACTCCCGGTCGTGGGAAATCAGCAAGAGCGTGCCGGGATATTTGCAAAGCCAGTCCTGCAGCCAGATCACGGCGTCCAGATCCAGATGGTTGGTCGGCTCGTCGAGCAAAAGAACGTCGGAGCGGCACATCAGGGCCTGGGCCAGATTGAGACGCATGCGCCAGCCGCCGGAAAACGAGGCGACCGCATTTCTTTCCTGGGCCGGACTGAAGCCCAGACCGTTCATGAGACGCGAAGCCCTTGCTTCGGCGCTGTACCCCCCGATCGTGTCCAGAGCGGCATGCAATTGCGCCTGCCTGAGTCCGTCGTCGATCGCTTCGGCCTCCTGCAACAGGCGCTGCAATTGCCTCAACTCCCGGTCGCCGTCCATGACATAATCGAGAGCCGGGCGCTCGGAGCTCGGAGTTTCCTGAGCCACGTGGGCCACTTCAAGACCGGGCGGCATCGAAAAATCGCCCGCATCGGGATGCAGTTCGTTCCGGATCAGAGCAAACAGACTGGATTTGCCGGCCCCATTGGCGCCGGTAATGCCCACTTTCTGGCCCCTGTGAATGGTGAAGGAAGCTTGATCAAACAAAACCCGGGCGCCGCGGCGCAGGGCGATATTTTTAAAATTCAACATAACGGCTTGGCAATGACAGCGGATGGACTGGGGAACGAAAGAGCGAACGTTCGATCGGCACAGGCGCAAAGATTGGTTATTCCGATTATTATATCAATATAAGATCGGCAATCGAGTCATAAAATCAAACCCAATTACCGACCGATATAACACATACCGCTCGAGAAAAAGTTGAACGTCCACCCCTGTCCATTCTCCGTCCATTCAATCATTCCCGGCGTTGTTCGGACCAAACGGACCGGTCTGCAGGACTTGACCGGCTCAATGACAGGCGTCACGGTCGAGGCTTGAGAAGGCCGGCCGGAAAAAAGCGTCGGCCGTCATTATTCCCGCCAAGAATTCGAGGCCCAATGAAGCGAATCGGCTCTTGCCTACAGGCGCGGAGCCTTTATAAACAAGATCGACTCAAGCAACCGCCAGCTCGTTATCCTTGGCCAGGACAAAAGCGTCGGTATAGATATCCGCTGTGGCGGCACCTTTAAGAAAAGCGTGCCTTTTCATCTGATTGACCATGTCCGGATGCCCGCAGAGAAAAACGCGCCAGCCTTTCAGGTCGGCAATCGAAGACATCGCAACGTCGTTCGCCCGCCCGCAGACAAAACCTTCGGGAACACGATTACCGGACAGACAGGGCGTATAACGGAAATTCGGATACCGCTCCGCAAGATCGCGCATCTCGTCTATCCGGTATAAGTCTTCAATCTCTCGGCTGCCGTGAAAAAGCAGAATGGGTCCGGAATGGCCATGCGACAACGCATCGGTCAGAATGCCGGCCAGAGGAGCAAGGCCTGTTCCCGTGCCGATCAGCAGAATTCCCTGATCCTTTCTGTCCGGCAAATAAAAACAGTGCCCTCTGGGCTCCGAGACCGCTATTTGATCGCCGACCGTAACTTCCTGGTGTAGCCATTCGCTGAATCTTCCGCCGGGCAAGCGTCGGATATGAAATTCCAAGGCGTTGTTTTCCCTGGGAATATCGGCAATCGAATAACTGCGCGTCAACCCGTCCGGCCGCTGTAGATTGACGAACTGGCCGGCTTTAAATTCAAACGCATCCTTAAAGGCGATCACCAACAGCAAAGTATTTCTATTGAGCATTTGATGGACGATCACCGTCCCGTTGGAGTAAAACTCGGACTGGTCGGGCAGTTTGACGGTCATGTCCTGTTCCGGACGGCACTGGCAGGCAAGAAAATAATTTTGCACTCGCAACGTGTCCTTTAACCCCGACTGGGCAGCCGGAGGCGGTGTTTCAAGGCTGCGCACCAGACAGCTATGGCAAGTGCCTTTTTTGCATGCGTAAGAAACCGGTACGTTTTCCCTTACCAGCACATCGAGCACCGTTTCTCCCGGTCCGCAAGAGTAACTGTTTTTTTCGACCGCTATTTTAAACATGTTTTCACTCCTAATTTGTAAGGCCGTGGGTTTCCCAAGGAAATCACGGCCTGTCTGCGCCCTTATCTGCCTAACACGTCGCCGCGCGCGCCTAAGGCGATCGCTGCGGCTTCCGCAATCAAATCCTGCGGCACCTTCAATTCAACCAGGGTAGCGCCCAAATGCTCCATAACGGCGTCAAAATGGGAGTCATTCAGCCCCATCTTGACCAGACGGGCATGGGCATTGCGCATGTCCTTCCCCGTATAATTATTCGGACCGCCGAACGCCATGGTAAAGAAGGCCTTTTGTTTGGCGATCTGCTGGTCCATGTCGGTATGGTCAAAAAAGCGGTTGATGCGATGGTCGTTAAGAACCTTGCGGTAAAAAATATCCACCGCGGCGTTGACTGCGGGCTCCCCGCCGATTCTTTCATAGAGGCTCAAGCTCATTTCGGAGTTCTCCTTGATAGTTAAATTGCTGTGTTTTTTCAATCAATCCGGCATTTCCAGCCAGGATTGCCCTATAATTCTACCTACATATTCAACTTTTGCAATATTTATATTTCATATTATTGCCTGGCGTGCCGAAATCCAATTTACTCTAACGAAAAAATCAATACACTTTTATGGTTGAATAGCCTTAAATAGGGTATGATTAATTATTTAAATAGTCATATTGAGCAAACTTTGATGGCCGACGGCATAAGCAGCAGGCAACAGCAAATTTTAGATCTTTTACTCGAAAGCAAAGCAGGCCTGTGTATTGACGAGATCGCCGCGGCGCTGGGGATTTCCCGAAATGCCGTTCAGCAGCATTTGAATAAACTCGAACGCGACGGCTACGTGACGCTCGGCTCTCTAAATAAAACCGCAGGGCGTCCCGTTCGCTCCTTCGTGTTGACCGAAGCCGGATTCAACAGCTTCCCAAAGCAGTACGCCTGGTTTTCCGAGCTCATTTTGGCCAGTCTCAAGGAGAAAATGGGCCATGAAGCCTTTTTAGAATATCTGCACCAACTGGGACTGTCCCTGTCTCAAAGCCTGCTGCCCCGATTTGAAGGACTGACTATTGAAAAAAAGATCGAGGAATTGTTAAAAGTCATGGACGGCTTGGGCTTTCTGACCCGATCCCGCGAAGACCCGGCAGAACAGCAGCGCAGCATTGAAGCATTCAATTGCGTCTATCACGACCTCGCCAATAAATACGAGGAAATCTGTGAGTTTGACAGAACCCTGATCGCCACGTTGTTGAACAGGGAAATCGATCATACCGAATGCATGTCGAAAGGCGGCGCCAAATGCTGCTTCAGAGTCAGAAAAAAGCCCGAGCAATAATAATGATAAGCATCCGGCTCAGACCCGGACGGCGCCTTTAAAACCGCATGCCGCTGCCAAATCTGAATATAAAACACCGTCTTATTCTGAAGAGAATTTGTCCGGGTTCGGCGCTTCACAACAAGGAAAACTTAAAAAGGCGGGGATGGAATGGCCGTCGCCATTTCGAATTTCAACATTTTGGGTTCGAGTTCACCGCCTACAGAGTAAGGGATAATTCATTCCCCCCTTCGAGCAAGGAAAATGCCCTAGTCCGGCGACTGTCGACACACGCTCAGCCAACCTTTGACGGATGCGATTACCAACGGCAGGGCTCCGAACAGGATAAACACCAAATCGCCGGGCAGACGTAACCATTCGATCAATCGCGTCCGCTCACTTCCGATGTAGTCAAGGCTGCGCGCATGCCAGTAGCCATGCTGGGCGACATCCCAAATCTGCAACACGCCGCCGGGGAACAGGCTCATCGCCAACATCAGAGCCAGGCCGATGTTGGTTCCCCAAAATCCGACCTTTACGTATTTTTCGATGCCGATCCACCGGTCGTCGCTGCTGGTTTGGCGCAACACGAATACCATCAGCGCCAGCGCCAGCATGCCGAACACGCCCATCAGCGCGGCATGGCCGTGATTGGGCGTCAGTTGGGTGCCGACCTCGTAGTAGCTGACGATAGGCAAGTTGATCAGGAATCCGCAGATGCCGGCGCCGACAAAATTCCAGAAGCCCACGGACATCAAAAAGTAGAACGTCCATTTATGCGGTACGGCCATCGGTTTGCCGCAGTCGTCGCAGTCGGCACGCGTGGTGCGCACGAAATCCCAGGCGTCCAGGGTGAGCAGCGTCAAGGGCACGACTTCCAGCGCCGAAAACATCGCCGACAGCGCCATATTAAATCCGCTCTGACCGGTAAAATACCAGTGATGGCCGGTGCCGATCATACCGCCTCCGAAATACAGGATGGCGTCGAGGTAAATCACGCGCAGTGCGACGTTGCGCCGGGTTAGCCCCAATTGATAAAACAGCAGCGCCACCATCGTAGTGGCGAAGAATTCAAAGAAACCTTCGACCCACAGATGAATGATCCAGAAGCGCCAGGTATCCACCACCGTAAAGTGAGTCCTGGCGTCAAAGAAGAGCGCCGGAAAATAGAACAGCGGAATCGCCAGGGAAGCCAGCAGGAATAGCTTAACCAATGGTTTCGCCGAGGGCTCGCTTAACGTATCTGGCCGCACCAGCTTCAACAAAATCGCAAACCACACCAGCAGCCCGGCTATAAGCAGGTATTGCCACAGACGCCCGATCTCCAGATATTCCCAGCCCTGATTGCCAAGCCAGTACCACCACCGGCCCAGCATTTGCGAGATGCCCAGCCACTCGCCTAACAGGCTGCCCATTATGACCGTGACGAAAGCACCGAACAGCAGATGCACCCAGCCAGCAAACCACCTTGGTTCATCGTTGCGCAGCGAACGGCCGAGAAATAATGCCGCGGCAACATAAGCGGTAGAGATCCAGAAAACCGCCGTTTGCAGATGCCAGGTGCGCGTCAGGTTACTCGGAAACAGCTTATCCAGTTCAAAACCGTAAAAACTGCCGGGATCGGCAAGATAATGCGCCGTCGCACCGCCCGCCAAAGTCTGCGCAAGAAATAGCAGCGCCACCACCACGAAGAACTTCACCAGCGCCAACTGGCCAAGGCTGGCTCGTCCGGGCAACAGAAACGGGTGCACATGCGATCCGGCGCTAATCCAGCCAAGATAATCGAATTTGCCGAACAGCACCAGCACCGTTGCAATACCGGCCAGCAGCATGATAAGACTCAGAGCGCTCCACACCAGGGCGCCGGGTATCGGAGCATTACCCACGTCAGGGTCGTACGGAAAGTTATTGGTATACGAGTAATTTTCACCGGGGCGGTTAGTCACCGAGGCCCATGCTGTCCAGGCAACAAACGCGCTAAGCTGATGTATTTCGGTCGGATCGCTGACTAATCCACGCCTGAGCCCGCCATTACGTTCCGGGCCAAGGAAGTAATCGGCCCAGTAAGCAATCTGTCGGCGGTAGGCGGCAGTCTCCGGCAGGGTCAGATGCAGCGTCGAACTGGCCGCGTCATACCGATTGGTTTTTAGCTCGACTGTGGTTTGCGCATACACGGCGGCCTGCTGACCTGGCGTTAATGCGGAAAAGAGCTTCCGGTATTGCTGTTGTGCAATAACTTCGGCGACATCCTCGCCGATGCGGTGCAATGCCGCAGCCGAGTAATCCGGCCCCAGGTAGGCGCCATGCCCCCAGATGCTGCCGTTGTCCATCAATCCGTATCTGAGGAAGACTGCCTGGCCTTCGCGGATGTCGTCGCCGGTAAAGAGAACCCTACCTTGTGCATCGAGGATCCGGGCCGGAATCGGAGGAGCGTTGCGATAGGCCAATGAAGTAATTGCGATCAAGCCCGCAAAGCCCAGCATCATCACGATCCATACCGTGCGCAGCCACCAGGGAGACAGCGCCGGATCCTCTGCCGTTAGGGGTTGTGCGGCAACACTCATGGTGCTCTCCTTAAAATAGGCGAGAAAACAGGCGGGCGGCTGACGCTACCTGCGTCATCAATAACCCGAAAACTCTTCCGTGCGAATACGGTTAGCGTCGACGCCCGCTTCGCTCAGTATTTGACGCATCGCGCCCACCATGGCGGGCGGGCCGTCAAGATAGTAGATAGGAAGTTTCAAATCATTCATGTATTTAAAAAGCATCGCTTTGCTGATAACGCCGGTTTCTCCGTGCCATTCGCGGCCGGACGCTTCCATTCGCGTCATCGTACCGACAAAAGTACAGTTCGAGTCTCTGTCGCAAGACGTCTTTAACTCATCCAGAAACGCGGCATCCTCCGGTTTTCGATTGGAATAAAAAACCAGGATCCGGTGCCGAACATGATCGTGTAGAGTTTGAAGAATAATGCTTCTTACCGGCGTCACGCCGATACCGCCGGTCAGGAACACAGCCGGAACGCTCTCATCATCGTGCAGCGTGAAAGAGCCGTACGGTGCATTCAGCCTGATTTCCGTACCGGGCTCCATGATTTTCAATACCCGCTTGAACGCCGTGTCACGCATCCGGGTCGCAAAGATGAGATCGTCCTCGTATGGCGCACTCGCAAATGAAAAGGTTCGCGAATTGCCTTCGCCGTCGGTTTCATCGGGGTTGACAAGAGTAAGCCTTGCAAATTGGCCTGCTTTGTAGGTAAATCCGTCAGGCTTTTCAAAATAAAAAGCCATCGTTCCTTCCGCGATTTCCCTTTTGCATGTCAGTTTGACTGTATAGTTAGGCATGGCTTAAGTCTTCTTATTTTTTGTTGTAAACGGCGGATCCGCAGAAATCAAATAGCAAGAACCTAAGAAGGTCGGCTTTTGCGTATTGCCAAGCTGCATTTCCCGCTGGCGCGTTTCGATGGAGAATATTTAAAAATTATTGATTCGCAATAAGAATCGTCAAAAGAACAACTGAATCTTCGATACCCTTAAGTGAATGCGGCTCTCCCGGCATCAGATAGAGTAACTGGCCTGAATGTAATTCTTGTTCCGTCCCCATGGCGGTAAACAAGATTTTCCCCGTTATGCATTGGATTGTTATAGGGCCCGGCACTTTATGGCTGGGGAACTCCTTGTCTTTCGGTATGACCAGGCGCGCCAATTGCATTTGATCCGTTTTTACTATGACTTTTGTTTTTTCTACAGGCAGATCATCTGCCCAGCTAGCCAGATCGACAATTTCTCCCGGTGCTGCATGATGTGTTGCCATGTTTTCCTCCTTTAACTTAAAAACTTGGTTATTACTGCGCGGTAATAGCTCTGAAGTAAGTTATAATGCAGACTCTATAGCGAACGATTAACAGCCTTACTGGTATAAAGCTAGCGCTCGCGAAAGCTCGGTAATGAACAGTGAGTTCCTGGCCACGTTTCGGTTAAGCACGCTGCCGGTCGGTGTGTTTTCTTGCGTTCCCGTTATTTCATTTCCGTCAGATCGCCTGCAGGAACAGCCCCATCGGAACGCCCTTTAAGATAGGCGTACAGATCGTCAATGCCGTCAACCACCATTTTGTTGCCGCGGAAAGAATACATGATGCCGCGGCCATCAAGAAGAACCCTGCTAAACTGCTCTTTAGTCAGGTTTTTCATGCTGTGAAGTAAATTCGGATTGCTCACGTTGCCTTCCGCAGTCGGTCCATGACAGCTCCCGCAAGCTTCTGTTCTGTAAATAGTCCACCCATTAAACGTAGCTTTATCAACGCTGTTCCCTTTGACCTGATACAAAGGCTGGGCAAAGACTGCCTCATTAAAAAAGAACCCCGAGCCGGCGATCATGACAATGACGGACAGCATTTTTTGTTGGTTACGAGATATTCTATTCATTGGCGTATCTCCAATTAATAAATCGAGAAACATTCCCCGTTCCCTACCTTCGGTAAATCGACGGGGAATAGATCAAACCGCTGGCGGCACATTCAATAGGACGAGCAAACGGCTATTTTTATCCACAAAAATAAATCCTGGTCTTGAATCCTTGATTAACCTGCTAGATTGGCGAACTTAAAAAGGCGGGGATGATTCCAGCCCCGCCTTTTCGGATTAGTGCCCCTTCTGATCCTCGGTCAAAGCCTGAAGCCAGCCTTCCACTTCCGGACTGAGTTCGCCTTTGCCGGAGAGCTTCAGCGTTTCCTTCAGATAGCCGTGCTCCACGATCGGCAACGGCAAGATACCCTGGCCGCCCATGCCGTTGTAAGCCGTGATGCTGCTGTCCTTGAGGTCGGCCAATAATACCCGGCCGGCGATTTCCAGCTTGTCCATATCCACTACGACCAGGTCGTTGGCGAATTTACTGGCCACATAGGCATAGTAGCCACCTCCCTTCTTCATCCCGAAATGAGCACCATGGCAACCTGGGTCGCAAGGCAGGCTCTTGACCACCTTGTTCGTGGCGGTGTCAACAATGGTGATGCTGGCGCTCAAGGTATTGGCGGTTACCACGTACTTGCCGTCCGGACTGACCGGGGTCTGGATCGGCAGCAGGCCGTAGGCTTCACCGCTGATTTTGCCGGAGACCGGATCGTAGTCCGCGGCCAGATTGATATCCATCAACTTTTTCTTGCCGGGGATGTCGATGACCGCGAGCGAGCTGAGCAACGGAGGCGTGCCGAGCAGATTCGCGGCGTAAGCGGTGGAACCGTCCGGTTTGCCCCAGACGGCAATCGGAATGACACCGCCGGTCGGGATTTCGGTGTTCGTATCGGTGTTTAGATCCACCACCGATACACTGCCTGCGAGCGCATTCGGGGTCACCATGTACTTGCTGTCTTCGGTGATATAGTGGCCGTGAGGCGACGTATGAGGTCCGGTATTGATGCTCTTCTGTGCGGACGGATTCTTGCCGCCCGTCATTTTAACCACTTGCTCTCCTGCGTTGATGGCGACATAAAGCATGTCATCCGAAGGCCGAGAAATGACATGGGATGGCGATTCGCCGACCACGACCTCACTATAGGTTTGGCCGCTGGCGCGGTCGAAGGTCAGCAGTTTCTTGTCAAACCACGCGGTTTGATAGATATTTTGATAGCGTTTGTCGGTCCACATGTTGTGAGGATTGTTCATATCCTCCTTGACGCCCTTGAACTTGCTAGTTACGCTCCAGTCCGCCGTATTGATCCGTGTCGCGGAGCCGGCTTTTTTCTTGCCGTCGATTTTCTCGAACTGAGTATTGACCCAGACTTCGCCGATTCCGGGCGTGCCGGGTTTTTTCAGTTCATTGGGCATGGTCATGCTGAGCGCGCTGAGGCTGATGGTATTGCCCTCGATGTTGAGCGGAATGTCGGGGAAATTCACTTCCCATTTGGGCTTGCTGTAATCGCGCCAGAGGCTCGGCGTGGTCACCACGAAGAAAGTGCGCAAGAGGCGCTTGGCAATATCGCTGCTGGCCGGCACTTTGGCGCCGGTCACCAACTGCAGTTCGCTGCCGATGTCCAGCCCCGTCGTGTTCGGGTCGTCCACCACAACCGCGCCGAACATGTAAGGATGCACCTTGCAGGTAAAGACATAGAGTCCCGGCTTGTTGAAAGCCTGGGTCACGCTGGCGCTGGAGGGTTTTTCCTGGTCTACCGGGAAGTTTTCCGCGCCTGCCGGCCACAAAAGACTGGTGATGGTGTGTTCGGTATTGGTGTCGGTCATCTTGATCATCGCCGCCTGTTTGGGCTTGATGACCACCAGGGCGTCGCCGTCGACCGGGTCTTTAAACCACAGCCCCGGTTCGTCGGACATCTCCAGCACCGCCGAGGGCATCAGGCCCGGCGTGCTCAGGAATAGATCGTCGGAGCCTGAAGACTGGGCCGCCCAGACAGGTGCGCCAAAACCGGTCATTAAAATCGCTGCTGTCAATTTGGATATTTTTTTCATGATTATATTCTCCGCATTTAATTTTCGACCACTCTGAAACCGCCCATCATGCCGCTCTGCATATGCTGCAGAACATGGCAGTGATAATGCCAGTTGCCGGGGCCGACTCCTTCGCCGGCCTTGATCACAAAGGCTTCCCTCGCAATCGGGCCGATGTTGACGGTATCGACCAAATGCGATGTTCCGGGTTGAATCCAGCGGTGGCCATGAAGATGGAAGGTATGGAAGGCGGTGCCGATGCCGATGACGTGGAAACGCACCAGTTCGCCTTCGCGGGCGCCAATCGTCGGATTGCTCCATAGAGGCATCTGGCGATTGGCGAGATGATTGAGTTCCTGACCCCAAAAGGTGGTTTCATGCATCCAGAGAATGAACTCGCGTTTGACGTCCTTCAGATCCACCTGCTTGATCTGGCCGTCGATCATCGCCGGCACTTTGCCGTTTTTCGGATTGACGATGAGGGTACCGTACAAGCCCTTGTCTTCCGCGCCGAGCATCGGATTGCCGAAGGCATGGTCATGGTAGGGCCAGGTGCCCGCCGTGCCCGGCGCTGCGGTCCATTTATAAGTGTAAGACTTGCCGGGGAAGGCGGCCTGATCGGCCGTGTGATTGAACACCTTCATGGTGCCGTCGCTGTCCATCTTGTAATGAACGCCGTGAACGTGAATGCTGACCGGGTCGGACGCGTTCTTTATGGCGTGTTCCAGAGTCACTTCCGCGACATCGCCCTCGGTCATGACAATCGTCGGTCCGGGAATGGTGGGCTCGGTGCTGTACTGATTGGTCAGATCCTGCACCAGCCCGGATGAATTGCGCACTCGATGGCTGACCATTCGGTAAGCCAACTGTCCGGAATCCAGCTTCGCCGCCTCCATTTTAATGAGATGGGTATTTCCCGTCCCTTCCTGCGCGGCCAGCGTGTAAGCTGGCTGCGCAAGAATATACATGCAACAGATGGTAAAAATTCTTCTTAACATAGTCCTCTCCCAAATTGATATTGGAAATTATTTTTCTTAACCCTGGTTGGCAAGGAACTGAAGTTTTCCCGTTTTCTGAGACGCCGGCCGCGATTTTTTAAGGGGGGTCAAAAATCGCCTCGGCCAGGCCCACCGCTTCAGCATTCGTGAGCAGCCTTCCTTCGAATGACCGAATTCCGAAAACGGGTCAACCTCAGTTAGAGTCAAGTCTAAACCAAATAAGTAACTTATACAATTTATTTATGATATATTTGTTAAATAATACTTTGATTGATTTTATACTCTGCCTGATCGTCCGCCATAGCCGGACTCAAAGATGGAATAGAGAAATAGGGTCAGACTTTAGGTCATTGCCGCGCTTGCGGCAGGCTTGATTCTCCTTCCGGAATCTGGGCGATTCTAATAACTTAAGTTCGGATGAGGATTTTTTATGCTTCGAAAGATCAGTTCGCGCCAGCATCAAATACTTGAGCTGTTACTGAAAAACAGGAGCGGCTTGAGCATCGACAACATTGCCGAAGCCCTCGGTATTTCAAGGACGGCGGTAAAGCAGCATTTTTTTACCATTGAGAATGAAGGCTACATCAGAAAAGACCAATCGAATAAAACGGCCGGGCGCCCGGCCACGCTCTACGTGATTACCGATAAGGGAATCAACTATTTTCCCAAACAATACGCGTGGTTCCTGGAAATGGTTCTCGGCAATTTAATCCGGGAGTCGGGCCCGGAACAGTTCAAAAGCTACATGAGCATGCTGGGCACCGCTCTGGCGCAAAAACTACGCGGCCGATTTGAAGGAAAAAGCCTGAACGCGCGCATGAAAGAACTGGCTGCGGTCATGGAAGAGCTGGGTTACCAGACGGAAGCGGTGAGCGACAACGAGAACAATACGGTCAGCATTCAGGCGCATAACTGCGTATTCCACGATCTCGCCCAAAAACATGCGGAAATTTGCGCGCTCGATTTGGCGCTGATGTCCCGCTTGCTGGACCGGGAAGTAAATCAATCGGACTGCATGGCCAAAGGAGACTGCGTCTGCCGTTTCAGCATCAAAAAAATCGAAGACAACTCGCCGGGATAAAAAGGGCTTCCATCTTCCTGCAAGCCGGGGCTCCCTTATCGCCATCAATCGGCATCCAGAACGGTGCCTTGCTCTGACCGACCAGGATCAAACCCATTTGTTAATTTTAAACGGCGAAGGGAGGATGAATCGGAGGCGGAATTATTTACCGATTCTCCGAATTGAGCAGAATGACTTCTATTTCCTCGGTAATTTCTTCCTGGCGAACAATTTGCGCTTTTCGGCGCAACCTGACCATTTCATCCTCCAGATGCCGAACCGCACCGTCCAGATGCTGCTGGCGGCTTTGATTTTCCGCCATCAAGGAAAGATAGAAAATTTCATGCAACGAGGCAAACAAGTAATGGTGAACGACTTCGGCGAAAAACTCGGCCGGTTCCAGGTTGAGCAAGGGCGGCGCCCCCCGCTGCCGCGTTCCATCCTTCGCCGGCCAGACAGGCGGAAGGAGTTGCCGTTGCCTCATCTTGCCGGCTTTGTAATCGTGATAGGCAACGGTCAGAATCAAATGGCCGGACTCCTTCTGCAAAAACTGGACAGAATCGATCAGCCGATCCAGAATCGCCGGCACTTCTTCCGCGACATTGGCTCCCGGCAACGTCGCCGCAGTGTGCGGACCGCAGCTTTCCAGCCGGCCCACCAGCCTGCTGCCGACGGCAACAAGACCCGAATAGTTTTCGGCCGCGGCCAAATCGATCAGCCGCTCGTTAAAATCTCCGCAAAAGCCCCGCTCGGAGCCCAGGACAATCCCGATCCGGCCGGATCCGGCAACGGTCGGCTCCGGCTCACGGCGGTAAAAATACAAGAAATCCCTGGCCGCCTGTTCGATGTTGGCGACCACCTGTTCTTGAGAGGTCACCAGGCGAGTCAGTTTGTGCGTTTCGATAAAAGCCAGATTTTTCATCGAATTTAATATCGTGCGTATTTCCTCGATCTGCGCGACATGCAGTTGCAATTTGCGGCTTCGGCTCATGCTTCCTGCCGCCTGCCTTCGGGATTAAGCCAGTGTCTGACCGCTTGTCGCCACTGCCCGGAAGGGCTGTCCAGATTCAACCCGGACTCCGCGACGCCGTTTTCGATTTTTGCCAGCCAGACGGCGATTTCCCTGGGCTCCGCCTGATCGAACAAGCCCTCGTTGAAAGCCGTCAGCCAAGCCAATTGAAAAAGACGGCTCAGCGGTCTCAGACGCTCCTGCTTGAGCAACTCTCGCAACAGGCGTCCCCGCTTGATCCTTGCCTCCATCGAAGCTTCCAGGCGTTGCCCGAAGCGGGTAAACGCCTCCAGTTCGAGAAACTGCAAATAATCCAGTTTCATTTTGCCGGCCTGATCGCGAATGCGCGGGTGCTGCGCCTTGCCGCCTATCCGAGAAACCGAGCGCGCAATATCGATGGCCGGGCGGAATCCGGAATTGAACAGGTCTTCGTCCAGATAGATCTGGCCGTCGGTAATCGAAATCAGATTGGTCGGAATGTAGGCGGCAATTTCGCCCTGCTGGGTTTCGACGATCGGCAGGGCGGTCATGCTGCCTCCGCCGTTTTCGGCGTTCAGGCAGGTGGAGCGTTCCAGCAGGCGGGAATGAACGAAGAAGACGTCGCCGGGATACGCTTCGCGTCCGGGCGGACGGCGCAACAGAAGGGACAGTTCCCGATAGGTTCGGGCATGGGTGGACAGGTCGTCGTAGACGATCAGCGTATCCCGGCCCTGCCTCATCCAGTACTCGGCCAACGCGCAACCGGCAAAAGGAGCGATGTATTGCAAACCCGGCAAGTCGCTGGCTTCGGCGACGACGCAAACGGTATAGGCCAGCGCGTCACGGGTTCTCAAGGTTTCGATCGCACCGACCACGGCGGAGCGCTTCTGACCGATCAGGACGTAAATGCAGATCACGTCCTGCCCTTTTTGATTGAGCACCGTATCGAGCGCGATCGACGTTCTGCCCAGACCTTCGTCGCCGACGATCAGTTGCCGCTGTCCCTTGCCGACCGGAATCAGCGTATCGATAATTTTAAGGCCGGTATAAAGAGGCTTGTGCACGAAATCTCTTGCC
The DNA here is from genome assembly GCF_000372865.1 of Methylosarcina fibrata AML-C10. Lineage (NCBI taxonomy): Bacteria > Pseudomonadati > Pseudomonadota > Gammaproteobacteria > Methylococcales > Methylococcaceae > Methylosarcina > Methylosarcina fibrata. Next base: position 3,842,461 of record NZ_KB889965.1, on the reverse strand, counting down.
CTGATCGGCGGCGAGCCTTGCTCGAGCAAGCCCCGGCCGGCGCCGGCCGGCGCCGGCAAGCCATCCAGAGGCGCGCCCAACGGATCGACGACACGGCCGATGAATTCATCGCCGACCGGAATGCTGAGCGAATGCCGGGCATGCCGGACGGTCGTGCCCGCGGTCAGCCGTTCGGTTTCATACAGCAGAATGGCGCCGATGCCATCCCGGTGAAGATCGAATACCATGCCCCGGCTGCCGTCGGCAAAAATCAGCACGTCTTCGATGGCCGCCGACGGCAGCCCCTTGATCCAGGCGATCCCGTCGCCGACCGAAACGACCGTGCCCTGTTCCGTGATGCGCAGTTCCGGCCGGTAAGAATCCAGCCAGTCGCTCTGTTTTTGCAGCACGCCGACCGGATTATTCGGTCTCATAGGCAATCTCGGCAAAACCGGCCAGTTCGTGTTTCAGGTTGGCGTGCAGCACCCAATCACCGATATCGAGCCGCACTCCGGCGATCAGGGCCGCGTCCCGAGCATAGTGAAACTCAACCGGCCGGCTCAGCAAGGCGCTGAACTTGTGCTCCAGCCGCTGCCTTCGGGCGGCCGGGAACGGATAACCGGTGGTTACCTTGATAGCAACCGATTCGACTTGACCGAGCGTTTCCAGACATAGCCGGCAGGCTTCGGGCAGTACGTTGAAATGATCCAGCAGCAGGTCGAACAAACGCTCTTCCAGCTCCGGTCCGGCCGCCTGCCGCAGCAGGATACCGGCAAAACGGGCGCCGTTCAACAGGGCCTGTTTCTCGGCTTGCCGTTGCTGCTCCTGTAGTTGGCGGGTCAAAGTCACATTTACTTTTCGCCGCTCCTCTTCCAGCTCGACCCGAAGCAGGTCCATCTGTTTCGTGCGCTCGCCTTCGAGTTGCTGATGCAGTGCGGCCATCGCCGCCTGCTTGTCCTGCTCCCATACCTTTTGCCGGTTTTCATAAAGATTGCGAAGCTCCTCGGCTTCCTCGCGCAATTTCTTCGCATCGGCCAAAGAATCGTCGATATACTGCCGGCGCCTGGCGATCATCGCTAGCAGCGGCTTGTAAAAAAGACGCTGCAGGATCCAGATCAGGACCAGAAAATTGACGACTTCAAGGATAAAAGTGGAAACGTCGAATGTCATGGCTGCCTTGAACGCCTATTTGACGATGTATTCCAGCAAGGGATTTCGAAACAGCACAATCAGGATGATGACCAGACAATAGATCGCCAGCGATTCGATCATCGCCAGGCCGATGAACAAGGTCCGCATGATCGAGCTTTCCGACTCGGGCTGCCGCGACAGCGCCTCCAGCGCGCTGCCGATCGCCTTGCCCATGGCCAGGGCCGGCAGCATGACGCCCAGCGCGATGCCGATCACGGCGGCCACGCTGGAAGCAATGACAATCAGGGAAATATCGCTCATTTATTTACTCCTTTGAGTCGTGCCGTTGGGACTGAATCGCTCCGGCGAGATAGATCAGCGCGAGCATGCCGAAAATATAGGCCTGCACCAGCGCTTCGATAATGTGCAGCATCAGAATCGGTATCGGCGCGAGAAAGCCCGCCACCAGCAAAATCAGCAGCGCCGCCATTTCCAGGCTCATCATGTTGCCGAACAGGCGAATCGCCAGCGCCAGCGTGCGGGTGAATTCGCTGATGATGTGAAAAGGCAAAAGCAGCGGGCTGGGCGTCAGGTAATGACGCAGATAGTTTTTGCAACCCTGAGTCTTGATTCCGTACCACGGCACCGAAAAAAAGACCAATACCGCCAGAGCCGAGGTGACCGAAAGATCCCGGGTGGGCGAATGCAGCCCCGGAATCAGCCCGACCAGATTCGCGACAATCAGAAACAGCCAGAGCGTGCCGATGAAAGGCAGGATCAGCCGGCCGTGCTCCGGCGCCACGGCGAGCACGGCTTCCTCGATCGTCGCGACAATGCCTTCGACCACGGTCTGCAATACGCCCGGAAACATTTTCAGGTTCCGCGTCGACAGCCAGGCCAATCCGAACAACAGCAGCATCACGCCCCAGGTGGTAACGACCGAAGCCTGGATCGTCAGAGGGCCGAGCGCAAATGAATAATCGGTTTCCATGGGTCCGCCGCCTAGTCCTTGATCAGATAATACACGTTAAAAATGCCGATCACGACGCCGAGCAGCAGCAGGCTGAGGGTCCAGCGCATCGAATAGCCTTCGCTCATCCCGTCGAGCCATCGGCCCAGATAAGCGCCGGCCACCACGGGCAACACCATGACCAGCCCCAGCGTGCCGATGTAGACGGTTTGCGAAAGCAGGGTGGCCCTGTCCCGCTCGGCCTTTTTCATGCGCACGACCTGGTCTTCGATCTTTTTTTTGAGTTTTTGCTGTCGGCTCATAGGCTATTCCTTGTTTCTCTGCAGGGCGAGAAGGCGCTTGAACATGGCCCGTTCCAGATGACGGAGACTGTCCCGGGTGGCTTGCAGATTGTCCTCCTCGGCGGCCAGTTGACGCTCCAGCAATCCGGCGACCCGTTCAAGGTCGGTATCGAGCAGAAAATGACGGGTGCTCAGCGTCAATTCGTTTTGCCTGAAATACAGGATGCCGCCGGGAAGGGCCAGATAAGTCCAGACTCCGTCCGCCGTCCGGAAGCGCGCCAGGCCGAACGTCAGAGCGGTCATGAACGGCGCATGGCGCGCCCGCAGTCCGAAACAGCCGGAAGCGTCCATGCCGACAACCGAAACGACGTCGGTAATTCTCATCTGACGGGTAGCATCACACAAGTTCAGAACGAACGAATTCATAAAAGATCCTGCATGCTTCCGCGCATGTAACACTGCTCTTCGGGCATGTCGTCGTAGCGGCCGGCCAAAAAGGCTTCGCAGTCGTCCAGAGTCCGCTCCAGAGGCACCGATACCCCGGCCTGCCGGGTGTGCTGCGCCAGGACGGAGAACGGCTGGGTCAGGTAGCGTTGCAGTTTGCGGGCGCGCATGACGATTTTCCGATCGGTTTCGGACAGTTCCTCGATACCCAGCATGGCGATAATATCCTCCAGCTCGCGGTAGCGCGCAAGATGTTCGCGCACCGCCTCGGCAACGGCGTAATGGCGGTTACCCAAAGTCTGCCGGTCCATCAGGTTGCTGCTGGAACGCAAAGGATCGACCGCGGGATAGATGCCCTTGCTGGCCTGGTCCCTGGACAGGATCACCGTGGTATCGAGATGACTCAGAATGGCGCTGACCGCCGGGTCGGTCATGTCGTCGGCCGGCACGTAAACGGCTTGCACCGACGTGATCGAGCCTTGCCGCGTGGATAAAATGCGGTCTTCCAGTTCGGCCACTTCGGAGGTCAGCGTCGGCTGGTAGCCGACGGTGGCGGGCATGCGCCCCAGCAAACTGGAGATTTCGCTGCCCGCCTGGACGAAGCGGAAGACATTGTCCATGACGAACAGCACTTCCTTGTGCAGCGAATCGCGCAGATATTCCGCATAGGTCAGCGCCGACAGGCCGACCCGAAACCGAACGCCGGGCGACTCGTCCATCTGCCCGAAAACCATCAGGGTATCGGACATGACGCCGGCTTGCTGCATTTCCCGCCACAGCTCGTGCGCTTCCCGGATGCGCTCGCCGACCCCGGCAAACACAGAAACACCCTTATGAATCGACGACACTGCGTGAATAAATTCCATGACCAACACCGTCTTGCCGACGCCGGCGCCGCCGAATAGCCCGGTTTTTCCACCCCTGACGAAAGGACAGAGCAAATCGATGACCTTGATGCCGGTCTGCAAAATGCCGGTCATTGCCATGGCTTCGGACAACGGCAGCGGTCTGGAATGAATATTGCGAAATCCGTTAACCGCCAACGCGGGTTGTCCGTCCAGAGGCTCTCCGAAAATATTCAGCAATCGGCCGAGGCAATGCTCCGAGACCGGCACCTGTAACGGCGCGCCGGTATCGAACACGGTCATGCCGCGGCTGAGTCCGGCGGTGCCGTGCAGCGTGATGGCTCTGACGTGCCGCTCGTCGAGATGCTGATGCACTTCGAAAAGATACTGCTTGTGATCGAAGCTGGCCGCTAGAGCCTGGCGCAACGGAGGCAACCGGCGGCAATCGATAATCACCACCGGCCCGTGGACTTCGACGAGCGTGCCGATGGCTTGCCGTTCTTTCTTTTGAGCCTGTGGGCTGTTCAATACGGTCGCTCCCGGTAATGGGGTGGAAAAAACCATTGACCCTGATCGGTTCCGGATCGCCTCAGGCGCCAAGGCAATCCAGCGTCCGAGAACAAGGGTTGCACCCAATCAGGCCATGCGCCGCAGCACCTTTTCCCTACCGAATCAATCCGGTCGGAATCACAGTTTGATGTTCAACGAATGCAGCTTCCGGTAGAGATGAGTCCGCTCCATGCCGACCGTGGCGGACAGTTTGGCCACGCTGCCGCCCGTTTTCTCCAGATGGTATTCCAGGTAGGCTTTCTCGAACTGATCGCGGGCATCCTTCAGCGGCAGGTTGAAAAAATCGGGCACGGAAGCCCCGGACATGTCGCCGGTGACCGTTCCCAGCGCCGACTTCACTTCCTCCAGCTCGATATCTTCCCCGACGCCGAGGATCATCAGGCGCTGCACCAGATTTTTCAGCTCCCGCACGTTGCCGCGCCAACTGTAATTGCGCAAAAAGTTCTGGGCACCCATCGAGAATTTCCGGAACGGGAGGTTTTCGTGCTTGACGAAATAGTCGACGTAGAAGTTCAGCAAGGCCGGCACATCCTCGCTGTGCTCCCGGAGCGGCTGAATTTCAAGAGTGACTTCGTTGAGCAGATAGTACAAATCCTGGCGGAAACGGCCCGATTTGATTTCCTCGTCGAGAGGAATCCTCGTCGAAGCCACAACCCGGACGTCCACGCGGATCGCTTCGCTGCCGCCGACCCGGAGAAACGAACTCGACTCTAAAGCGCTCAGCAGCCGCAACTGAGTTTCGCTGTCCATGCCGCCGATTTCGCCCAGGAACAGGGTGCCTTTATCCGCGCGTTCCAGCAAGCCGGGATACACCTTGCCCTGAGTTTCCTTGCCGAAGAACTCCACCGCCGAATTTTCGGGAGAAATACTGCCGACCGCGACATCGACGAAAGGGCCGTCCCGATGCGCGCTGTTCTGATGCAGATAACGCGCATACATCTCCTTGCCGACCCCCGCTTCGCCGACGAGCAGTACGCGCGCATCGTGCTGGGCAAGACGCTTGAGCTGATCCTTGATGCGGGCGACGGTGGCGCTTTTGCCGACCGGCTCGACGTCCGCCAGTAGTTGCTGTTTAAGCCCGGCATTTTCTTTTTGCAGATGGCTGGCCTCCAGCGCCCGTTCCACGATCAGCAACAACTTGGCCATCGACAAAGGTTTTTCCAGAAAGTCGTAAGCGCCGAGCCGGGTAGCCTCGACGGCGGCTTCGACCGACCCGTGTCCCGACATCATGATGACCGGGCACAGCGCGCCTTCTTCCGAGACCCATTCTTTCAACAAAGTAATGCCATCGGCATCGGGCATCCAGATATCCAGCAAAATCAGGCTTGGGTTTTTGGTTTTTTTCAGCTCTCTGGCGGCGCCGGCGTTTTCCGCCATCGAAACCTGATAGCCTTCGTCTTCCAGAATCTCGCCGACCAAACGGCGAATTTCCGGTTCATCGTCTACTACTAAGATTCGCGAAGTATTCACATTCATGGGATCACTCAATTATAAATGGCTCGCCGGCAACTGTATGATAAAACCCGCCCCGACTTTTCGGCGGCTGTCGACCCAAATGGCGCCGCCGTGTTCCTCGATGATTTTCTTGACAATGGCCAGACCCAGGCCTGTGCCCTTGGCTTTAGTTGTAACATAAGGTTCGAAAATTTGCTCAATTTGATCTTCCTTGATGCCGGGGCCGTCGTCGTAAAGGGCTATCTCGATAAAATCGGTGTTGTTTTTCTGCACCCGCCTCAGGTTGAGTTCAATGTGCCCCTTCTCATCGGTCGCCTCCAGAGCGTTCTTGATCAGGTTATGAAGGACCTGCCGGATGCTGACGGGGTCGCCTTTGAGTACCAGAAGACCGGTCTTATGGTCGGCATTGAACGTGATGCCCGATTTTAACGCATAGAGCGCCAATACTTCCTGGATCAGAGCGGGCATGTCGATATCGACGCTCTGCTTTTTGGACGGCTTGGCGTATTCCGAAAAGTCGTCCACCATTTCCTTCATCGCCTCGACCTGCTGCACGATGGTCTGAGTCGACCGCTTCAGGATGTCGGCATCGGGGCTTTCAAGTTTTGCCGCCAGTTTATGCTGAAGCCGCTCCGCCGACAACTGGATCGGCGTCAGCGGGTTCTTGATTTCATGAGCGAGCCTTCTTGCCACTTCGCCCCAGGCGGCGTTTTTCTGCGCCTGAATCAAATCGGTCACGTCGTCGAACACCACGACGGCGCCCACCCGGCTACCGACGTGAGAAAACAGAGGCGTGCCCCGGCACAGCAGTTCCTGCCGTCCGTTCGGACCCAAAAAGGCAAGGCGCTGCTGCCAGATGTCGTCCGCCTGTTCCAGAATATGATGAACTGTTGTCAAAGGCTGCGACAATTCAGAATAACCCTGGGCGAGCTCGAGCAGCGAGCGTCCGATAAACTGACTGACGTGAATGTGAAAAATTCGATAAGCCGCCTGATTGGCGGTGCGGATCTTATAATCGGAATCGAAGCTGATCACGCCCGCCGTTAAATTAGCCAGTATCGTTTCCAAATAAGCCCTCTGGTTTTCCACTTCGACGCCCGCCTGCCGCGTTTCATCGCGAGCGATGGCCAGCCGGTGCGTCATTTCATTGAACGATTCTACCAGAAAACCGAGATCGTCCTGAGCCATCACCGGCAATTGCTGATCGTAGCGGCCCGAGGCGACTGCCTGAGTCCCTTTGACCAGTTGTTTTACCGGGGCAATGATGTTCCGGATGGAAATGAAGGCCACCCAGATGGCGGCCAGCAAGCTCATCAACAGCACCAGCGACAAGGCCAGCGAAAAGCTGATCTTTAGCGAATTCCGCAGGAAGTTCATTTCCTGATAGCGGACAAAGGCGAATTCCACCGAATCGGCCAGATCGGCAATTCGTACCGGCACCGGATACAAAATCTGCAAATACTGGGGCTCTTCCTTGTTGACCGACACGATCACCCGGATCATCAATTCCTCTTCGCGCACCGGCGCCAGCGCGACGTAGTCGCTGTTCTGCCGTAATTGCAGCCAGATATTCTCGTCCGGCAGGCTCGGCAAAATATCGCTCGCATAAATGCTGCTCGACGCTATGATTCGTCCCCGGCGCGAAAACAGGGTCATTTCGGCCGCGCCGGAACTCTCGCGCAGATTTTCCATTTCCAGCGAAGCCAGGTTTTCCGAAGTCTGCTCCAGTTTCTTGGCCAATTGCTGGGATTGCTTGAGCAGCCAGTGCATCCGCTGGTCCAGCGAGGCCTGGCTGAGCTCCAGAGCGTCTTCCATCGCCCGGTCGATTTCCACGTTGAACCAACTGTCGATGCCCTGATGCAGAAACTGCATCGAAAAATAAAACACGATGGCGGCAGGAGCCAGCGCCTGCAGCACGAACAGGGACAGCATCCGTATCGTTAACCGGGAACCGGCTTCCCGCTTTTTCAATTGCCGCGCGAGCGAATAAATATTGGCTCCCACCAGCACGAACAGGACCACGGAACCGAGGGCATTGACCAGCAGCAGCCAGGAATACATGGCGCTCAATTCGGAGGATTCCTGCGTGGCCGTGCTCATCAGTTGCAGCGACAGCAAAATCAGCGCGAACAGCAATAAAATCGAGAGGCTGACCGGGGGTTTTATTTTGTCAGGGACCATACATACCAGTCGCTGGATAAGTACCATTGCGGGTTGAGATAGGCGATCGGGCGCAGCGGCAAAGGCAGGGCCTCGTGATCGAAGCTGACTTTGAGCCTGGCGACGTACCGGCGTTCAGGATCGAGGCGGGCCCTGCTCGCTATCGGGATGTCGCGTATCGACGACATCAGGTCCAGCGCCGCCGGCAGCGTGGAAAAATTATAAACTTCTTCGCTGTTCTCGTTTCGTACCCTGTACATGTTGAGCAGGGCGTGATATTGAATCCGATACCGTAATTTTTTTTCGGCAATCGTTCTGTCCCACAGATACTTGCGCTGCTGCTGAATGCGAATGCAGATGTCCCAGAACAGAGGAATGCCGTTGCGCAGAGCCTCCGTGGCCTTGTCGCCGAGCCGATAGTCGATTTCGGCGGACAGAAGATAGGTGCCTCCCTGCAAATGCAGTTCGGCATTTTTGACCGTAACGGACCGGGCGCCGGCCGAAACCGGAACAGCCGACAGCCATCCCAGAAGGCTCAGCAACATAATCAATTTACCGTTTTTCGAGGCGCGCATAATAAAATCCGTCCATCGCCCTCTCCCCGGTAAGAATCTGCCGGCCGCAGGACTGAGGAATGCCCCAGTCGGCCATGATGGGCCACTCGGCGGCATCGGCATGCGCCGATAGAAAAGCCGTCATTTGCCGTTCGTTTTCCTGCTTCAGGATGGAGCAGGTCGCATAAAGCAGGATGCCGCCGGGCGCCAATAGAGGCCAGACGGCCTGGAGAATCGATTGCTGCTGGGACTGGAGAGCGCCGATGTCGTCAGCGCGCCTTAACAGCTTGATGTCGGGATGCCGGCGGACGACGCCGAGCGCGGAGCAGGGCGCATCGACCAGAATCCGGTCGAATAACCGGCCGTCCCACCATGCTTCGGGATGGGCGGCATCGCCGGTGACCTGCTCGGCGTGCAATTGCAACCGCGTCAGATTAACGCCCAGCCGTTCCATTCGGGAGGCTTCCTTGTCGACGGCCACCAGGCTTGCCAATTGCGGCTGAAGTTCAAGAATATGAGCCGTTTTCCCGCCCGGCGCCGCGCAGACGTCGAGTACTCTTTGCCCCGGCTTGGCCTCCAGCAAATAGGCGGCCATCTGCGCCGCGACGTCCTGAACCGAAACCAGACCCTCGTCGAAACCCGGCAGCGATTCGACGGGTACCGGCTGAGTCAAGACAATGGCCGACGCACAGAAATCGACCGGTTCCGCCGGAATGTCCCGCTCAGCCAATCGATGCAGATACTGCTCCCGGGACAGGCGGCTCAGATTGACCCTCAAGGCCATCGGCGGCGGCCGGTTGTTTTCCCTCAGCAGCGTTGCCGCCTCATGCGGCCAGTCCTGACGGACCTGTTCGATCAGCCATTCGGGATGGCTTAAGGCCGCCGCAGGATCACCGTCCGCCTTTTGCTCGAGGTCGGCCTGATGTCTCAGATAATTTCTTAACAGGGCATTGAGCAGCGCCTTGGCCCAGGGTTTTTTCGATGCCCCTTTCACGGTTTCGGACACGGCCGCATGAGGCTTGATTCTCATGGCCTGCAACTGATACAGTCCCACCAACGCCAGCGCCCGGACTTGCCCGTCCTTGATCGACTTTTCCACCAGCTCGTTCAAAATGAAGTCCAGTCGGTGATAAGACCGGCAAACGCCGAAACACAGCGCCTGAATCAACGCTCTGTCCCTGGCGGAGGGCACCGACGACAGGACGCCTTCCAACGCAGCCGTCAGGGAACGTCCCTCCTGTAAAACCTCGGCCACGATCCCGGCGGCAGCCAGCCTTGAATTCAGGAGCTTCAACCTAACCTGATTCCCTTGACGTTGTGTGCATTGAGAAAGGCTTCAATCGGCATGCGCTTTCCTCCCGGCAACTGCACTTCCAGCAGCCGCAGTATTCCGTCGCCGGTAACGACGTCCACAGTTCTCCGGGAACTGATCACGGTGCCGGGTTCGGCCTCGGCCCTTTCGCCGACAATTTCCGCGCGCCATATTCTGAGAATCTTCCCGTCGAATAGGGTTTGCGCGACCGGCCACGAGCACAGCCCTCTGATTTTTCTGTCCAGCTCGATCGCCGGCCGCGACCAGTCCAACTCCGCTTCGCTTTTTTCCAGCTTATGCGCATAAGTCACCCGGCTTTCATCCTGCCGCTCCGCATGAGTACGTCCGGACTCCAGTTCCGGCAGCACCCCGGCCAGTCCCCGGGCGCCCAGAACAGCCAGTTTGTCGTGCAATTCGTCGGCCGTGTCGTGGGGTCCGATGGGGATTTCTTCCTTGTGCAGCATGTCTCCGGCATCCAGCTTCAGAGCGATGCGCATGATGGTCACGCCGGTTTGCCGATCGCCCGCCATGATCGCCCGCTGGATCGGAGCGGCTCCGCGCCAGCGCGGCAAAAGAGAAGCATGGACATTGATGCAGCCCAGCCTCGGCTCATCCAGAACGGCTTGAGGCAAAATCATGCCGTAGGCAACGACGACCATCAGATCGGCATGCAGGGAGACCAATTGCTCCAGGGCTTCCGGCGATTTGAAGCCGAGCGGCTGAAATACCGGAATTCCGGCTTTTAAAGCGATTTCCTTGACCGGACCGGGTTGTAATTTGCGCCCCCTGCCGGAAGGGCGGTCGGGCTGGGTGTATACCGCAACGATTTCATGTCCCGAAGACAAAAGCATCTCGAGAGTCGGCACGGCGAAATCCGGAGTACCGGCGAAAATGATTTTCATCAGCCGACATGTTCCATTTTATGTATTTTTTCCAGTTTTTTCTTGATTCGCTGGCGCTTGAGCGGAGACAGATAATCGACGAACAATTTGCCTTCCAGATGATCCATCTCGTGCTGAACGCAAACCCCCAACAATCCGGTAGCCGGAAATTCAAAAGGCTTGCCGTCCCGGCCGAGAGCCCTGACCACCACGTGCTCGGCCCGCCTGACTTTCTCGAAAAAGCCGGGCACCGACAAACAACCTTCCTCCGATTCTTCAACCCCGTCTTTTTCAATGATTTCGGGATTGATCAAGAACAAGGGCGAATCCTTGTTTTCGCTCACGTCGATGACGATGACCCTAAGATGCACGTTCACCTGGGTCGCAGCCAAGCCCACGCCTCGGGATTCGTACATGGTCTCCAGCATGTCGTCGAGCAGTTTTATGATATTTTCATCGACCGTTTTAACGAGTGCGGCTTTTTTTCTCAGCCTTTCATCCGGAAATTCCAGAACAGTTAAAATACTCAACAATCTCTCCACTATCAACAATAGCTACAATGCTGGAATTCTATATGATTTTGTAAAAAATCTAAACAAATGTAGAAATTATCGGGCTTCCAGCGATAGGCCGGATAATTTACTTATGGCGTCGCGCCCTGGGGTTGCCCCCCTGTTGACACAAAAGAGGGCGGCAGACGGGTAAAAGTTCCACATCTGCTTTTATGGTACGGCCTCTATTTGAGAAACGGCTCTGACAACAAACGAGAAGTTGACCTTCATCGCATCCCCATACCGGAAATCATCAATTCAATCGGTTATGGCTTGATTCATCTGGAACGGTACAACTTCATTCATAACCATCCAGTCTACTTTTTCAAAAGAATTCTTGATAAGATGCCATCGCATTATCCTATTCAGCGCTATTCAGTGCTTTTCTGATTGCTCAAACAACCCTTTTCGTTTAATCGCCATGGCTCCAGGAAACCAACTACGCTTTGCCATTAGTGACCGCATCAATGATGATCAGGTCAGTCCGGCTCATATTCCTTTAATATTGCTGGGCGAGTTTCAAAAAGACGTCAATGACTTTTTAAGAGGCTCAAGCCGGGATCTCGATCTTTCAAAGGTCATCGTTTCAATAAAAGAAGGGTCATTGGCTTTCGTGGTCAGTGGCTTGCTTTCAGCCCGCTCTCTCTGGAGTGATCTGGAGCATCTCGGTTTCACCCAGTCCCTTGGCTCGATCGACCCGAAACGAGCGGGCGTCCTGGCGCGATGGCAGAATGCGGCTCAAAAAAATCCTGATAGGTGCTACTCCGTGAGCGATCCGTCGGATCGAGTATTTTTTTCAATCGACTCGGCTTCCAGCTTGCACAAGACTGAAGAGTCATGGGTTTACGTGGAAAAATACGTGCATGGCCACATCGTCGACATGGGCGGGAGCACAAGGGCCAACGTGCATCTCAAACTGGAAAGCGGAGAAACTCTGACTATTGCGTCGACTCAGGAATTACTGGCGCAAGGTGAGCAGAATCGGCTATACCGCCCGGCCCTGCTCCATGTAACGGCCGAGGAAAACCTGCATACCGGAGAATTACGCAATTTGAACCTGATCGCTTTCGAGGATTACCATCCCGCCTATAGTGAAAATCAATTCAGGCTTATGGTGGAAAGAGGAACGCTGGCATGGTCGAATGTCCCGAACTCGACGGAATGGGTAGAAAAATTGCGGGGCAACCTCTGATGAAAACGCCTGTCATGCTGGATACCAGTTTTTTGATTTCATTACTTGACCGCAATCGCCCCCACCATAGCGTCGCCCAACAATACTACAAAGCTTTACTGGAGCGAGAGTCGCCTCTTTATTTTTCCGCCATTGTCGCGGCTGAAATTGCCATCAGGCAGCCGATTACCGATTTACCGCTAAAAAATTTCCGCTCCCTTCCGTTCAATACGCCCCATTCGATGGAAGTAGGCCGCATTTGGAGCCTGCTATGTGAAATCGGTAACGGCGATAATGGGGCAGCAGTAAAAGACGACGTAAAATTAATCGCTCAAGCATTGCATGAGAAAATTCCTTTTATCCTGACAGAAGAGGAATCCGCTCTTGATGCCTATTGCGAGCGTTTACGAACCCTGGAGAACGCCAACGTTAGAGCGATAAAACTCTCCGACGGCTTTAGCTACAGTGCATTCAACCTGGACGGCCAGACCGACCTCGAGACTTTTTGCGCATTAGGAGAGTTAAAGGCATTTTTGAATTGATTGAATCAAACTTGAAACGTGAGCCAAGTTGATTCGGTTCAATATTAAACATCATGCCCGCTATCGCCACGCACTCGTATTCCCTCTTATCCATTTTCTCCGTAAATTCAAGGGCAACATCAACAATAGACTCGGTCCCAACCCGATAAAGCGTCAAATTTTGCAATACCAAGGAAACATTCACTAGGGCGCAAAGATGGCGCGCTCTTCATTAGTCTATTGAAATCGTTTTCTCTTTCCTGCCGCAGATCAAGAGTTTGGACTGGTTCATAGAATCGCCTGGATTTCTATATGAAATCTTCTAAACTTTGAATTCAAATTGACTAAAAGAACCGGCAGGATTCAGACATGGCTTTTCGAACACTCATTGGCTTTATAGTTCCTTTCGTAGTCAGCGCGGCCGCATGGGCTGATGAGATTCAGATCAATCCGTCCCATCCCGATCACTATACCGTGGTCGAAGGCGATACGTTATGGGACATCTCCGGAAAATTTCTAAAAAACCCATCTCAATGGCCGGCATTGTGGAGTTATAATTCCCAAATCAAAAATCCCCATCTGATTTATCCGGGCGATACGGTGTATTTTTCGATTGTCAACGGCAAACCGCAACTGAGCTTATCCAAAACCGCTCCTCTCGCCGGACCGGCCTCCGATGCTCCCTGCGTGATCAGCGAGGAAGACGTCAAAAGCGGCCGGACAAATTTTGCCGTTTCCGAAGGCGGCAAACTCAAACCCTGCATTCGGGAAACGGGCATAAAACAAGCGGTCAAGCTGATACCCGCCGATACGATCGCCAAATACCTGACGTCTCCCAGGGTAGTCGGCAAAAACGAGCTGGACAAGGCGCCCTACGTCATCGATTTTGCAGGCGAGCATCTGATCGCAGGCATCGGCGACAAAATCTATGTCCGGTCGATCGATGCCGCTACCAGCCAGTCATTTACCGTCTATCGGGCAGGGGATACGTATACCGATCCCGAAACCCGTGAAGTCCTCGGTTATGAAGCCGATTACATCGCCGATGCCTCGCTGCTGCAGCCCGGTGATCCGGCCACTTTGTCGATCACCAAGGCGAGCGGCGAAATTCGCATCGGCGACCGGATCATGGAAAACTTGAACGAAGAAATTATTCTGAACTATTTTCCCACTCCTCCGGAAGAAAGTATAAAAGGTAACATCATTGGCGTACTCGACGGCGTTACTCAAATCGGACGATACAGTGTCGTCGTGATCGACAGAGGCACCAGCGACGGGCTGAAACCCGGCCACGAACTGGACATCCTGCAGCACGGCAGAGTCAGTCCCGATCCGTACAGCCGGGTCAAGAACGATCTGGTTCAACTTCCCGATGAGATGGCCGGCAAGCTGATGGTGTTCCGTTCTTTTGAACGCATCAGTTACGCTCTGGTCATGGAAGCTCATCAGGCCATTCACGTTTTAGACAAAGTTCAAACTCCCTGAAAATTAAGACTCGACATTTCGAACACGAAATCAAATATTGGCTGGCGCTGTTGCGCACGCCGGGCATCGGCTGCAAAACCTTCCTGAGGCTGCTCGAGACGCATGCGCCCAGCCAACTTTTTGAGGAATCGGTCCAAGCTCTTTCCGCATTGGGCCTGAAACCTGATATAATTCACGCAATCAAAAACCCGGACTGGTCCACGGTTGATCTCGACCTTTCCTGGCTGCAACAAGAACACAACAATCTCGTAACCTTCACCGACCCGGCTTATCCGCCGCAATTAAAGGAAATTTCCGATCCACCTCCCGTACTTTTCGTCCGCGGCGATACCGGCCTGTTATCGCGTCCGCAAATTGCCGTCGTCGGCAGCCGTAACCCTTCTTCGCTCGGCTTGGAAACCGCATTCAATTTTGCCCAGTCGCTGAGCCGGTACGGTTTTGTCATCACCAGCGGTCTCGCCCTGGGCATTGATGCGGCGAGCCATCAAGGAGCACTGAGCGGTCCCGGCCAAACGATAGCCGTTGCAGGCACCGGACCGGACCGCCTTTATCCCGCAAGGAACAAGGAATTGGCCGGCAAGATCGTGAGTTCCGGCGCCATCGTCTCGGAATTTCCTCCGGGAACGCCGGCCAGGGCGGATCATTTTCCCAGGAGGAACCGCATCATCAGCGGGCTCTGCCTGGGCTTGCTGGTGGTCGAGGCGGCCAGGGAAAGCGGATCGCTCATAACCGCCAGGTTCGCGCTGGAGCAGAACCGCGAAGTATTCGCCATTCCGGGATCGATTCACAATCCGTTGGCCCGCGGCTGCAATGCCCTGATCCGGGAAGGCGCGAAACTGGTAGAATCCTGTCAGGACATTCTTGAAGAATTAAACCAATATAATCAGCAGGATAATAAATATACACCTGCCGATACGCAATCAACACTTGACCTGGAGCAACAAACATTATTGAATCTTGTCATGTTCAGCCCAACATCTATCGATACGCTGGTTGAAAATTCCGGTGAAACCGTTGAAGTAATCTCCTCAATGTTGCTGATTCTGGAATTGCAGGGTTACATCGAAGCCACCCCCGGCGGTTGCTATACTCGACTTAAATAGGCGGAAATAACCTTTATGAAAGAAAATATTTTTGATGTCCTGATGTATTTGTTTGAAAATTATATGGAAGACGAAATTGAAATACTGCCGGACAGCGACGTGATCAGAACCGAATTAATGGAAGCGGGTTTTGATCAACTAGAGGTGAGCAAAGCCTTCGACTGGCTGGAATCGCTGAGCGTGCAACGCGCCATCCGGCCGACAGTGACCGCGGCGTTCCGTATCTTCTGTCCGGAAGAAAGAGAAAAGCTCGATCTCGACTGCCTCAATTTCATCATGTTTCTGGAACACAGCGGAATCTTGAACCCGGCCAATCGGGAAATCGTCATCGACCGGGTCATGGCTCTGGAAAATGAAGAAATATCGATCGAAAAACTGAAATGGATCGTATTAATGGTATTACTCAGTCAACCGGACGAAGAAATTGCATTTTCCAGAATGGAAGACATCGTCTACGATCTGGTGCCGGCCTATCTGCATTAATTAAATAAATCGGGTCAAAGGCGAAAGGCAAATCAGCCACAGTTTTTTCTGCCAACTTTCACCTTTCCTTACGGAATAAATGAGCAAGAATCTTGTCATTGTAGAATCGCCTGCAAAAGCCAAAACCATAGAAAAATATTTGGGCAAGGATTTCCAGGTATTGGCTTCCTACGGTCACGTGCGCGATCTCGTGCCCAAAGAAGGCGCCGTGGATCCTGAGCATGACTTCGCGATGAAATACGAAGTCATCGAACGGAACCTGCGCCACGTGCAGGCCATCAGCAAAGCCCTTAAATCCGCCGATGCCTTATACCTCGCAACCGACCCGGACCGGGAAGGCGAGGCCATCTCCTGGCATCTTTACGAATTGCTGAAAGAAAAAAAGATTCTCAAGGACAAGCCGGTGCACCGCGTCGTTTTTCACGAGATTACCAAAAAAGCGGTGACCGAAGCGATCGCCAATCCGGAACATCTGTCCACCAATCTGATCAATGCCCAGCAGGCGCGCAGAGCCCTCGATTATCTGGTGGGATTCAATCTGTCGCCGTTATTGTGGAAAAAAATTCGCAGAGGCCTTTCGGCAGGACGGGTGCAAAGCCCCGCGCTGCGGATGATCGTCGAGCGCGAACAGGAAATCGAAGCCTTCAAGACCCAGGAATACTGGACGATCGAAGCCTTGCTGACGGCCCAGGAACAAAACTTTAAAGCCAGGCTGACCCACTTCGACGGCAAAAAACTGAACCAATTCAGCTTCACCGACGAAGTCTCGGCCGAGAAAGCCAAACGGACTCTGCTCGATGCGGCGGACGGAAAGCTGCTGGTCGCGAAACTGGAAAAAAAGCAGCAAAAACGCAACCCGGCCCCGCCATTCATTACGTCGACCCTGCAGCAGGAAGCCTCCCGCAAACTGGGCTTTACGACCAAGCGCACGATGATGGTCGCCCAGCAGTTGTACGAAGGCATCGATATCGGCGGCGAAACCGCCGGCCTGATCACCTACATGCGTACTGACTCCGTCAATCTGTCGGTAGAAGCCGTTGCCGAAATGCGCAAACTGATCGCCGAAACCTACGGCGCCGAAAACGTTCCTAAAGAACCGCGTCTTTTCAAAACCAAATCGAAAAACGCACAGGAAGCACACGAGGCGATACGCCCCACTTATCCCGGATACTTGCCGAGCCAGCTCAGGGCCTACCTGAGTGACGAACAATTCAAGCTGTACGATCTGATCTGGAAGCGGACCATCGCCTGCCAAATGATTCAGGCGACGTTAAACGTGATCGCGGTGGATCTGACCTGCGGCGACAACGGCCAACACGTGTTCAGAGCCACCGGTTCATCGATCGCCAATCCCGGATTCATGGCGGTGTATCTGGAAGGCAAGGACGACACCGCCGACAGCGACGACAAGGAAAGTTTCTTGCCGGTATTGGAAGAAGGGCGGCCGGTGCCCTTGAACGACATCCTCGCCGGCCAGCATTTTACCGAGCCGCCGCCGCGTTACGGCGAGGCCAGCCTGGTGAAAGCTTTGGAAGAGCATGGCATCGGACGGCCTTCCACCTATGCGTCGATCATTTCCACGCTGCTGAATCGAGAGTACGCCACTCTGGAAAACAAACGCTTCTATCCGACCGACGTCGGCCGAATCGTCAACAAGTTTCTAACCGAACATTTCACGAAATACGTCGACTACGATTTCACCGCGAAACTGGAAGATGATCTGGACGCCGTTTCCCGCGGCGAAAAAGACTGGATTCCGTTGATGGGCGAATTCTGGCGTCCGTTTACGTCCTTGATTCAGGACAAGGACGAAAGCGTCCAGCGAAAGGACGTGACTCAGGAAGCCATTGACGAGACTTGTCCGGAATGCGGCAGTCCGTTGTCCATACGCCTTGGCCGCAACGGCCGGTTCGTCGGCTGCACCAATTATCCGGAATGTTCGTATACCCGAAATCTCAATGAAGACGCCAAAAGTCCGGACGAACCCGAAGTGGTGGAAGGACGCACGTGCCCAAGCTGCGCTTCGCCGCTGGTCCTGAAGGCGGGCCGCTACGGCAAATTCATCGGCTGCAGCGCCTATCCCAAATGCCGCTATATCGAGCCTCTGGAAAAACCTCTGGACACCGGAGTCGAATGTCCGCAGTGCAAAAAAGGCAGTCTCCTGAAACGCAAATCGCGCAACGGCAAAATCTTTTATTCCTGTTCGGAATATCCCAAATGCAATTACGCACTCTGGAATGCGCCGTTCAAAGAAACCTGTCCGGCCTGCCAATGGCCGATTCTGACCATCAAGGAAACCAAACGGCGCGGCGTCGAAAAGGTCTGCCCTCAGAAAGAATGCAGTTATGCCACGCCATATGAAGGCGATCCCGCAGACGCTTCGGGACCTTAAGCCGTTGCCGCCATTCCAGGCCGGCTTTGTCCGCACATAAATCCGAAAAATAAAAACAAGAGTGCGCGGCCTTGTCTGTTCCGTCCGGCCGATCTTTCACCGATAGCGGAATGGGCTCTATTCCTTACGACCGAGGAACCGGCAAACCGGCCAAATCGCAGCGGCTACAAGAAATTGCTCAACCGCTGGATTCGGCAGGCCGTCGGGTTTTTTGTCGAATAAACCCGCTGCCGTTATTTGGAAGGGCAGACGTTGACGGCAGTCAATCCCTTGGGGCCGGATTCGATGTCGAAAGTAACCGCTTGACCAGGAGTCAGGGTTTTAAATCCTTCTCCCTGAATTACCGAATGATGGACGAAAACATCTTCCTTGCCTTCTGCAGGTTCAATAAAACCAAACCCTTTTGTGTTGTTAAACCACTTAACAGTGCCTGTTGCCATTTTGAACTCCTGGAATAAAAACTTACGGTTAATACAGAACAACAACATTGATAATCGGATCACCTACTTACCCCATTAGGAACTTCCACTCTTCAACATCCTTACTCTGCAAGTTGAAAATTGTACTGCTATTTTGTATCCGATGCCATTTATTGAGTCAATTTGTACAGTCCGTCCAAAACCAGGGAATTGGGGCTGACGATGCCGATCACCTTTTTGTTTTCGACCACCGGTGCCCGCACCAGATTGTAGTTTGCGAACAACCTCGAGCAATAGCGGATGTCCATGTCCGGATGGACCGAAATGACCGGTTTGGTCATGATTTCATAGACGTTCACCCGCTCCGGGGCTTTGTCTTTGGCCAGCACATGCCGCGCAATATCACCGCAGTTGATCAAAGCGTATTCATCGTCGTCATGACGCTTGTTGACGATCAACACCGACGTCTTCAATGTTTTCATTTTGTTCAAGGCATCCCGCACAGTGGCGATTCCGTCGATCGTACCGAAGTCGGTTTTCATGATGTCCCTGACCCGGATAATAAGGCGATTTTCAATCATATAGTCCCCTCGAGTTCTTGAGTTAATGCTTCCACCTGATGCAGGACGCCGATCGCATCCTCGACATCGATCTGGAAGGCGATGCCGGTGCCGGGTTTGTTGTCGAAATCCGCCACAATGGCAATTTTTTCCAGGATATGCCGGCTGATGTGTTCTTCGACCAGCAACAACAGGACGTCGCGCTGCGCTTCCAGAGTCAGGCCGAAGAAAGTTTTCGATTGCTTCATGCCCTCGCCGCGGGCGTTGCTGATCACGGTTGCGCCCTTGGCTCCGCTGTGGCGGGCGGCATCGAGCACCAGGTCGGTTTTGTCGTCTTCGACGAACGCTATGATGAGTTTGAAATGCATGGATTACCTCACGAATTGGAAGAAAGGCCGCTTTTGTTGAGCCATTGGGCAACTTGCGCATAGCCCAGTACCGAAATGACCGGAAACAAGCTGGCGAAGGCGATCAGACCGAAACCATCCAGAGCGGGGTTTCGGCCGGGCAAAGCGGTGGCCAGCCCCAGACCCAGAGCAGTCACCATGGGGACGGTTACCATGGAGGTCGTAATGCCACCGGAATCAAAAGCCAGGCCGATGATTAACTTAGGAGCGAAGCGCGTCTGTATCATTACGATAATATAACCGCTTATGATGAACCAATAGAGCTCAGAGCCTGTAACAATCCGAAAGGTGCCGAGGGCGATCCCGAACCCGACACCGACCGCAACAGAAATTCTTAACCCCCAAGCCCGAATCGTCCCTCCCGAAATTTGTTCGGCTTTGAGGGCAACAGCCAGAAGCGCCGGCTCGGCCAACGTCGTGGCGAAACCAATACTGGCGGCGAATAGATATACCCAGCGATAAGTCTGCCAGGAAAGGGACTCGTCAAGCGCACTCACACCCAAAAACTCAGGATCAGTCAACTGGGTAGCCATCAAATTTCCCAAAGGGAACAAAGCCATTTCCAGCCCTTCCAGAAAGAAAACAATTCCCAACAGAACATAAATAAAACCAAAGACCACTTTCCTGGGATGCGCCAGCGGCCTTCTGATCACCAGCAATTGAAAGCCGATCACGGTCGCAATAATCGGCAAGATATCCCGGCTGACGACCAGCAATTTGAGGCCAAAATGAACTAACCACTCGGTCATGCCGCCATCCCGTAAATCATGACGAAAATCATCGGCAACAAGGAGGCGAAGATGATTAACCCGAAGCCGTCCGTTATGGGATTGCGGCCTTTGATGACGGTAGCCAGACCGACTCCCAGAGCGGTCACCAGCGGAACGGTGATGCTCGACGTAGCAATGCCGCCCGAATCATAGGCAATGCCAATGATCTCGGACGGAGCAAACTTCGTAATGACGGCGACACAGACATATCCCACGAAAACGGGGTAATGCACCGGCCAGCCGCGGATAATCCTTAATACGCCAATCAAGATGGCCAAGCCGATAGAGAAAGCGACGGTAATACGCAACCCCAGCGCATAACTATCTTTCGCTGCGTCAGTGGCATCGATCAGATGATCCTCACTGGCAATATTCGCCGCTTCCCTGGAGACCGCAATCAGAGCCGGTTCGGCGATGGCCGCGCCAAAACCCAAACAGAAGGCGAAGACCAGCAGCCAGAACAGGCTGCCTTTGCGGGCAAATGCGTAAGCCATGTCTTCACCCAGCGGAAACAGACTTTGCTCGAGTCCCTGGACAAAAAGAGTCAGACCGAGAATTACGAACAGCGAACCCGATATTAACCGCTCCAGATCAGGAACCGGCTGTTTGATCACAAACACTTGAAAGACCAGAACGACGGCAAAAATGGGCACCAGATCCAGGAAACTGCTGAACAGGTATTTGACAAAACGGAAATTCGGCATGAAGCGATCGGTTTCTTTTTCTCGGGACAGTCTGATTGTATCTGAAAAAAGAGCGGCAAATCTACCGGCAGGCGGGTTGAATTAGATCCAGACCGCCCCAAAATTCTTGAACAAGCGCATGGAGAGAAATCCATTCCAGACACTGTCTGAGATTCGCAAGGCTCATGGCCTCAGCGATGGCCGGACGATTTTTCGTCATCGGTTGGCAACATGACCGTGATGGAACCGGTCCGTCTCGACTTTCTGGAATTTTCTTGCGCTCCGGTTGACCCGCCCGGCGCCATCCTCGACAATTTCGCCCCCGATCGAACACCTTTTCAGACTTATTTATGAGAACTGACGTCGTCATTTATACTACCCGCATTTGTCCTTATTGCATCATGGCCAAGCGCTTGCTGGATAAAAAAGGCGCCGGCTATACGGAAATCGACGTCGGGTCGAATCCCGGTCTGAGGGAGGAATTGATACGCAAAACGAAACGCAGGACGGTCCCGCAAATTTACATCGGCGCTCTGCACGTCGGGGGATTCGACGAACTGTATGAGCTGGAGCGTCTCAAGAAACTCGACTCCTTATTGGGAATTGCCCCTCAATAACGAATGTCCGGGCTGCCTGACGCGTCGACGTCATCAGAAACGAAGATTTTGAATGGAACTCTTACGAAAGGGTACTCCCGGCTTTTCGGCTTGACCGGTGCTTCCCGGGCAGTTCCGGATAGCGCTCAAGGTTGTTTAATTTTTCTTTGCGCTCAAAAATCAAACTCGGATTCATCGAAATCATCCAATTGTTCTTTCAGCCGCTTTTTTTCCCAATAAATTTCTATTTTTCTGCGCGCGCTCGCTTTTTTCGCGTCCTTGTCCGCGCCTTCCGCCAAATTCGGAAAATCGGTGTCGTCGGTAAAATCATCGTCGTGATAATCCGAGCCGGAATCCTGCCGAACCGTTGAAACGATGACCGCTTGTTGCTGTGCTTTTGCCATTGAATACTCCTTAAAATTAAGGTTATCAGAATAATCGCAGAGCCCGGAGAGGAAAAATCCGGTAAAAACCCGGATCCATCGCCTCGCCCTGCCGGTTGTTTGAAATAAAACTTCGGTTAACGGATACAATGGCGATTCGGCAAAGCTATTTCAAGGAGGGAAAAATTTCGCCGAATAATCGTACATTTCCGGAAAAAACAGCCGGCTTTTGAACCAATAGCGACAGAAGCCTTCCTTGCCCGGAAAGAAGTGCATTCGAACCTAATGCGTTATCCCAACCCGATTACAGGGTATACAAATCGAAGATGCTTTAGCCTTTTCCGCGAGTGCGGGTCCGCGGCGACGGCTGGGAAGAGGGCTTTTCTTTAGTCGATTCCAACGTTTTGAAACGGTTTTCGATGAATTCGACGATCAATCCGGCGACGTCCTTGCCGCTGGCGGCCTCGATGCCCTTCAGTCCCGGCGATGAATTCACTTCCATGATGACCGGCCCTCGAGTGGAGCGCAGCATGTCCACGCCGCAGACGTTCAGCCCCATGACTTTCGCCGCCCGCACCGCGGTCGAGCGCTCCTCGGGCGTCAGCCGGATCAGCGAGGCGGTGCCGCCGCGGTGCAGATTCGAACGAAATTCGCCCGGCCGGCTCTGCCGCTTCATCGCGGCCACGACCTTGTCGCCGACCACGAAACAGCGAATGTCGCTGCCTTCGGCTTCCTTGATGAATTCCTGCACCATGATATTGGCCTTCAGCCCCATGAACGCCTGAATCACGCTTTCGGCGGCGTTATGAGTTTCGGCGAGCACCACGCCGATCCCCTGCGTGCCTTCCAGCAACTTGATCACCAGCGGCGCGCCGCCCACCTGTTCGATCAGATCAGTGATGTCGTCGGGATTATTGGCAAATCCGGTCACCGGCAGGCCGATGCCTTTTCGGGCCAACAGTTGCGTCGAGCGCAGTTTGTCGCGCGCCCTGGAAATCGCCACCGACTCATTCAACGGCATGACGTTCATCATTTCGAACTGCCGCAGCACCGCCGTTCCGTAAAAAGTCACCGAGGCGCCGATGCGGGGAATGACCGCGTCGAATCCCGTTAAATCCTCGCCCCGGTAATGTATCGACGGATTATGCGAGGTGATGTTCATGTAGCAGCGCAAGACGTCCAGCACCCGCACTTGATGCCCGCGATTTTCCGCCGCCTCAACCAGCCGGGCAGTCGAATACAGTTTGGCATTGCGGGACAGAATGGCGATTTTCATATTCAACGGATTCACAAGCGGTTGGCAATAGTGGGGAGCGCTCGATGCCCTGGGGTCTGAATCGAACCGCATCGCGCGCTCCTGAATTTATTTCCGAAAAAACATGTCCTCGCACGGCGGCAGAAACCTTTCAGAAATCGATGGCATTATACCCGCAAACAGTTTAGACTTCGCTCATACCCTGGCTTAGTTCCTTTTATTTCGCACGAACGAGGTGGACAATGACGGTAAAACAAGACTTCGAAAAACTGATAGAGAAGCTGAAAACCGAACGGGATGAAATCAGCTTGAAGCTTCATCTCGCCTCGATGGAAGCCAAGGAAGAATTTGACGCGGCTGAAAGCCAATGGAGCCAGATCCGGCAGAAAGCGGCCGATATCGCCGACGATACGGTCGAAACCTCCGACGAATACATCGCCAAAGCCAAAATCATCGGAGAGGAACTCAAGGAAGCCTACAGCCGTATCGCCAAGCGTTTGTCATAGGCCGCACTCTATCAACGCCGCCGGAACCTTGTCCGGCGGCGGCTTGAAATCGGCTTTCCAAAAAGGAAAGCCGACCGATTCTCAATCCGTGCCTTCCGCCGCTTTCCGTTTTTCCAGCAGATAATCCAGCCACAGATTCGATAATTTTTCCTGCACCGTATTTTGCCTGAGACGGGCATTCAGATGCGGGAAATCCACTTTGTCCAGATCCTGATCCTGGTTATAGCAGGAATAGACGAAATATTCCTTGCCGCTTTCGGCGTCCACGTGCTTGCACAAGCATTGCGCGCAAATGCCTTTCATCATGCACTGCATCGGCGAATTGATCGAGCCGACCGCATGCTGCACCTTGCCCAGGTACGGCTTCAGGACATCGTAACGGGCATCCTTCACCGCGGCCATCATACGGTCGGAACCGATGACGATCAGATGGTCGACGTCGCTCAGCGAAATCGGCGTATCGCCCAGTTCGCCCTTCGCATAAGCCAGCATGCATTCAAGGATGTTGCCGATGAAGGTCTTGTCCTGCGGACGCGTCGTCTTGAACGGTTCGGCTCCCGGCGTGTTGTCGACCGACCAGATAATGATGTCGGAAGCGGCTTCGATGTCCTCGATCTTGAAAATGTCCCGGCGGTATTTGTAGCCGGCAAAATAAATCACTTTGTTGCCGGCGGCGCGCAGCGCCTTGCCGATCGAGAACAGCACCGCGTTGCCGAGGCCGCCGCCGATCAGCAGCACCGTTTGTCCGGTCGGAATCTCGGTCGGCGTGCCGGTGACGCCCATGATGATCAACGGATCGCCGACCTTCCAGGTCGCGCACAAACGAGAAGACGATCCCATTTCCAGCGCGATCAGCGAGATGGTGCCTTTTTCCTTGTCGACCTCCGCGCCGGTCAACGCCAGTCCTTCGGCGGCCAGAACGGTGCCCTCGACCACCGGAGCAAGCGCTTCGAAATTCTGCACCCGGTAAAACTGGCCCGGATGGAATTTTTCCGCCGCCATCGGCGCTTTCACGACCACTTCGATGATGGTCGGCGTTAGCCGGTTGATGGCCACGATGGTCGCGGTGAAAGCCTCGTCCAGCTTTGCGAACAGCCGTTTCAGCGCGGCGTCGCGCTCGGCCTGAGCGGCGGGATTCAAACTCGCCAGTTCTTTTTCAAACAGTTTGACGACATACGGATAACCGTTTTTCGCGCTGGCCATCGCCTTGACCACGTTGCCGGCATAAACCGGATGGTTGTCGCCATAAAAGCTGATGAATTTGCCGTCTTTTTGATACGAAGTCAACGGCGCCGGCTTGCCGAGCTTGGGCGCGGCTTCATCGTGCATCGGCACCAGTTCGACCTGACCGTCGGTCCATTCCGGCTGGTAACGCTGGAAGAACCATTTGTCCATGACGAACGTATCGGGGTATTCGCTCTGGTAAATCGTATTCGGCGACGTGCCCGCGGCAATGTAGAGATTGCGCAGCGGCACCCGGACGGCGTGGCCCTTGCTGGTCCAGCGGCCGTTTTCCAGCGCCAGCTTGTCGAATTCGACGGCTGAGAGGTGACCGAACTCATCGGGCACGGCAGCGATGGGGCTCATGCCTTCGGCCAGCGCAATGCCTTCTTCCAGCGCTTCGGAAATTTCCTCGTGGTTTTGCCGGTAGGCCGGCGCATCGTGCATGCCTTTCCGGTAAAACAGCGTAACGCCGCCCCATTTTTCGACCAGAGGCTGAAAATTCGGCTGTTCGCCCGCGGCCTCGGCGCGTTTGCGCTCGGCCCGAATCTCGCGGCCGTGCCTCAGAAACTCCTCCAGAATGATCTGTTCTTCCCGGTCGTAGCGATTGCGCACGGCGGCTTCTCCGTAAACCGCCGCCAGCGTTTCGTAGCGGTTCAGGATCTTTTCGACCTGCACCGGATAATACGCCATCAATTCGGTCGCGGTATCGATCGCGGTCAGACCGCCGCCGATGACTCCGGCCGGCAGGCGCACCTGCAGATTGGCCAGCGACGACGATTTGGCCGCGCCGGTCAATTGCAGCGCCATCAGGAAATCGGACGCCTTGCGGATGCCGCGCAGCAGATTGTTTTTCAGATCGATGATGGTCGGCTTGCCCGCGCCGGAGGCGATACAGATGTGATCGAAACCCAGCGCCCAGGCGTCCTCGATCGTGACCGTGCCGCCGAAACGCACGCCTCCATAGGCGCGGAAGGAGGCGCGGCGCAGCAGCGTCAGATAAATGACCTTCAGGAAATTTTTGTCCCAGCGAACGGTGATGCCGTACTCGGCGACGCCGCCGAACCCGGCCAGCACGCGCTGGTCGAGATCTTCGTAGAGTTCCCTGAAATCGGCGATCGGCATCGGCAGGCTTTCCGCATCGCCGGTCAAAGCCGACGGCAACGGCTCGAGCTTCAGGCCGTCGATGCCGGCGACGCCGAAGCCTTCGTTCAACAGATAGTGGCTCATCGTGTAGCCGGCGGGACCCAGGCCGACCACCAACACGTTCTTGCCGTTGTAAGGCAGCATGACCGGCCGCTTGACGTTCAGGGGATTCCAGCGGGTCAACAGACTGTAAATTTCGAAACCGTACGGCATGAACAAAACGTCGGTCAGCACGTTGGTCTCGATCTGCGGAATGTTGACCGGATCGGTCTTCTGATAGATGCAGCCCTTCATGCAGTCGTTGCAGATCCGGTGACCGGTGCCGGGGCACATCGGATTGTCGACGATGACGATCGCCAGCGCGCCGATGTTGTCGCCGTTCCGTTTGACCAGGTGCATTTCGGAAATCTTTTCGTCGAGCGGGCAACCGGTCGTGGTCACGCCCAGCGGGTCGACTTTGAAGGTATTGGTTTTCTTGTTGCGCATGCCTTTCGAGCAGGAGTCGGTGTCGCGCTCGTGGCAGTAAATGCAATGGTCGACCTCGGACAACACTTCGCGCTGATTGAAGCGCGGGTCGGTCAATTTGAACCCGTCGCGGCGGCGCCGGTGCGCCAGCTCGCCCATCCACGCGGTGAATTCGCCCTTGTCGACGGTGTCGTGTTCGACCAGATGATCGAAATCGCGCTTTTCGGGAAACTTGAAACTGAGCCAGTGGTCTGCGATCTCGGGATTGTGCTGAGCAACGAAGCTCCAGCGCTGGACCAGATCCATCAGGCCATTGACGAAACCGGCCATATCCGGCGCCGCGATGACGTCGGCCAGCTCGGACGAGGCTTCCGCATGATCGGACAATCGGCTGCGCAGACTCGCCGCCGCCTCGTCGGCGTTCGGATAAGTGCCTTCCTTGCCTTTGGCGATCGCCTTGTAGTGCGCCGCCAGCAATCCTACGGCCGCGCCGGCGCGAGCCACCCGACGCTCGGCGTCGCTGTCCCGGTCCGCTTCCGGAAAAGCGGCCGCAATCAGCAAATCGAAACGACGCTGGATCGCCGCGGCATCCCAATCGGCGATGGACTGATCCTTGAACGCCAGATTCAACTTGCCGACCACTTCGTTCTTGTAGGTAAAAATGGTCTCGAATTCTTCCCTGATTTTCGCAGCCTGCACCTGATGCTCGCCTTCCACCTTGAACAGCCGGGCGACGAACTGGCCGACATAGGGCCCCATTTTTACCATCAGATCGGAAATCGCTTCCGCCGACATGCCTTCGCCCTGGCACTGGCGATAAGCGGCAAACTTGTCAAAAAGCTCAACGTCATGCTTTTTTACTGAAGCATCGAACACATCCATTAAATCTTTCAGACGTGCGGCATCGTATAAATCCGGATAGCTAAAGCCGGGAATTCCAAGCGTAAGGTTGTATTGATCCATAGTATCTAGTTCGATTAGCTCAAGACAGCGCAAACAGACCTAAAACGGGGTTATTTACACTTATGAGAATTGCTGAAGAGGAAAAATTTAACCGTTTATTGTAATAAAATCCGGTTGACTTTTCCATAGCTAATCTTATCGCCTCCTAAGATCGATACGGCCCGTGTCCGTTCGCCGACTCAGCGGCTTGGCAGCAACAAACACCAGCAGCACACCGGCCGCCAGGATCAACGCCAATATCGGCAACGCCGTTTTGAAGTCGCCGGTCGCGGTCTTTAGCCAGGCCACGAAATACGGCCCGGCAAATCCGCCGAGATTGCCGACCGAATTGATCAAGGCCAGGCCCGACGCACGGGCCGCGCCGTCTTTCAGCAACGCATGGGGCAGGGTCCAGAACGGCGCCAGAATGCTCCAGATGCCGGCGGCCGCCACCGTAATCGCGATCAGCGCCCATACGGGCGACTGAAGATGGGGGCTCAGTGCGAACGCGGCCGCCGCCGTCCAGCCGCAGAGCACGATGTGCCAGCGGCGCTCGGAAGTCCGGTCGGAATGCGCGCCGACCACCACCATCGCGATCACCGTGACCAGATACGGCAGCCCGGTGAGCAACGCGGTGCGCACGTTGTCGAGCCCCGACCAGCTCTTGATCAATTGCGGCAGCCATAGGCTGATGCTGTAATAATTGACGACCACGGCAAAATACAGCAAGGCCAGCAGCCAGACTTTCGGATGCAGCAGCGCCTGTTTCAGCTCCGAGGCATGAGCATGGGAAGCCGACTTTTGCTCGGCCGCCAGCGTGCGCTCAAGCCAGGCTTTTTCTTCCTCGCTGAGCCAGGACGCATGCGCCGGCCGATCGGTCAACCAGAAATACAAAACGACGCCGAAGACAACCGAGGGAATGCCTTCGACCAGAAACAGCCATTGCCAGCCCTGCCAGCCCATAAACCCATCCACGCTCAGCAACAAGCCGGCGAGGGGAGCGCCGATCAGGCCCGAGGCCGCGGTCGCGGTAATCAGCACGGCGCCGAATTTGGCCCGGACCGGCGCCGGAAACCAGTAGCTGAAATAAAGAATCAAGCCCGGGAACGATCCGGCTTCGGCGATGCCCAACAAAAACCGCAGGATATAAAAATCGCGCGGCGTTTCTATGAACACCATCGCGCTGGAAATCAGCCCCCAGGTGATCATGATCCGCGTCAGCCAGATTTTGGCGCCGACTTTTTCCAGAATCAGATTGCTCGGAATCTCGAACAGGGTATAACCGATAAAAAAAATGCCGGCACCGAGCCCGTAAACGGTATCGCTGAACCGAAGCGCTTCCTTCATCTGCAACTGGGCGAAACCGATGTTCATGCGGTCGAGATAGGCCAGAATATAGATAAGATACAGCGGCGGCAGCAAACGCCAGGCCAGTTTGCGGTACAAGGAGGTTGCGTTCACGGGCATCGGAATTCGGACGGGAAACAGGAAAGAGAAAGGATTATAAAAGGTTGCGGAGAATCGGGCTAACGGTACGCCGGTTTAACCGTTCCAAAGATAACGAACGCTTCCGGAATCCGTGACTTTTTCAGCGGAACGAGGCGTGCACTCAGCAGCATTCAAGCGGAAGCGCCGCCGCTTGCAGTGATTTTTTTCATCCCAAGATGATACGGTTTACGTTAAAATGCCTTTTTCAATTCTGACGAGACGGAATTATGTTGAAACCCTTTTTTGCCGCCGTTGCGGCGGCGTGCCTGCTCAGCGCTTGCGCCGTCAGCCCTACCGGCAGAAAACAACTGATTTTGATGTCCGACGCGCAAGTCGACCAGATGGGCCTGCAGGCATTCGATACGCTGAAGAAAGACAAACCTCTCAGCACGAACGCCCGCTACAATGAAATCGCCCGGTGCATAGCCGGCAACATCACTCAAATAACAGGCGGCAACTGGGAAGTGGTTGTTTTCGAGGATTCCTCCTACAATGCCTTCGCCTTGCCCGGCAATAAAATCGGCGTGTACAGCGGCATGTTCAACCTGGTGGAGAATCAGGACCAGTTGGCTGCCGTGATCGGCCATGAAATCGGCCACGTCCTGGCCAAGCACAGCAATGAACGGGCATCTCAGGAAATGGCGGTCAGTTCGGGGATGGCGCTGATTCAGGCGATGAGCACGCCCACCTCGACGCTGGGGCAAACCGCGTTCGGTCTGCTCGGGCTCGGCGCCGAGTACGGCGTGTTGATGCCCTACAGCCGCTTGCAGGAAAGCGAGGCGGACATTATCGGCCTCGATCTGATGGCGAAAGCCGGATTCGATCCCCGGCAGAGCATCAATCTGTGGCAAAGAATGGAACAGGCGATGCAGGGACGGCAGCCTGTCGAATTCCTGTCGACGCACCCTTCGCACGCGACTCGGGAACAGGATCTGCAGCAACACATGCCGCAAGCCATGCAACTCTTCCAGCAAGCCCAGGCCATGGGCCGCCAACCGCGCTGCCAATAAACGATGACGCCACGTTTAAAACTGCTGCAACCTTACCCGTTCGAAAAACTGGCGCAGCTCAAGCAGGGAATCGCCGCGCCCGCCGGCAAATCGCCCATCGTACTGTCGATCGGAGAGCCTGCGCACGCGACGCCGCACGTGATTCAGGAAGCCTTGCTGACCCATCTGCACGGGCTGTCCAATTACCCCACGACCAAGGGTCTGCCCAAGCTCAGACAGGCGATCGGCGACTGGCTGACGAACCGTTTTCGGCTGCCGGCCGGCCTGATCGACGCCGAGCGTCAGATTCTGCCGGTCAGCGGCACCCGGGAAGCGCTGTTTTCGTTTGCTCAATGCGTGGTCGATCCGTCTGCCGGGGAGCGCCCCGTGGTGATCATGCCGAATCCCTTTTACCAGATTTACGAAGGCGCGGCGCTTCTGGCGGGAGCGGAACCCTATTTTTTGAATACGCCGGCAAGCAATTCGTATCTGCCCGATTTCGGCTCGGTGCCGGAATCCGTCTGGCGCCGCTGCCAGTTGATTTACATCTGCTCGCCGGGAAATCCGAGCGGCGCGGTCATGCCGGTCGCCGCCCACGAGCAACTGCTCCGGCTCGCCGAGCGGCATGATTTCGTCATCGCCTCCGACGAATGCTACAGCGAGCTTTACGACGACGAAAACAACCCGCCGCCGGGCCTTCTGGAAACCGCCTGCCGCCTCGGCAACACCGAATTCAAACGCTGCGTCGTGTTCCATAGCCTGTCCAAGCGCTCCAATGCGCCGGGATTGCGCTCGGGCTTCGTCG
Organism: Methylosarcina fibrata AML-C10; assembly: GCF_000372865.1. Classification (NCBI taxonomy): domain Bacteria; kingdom Pseudomonadati; phylum Pseudomonadota; class Gammaproteobacteria; order Methylococcales; family Methylococcaceae; genus Methylosarcina; species Methylosarcina fibrata. The sequence goes on along the minus strand of NZ_KB889965.1, from coordinate 3,811,538 downwards.
CGGGCGACGCGTCGATTCTGAACGATTATCTGCTGTACCGGACTTATCACGGCTGCGCGATGCCGGTGCCGACCCAGCACGCCAGCATTCAGGCCTGGCAAGACGAGCGCCACGTGCGCGAAAACCGGCGGCTTTATCGGGAAAAGTTCGATGCTGTCATCGATATTCTCGGCGAGGTCTGCGACGTCGCCAAACCGCCCGCCGGTTTTTATGTCTGGCTGAAAACTCCGGTTTCGGAAATCGAATTTGCCCGGCAATTGTATGCCCGGGAAAATGTGACCGTATTGCCGGGCAGCTTTCTTTCGCGCGAATTCAATGGGCTCGATCCCGGCGTCAACCATGTGCGTATCGCGCTGGTCGCGCCGCTTCAGGAATGCGTCGAAGCCGCGCGAAGGATCAAAAATTTCTTAAACACGCTATAAAACCGACATGAAAAAACTTGAAGACATCATCAACGCGGCGTTCGAACAGCGCGCGGACATCACCCCCGCCAACGTCTCCCAGGAAATCCGCGGCGCCGTCCAGGAATGCCTCAATCTGCTCGACAGCGGCAAGGCCCGGGTCGCGGAAAAAATCGACGGCGACTGGGTAACCCATCAATGGCTGAAAAAAGCCGTATTATTGTCGTTCAGAATCAATGAAAATCGCCTGATGGACGGCGGCAACACCCGTTACTACGACAAGGTCGAATGCAAGTTCGCCAGCTACAGCGAAGAGGACTTCGCCAAGGCCGGCGTCCGGGTCGTGCCCAACGCCGTGGCCCGGCGCGGCTCCTATATCGCGCCCGGAGCGATCCTGATGCCTTCTTACGTGAACATCGGCGCCTATGTCGACAGCGGTACCATGGTCGATACCTGGGTCACGGTCGGCTCCTGCGCGCAAATCGGTAAAAACGTGCATCTTTCCGGCGGCGTCGGCATCGGCGGGGTTCTGGAACCCTTGCAGGCCGGCCCGACGATCATCGGCGACAATTGTTTTATCGGCGCCCGCTCGGAAATCGTCGAAGGCGTCGTCGTCGAAGACGGCTGCGTCATTTCGATGGGGGTCTACATCGGCCAGAGCACCAAAATCTATAACCGCATGACCGGCGAAATCACTTACGGACGCATTCCGGCCGGCTCGGTCGTGGTCTCCGGCAATCTGCCTTCCGCGGACGGAAAATACAGCCTGTACTGCGCCGTCATCATCAAACAGGTCGACGAAAAAACGCGCAGTAAAACCGGCATTAACGAACTGCTGCGGGATTAATGGTCTAAGGAAAAATACGGCCGCAGGGAGGCGGTCTTAACCCGGGGCATTGACCGAAACGCCGTCTTGCCTGCTTGTCAACCATGAGCAGGCGAGATTGAACCAAGGACAAGACGCCTCTTCAGTCATTAAAGCAATGCGCCACACTCCGGCCCGGCCTTCATCACCATAACCCAATTTCAAGCCGAATCCATCATGAGCATCAACCTTTCCAACAACGCCGTCATTTACGCAATGCTGTCCTTGAACAGCGAAATTTCCTTGCAGAAGGACTATCTCGACTCCGGCGACGTGCCGGGGGAGGAGCGCGACAACGAAGAAAGCATTCTGGAAGACCTGGAACAGGCCTTCATGGAATTCATCGATTTGTACAAATCCCGTCTCAAGGCGGACAAATCCCTGCCCAGCCTGGACGAATTGCTCAACAGCCAGTTATAAACGTCATTCATGATCACCCTCTACGGCATCAAAAATTGCGACACGTGCAAAAAGGCCCAGAAGTGGCTGGAGCAGAACGGCATCGCCTGCCGTTTGCATGATTACCGCAGCGACGGCTTGACGTCCGAGTTGCTTAACCGTTTTGCCGACCGACTCGGCTGGGAAAACCTGCTGAACCGCAGCAGCACCAGTTGGCGGCAACTGACCGAAGAGCAGCGGGCCGATCCGGACCGGGACAAAGCCTGCCGTCTGATGCTGGCGACGCCCACGCTGATCAAGCGCCCGATCCTCGACACCGGCACCGAGTTGATGATCGGCTTCAAGGCCGACCGATACGCCGCCCTCTTTTCCGGACCCACGCCCGCGACTTCAACCTTGCCGCCGAAAAACGGATGATGACGAAAACTTTGGAACTTCTGCAGGACCTGATACGGCGCGAGTCGGTCACTCCCGACGACGCCGGATGTCAGGACGTGCTCGCTGCCCGGCTCACTCCCTTGGGCTTTACCGAAGAGCGCCTGGATTTTGCCGATACCCGCAACCTCTGGCTCAGGCGGGGCCGGGCAAAGCCGCTGTTCGTTTTTCTCGGCCATACCGACGTGGTTCCCACCGGCCCGTTAAATCATTGGGCGTCTCCGCCTTTCGAACCCACGGTTCGCGACGGCAAGCTCTACGGCCGCGGCGCCGCCGACATGAAAGGAGGCATCGCCGCCTTCATCACCGCCGTGGAGCGTTTCATCGCCGCCTATCCCGGCCATCGCGGCTCCATTGCGGTGCTGATGACCAGCGACGAGGAAGGCATCGCCACGCACGGCGTCGTGAAAGTCGTCGAAGTGCTGGAAGCGCGGAATGAAAAAATCGACTGGTGCCTGGTCGGCGAACCTTCGAGCGACCGGCGGATCGGGGACGTGATCCGGGTCGGCCGCCGCGGCTCGCTGTGCGCGAAACTGACCGTCTCCGGCATTCAGGGCCATGTCGCCTATCCCGAGCTTGCCGAGAATCCGATTCATGCGTTCGCTCCGGCATTAAAGGAACTGACCGAGGAAATCTGGGACCGGGGCAACCGTTTCTTTCCGCCGACCAGTCTGCAGGTATCGAACATTCATGCCGGCACCGGCGCGGAAAACATCATTCCCGGCTCCCTGGAGGCATTGTTCAACCTGCGCTTTTGCACCGAACTGGACGAAGAAACCATCAAGCGGCGCACTCGGGCCATTCTCGATAAACACGGCTTCGACTACGAGCTTCAATGGCGTCTGTCCGGCAATCCCTTTCTTACCGAAAAAGGCCCTCTGATCGATGCCGCCCACGGCGCCATCGAAAAAGTGACGGGCTACCGCCCGAAAGACGATACCGGCGGCGGCACGTCGGATGGGCGCTTCGTTGCTCCGACCGGCGCCGAAGTGATCGAGCTCGGCCCCATCAATGAAAGCATCCATAAAATCAACGAGCATATCGCGCTGGAGGATCTCGAGATTTTAAGCTCGATCTATGAAAACGTGCTGATCAATCTGCTCGCATAACCGTACGGATGGCCTTCAGGCGCGGCCTGGCCCCGGACCCGCAATCTCTTCCGGATGGGATCTTCCCCAAACCGGAAACCGGTCCGGCAGGGGCTTTAGCCAACGGCGCCTGTTCCCTCATTCTTTCCCCGTCTTTTTCCTCGCACGCATCCCGCATCCTGCCTGCTGGAAAACGCCGAAATCTCTACTATCATTAAGAATCATGTCCGGAAAGTTGACATCGGTCACAGAAATTTTGAATTGTTTTTGCTTATTGCTCGCTTCCGTCTTCATACGCGGCCGATAAAAGGCGGCAAGTCTTTGTCCATGTTTCAGATCAGGAGAAGAACCAGGAGGCGAATTAACGTTTCATGTTGTACATCCGCTTTTTTCCACCTTCTCTTTTCAGCTATTCGAATGACGGAATTCTTTCATGTCGTTCAAGGACGGCAATGACCTTATCCTCATCCCAGCCGGTTACAAGTCAAAAGCATCGATAATGGCAAAGCGGAACTCAGTTAACAGCCGGCGTGCAAAACTCGTTCTTTTGGTTCTGGATTTTACTTTAGCCTTGGGTTACTCCGCCGGCTCTTACGGAGCCGACGACGATCAGCAAATCTTTGAAATGCCGCTCGAGGAACTGCTGAATCTGGACGTCACCACGGCGTCCAAGTTTCCTCAAAAGAAGATGGATGCGCCGTCCGCGGTGACCGTCATCACCGCCAAAGACATCAGGGATTTCGGCTATCTTACCCTGGCCGACGTCATCCGCAGCATCCGCGGCACCTATACCACCTATGACCGGGCTTACGAATATTTCGGCGCCCGGGGGTTCAGCCGGTCGGGCGATTACAATTCCCGTTTGCTGCTGATGATCGACGGGCGGCGGGTCAACGACAGCATTTACGACGGCGCCAGCATCGGCACCGACGGACTCATCGATCTGGAAGACGTGGAACGGATCGAGTTCGTTCCGGGTTCCGGCTCATCGATTTACGGCAGCAACGCCTTGTTCGGCGTCATGAACGTGATCACCAAGCAGGGCAGGGATCTACAGGGCGCGGCCCTGTCCGGAGGCTTCGGCAGTTTCGGCATGGACCGTGAAAAAGCCAGCGCCGGCTATCGCTTCGAAAACGGCGTCGAATCCATTCTCTCCGTTTCACGCTACCGCAGCGATGGTCACAAGTCCCTTTATTTTCCCGAAATCGATGCCGCCGGTCCTTCCGACGGCATCGCCCATTACCAGGACGGAGATAAAGTCGACCGCTATTTCGGAAAGATCAATTACAAAGGGTTCACGCTCGAAGGCATCTATTCCGACCGTACCAAAAACCTTCCCATTGCCGTTTACAACAGTACATTCGATGCCAATGAAACCTACCGGGACAGAAACGCTTTCATCGAAGCCCGCTACGAAGATCAAATGACGGAAGCCATGGATCTGACCGCCCGACTTTTTTACGGCGCTTACGACTTTGACGCCGTGTACCCTTTCGGCGCTACTCATAATTACGAAATGGAACGCAGCCAATGGGCCGGAGCCGAAGTCAAAAGCGTGATGGATCTCGGCTCCCACAAGCTGGTGCTCGGCGGCGAATATCAAAAGAATTTCAACGTCATTCTGCAAAACTATAACGACGATCCTTATTTCAATTTTCTCGATGCCGAAGTGACGAGTTCCCGCTATGGCATTTATCTACAGGATAATGTGTCGTTTTGGGATTATTTCACTCTGAACGCCGGCGTCCGCTACGACTATTACAGCGTTTCCGGCGATACCGTCAATCCCCGCATCGCTCTGATTTACAAACCGGCCGACTCCCTGGCGTTAAAAATGCTCTACGGCACCGCCTTCCGGGCGCCCAATCTGTACGAGAAATATTACCATCTGGCCAATGTGCAAAAATCGCCGGTTACTCTGGATCCCGAGAAAACTCGATCCTTCGAATTCATTGCCGAATACCAGCCGATGGGCAATCTGCGCCTGATCGGAACGGCGTTTCACAACAACATCAGAAACCTGATCAATTTAGTCAACGATCCGAAGGACAATTTGCTGGTCTATACCAATTACGGCGATATCGACATGGACGGCTTTGAATTCGAGGGGGATTATCTGTGGGACAGCGGCGTGCGTTTGCGCGGCAGCTATACCTTTACCTACGCGATGGACGATTTGCAGGGCTGCTGGCTGAGCAACTCGCCGCGTCATCTCGGCAAATTGAATTTATCGATGCCGGTCTGGCTGGATAAAATCAGACTCGGCGTCGAATGGCAATATGTCGGGGAACGTAAAACAAAAAGCGAATTACGCGCTTCGGATTATCAGGTCACCAATTTAACGATGACCGCCGCCCGGCTGGCGCCCGGCTTCGAGCTGTCGGCTTCTCTCTACAATCTGTTCGACAGCCGTTACGAGCATCCCGCCGGCGATGAAACGCGGATCAATACCGTCCCGCAGGACGGCCGCAATTTCCGGTTGTGGTTCACCTACCGCTTTCAATAGCTTTTACAGAGGCGTTTTCCTGCCGCAGAGAGGCCAATGAAATCGTTCTTGTCAAAAATGGCTGGATCTTGCCGCCTATCGTACGCCGTTCTTTCATAATCCTGGGATAAGGCGCTCAAATTTCCTTGCCAAACCCATCGCCCCATAGGATGATGTGATTTTTGATTTGGCCTGTTCCCGATGCCTTTCCAAACCGCAGCGTCCTTTCCCAATCGGCTGCTCGCGCAATATTCGAGCCAGTTGGAGCAACAACAACGCATGCTCGACCGAATCCGCGGGGTATTGCCGCCTCCCTTGTCCCGGCATGTTTTTCATTGTGTAAAAAATGACAAAAAATTGCTGATTTATACCGATTCGGCGGCATGGGCTTCCCAGATCCGATTCTATAACAATGACTTATTGACGGCCATTGCCTCGACGGATGAACCTGCGGCAGAAAGTTTGCAGATTCGCATTCTTGCGGACCGGTTCGACCCTGAAAAAAAGAGCATTGAAAAACCGCATGTTCCATCGCCGGAAAACATCCTGTTAATCCGAAACCACAGCGAAAATATTGCCGACGAGGAATTGAAACGGGCGCTGCAAAAATTAAGCGCGACCCTGGCCAGGCTGTAAAGCCCCGCTGTCTCCCTGGATACCCGCCGCCCGATACACGAATTTTGGGCGCGCTTTTTGACAGGCAGAACGCTGAGGTGTATGACAGGAAACCCGAAGGTGAAAGGAAAGAGGTGAATCCCCAGCCCCGCTGACTCCGTGCCGGGGAAAATCGAACCGGATCTTAGGCCGCCGGCCGCGGCGACACGGCTGAACGCATAAACGAAATGGGCGCCTCTTCTTCATTGGAAAAAGTAATCATTTCCCAGGCGTCCCTTTCGTTCAACAAGGTCCGGAGAAGTTGATTGTTCAGGCCATGCCCCGATTTATAGCCGGTGAACTCGCCGATCAGACTGTGCCCCAGAAGGTATAAGTCTCCGATTGCATCAAGAATCTTGTGCTTGACGAATTCGTCGGCATAGCGCAGGCCGTCTTCATTCAGAATCTTGTCTTCATCGACAACAATGGCGTTGTCCAGGCTCCCGCCCAGAGCCAGGTTGTTTTGCCGCAGCATGTCGATATCCTTCATAAAACCGAAAGTCCGTGCCCGGCTGACTTCCTTCACGAACGTGGTGGAAGAAAAATCCATGGTGGCGGTTTTGACGTGTTTTTTGAAAGCCGGATGTTCGAAATCGATCGTGAAGGTGACTTTGAATCCGTCGAACGGATCGAAAGCCGCCCATTTGTCTCCGTCTTCCACCCGAATACTGCGCTTGATGCGAATGTATTCCTTCGGGCAGTCCTGTTCTTCGACCCCGGCCGATTGCAGTAAAAACACGAAAGGCCCGGCGCTGCCGTCCATAATGGGAACTTCGGCCGCGCTGACGTCGATAATCGCATTGTCGATGCCGAGACCGGCAAAAGCCGAAAGCAGGTGTTCGATCGTGGAGATTTTGACGTTGCCCGAAACCAGCGTGGTTGAGAGCACCGTTTCGCCGACGTTGACAGGAGAAGCTTGAATGGTGACCGGTTCGGGCAAATCCACCCGGCGGAAACGAATGCCGGTGTTGGGTTCGGCAGGACGTAACGTTAAATACACTTTCTCGCCGGTATGCAGGCCTACGCCTGTGGCTCTGATGGTATTTTTTAAAGTTCGTTGTTTGATCATAACTATAAAAGGTCAGGGATAGGGAGCTAGAGATTGAATTTTATCATGATCCGCCCCGTAAGAGGTAAAGGGACGGGACTTCCCGACCGTCTACTTTATTCAACGATACCCCGCAGGAGGCCAATCCTGCAGGGTATCCGTCAAAAATAGGCGTTGAAAAGAAACCGGATCTACTGTTCGTTCATCTCCTTGGTTTTTTCATCGTTTGCCCGATCAGTCGGCCTGACGCCTCAAGAAAGCTGGAATATCCAGATAATCCAGGTTGTCGTCGTTTTTAGGCGGAACGCCGAAACGGGTTTCCCTGCTTTCCGATTTGTTCCGGATGATGGTCGGTTTATCGAACTCGCTGTAACTGACTTCGCCGGCCGAGGCTTTCTGCACCAGTTTTACCGGAGCTTTCTGCATCTGACGAGGCAAGCCCATGCCGGTTGCGACTACGGTCACCTTGATTTCATCGCCCAAAGCCGGATCGATGGCCGTACCGATTTTGATGATCGCATCTTCCGAGGCAAATTCATGGACGATGCTGCCCACTTCGTCAAACTCGGCAATGCCCATGTCCGAGGCGGTAATGTTCACCAGAATGCCTTTGGCACCCTGCAGGTTGATGTCTTCCAGCAGAGGGCAGGCGATGGCTTTTTCGGCCGCTTCCCGGGCGCGCTGATCGCCGGATGCGGAGCCCGTACCCATAATGGCCGCTCCCATTCCGGTCATCACGGTCTTGACGTCGGCAAAATCGACGTTGATCATGCCGGGATGCACGATCAACTGAGTAATGCCCTGTACGGCGTCCAGCAAAATATCGTTAGCCGCCTTGAACGCGTTGACCAGCGACACGTTATTGCCCAGAACCGGCAATAATTTCTGGTTGGGTATCGTAATCAACGAATCCACGTATCTCTCAAGCTCCGCAATGCCCTGTTCGGCGATCGCCTGCTTCTTTTTGCCTTCGAACAGAAACGGTTTGGTCACGACCGCCACCGTCAGAATACCCATTTCGCGTGCAATGCCGGCAATCACCGGAATGGCTCCGGTACCCGTTCCACCGCCCATGCCGGCGGTTAAGAACACCATGTCCGCGCCTTGCAGCACTTCCTTGATGCGCTCGCGGTTTTCTTCTGCCGCCTGTTTTCCTATTTCCGGATTCGTGCCTGCTCCCAAACCTTTGGTAAGTTCGACTCCCAACTGAATAATCGTACTTACGTTCAACTTTCTTAATGCCTGAGCGTCGGTGTTGGCACAGATGAACTCAACACCTTCTATATGACTGCCCACCATGTGGCTGACTGCATTGCCGCCGCCACCCCCGACACCGATTACCTTGATAACCGCTGTTTCGCTACACATATCCATCAATTCGTATTTCATTGCCGCTGCCCCTTAAAAAACTAAATCAAAAATTACCTTGAAACCAATTTCTTATCTTTGAAAGCCATCCACCGCTTTCAAAATCTACACTTTTTCCTAAAACTTGATGCTCCTTTCCGTACATTAACAAACCTACTCCTGTGGCATGGATCGGATTCTTTACGACCTCCGCCAGCCCAGTGACATTCTGTGGCACTCCCATTCGTACCGGCATATGGAAAATCTCCTCGGCCAGTTCGATCAATCCCATCACTTTTGCACTGCCTCCGGTCAATACGATACCGGCGGCAATCAATTCTTCATAACCGCTGCGCCTGAGCTCGGACTGCACCAGCAACATCAGTTCTTCATACCGCGGCTCGATGATTTCGGCCAGATTCTGAGTGGAAATCTTTCGCGGCGCCCGATCGCCGATGCTCGGCACTTCAATGGCTCCTTCAACGCTGGCCAGTTGAGTGAGAGCACAGGCGTATTTTCTTTTGATTTCTTCCGCATTGACCGTCGGCGTACGCAAGGCGACGGCTATGTCGTTCGTTACCTGATCCCCGGCGATCGGAATGACGGCGGTATGCTTGATGGCGCCATCGACGAAAATGGCGATGTCCGTGGTCCCGCCGCCGATGTCGATCAGACAGACGCCCAGTTCCTTTTCGTCTTCGGTCAGTACCGCGGTACAGGAGGCCAGTTGCTCCAGAACGATGTCATCGACTTCCAATCCGCATCGGCGGATGCATTTGATGATGTTCTGCTGCGCGCTGACGCTGCTGGTCACCATATGAACCTTGGCTTCGAGACGAATGCCCGACATGCCGACCGGCTCTTTAATGCCTTCCTGAAGATCGATCACGAACTCCTGGGGCAAAATGTGCAATATCTTCTGATCCGCCGGAATCGCCACCGCTCGGGCCGAATCGATGACCCGGTCGATGTCGTACTGAGTCACCTCCTTGTCCTTGATCGCGACAATACCGTGAGAGTTCAGGCTGCGGATATGACTGCCGGCAATGCCGGCGAACACCGATTTAATCTGACAGCCCGCCATCAATTCGGCTTCTTCGATGGCCCTTTGAATGGAAGTGACCGTCGACTCCAGATTGACCACGACGCCTTTCTTTAATCCTCGGGACGGAGCCGAACCGATGCCGATAACCTCAATGTGACCTTCACTGGTAAGCTCACCCACAATAGCGGCAACCTTGGTAGTGCCGATGTCCAACCCGACTATTAAATTACGTTCTGTTTTTTTTGCCATTTTGTTTACTCTTTGTCGCTGTTTCCGGTTGCCTGTCTGTCGTTTGCTGCGGGTTTGCCATCTTTTCCCAATCCACCTTTTCGCTTCCAGGCCTCCATGAAACCGCATATCCGTTCGGGTATCTCAAATCAACCACCGACATCGCCTTGACTCTGTCTTCGCCCAGAAGGGCCAGGGTTCTTAAAAACCGTTGTAATTTCATCAGTTGATCCGTCCTTCCCAACAATATTTCCATTCCGGTCGCCAACCTGATTTTCCATGACCATCGGTTGTTGATATCGAACTCCACCATTTCCATGGACTGGTCCGCCAATGCCGTTTTCACTCCTTTCATGATTTCCAGCGCTTTGATTTGCTGCTTTTCCGGACCGTTCAGCAAGGTCAGCGATTGAAACTGATCTACGTTGTCGGGGGTGAAAATCACGCCTTGTTCATTTATCAAACTGTTCTCTCCCCAACGCGCGTAAGGTTTTTTTTCCTTGATCCGGATATCGATCGCATCGGGCCACACCCTCTTGACCGAAACCGTATCCACCCACGGCAGTTGGCCTACTGCATTGTGTATGGCCTGCATATCGGCGGTCAGTATTCCGGTTTTGACCAACGGCAGCAGAATCCTTTTTATTTCGTCTTTACTGATATGCTGAAATACACCTTCGGTTCTTACATATTTGATCGGAATCGCTTCGTTTCCGTATTTCTTGAGTTTATAACCGTAAATCCATATCACGCCTGCCAGCAACAACAGAGTTGCCACTATTTTCACTGCCTGCATCAATCCATTCCCAAGACCGATTCGGCAACCGGCATCCGCGGGCGAATGCAATGACTCATAAGAACTGCTAAACAAATCATTCCCAATTCAATAGTTCCGGCTCAATCCCGGATCAGGCTGGTTTCGAGTATGCGCCAGGCCAGATCGTCAAAATCTATCCCGGCCTGCTTCGCGGCCATCGGCACCAGGCTGTGATCGGTCATGCCCGGAACGGTGTTGATTTCAATCAGTTGGGATTGACCCGACTGATCGATAAACACGTCCACTCGCGCCCAACCTTTGACGCCGACAACCTTACCGGCGGTTTCCGCCAGTTTTTTCAATTGTTCCTCCCGATCCGGGTCGAGTCCGCAAGGGCAATGGTATTGCGTGGTCGTTGCCGCGTATTTGGCATCGTAATCGTAAAACTCGTTCGGGGTTTCCAGGCGAATGGGCGGCAAGGACTCGCCGTTCAGGATCGCCACGGTATATTCCTTGCCGGTCACCCAGGCTTCCGCATAGACGTCGCAGCGGTAGGAGGCCGCCAAAGCCAGTGCCTTGACCAGTTCGTCCCGGGTTTTCGCCTTGCTCATGCCGATGCTGGATCCTTCCTGCGCCGGTTTGACGATGACCGGGAAGCCCAGTTTCTCGATGCAGGGATCGATATCGCGTTCATCCTGCAACAGATGCCATTTCGGCGTGCTCAGACCGTAACCTTGCCAGCACAACTTGGTCCTCAACTTGTCCATACTCAAGGCCGACGCCATCACACCGCTGCCGGTATAAGGCATGTTCATGGCCTCCAGCACGCCCTGCAGAACGCCGTCCTCGCCGCCGCGGCCGTGAATGATGTTGAATACACGGTCCATCTTGTGCGCCGCCAGCGCCTCGATGGGGCTGCCGGTGACGTCGATGGCTACCGCATCCACCCCTTTACGTTTCAAAGCCTCGTAAACCGCTGCGCCGCTGCGCAGGGAGACGGACCGTTCCGCCGCCGTTCCGCCCATCAATACGGCCACACGGCCAAATTCTTCCGGTTTTTTAACCACCTGAGTTCTCCTGTTTTTCTCCAACCATGCACACTTCCGTCTGTAAAACGACGCCATGTTGTTCCTGCACCTTAAGCCGGACCCATTGAATGAGTTCTTCTATGTCGGCCGCCGTGGCATGGCCGGTATTTACAATAAAGTTGGCATGCTTGACCGAGACGCAGGCGCCGCCCAGGGCGTACCCTTTCAAACCCGCCGCCTCGATCAACCGGGCGGCGTAATCTCCCGGCGGATTTTTAAATACCGAGCCGCAACTGGGCTGGTTGGTCGGTTGCGTTCTGTTTCGTTTTTCCAGCAACTCCTTGATCTTCTGCTGACTGGTCTCGGCATCGCCGGACTCGAGCTGCAGATGGGCCGCCAAAAACCATTCATCGTCATGGCCTTTGACCGAACGATAACCGACACTGAATTCGTCCCGGGCTCGAACCGCCGCATGCCCGGCGGCATCCAGCATCTCGACGCTGTGCACAATTCCCCAGGTTTCACCGCCGAAGGCGCCCGCATTCATCTTCAAGGCCCCTCCCAGGGTGCCCGGAATGCCGGCCAGAAACTCCGCGCCGACCAAGCCCTGATCTCCGCAAAAACGGGCCACATGCGCGCACGGCACGCCCGCCTCGGCATAGACCAGTCCCGTGTCGGCCATGCGGATCTGTTTCAGGCGGCCTTTAGTGTTGATGACCGTGCCCCGTATGCCGCCGTCCCTGACCAGCAAATTGCTGCCCAGACCGATCCAGAAGACGGGCTCGCCGGCCGGAAGATTTTTCACAAATTCAATCAGATCCTGTTTATCGTATGGAACGTACAGCCGGTCCGCGGGTCCGCCGACACGCCAACTGGTATATTTCGCCAAAGGTTCGTTGAGCCGAAGATGGCCTTTCATTTCGTAGTTTTCCTCCGCCTCGTCATGGTCCGGAGCAAGGCACGGCGTAAAACAGGCTGGAGCGGTTTTCATTCTTTCGTAACTCCATCGCATGGCACGCCTCAACTCAATGTTTCGGTAAGAAGCTGCGGCAACTGCATGGCAATTTGACCGACGTTGCCCGCGCCCATCGTCAGCAGCACGTCGTCGTTCTTCAGGATGCCGTTCAGTAATTGGGGCAGTTCTTCCCAATTCTCCACAAACACCGGATCCACTTGCCCCCGCACCCGAATCGCCCGGCTCAGCGCCCGGCCGTCGGCGCCCGGGATTCGGCTCTCTCCGGCCGAATAAACATCCATCAAAATCAGCACGTCCACGGTGGAGAGCACCTGGACGAAATCCTCGAACAAATCGCGCGTACGCGTGTACCGATGGGGCTGGAAGATGACCACGGCCCGGCGGTCCGGCCAAGCCTGACGCAGCGCTTCCAGCGTCGCGGCAATTTCCCGCGGGTGATGCCCGTAGTCGTCGACCAGCGTCAGCCGGCCCGTTTTCAGCATCAGGTCGCCGTTAATCTGAAATCGCCTGCCTACGCCTTTGAAAGCACTCAGACTGGCAAGGATTGCGCTGTCGGCAACGCCCAACATCGTGGCGACGCTGATGGCCGCCAGAGAATTCAGCATGTTGTGCCAGCCGGGCATGTTCAACGTCACCCGCAAAGGCGGATAGTCGCCTCTGCGCAGAACGGTATAAGAGGTATGCATACCTTGCTGTTTTATATCGACGGCACGGACGTCGGCCTCTTCATGCACGCCATAGGTGGTTACCGGTTTCGATAACTGCGGCAGAATTTCCCGGACGCCTTCGTCGTCGAGACAGAGCACGGCCATGCCGTAAAAAGGCAAATGATGCAGAAACTCGATGAAAGTATCCTTAAGCCGCTGGTAACTGCCCTGATAGGTCGCCATGTGATCCTGATCGATGTTGGTGACGATCGATATCATCGGCTGCAAATATAAAAAGGACGCATCGCTTTCGTCGGCTTCGGCGACCAGATAATGGCCCAGTCCCAGTTTCGCATTTCTGCCTGCGCTATTTAAACGCCCGCCGATCACATAACTCGGTTCCAGCCCGCCCTCGGCCAGCAAGCTGGCCACGAGACTGGTCGTCGTTGTTTTGCCGTGAGTGCCGGCCACGGCGATGCCGAACCGGAAGCGCATCAGTTCGGCCAGCATTTCCGCACGGGGAATCACCGGAATACGTCTGACATAGGCCTCGTCGATTTCTTCATTGCTCCGATCTACCGCGCTGGACACGACAACCACATCGACGCCTTCGATATTCTTTCGCTCATGCCCGATGGTGATGGCGACGCCGAGTTCGGCCAGGCGTTGTGTCACGGCGCTGGCTTTGATGTCCGATCCCGAGACTTGATAACCCAGATTCGAGAGCACCTCGGCGATTCCGCTCATGCCCGTGCCGCCGATCCCGACGAAATGGATGCGCTCGATCTTGCCCAATACCTGGGTCGGCATCTGAATATTCGGAAAAGTCATGCCTTCGCCTCGGTCATACAAAAGCCTGCCACTGCCTCGGTCGCGTCCAGGCGGGCACATCGTCTGGCTGCCTGCGCCATCGTTTTCACCTGTGTCCTGGCCTGAGTTATTTTTTCGGCCAATGACTCGGCATTCAAATCTTTCTGCAACAAAATCATGCCGCCTCCTACGTCGGCCAAAAACCGGGCATTGGCCACCTGGTGATCGTCGATCGCGCCCGGCAGCGGAACAAAGATCGCCGGCACACCCATCGCCGCCACTTCGCTGACGGTCATGGCGCCCGATCTGCAGATGACCAGATCGGCCCACCGGTAGGCGGCGACCATATCCTCGATAAAAGCCGTTACTTCGGCATTTACCGACAGTTCCTGATACCGGGCCGCCACCTGCTCGCGCATCGCGGCGCCGGTTTGATGCCGAACCTCGACTTCCGGCAGCAGCGCCATGGCCTCGGGAACGATTTCGTTCAGGATCTTGGCCCCCTGGCTGCCGCCGAAAACCAGAATTCTGAGAACTTGCGGCAACGCGCCGGTTTCTTTTTCCGGTTGCTGTAAAAAACTTTTTCTCAACGGATTACCCGTGCAAACGGCCTCGATGTTTCTGTTAAAACTGCCCGGAAACGCCTCCAGCACCCGCGTGGCCATCTTCGCCAGCAGCCGGTTGGTCGTGCCCGGAACCCGGTTTTGCTCGTGAATGATCAAGGGGATGCCCAGCAGCCGCGCCATCAATCCGCCCGGCCCGGCGACAAAACCGCCCATGCCCAACACCACGTGAGGTTTCCGTTTCCTTAAAATCCGTCCGGCCTGCAGGCACGCCTTGAACAATCCCAAAATCGAGGATATTTTGGCGGCCGCTCCTTTGCCCCGGATGCCGCCGACGGCCAACCAATCGATCTCGATGCCCTGCTCGGGAACCACCCGACTTTCCAGTCCTTTTTTCGTTCCCAGCCAACTGACCTGCCAGCCTTTTTCCGCCAGCGACTGCGCCACGGCCAGAGCCGGAAAAACATGTCCGCCGGTGCCGCCGGCCATGATCACTATGCGTTTGTCCATTTCGACTTTCCTTTCGGCGTGCTCGCGTTAATTTCCGCGGTTTCGTGGTGGACTCGAAACAACAATCCGACGGCGCAGCACATGACGATCATGCTGCTGCCGCCGTAGCTCATCAACGGCAACGTCAATCCTTTGGTCGGCAGAATGCCCATGTTGACGCCCATGTTGACGAACGACTGAAAACCGAGCCAGACGCTTAACCCGTAAGCCAGGTAAGCCGAAAACCGCTGTCCCGCCTTTTCCGCAGCCAGAGCCAATTGAAAGCTGCGCCAGATCAGGAATGCAAACAAGCCGATGACGGTCACCACGCCCAGCAAGCCCAGCTCTTCGGCAATGACCGAGAATAGAAAATCGGTATGAGCTTCCGGCAAATAAAACAGTTTTTGCACCCCGCTGCCCAGACCGACGCCCAACCACTCGCCGCGCCCGAAAGAAATCAGCGCCTGAACCAATTGATAACCGGTTTTTTCCGGATCGGCCCAGGGATTCCAATAACTGACCACCCGTCGCCAACGGTAAGGCTCCAGATAAGCCAACAGAAAACCCAGCACGGCCACCACGGAAAACAGGGCGATAAAGCTCAATAAGCGCGCTCCCGCCAGGAACATCATGCCCATGGCGATCACCACAATAACGACCGCCGAACCCAAATCGGGCTCAAGCAACAACAATAAAGAAGCGACGCCGAACAGACCCAACGGCAGTACCAATCCGAAAACGGAAGCCCTCAAGGTTTGCTGATGCCGCGTGATGTAACCCGCCATATAAATGACCGCCGCAAACTTGAACACTTCGGATACCTGAATCCGAAAACCGAATAACGACAGCCAGCGGATGCTGCTGTTCACTTTAATCCCAAGCCCCGGCACCAAAACGGCCGTCAGCAGCACGAAGCCGATAATCAACAGCCAGGGCCCCAGTTTCTCCCAGCGCTGCATCGGCACACAGGCGACAAGGCTTGCCAGAGTCAACCCCAGTCCGATATGCACCAGTTGCAGGACAGGGTAGTGCAGGAAATTCTTCGCATGCATCACGCCCAGATGCAACGAAGAGGAGGCGACCATGACGTAGCCGATCGACAGCAGCCCCAGACAAGCCGCGAGCATCCGGTAATCAACGTGAAACCGGACGGTCGTTATCGATTCAAGCCACTTGTTCATGCCACCAGCTCCAATACCGCTTCGGTAAATTTTTCGCCTCGGTCCTGATAATTCTTGTACTGATCGAGACTGGCGCAGGCCGGCGAAAGCAGCACGCTTTCGCCCCGGTCCGCGAGATTGGCGGCGGTTTTTACCGCGTCGCTCATGTTGGCGGCAAAATAAACCGGAACGCAGCCGTTTAACGCCTGCCGGATCAATTCCGCATCCTTGCCCATCAACACCACGCTCTTGACCTTCTCTTTAATGACCGGCGTCAGCTCCTTCATGTCCGCGCCTTTGGCATCGCCCCCGGCAATCAGTATCACTTTGCCGTCGCTGCCCTGGAGCGCGGCGATGCAGGCTCCGATGTTGGTGGCTTTCGAGTCGTTGACCCAGACGATGCCGTCGATCTCGGCAACCCGCTGCATGCGGTGGGCCAGACCCTTGAAGCTTTTCAAGGCGCTGCACATGACTACCGGATCCAATCCTACGGCCGTTCCCAGCGCCAGCGCCGCCAGCGCATTGGCGGCGTTATGGCGGCCTACCAGAGGCAAATCCTTGCGTGACATCAGGCATTCGCCGTTATGCATCAGCCATTCGGCGCCGTCCCGGATCTCCAGATAAAAATCAGCCTTGCCGGCGATAGAAAAGGTGAACGTCTTTCTGCCCGGCTCCTGCATGGCCATGACCGTGGCGTCGTCGGCATTGAGCACCATTACCCCGTCGCCGCCGAATATCCGTTGTTTTTCTCTTGCGTATTCGGCCAGATCGGCATGCCTGTCCAGATGGTCGGCGGTCACGTTGAGAACGGTCGCCGACGCAGCATTCAATACCGAAGTTCTTTCCAACTGAAAACTCGACAGCTCAAGCACATACGTTTCTGCCGGCTGATCCAGCAGATCCAGCACCGGCGTCCCCAGATTGCCGCCGACGCCGACCTTTTTTCCGGCCATTCTCGCCATTTCTCCGACCATCGTCGTGACCGTACTTTTGCCGTTCGATCCCGTGATGGCAATAATCGGGGCATGGACCGAGCAGGAGAACAAATCGATATCGCTGACGATTTTCACTCCGCCCGCTATCGCCTTGATGATCGCTTTTTCGTGCAGCGAAACGCCGGGGCTGACGATCAGGTGAGTGGCCACCTTAAAGGCGCCGTCGTCGAAACCGCCGGTAAAGACCGGCGTATCCGGCATTTGCCGAAAAAATTCCTCGATAAAGGGCGGCTTGTCGCGACTGTCGGTGATGGCGAACCGATAGCCCAGCTCGCACAGGAAGCGCGCCACGGAAAGTCCGGTCACGCCGAGACCGACGACCAGCACCTTGGCCTTCTCCGGATCCAGAGCCACTTTCTGCTTCAATGACGCAATAATCGCTGCCTTATCCATCGGTTATCTCAGTTTTAACGTCGCCAAACCAATGAGCACCAGGATGACGGTAATGATCCAGAAACGCACGATGACTCGCGGCTCGGGCCAGCCTTTCAACTCGAAATGATGATGAATGGGCGCCATCCGGAATACTCGTTTGCCGGTCATTTTAAAAGAGGCAACCTGAATAATGACCGATACCGTCTCCATGACGAACACGCCGCCCATGATCACCAGAACGATTTCCTGTCTGACCAGAACCGCCAGGACCCCCAAAGCGCCGCCCAAAGCCAGAGCGCCCACGTCGCCCATGAAGACCATGGCCGGGTAAGCGTTAAACCATAAAAAGCCCAGGCCGGCGCCCACCAGCGAGGCGCAAAAAACGATCAATTCGCCGGCATTGGGCAAATAGGGAATGGCCAGATAATTCGAGAATTCGAGATGCCCGGACAAATAGGCGAAAACGCCCAGGCCGCTTGCCACCATGACCGTCGGCATGATCGCCAGACCGTCCAGACCGTCGGTCAGATTGACGGCATTACTGGTGCCGACAATGACAAAGTAGGTCAATACGACGTAGACCCAGCCCATGTTCAGCATGACGTCCTTGAAAAAAGGCACGACCAGTTGCGTTTCCGCCGGAACCTGCGCGGTTTCGTATAAAAACACCGCCGCCGCGAGACCGATGATCGACTGCCATAAATATTTGGCCTTGGCCGACAAGCCGTCGCTGTTGTTCTTGATGACTTTCCTGTAATCGTCAATAAAACCGATAACGCCGTAACCCAGAGTCACCAGCAGGATGACCCAGATGTAACGGTTGCTCAAGTCGGCCCACAGCAGGGTGCTGACGGCGATGGCGACCAGTATCAGGGTTCCGCCCATCGTCGGAGTGCCTTTTTTCTCGTAATGGGACTGAGGACCCAATTCACGAATGGCCTGACCTATCTTTTTTCGGCTCAACTTCCTGATCATCGTGGGACCCACGATAAAACTGATCGTCAGCGAGGTCAGCACGCCCAGAATGGCGCGGAAGGTCAGATAGTGAAACACTCTGAAACCGCTGTCGAACGTCATCAAATAATCCGCAAAATAAAGTAGCATGGCTTAAACCCTGAAATTATCCACCAGGGCAGCCACAACATTTTCCATGCGCTGGCTTCTCGACCCTTTAACCAATATCGTTTCCTCCCCTGTTAATTCTTGAACCAGCGACGCAATCAACTGTTCCTGCGTCTCAAAAAAAGCAGCGCCCCTGCCGAAGCTGTCGACGGTAGCCCGGGCATCCTCACCCACAGCAAAGAGCCGAGTAACGCCGCCGGCCTTAATCATTTCACCCATTTCTTTATGTATTTTCAGGCTGTCCGATCCCAATTCGCCGAAAGCGCCTAAAACGAGCCAGGGCTCGCCGTCCAGGCCGATTAAAACATCCACGGCCGCTTTCAGAGAGGCCGAATTGGCGTTATAGGTATCATCGATAACCACATTGCCTTTGCGGCCGATCAAAGGCTGCAATCTTCCGGTAACCGGCTGCAATGTTTTCAATCCCGATACAATCTGATCCAGGCCGATGCCCAATGCACGAGCGGCGGCTGCAGCGGCCAAGGCGTTGACGACGTTGTGCCGGCCGGCCAGTTGCAGAACGCACTCGGCGGAACCGCCGGCGCTTACCAGTTGAAACGCCGTGGCGAAACGGTTGTCGACAATACCTGTTCTAATCGCTTTCGCCGTCAGGTCCGCCCGGTCGTGCAGTCCGAAAGACAGGGTTTTCCTGTCGCCCGCCAGCGACTTCCAGTAATCGTAATAACGGTCGTCGCGATTAATGACGGCCACGCCGTCCCGGCCCAACGTGCGGATGATTTCACCCTTGGCCCGGGCGACTCCTTCCACACTGCCGAAACCTTCGATATGAGCGGGGCCGGCATTGGTGAGAATCACCACGTCGGACCGAGCATAGCGGCTAGTATATTCGATTTCGCCGTGATGGTTGGCGCCCATCTCGATCACTCCGTACCGATGCTGCTCGTTCAGGCGCAGCAAAGTTAAAGGCACGCCGATGTCGTTGTTCAAGTTCCCCGGGGTGTAGAGCACCTGACCGTTAACCGAAAGAATCGCGGCAACCATTTCCTTGACGGTGGTCTTGCCGTTGCTCCCGGTAACGCCGACGATCGATGCCGGCAGGGTTCGGCGCCAGGCTCCCGCCAGTTCGGCCAGAGCGAAACGAGTATCGGCCACCGTTACGTGCGGTATTCCTGCCGTGACGCCCTTTCGAACAATGGCTGCGACGGCCCCGCCTTGCTCAGCCTGTTCGATAAAATCGTTACCGTCAAAAGTCTTCCCCTTGATGGCAATATAGAGAGCACCCGGCTGAATCGTCCTGGTATCGATGCCGACCGAAGAAACGGTCACGTCGTTACCGATCAGATCGCCGCCCACCCATCTGGAAATTTCACTCAACAACAATTGCATTTTGATCCGCTCTCTTATTTAATGCCGCTGCTACGATTCCGGCGTCACTAAATGGCAGCTTTACGCCGTTTATTTCCTGATACTGCTCATGGCCTTTGCCGGCAATGACGACATAGTCGTCCGGTTGTGCCTGCAAAACAGCGGTTTGTATGGCTTTTTCCCGATCTCGGATCACTTTCACCTTTTCCATGCGGCATCCCGATGCGATGTCGTCGACGATCGCCTGGCCGTCCTCAAAACGCGGATTGTCGTCCGTCAGGATGACCTGATCCGCCCACCGTTCGGCGATGGCGCCCATTTCGGGCCGCTTGCCGCGGTCCCGATTGCCGCCGCAGCCCAATACGACCCACACCGCCGAGTTACAATGTTTTCTTACGCTCGACAACACTTTTTCCACCGCATCGGGCGTATGCGCATAATCGACGAATACGACCGGAGCCCGGCCGCCACCGAAACGCTCCATCCGGCCCGCGACCGGCTTCAGCGAGCGTAACCTGCGAGCCGACTCTTCCAACGAATGACCCAAGGCCAGCATGACGGCTAAAACCGCCAACACGTTATCGATATTGAACTCGCCGAACAGCGGGATTCGTATCCGTTGGCATTCATGCTGCCAACGCACGTCGAATTCAATGCCGTCCGCCTGGTAGGCGATCCGTTCCGGCGCGAGACACTCGGCCTGTGCCGTTTTGTTCCCCTGCCGACTGTATCCCCATAACGCCACGTTCTTAGGAACAGTCGCCAGCACGCGGTTGCTGTAATCGTCGTCCAGGTTCACGACCGCAAAGGACAAATCCGGTTTATCGAACAGCTTCATTTTGGCCTGCACGTAAGCTTCCATAGAGCCGTGATAATCCAGATGATCCCGGCTGATGTTCGTCAATACCGCGCCTTTAAACCGAACGCCGTTTACTCGCCCCTGTTCCAGGCCGTGCGACGAAACTTCCATGGCCACCGATTTTTTTTGCTCGGCCGCCAGTTGAGCCAGAATCCGTTGCACGGCCAAGGCGTCCGGCGTGGTGTTCAATGTTTCGTTCAGCTTGCCCCATTCGCCCCAGCCCAAGGTTCCGATAATGCCGCAATCGTCCAGTAACTGGCCCAGAAACTGGCTGCAGGAGGTTTTGCCGTTGGTGCCGGTCAAGCCGATAACGTCAAGCCGGCGCGACGGATCCCCGTAAAAACGCGCCGCCACGTCCCCGAGTTTCAGTTCCAGATGATCTACTGCAATATGCGGTATTCTCTTTAACTGAAGGGCAAAACCGGCCGTATCTCCGGCGGGGTCAAACACCACCGCACAGGCCCCCTTCCGGACGGCTTCATCAAGATGCGTCAAGCCATGCTGCCTGGAACCGGCCAAGGCGATGAACACATCTCCCGGCACAAGCGTCCGGCTGTCCAGCGACAGGCCGGTTACCAACCGGTCTTCGGCAACCACCGCGATCCCTGCCAGTAACTGACTCAGTTGCAAGGCTGTTTCAAGAATCATTACGGGTCAACAACAGGGGCATGGTGCTCTGCTGATCGGGAGCGATGCCCAGGATTCTCAAGGCTCCGGCCATTACCTTGGAAAACACGGGCGCCGATACCAGCCCACCGTAATATTCCCCGGCCGAAGGTTCGTCGATCATTACCGTAATGATCAACCGCGGATCCCTGGCCGGCGCCAAGCCGGCAAAAACCGCAAAATATTTGTTGCTGCTGTATCCTCCGCGCCCCGCTTTTTTTACGGTCCCGGTTTTTCCGGCAACGGTATAGCCGTCCACGCGGGCTTCATAAGCGGTGCCGTCTTTCATGATCACGCTTTCCATCATGGTTCTTACGCTCTGAGCCGTCTTCGCGGAAAAAACCCGATGCGCATCCGGATCTTCCTCCCGCTTCAGCAAACTGACCGAATGCAGCATGCCGTCGTCAGCCAGGGCCGTATACGCTCTTGCCAGTTGCACCGCCGAAGCGTTCAGACCATAGCCGAACGACAGAATCGCCCGGTCGAAATCCTGCCATTTCCGGTAATCCGTCAAAATACCGCTTGCCTCTTTGGGAAAGCCCGCATTGGACGCCGTACCAAAGCCAAGCTGATGGTAAAGATTCCAGAGATATTTCGGCGGCATCTTCAAGGCCATTTGACTCACCGCGATATTGCTGGATTTTTTCAACACGTGCGTTAAATCGAGAGCTCCGTAGTTATGCACGTCCTTAACCTGATGACGACCGATCTCAAAGATTCCATGCGTGTAAAAAATATCGTTGGGACGGACATACCCCCCATCCAGCGCAGCGGCCACGACGAACGGTTTTACCGTCGAGCCCGGCTCGAACACTTCCGTAAAGGCGCGGTTTCTGTATAAGTTTTCCTTTAAATCCTCTCTTACATTCGGATTGAAGGAGGGCTGGTTGACCGCCGCCAGTATTTCGCCGTTTTTCGCATCCAATACCACTAAAGTACCCGACTTGGCCTTATGCGCTTCCACCGCCGACTGCAACTCACGATAAGCCAGATACTGAATGCGCTGATCGATGCTCAGCTCCAGGGTTCCGCCGGAGACGGGTTCTTTTATATTTTCTACGTCATCGATAATCTGACGCTTGCCGTCCCGGATGACCCGTTTTTTTCCCGGAATGCCTTTCAACAGGGCTTCATACCCTTTCTCCATGCCTTCCTGTCCGATATCGTTCAGATCGGTGAATCCCACGATATGCGCCGAAACGGCACCCGCCGGATAGAAGCGTTTGAACTCTCGATCGAAATTTACCCCCGGCAGGTTTAAATTCTTCACCTTCTCAGCGTCACCGGGACTGATCCGGCGAACCACATACGCAAATTGCCGGGTGGGATCGCTGTTAAACAACTTGGCCACTTTGCCTTGAGGCAACTCCAGCACTTTTTCCATTTGGCTGATGTGTTTGCGGTCCGCCGATCGGTAATTTTTCAGTTCCTCGGCAATTTGCTCGTCCGGTTGCTTATGTTTTTTCAGCTTCTCGATGAAACTGATCTCCGCCAGATGATGTTCCCTGGGATTCACCCAGATGGATTGCACCGGTGTACTAATCGCCAGCGGCTCTCCGTTTCGGTCCTTGATCATTCCTCGGTAAGCGGACACCGACACGTCGTCTACATGTTTCTTGTCTCCCTGTTCCTTAAGGAAGTCCTTGTTCAAAACCTGCAAATCCACTGCCTTTAAAACAAGCACGGCCATACAAGCCATCATGAATGAAACAACGAACTTTCTTCTGGACGAATAATCGCCATCACCGGCTTTCGTTTTGCTTTTTCGTTGATAGTCCAGCATTTACGGTTTTAAATAAACTATTTTATCCCGTTGCGGCATGGTCAGTTTTAAGTGCTGCCGCGCCAGTTGTTCAATCCGGTCGTGTTCGGCCAAAGTCGTCAGTTCCAATTGCAATTTCCCCCAGTCCACTTCGTATTGATCCAGGATTCTTTCCTGCTTTTGAATCTCGATAAAAACCAGGCGCGAATAGTATTTACTGTAAATCGCCCCCAGCGCCGACGCCAGCAATCCGGACAGCAGGACGCCGGCCAGCATGAAATGATATTTTGTCATTTAAACTCTCTCGGCCACCCGCATCACTGCGCTGCGTGCCCTGGGATTCTGCCCGATTTCCCGATCACCGGCCTTGATCGCCTTGCCGATTTTTTTCAGCATGCCTTTACTTATGTCGGCCTCTTTCACCGGCAGCTTGCCCGGATCAAATTTAGCCCCCGATTCAGACCTGATAAACTGCTTGACCATTCTGTCTTCCAGAGAATGAAAAGAGATGACCACTAATCGGCCGCCCGGCTTTAAAACACGAACGGATTGCTGCAGTGCTTCCTTGAGTTCGTCCAGCTCCCTGTTGATTTCGATGCGTATGGCCTGAAAAGTGCGTGTTGCCGGATGTTTGTGTTTCTCCCTGAAAGGGAGCGAATTCTCGACCAAATCGGCCAACTGCCGTGTCGTCGTGATCGGAGTTTTCGCTCTGCTTTCTATAACAGCTCTGGCTATGCGCCGCGCAAACCGCTCTTCACCGTACTCGAACAAGACCTTTGCCAGATCCTTTTCCGTTACCTGAGCCAGCCACTGCTCCGCGGAAAGCCCGACATGCCGGGCCATTCGCATATCCAGCGGTCCATCCCGCAAAAAACTGAACCCCCTCTCGGGGTCGTCAAGCTGAGGCGAGGAAACCCCCAGATCCAATAAAATCCCCTCGACTTTCCCCGTCCATCCCTCATCGGCCACCACGCTTTCCAATTCCGAAAAACAACAGTGCCTTAACTTAAACCGTTTGTCTTTCAATAAGGTTTGCGCTGCTTCCGAATCGATCGCTACAAGATCTCTGTCCATGGCCAGCAATCGGCCGGAATCGTTCAACCGGCTCAAGATTCCCTGACTGTGGCCACCGCGCCCAAAAGTGCAGTCGACATAAATACCTTCCTTTTTTATGGCGAGCTGCTCCAGTGCTTCTGCATACATGACGGGCAAATGTTTCATAATAAACAAATCCCCGGACTAAAAGGTAATCGGCCCGAGCGCTTCCAAACCTTCGTCGTCATCGCCGTTCAGCCATTCGTTTTCCTTGGCTGTCCAGGCGTCTTCGTTCCAGATCTCAAATTTACTGAGCTGCCCGACCAGAAAGATTTTCTTGTCCATCTTGGCGTAGCGTCTAAGTCTTTCGGGCAACAATAATCTTCCCTGATTGTCCATTTCGCATTCCGAAGCGTTTCCGATAACAAAACGCCGAAGCTTGTCCGCCATTTTATTCAAAGTAGGCAATGCTTTGATGGTTTTTTCGACTTTCTCCCACTCAGGAAGAGGATAAAGCCACAAACATCCGGGCTCACCGTTACAACGCTCGTCGACGGCGACAGTGACGATCAATTGACGGTCACAGCATTCCACCAGTTCTTCCCGATACTTGGTGGGAATTGCCAGACGTCCTTTGTCATCCAGATTGATCGAACTGATGCCCCTAAACAAAAATTACTCCCGCTTCCAGAAAACTCCAATTTTCTCCACTTTTTTCCACTCGCAATCACTATAGATTCCAATCGAGGGTTAGTCAAGAGCGAATTCGCATATATTCTTTCTTTTTTGACAATGACTTAGAGCGATGGAATAAAAGAGCCAAAAGAGGCCGCGTAAGCCGACTCAAATAAGATAACTTATCAGAGCGTTATATAGCTTATTTAGAAATTGCTTTAATTTGAATCCGGGCAAAAAAAGAATGATCTGAAACGTTAAGATCAATGAGAAATTCTGCTTGAACGGGATGTGGCGCTAATAAATTTAAAACGCAGAGGATGTTGATGAAACCGTTAAAAGAACATGAATGAAAAAGGAAAGAGTCGGCCTATAAGCCGGGTTCTGTCTAGAACAGCCATTCATCTAGGCCACAGGTTACCCTGCAGCTCAAGCAATCTACCCAGGAACCGTGCGGGCCACACGTCTGTTCCTCTATTTGATCTTGCTCCGGGTGGGGTTTGCCCTGCCGCTCCTGTTACCAGTCGCGCGGTGCGCTCTTACCGCACCTTTTCACCCTTACCCGGCATATAGACCTTGTAACTTTTCCCATGCAGGACGTCACAAGAACTTGATGCCGGGCGGTATCTTTTCTGTGGCACTTTCCATAGGCTCGCGCCTTCCAGGTGTTACCTGGCACCCTGCCCAATGGAGCCCGGACTTTCCTCTATTTTATCTTTCACGATAAAACAGCGACTGCTCAGCCAACTCTTCCAAATTGCATTGTAACACATCCGACCGGGTCTGACGACGATTAACCTATTAGCAGTCGGACTCAGGTTCAATTCCCGAATGACCGAAAATGACTTGGTGGCTTCCTGTTTTGGCTCAAGCAGCCATTTGGAAACCCAAAAACATGCAAGACTATTTTTGAGACAAAACCAATCATCACAGCAAGCCGGACCCAGTCCTTCGTTACCAAGACAACTAACGTTAGAAATGAGTCGCCAAGTCTGCCGCGCCTTCGGTACGGCGCCCCACGGGGCGCCGGAAAACGTGAGATCATTTTCCGAACCACCCCGACTTTACGTCGAAGACGACACCGCCGTCTCTTGCCATTATCAGCCAGGAAGAGGTCAAGCAATCCGGCTTTTAATCGGCATTCAGGGCGCCACGGCTGTCCAGTCCTGTCATCTTTTCCCGGAATTCCGTCTTGCGTCGGCAAACCATCCGAATCCTGGAATAAAACCGAGAATACCGCTTATTTGACCGAAGATTCCTGCTTTATCAATTGATCGGCGACTTCGAGCATGCCCTCATGAGATCCGGCAAGAGAACTGGTAATTTTATATTTTCCGTTGACGATCAAGGTCGGCACGCCGTTGACCCCGTAACGCGACAGCATCACGGGAGCCTGGCGGACTTTAGTGTCGACAAGAAAGGAACTGTAGGCATCGCGAAAGTCGGCTTCCTTTACTCCATGATCGGCAAAAAACTTGGTCAATTCTTCTTCGCTTGCCAACTTTTGGTTTTTAACGTGCAGCGCATCGAAAAAGTCGGCATGAATTTTATCGACGACGCCCAACACTTCGGCGACAAAATAGGCTTTCGCATACTGATCCCAGTTAGTCTGAAACAGTACCGGCTGACGGATGAACTCAACATTGGCAGGCAGTTTTTTCACCCAGGCCTCGAGCAGCGGTTCGAAACTATAACAATGAGGACAGCCGTACGAGAAAAACTCTATGACTTCAACCTTATCGGGGTTGTGCGTAGGTTGGGCCGGCATTAATGTTTGATACCGGGGCTCTGCGGCTTTGACCCACAATGAACAGAACGAGAAAAGAATCAGCAGTCCGGTACGAATTATTTTTTTCAGCATTGAAACACATCTCCAAAAATTATCTGCCGTACATTCCGGCAAAATCGGCTCGATTAGAATATAGGCTCCGAAAATTTCAGCTTATTTCATCATGGAAATATGATAGGAAACCGCCTTGATTTCTTCATCGGTCATTTTTTTGGCGATCATGTGCATCATATTTTCCGGATTGTTGCTGCGAGCGCCCGATTTAAAATCGGTAAGCGATTTGATCAAATAGTCGGCATGCTGCGACCTGAGCGCCGGAAAGGCGGCCGGTTTGTTGCCTTCGCCAAACGGCCCGTGACAGGCGATACAAGCGGATACTTCGCGGGCCAGATCGCCGTTGCGGTACAGATCGCTGCCTTTGGCGATCAGTTCGGGCACCGTCAAGGTCTTGCCCGGCGCGGCTGAAGCCGGCTGGTCCTCGTCATCCTCTTGCGCCAATTCCGGCATCGTATTGGAAGAGATTTTCTGAGCCGCATAAAATGCGCCGATGTCCGCCATATCTTCTTCGCTCAGGGCCATTGCCATGGGCGACATCATCGGGTCCTGACGGCTTCCGGATTTAAAGGCCCGCAGTTGTTTTACGATGTAGGATGCATGCTGCTGAGCCAGCTTGGGGAAGTTGGGCGCGGCACTGTTTCCCGTGTCCCCATGACATCCCGCACAAGAGGCGGTTTTTTCTTTTCCTGCGTTGATTTTGCCTTCTGCATGTAAAATATTATGCGTGCCGGCAAACGCTAGACCCGCGGCCAGCGCCAGGATTTTTTTTTTCATCAGGTTCCCCCCTTCGAAATAAATTATATATAGCCTTCAAACACGGACGTGCTAACTTCAGCAAATTCTACTCTAATTGGCCAAGCTAAGCGAGATACCGATGAATCCAGTTTATCATCAAGCAAAATTTATTAACAGTTCACCGTTGCTCAAAAGCGCCCCTCCGGACCAGGGCATGGAAATTGCTTTTGCCGGGCGGTCAAATGCCGGAAAGTCCAGCGCGATTAACACGCTGACCCGGCAACAAGGGCTGGCCCGCATCAGCAAAACGCCCGGACGCACCCAGATGCTGAATTTTTTCGCCATCACCGAGCAGCAGCGTTTTGTCGATCTGCCGGGTTACGGATATGCCAAGGTGCCGGAGGCCGTAAAGAAAAAATGGCACGATCTGATGGAAAGTTACTTGACCCGGCGTAAATCCTTATGCGCCATTGTGCTGGTCATGGACATTCGCCATCCTTTGACCGAATTCGACTGGCAAATGATTGAATGGTGTCGGCATACGGGCCTTCCGCTCCACATATTGCTGACCAAAGCCGATAAGCTCAATTACGGCGCCGCCAAAAACGCGTTGCTACAGGTCCGGCAAGAATTGGCCGGAGTCAGTTCTCCGGTAACCCTGCAACTGTTTTCATCGTTGAAAAAAATCGGCGTCGACGAGGTGCACGAGGCGCTCGACCGGTTGTTCAAAAACGCCGGAATGGAATCAAAGAAGGATATCGACGCCCTCTCGCGCGAGGCTTAATTGAAAATTCAGGTCGGGATTCGCTTCGAGCAAATCCTGATATATTTTATCCAGCTCGGCGTCAGTCCGAGTCGGCTCGTGATGGGTCAGAAACAGTCTTTTAACGTTGGCGGCCCGGCTCAATTCGATTGCCGAGTCGTAGGTTCCGTGTCCCCAGCCGTGTTTGTTGGCGTATTCGCTTTTCGTAAAGGGGGAGTCGATGATCAGCGCGTCGACGTCTTTCATTGCCAGCAGGACCTCTTTCTTTTGCTCGTCGATATAACATTGGAATTGCTCATGGTCTTCATCGTCGGGCTGATAAATATTGAGCGGCATTTCGTAGTCGCCGGTAAAAAAAATCGACTGCCCGTCGCAATCGATCCGATAGCCGAAATTCAGGACGGGATGATTAAGAATAATCGGAGTAATGGTTGCACTCCCAACCTTGACCGGAATCCCCGCGCTGATGGTCAAATAGTGGATCCTGGCCTTGAGCTGCGCTTCCTGGATCGGGAAGAAGCTGTACTGCAATTGCACGGTGAGCGCCCGGTTGATCTGCTCATGGGTAACAGGGTCCAGCCCGCCATAAATACTGATCTGATTTCCCGGAATAAAGATGGGTATGAAAAAAGGCAGACCTTGAATATGATCCCAATGGGTATGAGTGATAAAGATATGCGCATTGATGGGCATTTCCTTAAGCAGACTTTGCGCCAGCGCGTGAATGCCGGTGCCGGCGTCCAGTATGATTAAATCGCCGTCGTTCGTTCTGATTTCTATACAGGTGGTATTGCCGCCGTATTTGACTGTATTCGGCCCCGGCGAAGGTATCGATCCTCTGACGCCCCAAAATTTGAATTTCATCGATCCCTCTGAATTACTGGTTGATAAAAGCCAACGACTCAAGTTTAACCAAGGATAAATCGCCCATTCCTTCGATCAACTCAGTCAGCGGCAAACCGAATTTATTAACGATGGCCTCGGGAAACGGATCGGTCACCGGATTGCCGGCATTGCCGAACATGAGCTGCTTCGAAATTTGATTGGCCGCATAAATGCATTCTGCGACATTGTTCGAAGGGTAATCGTGATGGTAGGCAATGGCATTGACCAGTACTTCGGACAATCCCCATTTCGTCGCCAGGATCTGACCGGCTTGAGCATGATTGAAGCCGATAAATTCCAGTTCGGCCTGGTGCAGAGAAATATTCGATTCCCGGCTTTTCCGCAAGGCGAGCTCAAAGGGCTCGGGCAGGTATTCGGCAAATACCGCCTTGCCGAAATCATGCAGTAGGCCGGCCACGAAACAGTCGCTGCATTCCAGAGCCGGAAGACTTAACCGCTCGGCCAGCCGCCGGCTGATCGCTGCCGTCGTCATCGCATGCAGAAGAAAGTCGTTGATGTCGAAATTCGATTTGCCCAGCGATTTCAGCATGCCCATGCCGGCAATGCTCAACGCCAGATTTTTGATGGTGTTCAGACCGATAAGCACCACGGCGCGCTGAACCGAGTTGATTTTGGTCGGAAAAGCATAAATGGCGGAATTGATGACTTTGAGGATTTTAACGGTCAGGATCGGATCGCATTCGATTACCTGGATAATTTCTTTCGGCGACGCATCGATATTGGAAGCCAACTGCACCACCTTTTGGACGCTTTTGGGAAAAACGGGCATTTTCTCAACCAAAGTGATGAGTCTGTCTTTATCAATGTCTTCCATACCGATCAGCAAGAATAAACTTACGACAGTAAGAGCATAGCAGAGAAAACCGATTCTTAAACAAAAGCAAAAAGAAAGCCCCAGCGCATTTATCAAATGCACCGGGGCTCAAAGAAAATCAGCCGAAAAGCAGGGGGAAAGCCTGGCTGATTCGACGCCGTTAAAGGCGTGCAGTTATATGACTCGAAAGAATTCGGAAAGTTTAAAATAACAAAAATTTTATTTTTGAGAACCGTGACGTCCGTCATCATTTTCCGGACAGATCGGCCGCTCGCGCCGTATTGATGGAAGCTCCGGCGTTTGCCGTCTTTTTTATACCTTCCGCCGTCCTCTTTTAAAAACCCGATCGGGATAAATCTACTCGGCAAAATAAACTTCTCTCGCCCAAGCAGCCCAATCCGGAGTCGTCGGCGCCGATTCAGCAAAAAGACGGCCGGCTTTGCTTTTGACGGCTGAAGAAAAGTTTCCGTTACACTGCCTTAACAGGATAGACATTACAAAGAGACGGAAAACTCGCTATATAATGGGACTTAGAGGAGGAAAAACAACACTTGCCTTCCATCGGGCGAACTCATCCTGCCGCATCGGGACGAGCCGAACTCTCTCCTGACTATTACGCAACCGGAGTCAAGAAAATGATACACAAACATCTTCAGTATTACTTAGGTCATTTGAAGGACGACGTTCCGTCCGGCATCGTCGTGTTTCTGGTGGCCCTGCCTCTCTGCCTCGGCATTGCGCTGGCCTCGGGCGCTCCTTTATTTTCCGGACTGATCGCAGGATTGGTGGGCGGCCTGGTCGTTTCCTGGTTGAGCGGTTCTCAATTGAGCGTCTCGGGGCCTGCCGCCGGTCTGACCGTAATCGTCTTTAACGCGATTGAATCTCTGGGCAGTTTTCAGGGTTTTTTGGTGGCCTGCCTGCTGGCAGGCATTCTGCAACTGGCTTTAGGCTTCTTGAAAGCCGGCATCATCGGCGCTTTCTTCCCTTCGGCCGTCATTAAAGGCATGCTGGCGGCCATCGGGCTGATTTTGATCATCAAGCAATTCCCTCATGCGACCGGATACCACTTCAGCTACGAAGGCGACGAAAGTTATATGAAAGAAACCGCAGGATCGAGCTTCGTCGAATTGTTCGATTCGTTCCATTACGTATCGAACGGCTCGGTCGTCATCAGCGCGGTTTCATTACTGATTTTAATCGTCTGGGAGACACGCTGGTTCAAGAAACAACCTCTTGTAAAACTGATACCCGGACCGCTCATCGCGGTTTGCTGGGGTATTGCCTATAATCTGGTTGCGGCGAAAACCGCTCCCGAATGGGCGGTCAGCGCAAAACACATGGTCAGCCTGCCGGTTACCGAGCAACCTTCGGAGATATTAAAACAACTGACGTTTCCGGATTTCAGTTACCTCGGCAATACCCAAATTTATATTATCGCCGCCACCATCGCCATCATTGCCAGCCTGGAAACCTTGCTGAGTCTGGAAGCGGTAGACAAGCTCGATCCCATGAAGCGGGTAGCGCCGACCAATAGGGAGCTCAAAGCGCAAGGCGTCGGCAACATCCTGTCCGCCTTGCTGGGCGGCCTGCCGATTACCGCGGTCATCGTGCGCAGTTCCGCCAACATCAACGCTGGAGGCAAAACCAGCGTATCCTGCTTTGTCCACGGCATTTGCCTGCTGATCAGCGTGGTTTATTTTTCTTTTTATCTCAACTTCATCCCGCTGGCCAGTCTGTCGGCAATTCTGCTGCACACCGGCTATAAACTGGCCAAGCCCGCCATATTTAAAGAGTATTACCGGAAAGGCATGAGCCAACTCCTGCCTTTTATCATCACGGTAGGAGCGATTCTCGCGACCGATCTACTGCAAGGCATGGCCATCGGCATGACCATCGGCATGTTTTTTGTCATTCGGGCCAACTATCACGCCGCCATCACGCTCACTCAGGACGGTTCGCATTATGAAATCTCGCTCAACAAGGACGTTTCGTTTCTGAATAAAGCGCTGCTGAGAAAATTTATTACCCGCATCCCCGAAAACAGCCGGGTCACCATCGACGCCAGCAAGGCGCAGTTCATCGATCACGACATTCTGGAAACCATCGAAGATTTTCTGGCAATGGCGCCGGACGATAATATTAACGTCACCGTCATCGATATTCACGGCAAGGAAAAAATCAAAAACCATCCGCCCATCGTAGTGATCAACAGAAGTCCCGAAGCGTCTTGCCAAATAAAGGCCGATTCGACGGTTCAGCCGTCAAACTGAACCGTTTTTGCAGGCAGAGGCGAATCAAAACTCGCCTCTGCCCGTAGTCAAGCAATACAAACCGAAAATACTTTAACGTCTTTTTTTGCTTTTTTTGGAAACGGTGGGCTGTATCCTGACGTAAGCCGGGCCTTTTACCCGCAGTTGATCAGCCAGTTGCTTGACGGTATCGTTCATCGCGGCGCGCGTCGCCTGGCCTAATGCGCTGGCTGCGAATGCGGTTTCGCCGCCGCCGATTCCGAATACGGATACTCCGCTGCTGGCCGATTCCGAAGTGAAGCTTCCGTGCGAAACGATCGTGCCCACCATCCGGCCACTATCGGGCTCCACCACTTGCAGATCGAGCCCTACGGCGCCGGTGCGGCGCGCTTTGGTGTTTTCCCAGGTGGGATTGGCTGCCGAAATCGCCGCGCCGGCTATTCCGGCTCCGGGAGTTCCGGAAATCGCTCCAGCCACGCCCAATACCGTACCCGCCCAGCCTAACGATCCGCCCTGCCTTTCGTTATTGGCTTCGGCGACTTCGCTGAATTCGGTGACCGTGCCTTTAATGATGAAAGGACCGACTTCCCCTGGGCGCAGCAGTTTGGCGGGATTATCGGCATGTTTCAGATAATGGTCGTAATCGATGACCACGATATTGCCGGAATTGCCCAGAGAACTTAACAATTGAGCGGCAATGCCTTTGCCCACCTTGTCGCTCATGCCTTGCAGCGGAGCTTCATAAGCCTTGGGCGCGGGGCTGCCGCCCTGCGGTCCGATCCAGCCGAACGGTCCCCAACCGGAATAGTTTGCTCCGGATTGACCGCTGCTGGGCGGCGGCCCGCCCGCGGACCCGTCCGCTCCGACCTGTAACGGCTCGACCGTGACCACATACATCGGCTGAGCGGCATCGTAAGGAATTCGAACAGTCTCCACCTGCACCGAAACGGGAGCCGTCGAGGTGGCCTTCACCGAAGCCTTGTCAACCGAAGCAGTGCAGCCACCGAGCAGCGTGGTCGCCGCAACGCCCGTCAATATCGTTTTTAACTTCATAAGTTCTCCCAAAAACAAAAATAGTAATCTTCCCGATTGTTTTCGGGAAAGTAAGCTCTGGACCACGTCATTATAGTCCAAGGCAAGCACAATCACGATGTTCGTTCGGATCGAACGGACCGGCTCCGCTCTTCAAACCGGACTGAAAACATTTCACAACGGACTCGTTTCGACATGATTCATTATTTCCGCCATGCTGGCCCGGTCAATGGCTCCGGGCTCCCGGGAATACAGGTTGGCCATGCCGCAAGCGATTCCGATCCGGATCGTTTCCGCAGGATCCAGACCATCGAAGAGAGCCACGGCCAGTCCTCCGACCATCGCATCGCCGCAGCCGACGGTACTGACCACGCGGCCGAAGTCGCCGTTGACCGACGCCTTGATCGCAGTTTCTCTGCCGACCACCACAAGGCCTTCTTCTCCGCAGGAGACATAAACCCACGTTACGCCTTGATCTATCAGGGTACGGGCTGCGCCGACGAGCGCCCGGTCATCCGGAAGCGCTCTCCCGGCGATTTCCTCGAGCTCCTGACGATTGGGTTTGATCAGATAAGGTTCGGCTTTCAAGCCTTCGTGAAGACCCGAACCCGAAGTATCCAGAATGACCGTGGCCCGGCGCCGACGGCAACGGTCCATCAGGCTCCGGTACAAATCCCGGGGCGCTCCGGGCGGAAGGCTTCCGGAAAAAATCACGATGTCGCCGGCTGCGGCGCTGGCGTCCAGTTTCTCGGCCAGTTTCCGGCAGTCCTCGGCGGTCACGCTGAAACCCTGAGTCCGGATATGAGTTTCCCGGCGAGCCTGCGTATCGAGCAGGGTGAGATTGGTGCGGGTCTTGCCCTCGACGGCGATCAGATCGGTCCTGAGCCCTCGGGACGCCGCCGCCTCGAACAGAGGCATCGACTGCTTCCCCGCGAATCCCAGGCAAAGGACAGGATGTCCCAGGGACTCGATCGTCCTGGCGACGTTAATGCCCTTGCCGCAGACAAACTCGGCACTGCTGTTGGCTATGAGATTGTCCCGCCGCCCCATACCTTCGACTTCGAGAAACAGATCGATCGCCGTATTGACGGTCACCGTGATCATTTTTGCCGTCACGTTCATGGGCATCAACCTTGGCGAAACTAGGCGGCATCGCCCGACGGCAACTTGCCGTCCGCCAGACTGGCCGTTTCGTGTGGAAAGGCTAAATACCGGCGATGTTCGCTGTACAGACCCGGACCGCCTTCGTCCTTTCCGCCCGGCTCGATGCCCAGAGCGGTCAGCGTTTCGAGCAGATCCGCAAGCACGGCTTCCCGGTTCATCAGGAAGGTGGCGGCAAAGCAGCGCCAGAAACGCCAGCCGGCGCGCTCCAAAATTCTTTGCCGGCGCATCTCGTCGTCCCAGCGTTCCGCTCCGTGCAACCGGTCGCCGTCGCACCCGATCGCAAGCCGGTTGTCCCCGTTTCCTTCAACGACCAGATCGATGCGGAATTCATGGGCTCCGGAATCTTGTCCGCCGAATTGCACCCGGGGCAATACCCGGTAGCCGCGCCCGGTCAGGAAGTCGTACAGCTCCCGTTCGAAATCGGACTCGCACAGATCTTCCGGATTTTTCACCGGCCTTTCCTCCCGGGCGAAAGGCTTGGCAAAATGATCGATAAGATGACGCCTCAGCTTGTCGGCCGGACTCAGATCGTCGGGCGCAATGCTCCGGACCAGGTACATCCGGTCCCGCGCCCTGGACGCCGCGACATTGAAACGCTGCGCAAACGTGTCCCGGGCCAGGGCACTGGCGTTGCCCCTGGAAACCACCATCGACAAAAACATGATGTCCCGCTCCTTGCCTTGAAAAGTGCGGGCATCGCCGCAGGTAATCCGGTGCCGGTCGATGAGCTCGGGCGACAGGCCTTGCGGCCGACCGTCTGCGTCGAGATCGTCGTCATTGAGCATTTCCCAGATCCTGAGCGCCTGTTTGTCGCCGAGCAGGGACACCACTCCGATCGACCGGTGGGCCATTTCTGGATTCTCGACGATCGCCTTGATTTCCTCGACGATAAAGTGGGCTTCGCCCGGGTTGACGTCGTCGTTCGGCAAGCGGATGCCGTCTTCGACGAAGACGTCGATCAGCGGCGGATCCAGCCGCTCGGAAGCCTTCGGAAGGCGCAACGGCTTCAGCTCGTGCCGGTACACTTCGCGTTTGGAATATTCGATAATCGGCGCGACGCAGCGGAAATGTTCCTTCAACATCGTCGCGGAAGCGGCGAACACGACCTTGAACAGATCGTAAATCGAGCGGTCGGGCCCCATCTGGTCGCGGTACAAAAGATAATGGTTGCTCAGAAAACGCTGCGTCAGATTCTGAATCGACTGGCTGTCGAGAAACGCGCCTTCGGGCGAGACCTGCTTGTCGTCCCCGACCACCAGAATTTGGTTGGCTCGGAAAATCGCCGGCAGCGCCGACAAGTCGGATTGCGAGGCCTCGTCGATAATGACCAGATCGAAACTGCCGAATTCGGCCGGCAGCGATTCGGAAATGCGGTGATGCGGCATGATCCAGCAGGGAATGGCCGGGCTCGCCAGCATGGCTGCGTGCCTGGCCTGCCGCTGATACATCGGCGCTCTTTTGCCTTTGCCCTTGCCGATTTTCACGACCGCGGCGAGATAGGCCTGAAGCGCCGCCTTGACGCCGGGCGAAGCGTTTTCCGCCAGATTCAGCCAGGTGCGCAGCGCCACCGCATCCTGGTACGCGCGCCCCAGCTCCGATTCGAGCTCGGTCCGCATTCCGGCCAGGCGTTTCAGTTCGTCGCGCCCGTCGATTTGTTCCAGATGATTGGCCAGCCGGTTGATACGCCATACTTTCCGCCAGTCCTCGGGCAACAGCGGATCGGTTTCCCCGGCGGGTTTCGTTTTCAACCGTTCGGCCCAGCGCGGCGCTCCCGACTCGCCGATCAGCCGGGCGCCGCTTTCGACAGTGTCCAGCAGCGGCTTCAAGCCGTGAATTCGGCGCAGTTCCTCGAGCAGGGCCGACCACTGCGCCTGCAGATCGGCCTCGGCAACGGCCGGGTCGCCCAAGGTCCGTTCGACGAACCCGCGGAGGGCTTCGGTAATGCCGCCGCCGCAGCCGTGCAGCCATTGCTGGCACCGTTCCTTCATGGCCCAGGCTCCGGCCAGACGGTTCTGCATCAGATGGTGCGACAACCATTGTTGCAGCTCACCTAGAATCTCGTCGGTGAGCGCGGCCGTTTCGGCATGCGACCAGGACGGGCTGACTCGTTTGGCGGCGCCGGCAACACGGCTTTCCAGCGATACGATGGTTTTGAGGCTTCGATAATGGCCGAGACGTTCCGACAAAACCGGCGCCTGGGCGGGCTCGACCGCCAACTGCGGCAGCCGGAACTCCAGAGCCAGATTGTTCCAACGCGTAAGCAGAGTACGCAAAGCGCGGCGATGGCGGACAAAGTCGAGCGCATGACGCCAATCCTCGTTTCCTGCAGGAGGATGTCCGTCCACGCGGATCGCCTTCAGGCTGGCTTTTTCGGCGTTTTTCCCGAGCAGATCCGTTATCCCGAACGGGCTTTTGCCTTCGGCCGAGCGCTGGATCGCGCCCAGCAGCACCTCATTGCGGTCGTCGCCGTCACTGCCCAGCTCCACCGGCTTCGCCAAAAAACGCCGGCGTCCGGCGAACTCCGCATCGAACCCGTCCGCCAGGTCGGAGAACAGGCTCAGCAGCTCGTTGTCGGGATCATCGCGAAGGGCCCGCAGCATCGCCTCGGTCCAGGGCAGGGCGGAATCCGCGACCGACTTGCGCAACGCCTGAAGCTCTTCGATTTCCCGATAGAGCTGCTCCGCCGCCGCCAGCGTCGCTTCGGATGCATCGGCCAGGGCCGAAACGCGGCCGTTATCGACTTGCGACTTGAGTTCGGCGCAGCGCGACAAATCCTGATGCGCGCGAAGCAATTCCCTGGAATCCGGGAACGCGGCCATTTGCGGCAGGCCGACTCCTAAATATTCCAGATCCTGTCCCAAGGTTCGCCTGGCTTCGCGCAGCTTTGACATGTCGGCGTCGGTAAAACGCGGCCGGAATTCGGGACTTATCGAAACGGCATCGTCCAGCCGTATGACCGAGCTCCGGGCGGCGGAGACTTCGGCGGCCGCATCGCGCGGCTCGACAAGTTCTCCGTCCAGCTCGAACGGGCCAAGATGATTGGCGGCCAGCGCGCCGATCCCGGCATCGATCCGGGCAAGGCGCGCATGGCAATTGCCGATCGCGGCGTCGATCCGGTCGATTTCCCGGGCCGTTGCCAGGCGGTCGATGCCTTGAATTTCCGAAGCGATTTTCGCAATCGAATACTCGAACTGTTTCATGCCGTCGCGCTCGGCCGTCAGCAAGCTGACCGCCAGCGGCCGGATCCGTTCTGGCAGCTTTTCCTTCAGCACCGTCAGCGCCGGCTCTTTCATCGAGGTCACCAGCACGCGCTGTCCCAGCGCCAGGCAATGGCAAATGATGTTGCCGATGGTATGAGTTTTGCCTGTTCCGGGCGGACCTTGAACCACGACGCCGTCGTATGCCTGAAGTTTTTGCACGATCTGGACCTGTTCGTCGTTGAACGCGGCCGGAAAGAACAAATCCCGGATCTCGCCGCCGCTGCCCTGGATCATCGACAGGCCGCGAAAGGCAGGGAGAAAAATTTCGGGATTCTCGCCCGAAGGATCGGAAAGCAGCGCAAACAGCGCCGGAGGCAGCGTTCCGATGTCGTCGATGGCCGCCTTGAAACGCTCCAAATCCTGAATCAGCAAACTGGCATTGCGGGGACGCGCAAACAAGACCCAGGTATCGGTCACCTTGAGCCGATCGTCCGCCGGAGGCAGCGACCGGTCCTCGGCGGCGGTCTGCCCGGGCCAGTAGCTGCCGGAAGGATCCAGATGCGTTACCGCGGTGCGCAGAAGCGGTTCGAACGAACCGGGATCCCACGGCGAGAAGACAGCCGGTGGTTCTTTAAAGAATTCGGCGGCGGCTTTTTCCAGCGCGGGCACGCCCGGCTTGTTGGCCGCCGCGAAAAAATCCAGTTCGATCCCGGGATCGACCTCGCGCGGACGGATTTCAATCGCCATCGTTCTTTCGTTGAGAATCAGCTCCACCGGCTGCGTCAGCAGGGGATAGCTCAATTGCGCTCCGGCCTCCCGCCAGAGCGCGTGGCCCACCCCCCAAACCAGCTCGACCGGACTGTCGGCGATGGCGCCTTCGAGCCGCTGCTTCAGCGTGAACAATTGCGCATAGAGCGACATCGTTCGCCTCCTTTGCTTTTCTACGACGGCCCAGGGTTTCCACACGGTCTCGAAATACACTTTAAATTCGGCCTCCACCTGAGAACGCAGGTCACAGGCTTCCAGAAAAACGATTTCTGCGGCAACGGCAGCCGGGCCATCGCCGGAAACCGGCACGGCTCCGGCCGGCGTCGGAGAGTTTGTGGCGATCTGCCGGCGCAATTCGGGTTCCCGCCCGGGATGAGGGCTCAAGTCGAGCCAGGCTTGCAGCAGCCCGCTCTCCGGCGGCGGTGGAGGAATTTCCTGCAAGCGTTCCACGCGCAGCCAAGCATCTCCTTCCGATTCGGCGAAATGCAGCCCAGGCAGGCAGGCGATCTCGTTTTCATGCGCATGAAAGAGATTGTGCTGAGCGACGTCCGTTACCAGGCGGCTGCGCAGCCTAGCGGAGGACTGAACGAATTCGATCAGCGAACGGAGGCGTTCGTGTTGAATGGACATGGAATAGTACGGCTCGGGAAGACGGCGGAAAAGCGGATAGGGAAGTATTTTCTGAAACGTTCCGATTCTATCACGCGCACCGCCGATATAAGAATTATCCCGAAGCTTTATTGAAATTTTTCATTCGAGCCTTTTACCCTTAAAAGACGATCGGACATCGAATCTGGAACAAGATCCCGGGTGGACGTCGATGCTCCCCGGTGCACAGGAAGGCGATTTTCGCATGAGTGATCTTCTTGGATTTGCCGGGTTGGCCTGCCCTGGCATCTTTCTTGAGTTACTCGCAAACGGACCGGCCGGATAGAATCGCCAGGGACAATCCGGCTCCTCTCCCGCACGTCTTTTTCCGCTGCATTTCTTACCTTCTCCAAAAGGTCTCGTCTGCTTCGGATAAAGGCTTTCTTCTGTCTCAACCCCTCGTCTTCGCCGAATTAAGGACAGAGTCCGCATGTTAATTGCCATTGGCAAAACGGCAAAATGTTCTAGGCTATAGCCTGTAGTCTCAACGATGTTTTCGCCTCAAAAATTAAGACTAAGGTGCCATTTTATGATCATAGCCCTGCCATCCCTGGTAAATCAACGCAGTTTTGCGACTCACCGAACCGATCCGAGCGGATTTAGCGCCGAAGAAGCAAAGCAGCTTTTGGAATTTTGTATTGAACTCAACAATCAGGACGATCGAAACAATCATCCGGACGACAGCGAATACCGCGCGAATTTGGGCTCATGGCAGACGGTCTTCGACAGCCGCGACGGTCTGGGCCCGGATCCGGCGACGAACGGTTTCGGTCCTTTCCAGAACGCCTGGATCATGCTGCGCAACCGGAACGACGGAAGAGAATATGCCCTGGCCATTCGCGGCACCATCGGACAGGCGAAAAGCATTCTGGACGATTTGCTGGCCACGACGGTTGCGGCCTTCGGCGGCATCGAATTTCCCGAAGCGACGAGTCTGCCCATTGCCTTTGCCGCCACTCCGGGCGCCGAATTGCATCTGGGTTTTGCCTACGCCGCCTTCACGCTGCTGTTCGACAAGAACCTGGGCATCCTCAAGTTCCTGCAATCCGAACGAATGCCGGCCGGCGCCCGTCTGATGATTACCGGTCATAGCCAGGGCGCCGCCATCGCCACCCTGGTCCACTCGTTTTTGCATTACGCGCTGACCGATCCTGGTGACCGATACGGATTGCAGGCCAAGCAGTTCAAGCTCAAATCCTACGTGTTCGCCCAGCCGAAGCCCGGCAATTATCAGTTCGCGCTGGATTTTGCCCAGATCGCCGGCAGCCGGGGAGCCGGCTTCGTCGTCAACAACAGCCTCGATCCGGTCACCTTGCTGCCGTTGAGTCAGGAAACCCTGTCCGAGTCCATTGCCGGCACGCTCGAGGAAAACCGGATGGACGGCACCCGCATCGAAAGCTTTTTGATAGGCGGTGCGGCCAGGGTTTCCCAGGATATTTTCAAGATCAGAAATGCAGCGTCCGAATTAGTCTCCGACAAAGTATCGAAACTCTATCATCAGAGCGAAATGAAGAACATCGACACCTCCTATTTCCAGAGCACTCCCGTTATCGCCGAGAGACCGGCGAAATCGCTGAACTATACTCTGAGCGGAGCTCTGGTGCCGTTGTTCGGCGATTTCGACGGCGGCACGCTGTATCCGCTTAAACCTCGTACGGTCGATGCCTTGTTGCAGCATCATGCCACGACTTACAGAAAGTTGCTGCATCGGCAGTTCGGTGAATGATCCGCAACCCATCGGTTCCCCACGGCCCCGAGAGAAAACGTCGGCATTACCGACCGTCTGCGGTTTGTCTGAAAGGAGTCCGTTTTTTTAACGACGAAGGCGGCTCCTGTTTCATTTCAAAACCGCGAATCGGTCAGGGTCACGTCGGCATCGGCCCAGACCTCCTGAAACTGCCGCTGCACAGTGTCCGCCTCGCCGTTCTTTCCTTGCTCGCGGAGACTGCGGGTTAAACCGAACAAGGACCAGCCGTTTTGCGGATGATAAGCCAGATCCTGCCGGTAGACGGTCTCCGCCTCGGCTGCTTTGCCCATGGTCAGATACAACGATCCCAGCACCTGACGCGGCGGCAGATACCAGTTCTTCGGCTCGGTATAGCTCAAATCGTCCTCCAGCATGGCCGCATGCCGGAAAGAGACAATCGCTTCCTCGAAATTTCCGCTTCGGGCCGCCAGCTCGCCGCGCAGAATATCGGCGCCGATCGCCAGCAATTGCGGCACCGGATTCAAATCGAAGACCGACAGTTTGGCGACCGCAGGATGATCCCGGTAGTGTTCCAGCCGGGTCAATTCCTGCTTCGCCTCCGCCATTCGACCCTTGCGGACAAGGGCGAGACCTCGGGCATAATGCCGGACCGCATTGGCATACAGTAGATCCGAAGCAGGCGCCGGCTCGTTCAGAATGGCGTCCCAATCGCCGAACAAGGCCTGGGTATACAACGGAATCGTCATGAAATGCTGCAAGGTGCCGCTGAGAGCGGCCTCCCTGAGCAACTCCCGTTTGACCAGCGAGGCGGTGTCGGCCGCCGCTTGAACGGCCAGGTCCTTGCGCCCTGTTTTTATCGCCGCCGCCCACAAAAAATGGTGATTATGAGGCACGTAAGCAACGGTATAGATACTCTCGGCATGCGGATGGTGCAAATACCCCCAATCGACCTTGACCGCCGCCTGATTGGCCAGTATGGCGTCGCGGTACCGTCCGAGCCGGATATAGATATGCGCGGGCATGTGCACCAGATGGCCCGATCCCGGCACCAAGGCGGGTAGCCGCCTGGCGCTGGCCAGCGCTTTTTCCGCATGGGGCGAGGCTTCCAGAGCATGAATATAAAGGTGATTGGCCAGAGGATTGTCCGCGTCCCGTTGCAAGGCGCGCTCCAGGATCGCCACAATTTCCGGAGTCCAGGGCCGGGCTTCGCCTTCTTTGCTCCAGAAATCCCAGGGATGGAGATCCATCAGGGCTTCGGCCGTTAACGCCGCGATCACGGCATCGTCGGGAAAGCGGGCGGTGACCTCGCGCAT
This sequence comes from Methylosarcina fibrata AML-C10, assembly GCF_000372865.1. Lineage (NCBI taxonomy): Bacteria > Pseudomonadati > Pseudomonadota > Gammaproteobacteria > Methylococcales > Methylococcaceae > Methylosarcina > Methylosarcina fibrata. The sequence goes on along the minus strand of NZ_KB889965.1, from coordinate 3,769,152 downwards.
TGCTCCGGCATAGGCTTCATCGAGCGGCCGGCGGTCCGAAGGAGCGGGATTAGCATAGCGTTTCGACAAGGCTTCGATCAGCGCTCTTTCCTTGTCGCCGGCCGAACTGGCCAGCGCCAGCGCTTTTTGCGCCAGATCATACGCTTTCGGCGCAACCGACGGATCCATCGGCGCGTTGATGTTGGGACCCAGCACCAGCGCCTCGCCCCAGTAACAGAGCGCACAGTCCGGATCGAGCGTATAGGCTTCCTTGAACGAGCGGGCGGACTCGGCATGATTGAAGCCGTAGGCCAGAATCAGCCCCTGGTCGAAATAGCGCTGAGCGTCGGGCTCGGCGGTCGAAACCGGATAATGATGTCCGCCCGGATCGGCGGCCAACGGCATGGCTCCTGCGCTTGAAGATTTCGACAAGGATTGACAGCCCGGCAGCGGGAAAATTAACGCGGCAAGCGCCATGCCCGCCAACAGCCGGGGAAACGTCAGTGGTAAAGCATTCTCTGAAACAAGCATGCAAACTCCTATTAATCGTTCAATAATGGGGCTGGACCATCATGCCAGCGGATTCTGACAAAAAATTCAAGTTGACAAACGGCCGGGAAGGCTGATCCGAAGCATCAGCACTCAATCAAATTGACGGCCAAACCGCCTCGCGAGGTTTCCTTGTATTTCGTTTTCATGTCGGCACCCGTTTCGCGCATGGTCTTGATTACCTTATCCAGCGACACGAAATGCGTGCCGTCGCCGCGCAGCGCAATCCGCGCGGCGTTGATGGCTTTCACGGCGCCCATCGCATTGCGCTCGATGCAGGGCACCTGTACCAGTCCGCCCACCGGATCGCAGGTCAGGCCCAGATTGTGTTCCATGCCGATTTCGGCCGCATTTTCGACCTGTTCGGGAGTGCCTCCCAAAACTTCCGCCAGGGCGCCGGCCGCCATCGAACAGGCGACGCCGATTTCGCCCTGGCAGCCGACCTCGGCACCGGAAAGCGAGGCGTTTTCCTTGTATAAAATGGCGATCGCCGCGGCCGTCAAGAGAAACCGGATGACGCCTTCTTCGTCGGCTCCGGCATAAAACTTCCAGTAATAATGCAACACGGCGGGGATAATGCCGGCGGCGCCGTTGGTCGGCGCGGTGACGACCCGGCCCCCTGCCGCGTTTTCCTCGCTGACGGCCAGCGCGAACAGATTGACCCAATCCAGCGTCCCGACCGGCACACCCGGCGTTTGCCGGGGTATGGCTCCGGTGAGCTGCCGGTACAGATTCGCGGCGCGGCGCTTCACCTTCATGCCGCCGGGCAAAATGCCTTCTTCGTGTAGGCCTCTTTCGACGCAGGCCTGCATTGCCTGCCAGACGGTCAGCAGCCTGTTCCGGATTTCCCGTTCACTCAACCAGGCTTGCTCATTGTCCAGCATGAGAGCGCTGACCGGTTTCCGGTGGTCCGCGCACAATTTCAGCAGTTCGGCCGCCGATTTGAACGGATAAGGCAAAACCGTATCGTCGACGGTCAAGCGATCGGCGGCCGCCGTGTCTCCGCTGACGACAAAGCCGCCGCCGACCGAATAATAATCTTTCTGCAGCAGCGGCGTTCCTTCGGAGTCGAAGACGGTAAACCGCATGCCGTTCGAATGGTAAGGCAACACCTTTCGGTGAAACAGAAAGTCTCTTTTTTCATTGAAATCGACCGGCCAGCGTTTCAGCAAGGCGATGCTTCCCTGCGCCCTGATCGCTTCCAGCCTGGCCGGTATAAGGTCCGGGTCGATCCGGTCCGGCGCTTCGCCTTCGAGCCCCAGCAGGACCGCTTTATCGGTGCCGTGCCCCTTGCCGGTGGCGCCCAGGGATCCGAACAGCTCGACCATGATCCGGGCGGCCCGGTCGATGAGTCCCGTTTGTTCCAGTTTGACGGCAAATTCTCCGGCCGCGCGCATCGGGCCTACGGTATGAGAACTGGAGGGGCCTATCCCTATTTTAAAAATATCGAACACACTGATTGCCATCACCGAACCTCGTCAACGGGAGCCGAACCGGTACCGTTTTCTTTCTCCGCGGCGGTAAAAACCGCAAAAACCGCTTTTCGGAAAGTCGTCGGCTCTAACGTTAAAATCCGGCCATCGCGGAGAAAATACTGGCGAAACCTTATATAACCTAAGCGATTAGACACTAACAGGTCAATACGTTCCTTATTCAGCCCGTCCCTGGAGAGTTTCCGGCGTCTGAAAAAACCTCATTCCGAATCCGCTTCCACCGAAAAACCGAGCCTCAAGGGCTACGGACTCTCGAGCTCGGCCCTGAACCTTTTGTCAAAATCCGCTGTCACTTCACTGTCTTTTATAAAATTTCGAAGCTCATCCTTTTTTATCGCTTTGCATACGCACGGCAGGATTAAGGGCATCCGATGCGCGCCGACGGTGAAGCCGAGGGACCTGGAACAATAAAACAATCACTTGCCAAATGGTAGGAGAGGCTTTTCATGAAATTATCCAAAGCCGTTTATGTAGCTACTTTCTTGTTGGGCATTCTTTTTTTTCTGCCGGAAGCCTTCTCTCAAATCGTGGACGGCGCCTATTACCGCTATCCTTACAAAGACCCGCTGGTCGCCACTTCCACGGTCGCCTTGCTGCAGGGACACGAATCGATGCCTTCGGGCAATATAAGAGACCTCAGGATTACTGTTTACGAGGGCCGCAACGACGTCTATCTGCTCGAAGGGAAAGGCAAACTGCTCTATCGGTTTTATCAGCAGAAAGGCCGAGCGCCGCTGATTTTCATCATTCCCGGAATATCCAGCTCCGCTTATACCGGCTCGGTCCGGTACATTGCCGAGTTTCTGGCAGGAAACGGATTTCACGTGCTGGCCCTGCCGTCCCCGTTCAACTGGAATTTCGCCTTGGCGGCCAGCCGCTGGGGCGTACCCGGTTTCATCCGGGAAGACGTTCGGGATCTTTATACCGTCATGCAGCTCACCCTCGCCGCCGTCAGGAAAGAATGGCAGGCCGACATAAGCTCGATCGGTCTTCTGGGCATGAGCGAAGGCGCGCGCGAATCGGCGTTTATCGCCCAGCAGGAGGCGGCGCAACGAAAAATCGGCATCGCCACCTATCTGTTGATCAATCCTCCGGTCGACCTGCTGAAAGCGGTCAGGCAAATCGATTCCATGGCCGGCCAGAAGCGGAATCACTCGCAACGGCAACTGGAATTGCTCGAGGATTATGCCGTCGGCCTGCTGGCTGAAACGCTGCGCGGCGATCCTTCCGATCCCAACTATTTTTTGCATTGGGACCAGCGGACCGGACTCAAGGACTGGCAATACCAGTACCTGATCGGAAGCGTGCTGCAACGTTCGGTCAGCGAGGCCATTTATGTCAGCGATCTCGCTTTTGATTTGGGCTATTTGAATTCTCCGGTCAGTTGGGGACATCGACACGACCGGTTTGAAGAAATCCACTCCTTCACCCTGATGGAATATATTACCAAATGCCTGATTCCCAGAATAAGGCAGGTGAACGACCGGACAATGACCCTGGACAAGCTGGGCACGGCCGGCTCTTTAAAAAGTCTGGAAACCACTCTGAAAAATAAAAATATTTATCTGATGCACAATCTGGACGATTTTTTGATCTCCGACGACGATGCCGCCTTTCTGGAAACCGTTTTCGACAAGCGCGCAAAAATTTATCCCCGGGGCGGCCATTTGGGCAATCTGTGGTATCCGATGAACAAACAAAACATTCTGGAGGTTTTCCGGCCGCTCTTACGGGACTCTTCCCGTTGATTCATGGCCATCCCCGTCAATCGCCGGTTTCCTCGTTTCTACAAAATAGCTCCGATTTTTCTCCGGCCATGGTGGAAGCCTCGCCGCTCTCCTCCGAATGACCGGCCGCCTCTCTTATGGCCATCGCTCCCAATAGTAAAAAATAAATTTCTTATGTTTGATGGCGTACCGACACCGGCCGCGATTAAGAATAAAATTTTCTATAAATGCCGTTCCCGGCCTGCTGAAGAATGACCGATTGCCGCAGTGGGTTTGCCGGAAACGGGCGTCAAGCTCCCTGTTTGATCCCGATGGAGAAAACGAACAATGAAAAATTTTTCTTCTTTTGCAAAATTGACGAAAAAGTCCGGGCTGGTCTTGATGCTCGGCATCGCTCTGGCCGCAATGATTGAGACGGCATGGACGAAAGAAACCGAATCCGGCTCTCAAGATAAAAAAGCGGTGGCGGAAAAAGACCGGCAGGCCAAAAGATCCCCGGATTTTCGGGAAGCCGATAAAAACGGCGACCACTACGTCACCAAACAAGAGCTTAAAAAAGACTATCCCTATTTGCTCAAATATTTCGACAAGGTCGATACCGGCGAGGACGGCCGACTGGAACAGCACGAATTTGAAAACCTCATTATGGAAAATGAACGGGACAATGAAGCCCGGCCAATTTGAAAATTTTTCAAGATGCCGGCAGACGGAGACTTCTGGAGTTCAACGCTTAAGACGGGACAGAAATAAAATGAAAAGATCCCAATAAAGCAACGACCCTTAACTTTCTCGAGGAATCAGACAATGGTAAAGCACTCGATTTGGCTACGGTATTTTTTCACGAGCTTGTTTTTGTTAGTGTGCATGGCTGGTTGCGCAGCCAATTCAGTTGAGGAGAATTCGAATCAATATCTTCACGACAGCGCCATAACGTCCACCGTGAAGCAGAAGATTGCCGGCGATCCCGAGCTCAGAAATTTTCAGATCACCGTGGAAACCAACGCAGGAGTCGTGCAATTGAGCGGCTTCGTCAGCTCCACGCAAGCATCCGTCAAGGCTGAAGAATTGGCCCGATCGGTCGAGAACGTGAGTGAAGTTAAAAACCGCCTGATCGTGAAAGGATCCGGCTAACGCAACAGGCCAATCTTGTTTTTCGAGAAAGGCGCGGCACCGAAGCCGTCACTTAACCCGGATCGGTCAGAGCATTTCGGAAAGACTTTTATTTTTGACGTTCCAGGAAAGCTATTCATCGGTAACGAACGGTCGACGCCGTCAGGAGAAGAACATGAACAGCGCATACAAACTGATGTTGATTGTGTTTTTATTGAATTTCCCGCCCGGAGGCTTCGGGTGTGAGCCAAAACAGACGCCGGAAACGGTAGAGCAACAAACGGACCAGGAAGAACAGGAAGAAGACAATGCCCTGGCAAGACTGAAACCGGAAGCGGCAAAGGAAAAACAGGCCGCGTCGTCCGAAACGGCAGGACCGGGAAGAGAAAAAGGGATCGAAAAAACAGGCGAATCCACGAAAAAAGTCTCCTGGATTCCGGACGGGAAACATCGAAAAAATCCCCGGCTATCAACGGCCGAGGTCAAGGCCAAACATTGGATACGTGGCGGCTGAGCGCCATCGCAGTGTCTCAGCCTGGTGGTAACAGAAAATGACTTGCGTTTAAAGTGGATGCAAGCCGGCTGCCCGGTCAGAGCCTGGGAAGCGCCGGCACCGGCAGGGTAGCATCGTTCGACAAGACGGACAGTTTACGTATTTCCGCTTTATCGGTCACTTTATTCGGGAGCAAAAAAATGAGTTTAATTTCGGTAGTAGTCACCCTGATCGTGGTGGGCATCTTGTTATGGCTGGTCAACTCCTTCATTCCGATGGCGGCCAGCATTAAACAGATTTTGAACATTGTCGTGATCGTTGCAGTGATCCTCTGGCTGTTCAACGTATTCGGACTGGGTGGAGTCGCGCCTAGGGTTTCGTGAAGTACTGAAGATTCCGTTCTTTTTTCCGGGCGGGAAAAGTTTCCGGTTTTGTTGTTGTCCGCTTTTTGCCTGTTCCTTGTCCGGAAGACAATCATTGTCCGGACACATCCTGGGTAAACAAGGCCGTCGATCGGCCGTGGAGTCTGTACTGTTCGCCGGCTGCATAATCGCCACCCGCCGCATTCGGCTCGGCGGTATCCAGTACCCGGCGCCAGCGTCCGTCGGCCGGGTCAGCAGGAAGGGTAAAGGCAATTTCACCGTCATGCGCATTCAGCAGCAGCAAAAAGCTGTCGTCCCGCACCGGTAGATTGCGCTCGTCCCGCTCATCCAGCGCCTCGCCCGACAGATAAACACCCAGGCAACGGGCAAACGATTGATTCCATTCGTCTTCGCTCATTTCCTGACCCGACGGATTGAGCCAGACGATGTCCTTGATCTCCGCTCCTTTGATCGGCCTGCCTTCGAAGAAATGTTTCCTCCGGAAAACAGGATGCTGCTTGCGCAGGCGGACCAGCTTCTGTACGAAAGACAACAGTTCCCGGTCCTCGGCCTGCAACTTCCAGTTCAACCAACTGATTTCATTGTCCTGACAATAAGCGTTGTTGTTGCCTTGCTGCGTCCGTCCCGTTTCATCTCCGGCCAACAGCATGGGCACGCCCTGAGACAGCAGCAGCGTACTCAAAAAGTTGCGCTTCTGCCGGGCGCGCAGGCTTTGGACGTCGGCATTGTCGGTAGGCCCTTCCTCGCCGCAATTCCAGGAGATCGAGTTATTGGAGCCGTCTTGATTGTTTTCCAGGTTGGCTTCGTTGTGTTTTTCGTTGTAGGACACCAGATCGTGCAGGGTAAACCCGTCGTGCGAAGTTACGAAGTTGATGCTGGAATAAGGCTTTCGGCCGCTTTTCCCGTACAGATCGCTGGAACCGGTCAGCCGGTAGGCGAGGTCGCTGATCTGCCCCCCTTCTCCCTTCCAGTAAGCGCGAACTCCATCGCGGTAGCGATCGTTCCACTCGGCCCAGCCGATCGGAAAGTTGCCGACCTGATAGCCTCCCTCGCCCAGATCCCAGGGTTCGGCGATCAGCTTGACCTGCGACAGCACGGGATCCTGCCCGATGATGTCGAAAAAGGCGCCGAGACGGTTCACCGCGTGCAATTCCCGGGCAAGCGACGAGGCCAGATCGAAGCGAAAACCGTCCACGCGCATTTCCAGAACCCAGTACCGCAGGCTGTCCATGATGAGCTGCAGAACTTTGGGATGGGTCATGTTGAAGGTGTTGCCGCAACCCGTGTAATCCATGTAATAGCGGGGATTGTCGGACACCAGATTGTAATAAGCCGCATTGTCGATGCCGCGAAAGGAAAACGTCGGGCCCAATTGATTGCCTTCGGCGGTATGGTTGTATACCACGTCCAGAATCACCTCGATGCCGGCGTGATGAAGCGCGCTGACCAGGCTTTTAAACTCGCTGACCGGTTCGCCGTAAGCATACTGACTTTCCGGAGCGAAAAAGCCGATCGAGCTATACCCCCAATAATTCCGCAGGCTCTTGTCCACCAGATAGCGGTCGTGTATGAAGGTATGGATGGGCATGAGTTCGACCGCGGTCACCCCGAGCCGCCGCAAATGGTCGAGCGCGGGCTCTGTCGCCAGACCGGCGTAAGTGCCGCGCAGTTTGGCGGGAACCTCGGGATGGCATTGGGTGAACCCTTTGACATGCAGTTCGTAAATAACGGTGTCGTGCCAGGGAATTTGCGGCGGCCGGTCGTATTTCCAGGCGAACGCCGGATTGACGACCTGGCATTTCGGCATGCTGGAAGCGCTGTCGCGCCGGTCGAAGGACAAGTCTTCTTTTTTGCTTCCGATGGTATAGCCGAATAATGCGTCGCTCCATCGCAACGTCCCGACAATCGCTTTGGCGTACGGGTCGAGCAGCAATTTATGGGGATTGAAGCGAGCTCCGGCGGACGGATCGTACGGGCCATGGACTCGATAGCCGTAGAGCCAGCCCGGCCTTGCCTCGGGCAGATAGCAATGCCAGATCTGGTCGGTTTGCTCCAGCATCCGGATGCGCTGGATTTCGTGCCGCCCCTTGCCGTCGAACAGGCAAAGCTCCACTTTTTCGGCATGCTCGGAAAACAGGGCAAAGTTGACTCCCTCGCCCTCCCAGGTAGCGCCCAATGGATAAGGTTTGCCCGGCCATACCGTGGTAACCTCGTCAGTCGTGTGCATACGACACCTCCCCATTCCCGACCGTGATCAGATGAATTGATAGTCATAAGACCCGTACAGCCGGTCAAAAGGTCCGCAAAAAGCAATCGGTTAGTGAACAGAAAGAGGAAACGGTGGGCCGCCCGGTCATTTCCGGCCCGTGACGGCTCTTCGCTCGGCAATCAATTCGATGAGCTGTTCCGCCAGACGCGGCTTGCCGGTCATCGCCAGACTTTTTTTGCCGTCTTTCCAGAACACCTCCAGGGCGTTTTGTTCGCTCTCGAAACCGCCCGAACCGCGCCCTACCCAGTTGGCCGCAATCATGTCGAGGTTTTTTCGCGCCAGCTTGTCTCTTGCGTAAGCCTTCAGATCATCGGTTTCGGCGGCAAACCCGACGGTAAAAGGACGTCGGCCGAGCGCCGCGACGGCGGCCAGGATATCTCCGGTTTTTTGCAGAATCAGATGAGTTTGCTCGCCTTCTTTCTTGATTTTCCCCGGCTGCGTCACGGCGGGTGTATAATCGGCGACCGCCGCCGCGCCGATATAGATATCCGAGGCTTCCGCCCTGGTCAGCACGGCCTCGTACATTTGCGCCGCCGTTTCGACCCGGACCGTTTCTACGTGGGCCGGCGGCGCCAGGGAGACCGGACCGCTGACCAGCGTCACGGCAGCCCCGGCGTTTCTGGCTGCTTCCGCCAGCGCATAGCCCATTTTGCCCGAACTTCGGTTGCTGAGGTAACGGACAGGATCCAGCGGTTCGCGGGTAGGACCGGCGCTGATCAATACGTTCAGTCCCTCCAGGCAGCGTACCGCGAGTCCTGCGAACAGCCGGGCGCAAATGTCGGAAGGCTCCGACATGCGTCCCAGCCCGGTTTCGCCGCAGGCCTGCTCGCCCGGTTCGGGGCCTATGACCTGAACGCCGTGCTGCCTCAATGTGGCGATATTGTTCTGCGTCACCGGCTTGGCCCACATCGCCTGATTCATCGCCGGCGCGATGTAAACCGGCACGGTCGCCGCCAGATACAGCGTGCTCAGCAAATCGTCGGCCAGGCCGTGGCTCAGTTTCGCGATGACGTTGGCCGTCGCCGGCGCAATGACCATGGCGTCGGCCCAACGCGCCAGGGAAATGTGGTCCATCGCGTTTTCGCTTTCGGCATCGAGCAGGTCGGTCTGCACCGCATTCCCCGACAAGGCCTGAAAAGTCAAGGGGCTTACGAATTGCATCGCCGAAGCCGTCATTACCACACGCACCTCGGCTCCCCGTTTACGGATCAGGCGAACCAGCTCCGCCGACTTGTACGCGGCAATGCCGCCGCTGACGCCCAATAAAATTCGTTTGTATTCGCTCATAGCCTGAAATCCGCCTTAGGAAATTTATTATGGCAAGGAAGGGAAAAATCTTCCATGCCCGGTTTTCGGTTGAAGCGCCGTTGCATTGAATTCCGGAACCGGATCTATACTTAAGCCGTTAGAAAGATCTCTTCATTCAGGAGTGTTGCCGATGACCATCAAAGACTGGGCCGCGGAGGACCGGCCAAGAGAAAAACTGTTGCAGCGGGGAGTGGCGGCCCTGACCGACGCCGAGCTTCTGGCCATTTTTCTGCGCACCGGCACGCCGGGTAAAAGCGCGGTCGACCTGGCGCGGGACTTGTTGAACGACTTCGGTTCGCTGAAAGCGCTGCTCGACGCCGACCGGCAGCGTTTCTGCCGCAGCAACGGTCTCGGCGACGCCAAATATGCGCAGATGCAGGCGGTCATGGAAATGGCGCGGCGCCATTTCAAGGAGGTCCTGCAGCGGGGCGATGCCCTGACCAGCCCCGACGCGACCCGCGCCTATCTGAGCGCGCAGCTCAGAGGCTACAGCTATGAAGTCTTCGCCTGTCTGTTTCTCGACAATCAGCACCGGGTGATCCAACTGGACGAGCTGTTCCGGGGCACGATCGACGGCGCCGCGGTATACCCTCGGGAAGTAGCCAAAAAAGCGCTGTATCACAATGCGGCGGCGGTGATCTTCGCGCACAACCACCCGTCGGGCATCGCCGAGCCCAGCCAGGCCGACAAACTGATTACCGACAAATTGAAACAGGCTCTGGCGCTGTTCGACATCCGGGTCCTGGACCATTTCATCATCGGCGACGGAGAGCCTTATTCTTTCGCCGAGCACGGCCTGATCTAACCGGCCGGCTACGATTGGGTCAAGCGGATCTCGGCTTCCCGGTATTTTTTTGCGCAGTATTCGGCAACTTCGGCCGGCAGGGAAGGGCCCGGCTCGGTTTTGTTCCAGTCCAGCGTTTCCAGGTAGTCCCTGACGTATTGTTTGTCGAAGCTGGGCGGGCTGATGCCGACGCGGTATTGATCGGCCGGCCAGAATCTCGATGAGTCGGGAGTCAGCGCCTCGTCGATCAGATACAAGTCGCCGTTGCCGTCCAGGCCGAACTCGAATTTGGTGTCGGCAATGATGATGCCCCGTTCCCTGGCATAGGCCGCGGCTTCGGTATACAACTTCAGACTGGCGTCGCGTACTTTTTCAGCCAGTTCCCGGCCCATCAGCTCGACGGTTTTTTCGAAAGTGACGTTTTCGTCGTGCCGGCCCATCTCGGCCTTGGTGGACGGGGTGTAAATCGCGGCCGGCAATTGCTGGGCCTGCTGCAATCCTTCGGGCAGTTTAATGCCGCAAACGGCGCCGGTCCTTTGGTAGTCCTTCCAGCCGGAACCGATCAGATAACCGCGCACGATCGCTTCAACCGGCAACGGCTTCATCTTTCTGACGACCACGGCCCGTCCTTCGACCTGCCGGCGTTCCTCGGCATCGGGCAGCACTTGCTCCAGCGGAATGGCAGCCAGATGGTTGGGTATGATATGCTTCAGCCTATCGAACCAGAAATTGGAAACGCTGGTCAATACCTGCCCCTTGCCGGGAATCGGATCGGGCAGGATGACGTCGAACGCGGAGAGCCGGTCGGTGGTGACAATCAGCATGTATTTTTCATCGATATCGTAGATATCGCGCACTTTTCCCCGGGCACGGAGTTTTAAAGACGTCAGCGCCGATTGGTAAAGAGCTCCGGGAGCATTCATAAGACCTCGCAAAGATTCAAATTGGGACTAATGTTATGATTTTATCATTAATTGTTGCCGGACAAGGGCGTCATCGATGAGCTGGACCGGCAAATTCATCGGCGGCGCTTTCGGATTTCTTCTGGGCGGCCCCCTGGGCGCGGTTCTCGGAGCGTCGGTCGGCCATCAGTTCGATCTCGGCCTTAACGGGATCGACGAAGAGTTCACCTTTCCTCCGGACGACCGGCACCGTGTACAGACGGCTTTTTTTACCGCGACCTTTTCGGTCATGGGCCACATCGCCAAGGCCGACGGCCGCGTTTCACCCGAGGAAATAGCGCAGGCCAACCGAATCATGGAGCAACTGTCGATTTCCGGAGACATGCGCAAAACGGCGATCCATCTGTTCCGGCAGGGCAAAAATCCCGGCTTTCCGCTGGACGAGGTCCTGGCGCAATTTTACCGCGAGTGCCATCAACGCGCGGACCTGATGCGTCTGTTTTTCGAGATCCAGATGCAGGAGGCCTTTGCCGACGGCGTGTTCGACCACAACAAGGAACGGCTGCTGCTGCACATCGGCCGAAACCTTAGAATTTCACGTTTCGAATACGAGCGGATCAAGATTCAATTGCAGGCACAGCAGCGCTTTCAAGGATGGGGACAGAAGCATCGTCACCGGCCCGGTCCGAAAAGATCCAGTCTCGAGGAGGCCTACGGCGTCCTGGGGTTGACGCCGTCCGCCAGCGAAGCCGAGATAAAAAAAGCCTACCGGCGCTTAATGAGCAAGCACCATCCGGACAAGCTGGCCGCCAGGGGCCTTCCGGAAGACATGATGAAGCTGGCCAAAGAAAAAACCCAGAAAATCAGCAAGGCTTACGAAACGATCATGAAATCGATCAGCCGGCAGGAAGAAAAACAAAGCTGAGCCGGCAAGCTGCCGGGCGTGCCTTCCTGTTTCCTTATTTTTCCAGCCCGATGAAATCCCAGATTTGATGGGAGACGGTGGCGTTTTTATGTTCGGGAACCGGCGGTCCGTTCGGATAGTTGAGTTCGTAGACTCGGGCGACGTCCTGAGCCAGTTCGGTCATTTCCAGTTTGGCGTACGCCTCGCGAAGCACTTCCAGGGCGAACGGCACGGCCGGCGTGCGCTGGTATTTTTCAACGACCTCGGCGGCCCGGTTCGCTGCCGCCACATAGGCTTTCCGCTTTATGTAATAGCGCGCGACGTGCACTTCATGCATGGCCAGATTATTCCTTAATGCAATCATCCGTTGCCGGGCATCCGCAACGTATTTGCTTTCCGGAAACCGGCGGATGAGCTCCTCGAAGTTATTGTAGGCATCGCGAGCCGTACCGGGATCGCGCTGCGAGGTATCGGTCGGCAGAAAACGGTCGACAAAACCGATGCCCTTGTTGTAATTGACCAAGCCTTTCAGATAATAGGCGTAATCGACGCTGGGATTTCTCGGATTGGTTTTAATAAATCGATCGGCCGCGGCGATCGCAGCTTCCGAATCCCCGTTTTTAAAATACGCATAGGCAATGTCAAGCTGGGTTTGCGCCGAGGACTCGCCGAAAGGATAACGGGACTCGAGCGCTTCGTAAAGTTCGATGGCTTTGGCATAATTGCCGGCTTCCAGGGCCTTTTTGGCTTCCGAGCCGAATTTGTCGGCATTCCAGCCGGGATATTTGTCTTCGGTTTCGGAATCATCGTTCAACGAAAATTTTTTCAGCGATTCGCAGCCTGAAAGAGACAAGCCCAACCAGCAGACCAATAAAAATTTTATAAAAATAAATCGCATAGTACTAACGACACGTTGTAATATTAGAAGTTTTTCGCCGGATCCCGAAAAGTGCGCTATCGAACTGGCGAGTATAACTTAACAACAGGTTAATCAGAAGAATTTGTTATGGTAAGGTTAACGGCCGAGGTGCCTTTAGACATGGCGGGCATGCGTCTGGATCAGGCGCTTGCCGAACTGTTTGCCGACTATTCGCGCACCCGCCTGCAAGGCTGGGTTAAATCGGGCCGGGTAAAAGTCAACGGCCTGACGTTGAAGGCAAAGGATAAACTCGAGGGCGGCGAAGAGATTACGCTCGATGCCGAGCCCGAGGTGGAGGTCGTCTCGGAAGCGGAAGACATTCCGCTGGATATCGTTTACGAGGATGAAAGCCTGCTGGTGGTCAACAAACCGGCCGGCCTGGTCGTCCATCCGGCGGCCGGCAACTGGCACGGCACGTTGCTCAATGCCCTGCTGAACCACGATTCCGATCTCGAGACTCTGCCCCGTGCCGGCATCGTGCACCGGATCGACAAGGACACCAGCGGCCTGCTGATGATCGCAAAAACGTTGCAGTCCCATAACAGCCTGATCCAACAATTGCAGGACCGCGCCATTTTCCGGGAATATCTGGCCGTTACCCGGGGCCGCATGACGGCCGGCGGTACCATCGACGAGCCGATCGGCCGGCATCCGACCGACCGCAAACGGTACGTGGTCAAGGAATCCGGCAAGCCGGCAGTGACTCATTACCGGGTCCTGCAACGATTTACCCATCATACGCTGGTGCAGGTCAGGCTGGAAACAGGACGCACTCATCAGATCCGGGTGCATATGGCCCATATCCGCCATCCTTTACTGGGCGATCCGGTGTACGGCGGCCGTTTTCAAATGCCGCCGGACTGCAATGAGCATTTGAAAAGCGTGCTGCGGGAATTTAAACGCCAGGCCCTGCACGCCGCCAAACTGGGCCTGCATCATCCGGTAACGGGCGAGTATCTGCAATGGGAACAGCCTTTGCCGGACGACATGCTCAACTTGCTTGCCGCCCTGGAAGACAATGAACAAAGGTAACCTGGACCTGATCATTCCGGACTGGCCGGCACCCGCCAACGTCAAGTCGGCGGTGACCTTGCGCACCGGCGGCGTGAGCGATGGCCCTTACGAGAGCCTCAACATGGCCCTGCACGTCGGCGACGACGGCGAAAGGGTGCGCAAGAACCGGCAAATCGTCAACACGCAGCTCAAGCTGCCGTCCGAGCCTGTCTGGCTGGATCAGGTCCACGGCAACGGCGTGACAAGAGCGGAGCGTGGCCTCGTCAGGCCCCGATTCGATGCCAGCTTTACCGAAGAATCGGGAATCGTGAGCGCCGTCCTGACCGCGGATTGTTTGCCGCTGCTGATATGTGCTGCCGACGGCAGTCGGGTGGCGGCCGTCCATGCCGGCTGGCGCGGCCTGCTGGCCGGCGTCATCGGCAACACGGTGGCGACCTTTCCCGGCCGCGATCTCCTGGTCTGGCTCGGGCCGGCCATCGGCCCCGAATGCTTTGAAGTCGGCTCCGAAGTGCGGGAGGCTTTCCTGTCAAAATCGGAGTCGTCGATCGAGGCGTTCAAAGTCGGACGCAACGGCAAATGGCTGGCCGACATTTATCAACTGGCCCGAAGCGAATTGGCCGGACTCGGCATTGCTCGCGTTTACGGCGGAAATTTTTGCACGGTCACCGAAGCCGGCCGATTCTTTTCTTATCGGCGGGAGCCGGTGACCGGGCGCATGGCGACACTTATATGGAGAGAGTAATCCGTTGAATCTTTTAGTATTCATCATCGTTTTCACGGCCGTCGGCGGCGTTTTGAGCGTCCTGGCCGCCGCTGTTTTTTTGCTGCTGACGGATCGGCAGCGGCATCAGGTGTTGCCGCACGGCATCAGTTTCGCAACCGGCGCCTTGTTGGCCGTGGCGTTCTGGGGATTGATACCGCACGCTTTTGAAAAAATCGGGCCGGAACAGTTTCAACCCCTTTCAGGAACGATTCTGGCCGGAATTCTGGTGTTTTTCGTACTGGAAAAACTGCTGATCTGGAGGCACTGTCATTACGGCAGTTGCGAAGCCCATGGCGACGACGGACACTCGCATGAGGCAGACCACGGCCACCACGGACATCACCTGGTCAAATCGGCCGGCGTCCTGATCATTGTCGGCGACAGCATTCATAACTTTGTCGACGGGATTCTGATCGCCGCCGCCTTCCTGACCGACGTCAAACTGGGCATCGTGACCAGCCTGGCCGTGGCGGCGCACGAAATTCCGCAGGAAGTCGGAGACTTCGCCATCCTGCTGGAAAGCGGCTACGGCAAAGCCAAAGCGCTCTTCTACAACATTCTTTCGAGCCTGGCGACGGTGTTGGGCGGCATTCTGGCCTATTTCAGCCTGGACGAAATGCATGCCAGCCTGCCTTACTTTCTGGCGCTGGCCGCATCGAGTTTCATTTATATTGCGGTGGCCGACCTGATTCCGTCATTGCACAAAAAAACCGATTTACGGACCTCGCTGGAACAGATCGCCTTGATCAGCGCGGGCGTATTGCTCATTTGCCTGCTGCACGGCTATGTCCACAGCCTGGAATTTGCCTAGCATGCGAGCCGGGCGCAAGGTAAAGGGAAGGCATTTTCCGTTCACCTTGCTCTGACTGAAGTCTACCGCAACCGGTCAGGTGGTTACGTCCGGTCCGGCTCTGCCGGTGCGTTTTTTCACTTCGCCGAAGTGCTCGGCCAGGCCGATCAACTCGGCCAGCGCCTCCTGGGCATCCTGATGATGTTTAGCCGCGTCGGGCTCGAATTTTTCCAGATAAATTCGCAGGGTGGCGCCCACCGTACCGGTGCCGGACAAGCGATAGACGATACGCGAGCCGTTTTCGAAGCCGATGCGTATGCCTTGATTCTGGCTGATGCTGCCGTCGACGGGATCTTCGTAGCGGAATTCGTCGGCGTACTTAACGGTATATTCGCCGAACGACTGCCCCGGCAACGCCGGGAGCTGCGCGCGCAAATACTCGACGATGCCGTCGGCGATCGAGGTTTCCACGGCTTCGTAATCATGCCGGCAATAGATGTCCCGGCCGAACTTTTGCCAGTGCTCATGCACGATGTCGGCAACCGACTGGCGTCTGCGCGCGATCAGATTCAACCAGAAAAGCACGGCCCACAAGCCGTCTTTTTCGCGCACGTGATCGGAACCGGTGCCGAAACTTTCTTCTCCGCACAAGGTGATTCTGCCCGCATCGAGCAGATTGCCGAAAAATTTCCAGCCGGTCGGCGTTTCGTAGCAGGGGATCTTATAGTGCGCCGCAACCCGGTCTACCGCCTGGCTGGTCGGCATGGAGCGCGCCACGCCGGCAATGCCTTTGGCGTAACCCGGGATCAGATGGGCATTTGCCGCCATGATCGCGAGGCTGTCGCTGGGCGTGACGAAGATATTGCTGCCGGTGATCATGTTGCGGTCGCCGTCGCCGTCGGAAGCCGCGCCGAACACAGGCGCCTCCGGACCGAACATCCGTTCGGCCAGCTCCCGGGCATGAGCCAGATTCGGATCGGGGTGATGACCGCCGAAATCTTCCAGCGGCGTCGCATTAATGACCGATTCGGGCGAGGCGCCCAGCATGTCGACGAGAATCCTTTTCGCATAGGGGCCGGTAATGGCGTGCATGGCATCGAAAAGCAGCGTGATAAAGCCCGAACCGATCGTCTGTTTCAGCAGGCTGAAATCGAAGATGGACTGCATGAGATCGGCGTAATCGGCGACAGGATCGAGGATGGTGATTTTCAGTTCGCCCGCCTGCTGACTGCCGAGCGTGTCGAGATCCACGTCGTCGAAACGGGCAATCTTGTAGGAAGTTATCGATTGGCTGCGCCGATAAAAGGATTGAGTGTACTTTTCAGGCGCCGGCCCGCCGTTGCCGACGTTGTATTTGATGCCGAAATCTTCATCCGGGCCGCCCGGATTATGACTGGCCGACAGGATCAGGCCGCCGAAGGCTTGATATTTCCGAATGACATGAGAGGCCGCCGGAGTGGACAAGAGGCCGCCCTGACCTATAATTAGTTCGCCGAAGCCGTTGGCGGCAGCCATCTTGATGATGGTTTGTATCGCTTCCCGGTTAAAATAACGACCATCGCCGCCGAGTACCAAGGTTTTACCGGAATAATTCTCTAAGGAGTCAAAAATTGATTGAACAAAATTCTCCAGATAGCCGACTTGCTGGAATGTCCTGACTTTTTTGCGAAGTCCCGATGTGCCGGGATTCTGATCGTTATACGGCTGTGTATCGATGGTATCTGTTTGCATGTTTGATCCTTAGTGCGAGAATTAACCGGAAGAACTAAAATACACCAAAATTCTTTTTCAGTGTAGATCCCATGTTGCGCATTTTCTTGTTCTTGTTTTGTGTTTGTTTTTCCATTATCACGTCGGCAGATGAAAATATTTGGCTGCTGATCGATACGACGGCCCTTAAAATCGAGGTAAAAAAAGGTGAGAAAACCCTGGACACCATCAACGACATTGCCATCGGTCGGGGCGGAGCCGGCATTAAAACCCATCGGGGCGACAATATTACGCCGCACGGGGAATACCGGATCGGCTGGATCGGTGAACGCAGTTCCTTCCACCGGTTTTTCGGCTTGAACTATCCTTCCGCGGAAAACGCCGAGTTGGCTCTGCATAAGGGATTGATCGACAAATACACTTACAAACGGATAGTGGAAGCCCATCGCTACCATGCCGTGCCGCCGCAAAATACGGCGCTGGGCGGACAGATCGGCATTCACGGTCTGGGCCGGGCCGACGCAAAAATTCACAAAAGCATGAACTGGACTCACGGCTGCATCGCCATGACCAACAGCCAGATCGACCACCTAAGCCAGTGGGTGGAGCCTGGGACTTTAGTAAAAATTAAGTAGCCATGGAATTTGTTTAAGATTATGCTATAATTTCTTCAGGTGTAATGTTTTTTATAACTGTTAACAAAAGGAAAACAAGATGAAAAAAATAGTTAAATTATCGATGATTGCTCTGGTTGCAAGCCTGGCTGTTGGATGTGCAACTAACGGTGACATAGAGAACTTACAGTCACAAATTGACGGCTTGAAAACTTCGGTTGCCCAAGCTTCTTCCGATGCTGCCGCTGCTCAATCCGCCGCTAACGACGCATCAGCAAAAGCTGCTGCTGCAGAAGCTGCCGCCAACCGTGCAGCTCAATACGCGCAAGACACCAACAGCAAACTGGACAACATGTTTAAAAGATCCATGATGAAATAATTCATCATTGCTTTTCCCGCATGAAAAAGCCCGAACCGGTTTTACCGGCTCGGGCTTTTTTATTTGGGCCAAGCGTCTTCAACCGTTTACCGAAGCTTACGAAGCCGGATTTTCTCCTCCGAACAGTTCCAGCAGGCGCGGCAGAAAACTCGCCAGCTCCAGGGACATGATCGAAAAATCGACATCGAACCTCTCGGCGTCGCTTTCAGCATCCACCTCGGCGACCTGATCCTGAATCAGGTCGAGAAAACGCACCCGCTTGATTGCCAGATGCTCGTCCATCACGAAAGAAAGGCGATCCGCCCATTTCACCGCCAGTTTAATGACGAGTTTGCCCGAATCAAGATGGTTTTTGATTTCGGGGACTGCCAGATCATGGCGCTTGCAGCGGATGATGCCGCCTTCTTCTCCGGGCGAGCGCAACTCGCATTCGTCCTCGATGACGATGTCCTCCGGGGCTTGGTCATTCAGAAGCCAGCCGGTCATGACGAGGCTCGGATTTTCCACCGTGCTGAGCGGAACGGCGGGCAACGAGCCCAGACATTTGCGCAGATGACTGAGCAGATCCTCGGCGCTTTTGGCCGATGCTGCATCGACGATCAGCCAGCCGCCTTTGGGATCGATGTAAGCGTAAGTTTTGCGTGAAAACGTGAAAGCCTTGGGTAATAATTCGAAGATCAGTTCATCCTTTATCGCGGAACGCTCTTTTTTGGATAATTTATGACCCTGTTTCTCCTCGGCGTCCGAGATTTTCTCCTGAACCATCTCGTTCACTACGGCGGTGGGCAAAACTTTTTCTTCTTTTTTACCGCACAGCATCATAAAACCGTTGCTGCTGTGCACTAAAGGATTCGACGCCTTGGCTAAAGGCGGCGTCCAGCCGAAGCTGAACTCTTCGTGAGGCCCCGTGGGACGGAAAGCCAAAGCCTGCAACTTTGCTTCCAACTCATCCGGCGTTAACGTAAAAGCTTCGGTAAGACGAAAAATGCTCAGATTTTTAAACCACATGCTGTTGTTGATATCCAAATAAAAAACGGCTGTATATTATCCCAAATTTAGCGCTTTATAGTTAAAGTAATTTATGAAGAACGCCCTTTCCGACATAGAAGGTTTCCCGCCTATCGTCGCCGGCAATCCCCATCTTCTGATTCTGGGATCGATGCCCGGCATTACCTCCTTGCAAAAAAGACAATATTACGGCCACGCCCAAAACGCATTCTGGCCAATCCTCGGAGAATTGTTCGGTTTTGATTACCGTCTCGATTATTTGCTTCGAAAAAAGATATTGACCGATCAAGGGATTGCCGTCTGGGACGTGCTGCAAAGCTGCCGGAGGCAAGGCAGCCTGGACGCCAATATCGCACCGGCATCGATCCGGGTGAACGATTTTGCTCTGTTTTTTGAACAATTCCCGTCCATCCGGCAAGTATTCTTTAACGGCGGCATGGCTGCCGGCTTTTACAAAAAATACGTTCTGCCCGGATTGCCTTCTCGCTTTGACTACCTGGACTACAGACGCCTCCCTTCCACCAGTCCGGCCCATGCCTCGCTGAATTTCGGAGAAAAACTGGAGGCATGGCGAGCGATCCTGCCGTCTGTGGTAAAGTAGGACTGCAAAAGGATCAATTTGTACCACTACGATGGTTTAATACGAAATGAATGAAGAACAAGATTATTACTACGAAGAAGACGACGAAGTCGAATATTATGCAGTAAGACCGAATAAAACCCGGATCAAGAAAGAAATCGCCGCGCTGTTTGATTTGGGAGAGGAACTCTCGAAATTGTCTCCGGTCGTGCTGGATACCTTTGATCTTCCGGAGAACGTCCGCAAATCGGCGCTCGAAGTGGCAGGAATGCCGCACAAAGGAGCAAGAAAGCGATTGCTGAAATACATTGCCGGCCAGCTTCACAAGACGGAGGTCGAACCGATACTGGAAAAACTGGCGCGGATCAAAAACCAGAGCGCCCACGGCATCCGCGAGCATCATCTGGCCGAGCGCTGGCGCGACCGGCTGATTCAGGGCAATAACGACGACCTGGCCGAACTGCTCGATCAGATGCCGGCTGCGGACAGTCAGCATTTACGCCAATTGGTGCGAAATGCGCAAAAGGAAGCGGCGGCAATGAAACCGCCGAAATCCTCCCGATTGCTGTATCGTTATCTGAAAGAACTGGTGAGCGGTCAGGCTGAGGAAACGATGGAAGCGGAAGAAGGACGGGACGAGGACGAATAAGCCTGCTGCGCTCGAAGCGCATCCTGTCATCCGTCCCCTCTCGCCTTATTTATCGGGCAGCTTGAGCTCCGCCGTCTGATTCCATTCCGAAAACGGGAAAGGCAGCGTCTCGGTATTGAAGGTCAAAAACAGCATGATGTGGTAGGTGTAGATGGACAGGCCGCGGCCAAAGTTGAGAATGTGTTTGTTGGCCTTGCCGGTCAGCAGGGCGGTCGCCACCTGCAAAAATATCACGGCCCAGAGCAGCATCCTGACCAACGCGCCGATGGCGGCAAAGATCAGCATGAAGAAAATTCTTTTCCAGGTATCGATGTTGGTCAGGTTGTAGTTGATTTGTTCGTCCATAGCGTGTTCATTAGCCTCGGTTCATGATGTCGCGCAAATCGAGAGCGGAAGCGTTCGCGCGAGCGATATAAGTCGCCATGGTCAATGAATAGTTGGCAAATAGCCCGTAGCCGCTGCCGTTTAAAATCATCGGGCTCAGAATCGGCGCCATGGCGTTTTCAAGCGACTTGATCATGATATCGACCGTATTCATCGCGCGTTTATCCAGCAAAATGTCGTGAAAGTCGTATTTGATTGCTTTCAGGATATGCAGCAGGGCCCAACTGGAACCTCTGGCCTCGTAAAATACGTTGTCGATTTCCAGCCAGGGAGTCTGGGCCACGGCGGCCGCCTTGGGATTGCGGATGTTGGCCTCGGGCTCGATCACGGTCAGGCCGGGAATGATTTCGGCGCCGGCCGTGCTGGCACTGAGCCGGGTCGACAGGTTGCCCAGCCGTTTGATCACCACTTCGGTGTATTGCCAGAGATTGTCGGCGCGCGCATAAAATTGCGCCCGCTTGACCTTGCCGCCCCATTTTTGCAGACGCGACATGTATTCATGCAGCGCGTCCACGCCTTTTTGATATTCGGCTTCGGTCGAAGGCAGCGCCCAGGAATCGTTTTCGTAATAAAAATAAGGTTCGGCTACCTTCAGATCAGGATCTTCGTCCGATTGGGACTGGTCCCGGGCGAAGTGGTTTCTTAACGCCGAGGTGGCGTCGCGCAGCATCACCAGGGCGCCGTATTCGAAACTGGAAATGTTGTCGAGGAAAAAGCCGGGAGGCGCCACGTCGTTGGTGATATAGCCGCCGGATTTATGCAGGAGCACTTCGGCAATATGGGCCAGAGTATTGGTAAAGGTATAGCCCAAAGGGATATCCGTGGTCTTCGTTATCTTCGCCCGCTCCAGGGCTTCTTCCTGAATATTGAATTGCTCGGGCTCACCGCCCCACCACGCGCCCAGAATCAGGATAACGGTTAATGTCGTAACAATAAAAACGCCAAAGCCCCAAAGTACCCCTCTCGATTTGATATCCTGCAGTGTTTCGTTTGCCGCCATTTCCAGTATCCTGTATTTAAAATATTTCTGCGCAATAAGGCAGACAGCGTCTATTGATGATAGAGAATTCGCATGGTAGCAGATTTTTGATTTTTTTGCTTATGAAGCAAATGGCTACTTCGGTTTAATTTTCGCCCTTGGATGCGCTTTGTCATAAATTTCAGCAAGATGCTGAAAATCCAGGTGCGTATAGATCTGAGTAGTACTGATGCTGCTATGCCCGAGAAGTTCCTGAACCGCTCTCAAATCCTGGCTGGACTCCAATAAATGACTGGCGAATGAATGCCTTAGCATGTGCGGATGAATACGGGCCGTTATCTCTTTTTGCCGGCACCACCGGACCAGCCTCAATTGAATGCTGCGCGGGCTCAACCGGGTTCCTCGGGCGGAAACGAATAAGGCCGGGACGTCCTTCAAGGCCATCGCCTGCCGGTGCGGCAACCATTGCCCGACGGCTTTCACGGCCTGTGACCCGACCGGCAATACCCTGGATTTGCCGCCTTTACCTTCTCTGACCAGCAGCGCCCGGTCGGGCAGATCCAGATCGTCCAGGTTCAGCGCCGCCAGTTCGCCAAGACGCAAGCCGGAAGAATAGAACAATTCGAACATGGCCAGATCGCGCAGTTCCAGAATGGAATCGGCGCCGGCGTCCAAAAGGCCGACCATCTGATCCACATCCAACGTTTTCGGCAACTTTCTGGCTTGCTTCGGCGCCTTTACATGCTGCGCCGGATTGTTGTCGATCCATCCTTTCTTTAATTGAAACCGGTAAAAACTGCGAATCGCGGACAATTCGCGCTGCAGGCTTTTGCTGCCGATCCCCTGTCGGTGCCTTTGGGCAATGTGGGAACGGATGTGGCTTTGCTGAACGTCCCGCCAGTGAAGAATGGCCTTATCTCGGCAAAACCGGGCGAGCAGCTCGATATCCCGCCGGTAATTGCTTAAGGTATGCGGCGATACCCGCTTTTCGAACTTAAGCTCGGACAAAAAATCGGTCAATATCCGGCCGGCAGACTCGTCCATCGGAATTAGTTTCGGGTTAATAACGTCATGATCCGGGCGCTGACGAGTTCGCCCATCTGATTCAGGAACAGGTTGCCCATGCTGTAATGGAAGCGCCCTTCCTGTCGACTGCCGATCGCCAGTAACCCTCTGGTACCGGCCAGGCTTAAAGGAATGATGGCGCAGGATTTCACTTCCAACGCGGAACCGCCGAACAGCGCCTTGGCCTGAGCCAGCGTGGGCCGGCCGCATTTGGGCTCCTTCGAGGACAATTCTTTAGCAAACGGCTCAAGACTTTCTCTGTCCGGTCTGATGAAAAAATCTGCCGTTTCGGACTCGTCGTGAGGCTTGACGATTCGAATCGCCACAAAATCGGTCAGGAAATACTCGGACAAAATCAGGTCCAGTTTGTCGGCAACGTCGGCCAGCGACGATGCTTCGAGCAGCGTCAGAGTCAGTTTGTGCATGCGGTTCAGCGAAGCATCGTTGTCCCTTGCGATTTCAATCAGCGTATTGAGCTGATTTTCCAACTCGCGGTGCTTGTTCCTGAAGATTTCCAGTTGCTTGGAAATCAGGGAAATGGCATTACCGCTGGGATGAGGAATAATCATCGTTTCCAGTAAATGCAGATGTTCGTTGAAGAATTCGGGATGTTTCAAAAGATAATTTTCGACCTGATCCGAGGTCAGGCTCGCCGCTTGCTTAGTCGTCATGGATAATGCCTTCAAATACGCTGATTGCCGGGCCGGTCATGAACACCGGCTTGCCCCGTCCTGCCCAGGCGATTTTCAGTTCTCCGCCGGGCAATTCGACCCGGACCTCGCGGTCCAGTTGTTTCCGTTCGATGCCGATCACCGCCGCGGCGCAGGCGCCGCTTCCGCACGCCAGGGTTTCCGCGGCGCCGCGTTCAAAGACCCGAAGTTTGATGTGATTGCGGTCGATGATCTGCATGAAACCGATATTGGCCCGCTCGGGAAACAGGGGATGGCTTTCCAGAATGCGGCCGGTTTCGGCCACCGGAGCCGCCGACACGTCGGGAACCTGAATAACCGCGTGCGGATTGCCCATGGAAACCGCACCGAACGACAATTCCCGGCCGTCGATCACGACCGTATAAAAAGCCGCCTCCCGCTCGGCAAGCAGAGGAATTTCGGCGGGCGTATGGCGAGGCACGCCCATGTTGACGGTTATCAAATTGTCTTCGTCGAACCTGAGCAGCAGTTGGCCGGAATCGGTATCGACGCGAATTTCATCTTTGTCGGACAGGCGTTTGTCGCGGACGAACCGGGCAAAGCAGCGGGCGCCGTTGCCGCATTGCGCGACTTCTCCGCCGTCCGCATTGAAAATCCGGTATTTGAAGTCGGCATTGCCGCTCACCGGCTTTTCAACCAACAACAATTGATCGAAGCCGATGCCCAAGTGCCGGTCGGCCAGTTTGCGTATCCGTTCGGGAGTCAGTGCGATTTGCTGAGTCATGGCATCGATCACGACAAAGTCATTGCCGAGACCGTGCATTTTGGTAAAAGTGATCATTTATCCGAAGTATAGAGAGAATAGCTTGAGAGAATTCTAGAAAGAGTATAGACAAAAATCAGTTCCGGTTGGTGCCTTCGGTAAAGACGGCCAACCGGCCTAAGCTTACCCGGCCTCTGTCTGTTTTTCCATCACTTCATGCAGACCGATGCAATTTCGGGGCTTTCCGAAACAATAACCGTATCGGGTAAATGTTCATGATGCGGATACTGCCGTAACGAAACAGCGAACGGTTCTGTTCGTCCTGACAGTGATAATGAAGAATCGTTCGTTCGGCGGCATCCAGATAGATTTTCAGCGCACCATGCAACATGTTTCAGCTTCGCATCCAGTTCCCGATGCAAATGCAGATAATGCCGGTAATCGCTAGCCCATTCGACCAATTCCGCATCATCGGCCATCTTTCCGGCTGTGCCGATAAAAAAATTCTTTCGAATCCATGTGATGTTGACTTTCAAGGATGCTGAACCGTTTGGCGATTTCAATCAAGGTATCCAGGGAAGATGCTCAACTTTTAAATCTCAACCAATGATTCAAAAAGCAAAGTCGGGTTGCCCATGAGTTTTCCCAAGAAGCAGCCCATCGTGGGGGCAAGCAGTTTCCGGATAAAGCGGTTAGCCAAATGCCAAGTGTCGCATGACCTCACTTTTTCAATATGAAAACGATCGGCCAATTGTCCGATGACGGTTTCCAGTAAGCGTCTGCTTAATACCAGTTGGTCGACCAACGCCTTTGGCTTTAAGTCTTGCCTGTTTTTCCGTAAAGGGGTTTGCAAATCAAGGCCGTGTTGCGCCAATGCTTGCTTTAGAGAAGAACGGATATAGCTTTTGTCCCCGATCCGCCGCCCTTGCAGACCGGCGACCATTTCCGGCAGCACATCCCGCTCGTCGACATTCGCCGGGGCAAAAGCATAGCCACAGAAAATGCCTTCGAAATTGACCAGCACATGCCCTTCAAAGTCATGATATTTCTCATCCTTCGCTGCGCAATAGCTGAACTCTGCTTCGCCCTTGAAGCAACGACAGCCAGAGGCTCGAGCCTACTTGCAGATCGGCATCGGAAAGCCGTCCACCCAGTGGACCGAATCATTCATCACTCCGATTTGCCAAACGATGTGATCCTGTATGCGCCTTTTCAGTTGCTATAAATTAGCGCTTTGCTTAGCAAAGTTGGCACGCGAGCCCAAGTTAGAAAACCGGTTATGCCAGTGATTGCGAAAATAACGCCAGATGCCTTTGTCATGGTCTTTGCCCATGAATTCACCCACGAGCCCCATCGTGATGACTTCGGCATCGCTCGGCTTGAACATACCCCCCGGCTTCTTAACGGTCGGTTGACGAAAAGTCGGCAGATATCTTCTACACAGCAATAGATATAAATGATAAAGCCTTCTATTTTACAATGACCCTTCTCCTTCATAAGTTGCTTTTGGTAGAACAACTTGGGAGCCGCGGGCGGCCATGTCTTCAATTCATTTAAAGTTGAGCATCGCGTATTGTTAAGTTGAAGGTCTATGAAATAGAAATTTGCCCGGCAGGTTCCCGAAGCCAAGGTATCCAGGCATTGGTTTTTAATGAAGGCAGCCGATCTTCAGATCAACACACGTCATGCTCGGCGTTCTTGAACCAATCTATCCCGTCTCCCTTCCAACCTTCGGGATTTATTGTTTTAGCAATCCTGAAGTACAATGCAGCTCTCTAGTAATAATATTGAATCAACACTACCCAGGAGAAAACCATGGCTTTAACTGAGTCCACGATGATGCCGCTCGGCACGCGCGCCCCCGATTTCGAATTGCCCGACACGGTGACCGGCGACACTTTAAGCTTGCAACAATTGAAGGGAGAAAAAGGCACGCTGATTTTGTTCATCTGCAATCATTGCCCTTACGTGATGCACGAGGAAAAGCAGTTGATCGACATTGCCAGGACCTACGCGGCAAAAGGCGTTCGAACCGTCGCCATCAGCTCCAACGACGTCGCTCAGTATCCGGAAGATGCGCCGGACAAGATGAAAGCATTGATGGAAGACTGGGGACGGCCTTTCGCGGCCTATCTGTACGACGAGAGCCAGGCGGTCGCCAAGGCCTATCAGGCGGCCTGCACGCCCGACATTTATTTGTTTGATGCGGATCTTTTCTGCGTCTATCGGGGACGGCTGGACGATTCCATGCCGAAAAACAACATACCGCTGACGGGCAGGGATTTGCGCGAGGCGCTGGATAATTTGCTGGCCAACCGCCCGATCAACCCGGATCAGATTCCCAGTATGGGCTGTAACATCAAATGGAAGGAAGGATGAGCCGGGCGGCTCATCCTTGCTGCGAGCGCCTTAATCGATAAAGCGCCGGGTCAGATTGCCGTAGTGATCGATCCGGCGGTCGCGCAGATAAGGCCATATCTGCCGGACTCGCTCGCTTCTGGCGGCGTCGAGGCGGCAGGTCAGCAATTTGACTTCCGAGTCGTCGGCCTGGGTCAGAATTTCGCCTTGCGGGCCGGCAATGAAACTGTTGCCCCAGAATTGAATGCCGGCCGTCGAATTAGGCGCCGCTTCAAAGCCGATGCGGTTGCAGGCAACGACCGGAATGCCGTTGGCGACGGCGTGGGAACGCTGGATCGTGATCCAGGCGTTGAGCTGGCGCTGATGCTCTTCCTGGGTATCGTCCGGATCCCAGCCGATCGCGGTCGGATAAATCAAGAGATCCGCGCCGGCCAGCGCCATCAGCCGGGCGGCTTCCGGAAACCACTGGTCCCAGCACACCAGCACGCCAAGCTTGCCGATCGACGTCTCGATCGGCTTGAAGCCGATGTCGCCCGGCGTGAAATAATATTTCTCGTAAAAACCCGGGTCGTCCGGTATGTGCATTTTCCGGTATTTGCCGGCGATACGGCCGTCCCTGTCGAACACCACGGCGGTATTGTGGTAGAGGCCGGGCGCCCGTTTTTCGAAAATGGTCGAGACGATCACGATTTCCAGCTTTTTCGCGACGTTGCCCAGGATTTCCGTGGCCGGACCCGGAATCGGTTGCGCCAGGTCGAAATTGTTGTAGTCTTCGTTCTGGCAAAAGTAAGGTCCCAGATGCAATTCGGGCAATACCACCAGATCGGCCTTGGCGGCGGCCGCTTCATGGATTTTGGCGATGGAAAAATCCAGGTTGGCTTGTCGGTCGTGGTTACAGGGCTGTTGCACAGCGCTGACGATGATGTCTGGTTTCATGGGTCTGATAATGTACTTGCGAGAAAAAGGGTCATTTTATAATGATTCCGCCGAAAAAAGTACCGGAGGCTGGCGGCCGGCGCCGGATAAAAACGCTATGGCGTCTCCTGTTGCAAGGCCTGAAGCTGGCGGTCATGCCATCTGCTTAGAGTCAGCAGCGCCAAGACTGCTCCTGCCAAGGCCATGGCCATGTCGGTCTGGGTATCCCAGACGTATCCCTGGGTTCCCAAAAAGGCCTCGGCCGCTTCCTCGCTGAATAAGGCAACCAGCCATTCAATTAGTTCATAAAAAGCGCTGATTGCAAGACACACGCAGACGATCAAAAAATTCAGCCAGGAGTTACCGTTGACAGCCTTGTTCCGGACAAGAATCTCCCGGGCGACGATGGCAGGCACAAAGCCCTGGGCAAAATGGCCCAGTTTGTCGAAATTATTCCGATCCTGATGGAGCGTTTCCTTGATCCAGTCGAACAGAGGGACTTCGGCATAAGTGTAATGTCCGCCGATCATTAAAATGACGCTGTGGATCAGAATCAGGACATAGGCCAGCGAGGTCAACGGAAATCGCCGCCGGGTCGCAATGACCAGAATAACGGCGATCAGAGCGGGGGCGGTTTCGAGAAACCAGGTCGGATAATCTTTGGGCCCGATGCCCGACCAGATCAAGGTGGAAAAAAATAAAATCAGGCCTATCTTATACATGATACGGAATCCGTTAAAGCCCCAACCCAATACCGCTAAGTTAGGGAATTCTGTAGCCATGCGGTGGATGCGCTTCGCTTATCCACCCTACCGTGTTTTTTCTCTTAATTTAACCGACATGAAGGGGGCTTTCCACACCCCGAATCATGACAATCGTCTGTGGGAGGCTTTCGATTTTCACGGTAACGGCACAGGGAGACAGCCAGGCACCCCAATGAAGTAAAGTCGATAGTAAATACCTGTTCCTGTTTCAGGATAATCAAAGAGACAGGATGAGAAGGGGTTGTTTCAACTTAATTGTAGGTTAAGAGGTCTTACATTAGGTGAATGGCTCGAATAATGTAGCCCCCCGGCAGCGGTGCATCCGTTCGAAAGACGCCGTTTTATTTTAGCGACCGGCGAAGAGTTAATTTAAAGGCGCGGAAGAAATTCATTCCGGCTTTATAGAAGTGCTATTGTCTTTACGAAGCGCGCCAAAAAAACGGTTCGCTGCTCTTTATTTTTGTAATGAGAATTGTTATCATTTTAATGACTATTTTTCAGGAGACCGATTGAATGTATGTGTGCGTTTGCAAAGCGGTAACCGATCATCAGATCAGAAAAGCGATCGATAACGGCGTCAGAACCCGCCGGCAGCTTCATCATTGTCTGGGAGTCGGCGGAGAATGCGGAAAATGCAACAAACAGGTTAAGGAATTGCTTGACGGTGCGAGGCAACAGCAGTCTATAATGCAACAGTCATCCCTCCACCCGATCCTTACTGCTTGCTAGACATCTTTTTGAGGCCGCTATGAAAGGCGATAAGAAAGTCATTGAGTTTCTGAACAAGGTACTGACCAACGAACTGACCGCGATAAACCAGTATTTTTTACATGCGCGCATGTATAAGAATTGGGGCTTCCACAAACTCAACGACAGGGTCTATCACGAATCCATTGACGAGATGAAGCACGCCGATTCGTTGATAGAACGCATTCTCTTCCTCGAAGGACTGCCCAACCTGCAGAATCTCGACAAGTTGAGAATCGGCGAACATCCCAAAGAAATGCTCGAATGCGATTTAAAGCTGGTTCAGGCGGCGATAGTTCTGCTCAAAAAAGCGATAGCCCATTGCGAAACCGTGCAGGATTATTTTTCCAGAGAAATTTTCAACCACATTCTCAAAAGTGAAGAAGAACACGTCGACTGGCTGGAAACCCAACTGGAAATCATCGAGTCGATCGGCCTGCCTAATTATTTGCAATCCCAGTTGTAATTGTAAGGCTCTGCGGCTTGGACCGGCTTAATCGGTCCAGTGGCCGGCCCTGTTGCGACGAAAATCCGGAACCGGGCCTTGCAGGTCTTTTTTAATACGGCGCCGAACAAGGCGCAGCAATTCCCGCCGCAATGCAAATCCTGTCGACTGACTATTAGTTTAAGTAGCGGTCTACCGGCATCCGAGTATAATATCCTTAATTTTGTTCCGATTGTATTTCGGCCCCACTGAAGAACACGCCATGTCTCGGATTATCGTTTGTGCTCTGTACAAATTCGTCAGGCTGAATAATTTTCAGGCTTTGCGCCAGCCTTTGTTACAGGTCATGGAAGAAAACGGAATCCGGGGGACGCTGCTGTTGGCTCATGAAGGCATCAACGGCACCGTGGCCGGTTCCCGCTCCGGCATCGACGCTCTGCTGTCCTGGCTCAGAAGTGAGCCCAGCCTGGCCGATATCGACTGTAAAGAATCCTATACCGATGCAGTGCCTTTCAATCGAGCCAAAGTCAAGCTGAAAAAAGAGATCGTCACGATGGGCATCGAAGGAGTGGATCCTACTCGGGCCGTCGGCACCTACGTCAGTCCGGAAGACTGGAATGCGTTGATCGAGAACCCCGAAGTGCTGCTGATCGATACCCGCAACGACTATGAGTTTGAGGTAGGCACTTTCAAAAACGCCGTCAATCCGAAAACCGAAAGTTTTCGCGAATTTCCCCGCTATGTGAAAGAACATCTCGACCCTTCCCGGCATAAAAAAGTGGCGATGTTTTGCACCGGCGGAATTCGCTGTGAAAAATCCACGGCATTTCTTAAAGAGCAGGGTTTTGAGGAAGTGTATCATCTCAAAGGCGGCATTTTGAATTACCTGGAAAAGGTGCCTGAACAGAAAACGTTATGGCAGGGCGAGTGCTTCGTCTTTGACGAGCGGGTGACCGTGAATCATCGATTGCAGAAAGGCCGTTACGATCTGTGCAATGGCTGCCGCATGCCCATTACCGAAGCGGATAAAGCCCATGAAAAATACCGGCAGGGCGTAAGTTGCCCTCATTGTTACGACAGGACTAGCGAAGAGCAGAAACGCCGTTTTCTGGAGCGGGAAAAACAAACCCGCTTGGCCAGGGAGCGGGGCGAACCGCATAGGGGATCGGCTGCGGCGAAGGCGCTCGCCTTGAAACGGAAAGCCAAATTGCAGCGCCGGTCCTCTTCTCTAAAAAGAGAGCTCGAAAAAGCATAAACATCATTTTTTCCGGATAATTCATCAAGCAAATGAAAGCGCAACTTGGTAAAAAAGCTCCCTTATTGGCGGTGTCCGAATGGGTTCAAGGCGGACCGGTCAATTTCGATCAATTGACGGGCAAAGTCGTTCTGGTTGAGGTTTTTCAGGTCAACTGCCCCGGATGTTTTTTATATTCTCTGCCGTTGGCTATCGATCTGTACCGCAAATATGCAGAACGGGGCCTGGTGGTATTGGGCGTGGCCACGGCCTTTGAAGATTTCGACAAAAATACGCTGGACAATTTGCACCGATTGGCCGAGAAAGGCGAGGTTATCGGCGAAACATTAAACATGCTGAACCGGCACGGTAAATTAAAGGAAGGGCATCTGTCTTACCGGATTCCTTTTCCGTTGGCGATGGATAAATTAAAAAAACGCGAGCAAGCGGTGACCGAGGCGGAAATCATGGATTTCATCCGGGAACAGATTCCCAACTTCGAGCATCATCCCGCCGATTATCAGCGCCAGATTCGGGAGCAGGTGCAGCGTTATTTTCAATCCCTGGAGTATCGCGCCGAAACGTTCGAATCGTACAATTTGAAAGGCACCCCGTCGCATATTCTGGTGGATCAGCAGGGTGTGCTCGTCGAATGCACATTCGGCGCCGATCCGGACCTGGAAGCCCGGATAGTCAATTTGTTGCAGTACTGACGGATCAGCCGCAGTCGGCCAATACGATCGCCCGGGTCGGCGCCGGCAGCCCTTCCCGAGTCAGATCGGGATTTTCCGGATCGAGGAAAGACGCCAGCGAATGAAACGTCATCCATTCGGTCGTGCGTTGTTCCTGAGTGCTGGTTCGAGTGATGTCGACCACGCGGCTATTGACGAAGCCGCAGCGTTTCAGCCAACCGATCAAGGTGTCGCAACTGGGCAGGAACCAGACGTTGCGCATGTTGGCATAGCGGTCTTCCGGAACCAGCACCCGGCCCGGGCCGCCGTCGATAATCAAGGTTTCCAGCACCAGTTGGCCGCCCGGCTTCAGCAACTGCTTCAATTCGAGCAGGTGATCGATGGGCGAGCGCCGATGGTAAAGCACGCCCATCGAAAATACGGCGTCGAACGCTTTCAGGTTGTTCGGCAACTGTTCGATGCCCAGCGGCAACACGTACACGGGCGCTTCGCCGTGCAATCGTCTGATCATTTGAAACTGCATGACGTTCAGCAGCAAAGGATCGATGCCGATCACCGTTTTCGCTCCGGCGCCGAGCATGCGCCAGCAGTGATAGCCGTTACCGCAGCCGACGTCCAGAACCAGCTTGTGTTTCAGCGGGGCAATGTGATTTTTCAGGCGGTCCCACTTCCAATCGGAACGCCATTCGCAGTCGAGGTGAATGCCGAACAGGTTATAAGGTCCTTTGCGCCAGGGATGCAGCGCCATTAAACGGGTTTTGAGCCGTTCTTTTTCCGCTTCGGACAAATCCTCCGGCCGGCCTATCCGGACTGCATCGGTATCCAGGGCGTTTTGCGAGGCCGCCGAGGCGGGCACGCTGTCGATTTGATTTAGCCAATAGCTCAAGTTGCCGTGAGTAGACGGGTCGAAAGCTTTGGCCAACTGTTCGGGCAGCATCGCTGCCCAGGCCCCGGCTTTGGCTTCGAACAGGGCGTCGTACAGGGGTTGATAATTCATCGTTTCAGCGCGATGGTTTTCATCGCAGGGATCCGGCAAAAAATAAACAAAAAAGGCAGCTTCCCAAATGGAAAATGAATCTGTCGGAACGGATTATCGGGAAAAGTATGCTTAAATCAATGTATTGTCGATATGGCCGAATTTGACTGCCAGCCGGGTCAGTTCCACGTCGTTTTTGACGTGCAGCTTCTCGTAGAGACGGTAACGATAGGTATTCACCGTTTTATCGCTCAATACCAGAATTTTTGCCATTTCCTGAATGGTCTTTCCTTGCAGGATCAAGGTCACCACTTCGGCTTCCCGATGAGACAGCTTGGCAAACGGAGATTCCTGATTTCCGGGAAGCGACTGAAAAGCAAGATTTTCGGCGACGTCCGAGCACAGATAGCGTTTGCCTTCCATAACCCGGTGAATGCCCTGGATCATTTCGTCGACCGGCGAACTTTTGGAAATAAAACCCATTACGCCCAGTTTTAACAACTGCTGAGGAATGGGGCCGTCGTTTTTTACGGAAAGAGCAATAATCTTTATGTCGGGATTGTATCGCAATATTCTGCGGCTGGCTTCCACGCCTCCGATTCCCGGCATGTTAACATCCATCATGACGACGTCCGGAGACAGTTTGACTACCGCCTGCGTCGCTTCTTCCCCCGATTTGGCGACTCCGACGACTTTGATGTCTTCCGCCGAATTCAGCAAAGCCTCAATGCCGGTACGGACAAGCTCGTGATCATCTACAAGCAGCACACTAATCATCTTTCATCATTGCGGTCGGCTAAAGAAACGGCTTCAAAAACGGAATGTAAATGATCGCGATGAGAGCAAGGGTCATTCATATCGGTGCATCTAATTAAGCAGTAAGTAAACCAAGCTTGAAGATAGGTTATCTTAAAATGGGCAAAAGAAATAGAATAATTATACCTCTCTAGCATTATTTGTCTTCGTCTATTGATGGCAATTGTCAAAGCGGGCGGGAAATTTCTACGGGAGGAAAATTCATATTTTTTGGCAATTCAAGAACTTAATAATTCTAACGAAGGAATTATTTGGGCAAGTCATTTTCGGGGCGACTCTAGCCGAAGATTGGGTGTTTTCGAACGCTTGACGTCTGTTGACGGCAGGGTATTTTCCGATTTTCGCCGATCAGGACCGGTTTGAGGAGTTCCGGCAGCCCGCTGTCCAAGTAGATTCCTTTGGCGAGAAATCGGTTCGGCTGCCCCGGGAAGAGCAAGCCATCAAACCAGGCTGTGCTAACGCCATTTTTAAAGAATAACACTGGAACGAGGATTAACCATGAAAACAAGATCCATCTTCAAACTGGCAGGTTTAACGATCACGATCGGCTTGCTGTCCTTTAGCCTCTGCAATCAGGCTCTCGCAGGAGAGAAACCGTCCATGAAGCGAACCCTGCTGCTGGAAAACAAAGTGACAGTGTCCGGCAATTCGGTGAACGGAAAAGTAATACGCGTTTCCTTTCCGACCGGCTTCAAGACTCCCCGCCATACTCACGAAGGGCCGGGGCCTCGCTACGTGGTGAAAGGCACCCTGCAGGTGGTTGAGGGCGAGAAAACGGACATTTATTCCGAAGGCGACGTTTTCTGGGAGTCCGGGCAATCGATGACGGTAGAAAATGTAGGCGGAGAACCGGCCGAATTAATCATTTTTGAACTGGCTCCGGGGCATTAATACGCTTTCACATCACGTGCAGAGGCGGATTCAGTCGTCCGAATCGGGCGCCGAAGGTGAATGAATTCGCTCTGCCCAAGCAGCCGATTGGGTCTTTGAAGATGATAAAGTCCGGCGTCGGACTTTATCATTCGGACGTTCCGGCCTGGGATTAATGCCGCGTTGCCGATGCGGAGAGCGGATCTTCCGGTGGCACGATGATGTCGATATCGGTTCGGTCGAAACGATAAACCGCGTTGCAAAAATGGCAGCCGGCTTCGACTGTTCCTTTTTCCCGAAGAATTTCTTCGAGTTCGGCGCGGCTGAACGTCCGCAACGTAGCCTCCAGTTTTTCTCTTGAACAGGAGCAGCCGAATTCGACCGGTTCGGCATCGAACAGGCGGACTTTTTCTTGATGGAACAGGCGGTGCAATAAAGGCTCGCAGTCCAGCTCGAGCAGTTCCTTTTCGGTCAGCGTGTCGGCCAATAACTCCAGGCGCTCCCGGTCGGGCTTGCCGCTCGGCTGAGCCGGCAGCTCCTGCAACAACAGTCCGGCCGCGCCGGACTCATCGGCCACCAGCCATAACCGGGTGCTGAGCTGTTCGGATTGTTCGAAATAGGTGCGAAGGGCCGCGGCCAGGTTGTTGCCGCGAAGCGGCACAATACCTTGATAAGGTTCGCTGTTGTCCGGCTCGATGGTAATGACCAGACGCCCCTGGCCGAACATGTCTTCCAGGGAGCCGCTCCGGACCGGTTCGATGCTTCTCACCCATCCTCTGATTTTCCGGCCATGAGTGGACTGCGCCACCAGCGTCCGGAAATGGCCATTTCCCTGCGCCTGCAGGATGATCGAGCCGTTGAACTTGATCGTGGCCGACAGCAGGACTACAGCCGCGAGCGCCTGCCCTAATTGCTGTTCCACAACCGGTGCGGCGGTTTGATGGCGTTTGGCTTGCTGCCAACTGTCGACCAATTTGACCCATTCGCCCCGAATCCCGTATTCTTCAAAGAGAAATCGGCGTAAACAATCGTGTTCTTTCATAACTATTTCCGTAAAAATCTTGTCTGATTAATGATTTCGGGAGCTGTCTTCTTGCCCGGACGCGGTAGAATGATTCGCCGGCAGAAACAAGACGGCAAGCAGGCGCCGGTCAAAGTTGTGCTTTATTATATTCCAGATTCATAGTACTCTTAACCGGATACGGTTCTTGAGGCGATGACTCATGATTTTTTCATCGAAAAAAACGGTTCTTCCCGATCCTTCCGAAGCGCTGCCCGGCAGCGACATCCCCATGCGGGTCACCAACCGGCATTTTGTCAACGGACATCCGATCGTTCCTCCTTTTCCTGACGAAATGGAACAGGCGGTGTTCGGCATGGGCTGCTTTTGGGGAGCGGAACGGAAATTCTGGCAGCTTCCCGACGTCTACAGCACCGCCGTGGGCTACAGCGGCGGCTTTACCTGCAATCCCACGTACGAGCAGGTCTGTACCGGCCTGACCGGACACAGTGAAGTGGTTCTCGTCGTTTATAATCCGGAACTCACACCCTACAGGGAATTGCTCCGGTTGTTCTGGGAATCACACAATCCGACGCAGGGCATGAGGCAGGGCAACGATGTCGGCACTCAGTACCGCTCGGTTATTTATACCCGGACTCCTCAGCAATTCGACGAGGCTGTCGTGTCCAGGCAACAATATCAACTGAAACTGAGCCAGTCGGGTTTTGGAACGGTAACGACGGAAATCATGCCATTGAGAGAGTTTTTCTATGCCGAAGATTACCATCAGCAGTATCTCGCCAAAAATCCGGGAGGGTACTGCGGCCTGGGCGGGCTGGGAGTTTGCTATGAATGAAGCCCGTTTTTCTCGGGGCAAAAAAAAGGCGGTTTGGAAAACCACCTCGAGTCTATTAGGAAGAATATAACGCAACTTTCAGCTATGATGCTCATGAAGAGCCTTAAAAGTTAGTGTAATAATAGCAACAGAAAGAGCAATTAAAAATGTGACATATTGTCGCAGTCCAATCGGTGTCAATAATAATTAGAACGAACATGGCCGCCAATCCCCTACTTATTCCCGAACCTCCGACAGTTCCCCTGAATATGCTTAGAAACGTTTCGCCCAGCTCGGAAATTTCCGCAAGGCAGAACCTGAAATGGCTCTTTATTCTCCGAAATCTGCTCATATTGAGCGAAGCCATCCTGATCATCGTCTCGATCTACGGCCTCAATATCCGCTTGCCCGAACAACAGCTCTGGCTGGTGGTCGTGGCGATCATCTCGGTGAACATTTATACCTCCATGCGCCTGCAGACCGAAGACCCGGTTTCCGAGCTGGAAATATTTTCGCAACTCACCATGGACGTTCTGGGCATCGCGGCTTTCATGTATCTGACCGGGGGGGCTTCCAACCCGATCATCTGGGTGTTTTTGTTGCCGCTGATCGTCACCGCGATCATGCTGCCCCAGTTTTATGTCTGGTATATGGTGGTGTTGACGACATCGATGTATACCTTGCTGATCGCCTACAATATTCCGCTGCCTTCCATCGAGCCTCATTTGCCCGATCCGGAATTGCTGCACCCGGACATGGCGCATTATAAATTGCTGCTGGACAGCCATGCGATGAGGGACAGCGATTATTTCAACCTGCACATGTTCGGGATGTGGTGCGGATTCGTGTTCAGCGCCGGTCTGGTGGCTTTTTTTGTGGTGGAACTGGCCAAAACCTTGCGGGTGCAGGAGCGCAATCTGGCGGTGGCCCGCGAAAACGCCTTGCGCGACGAGCGGGTAGTCGCCCTGGGCACTCTGGCGGCCAGTGCCGCCCATGACATGGGTACGCCGTTGGGTACGATCGCCATTGTCGCGCACGAGCTGGAGCAGGAATTTCCAATCCACCGTTTTCCCGATTTGCACGACAAACTGCATATCATCCAGCAACAACTGCACCGGTGCAAACAGGCGCTTTCGGTGATGTCGGCTTCGGCTGGCGAAATGCGGGCCGAATCGGGACGCATCATGCGGGTAAGCGAATATCTGGATGAGGTACTCAATCAATGGCGCACGCACAAGCCTGCGGTGAAACTTAATTTGTTCATCAATCCCGATGTAGCGGAAGAGGCGGAAATTATTGCGGAAAGAACCTTGACCCATGCACTCATCAATATTCTCAACAATGCGGCGGACGCCTCGCCCCCCAATGGCCAAGGCATCGAGTTTCATGCGGTGTGGGATTTAAACGAATTGTCCCTTAAAATCCGCGATTTCGGCCCCGGTTTCCCTCCCGAATTGGTCGAATATGCCGGCAAGCAGCCGGTGATCAGCAAGAAATACGGCCTGGGCGTCGGGTTGTTCCTGACTTATTCCACGATCAATCGCATGGGCGGCAATATCACCATTTATAATTCCGACTCCGGAGGCGCCTGCGTCGAAATCAACCTGCCTTTGTTGACTGCCGAGGATGATGAAGATGAATCAGGAGATTGATAAACCCAGACTGCTGCTGGTCGACGACGACGAAACCTATTGCAAGGTGTTGAAAACGGCTTTGGAAAAGAGAAATTACGAGGTCCTGGTGGCCAATGACGTCAAAAGCGGCATTGCCCTGGCCGAACAGTATCTGCCCGAATACGCGGTGATCGACTTGCGCATCGGCCATGAATCCGGACTGGAGCTGGTAAAAAAACTGATTTCCCTCGATGCCAATACCGCCTGCGTCATGCTCACCGGCTTCGCCAGCATCGCCACGGCGGTCGAAGCCATCAAGCTCGGCGCCGTCCATTATTTGACCAAGCCGGCCAATGCGGATGAAATTCTGAATGCCCTGCACAAAAACGAAGGCGACTCGACCGTTTCAATTAGCGAGAATCCGCTTTCGGTAAAGCGTCTGGAATGGGAGCATCTGCAGAAAATATTGATGCAGTACGATGGTAACATCTCTGCCGCCGCCAGAGCCTTGAACATGCACCGACGCACCTTGCAGCGCAAGCTCGACAAGCGCCCGGTCAGAGAATGATCCCGAGTTCCGTCCCGGCATCGGGGCGTGAGCGAAACGGTCCGCCGGCTGTTTTTGCGGCCGGCAAGGCTATTTGAAGATTTCTTTCTTGATCGCTTGGTATTTTCG
This sequence comes from Methylosarcina fibrata AML-C10, assembly GCF_000372865.1. NCBI lineage: Bacteria > Pseudomonadati > Pseudomonadota > Gammaproteobacteria > Methylococcales > Methylococcaceae > Methylosarcina > Methylosarcina fibrata. The sequence continues at coordinate 3,731,043 of NZ_KB889965.1, read as the reverse complement.
CTTAAAGCCTTCCTTATTCAGCAAATAAGCGATGAACAAGAATAAAACGGGCCAGATCATCAAGACCATTAATTTCAGTATCGTGCCGATGCCCATGATGGCTCCCCTCTGTGTCACGTCATCCATTGGATGGAACGGACTCATTTCGAGTTCAATTCGGCTCGGGACTCGTTTTGCGTTCGCGGACCTGCCCGAAGGCTTGCCGTTACGTTTTCTTTAGCGCCCGCTTCGCTTCGTTCCAGTAGCGGTCCAGTTCGTCCAGTTCGCAGTCGGCCAGGGTACGCCCCGAAGCTTCGACCTGCCGTTCAATGTATTGAAAACGGCGGGAGAACTTTTTCGTGCTTTCCTTCAGAGCCAGTTCGGCATTGACTTGCAAATGGCGGGCGAGATTGACGACCACCAGCAATAAATCCCCGACTTCTTCCTGGACATGCGCCCGGTCGCCGGATTTCCAGGCTTCCCTGACTTCTTCCAGCTCCTCCATGACCTTGTCGAAAACCGGCAAGGTGTCCGGCCAATCGAAACCGTGATGCGCCGCCCGGTCCTGTATCTTTTCGCATTCCAGCAGGGCCGGAAGGCTGGCGGCGACGCCGGAAAGCACGCTGGCGGGCGCGGCGGATCGATGTTTTTCTTTGCGCTCTTCCGCTTTGGCCCGTTCCCAGGCTTGATGGCGTTCTTCGTCGCTTGCGAAGACCGTGTCGGAAAAGACGTGAGGATGCCTGCGGATCAGCTTGTCGCAAATGCTTGCGGCAACCTGTTCGAAATCAAAGAGGCCTTTTTCGTCCGCCAATTGCGAATGGAAGACCACCTGCAGCAGAAGATCGCCCAATTCGGAACGCAAGTCGTCCAGATCGTTGCGTTCGATCGCATCGACCACTTCGTAGGCTTCTTCGATGACGTACGGGATCAGCGTGGTGAAATCCTGTTTTAAGTCCCATGCGCATCCTTGTTCGGGATGGCGCAGGCGGGCCATGATTTCGAGCAAGTGTTCGGTGTTTTTTAACATGTAACCGGTCGAATGCGATAAAAGGAAGATGGAACTGCGTCCGGTGTTCTCAAAACGAGGAGCCGAAGTTGGCGCGGTATCGCTCCTTGAAGGTCTCCAGATCGAACGCGTGATTTTGCGTACCGCTGTGCTCTATTTTAATGGCGCCCATCAGCGATGCGATGCGGCCGGTAATGTCCCAGTCCAGTTCGTTCATCAGGCCGTACAATACTCCGGCCCGGTAAGCGTCGCCACAGCCGGTCGGGTCGAGCAGAGCCTTCGGCTTGGCCGTAGGAATGTCGATGCATTGCCCGTGCGTATACACTTTGGAGCCTTGCGCGCCGAGCGTTACGATCAAGGCTTCGACGCGCTCGGCGATCTGTTTCAAGGTCAGGCCGGTTTTTTGCTGAAGCAGCTCGGATTCGTAATCGTTGATCGTCACCCAGGTCGCCTGATCCAGGAACTGGATCAGTTCTTCCCCGGTGAACATGGGAATCCCCTGGCCCGGATCAAAAATAAAAGGAATGTCCAGCTCGCTGAATTGTTTCGCATGCAGCAGCATGCCTTCCTTGCCGTCCGGGGAGACAATCCCGATGCCTATGTCCTCCCGTCCGACCGGAACCGAATTCAGGTGCGACGAATTCATCGCGCCCGGATGGAAGGCCGTAATCTGGTTATCGTCTTCGTCGGTGGTGATGTACGCTTGTCCGGTATAATTGTTGTCCAGGATGCGGATGAATTCCCGGGACAGGCCGTTCTGGCAAAGCCACTGCATGTAGGGCTCGAAATCGTGGCCGACCGTCGCCATGATCAAAGGGTCTTCGCCCAGCAATTTCAGATTGTACGCGATGTTCCCGGCGCAGCCGCCGAATTCGCGCCGCATCACCGGCACCAGAAAGGATACGTTCAAAATATGCACCTTGTCCGGCAGGATATGATTTTTAAAACGGTCGTGAAATACCATGATGGTATCGTACGCCATGGAGCCACAAATCAAAGCACTCATTGAATTCCCCTTTACAATAAAATTAACAACCACGATACGCCGGCCCAAACGAGCGACAGCATCACGGCCGCGGAACCGATATCTTTCGCCCGGCCGGATAATTCATGACGTTCCAGCCCGACTCGGTCGACGACGGCTTCGATGGCGGAATTCAATAATTCCACCAACAATACCAAAACCACGCTTCCGATCAACAGTAGTTTTTCAATCACGGTCTCGCCCAGCCAGATGGCCAGCGGGGTGGTGACGACAAACAGGAGGACTTCCTGCCGGAATGCTTCTTCATGAGTCCAGGTTGCTTTAAATCCCGCCGCCGAAAACAGGCAGGCGTTAAACAATCGTTTCACACCGGTTGCATTTTGGTTAGCCATATTGTTTGCGATAAATGGATCGTTAGTAAATTACTGAAACCGAATAAATTTAGGGAAAGAGCGTTGCCGAGGCCGGCGGAGTCCTTCGATCGAACTCTCATTCTTCAATCAGGGACCGGTATTGGTCCGCATCCATCAGGCGGTCGAGTCCGGACAGGTCGTCCGCTTTGATGCAGAACAGCCAGGACTGATAAGGATCCGAATTGACCATTTCGGGCTCGTCCGTTAATTCGCCGTTAATCTCGACGATTTCACCGCTGACCGGGCTGAATATGTCCGACGCCGTTTTCACCGACTCGACGACGGCGCACTGCTCTTGCGCCTTGACTTTGCGGCCGGGTTCGGGCAGCTCGACGAAAACCAGATCGCCCAATTGTTGCTGAGCGAAGTCGGTGATGCCCACGCGCACTTTATTGTCGTTTTCCAGTTGCGCCCATTCGTGCGAGGCCGCGTATTTCAAGTTTTTCGGCAAATTACTCATGTTCTTCTCCAATTAAGTGGAAATCAAAGCCCAAAGGCCAATTTTTTCTGGTAAACAAGCCATTTTGAAAGTGCTAGGTTGCGCCCGGTGCAAATACCGTTCTTTCCGACTTTATCAGCACGGTATTTATTGATTTTGCAAATACAAAGTGCCCGTTAACAGCGCGTGCCTTCGGCATGGAAAATTTCGTCGTTAAACGCAATCGTTGAGGTGTGCTTGTTCCCGCCTGATTAGGATATACCTGGCTGAAGGTATTATACTTTATGCCATGTCATAAGGGTGTTTCATCTTCAGTATGTTCGTTATTTTCCAAACTCTTTTTTTTATCGCCCGCCTCCTGATTTTATTTTTTACCGGTCATGCCGCCATTCTTGCCGAAATTTATCCGGAGCCGCCGGAACCGGCTACAACCGACCGTTATCCCGTCATCGAACTGAGCCGGGAAGCACAGCGCATGGCCGGTCTGCAAACGATGGAAGCGCGGCCGGTCAGGCATCGGCCGGAGTTTATGGCCTATGGCAAAGCGGTCAATCTGCAGCCGTTACTGGCGTTAAGACATCAATACCTGCAGGCGTTAACCGACGGCAGCAGCGCGCAGGCAAAACTGATTCAGTCCCGGGAAGGGATGAAACGGGTGCAGGATTTGTTGACGCACGGCGTGGCGCCGAAACGGAGATTGCAAGAGCAGCAATCCCAATGGCGGGTCGATCAGTCGCAAGTCGATGCCAGCCACTATCGGTTGCAGGCCATTGTCAATGAAGCCCGTCTGAACTGGGGCGAACCGCTGACCGGCTGGGCGATGACCGCCGATTCCGGCCATCTGGACGCTTTTTTGTCGGGTCAAGACATTCTGCTGCAAATCACTCTGCCTTCCGGGCGAAGGCTGGCTGACGGGATTCGGACAATTTTTGTCGATGCCGCCGGCAATCGGGGCAAGGCTCGGGAAGCCGGCTTCGTTTCACAGGCTCCCCAGACCGATGCGCCGATACAAGGAATCAGTTATTTTTTCCGGACCCAAGCCAGGGAGATCCTCCCCGGAATGAGCGTCAGCGCCTGGATACCGGAGGACCGGACCGCCTTGGAAGGAGTGGCCGTGCCAACCTCGGCCGTTCTCTGGTCGATGGACCAGCAATTCGTTTATGTTAAAAACGGAGAAAAGCGGTTCAGCCGGCGCTTGCTGGAAACTCCCGCGCCGATGGGCGACGGTTATTTCATCAGTGGGACGATTCTCCCGGGAGAACAAGTCGTTACTGTCGGCGGTCAATTGCTGTTATCGGAAGAGTTGCGGGGAAAAATTGCCGAGGATGACGATTGATTCCGGCCAGGTTCGTCCGCTAAAAGGTATTTCTCCGCTTATCAATATCAGCCGGATGGACGATTGTCCGGCTTGGGCCGAGATAAAACTTTAATTCAGCACCGACTTTTGGTATTTTTATTAAAAACTCGATTAACCAAGAAGTTCCGATATATTTTTAAACCATAAGGTCATAAATTCGGAGCATTGCAATAAGGATTGCTCCTTTTCATACTTTAAATTCAGGAATCTGTAATGAAGAATAAAATAACGATCGCCGCCGCGTGTTTCTGCCTGGGGAGCTTGGCATTGGCCGAGGTAGCCCTGGCGAAAAAATCGTCGCAGTGTCCCGATGGGATCGCGGATGTCGTATTGACCAAAAAACATCCGGATTTTTCGCTCGACTCCGACGAGGTGAACACCTCGTACACGGTCTGCGACGGCTCGGGCGACTGCCAGACGGTGCCTTTCGTCAACGACGGCGTGAACAGTCTGATCATTCAGGGCAGCAGCGGCAAGAATGTCATCTACGGCACCCGCGGCCCCGATACGATCTGCGCCGGGAACGGCAACGACGTGGTCGATGCCGGAGAAGGCGACGACGTCGTCTACGGCAACAACGGCAAGGACGTGTTGTACGGCGGTTACGGCAACGACGAGATCTTCGGCGGCAACGGCAAGGACGTCGTCTACGGCTTTGACGATGATGCCACCGACGACCCCGATCTGCCGGACGATGCCGACGACGACGTTCTGCAAGGCGAGAACGGCAACGACGTAATGACCGGAGGTCCCGGCCATGACACGCTGGCGGGCGGCAACGGCAAGGACGATCTGCACGGCGACGACGGCAACGACTCTCTGAGCGGAGGCAACGGCAAGGACACCCTCAACGGCGACGACGGCGACGACACCCTGAGCGGCGGCAACGGCAAGGATAACCTCAACGGCGGCAACGGCAACGACGACATTGAGGGCGGCAAGGGCAAAGATGACTGCCTGGACAACGGCAATACCGATGGTACCGACGATTGTGCTGCCTCGGAACTCGAAGACAAATGATACCTTGCGGCCGCAAAAGTTCGTTCAAGGCTTCGGTCGTTCCTCGCGCTAGAACATTTTCGGTTCCGGCGTACGGAACCCGGGTGAATAAATCCGTTCCTGCACGCGTATGAAAACGTTCTGATACCGGAAGCCCGGTTTTTACCGGGCGGTTTGGCTGAAGCCGAAACGGCAAATCAATCAAACGGCTCGCCGCGCGTTCGGATCGATCCTCTTCATCCACGGGCCGTCTTTAAGCTCCGGGAATGGCTTTCGATATAAATGACGCCTCTTCAGGCGCCCAGTCCTGTGTTTCCGCCGGCGCTTGACAGGTTCCTGCCCTGCCCGCAGAATCGGCCTTATCCTTATGTTAACCGGCGTCCTCGTTATGAATTCCCGCGCACCCATAAATCGTCTTGATGATCTCGTTTTCGACAACCGCTTTGTTCGGGAGCTTCCGGCGGATCCGGAAACCGCCAATTATCGTCGTCAGGTCGGCGGCGCCTGTTATTCTCTGGTCTCGCCTGCCCCCGTTTCCCGGCCCCAACGGGTGGCTTATTCACGGGAAGTGGCCGATCTGCTCGACTTGTCCGCCGAATTGTGCGAATCGGATGAGTTTGTCCAGGTCTTTGCCGGCAACCGGTTGACCGCCGGCATGGCGCCTTATGCGATCTGCTACGGCGGGCACCAGTTCGGTTACTGGGCCGGGCAATTGGGCGACGGCCGCGCGATCAATCTGGGCGAAGTCGTTAACCGGCGCGGCGAACGGTGGGCATTGCAGCTCAAAGGCGCAGGGCCGACACCCTATTCCCGCAATGCCGACGGGCTGGCGGTGCTGCGCTCGTCGATACGGGAATTTTTGTGCAGCGAAGCCATGTTTCATCTCGGCGTGCCGACGACCCGGGCCTTGAGCGTCATTGCCACCGGCGACGAGGTGATTCGCGACATGTTTTACAACGGCAATCCGAAAGCCGAGCCCGGGGCGATCGTCTGCCGGGTGGCGCCGTCGTTTACCCGCTTCGGCAATTTCCAGATTTTTGCCGCGCGCAACGATCTGGCTTTGCTGAAGCAGTTTACCGACTATACGATCCACACCGATTTTCCCCATTTGGGAGAGCCGTCCCCCAAGGTGTACGTCGAATGGTTCACCGAAGTCTGCCGCAGAACGGCGGAAATGATCGTGCACTGGCAACGGGTAGGCTTCGTGCACGGCGTCATGAACACCGACAACATGTCGATTCTGGGCCTGACCATCGATTACGGCCCTTACGGCTGGCTGGAGAATTACGATCCCGACTGGACGCCGAACACGACGGATGCGGCCGAACGGCGATACCGGTTCGGACACCAGCCGCACATCGCGTTCTGGAATCTGGGACAGCTCGCCAATGCCGTTTATCCTTTAATCGAAGAGGTGGAACCCTTGCAGCAGGCGATGAATCAATACGCGGAAACCTTCGAACGAGGCTGGCAAGCCATGATGGCGGGCAAGCTGGGTCTCGTGTCCTACCGTCCGGATGTGGACGAGGAGTTGATCGACGAACTGCTGGCGCTGTTGCAGGCGGCCGAAACGGACATGACTCTTTTCTTCAGAAGACTCGCCCGGATGGAGACCACTGACGACTTCCTGAATGCGCTGACGGCACAGTCCGGCGCGGGCTTTTTCGGCGAGGCGTATTACGTGCCGGAACAGTTGACTCCCGACTACCGGAGACGCCTGTCGCTCTGGCTTGAGCGCTACGTCCGGCGCCTGCAACAGGACGGCGTCGCGGACGAAACGAGGCGCAGCCGAATGAATGCTGTTAATCCCAAGTATGTGCTGCGCAACTATCTGGCCCAGCTCGCCATCGACAAAGCAGAACAAGGCGATTTTGACATGGTGAACGAGTTGCTGGAGTTGCTGCGGCGCCCTTACGACGAACAGCCCGGCCGGGAATTGTTTGCGGCCAGGCGTCCGGATTGGGCCCGAACCCGGGCCGGATGTTCAATGCTGTCGTGCAGTTCCTGAACGAGTCAGGAGCTCCTGCCGTTCTTCCATTGTTGTTTTCTGGCTTTTTTTTGAGCTTCCTTCCGCTCTCGAAGAAGCGACAGCTCGACGAGTTCCTGCGCCATGACCGAAGGCGTTTCCAGGCTGATCGGTCCCAGCGCACCCGTTCGCACTTCCGACAATAAAATTTTGGCGGCTTTGTCCATATCGACGAGTCCGCCGGCGCGAAGACACCCGCGTTTTCTGCCGATTGCCTCGAGGAGACCCTGGTCATTTTCGGGAAGCGGTTCGATCTGAAAACGGGCTCTCAAATAATCGGGGTAATGATGTAACAAAAAGCCGGCCGCGAACAAGGCGATCAGTTCGTGCTCAATGGCGGTATCCTTGACTGCGCCGGTGACGGCCAGGCGATAACCGCTGTTTCTGTTTTCGATGTTGGGCCAAAGCATGCCGGGCGTGTCGAATAAAATGATGCGGTCGCCGATATCGATCCGCTGCTGGCGCTGGGTAATGGCCGGCTCGTTGCCGGTTTTGGCGATGATCCGGCCCGCCAGCTTGTTGATCAGCGTCGATTTGCCCACGTTCGGTATGCCCATGATCAACGCATGGATGGATTTGCGGGCGTCGCTTTTGGCAGGCAGCATTTGCCGGCATAAATCCCGAATCTGACTGAATTTTTCCGGTTGACGGATGGTTAACGCCAACGCTTTGACGTCCTGGTCCCGCTCGAAATGGGACTGCCATTGCCGGGTGATGCCGGGGTCGGCCAGATCGCTTTTATTGAGCACCTTGATGCAGGGCTTGACGCCGCGGAAGCCGGCCAGCAAAGGATTGCTGCTGCTGAACGGAATGCGCGCATCCAGAACTTCGATGATCAGATCGATTTCCGGGAGGAGCGATTGAATCTCTTTGCCGGCCTTGTGCATATGGCCGGGATACCACTGGATAGACATGATGTTATGTTGTAGGCAAAATGATATATTTAAACATCAACGGTCCGGCGAAGCGAAGATGAGTCGTCCGGCAAACGCTTTGGACGGTCGGCGGCCGCGTTAGTTTTATTGATGAAATCGATTCGAAGCAAGATCATGGCGGAGATAGTGGAAAGCAGCAGTTTTTATGCCTATTTGTCCCGGCTGAGATGGATAAAACGCTGGGGATTGAAGCGCAATGCCCATGAAGAAAACGTGATGGAGCATAGCTGGGAAGTGTCGGTCATTGCGCATACCCTGGCCTTGATCAAAAACCGTTATTACGGCAGTTGTCTCGACGCCAATGCGATTGCGGCGGCGGCTCTTTACCACGACATCACCGAAGTGATCACCGGCGATTTGCCGACGCCGATCAAATATCATTCGGAAGCCATCACCAGCGCTTACAAGCAAATCGAAAAACAGGCGGAACTGGAGCTTCTGAACTTGTTGCCGGAAGCGTTGCGGGCCGATTTTCAGGCGCTCATTCATCATGATCTGATGCCGGAAGAGCATGTGCAAATCATCAAGGCGGCCGACAAAATTTCAGCCTACCTGAAATGTCAGGCCGAGTTAAAGGCGGGCAACGCCGAGTTCGAACTGGCGGCAGAGCAACTGGCCTCGGCCCTGGCCGCTTGCCAACAGCCGGAGGTCGTGTTTTTCATGCAGGCTTTCGTGCCCAGTTGCGGCCTGACGCTGGACGGATTGATGAAAACGAATTGAGCGTCCGTTAAAAAATCTCCTGGAATAACCGTAACCCCTTATTGAATCTTCAGACCGTGCGCTAGACCCGCACCGTTCTAGAATCTCGTCCCCGGAAGAAAAATTACGGATCGCCCGGCCTTATCTTTTCAAATTCTGAATGCTGAAGTTATCCAGGTACAGTATCAAAACGCCGATGGCGATCGAAGCGATATAGCTCAACGTGGGCGATCCCGGAAAAAGATACGTATCCAGCAGGCCCCAGGCGCCGCGCCACAGCATGATGATGGCGAAGATGATGACGATGGCATTGCCGGTCGGATGGCGTTCCTTGAATTGAGCCAATTAAGGAGAGTTTCTGATTTCTTTCAACATGGTTTTAAACTCGCGCGAATCGGGTAATGAAAAAACAGGCTAAAAGCCAATTATACCTGGATTGATTGAAAAAAAGCTCCGAAACCGGTCCTTTTCAACAAGCAAGCTTTTTAATCAATAAGAAATCCGCTCCGGCCTCCGCGGCTCATTCGGCGACTTCGAACGCGCCGCTGACGGAATGGCAAGCGCCCGCTTTCGAGGCAGTTAATGCTACAATAGTGAAATGGTTTTTCATATTACAGCTATTTTATGGATATTCTGACGCATCTTTTCGATTTCATTTTACACATCAATACACACCTTACTTCCCTTTTCGCCCAGTACGGCTCGTTCGTCTATACCATCCTGTTCGTCATCATTTTTTGTGAAACGGGTCTGGTCGTAATGCCCTGGCTGCCCGGAGATTCCCTGCTGTTCGCCGCCGGCGCCCTGACGGCCAGCACCGGCGAATTGGACATCATCCTGTTGATTCCTCTTTTGATCGGGGCGGCGTTAATGGGCGATAACCTGAACTATGCGGTGGGGCGTTATTTCGGGTCCCGAATAAAATCCAGGGAAAAACTGGGGTTCATCAAGCGCGAATACATCGAGCGGACGGAAGCTTATTATCATAAATACGGAGGACGCACCGTGATCATCGCCCGCTTCATTCCCATCATACGAACGATGGCGCCGTTCGTGGCCGGGGCGGGCAACATGCATTACCGCCGCTATATTTTCTTCTGTATCGCCGGCGCACTGCTGTGGGTGGGCGGGTTGACCACTCTGGGTTATCAGTTCGGCAATCTGGAAATTGTGAAAAACAATTTCGAACTGGTCATTTTAAGCATCATAGCGCTTTCGCTGATGCCTTTGATGCATCAGGTCTGGCTCCGGCTGCGGACAAGCAGTTAGTCGCCTGCCGGCGTTTTACAATTACCGGGCCGGGTTTCCGTTGGCCGGGAGCCTTGGGGAGCGAGTCAATCCGGTTGCCGATCAGTGTATCCTGACGCTTTCCATCCGGAATCGGCATTGCCTTTCGTTTATCGAGAAAGTGCCTCGTTCAAGGCCGAAGTGAGATCCGGGTATTGAAACCGGTAGCCTTCGGCCAGCAGGCGTTCGGGCATCACTCGCTGACTGCCCAGCAACAGTTGCGACATGCCGCCGGGCAGCCTGTTCAGCAGCAAGGCCGGCACCGGAAGCAAGGCCGGCCGGTTCAGGCACCGGGCCAGCGTCCGGGTAAATTCGTCATTGGTCACCGGATTCGGAGCCGTGGCATTGTAGGGCCCGGCCATGGCCCCGTTGGCGATCATGAAATGAACGATATCTATCCAGTCCTGGCGGTGGATCCAGGACATCCATTGCTTGCCGCTTCCTAACCGCCCGCCGAGTCCCAGACGAAACGGCAACAGCATTCTCTGTAGAAGCCCTCCGCCTGCGGCGATGACCAGTCCCGTCCGAATCAGACATACCCGGACGCCGAAGCTTTCCGCCTTTTTGGCGGCCGCTTCCCAGTCGGCGCAAAGCCGATGCGAAAAATCGGTCAATGCCGGCGAGTCCTCGGTCAATACGGTATCGCCCTGATCGCCGTAATAGCCGACGGCCGAACCGTTGATGAAGAGTTCGGGCTTGACCGTCAGGCGGGACATGCTGTCAATTAATTGTTCGGTGAGGGCGATGCGGCTATCGCGGATCAGTTTTTTGCGCTTCTCCGTCCATAAAGCGTCGAATATCGGGGCGCCGGCCAGATTGACGACAACCTGATAACGGTCATCGGGCTGAATCCGCTTCAGGCTGTCCAGCTCCTTGACGCCGGGGCCGCAGCGCCGGGCGATCGTATGGGGATTTCGGCTCAATACGGTGACCTGATGGCCTTGTTGAACCAGACTTTTGGTTAACGCGCTGCCGATGAATCCGGTGCCGCCGGTAATGAGAACGTTCATGAGGATGACCTTGAGGAAAGGATGGCAATCATTTTACACGTGGAGGAATTTCCAGGCTATCGGAGCTACTCCGGAATCAAACGTTGCGCTTATCATCAAACGATGAAAAGCCTTTCTCGGCGATGGAGCATTTGATCCGCGCGCCCGCGAACGATTGCTGCCGCCACGCTTCATATAACACGACAGCGGCGCTGTTGGACAGGTTCAAACTGCGGCTTTCCGGCCGCATCGGCAGATACAGGGTTCGGTCAGGACCCAGTTCGGCCAGAACGGCCGGAGGCAATCCTCTGGATTCGGGGCCGAACAAAAAGGCATCCCCCGGCTGAAAAGCGAATTCGACGATGCTCTTTTGCGCCTTGGTGCTCAGGGCGAACAGGCGTTTCGGCTTGATCGACTCAAGAAAGGCGGGCAGAGAAGGGTATTCCCTGACCTCCGCCCATTCGTGATAATCCAGGCCGGCGCGGCGCAGCTTTTTGTCTTCCAGTTGAAAGCCCAGCGGCTGGATCAAATGCAGCCTGGCGCCGGTATTCGCGCAGAGCCGGATGATGTTGCCCGTATTCGACGGAATCTCCGGCTCGTACAAAACGACGTGAAACATCGATTTTAACGGTTAACCCTGCTTCTCTGGGTCTATCGGCGTCAGCCTCCAGATTTCGTCGTTGTATTCGGCAATGGTTCTGTCCGTGGAAAATTTCCCGCTGTTGGCGCAATTGACGATGCTCATTCGCGTCCAGCGTTCCTTGTCCTGATAAGCGGCTTCCGCCCTGTTTTGAGCCTCGACATAGCTGCGGAAATCGGCGATGGTCATCCATGGATCGTGCGGGCTTTTCAGGGAAGCCAGGATCGGATCGAAAATGCCGGGTTCGAACTGGTTGAAGTGTCCGCACTCCAGCAAAAGCATGGTACGGCGCAAGTCTTCATCGCCGTTGACGATGCTTGCCGGATCGTAATGATGCCGCATTGCTTCCACCTGTTCTTCGGTCAGGCCGAACAGAAAGAAATTTTCGTCGCCGACCTCTTCACGAATTTCGATATTGGCTCCGTCCAGGGTGCCGATGGTCAAGGCGCCGTTCATCATGAACTTCATGTTGCCCGTTCCCGACGCTTCTTTTCCCGCGGTCGAGATCTGTTCGGAAAGATCCGCGCCGGGGCATATGATTTCCATCGCCGAGACGCGGTAATTGGGCAGGAAAATCAGTTTCAGTTTATCGCCTATGTCGGGATCGTTATTGATGACGTTGGCGACGTTGTTGATCAACTTGATGATTTTTTTCGCCATGTAATAACCGGGCGCGGCCTTGCCGCCGATCAGGACGCAGCGATTGGTCCACTGGGCGGTATCGCCGCGTTTGATCCGGTCGTAAAGATGGACGACGTGCAGAACGTTTAACAACTGGCGTTTGTATTCGTGAATGCGTTTCACCTGGACGTCGAATAATGCGTTCGCGTTGATGTCGATGTCGTGTTCCAGCTTTTTATAATTGATCAGCCGCTGTTTGGCTTTTTGTTTAACCTCGAACCAGCGTTTCCGGAACGCCTTGTCGTCGGCATGGGATTCGAGCTTTTTCAATAAGGTCAAATCGGTCAGCCAGCCGTCGCCGATCGTTTGCGTGATCAGTTCGGACAGTTCCGGATTGCACGAGGCCAGCCACCGTCTGGGGGTCACGCCGTTGGTTTTGTTGTTGAATTTTTCCGGCCATAATTCGTAAAAATCGCGAAACAGGCCTTGCTGCAATAACTTGGAATGCAGTTCGGCCACGCCGTTGACCGAGAAGCTGCCGACGATGGCCAGATAGGCCATTCGGACCTGTTGTTCATGGCCTTCTTCGATTAAGGACATGCGTCTCAGGCGATCCAGGTCGCCGGGCCAACGCGAGGAAACCTCCGCAAGAAAATGGGCGTTGATGTCGAAAATAATTTCCAGGAGCCTCGGCAGCATTTGCCGGAACAGATTGACCGACCATTTTTCCAGGGCTTCGGGCAACAGTGTGTGATTGGTATAAGCCATGGTTTTGCTGGTAATGGACCAGGCTTCGTCCCAGGTCAGGCCGTGAATGTCCATCAACAGGCGCATCAGTTCGGCCACGGCAATGCTGGGGTGCGTGTCGTTGAGTTGGAAGCAGTTTTTCTCGGCAAATTCCGAAAAATCGTTGCCGTGACGACCAACCCAGGTCTCGATGACGTCCTGCAGACTGGCCGAGGCCAGCACGTACTGCTGCTTGAGGCGCAGCGCCTTGCCGTTTTCATTGGCATCGTTCGGATACAGAACCATGGTGATGTTTTCGGCGGTGTTCTTGGCGGCGACGGCCTCCGCGTAATCGCCGGCGTTGAAGTCGTCCAGGTCGAATTCTTCGGTGGCGGTGGCTTTCCACAGGCGCAGGGTATTGACCGTTCCGTTCCGGTAGCCGGGGACCGGCGTGTCGAACGGAACGGCGAGCACGTCGTGCGTATCGACCCAGCAGACTCGCTTGTTGCCGTGTTCGTCGATGTGCGACTCGGTACGGCCGCCGAATTTGATGCGCTGTTTGTATTCGAGGCGCTCGATTTCCCAAATGTTGCCGTTGCGCAGCCAGTGATCCGGTTTTTCGACCTGTTCGCCGTTGATGATGATCTGGGAGAACATGCCGTATTCATAGCGCAGGCCGTAACCCGTCACCGGCAGTTGCAGCGTGGCGCAACTGTCGATAAAGCAGGCGGCCAGGCGGCCCAGACCGCCGTTGCCGAGACCCGCGTCCGGTTCGCTTTCGATAAGTTCTTCAAGGTCCAGGCCGAGATCGTACATCGCTTTTTCGACGAGGTTGTTGATGCCCAGATTGAGCATGGCATTGCTCAAAGTCCGCCCCATCAGAAATTCCATCGATAGGTAGTAGGCTCTTTTGCAATCCGTCTCTTTATAAGCGTTATACGTTTTTTTCCAGCGCTCCACCAACCGGTCGCTGATCGCCAGAGACAGAGCTTCATAAGCATAATTCAGGGAACAGCAATGCTCGTCTCTGCCGAGCCTGTGGCCGTAATAGCGTTTGAAATCTTCTTCCAGATGGATTTTATCCATCCCTAATTTGGGCAATGTGGTTATGGAAGATTTGGGTTGGCTCTTGGTAAAGCGTTTATTCGGCATAATCATGGTTACCTGGATAAAGTTTATGAATCAATCCTGTCTATTTTACTCTGTTTGCACGAAACATTCAGCTTAAACGGAGTCTAAAATGGGTTTAACTGAGGCAAAAAGCCCAAAACTTATAAGGAAAATGCAGTCATTATCCTTGATGGCCGGCCATTTTTTCTACCGACAGACGGCTATCGAATTTCGTCCTTCCGGGAATCCAGGCGGGCAAGTGGTTCGATCGATCGGAAACGCCGGGCCGGGAACCGGCGGCGAAGTTTTCCCCGGCTTTTCTCTTTACAGCAACGGCGTAATCAGCAGGGCGACGGTGTTGACCAGCTTGATGATGATATTGACCGCGGGGCCTGCCGTATCCTTGTAAGGATCGCCTACGGTATCGCCGGTGATCGAGGCTTTGTGCGCCGGAGAGCCCTTGCCGCCGTGGTGGCCCGCTTCTATGTATTTTTTGGCATTATCGAATGCGCCGCCGCCGACGGTCATGGCAATGGCGGTGTAAAGCCCGGAGAGAATGGCGCCGATCAACACGCCGCCCAGAGCGGTTTTACCGAGAGTAAAACCGACGAGGACCGGCACCGAGACCGGCAACAGCGACGGGATCAGCATTTTTCTGATGGCGGAAGTGGTCAGGATGTCCACTGCCCTGGAATAATCCGGCTGGGCGGTGCCGTCCATGATGCCCGGAATTTCCCGGAACTGCCGGCGAACTTCATCGACTACGTCTCCGGCGGCTCGGCCTACGGCTTCCATGGCAAGCGCTGCGAACAGATAGGGAACGAGTCCGCCCAGAAACAACCCGATGATCACCCGGATGTCCGCCAAATCGCACACCTGTCCTTCCAGTTTGCTGGTGTAGTCGGAGAACAGCACGAGCGCGGCGAGGCCCGCCGAACCCATGGCGAAACCTTTGGTGACGGCTTTCGTGGTGTTGCCGACGGCGTCGAGAGGATCGGTGATGCCGCGGATTTCCTCCGGCATGCCGGCCATTTCGGCGATGCCGCCGGCATTGTCGGTGATCGGGCCGTAAGCGTCCATGCCGACGATCAGACCGGTCAGCGAGAGCATGCCGGTCGAGGCGATCGCAATGCCGAACAGTCCGCCCAACTGGAAGGAAGCCCACATGCTGGCGCAGATCAGAATCACCGGCACGGCGGTGGCTTTCATCGAAACGCTGAGACCGGCGATGACGTTGGTGCCGTCGCCCGTCGTCGCGGCTTTGGCGATTCTCTGGACCGGCGCGTAGTCGCTCGACGTGTAATAATCGGTCGTTATCATCAAGGCGGCCATCAGACCCAGGCCGAGAATGGCCGAATAAAACAGATGATCCGAAGGAACGAGCCTGCCGCTGATGATCACTCGGTCTTCAAGCAGCCAGTGCGTGGCCGGATAATACAGCCCTATCGCCAGAACCGCGGCGATCCCGACTCCCCGGTACAAGGCGGACATGATGCTTCCGCCGGGGCGGATTCGGATGCAGAAAATGCCGGCGATGGAGGTCAGGATCGAGATGCCGGCCAGCGTCAGCGGGTAAAGAACGACTCTTTCGTCGGCATCCGCCGTCAGCAGGCCGGCCAGCAACATCGTGGCGATCAGGGAAACGGTGTAGGATTCGAACAAATCGGCGGCCATGCCGGCGCAGTCGCCGACGTTATCGCCGACGTTGTCGGCGATGACCGCGGGATTCCGGGGGTCGTCTTCGGGAATGCCCGCTTCCACCTTGCCGACGATGTCGGCGCCGACGTCGGCCCCTTTGGTGAAAATGCCGCCCCCCAGGCGGGCAAAAATCGCAATCAGCGAGGCGCCGAAGGCAATGCCGAGCATGGCGTGCAACGGATTCGGCGTCCCCAGCCATTTCAACAAGCTGTAATAGCCGCCGGCAGCGAGCAGACCCAGGCCCACGACCAGCATGCCGGTGATGGAGCCGCCCCGGATGGCGATCAGAAAGGCTTGCCCGGCTCCGGCCTGGGCGGCCTGGGCGGTGCGGACATTGGCACGCACCGAGATGTGCATGCCCAGGAAGCCTGCCAGCGATGAAAAAATCGCCCCGAGCACAAAGCCGCCGGCGGTTTCAACGTCTATAAAATATCCGATGATCAGAAGAAGGAGCATGCCGACCAGCGTGATGATTTTGTATTGCCTCGCCAGATAGGCTTCCGCGCCCTCTTGAATGGCTCCGGCGATGAACTGCATCGACGGGCTGCCCGCAGGCTGTTTTTTAATCCAGCGGATTGCCAGCAGGCCGTATAAAATGGCGCTGGCGGCGGCGATTAAGGCAAAATAAATGCAGAACTGCGCGGACGGAGGAGAGAGGGGAAAAGGAAGGTTCATGATTGCTCCCGATGAGATGGGCCGTCATTCGTCCGGGGTTCGGCTTTCCATTCCGAAAGCCGAATTTGCCGAAACGAGTGCTGTTGAATCCGGTTTTCAGTTTAACATGAGACATGATTTGCCGGTATCGGGAGGCGCCGGAAGCCGTGCCCGAAAAAATCTCCTGGAAATACCCGATATTAAATGTCGATGAAACGTCGATGTATCGTTACAATTTTATCCGGAACCTTGTACAATATCCGGTTATGTTTTCAATAAAAGTCTTGAGTTGTAGTTTATCCGGGCGTTTTTTAAAATGAAACCGAGTCAATCCGTCGGTGTTTACCGACGCAGTCGAACCGGATTAGAGAAATGATTATGATAGAGGTAACGGCGTGGAGCTAAGCGGCGCACAGATTTTGGTGCAGAGTCTTAAAGACGAAGGCGTGGAGTATATTTTCGGTTATCCCGGCGGCGCAGTGCTGCATTTGTACGATGCCCTGTTCCAGCAGGAGGCCATCAAACACATTCTGGTCCGGCACGAACAAGGCGCCACCCATGCGGCCGACGGCTATGCGCGCGCCACCGGCAAACCCGGCGTCGTTTTGGTGACGTCGGGTCCCGGCGCCACCAATGCCATCACCGGAATCGCCACGGCCTACATGGACTCCATTCCGTTGGTCGTCATTTCCGGCCAGGTGTCGCTGCCGGTCATCGGCAGCGATGCGTTCCAGGAAGTCGACATGATCGGCATCAGCCGTCCCTGCGTAAAGCATAATTTTCTGGTCAAGGATGTGACCAAGCTGGCGGAGACCATCAAAAAGGCATTCTATGTCGCTACCTCCGGCCGTCCCGGGCCTGTCGTGGTCGACGTGCCCAAAGACATTACCGATCCCAACATTAAGGTTCCGTATAAATATCCAAAAAAAATCTCGTTGCGCTCTTACAATCCGGTCGTGCTCGGCCATAAAGGGCAAATTAAAAAAGCCGTGGATCTGTTGTTGAGCGCAGAAAGACCCATTATCTATTCAGGTGGAGGAGTCATTCTCGGCGAAGCCAGCCGGGAGCTGACCGAATTCGGCCGCTTGCTGGAGTATCCGGTCACCAATACTTTAATGGGTCTGGGCGGCTATCCCGGCACCGACCGGCAGTTTGTCGGCATGCTGGGCATGCACGGGACCTATGAAGCCAACATGGCGATGCACGAAAGCGATTTGATCATTGCCGTCGGCGCCCGTTTCGACGACCGCGTGACCGGCAAACTGGACAAGTTCTGCCCGTACGCCAGAATCATCCATATCGACGTGGATCCGGCTTCCATTTCGAAAACCGTGAAGGTCGACATTCCGATTGTCGGCGAAGTCAAACCGGTGCTGGAGCAGATGATAGAGCTCATCAGGGAAAGCAAAAAGAAGCCCAATAAAAAAGCTCTGGAAGCCTGGTGGAGCCGGATCAATCAGTGGAAATCGGTTAATTGCCTCGATTATGACCGGGAAAGCCGTCTGATCAAGCCGCAGTACGTCATCGAGCAATTGTATGATGTGACCAAAGGCGAGGCTTACGTCACGTCCGACGTGGGCCAGCACCAGATGTGGGCGGCCCAGTATTATCGATTCGACAAGCCGCGGCACTGGATCAATTCCGGCGGCCTCGGCACGATGGGGTTCGGCTTGCCGGCGGCCATCGGAGTCAAACTGGCGTTTCCGGAAGCCGACGTGGCCTGCGTGACCGGAGAGGCCAGCATCCAGATGTGCATTCAGGAGCTGTCCACCGCGCTGCAATACAACACCGCCGTCAAGATCGTCAACCTGAACAATCGGTACATGGGCATGGTTCGCCAATGGCAGGAATTTTCCTACGAGAGCCGTTACTCCCATTCGTACATGGATACGATCCCGGACTTTGTCAAGCTGGCGGAAGCTTACGGGCACGTCGGCATGCGCATAGACAAGCCGGAGGACGTCAGAGGGGCGCTGGAACAGGCTTTTGCCTTAAAAGACCGCACCGTATTTATAGACATCATGACCGACAGAACCGAAAACGTCTACCCGATGATTGAGGCGGGCAAGGCGCATAACGACATGAAGCTCAGAAATGCTTTTGGCTCTTCGGCGGACAGGGAATTGGCCTAATGCGACATATCATTTCAATTTTAATGGAAAACGAATCCGGCGCCCTATCGCGGGTCGCCGGGCTGTTTTCCGCACGGGGATACAATATAGAATCCTTGACCGTGGCGCCCACGGAAGATCCGACGCTGTCGAGAATGACCATCGTCACGCGCGGCAGCGACGAAATCATCGAACAAATCACCAAGCAATTGAACAAATTGATCGACGTCGTCAAGCTGATCGATCTGGCCGAGTCTGCCCACATCGAGCGGGAGCTCATGCTGGTCAAGGTGAGAACGACCGAGCAGACTCGGGCCGAGATAAGAAGTATGTCGGACATCTTTCGCGGCAAGATCATCGACGTCACCTCGAGTTCGTATGTCGTCGAAATGACCGGGCCTTCGGAAAAACTGGACGCCTTTATTGCCGGGATCGATCCGGACGCCATCATTGAAGTGGTTCGTTCGGGACCCACCGGTATTTTGCGCGGCGAAAAGGGATTGCATCTATAAATCCCGACGGCTGTCGGGCGTTTAACCCCCTCTCTCAAGATCGGGGGGTTCGGTACCGTTATCCAATTTAAAACAGAAATACAGGAAAACTCATGCAAGTGTATTACGACAAAGACGCCGACCTTTCGATCATTAAAGCCAAAAAAGTGGCTATCATAGGTTACGGCTCGCAAGGGCACGCTCATGCCAACAACTTAAAAGACTCCGGCGTCGACGTGGTCGTGGGATTGCGTCCGGGCTCGCCTTCCGTCGCCAAAGCGCAGGCTTGCGGCCTGGTCGTGAAGGACGTACCGGCCGCGGTGACCGGTGCGGATGTGGTGATGATCCTGACTCCGGACGAGTTTCAATCGCGTTTGTATAAAGAAGAAATCGAGCCCAACATCAAACAGGGCGCGGCCCTGGCGTTTGCCCACGGCTTTTCCATTCTGTACAACCAGATCGTGCCCAGGGCCGATCTCGACGTCATCATGATCGCCCCGAAAGCGCCGGGCCATACGGTGCGTTCCGAATTCGTCCGGGGCGGCGGCATTCCCGATCTGATCGCCGTTCATAAGGATGCCTCGGGTTCGGCCAAGGCGATTTGCCTGTCTTACGCTTCGGCCATCGGCGGCGGCCGCTCGGGAATTATCGAAACCACTTTCCGCGACGAAGCCGAAACCGACTTGTTCGGCGAGCAGGCGGTCCTGTGCGGCGGCGCGGTCGAGCTGGTCAAAGCCGGCTTCGAAACGCTGGTGGAAGCCGGTTATGCGCCGGAAATGGCTTATTTCGAATGTCTGCACGAGCTGAAACTGATCGTCGACCTGATGTACGAAGGCGGCATCGCCAATATGAACTATTCGATCTCCAATAATGCGGAGTATGGCGAATACGTGACTGGCCCCAAGGTGATCAACGAAGAAAGCCGCCGCGCCATGAAAGAGGCTTTGCACAATATCCGGACCGGCGAATACGCCAAAAAATTCATTCTGGAGGGCGTGACCAATTATCCCGAAATGACTGCACGGCGCCGGCTGATGGCGGAGCATCCGATTGAAGTGGTCGGCGCGAAACTGCGGAGCATGATGCCGTGGATCAAGGCCAATCAGATTGTCGACAAGACTAGAAACTAGCCAATAAAATTAGCAAAGGGCCTCAGGAAATCCCCTACCGGTCTTGTTTTCAACGCAACAGGCGAAGTCTTCCGTCTGTTGCGGGAAGGCCCGAAACCGCCCGGACGAGCCGCATTTTCCACTTGAAGTCCGTTTGCGGGCGTCAGCATGCCGACTCGACCCGTCTTCGAATTCAGCCGCATCTCTATTTTTCTCCGGATTTTGGAATCCGGCAGGCGCAAGGCGCGCTTGCCGAGGCTCATCCGTTCGGCCAATATCAACACCTCTCATTGTTTCAGACTGTCTGTTGACCGCTCCGCATTGGCCTGAAACAAGTCTTTCGGCAAAATGATCGCATCCGAAAGGCGAAAGTTGCGGCGATTCCCTTGCAATAGTGAATTAAATCCATAAATCCGAGTCAATACGGCCGTGGATAAAGCAAAATTAAACGCTGAGTTTATTTGCAGGCAATCAAAGACCGGAGCCGATCGTATGGGTATCAGAGCCAAGACTCTATTCGTGTTGATTTTGCTGACGATTCTCGGATTGGGGCCGTTGCCGCTCACCAGCGTCATCGGCATTTATATCGTCATTTTTCGTCCGCGCTGGTTCAAGGACCTGGTGCTCGGGTTGTATGACGAATAAATTTTTAAAGATAAATGATGACGTCGATATTGAAAACTACCGATCATAGCCGGGACTCGGCCGGGTTGAAGTATGTCTATCCGGTATTGTCCAGACGCTCCGGCGGATTGTCGATCGGCATCAATTTCAATACGAACAATGCCTGCAACTGGCGTTGTATTTACTGCCAGGTGCCGAATTTGAAAAAAGGCGCCGCTCCGGAAATGGATCTGGAACTTCTCGGGACGGAACTGGGCGGTTTTCTTCACGAGGTCGCGACCGGCGAGTTTTACGAGCGCTTCCGCGTGGCCGAGCCTTTGCGGGTAATCAAGGACATCGCCATCTCCGGAAACGGCGAACCGACCAGTTTGCCGAATTTTGCCGAAGCCGTCGATCTGATAGGAAAGATAGGAGAGCAGTCCGGAATATTGACCGCTAGCCGCTTTGTTCTGATTACCAACGGCAGCCTGATTCATCAGGCCAAAGTGCGGGAAGGCTTGCTGAAACTAAACCGGTACGGCGGCGAGATTTGGTTCAAGCTCGACAGTGCGACGGCGGCGGGCAGGCAATTTGTTAACGGGACCGGTCAAAGCTTGCGCCGCAGTCTGGATAATCTGGCTCTGGCGGCCACCCTGTGCCCGACCCGATTGCAAATCTGCCTGATCAACGTCGACGGGCAAGGGTATCCGGGGCATGAGCTGAAAGCACTGCTGGCGGCCTTGCAGGAAATCGGGAGCCGGTCGCCGGTACGGCAGGTCATGCTGTACACGATCGCCAGGCCTTCCATGCAGCCGGAGAGTTCCAGGCTCGGTGCATTGCCGTCAGAGGTTTTGTTCGACGCGGCGGCGAAGATGAGGTCGTTGGGGTTTGAGGTTTCGGTGAATCCTTGACTCGGCTCTCCAAAGGGAGGGTTCCCCGCTTCAGAGCAAGCCGCGGATCGACACGGAAGCGAAGGGCATAGAATCTGTCCGCTCTGTGCCGGTATTTTCGTTCATCGTGAATCCTAAAGTAAGCAAACTATTCGTTTGGCTTGAAGCTGAATATTCATTATAATATCGTGTTCAATTAATATGCGAATGTGGCGGAACTGGTAGACGCGCTGGATTTAGGTTCCAGTAGGGCAGCCTGTGAGAGTTCGAGTCTCTCCATTCGCACCATTGAGTCACGACAAAAGTTGTTGTTCCATAACCGGCTATCCATTTCATTCGAGCCGTCACCGAAGTCGAGAAAAACCAATCCTAATTTATTTGAGGTAAAGAAATGCAGGTTTCTGTCGAAAAGACATCAGAATTAAGCAGAAAAATGACTGTGAGCGTGTCTGAAGACGTCGTTCAGGAAAAAATGGCGGAACGGTTAAAATCGCTCGTGCGCGAAATTAAAATGGATGGTTTTCGCCCAGGCAAAGTGCCTCCGCATGTAGTCAAGAAGATGTACGGCGACCGGATTCGCAGCGAGGTCACCGGCGATCTGATTCAGTCGACCTTTTATCAGGCCCTGCAGGATCAGGACTTGAAGCCGGCGGGTTATCCTCATATCCATCCTTCCGACGAAACGAATGGATTTCAATATACGGCCGTCTTCGAAGTGTACCCGGAAGTTTCCTTGCAGGGCATCGATCAACTCGAAATAGAGCGGCCTGTGGCCACGGTCGAAGAGACCGACGTCGATGCCATGGTCGAAAAACTCCGGGTACAGCGCAAAAGCTGGAATGCGGTGGAGCGGGCGTCGGAGACCGGCGACCGGATAACGATCACGTTTTCGGGCAGTGCCGAAGGCGAGAATTTTACCAACGGCAAAGTAGAAGATTATTCCGTTGAAATCGGCTCCAAGCAGATGATTCCGGGGTTTGAAGACAATTTGACCGGCCTTGCCGTCGGAGCCAATAAAACCTTCACCGTCACGTTCCCTGATGACTACGGCAATGCCCAATTGGCCGGCAAGCCCGCCGACTTCGAGGTCGACGTCGTTAAAGTCGAAGAGCCCGTGCTCCCGGAAGTGGACGAGACCTTTATCAAAGCTTACGGCATTCAGGAAGGCACCGTGGAAGCTTTTCGCGAAGACGTCAGAAACACCATGGAAAGAGAACTGGAACAGGCGCTGCGGGGCAATTTAAAAAATGCCGTCATGGACGTTCTGTATGAAAAAATTCAGGTGACCGTTCCGAACGCATTGATCGACGAGGAAGTCGAAAGTTTGATGAAGCCGTACAAGGAAAACGCCCGGAAGAGAAAAGTAAAGCTGGAAGATCTGCAATTGCCGCGGGACATGTTCGAAGAGCAAGCCAGGCGCCGGGTGGCTTTGGGCCTCATCCTGGGCGAAGTGATCAAGCAAAACGGAATCAAGGTAGACAACGACAAGGTGCGTTCCGTGATTGAGGACATGTCGCGCAATTATGAACGCCCTCAGGACGTCATTGACTGGTATTACCGCGATGAAAATCGCTTGAGCGACGTACAGCAAATGGTTCTGGAAGACCAGGCGGTGGAATGGCTGACTTCGCAGGCAAAAGTAACGAATCGTCCGATGAGTTTTAACGACGTCATGCAAAATCAGCAGCGCTAACGCTAAGGTTTACGGAATGTATAAACAGCCTATAATGAATCAGACAATGGAGCCGCAGGCAGCCGGCGGCTTGGTGCCGATCGTCATCGAACAGACGGCTCGGGGCGAGCGATCTTTCGACATCTATTCCAGATTATTAAAAGAAAGGGTCATCTTTCTGGTCGGCCAGGTTGAGGATTACATGGCCAACCTGGTGGTTGCCCAACTGCTTTTTCTGGAGTCCGAAAATCCCGACAAGGACATCCATTTATACATCAATTCCCCGGGAGGATCGGTCACTGCCGGCATGTCCATTTACGACACCATGCAGTTCATCAAACCCGACGTCAGCACCATGTGCATCGGCCAGGCGGCCAGCATGGGAGCGTTGTTGTTGACCGGCGGAGCCAAGGGCAAGCGTTTCTGTTTGCCTCATTCCCGGATGATGATTCACCAGCCGCTGGGCGGATTTCAGGGCCAGGCGTCCGATATCGACATTCATGCGCGGGAAATTCTGGCGATCAGAGACCGTTTGAACCATATTCTGGCGCATCATACCGGCCAGCCGATCGAGAAAATTCAAGTGGACACGGACAGGGACAACTTTCTGAATGCGAACGACGCCGTGAACTATGGTCTGATCGATAAAGTGTTGACGAGCCGTTCCTGAGTCCGGATAAAGATCAGTTGGTATTTTCTTGAGTTTCGTTATATCCTTTCCCCCAGTAAAGATGAAAACATCAGCTCTGGTTATTTAGCGGGAATCTACTATGAGTAAAAACAAAGACGAGGACAAGCTTCTTTATTGTTCATTTTGCGGAAAAAGTCAGCATGAAGTCCGGAAGCTTATCGCGGGTCCAGCCGTCTATGTGTGCGATGAATGCGTGGAGCTCTGCAACGACATCATTAAAGATGAGTTGCAGGATGAGTCGACTTCTTTCGGAGGCGGCAGACTGCCCAAGCCCAAAGAGATCAAGGCGGAGCTCGATGATTATGTGATCGGACAGGAACGCGCCAAAAAAATCCTGGCGGTGGCCGTATACAATCATTACAAACGCCTGCGCAGCAAGACCAAAAAAGATGGCGTTGAGTTGTCGAAAAGCAATATTTTGTTGATCGGACCGACCGGCTCGGGCAAGACGCTGCTGGCCGAAACCCTTGCCCGACTATTGGATGTGCCTTTTACCATTGCCGATGCCACTACCTTGACGGAAGCCGGCTACGTCGGCGAGGACGTGGAAAACATCATCCAGAAAATCCTGCAAAAATGCGATTACGACGTCGAGAAAGCGGAAACCGGCATTGTTTATATCGATGAAATCGACAAGATTTCCAAAAAATCGGACAACCCTTCGATTACCCGCGACGTGTCGGGAGAAGGGGTTCAGCAGGCTTTATTGAAATTGATAGAAGGAACGATCGCTTCGGTGCCGCCGCAAGGCGGACGGAAACATCCGCAGCAGGAGTTCCTCCAGGTAAATACGGCCAACATCCTGTTCATCGTCGGCGGCGCTTTTGCCGGTTTGGACCGGGTGATCAAAGCTCGCTCGGAAAAAGGCGGCATCGGTTTTGCCGCCGAAGTCAAAAGCAAGGAAGACGTTAAGAACGTCGGCGCACTTTTTGCCGAGGTCGAAGCTGAAGATTTGATCAAATACGGCCTGATTCCGGAGTTTGTCGGACGCCTTCCCGTAGTGGCCACTCTGGACGAGCTGGATGAAAATGCCCTGGTGCAGATTCTGACCGAACCCAAGAACGCGTTGATCAAGCAATATCAGCATCTGTTCGAAATGGAAGGGGCCGAACTGGAATTCAGTGGCGACTCCCTGCACGCGATCGCCCGCAAGTCGATGGAAAGAAAGACCGGCGCCCGGGGGCTCAGGACGATCGTGGAAAACGTCCTGCTCAATACCATGTACGAACTGCCTTCGGCCGACAATATCAGCAAGGTCGTGATCAACGAAAGCGTCATTCTTGGCGAATCCGAGCCTTTGCTGGTGTATGACGGAGAAATAAAGAAAGCCGCGTCCGAATCCTGAACCGGATAACGTGAATCGGCATAAAAAAGGAGCTATAAGCTCCTTTTTTTGTGCCGACGAATCGGCGCCGATACAACCGATAGACCTGTCTTCTCGAGGCTTTCTTCGAAAGAGTCCGGTCAGTTTTTCGCTCTCATATGAGGAAACAGCAGTACGTCGCGAATGGAAGGCGCATCGGCGAACAGCATCACCAGCCGGTCGATGCCGATGCCTTCCCCTGCGGTCGGCGGCATGCCGTGCTCCAGAGCGACGATATAATCCGAATCGTAATGCATGGCTTCATCGTCGCCCGCCTCTTTTTCTTCCACCTGTTTCTGAAAACGCTCCGCCTGGTCTTCGGCGTCGTTCAATTCGGTGAACCCGTTCGCAATCTCCCTGCCCCCGACAAAAAACTCGAAGCGGTCGGTAATGTGCGGATCGTGATCGTTGCGCCGGGCCAGAGGCGATACTTCCACCGGGTAGGCGGTAATGAAGGTGGGATTCATCAAGCGGCTTTCGACCGTCTTCTCGAAAATCTCGATTTGTATCTTGCCGAGCCCGTAGCTGTCCTTAACCGGTAAGCCGAGTTTTTGCGCGACTTTGGCGGCGCTTTCCCGATTGTCGATGTCGCCAGCGGTCAGTTCGGGGTTGAAGTGAAGAATCGACGCGAAGACCGTCATGCGCTCGAACGACTTGCCGAAATCGTATTGTTCACCTTGATAGGTAATCGTCGTTTGCCCGACCACTTCCTGAGCCAGGCCGCGAATCATGTCTTCGGTCAGATCCATCAGATCGTGGTATTCGGCGTAGGCCTGATAAAATTCCAGCATCGTGAATTCGGGATTATGTCGCGTCGACAAGCCTTCGTTCCGGAAATTGCGGTTGATTTCGAAAACGCGCTCAAAGCCGCCGACGACCAGGCGTTTCAAATACAGCTCGGGAGCAATCCGCAAAAACAACTGCATGTCCAGCGCGTTGTGATGGGTGGTAAACGGCCGTGCGGTAGCGCCTCCGGGAATCGCCTGCATCATCGGCGTTTCCACTTCGAGAAATTGACGGTCGATCAGAAACTGGCGAATGTAGGCGACAATCCGTGAACGCAGCAAAAAGGTTTTGCGCGAGGATTCGCTCATGATCAAGTCGAGATAGCGCTGCCGATACTTGATTTCCTGGTCGGCGATGCCGTGATATTTTTCGGGCAACGGCCTGAGGGACTTGGTCAGCAGGCGAATTTCGTCCACCTTGATGCTGAGCTCGCCCATATTGGTTTTAAAAATAGCCCCTTCGGCGCCGACAATGTCGCCGATGTCCCATTTCTTGAAATGATCGTTATAGAATCCTTCCGGCAGGGCGTCGCGGGTGATGTACAACTGAATCTGTCCGGACATGTCCTGAATATGGCAGAAACTGGCTTTGCCCATGACCCGCCGGGTCATGATGCGTCCAGCCACCTTGACGCGGACCGGTTCCGCTTCCAGCTCTTCTTTGGTTTTTTCTCCATATTCGGCCAAAACTTCGCCGGCAATGACGTTGCGGCGGAAATCGGTCGGAAAGGCGATGCCGTTTTCGCGCAGCATTTTTAATTTGGCGCGGCGCTGTTTAATGAGTTCTTGTTCGTCGTGTTCGATTTCGGACATGGTTACTTCAACTCTAACATTAAATTCGGTGAGAACGAGCGGATGATTTCGTCTTGACTGGCTACAGCCCGCTCTTCAAGCTGGCCTCGATAAACTGGTCCAGGGCGCCGTCGAGTACGGCCTGTGTGTTGCCAGTCTCCACTCCCGTCCGCAAATCCTTTATCCGCGATTGATCCAGGACATAGGACCGGATCTGGCTGCCCCAGCCGATGTCGGATTTGCTGTCTTCCAGCGCCTGTTGGGACTCGCTGCGTTTCAGCATTTCCAGCTCGTACAGCTTGGCTTTCAGTTGTTTCATTGCCGTGTCCCTGTTTTTATGCTGGGAGCGGTCGCTCTGACATTGCACGACGATGCCGGTCGGGTTGTGGGTAATGCGAACGGCCGATTCGGTCCGGTTGACGTGCTGGCCGCCGGCGCCGCTGGCCCGGTAGACGTCGACGCGCAAATCGGCGGGATTGATGTCGATTTCGATGTCGTCATCGATCTCGGGCGAAACGAACACCGAAGCGAACGACGTATGGCGCCGATTGCCGGAATCGAACGGGGACTTTCTGACCAGACGGTGCACGCCGGTTTCGGTGCGCAGCCAGCCGAAAGCGTAGTCGCCTTCGAACCGAATCGTAGCGCTTTTAATGCCGGCGACGTCGCCGGGCGATTCTTCGATCAATTCGGTTTTAAAGCCCTTGCTTTCGCCCCAGCGCAAATACATGCGTTCGATCATCGAAGCCCAGTCCTGGGCTTCGGTGCCGCCGGAGCCCGATTGAATGTCCAGAAAGGCGTTGTTGGCGTCCATTTCGCCCGAGAACATGCGCCTGAACTCGAGGTCGGCAACCTTTTTTTCGAGTTGTTCGAGATCGTCCGCGACCGTATTGACGGTTTCTTCGTCGCCTTCCTCGACGGCCATCAGTAACAGTTCTTCGGCTTCGGAAAGGCCTTGATCCAGGCTGCGAATCGTGTCGACCACGTTTTCGAGTTGCCCGCGCTCTTTGCCCAGGGCTTGAGCCTGCTCGGGATTATCCCATATTTTGGGATTTTCCAGTTCTCTTAAGACTTCGACCAGGCGCTCGCTTTTGCCTTCAAAGTCAAAGATACCCCCTAAGCGCGTTGCCGCGGTCTTTCAAGTCTGAAATCTTGTATTTAATCGGATTTATTTCTTGCATGAAAAATCGTTTGCCCAAGGCCGTTGCACAGCCGAGTCAAGGAAAAGGTTATAAGACGCCCCTGCCGATAGGCAGCGTAAGGGCGGGAATTATAAACCATTTTTCATCGGTATTCATCCTGGATGATTTCCCGCAGCGAAACTTATAAACGAGCCGGACGAATCGCAGTATTGCCGAAATTTACATGAGCGGCAACAGCTGATCCAGCAACCGACCGTTGGTCACCAGAATCTGTTTGGGGAAAACGCCTTCATTGCCTTTAAAATCGGTGACGCTGGCGCCCGCTTCCCTGGCAATGAGAGCGCCCGCGGCGATATCGTACAAATTCAGTTCCTGTTCCCAAAAGGCATCGACCTGACCGTCCGCCACCAGGCATAAATCCAGCGCGGCGGAACCGAAGCGCCGCTGGCCGGTGGTATTCTGCGCGATTCTGGCAAATCGTTCCAGGTTGTTCTCGGTGAGGTAATTTCGAAGACAGGCAAAGCCGGTGCACACCATTGCATCCGCCAGCCGGGTTTCCGGCGATACTTTGATGGGGTGCCCGTTTTTCCAGGCGCCTCCGCCTTTTTCCGCGGTGTAGTAATCATCCAGCGCCGGTGCGTATACGGCGCCCATGACGAGTTCCTGCTCGATTTCCAGAGCGACGCTGAGCGCCCAGTAATATTGTCCTTTGGAAAAGGAATGAGTGCCGTCGATGGGATCCACGATCCAGCGGCTGGACTGGTTTTCGGACTGACCGCTTTCTTCGCCCCAAAATCCGTATTGTGGATACTGTTGGGTAAGCGCCTGTTTTAAAAAGGCTTCCACGGCCACGTCGGCTTCGGTGACAAAATCGCGAGCACTCTTTTTGCTCACTTCCACGTCTTTCAGGTTATTAAAATAATTTAACGCAATCAAGCCCGCTTCGCGGACTATTTTTTCCAGTGCGGCTAAAGTGGGCATCAGACGAGCCTCACAAAGAAAGAAGCCGGCTGATGCCGGATTGCGAGCAATTTATATAAAAACATCTTTTAAATATACAAATGATAAGAAAATAAACGGATTGTTTTTGTCGGAAAACAATCCGGGATTACTGATTCGTTTAATCCCATTCGAGGATTTTCCACATGTTGATATGGCGTCCCCGGTCCAGGTCGTTGCCACGAACATCCATATTGCCGTCGCCGTCGGTGTCGATGAAATAATAGGGCGGCCCGATGTCGGGAATAACCTTGATCATATAGAGTTTGCCGCCTCGGCGATATTCCTGAATCGTATCCTTGCCTTTGCGGATAATGGTGATGTCCGGTTCCAGCGTTTCCCCGCTCTCGACCGGCAAGGGCGGCTCGGGCACGTCCGGAACTTCCTCCACGTGCGGTGGTTTTTCATCGACGGCGTAGGCGTAGACCGGAAAAGCGAGCAGGCTAAGAAGGATAAGGCGGCGCATAAATGGTCCCTATTGAAGGAATTTTCGCTATCTTATAACAGTTAAGTAAGATTATGCTTAAAAAACTGAAGAAACGAATCGATTTGACTTTAAAGAACATGGCTGGATCGTGGGCGGTCTCTTATCGAAAAGCCACTTTTTCAGGGCAGTTCTCCGAATTTGACGGGCATAATGCCTGAGGTATCGATGATGTTTCAATAAAGAGGTAAGAAAATGGGACCGGGAAAAGTAAGCCGGTCAGCATTGGCCATCGCTTTCGGAAATCCGGCTGCCGCTCGGTAAGACAGCCGGATTTTCCGATTAGATCAGGCATCAGATCCGGTGATAAATGTCGGCGCCCTCTTCCAGAAACTGCTTCGATTTTTCATCCATGCCTT
The DNA here is from genome assembly GCF_000372865.1 of Methylosarcina fibrata AML-C10. Lineage (NCBI taxonomy): Bacteria > Pseudomonadati > Pseudomonadota > Gammaproteobacteria > Methylococcales > Methylococcaceae > Methylosarcina > Methylosarcina fibrata. Next base: position 3,700,989 of record NZ_KB889965.1, on the reverse strand, counting down.
TGATCAGCGCTTCTTCTTCGTTAATGCCTTTTTCCGCGGCGTAATCCCGAACGTCCTGGCTGATTTTCATCGAGCAGAAATGAGGCCCGCACATCGAACAAAAGTGGGCCACTTTGGCCGATTCCTTCGGCAACGTTTCGTCATGGAAATCGCGCGCCTTTTCCGGATCCAGGCCGATATTGAACTGGTCTTCCCAGCGGAATTCGAAACGGGCCTTGGACATTGCGTTGTCGCGGGCCTGGGCGCCGGGGTGGCCTTTGGCCAGATCGGCGGCATGGGCGGCGATTTTATAAGTCACGATGCCTTCGCGGACGTCCTGTTTGTTGGGCAGTCCCAGGTGCTCTTTTTGCGTGACATAGCAGAGCATCGCGCAGCCGTACCAGCCGATCGTGGCGGCTCCGATCGCCGAGGTGATATGGTCGTAACCCGGTGCGATGTCGGTGGTCAAAGGGCCCAGAGTATAAAAAGGCGCTTCTCCGCATTCTTCCAACTGTTTGTCCATGTTGACCTTGATCATGTGCAAAGGCACGTGGCCCGGGCCTTCGATCATCGTCTGCACGTCGTGTTTCCAGGCGATTTGGGTCAGTTCGCCCAAGGTTTCCAGTTCGCCGAACTGCGCGGCGTCGTTCGCGTCGTAAATCGAGCCGGGGCGCAAGCCGTCGCCCAGGGAGAACGAAACGTCGTAGGCTTTCATGATCTCGCAGATTTCTTCGAAATGCGTATATAAAAAGCTTTCGGTATGATGCGCCAGACACCATTTGGCCATGATGGAGCCGCCGCGCGAGACGATGCCGGTCATGCGTTTGGCGGTCAAAGGCACGTGATGGAGGCGGACGCCGGCATGAATCGTGAAATAATCGACGCCCTGCTCGGCCTGTTCGATCAGCGTGTCGCGGTAGATTTCCCAGGTCAGTTCTTCGGCTTTGCCGCCCACTTTTTCCAGAGCCTGATAGATCGGCACGGTGCCGATCGGAACCGGAGAGTTGCGCAGGATCCACTCGCGGGTTTCATGGATGTTCTTGCCGGTCGACAAGTCCATGATGGTGTCGCCGCCCCAGCGGATGCCCCACAGCATTTTTTCGACTTCTTCCTCGATCGTCGAGGTGACCGCCGAATTGCCGAGATTGCCGTTGATTTTGACCAGGAAGTTGCGGCCGATGATCATCGGTTCGAGCTCGGGATGATTGATGTTGGCCGGAATGATGGCGCGGCCTCTGGCCACTTCGCTGCGGACAAATTCGGGTGTAATGATCGCCGGAATCGAGGCGCCGAAGGATTCGCCGGGATGCTGATCTTTCCATAGATCGCGCATTTCTTCCATTTTCTGATTTTCGCGAATCGCGATAAACTCCATTTCCGGAGTGACGATGCCTTTCCGCGCATAATGCATCTGCGTGACGTTGGCGCCCGCCTTGGCCCGGCGCGGTTTGCGGATGTGCTCGAAACGCAGGTGCGCCGTTGCCGGATCGTGCAGACGCTGATAGCCGTATTCGGAACTCGGGCCGGCCAGTTCCTCGGTATCGTTCCTTTCTTCTATCCAGGCGGAACGGATCGCGCGCAGCCCTTTTTTCAGATCGACGGTGACAGCCGGGTCGGTGTATACGCCGGAAGTATCGTAAACATAAATGGGCGGATTTTTCTCGGCGCCGAAATGGGCGGGCGTATCCGACAGATGGATCTTGCGCATGGGAACCTGGATGTCGGGTCGGCTGCCTTGCACATAAATTTTCTCGGAGGACGGATAAGGATCGATTTTTACGCTACTGACGGCGTCGGCGGTCAACTCTTTAAGAACAGCGCTCATTGCTTTTCTCCAACAACAAACAAACAAGGCGCGGGGAAGTTTGGGCTTTCCTACGCCGGTATTAGCCGGATCAGGTTCAAAGGGTTTCTCTCAGCTACTTGATGGACAAGAAGCACCCCTAGCCTTTCGGATGTTGATCTAAATTATAGGAAATTAAGCCAAATTGCAAGCTGGAGGGTAGACCCGACAGGATTGCGTGCCCTGTCAAACTCTCCGTGTTCCGTTCGCTCCCGACCTCTGCGGGGAATTGCCGGAATGGCGGCCGGACAAATGCCGGCAATTGTTCGATCGGTGCGCATCGCCGCCCGGTTGAATCAGACGGCGGGGAGAATGAATTCTTGCAACGGTTTCCGGCCTTTGTCGGCCAGCCGATCGAGGTCCCTTGAAGACAGGATTGTGTTCTGCCGGGTCTTGCCCGCTACACAAGGCACGCCGGAACGTGGGCGGTGATTTGACGCTTGGGCGGACCGGCATTTGGCGGATTTGACCGGATTCAGTTTTGGAGGAAAGCGCAGACCCTTCAAGCCCGTGACAAAAAAAGTGTGAATGAGTTCTTGAAATATGATTTTTTTTTTGATCAATGATAGAATTTAGTATATTACCGATCAAGCAGAAACAACGGATGACAACAGACACTAACAGAGCGCCTTATCACCCGCCCGCCCTGGTATTTAAGAGCAGCACCTTTTCGGTTCCCGTTTTAGTACTCTCCAGCAATGATCTGGTCGTCATTGAGCAGCAACTTCAGGAAAAAATAAATCTGGCGCCTGAGTTTTTCAAGAATTCTCCGTTAGTGTTCGATGTTCAGGAGTTGAACAAGCAAGCGCTCGACATCGATGTTCCGGAATTCATAAAAACGATCCGGACATTGGGTTTGCTTCCGATCGGCATACGCGGCGGCACTGCACAGCAAAATCAGGAAGCGATCGCCCAGGGCATCCCCGTGCATTCCATTCATACGGCCCAGACGGCGGACCTGCAAAAAGCGAAGACGATCGTTCCGACGCCCGAACCTACCGATCATAAAGCGGATGCTCCGAGCACGACCGTGATCACTCAGCCGATACGTTCGGGCCAGCGGGTGTATTCGCAAGGCGATCTGATCGTTCTGGCCCAGGTCAGTTCCGGCACCGAAATCATGGCCGAGGGAAACATCCACGTCTATGCCACGTTGAGAGGAAGGGCATTGGCCGGCGTCCAGGGCGACACCAAAGCACGCATTTTCTGTTCCGACTTACAAGCAGAGCTGATCTCGATTGCGGGTATCTATAAAATCAGCGAAGATTTGAACGACAGTGTCCGCAACAAACCCGTGCAGATCTATCTAAAAGACAATTCGTTGATCATTAAAGACATTTAATACGTTCCATTATTTTTGGAGGAAAAGCCATTGGCAAGAATTATAGTCGTCACATCCGGCAAGGGCGGGGTCGGCAAAACCACGACAAGCGCCGCCATAGCAATGGGCCTCGCAAAAAGGGGCCATAAAACCGCAGTCATCGATTTTGACGTGGGTTTGCGGAATTTGGATTTGATCATGGGTTGCGAACGCCGGGTGGTTTATGACTTGATCAACGTTATCAACGGCGAGGCGACTTTGAATCAGGCCTTGATCCGCGACAAGCACTGCAATCAACTTTACATTCTCGCGGCATCGCAAACGCGCGACAAGGATTCCTTGAACCAGGAAGGCGTCGGCAGAATACTGGAAGAGTTGTCCAAAGACTTTAAATACATCGTCTGCGATTCGCCGGCCGGCATTGAAAAAGGCGCGCATCTGGCCATGTATTTTGCCGATGATGCTTTTGTCGTCACCAATCCCGAAGTCTCTTCGGTCAGAGACTCCGACCGGATGCTGGGACTGTTGTCGAGCAAATCCCGCAGGGCCGAGCAAAATATGGAGCCCATCAAAGAATATCTGCTGTTGACGCGCTATTCGCCGGACCGCGTCAAGTTGGGAGAAATGCTGAGCGTGGACGACGTGCAGGAAATTCTGTCGCTGCATCTGCTGGGCGTGATTCCGGAATCGAAGTCGGTTTTGAATGCTTCCAACTCGGGCGTTCCGGTCATACTGGACGAGAAAAGCGATGCGGGACAGGCCTATGCCGACATCGTCGCCCGCTATCTGGGAGAAAACAAGCCTCATCGGTTTATTGAGGAGAAGAAAGGCCTTTTCGGGAAGCTTTTCGGGGGCAAATAATGAGCTTACTGGACTACTTTAGAATTTCGAAAGCAAGTTCGGCGTCGGTCGCAAAGGAACGGCTGCAAATTCTGGTTGCGCATGAGCGATCTTCCCGAAATCAGCCTTCCTGGCTGCCACAATTGCAAAAGGAATTGCTGGAAGTCATACGGAAATACGTCAATGTGGATCAGGATTCGATTTCGTTTAACTTCGAACAGGATGATAATCAGGAAACACTGGAGCTTAACATCGTGTTGCCCGATCATCATACAAAGACGTCTTAATTTTTAAACCACAAACTAAAGGAAACTCTTATGTCTCATAATATCGGTGAAGCCGCTGGTAAAGTCTGGACATATCTGGATAAAAACGGCCCGTCCAGCGTCTCGAAAGTTACCAATGAAACCGGACTCAACAAAAACGACATTCAACGCGCCATCGGCTGGCTGCTTAAGGAAGACAAGCTGGCGATTGAAATGGTCGGCCGCGCCGAAACCTTGTCGTTGAAATAATTGTTCATCGGATCGAGGGTCATGCTTTGACGGATGGCTCTCGCCCGATCTGATTTCTATCCTCGATGCTGACGGAAGCGGTTGCCGTCAGTTTCTTTTTCCCGCACTGCCGAACCGAATGCCGTCCGGCAATGGCATCGCTCCAGAGAAATGCAGGAGAGACGGCCTGGCTTTCTTTCAAGCTTCAACCATCCATCCCATCTCGTTCCGTCAATCGGCCAAAGCTGACGCTCCGGACTGGGATAATGCCCGGCCACTACTATAATTAGTCGATCCAGGCTGTCGAACAGGAAGTTCGGCTCGTCCGAGATCATTGTTTTGGTTAGAGGCTTTTCTCCATGTTTCCCGAATCGCAAAAAAATGTCCTGATTTTTTTGCTGGCTTCCATTGCTCTGATTGCTCTGCCGCATCTGGGCCATACCCCCAAGCCGGTCATGATCTTTTTTTATTCGATATTGGCTTGGCGCTTTTGGGCGATTTGGAGGCCGAACGGCTTGCCCGGAGTCCCCCTGCTGTTGATGCTGACATTGTCCGGAATCGCTCTGCTTTACAACCTGCATCAAGGGATTGTCGGACGCGATGCCGGCACCCATCTGTTTATGACGGCGCTGGCGCTGAAATGCATGGAGATCAAAAAAGAAAGGGATATTTATCTGATCATTTATTTGACCTTCATCGTCGCCGCCGCCCAATTATTGTACGAACAAGGCATCGGCATGACGGCGTACGTGTTGTCGGCCGTCGGTTTGCTGCTGGTGATTCTGGTTCGTGTCGCCGGCCGGCAGGTGCCGGTCCGTCAGGCTTTAAAGACTGTTTTGAAGATAAGCATTCAATCCATCCCGATCGCCCTGGTCGTTTTTATTTTGTTTCCCAGAGTGGAAGCGCCGAAATGGCTGTTGTTCAACGACAAGAATTACGCCAAATCGGGTTTGAGCGATTATCTGGAGCCCGGCTCGATCAGCAATTTGGGGACATCCGACGATCTTGTCTTCAGAGTCAAGTTTTCCGGCCGGGTGCCTCTGCCAGCTTTTCGTTATTGGCGAGGTCCGGTGATGCCTTATACCGACGGCAAGCGCTGGACTCAGACAAAAAACTCGAATCCAGACAAAGCAACCGAAGCGCCTACCGGTATCGGCACCCCTTACCGTTATACGCTGTTGCTGGAGCCTCAGGTTAAAAATTGGGTTTTTGCGCTGGACATGCCGATCGGCTATGCCCCGCCTTTGCAGCGAAACGGCTATTATCAATTGCTCACGTCGGATAATCCGGAAAAGCGGGCCGAATATAACATCACGTCTTACCCCGAATACATTACCGGCGGCCTTTCTCCGGCCGATTATCAGGAATCGATCCAGTTGCCGGCCGAGCCCTCGCCGCGGATTAAATCGCTGGTCGGACAGTTGCAAGGCCTCGAAGCGCCGCCCGAGGCGTTTATCCGTCAGGTGCTCGATTATTTTAGAAAGTCAAACTTTCGCTACACATTGACTCCGCCACTGCTTGATCAGGATCCGGTCGAGACTTTTCTGTTCAAGACCCGTTCGGGATTTTGCAGCCATTATGCTTCCGCTTTTGTCTATTTGATGCGGGTGGCGCACATTCCGGCGCGAGTCGTGACCGGCTATCTGGGCGGCACGATGAACGACGTGGGCCATTTTTTGGAAATCAGGCAGAAAGACGCTCATGCCTGGGCCGAAGTATGGCTTGCCGGCAAAGGATGGACCCGCTTCGATCCCACGGCCGCCATCGCGCCGGAAAGACTGGAACAGAATCTGAATACCGAACAGGAATTGGGCGAGGAGATCCGCTTTATCGCAGACGGATCCAGCGCCGGCTGGTTAAGCGGCTGGCTGAAGCAGAGCGGTTTGCTGTGGAGCAGCGCCGAATACAATTGGCAGCGTTGGGTCGTCAACTACAACAGCGGCAAGCAATCCAGCTTTTTATCGTCGTTCGGCATCGACGGCGTCCAGTCCATGGTTTTATCGATGGCGGCAATCGTCGCCGCGATCACGTCATTGTATGGCGCAAGCCTGTTTTTCCGCTCGAGCGGGCCTTCCGATACGGCGCTTCGATTCTATGCGAAATATTGTAAAAAGCTGGCAAGAAAAGGACTGACAAGAGAGACCGGCGAGGGCGCCAAAACGTTTGCCGAAAGGGCCAAGGCTCAATTGCCGGAGCGCTCGGCGGAAATCGAGCGGATCACCTCGTTGTTCATCGAATTGCGCTACGGCAGGGAACCGGCGCAGGAAAATTTGCGCCAACTCGTCCGGCTGGTCTCGAAATTCAAGGCAGGATAATCGTTATCCGGAGTTTCCGGAAGCTACGAATCTTCTCATGTTGGCTATTTTGCTCCAAATAACCAACATGAGAAACGAAAAACCGTTATTTTCCGGCGTTTCGGCTAACGCAAGGTTTTGCGGGATGATTTGCAAACCAACGGAACGCCCGCCCCGAAGCGTTTCGGGCGCCAAAAGGAGCAGCGGATCCCGGCAGCGATTGGCTCTTTCCTTGTCTCAGTCATGCTCATGCGCACCGGCTTAATTCCATGGTGTTTTTTTGCATGAATCCCGGAACGGAGAAGTCCGGCCTGGACAAGGCATATCCTTGCAGAAACCTGGCTCCGCACTGCCGGGCCAGATCCAGTTGTTGCAAGGTCTCGACGCCTTGGATGACCGCCTCGCTGCCCGCTTCCTGAATCAGGCCGACGACTTTGGGCAGTATGCGCCTGATTTTTTCATTATTCATCGCGCCGTATAAAATGGCGCTGTCCAATTTGACAAAGTCGGGGTTTATTTCCCACAAGCATTGCATGCTGGTGCGGTCTTTGCCGAAATCCGAAAGCGCAATTTTAAAGCCGCGGTCACGAAAGTTTCTTACCGCCCGCTTCAGAATCGAAGTATCTTCGAGGCAGCTTTCTTCGAATTCGATGACGACCCGGTTGACCGGTACGGACAGCGAATGCAAAATGCGTTCGAAGATCATTCCGTGGCTATCGACGCGCGTCAGAAGGCCGGCATGGACGTTGAGAAAAAGCAAATCCCGTTCATTGCTGATCAGAAGGAAATTAAGCAGATGAAGGGTGCGGCAGATACGGTCGAACAGAATCAGCCCGCCGGTGTCGTCGATATAGCGAAAAACAAATTTCGCCTCGACCGGCAGGGATCTTCCGATGGAAGTTCTCAGCAGGGCTTCATAGCCGATCACGGTTTTCAATTCATCGGCAAAGATCGGCTGAAACACGCTGTTAAGAAGAAAACCACGGTAATGGCCTGCATGCTGGCCTGATTTTTCCTCGAAAAGGTATTCGTCAAAGTCATGAAGAAGCGCATCCTGCATTTTCTCATTTAAAATCGTTATAACAGTCTGGCTCATTTCTTATATCTCCTGTTGGGACTAATCAAGAGTTTGAACGATAGCGCCGATCCGGTTTGCTTAATCACGCCCTCACCAACGGGACAAATTATCATTTCATCGGTTTCTGCAGATGCGGGTCACTCAGTAACGTGTTTCTGGGCAGGCTCTATCCCTCTTTATTTACAGGCGTTGAGAGAGGAGGAAAAAACCTCGGGCAAAACGGGCGGACCGTAAAGCCGGCTTCTCCAACGGCTTTTAATTCTTGAGATAGTTTTTTATAAAAAATTGATGATTTCTGGTTAAATTATCTAAAAATAGGATAATATAACGAACTTTCATTTATTTTTGATGTAAAACTAAACCCTTAATTTGAGTAAATTAAGTTAATAAAATTCAATAAAAATAAAACTTTTCGAGTGATCCGTTCGGCAAGCCTTGCGCTTTCGGCTCTTACAGAGGCTGCCCGGCCGCTTTTTCAATTTTCCATTACTTGATCGTAAAAGAATTCATAAACCGTATGAATTTAAGCCAAATCGAATTGCTTCGCATCCTTCAGGAAACCCGGTTCAATCTTTCCAAAGCGGCCGATAAAATGCATGTGGTTCAATCGGCGGTCAGCCGACAGCTCCAGCTTTTCGAAGAAGAGCTGGGCTCGCCTTTGTTTGAACGGAACGGCAAGAAATTAACCGCATTGACGCCGCTGGGCAAACGCGTGATGCAGGAAGTGGCGGTGATTCATCTGGCGAAGCAGAATATTCAGGCGATCGCTGCGGACTTTCTCGACAGCAACCAAGGAACCATCCATATCGCCACCACCCATACCCAGGCCAAGTATTTTTTACCGGCGCCCATCCAGCGGTTCAGGGAAAAATATCCGGGCGTTCGGATCTATATGGTTCAGGCGGCGCCGGAGCAACTCATCGATCAACTGCATTCCCATAAAGCGGACATAGCCATCTGTACCGAGAAAGTCGCCGAAGACGCCGAACTGGTGACGCGGCATTGCTACGAATGGCATCATGCCGTGGTCATGCCGAAGAATCATCCGTTATGCGAGGGCGAATTGACCCGCGAGCGATTGGCCTCCTTTCCCATTCTTACTTACAGCTTCGGCTTTACCGGCCGTTCCAACATCGAAAACGCCTTTAAAAATCAAGGGGTGGAGCTGGACATCATTCTGGCTGCGGCCGATACCGACGTGATTAAAACCTATGTGCGGCTGGGTTTGGGCGTCGGCCTGATTGCCGGCATGGCTTATGACGCCGTTGCCGACCAGGACTTGGTCGCGCGGGATTTGTCCCATATTATTCCAGGCTCCATCACCAAGATCGCCTATCTCAAACAGAATTATCTGCCGCTCTACAGTCAGCATTTCATTGAAGAGCTGTTGCTGGCGGCTCAGCGGATGAGTCCCTGTTGAAGGCCGATTTTCCGGAGCGGATGGGCGGTCGGGTAAAGTTGACTTACCGCTTTCTAATGCATCCGATTCGGCTTATCATAAATCTTTTTTCACGGCATGCAGGCCGTCCTATGAAACGCTATCGTCTTACTTTATTTGCTTCGGTGACTTTATTGCTGGCCGCGTGCGGCCAGCCCGGCCCGCTTTATCTTCCCAAGGAAGAACCGCCGGCAAAGCCCCAGCCGGCTGCCGAAAACCCGCCATCATCCGGCGATTTGCAGGCGCCGCCCGAACCCACCGAGCCCGAATCTGAAACCTACACGGAACCTACCCCTTGATTATGGATTATTTTAATTATCGGAACGATGAACTTTATGCCGAAGAGATTCCAGTCCAGGACCTCGTCTATAAATACGGCAGCCCTTGTTATATTTATTCGCGGGCCACGCTGGAGCGGCATTGGCATGCGTTTGACCGCGCATTCGGCGATCATCGCCATTTGATTTGCTATGCCGTCAAGGCCAATTCCAACATCGCCCTGCTCAACCTGCTGGCCCGTCTGGGTTCCGGTTTCGACATCGTGTCGGTGGGCGAACTGCAGCGAGTGCTTGCTGCGGGCGGCGATCCGAACAACATCGTTTTCTCCGGCGTCGGCAAGCGCGAAGACGAGATTCTGGCGGCGCTGAAAGCCGGCATCCGCTGCTTCAACATCGAAGTCGGCGGCGAGCTGGACCGGATCAATCGGCTGGCCGGCCAATTGGGTCTCGTTGCGCCGGTGTCGTTTCGGGTCAATCCCGACGTCGACGCCAAAACGCATCCTTATATTTCAACCGGCCTGAAGGAAAACAAATTCGGCATAGACCGGCAGCAGGCCTTGTCCGAATACCGGCGGGCGGCGGCGATGCCTCACGTCAACGTGATCGGCATCGACTGCCACATCGGCTCGCAGTTGACCGAAACCAGCCCGTTCCTGGATGCGTTGGAAAGAGTGCTCGAGTTGGTGGCGGCGCTCGAACAAGAAGGGATCGTACTGCATCATCTGGACCTCGGGGGTGGGCTCGGCATCCGCTACAAGGACGAGGCGCCTCCGGAGCCGGCCGAATACATTCGCGCAGTATTGGCTCGCCTCGGAGAAACGAAATACGAAATCATGCTCGAACCCGGGCGCGCCGTCATCGGCAACGCCGGCATCCTGGTCACTCAGGTCGAATATCTGAAACAGACTGCCAACAGGAATTTTGCCATCGTCGATGCGGCCATGAACGACTTGTTGCGTCCGTCCCTGTATGGCGCCTGGCAGGAAATCGTTCCCGTCCAACGCGGCGTCAAGACGACTGCCGGCGCGGCCGAGCAAAGCTGGGACATCGTCGGTCCCGTCTGCGAAACCGGCGATTTTCTGGGTAAAAGCCGGAGCTTGGCCCTCGCGCAGGGCGATTTGCTGGCGGTACGGTCGGCCGGAGCGTACGGTTTCAGCATGAGCTCGAACTACAATTCCAGGCCCCGCGCAGCGGAAGTCCTGGTCGATAAAGACCAATCGTACTTGATCAGGGCAAGAGAAAGCATCGAGCAGCTTTGGGCAGGGGAACGCCTGATCGATTAGATTCCGGGCGGTTTCGGTAGAAAACTGAAGACAGTCAAGTTTCCCACCGGCAACCGGCTAAGAGGCGGGCTAAGAGGCGCCAACAGAAGCCCGAGGCGGGAGCTTTGGCCATTTTTGGCCTTGCGATGACAACTCCAACACTGAAAAAATTGCACTTTGTCAGTTTTGTAAATATGCACATTACTTATGCATTGTTAACAAGAAGAAAATATGCAAATAAAAGAGTGGATTACAAAAATTCTTGAACGCCGCAACATTCGTTTTCCAGACCAAAGGCCGCTTTATCAATACCGCATCGAAGACATCGAATTTGAATTGCTTAAAAGTGCGATAAAGCTGAGTATTCATTTTGGATTAGACATAGCATCAAAAAATGTTCCCCGTTGGAATGCCGCTTTTGTTATGTATGCCGCTGAATGGTGGCGACGCGAGTATGATGGCACCAAACCCTCTTGGGATAAAGTGTTTCAGTCGATTAATGCCAGCAGCCGGAATTTAAGCACCGGATACCGTAATATATTAATCGAAACAGGACTGCAATTCTGGCGACGTAGCATACGCACAATTGATGGCCGCAACTACTATTTGGGCAGCATAGCCTGTGAAGGAGGCTTGCCTCTGAATCAACTAAACAACTCAAGCGGCTGGCTGGGTAGAGTATTCAAACAAGTGATTCCCAAATATTCGCGACTGCAAAATTCCGATATACAAGTCAATCAGCTCATTACCGAGTGCGAGTTCATTCCAAAAACCTATTGTGAAAACAAAGAAATTCATTTGATTTTGGGCGACATGGTAAAAACCGTCGTGGATCTTAAACGCGAATATCAATTATACGAACGGAATAATCCGGTCGACTATTTGGATCGACATTGCCCTTCATGGCGCGAACGCTTTCCGTTGCCCATAGAAACTGAAATCGGTCGAAAACTGCTTTCCGACATGGTTTCGACGGCGGCAAAAGCCGACGAGCCAATGGTTGCGCCGTTACAGGCCATTCGTCAATTGCGCGGCGACGGCAATTTACAATTAAAAATCGAGTTTTCCGGCTTTATCGCATTGGAAAAACTCGACATGCCGGAAAGAATCCCTTCGAGGCTGGATGTGGAGTTAGTTTGCAATCAAGGTTCAAGTCGGAATCTGGGTGTCGCGCTAAAAACGGTTCATCAGCAGCGGCATGGCTTAAAAATGCCGAGAATGCCCGACACGATCAATGGCGACAAAGCATTACAAGGCTATTCGATTCGCTTTAAGCATTTGTCGGAAGTTCTGCAAGAAAAGCCGCTAACCGGCGGCGAAGATCTGGATAATGAAGTTCCCTGGGTATTTGCACAGCATGGTCAGGAGTGGATATTGGAAGGCATTGCCGGTATTCGGACCCGCGCGAAACGGATCAGAATTCTTTATCCCGAACATTTCAGCTATCAGGGAGACGCGGAAGTTTTACAATTGGAGACCGTCTGCAATGGTAAAAGATTGCTCGAAACGGACGGCTGCATTCGCTTCACGGATAATGATGCGAATGTATTCGTCATCAGAACCGCTCAAGACCGTTCATCGAATCATTACTGTTTACATGGAAAACAGCTTGAATTTGCCAGCGTCCCTAAGGAATTGTTTTTAGGATTGCCGACCCTTTGGCGAAGCGACCCAGAATCCGACGCCATCACAACAATTCCGGCAAAAGAGTTAGTGGCGAGACCGATTAATTCCAAATCCCTTTGGCAACGTTTGACGCCGGAGCTCCAAGGCGTTCATGAAATTCGCCTAATGGATCAAGGTAATATTGTATTCCGAAAAAAATGTGCTTTATTGTCCGAAAAATTTGCCGTTCGCTTCAAACCCTGCGCTAACTCATGGGATGCAACTCTGTTTTTAGACCATACCAACCCCGCAAACGTCGTTTGCCAGTCTACGCTGAAACACACCATAACTTCGGAAAATGATGGCTACCGTATCGATTTATTTTCCGACCAGTCGCCGCCTACCCAGGTAAATGTGCTGCTGCATTGGCCAGCAATGGCGGAAATGTTGACACTGACTCTGCCATTTCCTGCGAGAGGCGGTCAAATCATCGGTGCGGATGGCAGCAAACTGTCCACAAAACAGGCGTTATTTGCAGACCGGCTGCACGGCGTCCGTTTGCGTCTTTTCAGTGAACGGTTCGAACGACAACTACAGATTGAATTCACGCTGCAAGATTACGAACAAGATGACATCAAAGACGTCTATTTCCGTCATGAAATTAAGCGCAACGGCAGCATGATCGAGCTTGCGCTTATCGATTATCTGCAATGGATTAACGATTTATTCGCCGTAAGCAGAAAACTCGATAGCCATGTGCGGCTGGCGATGTATGAAAACGGCTCCGAGCTAATGCGGGCGAAAATAAGCCGTTACCAGTTTTCTCTGAAAAGAAATGCAGAACAGGGCTTGGTCGAGTTGAATACAATCGACCATGCCGGCTTACCCTATGACGTGTTGGGCAGTATCGAATTGATGGCAATGCGCCTGTCTCAACCCGAACAAGAACATATCAAACTGGAACCGCGCGTATCGGAACAGACAATAACAGGCAGTTGGTTTTTTCATCCCGAAAAAAAGGTTGCCGAACCGTGGTTAATTTATTCAGGGGAAACGTCATCGGTGACTCTGCGCTCTATCTTATGGGTTGTGGGCTATGATCCTGAAAACAGCGAATTCGTTGATACCGGAGCTGTATCGACCCTGCACAGTGCAACCAAAATCGGCTGTACGCAACCCAGACAAGACGCCATCAAACGAATTTTGGAGCGAATGAGTACCGACTTTGGACACAGCGGTTGGGATTATTTGCGGCATTTATGGCGTCACTGCTCGCATTTGCCGTTGAGCAGTTTTGACGTATGGTCGATTGCGGTCACAGATATTCGGGTACTTGTTGCTTTGGTTTTACAATTGGATGAAGCGTTTACCGAAAAACTTAACGAAGAACTGCCGGTATTTTGGGAACTGGTGCCGTTGAAAGATTGGCTGACTGTTTATTCGGCCTATAAAAATTATTTGTTGCAATCAGCGGTCGATGAGGCCGATGTGAATGCAATACTGGTTAACCGTATCAATAAAATAAGTACAGCATCACAAGCTTTGGATGTGGTCGCGAAAATTCTCAGGCAATCGCTTTGCGGCATCATGGAACAAGACCTTCAAATAAAACGTTTACCCATAGAACGATTGGCGGAAATGGTTCATGAGCAAAGACAAGAATTGGACAGACGGCAAGCCGACAGCGACTGGCCAACAGTCTTGAAATCCGAACTTATCGGCTGTTGGCAAAAACTCGATCAGGCCCAACACTTTGGATTAAATCTAAAAAACATTTCGGACCACCATTATTCCGTGGTCATCTTGCCGGTCATTCTGGCAGTATTTGGGGCCAATGGCGGCGCTCCCGAACACTGGACGAACAGCGCCGCTTCCATTTTTAAACTAAACCGTCTGAAAACTTTCGACGAAGAATGGTTTAATGCGATTTATCAATGGTCGCTGGCTTATCTTTCACCTCTGTAAATACTTACTGGAGAGCCATCATGCCTACCATCAGCATGTTCTACGGCATCATCGTGCGCATGATGTATATGGACACCCAACAACACCATTTGCCGCATATTCACGTTGAATATCAAGGCATGAAAGCCGTTTTCGTAATCCCGACCGGCGAATTGCTGGAAGGCCAACTGCCGCCCAAGAAAGTCCGCCAAGTCCAGGTATGGATCGACTTGCACGAAGAAGAACTGATGGCGGACTGGTCGCTGGCCGTCAACGGCGAACCGGTTTTCCCTATCGACCCTTTACGGTGATTCCATGCTGCCCGAAGTTTCCACAGTCCAAGCGTTGCCTAATCACGTTCTACAACTAACCTTCACCAACGGCGAACAAAAACGCTTCGACATGTCGCCTTATTTGCATTACCCGGTGTTTCGCAAATTGCAAAATCCCGGTTTTTTCAAGCTTGCCAAAGTCAATTATGGCACCGTGACTTGGCCCGGCGATATAGACATTGCGCCGGAAACGTTATATTACCAAGGCGAATGAATCTCGAATAAGCCCCTTCAAGGACAGACATGACACCCTATTTCCAACCCCTGATCGGACAACTTTCGCAACGCGCCGCCGAAGCCACCTTGAGTATATTGGGCATCAGCGATCCGGCCCTCAGGCAATTTTTATCGACGCAATTCAATCAACCGATCGGCAAGGACAGCAACAATTTTCTTGCCGACCCGGTTTTCGAGGCGATTTTCGGCTGGGAAAAAAGCCATTTTACGATGGACCGGCTGGCAGCCTCGGTACTTGAACGGGATCTGATAGAGGCGATGGACAATCCTCCCTCCGACTTGAAAGACTATGCGTTCCGCAAAACGTGGAAGCCTTACGAACATCAATATCGCGCATGGTTGAAACTGGCCGAAAGCAATCCGCAGTCGATCGTGATTACCAGCGGCACCGGTTCGGGCAAAACCGAGTGCTTCATGGTGCCGGTTTTGAACGACCTGGTGCGTGAATATCAACGGTCGCAACAGCCACTGGTCGGCGTAAGGGCTTTGTTCATTTACCCGTTGAATGCGCTAATCAACAGCCAACGCGACCGTTTGCGCGCCTGGACGCACGAGTTCGGCAACGCGTTACGTTTCTGCCTCTACAATGGCAATACAAATGAATCCAAGCATCCAGATCAAGCCAAAACACCTAACGAAATTTTGACTAGAACTCTACTGCGTTCAGAACCGCCGCCGTTATTGGTCACCAACGCCACCATGCTCGAATACATGCTGGTGCGGCAAAACGATGCGCCTATCCTGCAAAGATCCCAAGGCACGTTACGTTGGATCGTGCTCGACGAGGCGCACACTTACATCGGCTCGCAAGCGGCGGAACTCTCGTTATTGTTGCGGCGCGTGATGCACGCTTTCGGCGTCAAGGCCGACGACGTGCGCTTTGTCGCCACCTCCGCGACGATTGGCAACAAGGGCGACGAACCGTTGCAGCGCTACTTGGCTGATTTGGCCGGCATCGAGCCGGAAAGTGTGACTGTGATCGGTGGTCACAAAGTGCCACCGATTAAGCAAATTACTTACTGAAAGCGTTTCAATCAATCAATCAATTTCAATCAACGCTTTGACTTTATGAAGAGCTAGCCTCCACTCTTTTTCAATAAAATTATAAAGGTCTTGTTCCAAGTTCTTGGGGCGATCCTCGTTAAACCAATCCTGGTTATATTGAACAACACGGCTTCTATAGCCTCTTCCAAATTCCGACTCGCATTTAGCCCATAAAGGCGACGCATGTTCTGAAGCCAGCTCATCACCAAAATAATTTTCTCCAGTTAATTCAACTTTACTTAACAACTCAGCAAAGGCTGAAGTAAGGGTATTTTCGGCCTGCCTAATGAAATCTTGAGCATCCCCATATTCTGGATCCCCTCTGAACGTCTCACAATAATCTTTAAATTTTTTTATATTCTCCTCTAATAATTTGTAAGCAAACAAACGTGAACCATAACTTAAATGATGATAGTAATCGAGATTAGTCCATCGCCCTTTGCGTGAAATAGTTGCCCTAACGGTAGCAGCGTAAGCCTGGTTCATTGATTTTAGAAGATCATCTTCAATATGTATCCTAGGATTGGGTAACTTTTCATGTTGGTTTAGCCATGAGCTAATTCTACTTCCTGCATTACGGATTACTTCTTGAACCTGTTCTTGTTCATAGTTTGCTAAGAGTATTTCTATATCGCCAGTGGTTTCTATGAGTTTTTCTCGAAATGAATTTCGCACAGCAGTTATACGTTTATTTATGAAATTCCTTAGTCGAGCAACGTCATCTTCAAAAGCATTAAAAAAGTGAACGGGCAATTGCCTAAGTCCTAAAGGACCTAAAGCAACTTCAATTTGCTCGCCTTTTAACTCATATCCCTCTTCGGCTGATTCCACGCGCAAACCGGATTCATCTTTTACTGCAAGAGCTTCCCCTGTTCTTGGCAGTACAAGTAAAGATGAAATTAACTCTAATGCGGGAATGTCAATAGCCTTTGCCCGTTCAAGTAATTGATAGGGGTTTCTGGCGGGCGCATCATTGAAACCAGAACAAAGTACAGTAATTGTGTGTGTATCTTTTAGATGAGACTCTAGATCTGGTCTAGCTGCTGTTTCTTTATTATCGATGCCTTTGGTATCAATAATACGAACTGAACATTCGTTGTGCTCTAATAATTGATTTTTTACTACGACTTCGATTCGCTTAGGCAAGGTAAAATCAGAATGACGGCCATTATTAATTTGCTCAAAAATATCTTTTAACCACTTTAAAGGTTGTTTTCCTGTGCTACTATGATACAGGGCGCTCCTGCAATCCCTTTTATGCAACTCCATGCGCGCCATTATCTCGATCGACAAATCTCTCTCTTCGGTAAATTGTTGTGATAGCTCTTTAGCTTTGTCTGTTCGTGTCGTTTTACCATCCTCTTCCTTTTTTCGGCTTATAGTTAAACCAGACATATTTCGTAAAGCCCGCTCTATCTCTTTAGAAATACCTTGAGAGTCGTTGTCATCGTCAACGGTTTTTCCTAAGAGATAAAAAGCAAAATCACGAACATGGGCACGAATTTCTTCATCTGAGCATGGCTCGATCCTAATTTCATACTCTGCTCCTGCTAATAAATGCACTTCACAGACTGTGATGCCTCCTGCCCCTACCTCAAGAGCAGCATCAAAATTACCACTAGGATTTTGCATTGTTAGATTGGCAAGTTGGCAAATAGCGGTTGATTTACCGATGCCGATGCTGCCAATAAATGCTATTTGATGTTCTCGTTTTAATAGTTGTTCAGATAATTTTCTAATTTCTGTTAAGTATGCTTCCAAGCGTCGCTGAAATGATTGCTTGATTTCAGGGTGTTGAGACATATCGAATAGCTTTTGTGCAATTTGCTCCGCATTCCAAAGAATGTCCTGATCAAAGTGATTTAAGGGCGGTCTCGGTAATATCGCCCACTGACGCTTCAAAAGTTCTAATAAATGAAGTGCTTCTGGCGTATTTATGCCTTCCACAACGGTTTGCAACTCATCATCTGATAAAAATCGCTCGCCGACTTCAATGCGTGAAAGCATCGCCGGACTCCATGTGATTTTTTTAGCTAGCTCCGCTTGCTTTATGCCCGCTTTCTCCCGAATTTGGCTAAGAAAATGGCCTATTTCAATAGCGCTAATGTCTTGGTTGGTCATCATTTCCCCTTGTTAATGTTTATGAAACGTTTCATAAATTATCATGGAATATTTATGATGTCAATCATAGGTCACAAACTCCAGTAGAATATTCTGACAAGCTTAAGCGACGGCATTTTGGAAGGCGGCGCGTTCTTTCGTGCGGCCGAGCATTCCGCACAGCAACCCGCCAGCCGCTTGCAGCATTTTGAAAAACTGTTCAAGGAACAAAAGCTGAACGTGCTGAGCTGCTCGACGACGATGGAAATGGGCGTCGACATCGGCGGCATTTCGGCGGTGGCGATGAACAACGTGCCGCCGCATCCGGCCAATTATTTGCAACGGGCCGGCCGCGCCGGTCGCCGTCAGGAAAGCCGGGCGCTGGCATTCACCTTGTGTAAGGATAATCCGCATGAACGTCAAGTGTTCAACGACACGTTATGGCCTTTTACGACGCAGATCAAATCGCCGTACATCACGCTCAGCAGCCCAAAAATCGTCCAACGCCATGCCAATTCGTTGATTTTGGGTTATTTCCTGAAGCAAGTCGTCGCGGTCAGCCAACAGCAAAATACCAAACTCGAATGCGGCTGGTTTTTTTGTCGGAGCGATGACGGGAGTTCACAGGCAGAGCACTTTTGTCATTGGCTAGCCGGATGCGAATTCAACATGCCGGCATCTTTACAACAAGGCTTAATTGCCGTTACCAACGGCACCGCGCTTGCGGGAGCTCAATCCGCCAATCTTCTGCAACAATCGGCCTCTTCGATTAACGACATACGCAAGCAATGGCTAGACGAATACGAGCCGTTGCAAATCGAATTGAAGGCATTGAATGCGAACGTTTCCGAAAACAATCCCTATCGCAAAAGAATAGAACGGGATTTGCAGCGGCTAACGAAAGAATATTTGCTCTCCGAACTTGCCACTCGCGGCTTTCTGCCCGGCTACGGCTTTCCAACGGGTATTGCTTATTTTGACCCTTATAGCGTTCAAGACTATCAGCGCAAAAATCAGTCACAAAAAGAAGAGCGCGAAGACAACCTGCGCCGTATTCGCGACAAACCGACCCGCGACTTATCGATCGCGATCCGCGAATACGCGCCGGGAAACGATGTTGTTTTGAACGGTTTGGTGTATCGGTCGGCGGGCTTGGCGCTAAGCTGGCATCAACCGGAAAGCGGCGGCAACGAAACCCAAAAGTTGATGACGGCATGGCGCTGCGATCATTGCGGCGCGATCGATCATGCCTTGAACAGCCATTCCCCAACCATCTGCCGTGAATGCGGATGGTCTTTGAATCTTGAGCATAAGCACGTATTCATCGAACCGGCGGGATTTGCGGTGGATTTTTACGAATCGCCGAGTACCGATATATCCCGGCAACACTTTGTGCCGTTCAAAGAACCCTGGGTTACTGCAAAAGACCGTCTGTGGCCGTTACCCAATCCGCAATTGGGATCGTTTCGCTCCGGCTGTCAAGGAGACATTTTTTATTACAGCGCCGGCGAACACGGACACGGCTATGCCTTGTGTTGGCATTGCGGCCGCGCCGATTCGATGACGGCGGACGACAAACGGCCCGAAATATTTTCCAGACCACATAAAAGGCTGCGCGGAAAAGCGGGAGGCGAAGCCGATGCGTGGTGCAGCGGCAATGACGGTCAGACTGCGATTAAAGACAAATTGTATTTGGGCTACGTCTATCATACCGACGTGTTGGAACTCTATTTGAAACACCACAACGAACAACGGTTTCTAAGTGATCGCTCCGAAAACGATAATAAAATTGCCTGGACGCTGGCCGTGGCGTTAAGGCAGGCTCTCGCGGACCGGTTAGGCATCAATGCCGAAGAGCTGGGTTATACGGTCAAGCCAACCAAACTGGCCGATTGTACTGATCCGGTCGCGACCATCACATTGTACGATAAATGCAGCGGCGGCGGGGGCTTTGCCTCATCAGCTCATCGAGATTTTGCCGACTTGTTCAACAAAGCCCGACATTATCTTGACTGCTCTTGCCAAAGAGTTTGTCAAAACTGTCTGCTGGGTTTCGATACCCGCTTTCATGTTGAGCGCTTGGACCGGCAATTGGCCTTTGATTTTTTATCGGATGATTTTATCCACGCATTAGCGCTGCCGGACGACTTAAAAATTCTCGGCGAAGGTTCCCGTTACACTCCGGAAACGCTGTTCACCGAAATCCGCCAAGCCGCCGCCCAGGGCGCAACCGAATTGCACCTTTTTTTACACGGCGCGCCTCTGGATTGGGAGATTCTCGGAACATTGCGGGAATCCCTTTCGCGTTGGCAAACTCAGTACTCTCAAGTCGTGCTGCTGATCAACGAAAAGCAGTTTCAACAAGTACCGGATATCGTGAAAGAAGATTTATGGGTGCTGCAGCGGCTGGGCATCAAAACGGCCGTAATCGGCGCTAATAAAGGTTTACCTAAGCAGGCAGAAGCCGTGATAGCGCAAGCGTTTTTTTCGGATAAATGGAGCACGTTCGCATGCAGCCGCCCACTTGCCGCAGTACCTAACGAAGCCTGGCTTAACGATAAAGAGAACATTCTGATTCATGCAAACGATTATCCGGCACTCCCAATCGGGCGCTACCTGGAGGCTGCACAACTCAAGCCGCACAGCGGCCCCGGCGATGTGGAAGTGGAAATTCTGACGGAATGCAATGGAGAATTGACCGAGTTTGCGCAAAAATTTTGGCGATTGATGAGGGAAAAACATGCCCTATTACGGCAACATCTCGACAATGGGGATCAACTGGCGAGTATTGGTTATATGGACCGTTATTTATTTTCCCCCTGGACGGTGATGTTGCTCGCCGAGCTCATCCGCGGGCTCAAACATGTGTTGCATAAAACATGGGTAAATCCATCGATTCGAATCACTTCTGCGCCTAAAGCCAAACAAGACGGCTATCAGAAGCGCGGTTTGTTCGCCGATTGGCAGGATGATGACAGACGCTTGGCAGTCATGCAAGGCTATTTTGCCGCGATGAATGAAAACTGTACCGCAGTAATCTCGGCCGATACACCGCATGGTCGTTTTATGCAATTGGACTGGCATTCGGGCAAGGTTACCACGTTGCGCTTCGATCAGGGCGTGGGTTATTGGGGATGCGATTCCAGAATGGCAGATTTCGACAATTTTGCTTCAGCATTGGAGCAAGCTGAAAATATGATGTCTTTAGTCAATCATATGAAAGTAAAGAATCATAAAAATTTTCCGACACAAGTTTTTATCAAAGAGCGTTAATGTTAATTATTCCGTTGATTTGACGACTTACGTGGGAATTCATTTTTAATATTCACACAAATAACAACCTCTCGAAAAATAATCATGCTCGACCGACTGATCACCCGCAGCACCCTAAAAAATCTGGCTGGCGCCACCGCTTTTGCACGCGGTGAAGACTATTACACGAGCGGTCTAGTCGGCGATGTGCGAGATGCCGGTGATACCATCAGCGCCCGGGTCGAAGGCAGCGAGAGCTACCGGGTCAAATTATGGGACGAGAAGGGCGAACTAGCTTACGACTGCACCTGCCCGCGCGCGGCGGACGGTTATTTCTGCAAGCATTGTGCGGCGGTTGGCCTCGCCTGGCTTGAGGACCGCCAAAACAAGAAGACCGGTCCGGCAAGCCAGAAGAAAGAACGCACCGACCCTTGGCTGGCGATCCGGAACTATTTGTCTTTACAAAAGCCGGAAGCGTTGATCGACCTGGTGCTGGATGCGGCGGAGCGCGACGAGCGTGTTTATCAATCGCTGTTGTTAAAAGCCGAGCGCTTGCATGCGGGCGGGGATTTACTGCCGACTTTCCGCAAGGCCATCGACAAGGCGACGCGTGTCCGTGATTTTGTCGACTGGCGCGAGGCCGGCGGTTTTGCCGGGAATCTGGAATCCATTGTCGAATCCCTGGAGGAACTGTTAACACCGGACAGCGCCGCTTTATTGGCCGAGTTGGCCGAATACGCGATCGAACGCGCGGAAGACGCCATGCAGAACATCGACGATTCCAACGGGGAAGTCGGCGGCATCGTGGACACGCTTGGCAATTTGCACTTCCAAGCGTGCGCATTGGCGCGGCTGGAACCCGCCGCGCTGGCGGATCGGCTCTTCCGTCTGGAAACGACGTTGCCCTTCGGTATTTGCAGCTTCTCTGCCTCAACCTATGCTCATATCCTGGGCGAAGTGGGACTTCGGCGCTACCGCGAACTGGCCGAAGCAGAATGGCGGAAAATCGAACCCAAGCAGAAAGAGGACCGTTTCGATTCCCACCGATTCCGCATCACCAACATCATGGAATCGCTGGCCAGTGCGAGCGGCAATGTGGAAGAACTGGTCGCGATCAAAGTGCGCGATTTGTCCTCGGCCTACCGGTATCTAACGATTGCCGAGATCTGGACCGAGGCCGGAGAAGACGACAAAGCCCTGAACTGGGCCGAGCGGGGCTTGCAGGCCTTTCCCGCGAATACCGACAACCGGCTGCGGGATTTTTTAGTCTCAGCTTATCTGGAACGCCAACGTGGCGAAGAAGCCTTGCAATTGACCTGGATCCAGTTCGAGGAGCGCCCAACCCTGGAGCATTATCAAAAACTCCACGCCGTTGCCGAACAACTCGGTATCTGGCCGGCCCAGCGCGAGCGCGCTTTGGTGCGGGTTGCCGACGAAATTGCCCGTTCTGCCGCTGCCGCAGCTTCATGGCAGTCGAAACTGGCCGGGCCGGATTATTCGTTACGGCTTAAAATCGCTTTATGGGAAAATCATCTCGAAGAAGCCTGGCAGGCGGCGCAAGCGGGAAAATGCGATATGAATTTGCTGATCCAATTGGCCGGCAAACTGGAAGCGGCGCGGGCGGACGATGCGCTCGCCCTCTACAAGCGGGTTGTACCGCCCATCGTCGAACAAACCAGCAACAGGGCCTACGCCGAAGCCATCGAGCTGGTTCGGAGAATGGCGGGGATAATGACCGCGCAGAAACGATCACATGAATTGAGCGATTATCTGGCCGAACTGCGCCTTCGCTACAAACCCAAACGGAATTTCATCAAGCTTCTGGATGACATGGCCGCGCGGATACAAAAAACTCAGCGGTAAAGGCACGGCCAGGCTTATAATCCGCCGATCCGTGAGCAGAAAATCCTCAATAACCCCATCTCGCCGCCAAGACGGACCCTTGAGGCTTTCCGCGGTTTATAATACGGCCGTTGTAAAAACACCATTTCCGAACCGATGACCAAAGCACTTCACCAGACTAGCGATTCGACGCAGTTCTCCAAAACCGAAAACGCGACGCACACTCCGATGATGCAGCAATACCTGCGCATCAAATCGGAGCACCCCGATGTTCTCCTGTTTTACCGCATGGGCGATTTTTACGAGCTGTTTTTCGACGACGCCAGAAAAGCCTCGGAACTGCTCGACATCACGCTGACCAGCCGCGGACAGTCGGCCGGCCTGCCGATCGCGATGGCGGGCATCCCCTATCATGCCGCGGAAGGCTATATCGCCAGGTTGCTGCGGCTCGGCGAATCGGTGGCCATTTGCGAACAGATCGGCGATCCTCAGGCCTCGAAAGGGCCGGTCGAACGCAAGGTGGTGCGGATCATGACGCCCGGCACCGTCACCGACGAGGCCTTGCTGGAAGACCGGAAAGACAATCTTCTGGTTTCGGCAGGCCGTATTGATCATCTGTACGGTATCGCCAGCCTGGACATCACGAGCGGGCGATTCGTGCTGCAGCAGGTGGAATCCGAAGACCGGCTCGTCAGCGAGATCAGCCGGCTCAATCCGGCCGAACTGCTGTTCAGCGAAAGCTGGGAGCTGCCCGCCGCATTGAAACAGCGCAGCGGCTTGTGCCGAAGGCCGCCCTGGCATTTCGAACCGGAAAGCGCACGGCTGGCGGTGCTGAAACAATTCAATAGTCACGATCTGAAAGGCTACGGCTGCGACGACCTGCCGGCCGCGATCGCCGCCGCCGGAGCGTTGCTGCAGTACGTCAGAGATACGCAGTTGCACGTTTTGCCTCACATTCAAGGCATCCGGACCGAGTCCAGCGACGACACCATTCTGCTGGATGCCTCGAGCCGGCGCAATCTGGAACTGGACACGCATCCGTCGGGACAGATGAAATTCACCCTGTTCGGCGTACTGGACAGGACCGCCACCGCGATGGGCAGCCGCTGCCTCCGGCGCTGGATCAACCGGCCCCTGCGCGATCAAACCGTCCTCAATCGGCGCTATTCCTGCATCGAAGCTCTACTCGAAAACCGCTTGTATCAGGATCTCCACGAGCACCTGCGCAAAGTCGGCGACGTCGAACGGATCAGCACCCGCATTGCGCTGAAGTCGGCGCGGCCCCGGGATCTGGTGGTGTTGCGCGATACCCTCGCCGCCTTGCCCGAGCTGCAATCGCTGCTGGCTGCGAGCGAAAACCTGCAACTCGCCGAATTAAGCCGAAACATCGGCGAGCATCCGGAAGTCCTGCATCTTCTGCAAACCGCCGTTGTCGACAATCCGCCGGTCCTGATCCGGGACGGCGGGGTCATTGCGCCGGGCTATCATCCGGAGCTCGACGAGCTGCGCAATTTGAGCCAGAACGCCGATCAGTTCCTGCTCGATCTGGAAAACCGCGAACGCTCGGCGACGGGCATCGGCAATCTCAAGGTGAACTACAACCGGGTGCACGGCTATTACATCGAAATCTCCCACTCGCACGCGGAAAAGGTCCCGGCCCATTATCTGCGGAAGCAAACGTTAAAAGGCGCGGAGCGCTACATCACGCCCGAGTTGAAAGCTTTCGAAGACAAGGTGCTGAGCGCCCGCGAAAAATCGCTGGCTTTTGAGAAAGCGCTGTACGACGAACTCTTGGGCCTTATCGGCCAATCCCTGGCGATCCTTCAGCAGTGCGCCGGCGCGCTGGCTGAACTGGACGTGCTGGTCAATTTTGCCGAACGCTCGGATACGCTGAATCTATCGAAGCCGGTATTGTCCGCCAGTCCCGGCCTCACGATCGAAGGCGGGCGCCATCCGGTCGTCGAACAGGTGTCGGACATTCCCTTCGTCGCCAACGACTTATCCCTCTCCAGCCGGCGCCGGATGCTGGTCATCACCGGTCCCAACATGGGCGGGAAATCGACCTTCATGCGCCAGAATGCGCTGATCGTCCTGATCGCCCATATCGGCTGCTATGTGCCGGCCCAATCGGCGGTCATCGGCCCGATCGACAAGATTTTCACCCGCATCGGCGCTTCGGACGACCTGGCCTCGGGGCGGTCCACGTTCATGGTCGAGATGTCGGAAACGGCCAACATCCTTCATAACGCCACTTCGCAAAGCCTGATCCTGATGGACGAAATCGGGCGCGGCACCAGCACCTTCGACGGACTTTCGCTGGCCTGGGCCTGCGCCGATCACCTGGCGAAAGTCACCAAAGCGTTTACGCTGTTCGCCACCCATTATTTCGAACTGACCACGCTGGCCGACGAGCAAAAAACCATCCACAACGTCCACCTCGACGCCATGGAGCACGGGGATAAAATCATTTTTCTGCATGCCGTCAAGGACGGTCCGGCCAATCAGAGCTACGGCCTGCAGGTGGCGTCCCTGGCGGGCGTTCCGCGTTCGGTGATCGAAAAGGCCAAGGCCAAACTGCAAAGCCTGGAAACCAAGGCCTATATCGAACAGCAAGCCGAATCGGGAGCCAACCAACTGGATTTGTTCTCGTTCAATGAACCTCATCCGGCCGTCCGCCTGCTGGAAGACGTCAGGCCCGACGAGCTCAGTCCGAGAGACGCCCTGGAGCTTCTCTACCGGATGAAGGAACTGATGTAACGCCGGCCTCGATGCAAGAACGGTAACACCGGCACGGTAAAATAGAACACGCAGGCGCGCCCGGTCTTGCTCGCCGAGGCGAAGAATCCGGCCTTCTCCCGGGCAGGCTTTCTGCGTCCGGTAAACGCAGCTTATATCGGTATACCCAGGGCATCCCATTGTGTTCAAGCCGAAAACACCTCAACTATAATTAAGCTCGCCCCCAGATAACGTCGAGCATTTGGCATACCAAAATCAAGAGGATCGTTTTATTATGAAAATTTCAGTGTATGGCAGCGGTTATGTCGGTCTGGTGACCGGAGCCTGTCTGGCCGAAGTCGGCAATCACGTCGTCTGCATGGACATCGACGAAGCCAGAATTGCGCGTTTGCAGCAGGGCATGGTTCCGATCTTCGAGCCCGGGCTGGAAGCGATGATCAAGGAGAACCAGGCGGCAGGGCGCTTGAAATTCACCACCGACGTCAAACAAGCCGTGAGCCACGGCTTGTTTCAATTCATCGCGGTCGGCACGCCGCCGGATGAAGACGGCTCGGCCGATTTGCAGTACGTATTGGCGGCAGCCCGCAGCATCGGCGAACACATGGAGGACTATCGGATTGTGGTCAATAAATCGACCGTTCCGGTGGGAACGGCCGACAAGGTCAAGGCCCACATCGAAATGATATTGAAAGACCGCGGCAAACCCATGGAATTCGACGTCGTCTCCAACCCCGAATTTTTGAAGGAGGGCGCGGCGATCAACGATTTCATGAAGCCGGACCGCATCATCGTCGGCACCGACAATCCGCGCACGGCGGAATTGCTGAAAGCCTTGTATGCGCCTTTTAATCGCAACCATGACCGCATTCTCGTCATGGATGTCCGTTCGGCGGAATTGACCAAGTATGCCGCCAATGCGATGCTGGCCACCAAGATCAGCTTCATGAACGAAATGGCGAATCTGGCCGAGTTTCTGGAAGCGGACATCGAACAGGTCAGGCAGGGCATCGGTTCCGACCGCCGCATCGGTTACAGCTTCATTTATCCGGGCTGCGGCTACGGCGGCTCCTGCTTTCCCAAAGACGTCAAGGCATTGGCAAGAACGGCGGCGGAGCAGGGCTTTCGCGCCGAATTGCTGAATGCGGTCGAAAGCGTCAATACCCGGCAAAAAAACCGGCTGTTCGAAAAAATGAGCGCCTATTACCAGGGCAATTTGGCCGGGAAAACCTTCGCCTTGTGGGGCCTGGCATTCAAACCCAACACCGACGACATGCGGGAAGCGCCGAGCCGGGTTGTCCTGGAAAGCCTGTGTGCCGCCGGCGCTGCGGTTCGGGTTTACGATCCCGAAGCGCTGGCCGAAGCCCGGCGGATTTACGGAGACAAGACCGGCCTGATTTACTGCGAATCGCCGGAAGCAGCGTTGCATCAGGCCGACGCCCTGGTCATCGTGACCGAGTGGAAACAGTTCCGCAGCCCCGACTTTAACGAGCTGGCTCAACAACTGAAAGACAGGGTGATTTTTGACGGCCGAAACATGTACGAGCCGGCCCTGGTCAGGCGTTTCGGTCTCGATTATTACGCCATTGGCCGCTAGGACCGTTTCGGTTCGCAGGCTCTGCCGGCCGGCGTAGACGGAAGGATTCGCACGGGTTGGGCGGCATAAACCGCCGGTCCCAATCCGTACGAATGAAAGACAAGGTTTTAAGCGGGCTTGATGGATGTCCGCTTGTGTTGAATGGATTGTTTTCGTTAAGGCGTCATGCCTTGTCCGACAATGATCACTTTCAATGCGTTGGTGCCGCCTTCAACGCCGTTGAGATCGCCTTTGGTGATGATGAATTTGTCGCCGTCTTTGGCTTTGTACCATTTTCTGAGCTCCTTGACGACGTCGCGGTTGACTTCGAAATGATCGTAATTCTGTTGAATTTCGAAATAGATCGGGAAAACACCGCGGTACAAAGTCACTTTACCCAGAGTTTTTTCCTGGCTGCTCAAGGCGAAAATGGGAATGCCGGAACTGATCCGGGACATCCACAAGGTCGTCGCGCCGGATTCGGTCAGCGCGGCAATGCCCTTCATCTTGGTGTGATTCGCCATGTACATGGCCGACATCGCGATCGCTTCGTCGACCCGCTCGAACTGTATTTTGATGCGATGATCCGATTGGCGGACGCTCGGCTGCTTTTCGGCTTCGACACAGATCCGGTGCATGGCCTCGACCGCCTTGATCGGGTATTTGCCGGAAGCGGTTTCCGCCGACAGCATGATGGCGTCGGTGCCGTCGTAGACGGCGTTGGCGACGTCGAGAACTTCGGCGCGCGTCGGAATCGGATTGTCGATCATCGATTCCATCATCTGCGTCGCGGTAATGGCGACCCGGTTGAGCTCCCTCGTCCGCTTGATCAGATGCTTCTGCACCGCCGGCAGATTGGCGTCGCCGATTTCGACGCCCAAATCGCCGCGGGCGACCATGATGACGTCGGAAGCCAGAATGATTTCATCCATCACCTCCAGCGCCTCGGCGCGCTCCACTTTGGCGACGATGCCGGCATGGGAGCCTTCGGCCTCGAGCAGGCGGCGCGCTTCGTTCAGGTCTTCCGCGCAACGCGGGAACGACACGGCGACGAAATCGCAGCCGATCTTCGCGATCGTCTTGATGTCTTCCTTGTCCTTGTCGGTCAAAGCCGCCGCCGACAAGCCGCCACCGAGCAGGTTGATGCCTTTGTTGTTGGACAGATAACCGCCGACGGCGACCTTGCAGTTGATGCGCAGGTTCGGTTCGACGTTCACCACGTCGAGCACGATGCGGCCGTCATCCAGCAACAGGCGGCTGCCGGGCTTGACCTCGCGGGGCAAGGGCTCGTAGCTGATGCCGACCTGCGTCTCGTCGCCGTCCAGTTTGCCTATGTTGATGTCCAGCGCGAAGTCCTGACCTTCGTTGATGAAAACCTTGGTGTCCTTGAAGCGCTCGATGCGAATCTTGGGGCCTTGCAGGTCTCCGAGAATGCCGACGCGGCGGCCGGTTTTCCTGCTCAGTTCCCGGACCCGGTTCGCGCGATTGATGTGATCTTCCGCGGAACCGTGTGAAAAATTCATCCGCACCACGTCGATGCCGGCGTCGAATAACCCTTCCAGCACGCCGGGTTTATCGGTCGCCGGTCCCAGGGTCGCTAAAATTTTGGTTCGTCTTAACATTCGATGATAAATAGTTTATTTGGCGTTGACCAAGGCAACGGTGGTATCCAGCATTCGGTTCGAGAAGCCCCATTCGTTGTCGTACCAGGACAGCACCTTGACGAAATCGCCGTCGACGACGTAAGTGGAAGGCGCTTCGAAGATCGAGGAAGCCGGATTGTGGTTGAAGTCGCTCGACACCAGCGGCAGATCGTTAATCGCCAGGATGCCTTTCAGCGGGCCTTCGGAAGCGGCGGTCAGAACCGACGTGATTTCTTCCTTGCTGGTCGGACGCTTCGCTTTGAACACCAGATCGACGACCGACACGTTGATGGTCGGAACGCGCATTGCGAAACCGTCCAGTTTGCCTTTCAGTTCCGGCAATACCAGCCCTACCGCGGCGGCGGCGCCGGTTTTGGTCGGAATCATCGATTGCGTTGCCGAGCGCGCGCGGCGCAGGTCGCTGTGGTAAACGTCGGTCAGCACCTGGTCGTTCGTGTACGAGTGGATCGTGGTCATCAAACCGTGTTCGATGCCGATCGCATCATGCAGAGGCTTGACCAGAGGCGCCAAGCAGTTGGTGGTGCAGGAAGCATTCGAGATGACCGTGTCGGAGGCTTTCAGCGTGTTGTGGTTGACGCCGTAAACGATCGTCGCATCGACGTCGTTGCCGCCCGGAGCGGAGATGATTACTTTTTTCGCGCCGGCGGTGAGGTGCGCGGACGCTTTGGCCTTGCTGGTGAACAGGCCGGTGCATTCATGCACGACGTCGATGCCCAGCTCGCCCCAGGGCAATTTCGAGGGGTCGCGTTCGGAGAGAACTCGGATCCGGTCGCCGTTGATCACGATGTAGTCGCCGTCGACAGCTACGTCGAAAGGAAATTTGCCGTGCACGGTGTCGTACTGGGTCAGGTGCGCGTTGGTCTTGCTGTCGCCCAGATCGTTGATTGCAACGACTTTGATTTCATTGGTGCGGCCGGATTCATAAAGGGCGCGAATCACATTGCGGCCGATACGGCCATAACCATTGATTGCAATTTTAATTGCCATTGAGTCTCTCCAGAGTGATGATATGAAAACCGAAACTTAGCGGGGACAAGCCGAAGCTTCCCCTAAAATAACGCACTATATCAAAAAACATGACCGTCCGTCTATTGACGCGGCGGTTTGAACGCATGGCCTTTTGCCCCGGCAGCCGGATTAACCCGGAAGGAACGATTGGGTTTAATGGAAGCCCGCCGCCTCGATCACGAAAAAGCAACTTTTCCTTGAGGGAAAATGTCCGATGATTGTTTTTGAATAATCGGGCTCTCCGCTCTTTTCCCGAGCGGCTCATACCGGCTTTTTTTCCTTCTTCCTAGTCAACCCGGGAATACCTACAAGCCTATGAACGATATACAGAGCATGCTGGACGATATCCAGCAGGAAACCGCCTATACCAGCCTTTTTACCGGAAGGGAGAAACTGTCCGGCCGCGTGATGGACGCCATGGGCAGGGTGCCGCGCGACCAATTCGTCCCTTTGAGCCAGGTAAATCGCGCGTTCAACAACGGTCCGCTTCCGATCGGCTCCGGCCAGACCATATCCCAGCCTTATATTGTCGCCTTGATGACCGATCTTTTAGAGATCGGCAAACACGCATCGGTTCTTGAGATCGGCACAGGCTCGGGCTATCAGACGGCCATTTTATCGCTTCTGGCCGAGAAGGTTTACAGCGTGGAAATCATTCAGTCGCTCAGCGAAGAGGCGCAGGCGCGCTTCAAGGAAATGCATTACGGCAATATCAAGACCCGTGTCGGCAACGGCTATGAAGGCTGGCCGGAGTTCGCCCCATACGACGGCATCATCGTGACGGCGGCGGCGCCTTACGTTCCGGACGCCCTGGTCGAACAATTAAAGCCCGGCGGCCGGCTGGTCATTCCGGTAGGCTTGCCTCATGCTCATCAGGAGCTGATGCTGCTGGAAAAACGTCCGGAAGGCAAAAATCGGCCAGTCAAAATTCTTGAAGTGGCGTTCGTGCCTTTGATCGACCATCCCAAGCCCCTGTAATCGGGAATTCTTGGGGAGCTTCGGCCCATCGATTTTTTTGGAACTCATCATTATGTTCAGGCCTGTTTCTTATCTGTTGTTGCTGCTGGTCTTTTCGATTTTCCTGCCGGCAAGCCAGGCGCATGCCGAAGACGCCTATTTGAAGCAACGCATGGCGCTGATTGACGAAATCCGGGCCGGCGTCAAGGAAACGGCCGTCATGCTCGGCCGCGGCGCGTTGAATCCGCGCGTTCTGGAAGCCTTGAAAAAAGTCCCGAGGCACGAGTTCGTCGCTGACGAGTACCGGCCTTACGCCTATGAAAACCGGCCTCTGCCGATCGGCCATGGGCAAACCATTTCGCAGCCCTACATCGTCGCCGTCATGACCGACCTGCTCGACGTCGATAAAACCTCCAAAGTGCTCGAAATCGGCACCGGCTCGGCGTATCAGGCCGCGATCCTCGGCGAAATCGCCGCCGACGTCTACACTATCGAAATCGTCGAACCGCTGGCGCAATCGGCCGGGGATCGGCTGCAACGCCTGCATTACGACAACGTGCACGCCCGGCAGGGCGACGGCTATGACGGCTGGGCGGAAGCGGGGCCTTTCGACGCGATTCTGGTCACCGCGGCCGCCAGCCATATTCCGCCTCCGCTGATCAAGCAGTTGAAGCCGGGCGGGCGCATGCTGATTCCGGTCGGCGACCGCTTCAACGTACAGCAACTGGTCCTGGTGGAGAAGAACCCGAACGGCAAAATAATCACCCGGCAATTGCTGCCGGTGGCTTTCGTGCCGTTGACCGGGACGCATCCTTGACGTCCTTTGCAACGACCGCCATCAAAACCGCTGCCCTGTCGTTTGCGGTCGCTTTGCTCTCCGCGTCTTCTCTCGCCTATGAAGTCTTATTGATGCGGCTGTTTTCGATCATTCAGTGGCATCATTTCGCCTATATGATCATCAGCATGGCGCTGCTGGGCTTTGGCGTCAGCGGTCTCATTCTGGCGTTGCTGCGGGGCCGACTGGTCTCCCGTTTCGATCGGATATTTCCCGCGGCAGTCCTTGGCTTCGGCGTTTCCGCCCCCGGCTGCTTCTGGCTGGCGCAACGCATTCCGTTCAATCCTTCGGAAATATTCTGGTCGCCGCAGCAGTTGCCGCTGTTGTTTCTCCTTTATTTGCTATTGGCCATCCCATTCTTTTTCGCCGCCTCTGCGATTGGTCTGGCATTATACCGCTACCCGGAGCGGATCTCCGGCATTTATGCCGCCGACTTGACGGGCGCCGGCCTCGGCAGCCTGGCCGTTATCGGCTTGCTGTTTTTAATTCCTCCGGAACGCGCCCTCATCGTTCTGTCGCTCGCCGCGATCCTCGGGCTGATGCCGTTTTACTGCCTGGACACAAAACCGGATCGGTGGATGCTCGTCGCCTGTTTCCTGGCCGCAGGCGCCCTGTTATGGGTTCCTGAACAGTGGCAGTCCCTGCATATTTCGCCTTACAAGGAGTTGCCGCAAGCACTGCTCATTCCGGGCACGAAAGTCGTCGACCACTTTTCCAGTCCCATCGGTTACGTCCATGTCACCGAGAATGACGAGATTCCTCTGCGCCACGCACCGGGGCTCAGCCTGAACGCCGACGTGACGCTGCCTCCGCAACGGGCGCTGTTCATCGATGCCGACAATATGTCGGCCATCACCCGTTTCGACGGCAATCCCGCCAGTCTTTCCTATCTGGATCAGACTACCTCGGCCCTGCCTTTTCATTTGCGTAAACCGGAACATTTGCTGATTTTGGGCGCGGGGACCGGCAGTGATCTGTTGCAGGCGCGCTTTTTCGATATCAAAACCGTCGATGCGGTGGAATTGAACAGCCGGTTGCTCGACTATCTGCGCGAACGGCAGAACGCGTTCAGCGGCGGCTTATTTTCCGCAGACAACATACGCTGGCACATCGGCGAAGCGCGCGGCTTCGTCTCGGCATCGCGGGAGCCGTTCGACATGATCGAGATCTCTCTGCTGGACGCTTTCGGCGCTTCCTCGGCCGGCTTGTATGCCTTGAGCGAAAATTATCTCTACACCGTCGAAGCCTTGCAGGGCTATCTCGAACACCTTAAGCCCCAAGGCTATCTGGCCATCACCCGCTGGATCAAAATGCCGCCCCGCGATCATCTCAAATTGTTCGCAACGGCCGTGGCGGCGTTGAAAAATACCGGTCACTCCGATCCGGAACGCCGCTTGATCCTGATCCGCGGCTGGCAGACCGGCACGCTCCTGGTCAAAAGCGGCGTGGTGACTCCTGCGAAAATCGACGCATTGAAAACCTTCTGCGAAGCGCGCAGTTTCGACGTCGATTATTATCCCGGCATGACCGAAGCCGAAACCAACCTCTACAATATGGTCCCGGAGCCGACGCCGTACCATGCCGTGAAAGCGTTGTTGAGCCCGTTGAGTGAGTCCTACATGGGCGGCTATAAATTCGACATCCATCCTGCGACCGACGACAAACCGTATTTTTTCAAGTTTTTCAAATGGAGCACGCTACCCGAAATCGCGTCGCTGTACGGACAAGGCGGCCTCTCGCTGCTGGAAAGCGGCTACATCGTGCTGATTGCCGGGGCGCTGCAAGCCTTTCTGGCCGGCGCGTTGTTCATCGGCCTGCCTTTGTGGAAATGGCAGGACAAACTCGGTTTCCAGCCCCGCTCGGGTTCTTCGTTACGGCTGTCGGCGTACTTTTTTTGTCTGGGTTTGGCGTTTCTGTTCATAGAAATCGCCTTCATCCAGAAATTCATCCTGTTTCTGCACCATCCCGTGTATTCGGTCGCGGCCGTCCTGAATACTTTTTTAATCGCAGCAGGCGTGGGCAGTTTTCTGTCTCCATGGTGCGGCCGGTATGAAAACGGGCATTGGTATCCGATCCTGGGCATTGCCGTGACCGCCTTGCTGTACCTTGGCCTTCTCGAAACGCTCACCGCCTATTTGCTGCACCAGCCGTCCTGGTTCAATGCCGGGATTTCGATGCTGCTGACGGCGCCTTTGGGATTTTTTATGGGGATGCCTTTTCCCCTGGGTTTGACCCGAATCCATCGGCTGAATCCGGCTTGGATTCCCTGGGCCTGGGGCGTCAACGGCTTCGCCTCGGTCATCAGCACGATGCTGGCGACCCTTATCGCCATGCACTGGGGTTTCAATATCCTGATTCTGGCCGCAATAGGGCTTTATCTATTGGCCGGTCTGTGCCTGTCCGCCGTCGATCGCCATTCGCCCAAGTTGAACACCTAAAGGCTGGGGCCGTCCTTTGGGTATGGCAGGTGGGTTATCCGTTCTGGAACCCCCGCTCCGTTTTATCGGACTGATTCTTTCCCTTGTTAGGCCCGGCGCTAGGGCCTGGGCATTTCCCCCGGAGCAGTCCCCCCCGCATCCTGCAAGGAACCGTACGTCAAGCCGTCCGGCAATGGCACGCGATGGCCTTTGTGATACATGCATTGAATAAAACCGATGTCGTAGAGCCGCTGACCCTCTTCATCGGATTGCGGTTTGACCGGTGAAGAAGTCAAAGGCTCTCTGGCAAACTGTCTGCAATCCTCTTCGTCCCGATGGAACAGGGCAAGATCCTTGCCCTCGCCGGGCAGCACCAAAACACCCGGCCCGGTAGGAATTGAAGCCGAACAGGAAGCCAGGAGCGGCAGCAGCATCAGTGATTTTAAATTCCGCATCATAATCGTAGTCTCCGTTAAAATTTCGACAAAGATTGAAGCCGACTGAGGCATAGAGGCACTCTCCCGGGATTTGCCGGATAACATCAATCATAACCGATTTTGCGGACTCTCTTCCGTTTCAGGCGATAACGCGAAAACCGTACAGGCAATAAGAAAGACTCGCCCGATACGACAAGGAATAACGCCGGGAGGTCGGCACGGATCCTGGTAACAATCGACCAATGGCAGGCCTTTCGCTTCAAGCCGGGCCGACATCAGCGTCGGCTGCGGCCGCCCAGACCCGGCCGTCCGCCTCCCCCCAAGCCGCCTCCTATATTTCCACTGCTTCCGGGAGAAAGGCTGCCTCGCCCGCCGGGTCCCGGCCCTCCGCTCCGGTCAGGGAAAGACGGGCGTCCGCCGTATCGGCCTCCCCACGTACTGTCTTGCCAGTCAGGACGCGGGCGCGGCGACCAGTAGTCGTAACGCCGATACGGTCTGTATCCGTAATAGTAATAGGGATAAGGATAATAATAACGAAATGGCCAATAGCCCCAGCCATAGCCGTAATAAGGGGCATAGCCGTAGTAGTTCCAGCCATAATAACCGTAGCCATAAGGACGGGCATAAATGGCGCAACCTTGCAGCAACAGGACTCCTGCCAGCACGACTGCGGTAACTGTCAAGCGTTTCATAGACTTCCCATCGAAAAAGCGAGCAAATGGTCCAATGCGCATAGTCATGAACAAACCTCGGCCTTAGCGCGCCGGAAGAGGGGGGGAGACCGCAGGCGGCGCAGGCGAATGATATGGCTCGTTCCTGTTTTTGGGACTTGCCATGCTTTCATCCACGAAGTTTCCGGAAACCGGAACACGATTTCCGTGCGCATACATGCACTGAATATAGCTCATGTCGTACCTCTCCTGAGCCTCATATCCCGAGCTGCGAGCGGCTTCCGTTCCCATCAGGCTGCCCGCCAGAAGTCCTCCGCCCGCTCCGACGGCAGCGCCTTCGCCGCCTCCGAAAGCAGCTCCGGCCGCGGCGCCGAGGGCCGTGCCGGCCACCGCGCTACCGACTCCGCTAGCCGAGGCAGCCTGGCTCGGAGCCACTCCGCCGACTTGGCCGAAAGCATACTGGCGGCAATAGGCGTCCTCCAACCGAAACTGATCGAAAGTTTTTCCAGGTCCCGGCAAGAGCAGCACGCCGGGCCCCGTCGGAAGCGTGGTACAAGCGGACAGCATGATCAGCGCTTCTAACCCCCCTGATGAGGGACGTAGAAATCTCATTTTCTTGCCTTGTCAAATCGAAGCCCATAAACAAAGGAAAAACGGATCGCAACCGGTCAGCGAACGACTCAGGCAAACCTGAAGTAAACCCAAAAGGCCAAGTCGACACTCGGCCTTCAACGCGCCGGCTTGGTTCATTCCGTTTCCCAGAAACGATGATTTGAGAAGATCAAGCGCGACTTAGTTCAGCGCAGTCTACTAATTTTCATGAAGAAATGATATTGGCCGGTTAATAGGCAGCGACCGAGTGATAATTCCTCTAATAATCGGAAAGCGGGGAGGAAGAGGGGAATTACTTGCCGATACAAAAACTGGAAAATATTTTTCCAAGAAGATCGTCGGAGGTAAATTGACCGGTGATTTCGCCCAGGGCATTTTGAGCCATTCTCAATTCTTCGGCGACCAGTTCTCCGGCATGGCTTTCCTGCAACAAGCGCAGGGCGTTTTGGACAAACTCGTGGCCCTGCCTGAGTGCTTCGAGATGGCGTCTGCGGGCGATGAACACATCTTCGGCGGCTTCGTTGAAACCGACGCTCTGCTTGAGATGCTGCGTTAACAGTGCCATGCCTGCACCGGTCTTAACCGAGAGATAGACTCGGCTGCCGCGCGCGGATTCGATCAGGGCGGGAGGCTGATTGGTCAGGTCGATCTTGTTGTAGACCTCGGTTAGCGGTATTCCGGGGGGCAAGGTTTCCAGGATGGGCTCGACATCGGGCTCTCTGGCATCGATCAACAGCAGGATCAGGTCGGCCTTGCCGATTTCTTCGCGGGCGCGGCGAATGCCTTCCTGTTCGACGATGTTGTCGCTGTCCCTAAGCCCTGCGGTATCGATAACGTGCAGCGGCATGCCGTCGAGCTGGATGCGCTCGCGCAGGACGTCGCGCGTGGTGCCGGCGA
Source organism: Methylosarcina fibrata AML-C10 (assembly GCF_000372865.1). Taxonomy (NCBI): domain Bacteria; kingdom Pseudomonadati; phylum Pseudomonadota; class Gammaproteobacteria; order Methylococcales; family Methylococcaceae; genus Methylosarcina; species Methylosarcina fibrata. Next base: position 3,663,999 of record NZ_KB889965.1, on the reverse strand, counting down.
CGTCGGTCACGATCGCGGCCTCGTGGCCGGCCAGCGCGTTCAGAAGACTGGACTTGCCGGCGTTGGGCCGGCCCGCCAGCACGACGGTCATTCCGTCGCGCAATAAGCGGCCCTGTTTGGCGGTCTGCCGGATCCGCTCGATGCGCTGAAGCAGTTTGACTATGCGGTTTTCGACGACGCCGTCGCTCAAGAAATCGATTTCCTCCTCGACAAAATCGATCGCCGCTTCGACGTAAGTCCTAAGCTCGGTAATCTCGGCAACCAACTCGTTGACTTGACTGGAAAACAGCCCCTGCATCGATTTTTGCGCGGACCGGACCGATTGTTCGGTGCTGCTTTCGATCAGGTCGGCGACGGCTTCGGCTTGAGCCAAGTCCAGCTTGTTGTTGAGAAAGGCGCGCTCGGTGAATTCGCCGGGGCGGGCCAGCCGAGCGCCCAATTCCAGAATTCGGCGCAGCAACATGTCCATCACTACGGAGCCGCCGTGCGCCTGCACTTCCAGCACGTCTTCGCCGGTATACGAAGCCGGAGCGGGAAAATAGAGGCTGAGGCCGGAATCGATCACGCAGCCGTCGCCATCGAGAAAGGAAGCGTATTGCGCCAGCCTCGGCACAAGGGGTTTGTTATGGAGTTGTTGAGCGATACTGGAAACTAGCGCGCCCGACAGGCGGATGATACCGACGCCGCCGTTGCCCGGCGGCGTCGCGATGGCGGCAATGGTGTCTCGAGTATCGATAACCATTGGCGTGTTTTATGCGGACTGTTCTATTTTCTTTGAAATGTACATTTGCTGGAAGATGGACAGGGTATTGTTGACCACCCAGTACAGAACCAGACCTGCCGGAAAGAACAGGAAGAAGATGGTGAAAATGATCGGGAACATCTTGATCACCTTCGCCTGAACCGGATCGATCGGAGCCGGATTGAGCCCTTGCTGGATTTTCATCGTGACGCCCATGATCAGCGGCAGCACGTAGAAAGGATCCATTACCGACAAATCCTGAATCCACAACGCAAAAGGCGCCTGACGGAATTCAACGGTTTCGCCGAGCACCCAGTACAGGCACATAAAGACCGGAATCTGCAGCAGTAAAGGCAAACAGCCGCCCAAAGGATTCACCTGCTCTTTTTTGTACAGCGCCATCATTTCCTGGTTGAAGCGGGGACGGTCGTCGGCGAATCGCTCCTGCAGTTCTTTCAAGCGCGGCTGGACTTTCCGCATTTTGGCCATCGATTTGAAGCTGGCTTGCGTCAACGGGAACATCAGCGCCTTAATCACCAGAGTGACGCCGATGATGGCAATGCCCCAGTTGCCGAACAGGTTATGAATTTGATTCAGCAACCAGTAAATGGGTTTGCCGATGAAAGTCAGCACGCTGTAATCCACCGTCAGCTCGAGCCCCGGCGCAATCTGCTCCATGACCGGCTGAATTTTCGGTCCGGCGAACAACCGGGACGTCAAGGTGGCCTCCGAATTCGGAGCCACGGTTACCGCCGGCGAATACGATCCGATCACAAACCGTTGGTCCGGAAGCGCCTTGGTGTAAAAATGATTTTCCTGATCGGCCGGAGGAATCCATGCCGAAGCAAAATAATGCTGAATGAAGGCCGCCCATCCACCCTGGCTGGTAGCATCCAGATTGTCCTCGGCCATGTCGTCGAAGCTGATCTTCTGGTATTTTTCCTTTTGGGTATAGACGACGCCCCCGTTGTAGGCGCGCATTCCTCCTGCAAGCATGCTGCCCTGCTTTTCTATATCGGGCGTTCTGAGCAGTTGGCTGTACTGTCTCCCTGTCCACGGAGCCGCTGACTGGTTGGCGACTTTCTGATCCAGCTTGATTTCATAGCTGCCGCGCTTGAACGTATAAAGTTTGGTTACGGCAAGTCCCTTACTGTCGGTCCAGGTCAAAGGCACCGTCAGGGTATCCTGGCCGGGTGCCAAAGTATAAGTTTCCTGACCCGAGGTAAAAGGGGCGTGATGGTCGGCCGCGGCGGCAGAACCCGATCCTGCGATCAGGCCGCTTTGGGCAACGAAGAGTTTTTCCTGGCTGCTGTTAAAGAGACGGACAGGCGAAAGATCGGTTTTCGCTTCCGAAAAGCCGAACATTTTACGCAGGCTGTTGACGTAGGTGTTGGGTTTCTCCACCGGATAAGCCAGCAAGTCCAGATTCTGAATGCTGCCGCCCTGTAGATCAATCTGCAAGGCCAGCACGTCGGTCCGCACGGTAATCGCTTTGCTCTCCGGCGTTTTGGCTGCCGCTGCGGCAGGAGCCGGAGCCTGGCCTTCCGTTGCTGCAGGGGCGGAAGGCGTGGCGCTTGCCGCCGAAGGCAAGTCCTCCTTCGAATGATCGACCGCCGGCTGTTCCACCGTGGCAACCGGAGGTTTGGGGCCGTAATCTTGCTGCCATGCTTGGTAAAGCATGAACACCAGCATGCCAAAAGTGACGATCAGTATAAACCTTATATTATCCATTTTTATTACCAAATTTTTCTGGAACAGGATCAATGCCGCCTGGATGAAAAGGATGGCATTTCAATAATCTTTTAAAAGTCAGATACAAGCCGGGAAGGGCGCCGTGGCGCTGAAGAGCTTCTATGGAATAACTCGAACAGCTTGGATAGAAGCGACAATGATCCCCAAGCAAGGGACTGATAAAGTATTTGTAACACTTTATGATCGCTATGAGCGTGAAGCGCATCGGGATATCAGCCTGAGCCAATGCCTGTCCAGTGACTTTCTCAATAATTCCAGCGGAGCGTCTACAGCGTCCCGGCGTGCCAGAACGACAATGTCCATACCCCCCAAATTTCGTTGCTGGATTCTAAAGTTTTCCCGCACAGTCCGTTTAATGACGTTCCTGTTCACTGCCTTTTTTATATTTTTTTTGGCAATCGCCAAGCCCAGCCTCGGATGATCGAACTCATTCCGAACGGCTAAAAGGGTAAAATACTGATCACTGGATTTTACAGGACTGGCGAAAACCTTTTTATATTCATCCGGCTTCTTCAATCTTAACTGCGGGGGGAAACCAAAATCGCGGGCCGTCACGCAATAAGAAACTAAACCGTTAATTTGGCGCGTCCTTTGGCTCTACGGGCGCTCAAAACCTTGCGGCCGCCGACCGTCGCCATTCTGGCGCGAAATCCGTGAGTTCTGGCACGTTTGATTTTGCTGGGTTGATATGTTCTTTTCATGGTATTTACAAGCCTGATCGTTGAAAGTTAACAAAAACAGATAAAAAAGACTGGGGATGATAAAATAAACCGATTAGACTGTCAATTCTGTAGTGCATTGTTTTATTGCTGTATAGTATCAGCCAAGCGCACGCACTCAATCATAAAATTCAGTATCTTATACCGTAATGAGCTCAATCTGGAATAACTGCCTTTCTAAACTTGAAAACGAAATCTCCAGCTCGGATTTCAGCACCTGGATTCGCCCTCTGCAAGCCATAGAAAGTGACGGCCAACTCAAACTCTTGGCGCCCAACCGGTTCGTTCTGGATTGGGTTAAGGAACATCATTTTGCCAAAATAGAAGAAACCATCCATGAGTTTTCCAACGGCGCTCTGGAATTGAATCTGGAGATCGGCACCAAAAAATCGGTTGCTCCGACTCCGGTCAAGATCGCTCAATCGCCCGAAGCCAAGAAGCCGCAACCCAACTTTTTGAACAAAGCCTTTACCTTCGACAACTTTGTCGAAGGTAAATCGAATCAACTGGCGCGGGCCGCGTCCACTCAGGTGGCCGAGAATATCGGCAAAGCCTATAACCCGCTGTTGATTTACGGCAGTTCCGGACTGGGCAAGACGCACTTGATGCATGCGATCGGCAATGCGGTCATGCAGAAAAATCCGGCCGCCAAGATTATTTATCTGCATTCCGAAAAATTCGTCCAGGACATGGTGAAAGCCCTTCAGCAAAACGCCATCAACAGTTTCAAGGAATTCTACCGCGGCGTGGATGTTCTCCTGATCGACGACATCCAGTTCTTTGCCGGCAAGGAACGCTCTCAGGAAGAGTTCTTTCATACCTTTAATACTTTACTGGAAAAGAAGCACCAGGTGGTTCTGACCTGCGACAAATACCCCAAGGAAATCGTCGGCCTTGAGGACCGGTTGAAATCGCGATTCGGCTGGGGATTGCCCGTTTCTATCGAACCGCCGGACATGGAGACCCGGGCCGCCATTTTAATGAAGAAAGCGGCTCTGGTGAATGTCGACCTGCCTCAGGAAGTGGCCTTTTTCATTGCCCGAAGAATCCCTTCCAATGTCCGCGACCTGGAAGGCGCGCTGCGGCGGGTTATTGCCAACTCCCAGTTTACCGGGCAGAAAATTAACATCGATTTTACCAAAGAGGCCCTGCACGACCTGATCTCGCTGCAGGACAAACTGGTCAACATCGACAACATACAAAAAACCGTGGCCGAATATTTCAAGATACGAGTGGCCGATCTTTCCGCAAAAAACCGGCGGCAGTCCATTACCCGTCCGCGCCAGATCGCAATGAGCCTGGCCAGGGAGCTGACGTCGCACAGTCTGCCTGAAATCGGCGAAGCCTTCGGCGGGCGCGACCATACCACCGTCATCAATGCCTGCAAAAGAATCCAGGAACTCAAGGAAGCCGATCCCAAGATGGCGGAAGATTATTCCAATTTGCTGCGGACTCTGTCTCATTAATCGAGTTACAGCCAGCCATGGCAGTTACCCGGTGAGAAACAACCGATATCGGCCCGCGCGGTCCAATTTATGTCATTTAGCCTGATTGAGTTATGAAATTTAATATTACTAGGGATGTCCTCCTGCCGCCTCTGCAACAAATCGTCAGCGTGATCGAAAAAAGGCAGACGATGCCGATTCTCTCCAACGTACTGATGGTGATCGAAGCCGATCAATTGATTTTGACGGGAACCGATCTCGAGATTCAACTGGTCGCCAAAATCGACATTGAAACCGCCTCGCCCGGCGCCATTACCGTGCCGGCAAGAAAGTTTCTCGACATTTGCCGGCTTTTGCCGAATGGCGCAGAAATCAGGATCGAACAGCAAGGCGATAAAATGAAAATTCTTTCTCACCGCAGCCGGTTTTCCCTGACCTGCCTGCCGGCCGATAATTATCCCGAATTCTCCGAATCGGCACTGGATCAGCAGTTTTCCGTCAACGCGGGAAAATTCAGAAAAGCGCTGGACAAGACCATGTTCTGCATGGCCAACCAGGACGTTCGCTACTATCTGAACGGCCTGCTGCTCCATATTTCCAACTCCAAACTCCGGCTCGTGGCTTCGGACGGCCATCGGCTGGCCATTTATGAAGATCTTCTCGATCAGCCGACCGGCATCGAAGCCCGAATCATCCTTCCCAGAAAAGGCGTCATCGAACTGGCCCGCTTGCTGGACAACCCGGACGCCGACTTGAAGGTTCAGTTTTCGGGAAACAACATCAAGATTTATATCGATCATCTGGTGTTTTCCGCCAAGCTGGTCGATTCAAAATATCCGGACTTTGGCAAAGTATTCCAGCAATCCTTTTTCACGCCCATTCAAATTCAAAAGCAGCCGCTAAAGGAAGCCTTAACCCGGGTTGCGATCCTGTCGAATGAAAAATACAAAGGAGTAACGCTGGACATTCTGCCGGAAAGCATCAGGATCAGCGCGCACAATCCGGAACAGGACGAGGCGGAAGAGGAGCTGAACATCGACTACAGCGGCGAACCGCTGACCATCTCCTTCAATGCGCAATACTTGCTCGACGCTGTGACCAATCTCGACTCGGAGCAGGCCGTGCTGACCGTAGCAGCCAACGCCAGCAGTTGCTTTATCAATGAACCCGAAGAGCTCGCCTACAAATTCATCGTCATGCCGATGAGGCTGTAGCACTCCGGCGATGACTTTGTTAAAGCTGGATATTCGCTCCGTCAGAAATATCCAACATGCGACTCTTACACCGTCTCCTCGAATAAACTTTATTTATGGAGAAAATGCCAGCGGCAAAAGCGCGTTCCTCGAAGCCTTATTCATCCTGGGCCGCGCCAAATCCTTCCGGTCCGCCTCGCCCAAATCCGTCATCCATTTTGGCCATGATCATCTGATCGTCACCGCGCAAGGCGTTACCGTGCAGGAAGCGCCTCTGCACCTGGGAGTGCGGATGGATTACAAAACGTTCAGTTGCCGCATCAATCACCAGTCCGCACCCAACCGAGCCGGCCTGGCTTACGCCCTGCCTCTGCAATTGATTTATCCGAAAAGCTACGAACTGCTCGAAGCCGGTCCACAAGTCCGCAGAGAATTCCTCGACTGGGGCGTCTTCAACCATGACCGGGCTTTTTTGCCCGCCTGGCGAAATTATAAAAAAGCCCTGCTGCAACGAAACTCCCTGATCAAATCGAAAAATCCGCAGCACATCCACATCTGGGATAAAGAGCTGGCTTATTACGGTACAATAGTACAGGAATGTCGCCGGAACTATCTGCTCCAACTCAAGCCCGTTTTTATCGAGATTTTCAATCATTTCCTCGCAATCGAAGGCATTGACTTAAAGCTGGCTGCCGGCTGGGATCCTGCTGAAGATTTATCGCAGACGCTCAAAAACGATATTGAAAAGGACCTCCGCTACGGCTTTACTCAGAGCGGCCCGCACAGAGCCGATCTGCAGATTCTAATCAACGACAAGCCGGCGAAAGATATTATCTCGCGCGGCCAGCTAAAATTACTGGTAATCAGCCTGAAGCTGGCCCAGGTAAGGCTGCTGGCCAATGAATCCGGAGACCCCGGCTGCATTCTCATCGACGACTTTGCGGCCGAGTTGGACGCGTTCAATCGAGCCAGGCTATTGGAGCATTTATCCGCGATGAATTGCCAGGTTTTTATCACGGCCACTGAAGTCAACGAATTCGGCGATTTGACGGCCTTGAAGGATTACAAAATGTTCCATGTGGAACATGGAAACATAACCCCGGTTTGATGTTCCACGTGGAACATCGACAAAGCATCAGCCAACAGGAACACACATGAGTAATGAGATCGAACAAGAGAAAAGTAAAGATCAATACGACAGCTCCAACATTCAGGTATTAAAAGGACTGGACGCGGTCAGAAAGCGTCCAGGCATGTATATCGGCGACACCGACGACGGTACCGGACTGCATCACATGGTATTCGAAGTGGTGGACAACTCCATCGATGAAGCGCTCGCCGGCTACTGCAAAGAAGTCAAGGTGGTGATCCATAACAACGGCTCGGTCACCGTAGCGGACGACGGCCGCGGCATTCCCGTCGACATTCACGAGGAAGAAGGCCGTTCGGCCGCCGAAGTAATCATGACCGTGCTGCATGCCGGCGGAAAATTCGACGCCAATGCTTATAAAGTCTCGGGCGGCCTTCACGGCGTCGGCGTTTCGGTCGTCAACGCCTTGTCCGAAGAGCTGAACCTGGAGATCCGCAAGAACGGGCGCCTTCACAAACAAAAATACGTCATGGGCGAACCCGCCGCTCCGCTGGCGGACGTAGGGCCTGCCGAGGGCTCGGGCACGTTGATCAACTTCAAACCCAGCCCCAAAACCTTTACCGACGTCGAGTTTCATTACGACATTCTATCGAAACGATTACGCGAACTGTCCTTCCTGAATTCCGGCGTGCGCATTAGCCTTGAAGACGAAAGAAGCGGAAAATCGGACGTCTTCGAATTTGAAGGCGGCATTTCCGCTTTCGTGGAACATCTGAACAAAAACAAAACGCCGCTGTTTCCTGAAGTGTTTCATTTCATTTCGGAAAAAGAAGGCGTCGCCGTCGAAGTCGCCATGCAATGGAACGATTCGTACCAGGAAAACGTATTCTGCTATACCAACAACATTCCGCAACGCGACGGCGGCAGCCATCTGGCCGGATTCCGAAGCGCGCTCACCCGGACGCTCAACCAGTACATCGAATCCAGCGGCCTGGCGAAAAAAGAGAAAGTATCGCCCAGCGGCGACGACGCCAGGGAAGGCTTGACCGCGGTTCTGTCGGTCAAAGTGCCGGATCCAAAATTCTCTTCCCAGACCAAGGACAAACTGGTCTCTTCGGAAGTCAAGCCTCTGGTGGAGTCGGCGATGACCGAAAAATTCCAGGAGTTTCTGCTGGAAAGGCCGCAAATCGCCAAAATCGTCGTATCCAAGGTGATCGATGCGGCCCGGGCACGGGAAGCGGCGCGGCGGGCCCGCGAAATGACGCGGCGCAAGACCACCCTCGATATCGCCGGATTGCCCGGAAAGTTGGCCGACTGCCAGGAAAAAGACCCGGCCTTGTCCGAACTGTTCCTCGTCGAAGGGGATTCCGCGGGCGGCTCGGCCAAACAGGGCCGCGACCGCAGGACCCAAGCCATTTTGCCGCTGAAAGGTAAAATTCTCAACGTCGAAAAAGCTCGCTTCGACAAAATGCTTTCTTCCGAAGAAGTCGGCACGCTGATTACCGCCCTGGGCTGCGGCATCGGCAAGGACGAATACAACCTGAACAAGCTGCGTTACCACCGCATCATCATCATGACCGACGCCGACGTCGACGGCTCGCACATCCGCACGTTGTTGCTGACGTTTTTTTACCGGCAACTGCCCGAAATCGTCGAAAAGGGCTATATCTACATTGCCCAGCCGCCGCTGTATAAAGTGAAGAAAGGCAAACAGGAGCATTACGTCAAGGACGACAGCGCCCTAAACGAATACTTGATTCAACTGGCGCTCGACAAGGCGCAGCTTTTTACCGATGCGGGACTGCCTCCGATACAAGGCCAGGGCCTGGAGAAACTGGCCAGGCACTACACCGACGTCGTCAACATCGTCAAACGCTTGGGCCGCCGCTACGACGACACTTTCCTGGAACAACTGATGACTTCGCCCGTGCTGACCGAGGAAATGAAGCAGGACCGGCAGCCGCTTTCGGACTGGCTGGCCGGAATCCGCGAGCAACTGGCCGGAAAACACAAAAAAGTCCTCTTTTCAATCGAGCTGGACTACAAAACAAGCCACGACTTCTCTGTCAGTATCAGCAAGAGAGAGCACGGCAATACCAAAATCTTCGTATTGCCGGCCAGTTTTTTCAACAGCAAGGATTACCAGGAAATCGCCCATTACGCCAGACAGACGGCGGATATGTTCAATGAAAACTCCTATCTGCAAATGGGCGAGAGACAGCAACCGGTCGCCAACTTCAAGGAAGCCTTCGACTGGATGATGAAGGAGACCAAGAAAGGTCAGCACATCCAGCGCTACAAAGGGCTGGGCGAAATGAATCCGGAACAGCTCTGGGAAACCACGCTGGACGCCAACAACCGCCGCCTGCTGCAAGTCAAGATCGAAGACGCCATCGCCGCCGACGAAATCTTCACGACGCTGATGGGCGACGTAGTCGAGCCGCGTAGGGATTTTATCGTCAAGAACGCGCTGGATGTGGCGAATCTGGATGTTTAGATTGTTTGTTGCCGACTTTCTAAGTTAACGAAAAACCTCATCGTTTATGAGTCGAAAGGTCGATGGATGTCACACGCAAGCTTAAACAGGCAGAAATCGACCTAATGATGTATCCATCAGTAAAAACTGTATTCCCCGGGATGATTACTTGCTTGACATAAGCTTTAGTAACGGCGAAAGCGGCGTATTGGATATGAAGCCATATTTGAATTTTGGCGTTTTTAATCGAATTAAAGATTATCGCTCTTTTGAAAAGGTTGCAGTTGTCTTCGATACGATTGAATGGGAAGCAGGAGTCGACCTGGATCCTGAGTTTGTTTACGATCACTGTAAGAAGGCATTGCCCTAACCGGCGCTCCAGTGGATACTTCCGGCGCTACCAAATGCGTACGCCCCCCGCGTTCTTACAAGATAATTGAATTGACATTCCTTATCTTTTATTAGTTAATTTCCAGTAAATCACCTACAATTATTGCGGGAGAAACGCAGCAAGCCAACGCTCGCGCAATCATTCACAATCAAGCCGTTGGCCATACCTAACAACAAATTACATGAACTGAGAAAGGGGGCAAAGTATGGAGCCGTTAAGCGAAGAGGAACGCCAGAAAATCATCACCGGTTCGCCCGTGGGCACCTGGGCGTTGATGATTATCGTCAGCCTGAGCATGGTGGCCGCCTGGCTATTTATCTATTACGGGGTATTCATTCCCCGCGGCGCGATCCAGTAAGGGGCGGCCATGAATATCGACTCTTGCAAACAAAAACTTGCCGCGAACCTGAAGGAGGCCGCCGCGGAGCTTCGCACCCTTCACATCGATCCCCTGGAGCGACGCTGGATCGTCGTGGTCGTGCTGATGATCCTTCTGTTTTCCGGCATTATCGCCGTCGATGCGTTCGTGCACGGCATCAATCCTCCCGGCAAGGTGGAAACCGTCGACTCCGCCCGGCTGCATCTCAGCAAGGAATTCGCCGAAGACAATCTGGGGGTTCAGGCGGACGCAGGCGGCAAGCTCACCGTGCGCATGGTTGCAGGCCGTTACGGCTTCTTCCCCAAACACATCACGGTTCCTGCCGATACGCCCATCACCTTCCGTTGGGTCAGTATGGACGTCCTTCACGGCGTGCACATGCCGATGACCAACCTGAGCACGATGATCGTACCGGGCTATGTCGCGGAAGTTACCACTACCCTGCCGAAACCCGGCGAATATCCGTTGCTGTGCAACGAGTACTGCGGCATGGGCCACGATCATATGTGGAGCAATGTTTCGGTCGTCGCCAAAGAACGCTGGAGCGCGCCGGCCGCCGTCGATTCCAAAGGAGGAAACACCCATGAATGATGCTGTAGAAAAAAAACTGGCGCTCTACCATCTGTGGGTGGCGTTCGGGGCCTTTCTCGTGGCCTGCTTCCTCGGCGCCTATCAGGTGCTGGAACGCAGCGGCTTTCTGCCGATGATCGAATCGCCGCCGGTGTATTTCGCTTCGGTCAGCACCCACGGCGTCCTGATGGCATTCGTGCTGACCACCTTCTTCATCATGGGGTTCAGCTACTACATCGCGGCGACCAGCCTGAAGCAACCGGTCTGGAACATCAAGCTGGCCTGGGCCGGATTCGGCGTCGCCTTGTTGGGCACCGTGCTGGCGGCGATACCGCTGCTGAGCGGCTTGGCTTCGGTGCTGTACACCTTTTATCCGCCGGTGCAGGCGCACTGGCTGTTCTACATCGGCGCCACGCTGCTGGTGGTCGGTTCCTGGTTCTGGTGCGTCGTGATGATCATGATGGCGCGGCAGTGGAAGCAGGCCAACCCAGAAAAGCCGATGCCTCTGGCGATGTTCGCCACCGTCGCCAATGTTTTTCTTTGGTTGTGGACCAGCGCCGGCGTCGCCATGGAAGTCCTCTTTCAGTTGATCCCCTGGGCGCTCGGCTGGATGGATACGATCGATCCCGGGCTCGCGCGTACCCTGTTTTCCTGGACGCTGCACCCGATCGTCTATTTCTGGCTGATTCCGGCTTATACCGCCTTTTATGTATTCGTACCGAAGCAGGCGGGCAGTTATTTGTTCAGTGACGAAATGGCCAGGGCCGCGTTCGTGGTTCTGGTGGTGTTCAGCCTGCCGATCGGTTTCCACCATTTGTACATGGATCCCGAGCAGGCCAAGGGCTGGAAGCTGCTGCACGGCATCGGCACCTTGATGGTCACGCTGCCGACCTTCGTAACCGCGTTCAGTGTGATCGCCTCGCTGGAGATGGCTGGAAGGCTCCGGGGCGGCAAAGGTCTGTTCGGCTGGATCGGGGCGCTGCCCTGGCGCAACACAATGGTGCTAGCGATCATTCTGGCGCTGCTGATGCTGATACTGGGCGGTTTCGGCGGACTGATCAACGCCAGCTATGCGATGAACGCGATGATTCACAATACCGCCTGGGTGCCTGGCCATTTTCATCTGATATTTGCCGGCACCGTCATCATCATGTACATGGCGATTGCTTACTACTTGTGGCCTATCCTGTCCGGCAAGCCGTTATTTTCGAAAGACGTCGCCCTGGTGCAATTGTGGACCTGGTTCCTCGGCATGGCCATTCTGACCACGCCCTGGCACGTGTTGGGCTTGCTGGGTCAGCCGAGACGCATCTCCAGAATCGAATACAACAGCCCGCTCACGCTGGCCTGGGATTTTTTCGAACTGGCGATGATTTTCGGCGGCCTCGTGCTGCTGTCTTCGGCCTGCCTGTTCGTCTACAATCTGGCCAAAACCCAACTGAATCCGGGCAATGAAATCTTCGAAGAAACGATCGAATACGCCGAACCGTTCCAGCCGGTCACTCGGGTGCCCCATTTTCTGAATGATTTCGGATTCTGGAACAAAGTCATTGCCGTCCTGATGGCGGTCAGCTTCGGCGTCCCCATTCTGCAATTCTTCTTTATAGAGACTTTCGGCTCGAGCGCATGGGGATATTGATGATGAAGACAATGATACAAATGATATTGCTGAGCCTTGCCGCCGCGAATTCCGCACTGGCGGCGCCTTCTTCGCAGGTGGCCTGGACGCCCGAACTGCTGAGCTTCGTCAGGAACGGCAATGGAGTCAAGGGAAAAGAACTATCGACAACTTGCGCCGGCTGCCACGGCGAGCAGGGGATCAGCGCGATGCCGAACACTCCGTCGCTAGCCGGACAACTGCCGACCTATACCTACAAGCAATTGCAGGATTACAAAACCGGCTCCCGCGCGGACGACATGATGGCTCCGCTCGCCGCCGGCTTGAGCGACCAGGACATGGCCGATCTGGCCATCTGGTTCGGAAGTTTGCCGGCACCGAAAAATAAAGCCGGAAAAGAATCGCTAAAAACCGCGGAACAATTGGTCAATCAAGGCGACGGCAAGCGGACGGTGCCTTCATGCTTTGTCTGCCACGGACGAAACGGAGAAGGCGAGAAAATGGACATCCCGGCGCTGGCCGGACAGCAGGCCGACTATTTTGCCGCCACGCTGAACGCTTATAAAAACGGAACGCGCCATAACGACGTTTACAGCCGGATGCGTCTGATCAGCCAACAGTTGAGCGAGGCGGAAATCCGGGAACTGGCGCAATATTATCAGCAATTGTCCAGATAATGTCGATGCGGCTCTTTTCGATCATCCGACCGGAAACTGCTTCCGATGCTCTCCATGAATCCGCTTAGAGGCACAGACCCAATGCGCGGCGCCGGCGTCTTGAATATCGCGCATCGCGGCGCGCGCGCGTATGCCCCGGAAAACACCCTGGCCGCTTTTGCCAAAGCGGTCAGCTTCGGTTGTCCGATGATTGAAATCGACGTGCACAGGTCGAAGGACGGAGAACTGGTCGTGCATCACGACGACCAGTTGGGGCGCTGCACCGACGTTAAAACGAAATTCCCGGAACGCAGTTCCTACTATGTCTCGGATTTCACCTGGAACGAATTGAACGAGCTCGACGCCGGCAGTTGGTATGCCGGACAACTGGCGCTTCCTGCCCACCGCCGCGACTATCCCTTGCACGGCGTGACGCAGGAAGAGCTTGACCGGTACGTAAGCACAGAAGAATTGGCTTATTATGCCTCCGGCCAAATCAAACTGCCGACTTTGAAAGAAACCCTGGAGTTTGCGCAAGAGGCGGGGCTGATGGTCAACGTCGAACTTAAAACCCTCCCGCGCATGTATCCCGGTTTGGCCGAAGCGGTCGTCCGTCTGGTCGAAACGATGGCGATGGAAAACCGGGTGCTGATTTCTTCGTTCGATCATGCGCAATTGGTCGTCGTGCGCCGGCTCAGCCCTCTCATCGCCACCGCCGTATTGACCGGAGACCGCCTGGCTTCCCCCCGAGAGTACCTGCAACGGATCGATGCCGACGCCTATCATCCGAGCACCGACAGCGTGGGCCTCGGATCGCTGGAAGGCGAGCCGGACCCCGCCGGATGGGCCGACGTGCTTGCATCGGGGCGCCGCGTCAACGTCTGGACCTGCAACGACAAAAAACAAATGCGGCAACTCCTGGAGGCCGGAATCACCGGCCTGATCTCGGACTTTCCAAACCGTGTCGCGGAAGTATTGCAGGAAGCGGCGGAAAAAACTCAGAGGATTTGAAAGGATAGTGGCGGACGCCCTAACCGAACTGCTCAGTCATTAATTACACGGCAATTCGGAAATCTTCTTTCTGAAGGGGTTTATTGATGTGCCTCGGACAAACAGAACGACCTTCGCTCAAGCTCAGTCGCCATAGATGAACAAGGGCAGACGGCCGGCCTACCGAAGGCGGACCGTCTGCAATCGATGCGGAACTTCCGGATTATTCCGCCACTTTGATTTTTTTCCGGCGGTAGTTGTGTCCGTAAAAAATCTCGGTCACTTCCTTGCGCAGATTCTTTTCGATCTCGTCTTTTTGCAAATCGGTCAGATTGCTTTCCTTGACGAACAGATAATTTTCCAGCTCGGTTTCCTTGAGCATCATTTTGGTGTGAAAGATATTTTCCTGATACACGTTCACGTCGATCATCTGATACCTTTCCTGGGTATCCCTGGCGATATAGTTTTGAATGGAGGTAATGTTGTGATCGATGTAGTGTTTCTTTCCGGTGATGTCCCGGGTAAAACCGCGCACCTTATAGTCCATAATGACGATATCCGATTCGAAGCTGTGAATCAGATAGTTCAGCGCTTTCAGCGGCGAAATGCGGCCGCAGGTCGACACGTCGATATCGGCCCTGAACGTGCTGATGCCGTTGTCCGGATGGCTTTCCGGATAGGTATGGACGGTGATGTGGCTTTTATCCAGATGAGCCAGCACCGTATCCGGCAAAGGGCCGGGAGTCTGACTGTGCATGTGCTGCGTGGGGGCCACGTCGCCTTCCGAAATCAGCATGGTCACGCTGGCGCCTTGAGGCTCGTAATCCTGATGGGCGATATTTAAGATTTGAGCGCCGATAATGTCAGCCACGTCCTTCAGGATCTGGGTCAGACGGTCCGCATTATAAGCTTCGTCGATATAATCGATATAGGCCTGCTGTTGCTCGGCAGGGGCGTAACATACATCATAGATGTTAAAACTTAACGACTTCGTGAGATTGTTAAAGCCGTGTAATTTTAATTTGTTCAATTCATTAAACCTCGATAACTTCAAAATCGTGGGTGATGTCCACCGCCGCCTTGCTCAGCATGATGGATGCGGAACAATATTTCTCAGCGGATAATTTTACCGCTCTTTCAACTGCAGAAGCCTTTAAATTACGGCCGCTAACAATAAAGTGCAGATGAATCTTGCTGAAAACGCTGGGCACGGCATCGACTCGTTCGGCGGTTATTTCGGTAACGCATTTCACGAGATCGTTTCTGCCTTTCTGTAAAATCTGCACCACGTCAAACGACGAACAACCGCCTACTCCCAGTAAAAGCATTTCCATCGGGCGAATCCCCATGTTGCGTCCGCCGTGGTCGGGAGGGCCGTCCATAACGACCGCGTGGCCGCTACCCGACTCGCCGACGAACATCACGCCGTCGACCCATTTGACTGTTGCTCGCATGAATTTCTTCCCCAGTAAAAAAATGAGGCATAGATTATCATAGAAATTCGTATTGACAGAGCATCGAATTGATTTTTTTGCTAAAATTTAATCCAGTCGATGGAACATTCCACCCCATGGATAACTTGGATGCTTCTTTATGAAACAAACTGCTCAACCCGAAGTTAACAAAGACGCCTTGACTGCGTTTTTACAGTTCTGTCATAAAAAAAAATATCCAGCCAAAGCAACCGTCATCCGGCCGGGAGACACCGGAGACAGGCTCTATTACATCATCGACGGATCGGTGAGTATCGGTATGGCGGACAAGGAAGGCAATCAGGAACTCATTCTGGCTTATCTCAATAAAAATCAATTCATCGGCGAAATAGGCGTGTTCAAAGCCGCCGAAGTAAGAAAAGTCAACGTTAAAACCCGCACGGCCTGCCATCTGGCCGAAATCGGCTATGACCGCTTTCGGCAACTGCTGAAAAGGGAATTGCTGGAATTCGCGCCGGACTTACTTTTTATGTTAGGGTCGCAGTTGTCCGATCGCCTGCTGCACACCAGCCGCAATTTCGGCGATCTGGCCTTTCTGGACGTGGAAGGGCGCATCGCCCGCACGCTGCTGGACCTTTGCAAGGAGCCCGACGCCATGACCCATCCCGACGGCATGCAACTGCACATAACGCGCCAGGAAATCGGACGACTGGTAGGTTGTTCCAGAGAAATGGCCGGGCGCGTCCTGAAGGAGCTGGAAGATAAAAAAATGATTACCGCGCACGGCAAAACCATTGTGGTTTTCGGTACGCGCTGAGCCGCATTCGAAGCCCGCCCGGCGAATCTCCGCAAGAAAGCCGGTTATCGCAGTTCGTTCCGGCGTTCATGCCGAAAGACAGTCCCGTCTCTATTCGAACCCGCCGATTCGCGCCGGTTCGTTCTCCCCCCGCCTCTTCTAGAATTTTTTCGGCCTTCATAAATTGTTGAGGGATAGAGGCAGGTATATTGCTTCTACACGCGACAGAAAAACGCCCCGCGCAACACGAAACCGACGGACCGTTAAGGCTTTTCGTGGAAAATCTTGTCTTATGCCACCGTCAACGCTACCATTAGCCATCGATCCTTGCCAAGCGGAGACCAGCCGAGCGCTTTTCTCGTCCAACCGGCGCTCGAAGGCTCAAACAACAAGATGAACGACGAACCTTTCTTCCAACAGCCGCCGCAATTCAGGAAAGGACGCGGCGCGTCCAGCAACCGCAGCGGCCGTTTCGAGGCCGAAACCCGCGAGAGTTTCGACGACGGCTGGCATAATTCCGAAGATCCGCCCGAACGGTTAGCCACGACCTTGTCCGCCGACACGGCCAGAACCGTCATCACTTACAACCGTTCGCCGGACGTTCCGTTTGACCGCTCGATCAATCCCTACCGGGGCTGCGAACACGGCTGCGTCTATTGCTTCGCACGTCCGACGCATGCTTATCTGGGCTTGTCGTCGGGGCTCGATTTCGAAACCAAGCTGTTTTACAAACCCGACGCGCCGCAGCGTCTCAAGGACGAATTGAGCGCCAGGAACTACAGAGCTGCGCCGGTTGCGCTGGGCATCAATACCGACGCCTACCAGCCGGTGGAGCGAAAGCTGGGCTTGACGCGCCGGCTGCTGGAAATACTGCACGAAACTCGTCATCCGGTATCCATCGTCACCAAATCGTCGTTGATCGAACGGGATCTGGACATTCTGTCGGAAATGGCGGCGCACGGTCTGGCACAAGTCGCCGTATCGATCACCACCCTGAAGCCGGACCTGGCGCGCAAACTGGAGCCGCGGGCCGCGGCTCCGCGCCGGCGGCTGCAAACGCTGGCCGCCCTGACCGACGCCGGCGTACCGGCCACGGTTCTGCTGGCTCCGCTGATTCCGATGCTGAACGACGAGGAGCTGGAAGCCATTTTGACTCAAGCGCGCCATCAGGGCGCGGTCGATGCAGGGTATGTCCTGTTGCGTCTGCCGCTGGAACTCAAGGATCTGTTTCAGGAATGGCTCTTGCTGCACGAGCCGCTCAAAGCCGAACGCATCCTGCACCGCATTTACGAAGCCCGCGGCGGCAAGGCCTACGATTCCGCCTTCGGAGTCAGAATGAGCGGCAGCGGCCACTACGCCGACATGCTCAGACAGCGCTACCGTCTGGCGATGAAGCGGCTGGCTTTTCCCGGTTCCCCACCCTTCAATACGGGCTTGTTCAGGCCGCCGTTGCAAAACGCCGTCCAGCTCGATTTATTCAATTGAAATCACCGTACTGCATACCCTATTTATGAATTAGGGCGAGGGCTTGCCTTTGCCAATGCGCTCGCAGCCTCGCGCCAGCCTTCGCAACTGTTCCGGCCTTGGTTGCCTTTCACCAGATTGATCAGACTTTTGGCTTTCGCGTAAACGATAAAAAACAGAAGAATCAACCGGCGTTTCCAGGGCGGAACGGGAACACAACCGCAGATCAGCTTGTCGTCGCGCCGTCCGGCATCGATCAGCTCGACCGCTCCCCAGGCACGAACTTGAACCCTCGCTCCCCGGGGCAGCCTGGGGCCCAGCACGACCGCATCCAGCAGATCGCCGTCCAGACCGGTAAATGCCGGGACCGAGCCATAATTGAAAGGGCAGGGAACCGGCGACACATAATCGAGCGCGCCGGCGGAACCCCGCTTCAGGAAACTGCCGCGCGGCACCTCGACGACGACCTCCACCAGAGGCGCTTTTTCGTATGGGTTTTCCGGCGGTTTAATGCCGGTGGTATTGGATTCGGTCACTTGTCAGCGATAGGTTTGGTTATAACGTGAGGCAATAAGCCTGAGAAAAAAGGTCAAGTCAGTGCGCCGATTGAGCGAGCGCTTCCCGAATCTGCCCGGCCAACGATTCTACTCCTTTTCGGGTCACCTTTTCGTGGCGGCCTTTCAGCTCGATCGCATAGCTTACCGCAATCGTCCGGTCTTTTACATGAATCAAATTCGCCAGCAGATAAGAAAACAAAAAACCGGGTTTGCTGTGCTGCCCGACAATCACCCAGTCCGCGCCGACTTTCTCGCCGAGACTGGCCGCAAACTCGGGATAACGAAACAGATAACCGAAACCGGCATTGGCTGCGGCCTGGTCCGAATCATCGACACGGAGGATTTCGAAATCTCCCGCTTCGCGCAATGCCAATTCCAGCAACGGCCGGATCGATGCGGTGCGCCGTAGCTCCTGCGGCGTATTCGGCAGTAAAGTCAAGTCGTTCAGTTCAAAATTCAGGACGGCGATGCGTTCTCCAGCCTGTCCCAGGCTACTGGCCGTCAAAGAAAGAAATAAAACGAAGGAAGCCCATGATTGCCGATTCATGACGTTTTCTCCAGAGACAGGCATCCGCTCCGAACGGGCTGCGCTCGATACAAATCGATGAAATCCTGCATGCCCAACGACGAAATCACGTTCAGGTCGTCGTCCAGAATCTCGTAGAGCACTCCGTCGCTGCCCCGAATGCTGAAAAAAACGATGGCGTCCTCGTCGCCGCCTCCTTCCCGATGCGGTTCGTCGCTGGGCGGAGTCGACGTAAAACTGCCGACCGCCCTGATTTCCTTCAATTTGCCGTCGGCCTCGAAAAGACGATGTTCGCCCTGAATCACCAGCGTATGATTCAGCGCTTTGTGCCGGTGCAAAACAATCTGTCGGCCGGCGGCCAGCTTGAAAATCACGTCGATGATCCGGTTTGGCCGGTCGACGTTCAGAATCGAATACTGCAAATGATCGATACCGTCCAGCGCTTGCCATTGAATGTCCGCGTTGCCGAAAATAGAATGAGTCATTGGTTTCACCTTTATATTCAGAGTTGTCCTGTTCGAATTTGAGCCGTCTCTCGTGCCGGGTCGGCCGGAGACGGGTCCAGTGTAGGAAAAGAAGGCCGGGCCGTAAGCAGACATTTGCCTCCGAAACACGGGCAATTTGCCCGAGTTGATGCAAGCCGCTTTTCAGAAGAGGAATGCTCTCTTAGAATGACGCCATCGCCGATGATGAGCCCAACAGCCCGATTATGAATCTACAACTCCATTTGCTGTACCGTATCGTTGCGGTCGCCCTGGCGTGTCTGTTAGCCACTTCTGCCTATGTGCTGTACCGGAACGACCGGCAAATCCGGGAGACCTTGCAGACTGCGGCCGAGTCGTTGGGCCGGCAACTGGAAATTCAGCTTTTGGGCATCAACGCGGGCTTCGGGCCCGTCAGTCGGTTTCCGGATTTTTCGCTCTGGAAAGAAACCGCCGGCACGCCGGGAATTTGTGTCCGCTTTGCGGCTTCGGCCGGCGGAAATATCCGCAGCTTGTGCAACGGTGCCCGGCCCTCTCCCCGCTCCTGGCCGAAAGGCTTCGAGACGACCTATCTATGGCTGTTCCATTCCGGTTTCCGGGTAGACCGGCCCATCGTTTTCAATCATCGCACTTACGGGCTGCTGACGGTTTCTTCCACCGTCGAGGCGGAGGTCGCTCAGGCCTGGGCCAATATCGGCAGTCTGCTCGGGCTTTCCGCCATCACGGTCTCTGCCGTGTCCGTGCTGGTCTGGCTGAGCGTCAGCCGCGCCCTGCGGCCGGCCGGAATCATTGTCGACGGACTGGAAACCATGGAACAAGGCAATCTGGCCTATCGGCTGCCATCGTTCGAGCTGCGGGAATGGAAGCAAACCGCCGAAGCCATCAATCAACTGGCGGCCGTCCAGCAGCGGCTTCTCGACGACCGGCGGAAACTCGCGGTTCAGTTGCTTCGTCTGCAGGAAGAAGAGCGCCGGCATCTGGCGCGCGAACTCCACGACGAGTTCGGGCAATGCCTGGCGGCGATCAACGCGGTCGCCGCCTCCATTGCCCATACCGCACAGCGGGAGTGTCCGGTCCTGGTTGCGGAAGCCGATCACGTCGCTCGAATCAGCCGTCACATGATGGACAGCGTGCGTGGCCTGCTTGGGCGTTTGCGGCCCGCCGAGCTGGACGAGCTGGGACTGGCCGTCAGCCTGAACAGTTTGATCACGGGATGGAATGCGCGGAGCAAGAGCAAAACCCGGTACCGTCTGTCCATGGCCGGCGACTGCGCGGTATTGTCCGAACATCTGGCCATCACGCTGTTCCGGATTGTTCAGGAATGCCTGACCAACATCGCCAAACACTCGAGAGCGGCGAATGCCGAGGTGGCGCTCGCGGTTACCGAAGACAAAGTCACGTTAACGATCCGGGACGACGGCATCGCCTCCCGTCTGCCTTTCGCCGAAAGCTCCGGCATCGGCCTGCTCGGCCTCCGCGAACGAGTCGACGCGTTGCAGGGGAGCCTGACGCTGGCCATCGCAGAACCTCACGGTTTGATTGTCGCCGTGGAGTTGCCGGTTCGGCCAGGGAGTAACGCGCCGTCATGACGCCGGCCTCTCTGATCCGAATCCTGCTGGTGGACGATCATGCGATCGTCAGGGAAGGCTATCGCGCCTTGCTGGCGAAACAGCCGGATTTGGAAGTGGTCGCGGAAGCGGCGGAGGGTGCCCAGGCTTACCGGCAGTTCAAGCAATGCACTCCGGACCTGGTGATTACCGACTTGTCCCTGCCCGGCGCCGGAGGACTGGAACTTATCCGCCGCATCAAACAGCGGTGCGCCGAGGCAAAAATTCTGGTGTTCAGCATGCACCAGAATCCCGGTTTCGCCGTGCAGGCCGGCCGCGCCGGCGCCCTGGGCTATGTCACCAAAAGCAGCCCGCCGGAGATGCTGCTGCGCGCGATCCGGGACGTCCATGCGGGCCGTCCTGTGCTGAGCCCCGACATCGCCCAGGCGCTGGCACTGGAAAAACTGGGCGGAAGCCACCTGGCGCTGGAGTCGCTGACGATAAGAGAATTCGAGATATTGCGTCTTCTGGTCGAAGCCCGAACCCCGGACGACATCGCCCGGACGCTGAACATCAGCCCGAAAACGGTATGCAACTGCCACTATCTGATCAAACGCAAGCTCGGCGTGGCCAGCGACATCGAACTGACCCGGCTGGCGATCCGGCTGAACGTGATCGATCTTCTGGAGTTGTCGGGCGACGGCGGCTCGGTTACAACAACGGCTCGATGATTGGCTGCATCTTGTCTTTAGTGACTTGCCCCGGCTGGCTGTAGACGATCCGTCCCTGCCGGTCGACCACCAGCGTATAAGGGACCGCGCCCATCGTATTGCCCAGTTGCCGGGCCAGAGGGAGCCCGGCATCGCCGGCGATCAGAATCGGGTAATTCATGTCGACGAAGTCGAGAAATTCGCTGACCGGCTCCTTGTCCTCTATGGCAATGCCGACGACTTGCAGGCCTTTTTCCGAATATTGCTTTTGCAGCGCGATCAGTTCCGGCATCTCTTCGCGGCACGGCGGACACCAGGTCGCCCAGAAATTCAGCACCAGAACCTTGCCCCGCCATTCGGACACGCTGCGTTGCCGGTCCGACAGATCGGGAAAGCCGAACTCGGGCAGCGACGAGGACGGCGCCGAAAAAAGTGGAGTCAACAGTTGCCGGGAAACAACGCCCAAGACCAGCGCCGCCAGGGCAACTCCCAAGATCAGGAAGGTTCGTTTCATGATTTTACCCGTTGCAATGATTTGATAAAGGTTTCGCTGTCCTGGTAGCCGATAACGCGCAGCGAGGATTTTTCATGCCCCCCTTCGCCGAAAAACAGAATCGCGGGAGGGCCGATCAGATTGAACCGGGCCAGCAACGCTTTGTCCTCATCCGAATTCCGGGTCACGTCCGCCCGCAGCAGCAGCATTCCGGCCAGGGCCGATTTCACTTTCGGGTCGGTAAAGGTATAGGCTTCCATTTCCTTGCAGGAGATGCACCAGTCCGCGTAAAAATCCAGCATGACGACCCGATGCTCGGCGCCGGCCTGCCGGAGCCTGGATTCCAGCTCGACAAGACTGGCGACCGGTTCGAAGGGCAGGCCCGCTTCGACCGGGGCCGCCTTGCCGACGGCGATGCCCTGAAGCGGCTGCAGCGGATTGGTGTTGCCGCCGCTGAAGCCGATCAACAACAACAGGCCGTAGGCCAGCATCATCAGGCCGGTCCCCTTCCACAGCTTGCGCCAGCCGGAGCTGCCGTGCGGCAAAGGATCGAGCGCGCTCAGATAAACGGCCGGAACGATCAGCAAGGCGGCCCACAGCAGCATCGTGACCGCCGGCGGCAGAATGCGGCCGAGCATCCAGACCGCAACGGCCAGCATGATCACCCCGAACACCGCCTTGGTCGAGTTCAGCCAGTCGCCGGCCCTGGGCAGCAGTTTTCCCGCCGAAGCGCCGAGCAGCAACAACGGCACGCCCATGCCCAGGCCCATCGTGAACAAGGCGCTGCCGCCCAGCACAGCATCGCCGGTCTGGCCGATGTAAATCAGCGCGGCCGCCAGCGGCGCGGCCACGCAGGGGCCGACGATGAGGGACGACAGGGCGCCCATGATGGCCGCGCCCATCAGCGACCCGTCGCGATGCCTCTCTCCGGAATTATGCAATTTGAGCTGCCACGACTTCGGCAATTCCAGATGATAGAAGCCGAACATCGACAGCGACAAGCCGACGAATACCGCACTGAACAGACCGATGATCCACGGCTGCTGGAACGTGGTTTGCAGATTGCTGCCGAACAGCGCGGCGAGGATGCCGAAAACCGTATAGGTTAAAGCCGAGGCCACGACATAGCTCAAGGAAAGCAAAAAGGCCCGAAGCGTGGTGATGTGACGGTGCCCGACAATGATTCCGGACAGGATCGGAATCATCGGAAAAATGCAGGGAGTAAACGACAACAGCAGCCCGAATCCGAAAAAGCTGAGCAGCGTCATGCCCAGGCTGTCCTGCCGCAGCGACCGGACGATCCGGTCCTGTTCGGAAACCGCCGCTTCCGTCGGCTCGAAGCCGCCGGAGGCCGAAACCTCGGTCACCGCAGGCAATTCCAGAGCCACCGTCTTTTCCATCGGCGGATAGCAGACGCCCCGGTCGGCGCAGCCCTGGAATTTGGCCTGCAAGGAAAGGGTGGCCGGCCCCTTGTCCTTCCGGACAAGAGGCACGTCGAAGCTCAACTCGTTGTGAAAGACTTCCACCTGGCCGAACTCGGGATCCTCTTTGGGCTCGCCCCGGGGAACCGAAAACCCGCCCAACCGGACGGCTCCCGAGTTCACCGGGGCCAGCTCGGTTTTATCCCGATAGAGATAATAACCGTCCGCGATCAGCCAGTTCACGTGCAGCGTATTGCCGTCCTTGACCGAAGCAAAAAATTGAAAAGCCCGGTCCGGCGGCAACAAAGCGTCGTCGGCGGATTTCGGCAACAGGCCCGAAATGCCTTGCACCAGTTGGGTTAAAGGATTGACGCTCGCGGCCGAGACGTTTCCGGCCAGGCCGATCTCCATCGTCTTTTTCTGAGGCGGATAGCAGACGCCCCAGTCGGCGCAGCCCTGATAGCGGACCTGCACCTGCATGGACGAAACGCCGTTGCCGCCGGTAAACCCGACCGGAACGGTCAATTGATCCCGATAATGGACGATATCGCCCAGAATGTCGTCGTGCTTGATTTTACCGGCGGGAAAAACCGGTGAGGCCAATTGGATGCCGTCGGTTTTCGACTCGAAATGCATGTTGTTGCGGTAGAGGGAATAGCCTTCGGCCACTTTCCAGTCGAATTCGAGCCGATTCCCAGGCAGCGCTTTCGCCGTCAGCTTGAAAGCCTGTTCGGGCGGCAGCAGTTCGTCCTGAGTCTGAGCGAGGAGCGGATGAGCGACAAGTTGGAGTAAACAGAATAAAATCAGTTTGCGGATAAACATGAATCAATCCAATGCAGATAATCGGGTAAACCTTGCTCGACGGGAACGGCGACGATTTCCGGCAGCTCGTAAGGGTGATTCTCGAGAATGGCCGCTTCCACCGCCGAATAGCGGGCGCCACTCGATTTTATCAACAGCAGAAGCTCTTGCGCCGATTCGATCTGCCCCTGCCATCGGTAATAAGAAGTCAGTCCGGGCAAAATGTTCACGCACGCGGCCAGATTCCTTTCAATCAGCAGACGCGCGATGTTTTCGGCCGTTTCTTGATCGGGACAGGTGCACAGAATAATTTGAACAGCTTTTGACATATTTAAGAGGTATGGAATTCCCGGAGCGATATTATCCTAGAATTTGACCCAAATTGCCTTTATATTGTGTGGACAGTATTTTGAAACAGAGTGGTTCGATGAAAATTTTTCAATGGTTGTTTCTTCTGGTCCTGATTGTCCCTTTTCTGGAAATCTACTTGCTGATTGCGGTCGGCGGCGTCATCGGCGCAGCGCCGACCGTTTTCCTGGTGGTTTTTACCGCCGCGCTCGGCGCCTGGCTATTGAAGCAGCAGGGCCTTGCGACCTTTCAGCGCTTCCAGGCGAGCCTCGCTCAAGGCATCGTGCCCGCTTATGAAATGATCGAAGGCCCAATCATTCTGGCCGGAGGCGCGCTCTTGCTGACGCCGGGATTCATTACCGACCTGCTCGGCTTTGCCTGCCTGGTTCCTCAATTGCGCAAAAAAATAGCCCGCTATATCATTGAGAATGTCGTTACTCGAATGGACGGCCCCATGCCAAAGCCGTGGCCTGCCGAAAAAGACGTCCTGGAAGGAGAGTTTCGAAAGGAGGACTGACCGGCGAAAGACGAAGGCTCAAGGCGGCAACAACCCCTGCCCCGAGCCTTGCCCGATCAAGCCGACGGCGCCTCGCCGCCGGGCACATCGCCGGTGCTTCGGCAAAGACCCGCATTGATCGGGCAGAAGCCGAAAAATCCGGTGGCGATCAGGATGGAACCCACCAGCAAAAAGAAAATCGAAGCGGTGAAAACGGAAATGACCACCATGGCCGAGCCGCCGTAGATACGGTATTGCTTTTCCTTGCCCCCGACATTGTTTTCATACTTGAACATACGTTTATAATCGAACTTCATCTTCATTCCTCTATGTGCATTGATTATTATTCGGCAAAACCTCATTTCAATTTGCCGTTACCCAAACTGAGCAAATATACACAGATGCACGAAATCTGCAAGCGATAAAATAATGGACATTACCTCGATTATCGAACCTCTCAACGCGGAGCAGCGCCAGGCCGTCACCGCGCCTTCGCAGCCGCTTCTGGTTCTGGCCGGGGCCGGCAGCGGCAAGACCCGCGTCCTGGTTCACCGCATCGCCTGGCAGATCCGGGTGGAAGGGCTGTCCCCGCACAGCATCCTGGCAGTGACCTTCACCAACAAGGCGGCGCGGGAAATGCGCAGCCGAATCGAAGAACTGCTGAAGATCCCGGCTAACGCCATGTGGATCGGCACGTTTCACGGCCTCGCCCATCGCCTGCTCAGGCGTCATGCCGAACAGGCGAGATTGCCGCCCACCTTTCAGGTCATGGATTCGGCCGACCAGCTCAGAGTCATCAAACGCCTGTTGAGCGGCATGAACCTGGACGAGGCCCGGTGGCCGCCGAAACAGGTGCAATGGTACATCAACGCGCAAAAGGACGAAGGCGTCCGGGCCCGGCACCTGCCGGACACAGGCGATCTCTTTGCCCGCCAGATGATTGCGATTTACCGGGCCTACGAAGAGCTCTGCGAGCGTTCCGGCCTGGTCGATTTCGCCGAACTGCTGCTCAGGGCGCACGAGCTGTTGCGCGACAATCCCGAGGTGCTGGCGTTTTACCGGCAGCGGTTCCGGCACGTGCACGTCGACGAGTTTCAGGACACCAACACCATCCAGTATGCCTGGCTCCGCTTGTTGACCGAAGGACTGGACAATCTGTTCGTCGTCGGCGACGACGATCAGTCCATTTACGGCTGGCGCGGCGCCAAGATCGAAAACATTTACAGCTTCCAGAAACATTATCCGACGCATCAACTGATCAAACTGGAACAGAATTACCGTTCGACCGGCAACATTCTGAAAGCCGCCAACGAGGTCATTGCCCACAACGACGGCCGGCTCGGCAAGGAACTTTGGACCGAGTCCGGCGAAGGCGAGCCGATTTCGGTCTATGCCGCCTTCAACGAACTGGACGAAGCCTATTTCGTCGTCGAAAGGATCAAAGCCTGGATCAACGAAGGCGGCCTGCGCAGCGACGCGGCCATCCTGTACCGCTCCAACGCGCAGTCGCGCCAGTTCGAGGAAAAGCTGGTGGCTTCGGGCATTCCTTACCGGGTCTACGGCGGCCTGCGCTTCTTCGACCGGGCGGAGATCAAAAACGCGCTGGCGTATCTCCGGCTGATCGCCAACCGTCACGACGACGTTTCCTTCGAGCGCGTGGTCAATACGCCGGCCCGGGGCATCGGTGCCAAAACGGTGGACGAGATTCGCCTGCTCGCCCGCGACCGGAGTGTTTCGCTGTGGCAGGCGGCGGACACGATGATCCGGCAAGGACGGATTTCCGCCCGGGCCGGCAACGCGCTGGCCGGATTCATGGCGTTGATCGAGCGCCTCGGCGAGGACTCCGAAGGACTGGAGCTTTACGAAAAAGTCCGGAAGGCCGTCGAAACAAGCGGCCTGCTCGACCTGTACCGCAAGGACAAGGCGGAAAACGGCGAAGAAAAGGTCGAAAACCTGGAAGAGCTGGTGAACGCCGCGCGCCTGTTCGATTACAACGCCGACAACGAAGAAAACCTGGGCGAGCTGGAGCTCTTTCTGGCGCATGCGGCGCTGGAAGCGGGCGAGATGCAGGGCGAGGATTTCGACGACTGCGTGCAGTTGATGACGCTGCATTCGGCGAAAGGACTGGAATTCAAGCTGGTGTTTATGGTCGGCCTGGAAGAAGGCCTGTTTCCGTCGCTGCAATCGGTCGAGGATCCGGGCCGCCTCGAAGAAGAACGCCGCCTGTGCTACGTCGGCATGACCCGGGCGATGCGCAGCTTGTATCTGACTTACGCCGAATCCCGGCGCTTGTACGGACGCGACAGCTACCCCAGGCCCTCTCGCTTTCTGCGCGAAATTCCCGCCGAATGCCTTCAGGAAGTCCGGATGCGCGGCACCTTCAGCCGCCCTGTCGCGGCCGCGCCGGCAAATCCGAAAACGCCCGCCGCGGAAAGCCGGTACCGGCTGGGGCAGCGGGTCAGCCACGCCAAATTCGGCGAGGGCGTCGTGCTGCAAATCGAAGGCGAAGGCGCGCAGGAAAGAGCGCAGATCAATTTCAGGAACACCGGCACCAAATGGCTGATGCTGGCGTATGCGCAATTGGAAGTTTTGTGAGTTTCTGGCGGGTTGTTCTTAACCTCTCTCGTCTTATTCGGCAGTAAGTAGCCCGAATGAAACGCAGTGGAATCCGGGATAATCGAAGTCCCGATTGCCCCGGATTCCGCAAAGCTCCATCCGTGCTACTAGCTGGAGCGCCGTGGGCCAACGCTCAAGATTCGAACTCGCTTCTGGGTATCCCGGACTGGCGGATGATGGATTGAAGTGTGCCAATCCGCACTTCGGCATGGTTTGGAACCGGTACGGTAACCGTTGCATCAGACAGGTGCCTCTGCATCACGATATGGCTGCCGCGTCGCCGCACCTCAAGAAACCCATGGCGCGCGAGGATCGCACAAACTTGATTCCCGGAGAGAACACCGAGCTTACCCAACGGCAATCTCCAGTCGGGTCACATAGACTTCCTCATGCAAGCGCGCCTGAATCTCCTCGGGAGAGGCTGTTTCGAAAAACAGTTCTAATGCTTCCCGAAGATTCTCGCGGGATTCTTCGATGGTATCGCCCTGACTGGCGATATCGAGCTCCGGGCAAAGCGATACATAGCCATCCCCTTCGCGCTCAATAAACGCTGTAAATTGCTTCTGCATAATATCTACTCCAATGTCTAATCGTCATTTCTCGGTTCCGCTAACCAAGGCTTGTTACTTGTATGAGCCAATTATCCCTTGTCGAACTTACGCGATAGTTTGGCATTGGGAGAGTATGGTATGGAATTTCCTTCGGCGCAATATGGTTCTATTTTTCTTCCCACCCGACAACAATGTCGTTTTCTAAAAAAATTCGGATCCTAAACTGGCCTTTTCTAACCTGATGATATTTCCATGTTTCCTTGGTTTTTGACTTAAGTACTTTTCTTTCGATGTCATTAGGACCTCCACGTGAATCAAACAGTTGCTCGGACGTTTGCCCTTGCCAGATATAGCCATCTAAAATTTTCTCGGCAATATGAGCATTCTCATACTTTTTTACTAAAAACTTCCTTCGTGAGTCCCTTTGTACTTTTCTAACTATTGCCCCTAAGATTTTTAATGAAATGAATGCGCTGATGATGAATATTATTATTGTCATAATTCAATTATCTGGTTATTTGCTATGAAAGCATTTGCTCAAATAAGCAAAGCAATAAAGCTATGAGGGGAGCTATTGTTAAGTAAGAGGCAATCATTGCCGTAAATCCGACTATTGCTCCGATAGTCATACCCAGGGATGCGCTAAGCTTTACATAAGCAAAAAGACCACATCCCCCAGCAATAAGATTTCTACAATAAAAATAACTTTGTCTTCTTTTCTGCGTTGATAATACACTCTGAGCAAATGTTCTTTTCATAGGTCAATTCCTAAAAACTCAAGCCTAAAAATTATCTTGTTCATCTCTTCGGCAAGAAACGCATTCGATTTTAACACTCGTACTCAGCAGATAAAACCTGAATCAAGATATAAGGATGGGCTGCCGAAGAAAGCCTACTTGTGTCCCAGAGGGTATCATTCGCGGTAATTATCCAAGCCCTTACTGCTCGAAGGACGATTGTTGCATGAAAATTAAGCCGGGTTGGAATAAAATTCGAGTCCCCTACTATTAAAACGAATCGATATCGGCAAAAAGCCGGTATCAACAGGAGAAACGTTTGAAACAATCTTTTTATGATCTCAATTATTCCGATTTAGAGGCGGTCGTAAATCAAAATAACTTAAACTCCTCGGTAGCGACCGTCCTTTTTAACTGGTATTACAAGAAAAAAGAAAACACTCAGTGCCATAATAAAATTTCTAAATCCGCATTGGCTTTTTTTGAAAAAAATTTTGACTTTACTCTACCCGAAATCGAGATTGTTCATGAGTCGCAAAAAGATCGATCGGTAAAATTTCTTTTTAAGCTCAAAGACAATCACAAGGTTGAAACCGTCCTTATTCCGTTTAGCAATAAATATTCTATTTGCCTCTCATCCCAGGTTGGCTGCGCGATGAAGTGTTCTTTTTGCTTTACCGGAGAGCAAGGGCTTAAAAGAAATTTGGCTACGAGTGAAATTGTCGGGCAATTTCTACAGGCTTGGCGTTGGCTGGCAACCCATAGGCCCGGAGAAGAGAGGATTTTAAATATTGTTTTTATGGGACAAGGCGAGCCTTTACATAATTTTGATGCGGTTAAAAAAGCGTGTGAAATCTTTTTGTCTCAACACGGAACTTCAATTGGCGTTCAAAAAATTACTGTCTCAACGGCGGGTTATATTCCCGGGCTTAAAAGATGGAGTCAGGAAATTCCCGGCGTGAACCTTGCGCTATCTCTTCATTCGCCGTTTGAGGAAAAGCGAAATGAACTGATTCCTATCAACAAAAAATATCCTCTCGACGAGGTGTTGGCCCATATTGACAAGATACCTTTAAATAAAAAGCAATTTGTTACTTATGAATATATTTTGATAAAGGATTTTAACGACTCTCCGGATGATGCTAAAAAACTGGGGATGATGCTGGCCGGCAAAAGCGCGTATATCAATTTAATTCCTTTTAATTCATTCCCGGGATCACGTTACAAGCGGCCGGATTTGGATCAGGTTGAAAATTTCAAGGAAGTTTTGGATGGGTTTAAAATCCCGACTTTGATAAGGGGTGTCAAAGGCGATGACGTATTAGCCGCCTGCGGACAACTCAATTCCAATAATCAGGTCCGTAGGGCGCAATAACCAACGGGTATTGCAACGAATGAGAATTAATCCTTATAAACCTAATACCGTTTCCGTTCCTCCTGCTCAATTCAACGGATAAACATTTTCCTCGACCAAACGATGAAAGGTGGAATACGGCCAGTCGGCTACCCTGGCAACCAAACCGTGTTTCACCGGGTTTATATGAACATAATCCCTATGGGCCTGGTCATCGGCATCATCGGTGATTAAATGTTCCCGATATCGACCCTCGTTCGCCTCGCCGCAGTCTAACACTTGACCGGTATTCCTCCTTAGGTAACGATTTTGAAAATCCCATCTTTATTAATCGCCATCGCAACGGGAAATCCACATCGTCTTTCGGCAATTCGATGACACAATGCATAGGATTCGGCAAGACAACCCATCCATGAATTTTGAATGGATGGCTTTGTTTGACCGGACGAATAGTTTCTCGTAACAAATGAATATGGCGAACGAGAAGATCATTGTCTCTTCGCTCCAGTAAATTAACGGTAAAAAAGCAAGTTCCTCCCGGATACCATACGCGCCGATAGCTTGGCATTGGGAGAGTATGGAATGGAATTTCTTTCGGCGCAATACGGCTTCGCCTATTGGCGCCCTACGTGCCCTGTCGCATTGCAGTAGCAATTTAATAGTTGACCCATCATTAAATTGTTACTACGATTTGCAGATGATCATCGAATTCGACCCTGCCAAAAACTTAAAAAACATCCGCGAACGCGGGCTGAGTTTTGAACGGGCGGCCGATTTCGACTTCGAAACCGCTGTTTTTATGACAGACGACCAGCGCGATTACGCCGAAGTCCGCCGCATCGGCGTAGGCTATTTGGACGGCAGATTGCACGTTCTGTGCTTTGTGTTTATTGCCGGCGGCATCCGTGTCATCAGTTTTCGCAAAGCCAATCACAGAGAGGCTAAAAGATATGGCAAACCCATCACCCTTAACTGATTCGGACGGCGAAGTCCGTGAATTGACCCGGGATGACTTTAAAAAAGCCGTGCCGTTTTCCGGGCTGCCCGAAGAGTTGAAAAGCGTCCTGCGCGGACGCGGCAAGCAGAAAGCGCCGACCAAGATATCCACCACGGTGCGTTTCGACGCCGAGGTGCTGGCGGCTTTCAAAGCCACCGGTAAAGGCTGGCAAAGACGCATGAACGAAGCGCTGAAGGAATGGCTGAAGGAGCATAGGCCGCAATAGTCGCATAAATTGAAACTCAACGAAATCGCTGGAATAATAGCCCGAATGGCTATGCGAATCGGCGTTGATCGGTTATTCCTTTCCGTCAGCAGAAAATCAAGTTGTCTTTTATGATAAGCACCGGATTCAGCTCTCATTAAGGTTTTACGAAGAAAATACACCGAATAACTCAAGCATTGCATCACCGAGTTATTGATAAGGGTTAACATTTATTGGTTAAGCCCGGCCACTATCCTAATGGCTGTATCAAGAGCGTCAAAATTGACCTAGGGAAATCACCGGAATAGGGCTCTTAATGATTCGATAAGACAAGTCGGTAAGAATAGGAACCGGCAGCGACAAACATTAAAAAGTTTTTATTAATCATCTTCAGCAAGGAAAATACTATGAAAAAAATGATCAAACTGGCAACGATTGCATCGGCTTTCAGCCTGGTTGCGGCATGCGCGACGACTTCGGATGTTGAAAATTTACAATCCCAGGTTGACGGTCTGAATACCTCCGTCAAGCAGGCATCGGCCGATGCCGCCAGCGCGCAAACGGCAGCGGCCGATGCGGCGGCCAAGGCGGAAGCGGCGGAAGCCGCAGCCAATAGGGCGGCTGAACTGTCCGAAGACACCAACAGCAAATTGAATCAAAAATTCAAGCGGTCGATGATGAAATAAACGCTTGTTGGCCTATCAAGGGCGGAAAACCGCCTGGCAGGCAGTTCCTGGAGAAATTCTGAATTAATCGCTTCTTCTCTCCCGCAGAGAAAGGGAATGAATCGGAGTTTCTCCAGGCCTTTCGATACCATCTTCATCATTGATCCCACGCGTCGGCGGAAAACTCCAGACGTGGACAGACAAGACCTCGTCAGCCGCGTACTTTATACGCATAAGCCGGAAGCACGACGATCGTGCAGACGATCACCAGCGTCAAGCCCACGGACAGCAGCAGCCCCATGCTCGCCAGTCCCGGATGCGAAGTAAACGCCATGCTGACCAGGCTGCCCACCGTGGTCAGACAACTGAACACGACGCCTCTGGCGGTGCTGGTCCGCAATACGTTTTGCTGCTGGTCGGGCAAAGCCCGAAGGCGGCTGACGATGTAGATGCCGCTGTCGACGCCGAGGCCCAACAGCAGCGGTATCACAATGATGTTGGCGAAATTGAACGGCGTATCGAGCACGACCGTGGCGGCCCCGGTCAGTATCGCCGTCATCAGGAGCGGCAACAGAATCAACAAAGTGTCTTTTATGCTGCGCGTCACGATCGACAAGACCGTTACGATGGCCGCCAGCGTGAACAGCAATGCCTGAAGAAACGAGCGGACCACAGCATCTGCCGATTCCAGATAAATCACCGGCAGGTCGGTCGCGTGGGGCGCAATCTTGCGGACTTCCTTCACGAACGCCTTCAGGTTGTCGCGCTCGTTGAGATCCTTGCTCGGAAACGCCTGAATCCGGTAGATTCCGTCTTTACTGAGCCAGCGTTCGGACAGCTCTTTCGGCAACCCCTCCAGCGTCACCCGATCGGCCTCGAATCCTTTCCATAACTTGTTCATGCTCCAAGGCAGGGCGCCCAACAAATTCCGCTGCAATCGATTGAGCAAGGCTTCCTGATCGTCCGGAGGTTTCGATTCGATGAAGGTCAAAAGACGGCTCAGTACTTTTTGCAGCCGCTGCAACGGCTCGGCCAAATCGCTGCCCGGATTCTTTTTCAGATGCCGGTTGGCGGTATCGATGAATTGGGTCAGCGCCGCCCGATGGTTTTCAATGCTGTCCGGCATCGGCGGCGGAAATTCGCCAAAACGCAAGCCCATCACCAGAGCCAGCTCCTGAATCACCTCCAGCTTGGGCTCCTGCTGCGTCGGGATGAAATCGAAAATGGTGACCGTCTCTTCCACCGTTTTCAATTTTTCCAGCCGCTGCGCTACGGTTTGCGCTTCCTCCCGGCCGTCCGCCAAGATCGACAGCGTCATCGGAGAACTTGTTTTGGTCTTCAACAGTTCGCGAAACGTCGCCACGGACTCGCTTTCGGGATTGCGCAAATTGAGCGGGTTGAAATCGAACCGGACCTGGGTCAAAAGACCGATGCCCGCAAGCGTTACGCCGAGCGCGGTCCACTTGATGAACAGCGCATGACGCATGGGAAAATCGTAAACCCAGGCCGGAAAGGACCCACCGAACGATTGCTCGCCGGCACGCAACGGAAACAGTCTCAGCAGCGCCGGTATCACCGTGATCGAAATGAACAAGGCGATAAGGATGCCGCCGCCGGCAATGACGCCCAGCTCCGCGACGCCCACGTAATCGGTCGGGATAAAGGAAAAAAATCCCAGGGACGTCGTGATCGCGCACAGAGCGATCGACGGCCCGATGTCGCGCACCGCCCGGAGCAACGCCTCTTGTTGCGGAAGTTGTTGCTGCAGCAGCTCCCGGTAGCGAAGATTGAGCTGTATCGCATAGTCGTCGCCGACGCCGATGTAAAGCACCGCAAAGGCGATCGAAATCAGGTTGAGATGGCCGACCGCCCAGGTGGCAAAACCCAGGGCGAGAGACAAGCCCATCAGCATCGAGGCCAGCGTGACCAGCATCAGCTTCCACGAGCGGAACCCCGCCAGCAAAGCCACACAGACCAGGATTATCGACGCGATCGTGGCCGCGTTCGTGCTCTCCTGGACGTTGACGAGTTCGTCGTGCTCCAGCACGACTTCGCCGGTCAGCCGAATCCCGACGCCGGGCAGCGCCTGTTTGGCTTTTTCGACCCGCCGCCGAACGTCCTGCAGCGCCTTTTCGGAGGGCACCAACGCGCTGAAATCCAGTACCGGCTTAAGCAGAATGAAACGCTGAGTGGCAAGCAGGTCCGGTTGCTCGCCCAACATCAGGCGTTGCCATGACAACTGCCGGTTTTTTCCGTCCAAAAAAGTTTCGGTGACCTCCCGAACCCTGTCCAGCAGCGGTTTCAGATCCACCGGCAACTCGCGCTCTTCTCCGGAGACGGCCAGCCCCACGATCGACAGCAGGTTTTTCAGGCTGTTGTCCCGCATCAGGGTGCCGACGAACGGCTGCACCTCGGCCATCTTCCCGGCCAGTTCGTTCAGGTCGTCAAGATCGAGATAAAGCAGGGCGTGGCGATCGAAGAATTCGCCTTCCCCCGGAACGTGGACGGACTCGATATAGTCTTTGCCCTCGTTGAATTTCGCTGCCAGATAGGCAAGCGCCCGGGCGGCTTTTTCCGGAGTCGGAGCGTCGACCACTACCAGAATCGAGGCATCGTCCTGGGGAAACGCCTCGAGAAAGCGGGCGCGGTCCTGCAAAAAAGGCAGATCCTGGGACAGTATTTTGGTCGTGTCCGTATCGATCCCGAGATTGCGGACGGTGTAATAAAGACTCAGCCCACAAAGCACGCACATCAGCAAAACGTAAGTTTTGGGAAAACGCAGCAGCGGGGCCGTCAAGGCAGCGAAAAAAGAACCGGTTGCATCAGAAATTTTTTTCATGCGTCACCTATGTCTTTGCTTTCGGTCACTGGCCGCCTTTCCGGCACGGCCAAGCGGAACTTGGAACTCTGGCGGCGGAAAATGAGTCATTCTATTACCCTCTTTCAATGACCCGCGGGGCAGTCGTAAAGTTCGGCTTTGTCCCGGTGCGCCCAGGGCCTGAAACTATGCTCACGACAATCCGTTTACGCTGGCCGGTTCTTCTCTCGCTTGCACTCCTGCCAGTTGTTCAGAGCCACGCGCGGACGGAGGACGCCGGAGCGGTTTCTCGGCCGCCGGCGGTGATCGTTCAGCTTGCGATCCAGGACGCGATCGGTCCCGCCACCAGCGATTACCTGGAGCGAAGCATGGAAAAAGCCGTCGAATCCGGCGCCGACGCCATTCTGATCACCCTGGATACGCCGGGCGGACTGGACACGTCGATGCGCCGGATTATCAAGAAAATCATCGCATCGCCGATTCCGGTGATCGCTTACGTGACCCCGGGAGGCGCCAGAGCGGCCAGCGCCGGCACCTACATCCTCTATGCCAGCCATATTGCCGCGATGACGCCCGGCACCAATCTGGGCGCCGCAACGCCGGTGCAGATCATCGGTTCCGACGAACCGGAGAGAAAACCCGGCAAGAAGCCGGATCCATCCGCTCCTTCCAACGAAGCCCCGGCTCCGAAAAATGCGATGGCGCAAAAAGCGGTCAACGACGCCGTGGCCTATATCCGAAGCCTGGCCGAGATGCGCGGCAGAAACGCCGACTGGGCGGAACAGGCGGTCCGCGAGGCCGTCAGCCTCAGCGCCGAACAAGCCTTAAAGAAAAACGTCATCGATATCGTGGCGGCCGACACGGCCGATCTGCTGCGGCAGCTCGACCAGCGAAAAATCCGCCTGCCGGGGCGGGAGACGATGCTGAATACGAAAAACGCCCTGCTCAAACCGA
The DNA here is from genome assembly GCF_000372865.1 of Methylosarcina fibrata AML-C10. Classification (NCBI taxonomy): domain Bacteria; kingdom Pseudomonadati; phylum Pseudomonadota; class Gammaproteobacteria; order Methylococcales; family Methylococcaceae; genus Methylosarcina; species Methylosarcina fibrata. Next base: position 3,628,007 of record NZ_KB889965.1, on the reverse strand, counting down.
TCCGGCCGGACTGGCGCAGCGAATTGCTGGCGGTCATCACGAATCCCAACATCGCCTACATCCTGATGCTCGCCGGCATTTACGGCCTGATTTTCGAATTTTCCAACCCCGGCACCGTCATTCCCGGAACCATCGGAGGCATTTGTCTGCTCCTGGCTTTATACGGTTTTCAGATCCTGCCGGTCAATTACGCCGGCATGGCGCTGATTCTGCTGGGAGTGGCCTTGATGATCGCCGAAGCGTTCGCGCCCGGCTTCGGTATCCTCGGCTTCGGCGGACTGACCGCGTTCATTATCGGCTCGATCATCCTGATCGATACCGACGCGCCGGGCTTCGGCATCCATCCGGCCCTGATCGGCGCGGTCGCATTGAGCAGTGCGGTCTTTTTCATGGTGATCCTGGGCATGGCGATCCGGTCGCGGCGGCACAAGGTCGTTACCGGTGCGGAAGAACTGCTCGGCCAGAGCGGAACCGTGATCGAAGATTTCACCGGCACCGGTCTGGTCCGCGTGCATAGCGAAATCTGGCAGGCGCACGCGGCCGAAACCCTGCACAAGAATCAACGCATCCGGGTCGTCGGCAGGGATGGCCTGACGCTGCGGGTGACCGCCTTTGCGGATAAGGAGAAAAGCCATGTTTGAATATTTCGGTATCGTCTTCGGCGCGCTCGTGTTTTTATTATTGGCCAGCGCCTTCAGAATCCTGCTCGAATACGAGCGCGGCGTGATCTTCATGCTCGGGCGTTATTACAAAATCAAAGGTCCGGGCCTGATCCTGGTCATCCCTCTGATCCAGCAGATGGAAAGGGTCGATCTGCGCACCATCGTAATGGACGTGCCGCCTCAGGACGTCATTTCGCGCGACAATGTTTCGGTCAAGGTCAACGCGGTCGTTTACTTCCGGGTCATCGATCCGGACAAGGCCATCATCCAGGTGAAAAATTTTTTCGAAGCCACCAGCCAACTGGCGCAAACGACGCTGCGCTCGGTGCTCGGCCAGCACGAACTGGACGAAATGCTGGCGGAGCGCGACAAGCTGAACATCGACATACAGACGATACTCGATCAGCAGACCGACGCCTGGGGGATCAAGGTCGCCAACGTCGAAATCAAACACGTCGATCTGGACGAGAGCATGATCCGAGCGATCGCCAAACAGGCGGAAGCGGAACGGACCCGCCGCGCCAAGATCATCCACGCCGAAGGCGAGATGCAGGCTTCGGAAAAACTATCGCAGGCGGCCGAAATTCTGGCCCGCCAACCGCAGGCGATTCAGCTTCGCTATTTGCAGACCTTGACTGAAATCGCCGGGGAGCGGTCATCGACGATCGTGTTCCCGCTGCCGATCGACATGCTGCACGAGTTCCCCGGCAAGCGCCGGCTCGTGCCGAAAGAATGAATCGCTTTGCCCGGAATCGGTCGGTCCTAAGGGAGTGGTTACCGTGTCCGAACCGGCGAGCTTCAGCGAGCTTCAGCGAACTTCGCCGCCCGAAGCCAGCCAGCGCGCACAGTCCTCGCCCAGCTCGGCGACGGCCCGTGCTTCGTAGGCGCGCGTGTCGTCTTCGCCCAGCACCTCCCGCCAGCGGCCGTTGGTGCCTTTGTTGATGAAAACCTCCGCGCCGCCGTCCCAGAATACACCGCCCAAAGGCGCGCATTGCGGCGCATGCCGTTTCATCCAGTCGAACGAACAGTAGTCGACGATGGCCGGCCATTTCAATTCGTCGACTGTGATGTCCAGAAAGTCGGCGATCCGGCGCATCTGCACCGGCCCGTCCCGCTTCAGGTCGGCAAAATGCACCAGCAGCACGTTCGGAAGCTGCCGGATTTCCCACCAACTGCGGATATGATGCCAGAACGGCCAGAAAGGATGACCGTCCCGGTCGAGCCAGCCGCGCCAATAACGCAGGATGTCGGGATCGGCCGGCTCGATCGGAGGCCCCACCCGGCCGGGCGTTTCGTTCAGCGCATCGAACCAGGCTTGGTTGGCGTTCGCATGATGGTTGTACAGGCTCCAGACCACGTCGCGCCCGTCGCGTCCGATGTAGATGTATTTGGCCTTGGGTGAAAACACCAGCGCATCGACCGGCAAATGCGTCTTCAGAAAGCGCCGGTGGCTTTGCGCCGCAACGGCGGCCAGTTTCTCCGCTTTCGGGGGCACCCTGAGATCGAGCCACGGAGACAACTCGGCCACCTGAAGTTCGGGACGACCGCCGAAGATCAATTGGCCGACGATCTGCTGCATCCAGGTCGTTCCGGATTTGCCGTAGGTGGCAATGACGACGTCGTCGTTGCGGAACTCGAAATCGTTCCAAACGGTGGAATCGAAGTGATGGTTGTGGAGTTCGCGCCTCTTCTTGGGCCACTGGATGGTCTTGTTCATGGGCATCCTTATTTATGGAAAAGTTTTAGCGATCGGGCCAGCCCAAACCCATTCAAACGCCCTTCATTTCAGATCCGCGGAGACTGACAAAATATCGGCTAAGAATGCGGTCAAAAACATTTTCCGCATGGCCAACAAAGACCTGCCAGGTCTTTAAAACCCCGGCAGGTCTTGGGCGAGAAAATGAGTTCCAGCCCTATCCTAAAAGAGCGCGAGCAGAGCTCAGCCTTTGCCCGCTCCTTACTTCGATTGCTAGGCCATCCCTTCCCGGAAAAAACGGACAATGAGTAAAATGGGATTGGGTCTGACCGCATTCTACATCAGTCTCTTTGGAATCCAACATCGGCAGGCTGAGTTCGCCCCCTATCTGTCCCTTACAACAAAAATTTGACCGGCCGATTGGTTGTACACGCCTGACTATCATCAAGATAGAAAACCGTATATCATCCGGTACGGGAAGATATGCAGAAAATATAATTACTTGTTAGGGCTATTCACAAAGGCACTCGCATGCAACATGTTTTAATCATTCATGAGGTCGAAGCTTATCCGGCATGGAAGGCAATTTTTGACCAAGCAGCGGACATTAGAAAACGTGCAGGGGAAATCAGTTACCAATTGCTGCGCTACGACAATGATGCAAATAATATCGTCCATTTCTCGGAATGGTCCTCGCTGGACAATGCCAGACGTTTCTTCGAGTCTCCTGAACTGGTAGAAATCCGGAAAAAGGCTGGTGTAAAAGCGCCAGACTTCATTTATCTGCAAGAGATAGAGCGTGGTGTGCTATAGCACTAGAGAGGGACGCGCAAAAAGCCGCCCGCCCCTCAACTTAACGTTGGACAAACAAATGAAAGAGTTTAGTATGCCTACAATTTCGATGTTCTACGGAATCCTAATCTTGATGTATTTCTATGACAATAAGAAACATAGCGTTCCCCATATTCATGCTGAGCATGGGGAATACGAAGCTACCATAGCCATTGAGGATGGTTCTGTTCTCGGAGGCAGCTTGCCGTCAGCAAAAATGAAATTGGTACAAGCTTGGATAGAAATACACCGAGAAGATTTAATGGCAGATTGGAAGCTGGCCGTTGCTGGCGAACCCGTCTTCAAAATAGACCCATTGCGATAGGAGTTTTCCGTGGACAAGATTGTAAAAGCTATTCCCCTCGATAATTATCGAATTGAGATTCAGACAACTAGCGGTATTTCCGGCATCTTTGATGTCAAGCCTTACTTAGGAGGGAGTGCATTTAAAGAGCTTGCTAATGAATCATATTTTCGCCTGGTGCGTCCTATACGTCATGGCATTGCATGGCCACATGAACAAGATTTCAGTTCAGATACCATTATCTGGGATATTCAAAATGCCCAACAAAGCGCTCCAGAAGACTCCGCTAATGCTACGCTGCTGAGCTAATCGTTAGATGTCACTTATGCAGAGCACAGTAATGATCGAAGTGGTAAGGGCAAAATTGGCAGATGCGCCAGCTGTATGCGTAGCTTTGAGACGATCAATAGCGGAAGTTTGTGGTTCCGATTACTCTCATATTGAGGGCTTCGTCGAGAATTGGCTGAAGAATAAGACTCCGGAGAACGTAGCTATTTGGATTGAAAATCCTGCGGCATATTTCATAATTGCTCGTGCTTGCAATTCAGACATAGTGGCTGGGGTTGGGAGCCTAAGCCGAGCTGGCGAGGTTCTTCTCTGTTACGTCATTCCCGAATACTTGGGTCGGGGCGTTGGGCGAAGCATTTTGGAGGCGTTGGAGATGCAAGCCCTTGAATGGGGAATTCAAAGACTCACGACGTTAAGCACAATCACCGCCCGTGATTTCTATGCGCGGCAGGGCTTTAGGCCATGTGGCTCAACTATCTCGGAAAGTGGATATGAAATCGAGATTCCAATGGCAAAGGAACATGTCATCTAACACGTCGTTCAATGGGACGCTTCGCTACGCGCCCCTTACCTTTGTGTTGAGTGACAAGAGAAAATGACCATGAACACAACATCTAATACTTTTGGTTGTAACACCTGCTGGCCTCCCTCAGCAGACGCAGCATGGGAAGCACTCAAGAGTCCCCTCTGTCAGAATAATTGCCGCCTCAAAAACTTCCCGAAAGAGAATTTAAGAAGATCCGCAATAGGAGCAGTACGAAGATTTCCCGTGATGCCACGCTCCCTGTTTGCACTGATCGTGAAGCAATCCTGTTTACCGCCCGCCAACGTTTCTTCTTCTTTTTAGGGTCCGGCTTTTCCGGGCTCACATCAAGCAAACGGAACCTCGAACTTAAATCAAGGTCTAATTGGGTTTTTGTTCAGTATGATCATGCTCCCTCCGGAACATGATCAGCGATCGCGTTGAGAAACTTTCATGTCTAATTTGTTGAAACCCAGCGATGCGGCTCCGGCCACAAGGCGTTTTAAGCTCGCCGTCAAGAAGGCTGCCGGCCGTCTACAGGACTGGTTTGTGATTCAATCAATGGCCGTCAAGCTGACGGTATTGGCCGTTGCCCTACTGATCCCGGCCACCAGCATCTATTCGTTCATGCTCATGCAGAAGCAGGCCGCCATGGCGGAGCAGATCAAGACCATGTCGGCACGCGGGGAGGCAGGGGCAATCGACGGCAAGCAGCCTGTGGTGTTCGGTACCGGTTCGGTATTGAGCTTCCTGGAAACGAACCCGGTCGAGCGCATCACCGTGGTCTTCGAACCGTTGCTGTGGGATGTATCGGAGCGCATCATCCTGGTCGAATCGCAGGGCAAACTGCATGCGTATTACCCAAGCGACATGGAGGCCAAGATCTTCGCCGACAAGGCCGTCACTGCGTCGTGGGGCAGCAAGCTTGCCTTCATCCCGCGCGGAGAGCTCAGTCCCGGCAGCCTTGAATTGTTCGAACTTCTGGACCAGCGCTTTGCCAGTGCCCGCCCGCAGATCGAGAAAGACAACTGGAAGGCCGGCGTCAGCGGCGTGATATCGGGCGCGCTGACGCTCGGCGTGCTGGGCTTCCTGTACTTCCAGTTCAAGAGCCAGCACAAGTCGCTCACGTTCATCGAGCCGTCACAAGTGCACGGCTCCATCGACGACCTGGTGGGCATGGACGACGTCAAGGCCGAGGTGGCGCAGATCAAGGATCACTATGAGCGCCGCACGGAATACGCCGAGTACGGCATATTCAAGCCCTTCAACGTGATGTTCAGCGGCCCGGCGGGTACCGGCAAGACCAAACTGGCCAGCTACCTGGCCAAGGAACTGCGGCTGCCCATCCTGTTCCATTCCGCCGCCAACCTGGAAACGGGCTTCGTAGCCGGCGGTTCGAACACGCTCAGCCGCATCGTGGCCATGGCCAAGCGGCGCAAGCGCTGCATCGTCTTCCTGGACGAGGCACAGGATCTGTTCATGAAGCGCGGCGGCCGCCGCAAATTTGACGACGACACCGCCAACACGTTGCTGTCCGTGCTGGATGGGGTGCGCAGCCAGAACGAAGCCGAGATCATCTGGATCGTGGCCAGCAACTTCAACAGCGAAACCATGGAGATGGACGAGGCCATGCTGCGCCGCTTCCAAATGAAGGTGGATTTCCGCATGCCCAACCGGACAGAGCGGCTGGCTATCTTCGGTCACTATCTGAGCCAGCGAGCCGACAAAGTGCTGCCCGGCCTGGACCTGCGCCATCTGGTGGAGGTGACCGAAGGCCGCAGCCCGGCCGACCTGGAAACCATCGTCAACCAGGCGGGCATCACGGCCGTGCAGACGGGCGGGATGATCGGCGCCGATACCCTGATGCAGGCCGCCGAGCGCGTGCTGGTGGGCAACGTCAACACCAACGCCACGAAGGAACGCGAGCGCGACCGCCGCATCATCGCCGTGCACGAATGGGGCCACTTCCTGGTGGATCTCACGCACGAACGCCAACTGACCCACGACAACTGGGAGCAGATCTTGGACGACATGAAGACCATCAAGATTTCGCTCAAGGCCAACCCGCGCACCAACGCCTTGGGCTTTGTCTTTCACAAGCAGGGAATCAACCTGCTCAAGACCAAGGGCGACATCGAACACGACGTGCGCGTGCTGCTGGGCGGAATGGCCAACGAGGAACTGTTCTTTGGCGAGGAAGGCACGACCAACGGCGCGCACAACGACATCACCCGCGTGACGAAACTGCTGCACCACGCCGTCGGCGAGATGGGCATGTACCGCAAGACCCGCCTTAACTTCGGTGCGCTGTCCCGCGAAAGCCCTGAAGTGGACGAGGAAACGCGGAGCATCATGGAAGCGCAGAGCGAACGTCTGTACGGCGAAACCAAGGCCGTGCTGGCCCGACTGAAGCCGCTGACCGAGCATCTGGTAGAGAAGCTCCTTGAAGCCGATGAAATGAGCCTGAGTGAAGCGCTGCTCGAGATCCGCAACTTCGAGGCGGCCTGTTGTATTGGTCAGGAATTTCGGATTGAGGCTGAGGTCAACAGGGCTTGACTCTTGCCGCGTCACATAAAAATTCGCTCAAAGGCTGACGGAGTCTATTTCGCTGACCCTGGTTCGGACTGCAAACTGGCCGCTCACGGCGCTCGGTTGCCGTTCCCTGTATTGGCTTCTTCGTCGCTAAAACTCAGATCGGCGTAAGCGTTCGTCCGTTGGCAATGCGTCCAGAGGTTTTGTTGATAGTATTTGCTAATGTCGAGATGATCCTGTCAATGCATAGGGAATCTGCTCATGAGGGGAGCCGCATCTTTCTCAACAGTTTAAGGCTCCCTATGTACGGGCGCCATGCTCTTAATTCGCATTTAAACTTACTTTTGATAGGATCGGACCGAGTTCGGATTTTTTATTCGATATCTTTATACACAGCTCCTGGTTCTGCCCAAGATCGGCAAGTGTTTTTTCTGCTTTCGTTCATTTTATGCCATTAGGGTTGGCTTTACCTTTAAAATCCTATAAAATTTGATCTTATTATTTTAATCGAGCTCTTAATCGATTTTCATAACGGGGGGGTTAGCTCAGTTGGTAGAGCAGTGGACTCTTAATCCATAGGTCCAGGGTTCGAGTCCCTGACCCCCCACCAAATTTCCTCTTATTTTCAAAGACTTACACGACCGCTGTTAATCTCTTTTTCTTTCACGGTTTCCGGTGCTACGCCGGTGCTACGCATTTTTAAAAAATTTGGATTTCCCCGCCCAAATTGCCGCCATCGATCCCGCTCCCGAAAAACCTACCGTTTCCGGCATTCCCTCGTGCAGTGGCCCGGTCGATTGTTTCCTATTCGGAACACAATCAATTCCCTAGCATGATTCCATGCCAACTCTCTGAAATCCGCGCCATTCGTGCATTACAGGACGGCATGATTCTTGATATGGGTATTGTTTCCTGAAAGTAACACATCACTGCAATGCCGATAAAACCGCCAGGCACAAAAAAGCCGGGTTGCCCCGGCCTTGATTTTTTCATTTGAAATTCGTATTTTATCAGTCTGTATGGCTTCGCTTTTTCTTGGGACAGAATCCATTCATTGCTGAGCGCCGTTTACCTTCCGGGGTCTTGGGGCCCGTACTTTCGCCGCCATGCCATTTGCACCGGCCATTGGCGTAAATGGCTTTGAGTTTGCAAGGTGTCCCGGCTCTGGTTTTTGCGCCACATTGCAAGCCGACTAAATCGGGCGGCAATGGCTCACTCTTCGGCGGGGGATATTGATAACCTCGTTCCCGCCATTCCTCGAATGCGGCAGAGCTTCTTTTGTAATAGGCTTTAAGGCGTTTGCGTTGTTCCTGCGTACTCACTCTATTTTCTCGAATGTTGCTGTAATGTTGCCGTATACATGGGCTTTGCTACGTTTGGCGCTGAGCCGCCAGCTCTTGCTTGTATTGAACTCCAGCGCTCACGATGTCACACTCAATATCTCCCAGTGTGACAATTTCTGACTCAATCCTTGTCTTATCTAAGATCAGTTGTGACAATTCCTGTCTCAACAAATAACCGTCAGAGCACGGTTTGTAACGCTTTTATATCTCCTAAAGTCTGTCCTGTTGCTCACGATGAGCCGCCAGCCCTTGCTTGTACTGAGTTCCAGCGTTCACAATGCCACGATCAATATCTCCCAGCTTGCATCGGTAACGCTGGCCTTTCTGATGGGGTATAGGCTCGACTTCGCCGGTTACACCGTCAATCTCTACGGGATATTGATTCGCCATTTTTACGCCCTCCTAAGCGGCTTTACGGTGGGTATTATAAACTCAGGGTTTATAATTTGCCCGGGGTGTTTCTTCGCACATTGGATGCAAACCCATCGCCCCGGCGCGTTGGCGACTTCCAAGGCTTTCGCCCGGCCTTTGCGTTTGCAGAATCCTTTCCGGCATACATAGCAGATTTTCAGGACTTGCAGATGGTTCGGCCCGCGGGAAAGGCGAACGTCATATTGTGGGAGTGTATGCTTTTCAAAATGCGTCATTGTTGAATCCTTGAATCATTGAAGTCTTCACAGCGCCGCGGTAGGTCGTCCACCGGCCGGAACCGCTGCCGGATGCAGTAGCCCCGGCTGTTCAGGTTCCGGCATTCACGACAATGATGTCGGTCGTCCGGCAATGGTACTTCTTCGGCCCGCTCCAGGTAATAGGCCAGGGCATCCGGGTTGCCGGCGCAATAGTCGAGCACGTCGTCAATCATGGCTTGATCGGTTTCGCCAATGAAATGAAGCCAGGCCAGGATGGCGGTTTTGTCATGGGTGGTAGGCGAATTAGGCGAATTAGGCGAATCGGGCGAAAGCCCAGTATTGACGCGGGTTTGAGCCGGGCGAAAAAAGGGCGAATCGGGGCGAATTTCGCCCCGTTTGGGCGAATCGCCCAGAATGTCATCAAGGATGCCGTCAAGCATTGGGCATTACCTCCCATTCGGCGGAAGCAATTCGGACTTCTCCGTTCACCACATCGACGGCTTTCTGAATCAGGCTGCACTCACGCAAGATCGATAAGGCGGTATCTCGCTTGTGCTTGTTCCGTAAGTGCTTGGGCGTCGCCGTTTTCAGAATGTCGGTCTCGCTGGCGCGTCGATTCGGCCGCTTTAGCAGCCAGGCATAGAGTTCCCGCGCCCATCGATCATGAGTCAAATCCTCCCGCTGCCCGAAGATGCCGCGCCAGGTGTCGAGCGAATACCCGGCCAGCGCGATTCCGTTTTTCATCCGTTCGGCGCTGATGATGTTCTCATCCGCATAGGCGGCCAGGACGCCGGCATTCCGGCAAGCCAGCTCACACAGTCGGACCGCAAATGGCTTGATGCAATGCAGTGGGTTTGCCGGGTCACGGGCCTGTTCCATCCGCTCGAACGTTTCGACTAAGAGCTGTCGCGCCTCATCGCTCAGGCGGATCGTGCGGAACTCGCCACATTCGCCGTCGTCGGTAATGACTTGTGCTCGAAGCATGGCCTTGCACCGGTCCCAGAACGCTTTAACGTAGGGGTCATTCCAGAATTCGTAACGGCGGTATCTCCTTGGCGGCAAGGGCTCCGGCCAGCTCACCATGAACCTCGGCCAGAGTCCGATACTGGATAAAGCCGGGTCAGTTAACGCTTCTTGTGCGACATCCGGTTGGATCATCCAGTGAGCGCAAAAACGGCGGTTATAAAGCTGAATTCGCCCGCTCATGCCGCGCTGAACCGACACCGCTTCCCCATCCCATAGCTTGTTCAGATTCGCCGATGTGTTGGCTCTCTGCTCGGCGGCCATGCCCCAGCCGCATAACATCGTGGCGCCCTCGGCGGTGAAGATGCCCTGGCTCGGCCAGCCGGTCAGGAAGCCCTTGATGATGCCTTGAACCGTAGCATCGGAAGCGAGTAGATAGGGTTCCCGCTCGNTTGTCTGTTCCTTCAGGGGTT